>NZ_JBBOXL010000001.1:0-1250000 GCF_038007605.1 Niallia sp. FSL K6-0212 | reverse complement strand
AAATTTCCTCAATAAACAAATGTCTATTTTTTTCTAAATCAAGAATCCTTTCACTTTCCATTATTTTTACCAACGGTCTAGTGGAAGCATTCCCTTCCTTAAATAAAACCTCAGCTTTTTCGCCATTGGATAATCTAATTTTACTCCCAATTGTATATTGAGTAATAGCATTGCTTAATGCTTGTAATATTGTTAAATCAAATTTACCAAAGTGATCCTGCCGCATTTGTTCAATTACTCGAAAAGGAGATTGTTTCTTCCTATACAATCGTTCTGATGTCATAGCATGAAAAGTATCGGCTACTGCAATTATTTTAGCAAATGCATGTATCTTTGTATCTATATTTCCCATTGGATATCCACTTCCATCTATTCTTTCATGATGTTGGTAAATGGCAAGACGTGTCTCTTTCTTCAATAAACTATGCTCAGGAATCATTTCAAAACTATATCTTGTATGTTTTTTAATTTCATCAAACTCTTCCTCTGTTAAAGGCTCGGTTTTGTATAATAACCGTTGATCGATCTTAGCCATTCCTGCGTCACTTAAACAACCTGCTAATGCTACTTGAATCGTATCTCTGTAGCTATAATTCATTTTCCGAGCAATAAATGCGCTAATAATTGCAATTGCAATAGAATGCTGATGTATATATTCCTTTTTATTCGATAAGTGATAAAGAGAGAATATTTCTTTTGGCACACGTTCTGACTCTTCTAACAATGGTAAAATTATATTTCTGATATTGGCTATGTTTACAGGGAATCCTGACTGCCAAGAAATAAATTCTTTTTTGTATAATTGGACTGTATGTAAAAAAAGAGCTATAAAGCCACTTTCCACTTCTTTTCTCTCCACTTTATGAAAAGATGAATACGACTGAATAATTTGTGTACCATCTAATTGTGTATTTTCAATTGCTACTTCCTCTACTAAAAAAGCTTTTAATATCTTGATATGCTCCTCGGCTAAAACCGTTTTTGCGGTAATTATTGGTCTATTTGTTCGTATAAAAATGTCTTCTGCTAAAATACTGCCTGGCTTTAACTCTCTAACTTTAACAATCATGGAAACCACCCTTTAAAAAACGGACTTTTTTACTATTTTAATGTATTTTTTTTGAAATGTAACCCATTAATTTCATCCAATACTCCTAAAATCAGCTATATATTTAAAATATATGAATTAATCTCCATAAAAAAGAGATGCCTCTAGGTTTTCCCTTTAAGACATCTCTACACAATATTATTCGTTTGAATCCGCGTCATTCTCTGAAGATGCTTGTTGACCTTCTTCAGTCATTTCCACTTCTTCATCCTCTTTTTCTACCTTCGCAACAGTTGCAACAAATTCATTGTCACTTTCATTTAATTTAATCAGTCGGACACCTTGAGTGCTTCTACCCATTGTAGAGATATCACTTACTGCCATTCTGATTAAAACCCCGCCTGTTGTGATAATCATTACATCTTCTTCCCCGGTAACAACTTTCATCGATACAAGATTTCCATTTTTATCGGTGATGTTGCATGTCTTAATACCTTTTCCGCCTCTACCTTGAACTCTATATTCATCTATCGGTGTTCTTTTTCCGTAACCTTTTTTAGTTACAATCAGTATTTCCGAATTTTCTTCAAGAACTTCCATACCTACTACTTCATCCCCAGATGATAGAGTGATACCTTTTACGCCCGTTGCCGTTCTACCCATAGAACGTACATCTGTTTCTGGGAAACGAATAAGCAATCCGTTTTTCGTACCAATAATAATTTCCTTTGAACCATCTGTTAAACGTACAGAGATCAACTCATCACCTTCTCTTAAGTTAACAGCAATTAGTCCATTATTTCTTATATTGGCAAAAGATGATAACGGAGAGCGTTTAGATATTCCTTCTTTTGTAGTGAAGAATAAATACCAATCATCTACAAATTCTGAGACAGGAATAATTGCATTGACCCACTCATCCTTTTCCACACCTAAAAGGTTAATGATTGGAATACCTTTAGCAGTTCGGCTGAATTCTGGTATTTCATACCCTTTTAATCTGTATACTTTCCCTTTATTCGTAAAGAATAGAATAGTATCATGAGTAGATGTAGAGCTTAACTGTTCAACGAAGTCATCTTCATTCGTACCCATGCCCTGAATTCCTCTGCCTCCACGTCTTTGCGCTCGGTAAGTAGATGCTGGTAGTCTCTTAATATAACCATTATGAGTTAAGGTTATAATGATATTTTCTTCTGGAATCAAATCTTCATCTTCAATGTTTTCAATTCCACCAGCAATAATTTCCGTACGACGTGTATCATTAAATCGCTCTTTTACCTCTAAAAGCTCTTCGCGAATAATTTCTAAGATTTTTTCTTCATCCGCTAGAATAGCTTTTAATTCAGCAATTAGCTTAACTAATTCTTGATACTCATCTTCAATTTTTTCTCTTTCTAATCCAGTTAATCTTTGTAGACGCATGTCCAGAATAGCTTGAGCTTGTTTTTCCGAAAGATTAAAGTTCGTCATTAATCCTTCACGCGCTATATCTGTGGTTCGTGAACTTCGAATTAAGCTAATTACTTCATCTAAGTGATCTAAAGCAATACGCAGTCCTTCTAGTATATGAGCTCTAGCTTCAGCTTTTCTTAATTCAAATTCTGTTCTTCTGCGAATAATGACTTTTTGATGATCTAGATAATGAGCTAAACATTGTTTTAAGTTAAGTACCTTTGGCTGCCCATCAACCAATGCAAGAAGATTGATACCAAAGCTCGTCTGCATAGCCGTATGCTTATATAGATTATTTAATAAAACATTGGCATTTGCGTCTTTTCGCACTTCAATTACAATGCGCATTCCATTACGATCCGATTCATCTCGCAAATCAGTAATTCCATCAATTTTTTTATCGCGAACTAATTCAGCAATACGCTCTACTAGTCTTGCTTTATTGACTTGATAAGGAATTTCTTTGACAATAATAACTTCCTTACCACTAGGCTTCACTTCAATTTCCACTCGTGCTCTTAATATAATGGAACCTCTGCCAGTCTCATAGGCCTTTCTAATTCCGCTTCTACCAACAATCATTCCGTAAGTTGGAAAATCTGGTCCTGGGATAATTTCCATTAATTCAGGAATGGTAATATCAGCATTCTTACTTACAGCAAGGACTCCGTCTATTACTTCTCCTAATTGATGTGGAGGGATATTTGTAGCCATTCCGACCGCTATCCCACTTGTACCATTTACTAGTAAGTTAGGGAATCGAGAAGGTAATACTACTGGTTCCTTTTCTTCTCCGTCAAAGTTTGGCTTGTAATCAATTGTATCTTTATTAATATCACGTAATAGCTCCATTGCTATTTTCGACATTCTTGCTTCCGTATAACGCATCGCTGCAGCAGAGTCACCATCTACAGATCCAAAGTTACCATGCCCATCAACAAGCATATAGCGATAGTTAAAATCCTGAGCCATACGAACCATTGTTTCATAAACAGCACTATCACCATGTGGATGATACTTCCCGATAACTTCCCCAACAATACGGGCTGATTTCTTAAACGGCTTGTCAGAATGCATTCCAAGATCATGCATCGCATATAAAATACGTCGGTGTACTGGTTTTAATCCATCTCGTACATCTGGAAGAGCACGAGAAACAATAACGCTCATCGCGTAATCTAAAAAGGAATCACGCATTTCTTTACTTATATTTCTATCTTTAATTTGAGAATTTGGCATATCAGCCATTTAAAGGAACCTCCTTAAGAAACAATTAGACCAGCTTCTTCATGATAAAAAGTGTTTTAGAACAAGTATATCTAATCGAATTCCTTATGATTAATAGGAATAACTGACTTCTAAAGAAATACACAAGGTGCCAATCTAATCAGCACCAAATTTCTTTTCCTATCTTTAAACATCTAGGTTTTTAACGTAGGTCGCATTTTCTTCAATAAAGTTTCTGCGTGGCTCTACTTTATCACCCATTAGCATTTCAAATGTTTCATCTGCCTCAATGGCGTCATCTAAACTTACTTGTAAAAGTACGCGGTGTTCAGGATCCATCGTTGTATCCCATAACTGCTCTGCATTCATTTCTCCTAATCCTTTATAACGTTGTATATTCGGTTTAGGGTTGGCTGGTAATGTAGCTAGAACTTCTTGTAATTGTTTATCACTATATGCATATTCTAGCTTTTTCCCTTGTTTTATGCTGTATAGTGGCGGTTGTGCGATATAGATATAACCAGCTTCTACAATCTTTCTCATATAACGGTAGAAGAAGGTTAATAATAATGTTCGAATATGAGCACCATCAACATCGGCATCTGTCATAATAACAATTTTATGATATCTCGCTTTGGATATATCATAATCATCCCCAATTCCTGTTCCTATTGCAGTAATCATGGAACGAACCTCGTTGTTAGATAAAATCCGATCTAGTCTAGCTTTTTCAACATTAAGTATTTTACCTCTTAGCGGCAGAATTGCTTGGAAATGACGATCTCGACCTGATTTTGCAGAACCACCAGCAGAGTCTCCCTCTACTATGAATAGTTCACTAATTTTCGGGTCTCTTGAAGAACAATCCGCCAATTTTCCTGGTAAGCTTGAAACTTCGAGAGCACTTTTACGACGAGTTAATTCTCTTGCTTTTTTCGCAGCAATTCTTGCTCTTAAAGCCATTTGACCTTTGTCTACAATTTTACGAGCTACCGTAGGATTTTCTAAAAGGAATTTCTCAAGATGTTCAGAAAAAACAGTATCTGTAATGGTACGAACTTCTGAATTTCCTAGTTTGGTTTTTGTTTGTCCTTCAAACTGTGGATCTGGATGTTTAACAGAGACGATTGCAACAAGACCTTCTCTTACGTCTTCACCTGAAAGATTCGTATCTGATTCCTTTAATAAACTATTCTTTCTTGCATAATCATTAATTACACGGGTGAGGGCTGTCTTAAATCCGGATTCATGTGTTCCACCTTCATGTGTATTAATATTATTAGCAAATGAATGAATATTACCGGTATATCCGTCATTATACTGGAAAGAGATTTCAACTGTTATCCCGTCTTTTTCTCCTTCAATATAAATTGGTTCTTCAAAAAGGACCTCTTTATTACGGTTTAAATGTTCTACGTATGATTTAATACCACCTTCATAATGGTATTCTTTTCTTTTTTCCATGCCTTCACGTTTATCTTCAATCGTAATACGAATATCACGATTTAAGAAAGCAAGTTCTCTAACACGATTAGCTAATGTTTCATAATCATACTCTAATGTTTCCTTGAAAATTTCACCATCTGGCTTAAAGTGTGTAGTGGTTCCAGTAGTATCTGTTTCACCGATAATTTCTAAATCAGCAGCAGGAACCCCTTTTTGGTATTTTTGATAATAGATATTTCCATCCCGATGTACAAAAACCTCTAATTCTGTCGAAAGTGCGTTTACTACCGAAGCACCTACACCATGAAGTCCACCAGACACCTTATAACCGCCGCCGCCGAACTTTCCTCCGGCATGGAGAACTGTCATGATTACTTCTACAGCAGGTCTTCCCATTTTTTCCTGAATACCAACGGGAATACCACGACCATTATCTTTAACCGTAATACTATTATCTTGTTCGATAATAATATTTATCTCATTACAGAAACCAGCTAATGCTTCATCAATACTGTTATCGACAATTTCCCACACTAAGTGATGCAGACCTCGGCCACTTGTTGATCCGATATACATTCCTGGTCTTTTTCTTACAGCCTCTAGACCTTCTAAAACCTGTATCTGACTCTCATCATAAGATTGTTGTTCAACTGGATTCTGTTCCGTTGACATATCGATCACCTAACTTTCTATTGACATCAAAAAATTTTTTCATTTAATTTTGCATCATCATTAGTACTCTTGAATAGTTAACTGGACTATTCTTTTTTTTAACGTATTAGAAGCAATCGGCGAAAAATAGATAGTATCCTTCGTAATCACAATAGATTTATAAGTGGAACTTTTCCCATTGGTCATTGCTTTTTGCCGTTCTAGAAATTCCTTTGAGATAGGAGATGACTCAACTGTCTGTTTATCTAAAATAGTTAAAATTTCTGAAGTTCGCACAAGAATATTTTCTCCAATATGAACGTACACTTTTTCACCTCAAAGCTATTGAATCTTTTTAATCGTTCCGGATTCAACCTGAAAAGTAGCAGCTTCTTTTAATGTTTGATGGTCAATTCCATCAACATTGGTTGTTGTAACAAATGTTTGCACTTTCCCTTGAATGGTATTTAATAAATGAGATTGCCGGTAGTCATCTAATTCAGAAAGAACATCATCTAGCAGGAGTATCGGATACTCACGAATCTCAGAATAAATTAATTCAATTTCTGCCATCTTTATTGATAATGCAGTCGTTCTTTGCTGTCCTTGTGAACCAAAGGTTTGTACATCTCTACTGTTCACATAAAACATCATATCATCGCGATGAGGTCCGAATAATGTCATCCCTCGATCAATCTCTCGTTTTTTTAAATGCTGGAATTTTTCTTCGTATATACTCTTCATTTTCGACAAATCCTGGTCTTCTGATACATCAACGGAAGGTTTATAGCGAATTTCTAGCGTTTCCAACCCACGAGATATTCCTTTATGAATCGGAACGGCCCATTTTTCCAGCAGATGCAGAAATTCAAAACGCTTTGCGACAATTTTAACTGCCATATCTATAAATTGTTCGGTTAAAATTTCAAGCATTGTATGGTCTGTTTGTTTATTTGTTTGTAATTGTTTTAGGTAGGTATTTCGCTGGTGTAAAATTTTTTGATACTGGCTCATATCATGCAAATATACTGGTGATATTTGCCCTATTTCCATATCAATAAATCTTCTTCTAATTTGCGGGCTGCCTTTTACTAGATTTAAATCTTCAGGTGCGAACATAACTACGTTCATATTACCGATATATTGACTTAGTTTACGCTGCTCTATATGATTAAACTTGGCCTTTTTCCCTTTTTTAGCCACAACTAACTGCATGGGAATTTTCCCATGTGTCTTAACTAATCTACCTTCTATTTTAGCATATTCTTTGTCCCAACGAATAAGTTCTTTATCATTAGAAGTTCGGTGAGATTTAGCCATAGCTAGAACATAGATAGATTCCATCACATTGGTTTTTCCTTGTGCGTTTTCTCCTAAAATTACATTTACTTTATTTTCGAAAGAAATATCCAGTTCCTCATAATTCCGGTAATTTCTCAAAAGCAACTCATCAATATACATTTGGTTTCACCCTTTTATAAAACAGTGTACTTGCCAAATGAAGGAATATTTATTTCGTCACCACTTCTTAATTTTCTTCCTCTGCGCTGATCCTGTTCCCCATTCACAAATACCTCGTATTCTCCTAGGAACCATTTTGCCATTCCACCTGATTGTATTAACTCTGCTACTTTTAGAAATTGACCTAATGTAATATAATCCGTGTCAATTTTAATTTGATTATTCATCTTTTCACTCTCTCAACTTTAATCGTATCTTTCTATTCTACTAAATAATTTATTGATACACAAAGAAAAGTGTAATATTTCTATAAATAAGTCAGAAATAGTCGAAATGAGCTGACTAAAACACACTCACAGCTCACTCATTAATCATTTTGTATATTTATGCAATGCCTCTATAAAAAGAAAATTGGGTGTTCACTAAATAGAACACCCAAAAATTTTAATAGGTTCTAACCGGTAATATAAGCTGCAATGTAGAATCATCATTTGTTGGATGAATAACAAATGGTCGCATCGCTCCAGTAAAGCTGATTTTCACTTCTGATCCTTCAAGAACTTTCAACGCATCCATCATAAATTTAGCACTGAAAGAAATTTTTAATTCTTCCCCACTAACCGATTCGCTTACTAATTCCTCCATTACTTTTCCAATTTCCGGAGTAAAAGAAGAAATTTCTATCACATTATCACTCATAGTTGAAAATTTAACAACATTATTTCGACCTTCACGTGCGAGTAAGGAAGCACGATCAATGGATTGCAAAAATTCTTTAGAATTTACAACAATATCCGTCTTGCTCTCAGTAGGTATTAAGCGATTGGTGTCAGGATAATTCCCTTCTAACAAACGCGAGAAGAATAGAATATGTTTCGTTTTAAATAGAATCTGGTTTTCCGTAACAAAAATTTCAACAGGTTCATCATGATCATCTAGAATTCTATTCAATTCATTTAAGCTTTTTCCTGGAATAACAATATTAAATGATTGTTCTTCCTCTGTTTCTATTTTTGCTTTTCTTAAAGCTAGTCGATGACTATCTGTTGCAATACAGATTAAATCATTGTTTTCTATTTTCCAGTTTACACCTGTCAACACTGGACGTGTTTCTGAGGTGGACACCGCAAAAACAGTTTGTTTAATAATATTTTTTAGTAAATCTGTAGGAACTTTAATAGAATTTTGTTCCGAAATTTGTGGTAAATGCGGGTATTCTTCAGAATCTAGCCCATTTAAATTGAATTCTGATTTACCAGAACGAATGGTTGTTTGTAAATTATCAACCACAATTTCAACTTGGCTGGTAGGGAGTTTTTTTACAATTTCACTAAAAAACTTAGCTTGTAAAACAATAGAACCAGGTTGCTGGATATCAACTATTTCTTGATCTCCTTCTTCTTTAGGAATAAAAGATTCAATGGAAATATCAGAATCACTTCCAGTTAATGTTACTCCTTCTTCACTCGCAACAATTTTTATTCCAGTTAGAATTGGAATTGTTGTTCTACTAGTAATTGCTTTCATTACATCTTGAACACTTTGAACAAGATGGTCTTTTTGGATGATGAATTTCATTAATTAATCCTCCGATTTAAATAAATTTTGAATGTAAGTTCTAAATGCTTATTTTAATAATATATTTTTAAAAAAAATAGTAGTACAAGTAGTAGGCCTTGTTAGTATGTGGATAACTTTATTTAAGCAAGGAAACACAGTCTATCAACATGTGGATAGACTGTGTTTAAAGTAAGGAAAGTTATACACATTATTCTATCTAAACTTTTAAGAGTTCATTTATTTCTTTTAATTGTTTTTGAAGTAGAGAGTCCGTTAAAAGCAATTTTGATATTTTTTCATGGGCATGAATAACAGTTGTATGATCACGGCCGCCGAACTCTTCTCCGATTTTTGGTAAAGAGAAATCCGTTAATTCTCTCGATAAGTACATAGCAATTTGTCTTGGGAATGCAATGGATTTAGTTCGTTTTTTGGCTTTGAAATCTTCTAACTTGATATGAAAATGCTCTCCTACTACCTTTTGAATATCATGAATGGTTATTACACGCGGTTTAGAGCTTGGAACTATATCTTTTAATGCTTCAGCTGCTAAATCAGCATTTATATCTTTATTAATTAAAGAAGAATAAGCAACAACACGAATAAGTGCACCTTCTAGCTCACGAATATTAGAATCAATTTGATTTGCAATATAAAGCATTACTTCATTTGGGATGTCTAATCCATCTGCTTTCGCTTTTTTCCTTAAGATAGCAATCCGTGTTTCTAAGTCTGGCGGCGTAATATCTGTAATAAGTCCCCATTCAAAACGAGAACGCAGGCGATCCTCTAGTGTTGGAATTTCCTTTGGAGGACGGTCACTAGAGATAATAATTTGTTTGCTTTCTTCATGTAACGTGTTAAATGTATGGAAAAATTCTTCTTGTGTTGATTCTTTTCCAGCAAGAAATTGAATATCATCTATTAAAAGAACGTCAACATTTCGATATTTATCACGGAATTCAGCACCTTTATTATCACGGATACTATTAATAAATTCGTTTGTGAATTTCTCAGAAGATAAATAAACTACTTTAGCAGATGGATTATGATCAAGAACATAGTGACCAATTGCATGCATTAAGTGAGTTTTTCCAAGCCCAACTCCTCCATAAATAAATAGAGGGTTATATGCTTTTGCAGGTGCTTCGGCAACAGCAAGGGAAGCTGCATGAGCAAAGCGATTTCCAGATCCAATTACAAAAGTGTCGAACGTATATTTGGAATTTAAAATAGTTTGTTCCGTAACTTCTTCATCTTTTTTCTTTTGTTTGGTAGAAATTTGCTGATCAAATTCCTCTTCTTTTTGATTTTGAGGAATAATAAATTTTACAAGAAGTTCCTCTCCTGTAATTTCATAAAGTATTTCAGCAATCAGTTGAGAGTACCGTTCTTCTAACCAATCTCGGGCAAATTCATTAGGTGCTGTTACAACTAGAAGATCTCCTTGCAGGGAATTAGCCTTTGTAGGCTTAAGCCATGTATCAAAACTAGGTTTACTAATCTTTGTTTCGATTGTGCTTAAGGCATTATTCCAGAGATCCGTTATATTCTTCAAGTATCCTCGCCTCCTTTTCTCAGAGTTAATCTTGTTAGCGCTGTTCATCCCAGCAGATGATCTATCTTAAAACGTATAGAAAAAGATGATTTTCAATAGGAATGGTTAAAATTACTCAATTTGTCGTTCCTTAAAAAATATTAAAAACAAAAAAAGAGCTTTAAAGCCTTAAGATAAAATCGCTAAAAATACTTTTGCTAAAAAAGATAAGATCGATTGATGCGATAAGCAGCAATCGTAAAACAAGTGTAAATTTTTTTTGCAAAAGTCGATATTTTTTTCTTTGCTTCCTGTATTAAGTCGTCAAATTCCTGCAAAAGGAATTATCTAATCGTGACTTTGGACAAAAATCTTGCAGCAATATGGATATAAATAGACAAGATAACAGGAAAGTTGTCCTTTTCTAATGTGGAAAAATATATTATAAGGAAGATTAGTGGTATTTCGACAGTATCCACCATCTGTGGAAAACTCTGTTCAGTCACAAAGAATAAGATGTCCACAACTTATCCACAGATTGTGGATAATAGAGTTATGCACAGATTTTATTCAGATGTGAAAACAAAACTATAATAACAAAAATTTATAAGAACTGCAATGCTTTTTAATATCTTATCCACAAGTCAATTAGGTTGTTAGTAATAAATGTCCACAAGCTATTAGTTTGTTGAAAAGTTGTAAATAACTATTGTGGAAAAAATATTACCGTCGAAATTTATCCACAAACGTCGAAAGGATAGTTAAAAATGCTCAAAATTAGATAAAAGAGATTTTTGTTGAAATATCCAAATTGGTAAAAATTATTCGTTAAGAAATAGAAATGTTGGGAAGGATTATGAAGAAGAATAGAAAAATATGTGGTATACTATTGCAATGGCCTAAAAAAGATAGGAACATCACTAAATAAAGTGATCCATAAAATTAGATAAATAAAATGAATAGTTGACAATTAATTGCCTATGTTTATATAATTGTAAGGACTGTCTATAACAGCTATTCCTCAGGGAGGTGTCATATACAATGAAAAGAACTTATCAACCAAATAAACGTAAAAGAAGTAAAGTTCACGGATTCCGTAGCCGCATGAGCAGCTCAAATGGACGTAATGTCTTAGCGCGCCGTCGACGCAAAGGAAGAAAAGTATTATCAGCTTAGGCCACTGAAAAGTCAGTGGTCTTTTTTCAATTAAAAGGAGAAGGGAATGATCTTGCATAAAAGGACAGACCCTTCCTTTTTTTACAATAGATTGGTTTACTTCACGTTAAGATGCCTATCTAATTCTTTCTTTTATTGGGAAATTAGGTAAGTTGGAGGATTGAAGGAGTTATAAACGTTGAAAAAAGAATTTAGAATCAAGAAAAATAAAGAATTTCAGTCTGTTTTTAAAAAAGGGCAATCTTTTGCCAATCGACAGTTTGTTATTTATAAATTGAAAAAAGAAGAACAAGTGCATTTTCGTATTGGCTTATCTGTTAGTAAAAAAATTGGCAATGCCGTAAAAAGAAACCAGATAAAACGCTATGTAAGACAAGCATTTCTTGAATTAGATGACATGTTGGAAAACAAGTATGATTATGTCATAATTGTAAGAAAGCCTGTTTCTGATATGTCTTTTGAAGAAGTAAAAAAGAGTCTTATCCATATTTTGAAAATAGCAAAAGTTCTTTCAAAAAAGAATTAATGGGAAAATCCTATTAAAGCGTTTCCTACCGTTCGTTTATCGGTTACAATACTTATTAAGTAATATTCGAAAATCATGTTACAGGAGGATTTGCAGCTTGAATAAGAAATTTTTATTGATAGTTGGTCTACTTTTTTTAATGACCATTCTAACAGGGTGTACAGAGTTTAATCAACCAATAACTTCTGAAAGTGAAGGGATTTGGAATGAATACATTGTATATCCATTATCTCAATTGATTATTAAAACAGCAGCATTCGCTGGTGGTAGTTATGGTATCTCTATTATTATCGTAACTATTTTAGTTCGACTGGTTATTTTACCGCTTATGATTAAACAAACAAGAAACAGTAAGGCAATGCAGGCAATCCAGCCGCAGATGAAAGAGCTGCAGCAAAAATATAGCTCGAAAGACCAAAAGACACAACAAAAGCTTCAAGAAGAAACAATGAAGTTATTCCAAGAGAATAAAGTAAATCCATTAGCGGGATGCTTCCCTCTAATCGTACAAATGCCTATATTGATTGGATTTTATCATGCTATTTCTCGTACAAGAGAAATTGCTTCCCATGATTTCTTATGGTTCAGTTTAGGACAGCCTGATCCAATCTATTTATTACCGATAATAGCTGGTGTAACAACATTTATTCAAACAAAACTATCAATGGCAGGAGCACCGCCAAATCCGCAAATGCAAATGATGGTTTGGATTATGCCAGTGATGATTTTAGTATTTGCTATTAATTTCCCGGCAGCATTATCTCTTTACTGGGTAGTAGGGAATATCTTTACAATTGTTCAAACGTATTTTATCAAAGGTCCTGAAATTAAAACTGCTGGACAAACTAGCAAAGCAGGAGGAGCGAAGAAGTGAAAGAAGTTACTGCCGTAGGACAAACAGTCGACGCAGCAGTGGAGTCAGCTTTAGCTCAGCTTAAGACAACAAAGAATCAAGTTGAAATCATTGTTGTTGAGGAAGGAAAAAAGGGATTTTTTGGTTTTGGTTCTAGAACAGCAAAGGTAATCGTAAGGAAAAAAGTTAATCCAGTGGAAACGGTAGAGGAATTTCTCAAAGATGTTTGCGAAAAAATGGGCGTTCCTGTTAAGATTCAAATAAAACAAAATGGCAGAAATATATTGTATGAATTATCTGGTGAAAAAATTGCTCTATTAATCGGAAAAAGAGGGCAGACCCTTAATTCTATTCAATATCTAGCACAATTGGTCATTAATAGAGAATCGAAAGAATACTTAAAAGTATTATTAGATGCAGAAGGCTACCGTGAACGAAGAAAACAGGCATTAATTCAGTTAGCGGAGAGAATTGCCTATAAAGCGGTTAAAATAGGCAAAGAGATTCCGCTTGAACCGATGCCTGCTGATGAAAGAAAAACGATCCATACTGCTTTGGTATCTTTCAAAGGAATAAAAACTTATTCTTCGGGGGAAGATGCGAAAAGGCATATAATTATTGCGCCGATTAAGGTGAAAAACAGATAGAAAAAAGAGAATGTCTCTCAAGGAAGAGACATTCTCTTTTTTTTTGTCTTTAAAAGAGGTTAGTAGTTATTTCTAATTATGAATGATTCGTCTTTACAATTTAGTCATTTGATTTGGAGTCAGATTCATGCAAAAGCAGTTTATCGAGTAAAAATGAAAAAAGAACATGGGCAAATAAAATTGAATCTAAGCACCTATAAAAATAGTAAGAAGAAATACATAGCTTTTGTAATTTTATTTTTCGTTTTATTGTTATTCACATGTGGATAAGATAAAATGGTAAGTAATGATAAAAGTGAATGTGGATAAGTGTGCGGATTTTTTTCTTTTTTTACATTTGTGGATATGTTAATCTAATCTATTGTAATCATGTCAAAGGTGAATACAATCATTTAAATAGATATTATTTTTTTGAATTGAGGTGAAAAAGATGGAATTAGATACAATTGCTGCGATATCGACGCCAATGGGTGAGGGAGCGATCGCAATCGTTCGATTAAGTGGACCGGATTCAATAAAAATCGCAGACAAGCTCTTTAAGAGTATAGGAAATAAAAAGTTAAGTGAGGTAGCAACTCATACGATACATTATGGACATATCATGGATCCAGCAACAAATGAGGTTGTGGAAGAAGTAATGGTATCGTTGATGAGAGGACCGAAAACTTTTACAAAAGAGGATGTTGTCGAAATTAATTGTCATGGTGGACTAGCTTCGGTAAATCGTTTATTGCAGTTGACTACTTCTCATGGTGCAAGAATTGCCGAACCGGGTGAATTTACAAAAAGAGCCTTTTTGAATGGAAGAATTGATCTTTCTCAGGCAGAAGCGGTAATGGACTTAATAAGAGCTAAAACAGATCGAGCGATGAATGTGGCACTTGGACAAATGGAAGGAAGATTATCGAAATTAATCAAGCATTTGCGCCAAGAAATTTTAGAGACATTAGCTCAAGTAGAGGTTAATATAGATTATCCCGAGTATGATGATGTGGAAGAGATGACACAGCAAGTGATGTTGGAGAAATCAAAGTATATTAAGACGGAGATAGAAAAACTTCTGCAAACGTCACAACAAGGAAAGATTCTGCGGGAAGGTCTAGCAACCGTTATTGTAGGAAGACCAAATGTGGGGAAATCCTCTTTATTAAATAGCTTAGTGCAAGAAAATAAAGCAATCGTTACAGATATCCCTGGTACAACAAGAGATGTCATTGAAGAATATGTAAATGTGCGCGGAGTCCCTCTTCGTTTGCTGGATACTGCCGGTATTCGAGAAACAGAAGATATTGTAGAGCGAATAGGGGTAGAGAAATCCCGGAAAGTACTACGAGAAGCCGATTTAATTTTGCTTGTCTTAAATTATGCGGATGATTTAACAGAAGAAGATAAGAATATTTTTAAAGCAACAGAAGGTATGGATTTTATTGTAATAGTTAATAAAACAGATTTACCACAAAAGATTGATTTAGAAAAAGTAAAAGAACTTGCCGGTAATCGAAAAGTCATTACAACTTCTTTAGTAGAAGAAAATGGTGTAGATCAATTAGAAGAGGCAATATCTAGCCTATTCTTTGAAGGTGCTATTGAAGCAAGTGATATGACCTATGTTTCTAACTCCAGACATATTTCCTTATTGAATCAAGCATTAAATGCTATTAGTGATGCAATAGTAGGCGCAGAAACTGGAACACCAATCGATATTGTACAAATTGACTTGACAAGAACGTGGGAAATACTTGGTGAGATTATTGGTGAAAGTGTTCATGAAAGCTTAATTAATCAGTTATTTTCTCAATTTTGTTTGGGGAAATAAACGAATAAATATAAATAGTACAGAGCCTCGAAAACAAGCTAAAAGAAAGACTTAGAAAGAAGGAGGCATCATGATGCAGTACGAAGCTGGAAATTATGATGTAATTGTTATTGGTGCAGGCCATGCAGGTTGTGAAGCAGGACTTGCAGCAGCAAGACTGGGCGCCAAAACATTAATGTTAACAATTAATTTAGATATGGTTGCTTTTATGCCATGTAATCCATCTGTGGGAGGACCGGCTAAGGGGATTGTTGTTAGAGAAATTGATGCACTTGGCGGCGAAATGGGTAAAAATATTGATAAAACCTACATTCAGATGAGGATGTTGAATACAGGAAAAGGACCTGCAGTCCGTGCACTAAGAGCTCAGGCAGATAAATATATGTATCAACATGAAATGAAGAAGACATTAGAAAATGAACCAAATCTGACATTAATTCAAGGGATGGTAGAAGAATTAATAGTGGAGGATCAAGTTGCAAAAGGTGTCATTACGAAAACGGGTGCTACGTATCGTGCAAAAACGATTGTCGTAACTACTGGAACATATCTTCGCGGCGAAATTATTTTAGGGGAGCTTAAATATTCAAGCGGTCCGAATAACCAGCAGCCTTCCATTCGATTATCGGAGCATTTACAGGAGCTCGGTTTTGATTTAGTACGTTTTAAAACAGGAACACCTCCTCGTGTAAACAGTCATACTATTGACTATTCTAAAACAGAAATACAGCCAGGGGATGATGTTCCAAGAGCATTTTCTTATGAAACAACGAAATTTATTACAGAACAGCTTCCTTGCTGGTTAACATATACAAATGAAACAACACATCAAATTATTGATGCAAACTTACATCGTTCTCCAATGTATTCAGGGATGATTAAAGGAACTGGACCACGTTATTGTCCATCAATTGAAGATAAGGTGGTGCGATTTAACGATAAACCAAGACATCAAATTTTCTTAGAGCCAGAGGGGAAAAATACTCAAGAAGTTTATGTGCAAGGATTATCCACAAGCTTGCCTGAAGATGTTCAACAGGAAATTCTAAGAACGATACCGGGATTAGAAAATGTACAAATGATGCGTGCTGGATATGCAATTGAGTATGATGCTATTGTGCCAACACAGCTATGGCCAACATTGGAAACAAAGAAAATTAAAAATCTTTATACTGCTGGTCAAATCAATGGAACTTCAGGATACGAAGAGGCAGCAGGCCAAGGATTAATGGCTGGTATAAATGCAGGCTTAAATGCTTTAGAAAAAGAAGAAGTTATTTTAAGTCGTTCTGATGCGTATATTGGCGTTTTAATTGATGATTTAGTTACAAAAGGCACAAATGAACCCTACCGTCTTTTAACTTCTCGAGCAGAATATCGTTTATTACTTCGCCATGATAATGCAGATCTGCGTTTGACGGATATTGGCCATAGAATTGGTCTTATTTCTGAAGAGCGTTACGCGAAATTCTCGGAGAAAAAGCAATTAATTGAAAAAGAAAAGCAACGTTTAAGCGAAGTCATGCTAAAGCCAAATGAACAAGTTCAAAATGTTATTAAAGAACAAGGCGGCAGTGAATTAAAAGATGGCATAAGAGCAGGAGACCTATTAAAGCGACCTGAAATGAATTATAGTCATATTGAAGGACTGGCACCTAGTGATATAGAATTAACGGAAGATATAAAAGAGCAAGTAGAAATTCAAATAAAGTATGAAGGCTATATTGAGAAATCCTTACAGCAAGTAGAAAGACTAAAGAAAATGGAGAATAAAAAAATTCCTGAGAACATTGATTATGATGCTATCTCTAGTCTTGCAACAGAAGCAGTACAGAAACTAAAAAAAGTTCGACCATTGTCCATTGCACAGGCATCAAGAATATCTGGGGTAAATCCAGCAGATATATCCATTTTATTAGTTTATTTAGAACAAGGGAAAATTGCTCGAGTTTAATCTCTGGATAGAAAGGGTTCATGCATGAATACGGAAGAATTTATTCAAATGCTCTCCGATAAAGGAATCACTTTATCGGAAAAGCAAATAAATCAGTTTGAGCTCTACTATGAAACATTAGTAGAGTGGAATGAAAAAATGAATTTAACAGCTATTACGGATAAATCAGATGTTTATTTGAAGCATTTTTATGATTCCATTACTGCTGGATTTTACTATGAAGGGTTTCATCGTCCTGCACAGCTATGTGATGTGGGAGCTGGGGCTGGCTTTCCAAGTATTCCTTTAAAAATTGTCTTTCCTGATTTAAAGGTAACAATTGTTGACTCTTTGAAGAAAAGAATTCACTTTCTTGAGCATCTAGCGTCCGTCTTAGAGTTAGAAGAGGTTAACTTTATTCATGACCGAGCAGAAACCTTTGGCCAAAATAAGGAGTATCGTGAAACATTTGATATTGTTACGGCCAGAGCTGTAGCAAGACTTTCCGTCTTAAGTGAGCTTTGTCTGCCACTAGTAAAGCTTGGAGGTACTTTCGTTGCTATGAAAGCAGCAAGTGCCAAAGAAGAACTGGCAGCTGGAAAAAAGGCTGTAAACCTATTAGGAGGAAAGGTGAATGAAACACATGCCTTTTTCTTGCCAATGGAAGAAAGCGAAAGAAATATCATCACCATCGCAAAGGAAAAGCCAACACCTAAAAAGTATCCTAGAAAACCAGGAACTCCTAATAAGGAACCAATCGAGTAGGGTAAGCTTAAGCAATTTAACAGGATGAGATGTTAGCTGTCTTAAAGCTAATTCGCGTCTTTCGAAGATACTCTTTTTCCACCCCTCTATATAGTTAAGTTCGTCAAATGAAAAGGGGTGGAATCCTACTATGAAGACGATAAAAAAAGGCGATTAATTTTAAGCTATTACGAAAGAAAAAAGAGAATGATATAATCATTCATAGGATTAGGACTATATCAATTATCATATCTACTATATAATATACCTATAATTGTCATATTCTATTAAATTTCGAGAAGTTTCTTTCTATAAGTTAGATGACTTTGCAGGGATTAATGTTTCATATAGAGAATAATTAATAGGGAGTTTTGTAAAGGTGGTGCAGGGTGATGAAGCCTTCTTTCTCACGATTTTTTGGACTAGGCGAAAAGGGAGATCCAATAGAAGATGCTAGTCAATTAGGTGCAGATGCTGCTCAAGAGGAGATCGAGAATATGGGAAACAGTGAAGAAGTTAGAAAAATCCCAATTCATCAGATTGTTCCCAACCGTTTTCAACCAAGAACGGTATTTGATGATGAAAAAATTGAAGAATTAGCTCGTACAATCCATACCCATGGTATTATTCAACCAATTGTAATTAGAGAGTATGAGCAAGATAAATTTGAAATCATTGCTGGAGAACGAAGATGGAGAGCAATGAAAAAGCTTGGTTGGGAAGAAGCGCCAGCTATCATAAAAAACTTGAGTGATACAGAAACTGCGTCTGTTGCACTTATTGAAAATCTTCAAAGAGAAGAGCTTTCTCCAATTGAAGAAGCAATTGCATATGGAAAATTATTAGAGCTGCACAATCTTACCCAGGAGGCCCTTGCGCAAAGATTAGGGAAAGGGCAATCGACTGTTGCGAATAAATTAAGACTTCTTAAATTACCAGAAGAAATTCAAGAAGCATTATTGAATAAAGAGATTTCTGAGCGTCATGCTCGTTCGATGATTCCTTTAAAAGAACGCGAAAAACAAATCCAGCTTTTACAAGAAATCATTGAAAAGGGCTTAAACGTAAAGCAAACAGAAGAGCGTGTAGTGAGAATGCTCGAACAGACGAAGCAGAAGCCAAAGCCAAAAAGAAAGGCTTTTAGTAAAGATATGCGGATAGCTGTAAATACAATCCGACAATCATTAAATATGGTTTCTGATAGTGGTATTAATCTGAATGCTGAAGAAGAAGAATTTGAAGATTTTTACCAATTTACGATTAAAATACCGAAAAAGAAATAATAGATTTTTATATAGCATAATTATTTATACTTCCTTGTAATTTTTAAGCTCTGTTAAATTCCGCTTGTATTAAGAATTCCTTTTCGTCATTATATTGATTTAACAGAGCATACTTTTTTGTGAGAATAATAGCTAATTATGCTGATTCTCACTTTTTCATAGGATGATTTTTTTCCTCAAAGGACACCACAAATAAAAATTAAAACCTCCATTGCTTATTTACGATGATTTTTTTTAGACCCAATCAAATAGGGAATTCTCCAAAAATGCTTTTATTAATAAGGTTTTCTCACTTGTTTTATTGTAGGAGTTTCTTTTCACTTACCATCATTAATCGAGATTAAAAGAAAAAATAACGATATTTAGAAGTTTTCATGATAAAATAATATACGTGATTACAATAGGTAGGAAATGAGCCATGTTGTAGTCTATTCTGTTTTTTACTAATAAATTGTTTTATAGTTTTAAAGAGCTATAAACAGTTCAATCATTTTATATTAAGTAGCCATCTTGCGTCGATTTATATTTCGTAGCTAGTATGGAATTAAAGGTAGGTGACATCATGGGTAAAATTATTACTGTTGCTAACCAAAAAGGTGGAGTTGGAAAAACAACTACATCAGTCAATCTTGGCTCTTGTTTAGCATATATCGGGAAAAGTGTACTATTAGTAGATATTGATCCACAAGGAAATGCCACTAGTGGTGTAGGTATTGAAAAAGCTGATGTTGATCATTGTATCTATGATGTGTTAGTCGATGATCTAGAAGCAAGTATGGTGATTAAGCAGACAAATGTAGAGAATTTGGATGTTATTCCAGCTACTATTCAGTTAGCTGGGGCGGAAATAGAACTTGTTTCTACTATTTCGAGAGAAGTTAGATTAAAAAGGGCATTAGATGAAGTCAAACATAACTATGACTACGTATTAATAGATTGTCCTCCTTCTTTAGGGTTATTAACGATTAATGCATTAACAGCTTCAGATGCGGTATTAATTCCAGTTCAATGTGAATATTATGCTTTAGAAGGATTAAGTCAATTACTAAATACAGTTCGACTTGTTCAAAAACATTTAAATCATGATTTGGCCATAGAGGGTGTGCTGCTAACGATGTTAGATGCTAGAACAAATCTAGGTTTACAAGTTATTGAAGAGGTTAAAAAGTATTTCCAAGACAAAGTCTATAAAACAATTATTCCAAGAAATATTCGATTATCAGAAGCACCGAGTCATGGGGAACCAATTATCATTTACGATCCAAAATCACGTGGTGCAGAAGTATATTTGGACCTTGCGAAGGAAGTGGTTACTAGTGGCTAAAGGACTTGGAAAAGGATTAGATGCCTTTTTTCCTAAAATAGATGTGGAGAAGGAAGAAAATGTTCAAGAAATAAGTCTAAATGAATTACGTCCGAATCCTTATCAGCCTAGAAAATTCTTTGATGAGGAAGCGATTGAAGAATTGAAGCTTTCTATACTAGAACACGGAATTCTTCAACCGATAATCGTTAGAAAGAGTATTAAAGGCTATGAAATAGTTGTTGGTGAACGTAGATATCGAGCAGCTAAAGAAGCTAAGTTAGAGACAGTTCCAGCAGTTGTCCGTCAATTAACAGAGCAACAAATGATGGAATTAGCAGTACTAGAGAATCTTCAAAGAGAAGATTTATCTCCTATTGAAGAAGGACATGCCTATCAGACTTTAATGAAGAAGTTAAAGCTGACTCAAGAGGAACTTGCAAAGCGTTTAGGGAAAAGCAGACCCCATATTGCCAACCACGTTCGCTTATTGACTCTTCCGAAGGCTGTGCAAAATTATATTTCTGACGGTAAAATATCCATGGGACATGGAAGAACTTTATTAGGTTTGAAAAATAAAGATAAGCTTCCAGCAATAGTTGATAAAATTATTAAAGACGGATTAAACGTGCGTCAGCTGGAACAATTAATTCAGCAACTAAATGAGAATGTTTCACGTGAAACAAAAAAAGAAAAAGCGCCTGTGAAAAATGTCTTTTTAAAAGAGCAAGAATCGTTTCTGCGTGAAAGATTTGGTACTACTGTTCATATTAAACAGAAGAAAAATAAAGGGAAAATTGAAATTGAATTTTTCTCTGAAGATGACTTAGCGCGTATTCTTCAATTATTTGAATTAGAAAATGAAAAGTAAAAAAGCCACCTAAGAAAGGGGAGTTTACCTTGTATGTGAACTAAACCTTTTTTAGGGGGCTTTTATATTAGCAATAAAATAGTAGGGATTAAACAGGTTCTTCCTTCGCTTGATATTCCTGAGCTTCTCTAGTATGCATATAGCGAAGGCTAGTATGATAAATGCCTTTGGAAATGATTTTGGCCATATTTAATACTAAGCTTAATCTAGTATTCTGAAGAACCAAGAATTCCATAAAACCACTAATATTTACTATCCCTGTAATATGAATATTTCCTACAGGAGGAAGCTCTTTATTAACACCACTGCCCGGTTTTACTGGCCCATCACCAATTTGGACGATACCTACACTTTTCATTCTGCCAAGGCAAGCATCAATACCTATAATGTAAGGGTTTTGATGTTTTTTATACACTTCTCTTAATTTTTCCTCTAAATTAAGAGCGTGAATTGGATCATCTAGTGTTCCGTAAACATGAAAAGGAGAAATATTCTTTTCGCTTAACAAGGTACCAATAAGCGGACCTAATGAATCTCCAGTAGAACGATCAGTTCCAATACAAATAAAGACAATTGGCTGATTGATTGAAACGGATGGCAAATGTTTAGCTAATGAATCTGCTATCTTAAAGGCTGCTAATTGTTCATCATGAGCTATTCTAATGGGAAGTTCATTTTTTTCGAAAAGGCTGGAATATAAGGTCATTGAATCTACTCCTTTTATTTAGGATTCGATAAAATCTATAGAAGAAAGCAATTATTAAGTTGAGTTGATTGATGTTTGGCCAACCATCAAGAATGAAAATCTATCGAACCATTAGTTGTTTTTAAGCATAATTATTGTAGTATTCAGTATATGGAAAAGAGGCATATTCTATACATATCCATGAAAATAAAGGAAAAAAGAGTGAGACAAATAGGAGAAACTTTCATGATAATAAGGGCAAAAGTCCTTTGTTTTAGGAAATATCGTACTACAAAGCAAATAGAAAAACTGTTAAAATAAACTTACCCAATATGATGCTTTTAAAGAGTAAAATAGAAAAATAGTTAGCATTATTTTTTATTTGATTTAACTTTATAGAAAGTGCTTTATTTATTACCTTGCATGAATAGGGGATAAAAGGAAAATAATCTAGTAGAAGTTTTTATTTAGAGGTGTTCTAAATGGATAAGAATATAAAAGAAGGTATAGATAATCTTATGAATGAGAATTTGTGGAGGGATGTCGGCGTTGGAGCACTAAAACTCGTCCTTATTTTCCTAATAAGCGGAATTATCATCAGGATAGGGAAGGCTGCAGTACGGAATATATTTAAAGTAAGAACACATTCTGCCTTACGAGTATCTGAAAGAAGGGAAGCAACATTAATTAAGCTATTAGAAAACACGATTACTTATGTTGTTTATTTCATAGCTATCATGATGGCATTATCTGTCTTTCATATTGATGTTAAAGCATTATTAGCAGGTGCGGGAATTGTCGGCTTAGCCATTGGTTTTGGAGCACAAAGCCTTGTAAAAGATATTATTACTGGATTTTTTATTATTTTTGAAGACCAGTTTTCTGTTGGAGATCAAGTACGTATAGGAACTTACGAGGGCGTAGTCGAGGAAATTGGATTACGTACAACAAAAATAAAAGGATTTACTGGAGAGGTAAACATTATCCCGAATGGAAGCATTGTGGATGTAACGAATTTCTCCATCAATAATAGTAAAGCGATAGTAGATGTAAGTATTGCTTATCAAGGTGATATTAATCGAGCAGAAAAAGTAATACTGGAACTAATCGAAAAATTACCAGAGCAATATGAAGATATTGTTGGCGTTCCTGAATTATTAGGGGTACAAAATATTCAAGCAGCAGAAGTAACCATTCGTGTTGTAGCGGAAACACTGCCAACGAAGCATCATGCTATCGCAAGGATATTAAGGAAAGAAATAAAAAATGTTTTAGATGAAAATGGAATTGAAAGTCCTGTCCCCAAATTAGTCATGTATTCGCAACCACAGTAATTTATTTTTTAGGAGGTATTATGGAACAGAAAGAATTTGGACTAAATGATGTCGTTGAGATGAAAAAAGCCCACCCTTGCGGTACAAACCGCTGGAAAATAATACGATTAGGAATGGATATTCGTATTAAATGTGAGGGATGTGGGCATAGTGTTCTTATTCCGCGAAGAGAATTTGCAAGGAAAATGAAAAAGGTTTTAGTAAAGCATGAGCAAGAATAGATAGATTATTTTTCTTAGAAAAGACTGCAAATAATATTTGTAGTCTTTTTATTGATGGGAAAGGGAACACTACTTGTCTTTTTCTCTCGTTAAAACTATAATTGTTAGAGGTTTATAATAATAATGAAATTACTTTCTAGTTTGTACGATAGAGGTAGAAAGTTTATATAAGGGAGTGGCATAATGGCGTTAACTGCTGGAATAGTTGGTTTACCCAATGTTGGTAAGTCTACATTATTTAATGCAATTACACAAGCAGGTGCAGAATCAGCAAACTATCCGTTCTGTACAATTGATCCAAACGTTGGAATTGTAGAAGTACCTGATCATCGTTTAACAAAATTAACAGAATTAGTACAACCGAAAAAAACAGTACCTACTACTTTTGAATTTACAGATATTGCCGGAATTGTGAAAGGGGCAAGTAAAGGAGAAGGGCTTGGTAATAAATTCTTATCTCATATTCGTGAAGTAGATGCAATTTGCCAAGTAGTACGTTGTTTTGCGGATGATAATATTACCCATGTCTCAGGAAAAGTAGATCCTATTTCTGATATAGAAACAATCAATTTAGAGTTAATTCTTGCTGATTTAGAATCGGTAGAAAAAAGAATTGCCCGAGTTGGGAAAATGGCGAAACAAAAAGATAAAGAAGCAGTTGCTGAATTAGAAGTATTAGAACTATTAAAAGCTGCTTTTGAAGAGGAAAAACCAGCAAGAACAGTAGAGTTTACAGAAGAACAAGCAAAAATTGCTAAAGGGCTACATCTTTTAACCATTAAGCCAGTATTATATGTTGCGAATGTAGGCGAAGATGAAATTGCTGATGCAGCAAATAATGAATATGTAAAGAGGGTAAAAGAATTTGCTGCAAATGAAAATGCAGAAGTTATTATTATTTGTGCAAAAATTGAAGAAGAAATTGCAGAGCTTGAAGGGGAAGAAAAAGACATGTTCCTACAAGAGCTTGGCATTGAAGAGTCTGGGTTAGATCAGCTAATTCGTGCGGCATATCATCTTCTTGGGTTAGCAACTTACTTTACTGCTGGTGTACAAGAAGTACGTGCTTGGACATTTGTACAAGGGATGAAAGCACCACAATGTGCTGGAATTATTCATTCTGATTTTGAAAGAGGCTTTATTCGTGCTGAAACCGTTTCTTATGAGGATTTATTAGCGAGCGGCAATATGGTTGCAGCGAAGGAAGCTGGTAAAGTTCGCTTGGAAGGTAAAGAATATGTAGTAAGAGATGGAGATATTATCCACTTCCGTTTCAACGTTTAATACAATAAATATGAAAATCACTCCTGCTAAGGAAACGGCGGGAGTGATTTTTTATATGTAAGAAGATAACTGTACAATCTTTTTACAATTCCTTAAAACTCTCCAAGTATTGGATTGCTAAAATAAAAATAACCTAAAATAGTTTGCTGAAAAGGGAGTGAGGCTTTTGAAAATTGCCATTTTTTCAGACACTTATTTTCCTCAAGTAAATGGTGTTGCTCAGACTTTAAAAAGACTTACTGATCATTTTGACAACAAACAAATAGCTTATCAAGTTTATTCTCCTGAAAATAAAACTTCTACTACATACCCTAATATAAACCAATTTCCAAGTCTTCCATTTTTTCTTTATCCTGAATGCCGAACTGTTATTACGAATCCAAAGAAAATAGAGAATAGCTTAAAAAAATTCCAACCAGACCTTATTCATCTAGCAACACCATATATGATGGGGTTATACGGGTTATTTGCTGCTAAGAAATTAAATATTCCAGTGGTATCTTCCTATCACACCAACTTTGATCAATATCTTAAATACTACCATGCCTCCTTGCTAGAACCATTTTTATGGAAATATTTAAAATGGTTTCATCAATCTACCGAAAGAATATTTGTCCCCAGTAAAGAAACACAAAGAAAGTTAGAATCTTTACATTTTGATGGCTTAAAAGTTTGGGGACGAGGGATTGATTCTAAGCTTTTTGCGCCTGATCATGATGCTAAAGAACAACTAAGAAAGAAATACCAAATAAAAGAAAAATATATTTTATTGTATGTAGGTAGATTAGCTCCAGAGAAAGATTTAGATACATTAAATAAAATTATTCATTGTCCTTCCGATATCAAAGATTCGGTCCATTGGCTTATTGTTGGAGATGGGCCAAACAAAGAAGCCTGGAGGGAAAAAGAGAGAGTACAAAAAAATATAACAATAACTGGTTATATAAAGGGGGAAGAATTGGCAAGGATATATGCAGGAGCAGATCTTTTTGTTTTCCCTTCCTTTACAGAAACTTTTGGGAATGTTGTATTAGAAGCCATGTCTAGCGGTATTCCGGCTCTCGTTGCAAATGCAGGAGGGGTAAAGGAGTTTGTAATAAATAATGTGAATGGAAAAATATGTGAACAGCAAAATGCTGAGAGCTTTGTTCATGCAATAAGTGAGCTATTGGAAGATGAAACGATGCGATTGAGAATGGGTGTAGAAGCTAGAAATTATGCTCTAACACAATCATGGGATACTATTTTTGATGGGTTAATAAGCGATTACTATGCAGTCATACAATCCAGTCGTAATCTTAATCAAAAGTACGCTTAAAAGAGCTAGTTCTTTTTATATTTATTTAATAAAAATTAAAAGGTTATCGACTCATTTTCCTGCATTGCTATTTATTATGAAGTATGCTATACTTTTACATTGTGAGTAATGTATAGTTGCTCCTTGCCCATTGTGGGCCGTCTAGACCAAAAGGAGGTGAAAGTGATGAAAAAGTACGAAATTATGTACATCATCCGTCCAAATATTGAAGATGAGGCTAAGAAAGCTCTTGTTGAGCGTTTTAACTCTATTCTTACAGATAATGGAGCGGAATTAGCAGAATCAAAAGAGTGGGGTAAACGTCGCCTTGCATATGAAATCAATGATTTCCGCGATGGTTACTATCAATTAGTAAAAGTTAACGCTGCACCAGTAGCGGTTGAAGAATTCTCTCGTTTAGCTAAGATCAACGAAGATATCATTCGCCACATCGTAGTTAAAGATGAAGCAAAATAATAATAGATAAGTGATGTTTCACGTGAAACATTTAAAATGGAAGGGAGTTGAAACTGATGATGAATCGGGTAGTTCTTGTTGGCCGTCTAACGAAGGATCCTGACTTGCGTTATACACCGAGTGGAGTTGCTGTGGCTTCTTTCACACTTGCGGTTAACCGTACTTTTACGAACCAGCAAGGGGAAAGAGAAGCAGACTTCATTAACTGTGTTATTTGGAGAAAACCAGCAGAAAACGTTGCTAACTTCTTGAAAAAAGGGAGTTTAGCAGGTGTTGATGGTCGTATTCAAACTCGTAGCTATGATGGACAAGACGGAAAACGCGTGTATGTAACAGAAGTATTAGCAGAAAGTGTTCAGTTCTTAGAACCTAGAAACAGCTCTGGTAATAATAGAAGTGACAACATGAATTATGGAGCCCCAAGAGAACAAGATAATCCTTTTGGAGGATCAAATAATTATCAGAATCAGCGACCTCAAACAAATAGAAACAATCAAGATTATACAAAAGTGGATGAAGATCCATTTGCAAATAGCGGTCAAATCGATATTTCAGATGATGATCTACCGTTCTAAAAAGTAATTTTGATAATAAAAAGGAGGTTAATCTCATGGCAATGGGTGGACGCAGAGGTGGCCGTGCAAAGCGTCGTAAAGTATGTTACTTTACAGCTAACGGTATCACTCACATCGATTATAAAGATGTAGATTTACTTAAAAAATTCATCTCAGAACGTGGTAAAATTTTACCTCGTCGTGTAACTGGTACAAGCGCTAAATATCAACGTAAATTAACGATTGCTATTAAACGTGCCCGTACTATGGCTTTACTACCATACGTAAGTGGAGAATAATTAGCCTATAAAAAACCCTATTAGACATTTGTTTAATAGGGTTTTTATATTATCTATATGAAAACACTTGCATTGCTAGTTTCTTTTTGTCCTCCATACTCACGTTAGTAACTACATTGAAGAAGTAGATAAATGATAGTAAAATATTAGATAAAAGATGGGAACCCTTTCTTCTGGTAGAATACCCTTTTTCTAACGCCATAATAAGAAATCGATAACGTCGAAAATCTTATTCAGCCATCATGGAGTAAACGGACAGAGATAGACCTTTTTATATTTTAATTTAGTATTATGGGGTATAATAGTATCAGGTTTAATGAATACATAGTAAGGATTATGTGAAAATCTCACGAGCTTTAGGAGGAGAAAAATTGCCTACTTTTTTAGAGAAAGGATCCATACGGTATCCATTAATAAGTTTAATCGGTATTACCACTATCATGCTTGGAATCCTCTCTTTTTATAACTGGTTCTTTTCCTTAATTGGGTTATTTCTTTTTGTTATTCCTTTTTATTTTATTTTGCGAATAGATGACCGTCAGAGAAAGGAAACAGAAGAATATATAACCACTCTTTCCTACCGTGTTAAAAAAGTAGGAGAAGAGGCATTAATGGAAATGCCAATAGGAATCATGCTTATAAATGATGATTATTATATCGAATGGACAAATCCCTTTTTAGCATCTTGTTTTACAGAGGATACACTTGTTGGAAGGTCTTTATATGATGTTTCTCCATCCGTTATCCCATTAATTAAACAAGAGGTAGAAACGGAAATCATTACTCTACATGAAAGAAAGTTCCGAGTCATTCATAAAGTGGAAGAACGACTATTATACTTTTTCGATGTGACAGAACAAACCGAAATTGAAAAGCTGTATGAAGACGAACGTACGGCAATTGCCATAATCTTTCTAGACAATTATGATGACTTAACGCAAGGTATGGATGATCAGACAAGAAGTAGCATTAATAATACAGTCACAGCTATTTTAAATAAATGGGCTACAGATAATGGAGTCTTATTAAAAAGAATTTCCTCTGATCGTTTCATCGCTATTTTTAATGAACATATTCTACAAAGTTTGGAAAAGGGCAAGTTTACAATATTAGATGATGTTCGAGAATTAACTACGAAACAAAATGTACCCTTAACACTTAGTATTGGAGTTGGATCTGGTGTATCTTCCTTGCCTGAGCTGGGAAATATTGCACAATCCAGTCTTGATTTAGCCTTAGGAAGAGGGGGAGATCAAGTTGCGATAAAGCAGCCAAATGGTAAAGTGAAGTTTTTTGGAGGTAAAACAAATCCTGTAGAAAAACGAACTAGGGTTAGAGCACGAGTAATTTCTCATGCTTTGAAGGAATTAGTTCTAGAGAGTGATAAAGTCATTATTATGGGGCATAAGAATCCAGATATGGATGCAATTGGTGCAGCGATAGGGATACATAAAATAGCCCAGATGAACCAAAAGGAAGCATATATAGTCATCAATTTTCAAGAGATAGATACAGCTGTTCGAAGATTGATGGAAGAAATAAAAAAACAAGAGACCTTGTTTACGAAATTTATCACCCCTGATCAAGCATTAGAAATTGCTACAGGCGATACACTACTAGTAGTAGTTGATACCCATAAGCCTTCTTTCGTGATTGAAGAGCATTTATTGAATAAAATAGAAGATGTAGTAGTGATTGACCATCATCGTCGTGGAGAGGAATTTATAGAGAATCCGATTCTTGTCTATATGGAACCATATGCTTCCTCTACAGCCGAACTAGTAACAGAATTACTAGAATATCAGCCGAAAACTGTTAAAATTGAAATGTTAGAAGCAACAGCCCTTTTAGCAGGAATCATTGTGGATACAAAAAGCTTCACTCTTAGAACAGGGGCAAGAACGTTTGATGCTGCTTCCTATTTAAGGGGACAGGGAGCAGACACTGTACTGGTTCAAAAATTCCTAAAAGAGGATATTGAAAACTATGTGAAAAGAGCAAAAATTATTGAAAGTGTTCAATTTTATAAAGAGGGAATTGCAATAGCTATAGCGAAGGAAGAAGAAGCAGTAGATGTTGTTTTAATTGCTCAAACAGCTGATACTCTATTAACAATGGATGGAATTATTGCCTCTTTTGTAATAGCACCTAGAGGGGAAACGATGATTGGAATTAGCGCACGCTCCTTAGGAGACATCAATGTCCAAATTATTATGGAAAGTCTTCATGGTGGTGGACATTTAACCAATGCTGCTACACAGCTATCTAATATGCCGATGGAAGAGGTAGAGGCAAGGCTTAAGTTAGCGATTGATGACTATTTTGAAGGGAGAAGAAAAGAATGAAAGTTATTTTTCTAAAAGATGTAAAAGGAAAAGGGAAAAAAGGGGAAGTTAAAAACGTAGCAGATGGCTATGCACATAACTTTCTTTTAAAACAAGGTTTGGCTGTAGAGGCGAATGCTTCAGCTGTTAGTACACTAAATGCACAGAAGAAAAAAGAAGAGAAAGAAGCTATTGAAGAGCTTAATAGAGCAAAAGAATTAAAAGAAAAGCTAGAAAAAGTAACAGTGGAGCTGCATGCAAAATCAGGTGAAGGCGGTAGATTATTTGGATCAATTACAAGTAAGCAAATTGCTGATGAACTAAATAAAAAGCATCAAATTAAAATTGATAAACGAAAAATTGAATTAAATGATGCTATTCGTTCACTAGGTGTGACAAAGGTTGCAGTGAAGCTTCATCACGAAGTGTCTGCAACATTAAATGTACATGTAAAAGAATTAAGCTAATATTGGAAGTTCCATTTGCCGCTAAACATGTTAAAATAGAATAAGCTTAAGAAAATGTGATACAGGTTGAGCTGGTCACATTTTTTGTTTGACTGTTTTTAATAGAAAATATTTAAAAAAATGAAAAGGGCACAGTGGATACAAAAATATCTTTCAGCAAATGAAAGAATCTTTTTGTATAGATTGTTGCTTTTTTTAACCTAGGCTATGTTTATTATCATATCCTCTCATTTAAGGAGGTTTTATAGATTGAGTGAAATGTTAAATGATCGAATGCCCCCTCAAAATATTGAGGCTGAGCAGGCTGTACTAGGGGCCATATTTCTTGAGCCACAAAGCTTAACACTAGCTTCTGAAATATTAATACCAGAAGACTTTTATCGTGGCGCACATCAAAGAATATATTCAACGATGCTTAAATTAAATGATGAAGGAAAAGCAGTCGATTTAATAACAGTGACGTCTGAATTAGCAGCTACTAATAACTTAGAAGATACAGGTGGAGTTAGTTATTTGAGCGAGCTGGCAGCTTCTGTGCCAACCGCTGCCAATATAGAATATTATGCGAAGATTGTAGAAGAGAAGTCATTGCTGCGCCGATTAATTCGAACAGCAACAAATATTGCCCAAGACGGATATTCCCGCGAGGATGAAGTAGAAGCCCTTCTAAGTGAAGCGGAAAAGAATATTTTAGAAGTAGCACAGCGGAAAAATGCCGGTGCGTTTCATAATATCAAAGATGTTCTCGTGCGAACATACGATAACATTGAAGAGATGCATAATCGTAAAGGCGATATAACAGGTATAGCAACAGGGTTTGCTGAGCTTGATAAAATGACGGCTGGATTCCAGCGCAATGATCTAATTATCGTTGGAGCGAGACCATCCGTTGGTAAAACTGCCTTTGCCTTAAATATTGCTCAGAATGTTGCCGTAAAAACAGGAGAAAATGTAGCAATCTTCAGCTTGGAGATGGGAGCGGAGCAGCTCGTTATGCGTATGCTTTGTGCAGAAGGTAATATAGATGCACAGCGTCTTCGTACAGGGTCATTAACGGACGAGGACTGGGGCAAGCTGACAATGGCAATGGGGAGCCTATCCAATGCTGGTATTTTCATTGATGATACACCAGGGGTAAAGATTACCGATATAAGAGCTAAATGTCGCCGCTTAAAGCAGGAGCATGGCTTAGGAATGATATTAATTGATTACCTTCAGCTTATTTTAGGAAGTGGACGAGCAGGCGAAAATAGACAGCAAGAGGTATCGGAAATTTCCCGTTCCTTAAAACAGCTTGCACGTGAGCTTCAAGTGCCAGTAATCGCCTTGTCCCAGCTATCACGCGGGGTAGAGCAAAGACAAGATAAGCGTCCGATGATGTCTGATATCAGGGAATCAGGAAGTATTGAGCAGGATGCCGATATTGTAGCGTTCTTGTACCGTGATGATTACTATGACAAGGAATCAGAAAGCAAGAATATTATAGAGATCATTATTGCGAAACAGCGTAATGGACCAACAGGAACGGTACAATTAGCTTTTGTAAAAGAATATAATAAATTCGTCAATTTAGAACGGCGCTTTGAAGATGGGGCAATGCCGACAGGCGCTTAGGAAAAAAAGATTAGTAGACTGCGAGCTACTAATCTTTTTTTGTGCCTTTTCAGATGGACAGAAGTCTTAATCGGAGTAAATATACTTCAACTTTTATCGTTTTTTATTAATCTCTTTTTTACGAACATAATCTTAAAATATCAAAAAGATTGTTCGTGTTTTATTGACTTTTATCTTGGGGAATTGATAAAATAGGAATGTTGATTAAGGATATAATAAAAAAAGATATAGAAACCTGTGGAGGTGCTCTAGGATATGTCATCAGTAGTGGTGGTAGGAACGCAATGGGGAGACGAAGGAAAAGGTAAAATTACCGATTTCCTATCTGAAAATGCAGAAGTGATTGCACGTTATCAAGGTGGTAACAATGCAGGTCATACAATTAAGTTTAATGGAGAAACATATAAATTACACTTAATTCCATCTGGGATATTTTATAAAGAAAAAATTAGTGTTGTTGGAAACGGAATGGTCGTTGATCCAAAAGCGATCATTGAAGAATTAAAGTATTTACATGACCGTAATATCAATACAGATAATTTGAGAATTAGTAATCGTGCACATGTTATTCTTCCCTATCATCTAAAATTAGATGAGGTTGAGGAAGAAAGCAAAGGTGCTAATAAAATTGGAACAACGAAAAAAGGAATTGGACCAGCTTATATGGATAAAGCAGCGCGTACTGGTATCCGTATTGCTGACTTATTAGATAAAGAAGTATTTGAAGAAAAGCTTGCAAGAAATTTAATTGAAAAAAACCGTTTATTAGAGCGTATTTATGAAACGGAAGGCTTTAAATTAGAAGATATTTTAGATGAGTATTATGAGTATGGACAGCAAATTAAGAAATATGTTTGTGACACTTCTGTTGTATTGAATGATGCATTAGATGAAGGCCGCAGAGTATTGTTTGAAGGTGCTCAAGGGGTAATGCTAGATATCGATCAAGGTACGTATCCGTTTGTTACATCTTCTAATCCAGTGGCTGGAGGGGTAACAATTGGTTCAGGTGTTGGTCCAACGAAAATTAAACATGTAGTTGGTGTATCCAAAGCTTATACATCAAGAGTAGGGGATGGACCTTTCCCAACAGAATTAAATGATGAAATTGGACATCATATTAGAGAAGTTGGCCGTGAATATGGAACAACAACTGGTAGACCACGCCGTGTCGGCTGGTTTGATAGTGTTGTTGTGCGTCATGCACGTCGAGTTAGCGGTATTACTGATCTTTCTCTGAATTCCATTGATGTTTTAACAGGAATTGAAACAGTAAAAATTTGTGTTGCTTATAAATACAAAGGGGAAGTAATGGAAGAGTTCCCAGCAAGCCTTAAAGTACTAGCTGATTGTGAGCCAGTATATGAAGAATTACCAGGCTGGTCAGAGGACATTACTGGATGTAAAACATTAAGTGAGCTTCCTGAAAATGCCCGTCATTATTTAGAAAGAGTTTCACAGTTAACGGGGATCCCATTATCCATGTTCTCAGTTGGCCCAGATCGTACACAAACAAATGTGATACACAGCCCTTGGAGACAAATCTAAGCATGGTAAGAGGTCGTTCTAAACGTGTTAGAACGACCTTTTCTTTTCTAAATAGATAATAGAAGCAGGCTGGCTTGATTCGTTTACAGAAATGGCATGAGGGTATGATAAGTATACAGTATTCTTTATGTTGGGTATTTAATTTTAGTAACCTTGCGGATGGAAAAATAGTTGCCTAGGAGTTAAAAAATATTTTTGAAAAAACTTTTAAAAAAAGTATTGCTTTTTATTTTAATAATATGCTAATATAAAAAGCGTCGCAAATGACAAAAATACGAGCCATTAGCTCAGTCGGTAGAGCATCTGACTTTTAATCAGAGGGTCGGAGGTTCGAATCCTCCATGGCTCACCATTTCTTGTAATAAATCATGGCCCATTGGTCAAGCGGTTAAGACACCGCCCTTTCACGGCGGTAACACGGGTTCGAATCCCGTATGGGTCATAATATCTTTTTAAAGGTATTAATAGTAAAAAATGGTCCGGTAGTTCAGTTGGTTAGAATGCCTGCCTGTCACGCAGGAGGTCGCGGGTTCGAGTCCCGTCCGGACCGCCATTTTTTCTTCCTATGCATTTGCATATTTAATATATATTTTTTATCTAATACATATTGAAGACAAGTAAAAATTTCGACCTGTGCTGCTAGTAAGCATCTGTCACAATAGTTTGGCTCAGTAGCTCAGTCGGTAGAGCAAAGGACTGAAAATCCTTGTGTCGGCGGTTCGATTCCGTCCTGAGCCACCTTGATTTACCATCACAACGAATGTTCGTTGTTTTTTTTATGCCTAATTATTTCCCCGTAAATAAATGTGAAAGAATCCGCTACTATTACAACCCCCCACAGAACATATAAATTTAACAACAATTTTATTACAATATAATAGCAAACCATTTTTCCTTATAAAAGTATGATAAAGTTAATGTATATGTCTTCTTTGTTAGGAACTTTATAAATAATGAAGTGAATGGAGTAGAAATAGAAGAGAATTATTTAATTTAGAAAAAAGTAAGTAGAGGATGTTATAGACAAAAAAAGGACAAGGAATCCATTCTATCAAAAAGGATATCCTTGCCAAAATTAAGGGAAAATGAAACTCATATATATAGACGATTATCTCGTCTAAAAGGTTTCAATAATTTATCCATCTACCTATGTATTTTTTATTGTAAAATAATGCTCTAACTAATTTTCTACAGAAAGAAGGCATATAACAGCCTAGTATGTATTGATGATGGATGTATGCTTTTAGTTCCCATGTATAAGAATAAAAGACTAATAAAGAAAAATAAGCAATTCTCTCTTTAAATAGAGAGATTTTTTATTCGGGGATGGAAGGAATGTTCAGTGGGCTAATGAAAAGCTTCACTGTCTTTTTTATTTGGGGCTATTTAGTGGATAGCAGTTATTTGGAGAATTTTATCATCCTGCTACCTATTTTTTGTTTCTCTTGGTAAAGGGAGATGAAAGCGGGATAAACTAATAATAGAAAAAAAGTGATTATATAAATTTAAAATGGTAAAGTAGACATTAGAAGTAAACAATAAAAGAATGAAATAACAATAGATAAACTTGATATAAGGAGAATAGCAGAATGAACAAAAAGATTCTAGTTGTAGATGATGAAAAACCAATTGCGGATATTTTGCAATTTAATTTAAAGAAAGAAGGATTTGAAGTTTATTGTGCTTATGATGGCAACGAGGCGTTAGAGAAGGTAGAAGAGCTTCAGCCGGATTTAGTATTATTAGATATTATGCTGCCACAAAGAGATGGAATGGAAGTATGTCGTGAGGTTAGAAAGAAATATGAGATGCCGATTATTATGTTAACGGCTAAGGACTCTGAGATAGATAAGGTGTTAGGACTGGAATTAGGGGCAGATGATTATGTAACAAAGCCTTTCAGTACGAGAGAGCTGATTGCACGTGTTAAAGCAAATCTTCGTAGACACCAGCAAGTTTCTTCTGCTGCAGAAGAGGAGAAAGAAACAAATGAAATTGAAGTTGGTTCCCTTATTATTCACCCAGATGCTTATATCGTATCGAAAAGGGGAGAAATGATTGAGCTGACTCATCGTGAATTTGAATTGCTTTACTATTTAGCAAAACATATCGGACAAGTTATGACGAGAGAGCACTTGCTTCAAACTGTATGGGGTTACGACTACTATGGAGATGTAAGAACAGTAGACGTAACAGTAAGAAGGTTAAGAGAAAAAATTGAAGATAATCCTAGTCATCCAACTTGGATTGTGACAAGAAGAGGCGTTGGATACTACTTGAGAAATCCTGAGCAGGAGTAAATCTATTAATGAAAAAAGTGAGTTTTTTTCGTTCTATTCATTTGAAGCTTGTGGTAGTAATTGTTTTGCTTATTCTAATTTCTATTCAGATTATTGGAGTCTATTTTGTAAAGACTTTACAGACGACCTTATTGGATAGTTTTAAAGTATCGATTCAAGAGAAAGTAAATATCTTATCGATTTATTTAGAAGAGCAGCTTGTAAAGGAAAGAGTCGTCGAAAATGGGGATTCAAAGTTAGAAGATGATATTAGAAGAATTCTGAGTGATAATAATTCTTCTGATATTAAGGAAATTAGAGTAGTTAATAGTAATGGAATTATAGTCGGAACTTCGGATCCGGAAAATCAAAATTTAGTTGGCCAGAGAATGGTCGACTATTCGGTAAGACGAATTTTATCTAACTCTTCCCAGCCAGATAATCCGATCAAGCAGAAAAATGGCGAGAAAATCTATGAGCTGATTACTCCTATAAAGACGAATGGAGATGAAATAGTCGGAGCCATTTATTTGGTAGGGAAAATCGAGAATGTGTATAAACAAATTGATAAGATTAATCAAATCTTCCAAAAAGGAACCATTATTACATTGGTTGTTACCGCTATTTTGGGAGTTCTGTTAGCAAGAACAATCACCAAGCCAATCTCTGATATGCAAAAGCATGCCTTTGCCTTATCAAAGGGGAATTTCTCTCGAAAGGTAAAAGTGTATGGATTTGATGAAATCGGCCAGCTGGCGATTACTTTTAATAATTTGACCAAGAAGCTTCAAGAGTCACAGGCTACAACAGAAAGTGAAAGAAGAAAACTATCTTCAGTATTAGCCTATATGACAGACGGAGTAATTGCGACAGATAGAAAAGGACGGATTATTCTTATTAATGAGCCAGCTGCAAAAATGCTGGATGTTTCACGTGAAACAGTCCTTTCTGAACCAATTGTTAATCTTCTTGATCTTAATGGAAAGTATACATTTGAGGAACTTCTCGAGGAAAGAGAATCGGTTATTTTGGATTATAGTACACATTATGAACCATATGTGTTACGGGCGAATTTTTCTGTTATCCAAAAAGAAACAGGGTTTGTGAATGGTTTAATTACGGTTCTCCACGATATTACCGAACAAGAAAAGATTGATATGGAAAGAAAAGAGTTTGTGGCGAATGTTTCCCATGAATTGCGTACGCCGTTAACGACAATGCGCAGTTATGTAGAGGCTCTATATGATGGGGCATGGAAAGATGAAGAATTGGCTCCGAAATTCCTTAATGTCACACAAACGGAAACAGAACGTATGATACGCCTTGTAAATGACTTATTACAGCTTTCTAAATTAGATAGTCGTGATTATCAGTTAAATAAAGAACTTGTTGATTTCATCGTATTTTATAATCGTATTATTGATCGTTTTGAATTGACGAAAGAGCAAAATGTTATTTTTATAAGGAAATTGCCTAAGAAAGCAGCATTTGTGGAAATTGATGAAGATAAATTGACACAGGTTCTTGATAATATAATTTCTAATGCCTTGAAGTACTCTCCTGAAGGTGGGAAAATTACTTTTTCTATAAAGGAGCAAGAACAGCAAATTATCGTAAGTGTATCGGATAACGGCGTAGGTATTCCAAAAGAAAATATTGATAAAATATTTGATCGTTTCTACCGTGTTGATAAGGCGAGAACACGTAAGCTTGGCGGAACAGGACTAGGCCTTGCTATTGCGAAAGAAATGGTAGAAGCACATGGGGGAAGAATTTGGGCATCCAGTAAAGAAGGAAAAGGAACAAAAATATCTTTCACCCTACCGTATATTCAATCTGAAGAGGATGATTGGGGATGAAATATGAGAACGTAAAAAGTGGCATTTTAATCTTGCTGGTAGCATTAAGTGTGTTATTATATTATCTCCTTTGGACAGACCAAGGTGGAGAGTTTGATGCGATGGATTCTAGTGGTTCTACTATGGAGCAAGAGGCATTAGGGGCTAAAAAGGAAGTCAGTGAAGTAATAAAACCTGATGAAATTTACCAACACATCGATGGGCAGCATTATGGTACAATTTCCAAGGAGGAAGTAGACCATATTCTAAATAGATTGAAAGAATTTGATTATGGGAATTTCCGTAATATATCTTCCACCATTCCTAGTATAGCCACTTTTTTAGAGGAGCAGAATAATAGTCTAGAAATAAGGTTTCCAGGACAAGTTCCTTTTCGTATTTATAAAGAAATTTTAAGAATTGATCAAGATAATTCCTTTGATTTTGATACAATCTTGTTTTCTTATAAGGATGGAAGTGTTTATTTTCTATCTAAAGAAACAGAGAAAGTATATGAAGCATCGATAAATACGACCTATATAGAGCAGCTTAATAAATTGAAAGAAAATGTTTATGCGGAAAAGACAGTGTACTCCACTTATTTTTCTTATAAACCTAATGATCAATATTTAATTTACTTGCCTAATGGAAAGCAGGAAGTAAATAAATATAAATACTTTACAAGACAAATTGAATCTATCCGCTTGAGCAGAGCATTATTTGAAGAGCCAAGTATTGCTCAAAAAGAAATTCTGACAAATTGGGAAGAGTATACGGATGATTCAGGTTTATTACGAATATATAAAGATACCCATATAGTTAGTTTCTTTAAACCTGCAGGCATTTCGAATGAAATGACTCAGAACCATATAATAAATAATAGTATCGAATTAATTAATGAACGTGGCGGCTGGATTAATGACTATCTTTATGTCGGACGAGATGATGATAGAAAGGTTACCTTTCGTTTATACAATACAAATGGGATGCCTGTGTTCAATCTAAATACGGAGTTGTCCGATATTCGATTATACTGGGAAGATAATAAGGCAAAGCGTCTTTTAACGAGTAATTTAATTATTATTAATACAACCACTCCGTTTGATTTTTCAAAAGAGACCATCTCATCAGGAGAGGATGTTCTAAATTATCTTAAAAGCAATAAAAAACTGAAGATGGAAAAACTCCAGAAGATCGTACTGGGATACGATATGCAGGTCGATTCGCAAAGTATCGTTTCTTTACAGCCAACTTGGTTTTACCAATATGATCATAAATGGTATTCCCTATATTCGGAAGGAACAGGGGGCAGCTTAGATGGACTGGAGTAAGATAAAGACGATATTTATCATTGCCTTTTTACTATTAGATGTTTATTTAATTTATGAATATGTAAAAATTAAGGAATACCAGCGGGCCGATGATTTACCAACAGAACCACCAACACACACATTGTCACGGCTAGGAATTGATTACGATAAAGAGAAACTGCCAGTGAATAATGTGAAGGATCAATATTTATCTGCCAAATCGAAGAAATTTACCGATGATGAGATCAAGAAGTTGGAAAAGGGATTATTAAGCGGTCAAGAAATTACGGTAAGAGATAGCATATATCTTCAAGCAGTCCTAGAGAAACCAATCAGTATAGATAAAGAGTTCGATCCCGATGATTTGACTGATTTTCTGCTTAATTCCGTACTTAACGGTGCAGAGTATCGCTTTTTGGAAAAGAAGGGGAACACGATAAAGTACTATCAGCAGCATGCAGGAAAAACATTGTATCGCAATCCTAAAGCGGAGCTTACCTTTAATGTCAATGAAGAAAATAAAATTGTTTCTTATAACCAGACATATTTAGAAAACATTAAAGAAATGGATAAAGAAGAGGTCATTATGCAGCCGCCTGATGCTATTCTTAACTTATTTAAAAATAATTTCATTGAAAGTGGTTCATATGTAAGTCATATAGAACTAGGGTATTATACACAGCTTGATACTTCGGCACAGCTGCTTGCACCAACTTGGAAAGTAACAGTGAACGAAGAAGATTTTTATGTGAACGCCCTAGATGGACAAGTTATTCAGCCAGAAACAGAGGAAATGAAAGTGGAGTGAGAGAAAATGCGGTTTAGTGTTCTCGCAAGTGGCAGTACAGGAAATGCCATTTTTGTTGAATCAGGAGAACATTCCTTTTTAGTGGATGCCGGATTAAGCGGAAAGCAAATGGAAGGCTTATTTCAAGGCATTGAACGAAAAATGAGTGATCTAACAGGCATATTAGTAACACATGAGCATAGCGACCATATTAAAGGGGTAGGTATTGTTGCAAGAAAGTATAAACTGCCGATCTATGCGAATGAAAAAACATGGAAAGCAATGGATCCACTCATTGGGGAAATTCCAGTCGAGCAGAAATTTCATTTTGATATGGAAACCGTAAAGACATTCGGCAATGTATCCATTGAATCCTTTGGCGTATCTCATGATGCGGCAGAGCCAATGTTTTATGTATTTCATGAAGGGGAGAAAAAGCTCGTTCTTATCACAGATACTGGGTACGTAAGTGATCGAATGAAAGGAATTATTTCCAATGCAGATTCGTATGTATTTGAAAGCAATCATGATGTGCAGATGCTGCGGATGGGAAAATATCCATGGAATATTAAAAGACGTATCTTAAGTGATGTGGGACATGTCTGTAACGAGGATGCTGCGATAGCCATGAGTGAAGTGATTGGAGATCGTACAAAGCATATATACCTTGCGCACTTAAGCTTAGATAATAATATGAAGGATCTAGCAAGGATGTCAGTTGGACAGACATTAGAAAGCCGTGGCGTTGGTTTGGGGGAACAGGTTCATTTATTTGATACCGATCCAAGGATACCGACAAAGCTAATGGCTATATAGCAGGATTGAAAAAAGCGGATAGTTAGATATTCGCTTTTTTTACTAGAGAAATAAAAGTATGGCAGGAAGGCTTTTGGGCATGATAGGGAGAAAACTTCTTGAAGTATTTCGTTTGTTTTTTTAAAAAACAGGAAAAATAATAAGGATATAGGTTAAGGATGATTTTTAGATTATGTCTTTAGAAAGGAATGAAGCTTGTGGAGTATGATTACGGTAATCGGGGAGATGGGCCAAAGAGAGGCTCAAGAAGAGGCTATTTCTTCTCTGGATTTATAGGTGCGGTGATAGGAGCATTACTAGTATTATTATTAAGCCCCCGCTTGACGGACTTAGCGATTTTTCAGAATGGAAATGAAAATGAGCAAATCGTAACTAATTCTGATGGGATAAAAACACAGAATATTTCATTGAACGTGGAAACGGATATTACAAAGGCAGTGGATAAAGCAGCGGACTCAGTTGTCGGAATTACCAATCTGCAGTCCTCTAATTTCTGGGCAGATGAAACAACAGCCCAAGAAGCGGGCACAGGTTCTGGAGTTATATATAAGAAAAGTGGGGGCAAAGCATTTATTGTCACAAATAATCATGTAGTCCAAGGAGCAACGGAACTTGAGGTCACGTTATCCGATGGAAAAAAAATTAACGCTAAGCTAATAGGTGCTGATATTTGGACCGATTTAGCAGTAGTCGAAGTAGCTGCAAAAGAGATAACAAAAGTAGCAGAGTTCGGCAATTCTGATAGCTTAAAGGCAGGTGAACCAGTCATTGCAATTGGGAATCCTCTTGGATTAACGTTTTCTGGTTCTGTCACGCAAGGAATCATATCTGGCTTACAGCGGACCATCCCTGTCGATATAAATGAAGATGGGACACCTGATTGGCAATCAGAAGTTATTCAAACAGATGCAGCGATTAATCCAGGAAATAGTGGTGGTGCACTGGTTAATATCGAAGGACAGCTTATTGGTATTAATAGCATGAAGATTGCTGAATCTGCGGTAGAGGGAATTGGACTTGCGATTCCGATTAACTCAGCGATTCCAATTATTGAGGATTTAGAACAACATGGAGAAGTGCAGCGGCCTTATATGGGGGTAGAACTACAATCTGTTAGTGATATTCCAGGCTATTATCAGCAGGAAGCTTTGAAATTACCGAATGATGTTACAACAGGTGTTGCGATAAAAGATGTTTCACGAAATTCTCCAGCACAAAAAGCAGGATTAAAAGAGCTAGATGTTATCGTGGAACTAGATGGGGAAGAAATAGTCGATTTAATTGCGTTAAGAAAGCATTTATATACGGAGAAGAAAATCGGCGATAAAATGGAAGTGAAATATTATCGAAACGGTAAGCTAGAAACAACAGAGCTTACGTTATCAGAGGAAGAAATGTAGTTAAGGAAGTAGAGCGAAGCCTTATTTAGGTATCGCTCTACTTTTTTTATGTGTATGTATTTTTTGAATGGAGATACTATTGCTGAATAGATGTAATGGAGCGAAATAGTTTCTGTAAAAAATAATAAAATGCTTGTGGATAAGGTTTTATCGAAAAAGGCTGAGGAATTTTATTAGAGTAGTTGCAGTTTTTAGATAGAATGATAAGATGGAATGTGGATAACTAATAATAAGGTCAAGAAGAAATATTATCCACAATTATTTATAGAAAAATGAAAACAGCAAGAGGTAAAAGGAGAAGAAGATATGATTTATAGTTGTGCTGAACACGTTGATATAGCAATAGATTCCGTTGTAAATGAGTATGAAACCTTTCCGATTTTAGAACAAATTTCAGAAGAAGAAAAGTTATCAACAACCTGTGAATATTGTAAAAATAATGCCATATATATGGTGGCGAACAAGTGATTCCATACTATATGTGGATTAAAAATGTGGATATGTGGATAAGTATTGTGGATATCTTGTTTGTAAAGTGAGGAAAGCATGTGAATATCTCAATTATTACAGTAGGAAAGTTAAAAGAAAAATATTTAAAGCTTGGAATCGAAGAATATACAAAAAGACTTTCAAGCTATTCTAAAATAGAAATTATAGAAGTGCCAGACGAAAAGGCACCAGAAATTTTAAGCGATGCCGAGATGCTGCAAGTGAAGAAAAAAGAAGGAGAAAGAATCCTTGCCAAAGTTCCAGCTGATGCACATGTTATTGCACTAGCAATAGAGGGCAAGCAAAAGTCATCCGAAGAGTTAGCCGACACAATTGATAAATTAGGTACATATGGGAAGAGCAAAGTGACATTTATTATTGGCGGATCGTTGGGATTAAGCGATGAAGTGTTAAGGCGAGCAGATGACAAGTTGTCGTTTAGCAAGATGACATTTCCCCATCAATTGATGCGGTTGATTCTGGTGGAGCAGGTTTATCGGGCTTTTCGGATTATGAGGGGAGAACCGTACCACAAGTAAATAAGCTAAGCAAAAATAAAAACAGCACCTCTATTTTTATGAAGAGGTGCTGCTTTACTAACGTTAATATTCGCCTTTAATAACAAAAAACGAGCCTCGGATTGTTCCAGCTAACTTAGATTTCTGCCTAGCAAACTTAAATTTCCCTTCTAATTCCTTTGGTACTTCCATCCCATCTGAAAGCTTAAAACCAACGGCGCGCTTTTTCGGGTCATCTACTGTATACAGAACGTTAATTGCAAGACCATCCTCATAAAAGACGTAGGTCCATTTGATATATTCTACTTGAAAGGTTGAAGTTTCTAAAGGCTTGGCTGCAAATTCAATACCACGTTCTTCTTTTAAAATTCGGTTTACATAATTTAGGGTTTCACAGGACTCATTAGCTGGTACAACCGTAAATTCATGCTTATATTTGTTCATAAAGTAACGAGCCTCGTTAGCTCGTAAGCCAGCAATTGCTTCTGCTATAGGTGAAGATTCTAAACCAATCGTAGACACATTTTTAAAATCAACGATATAGGCCATTCCTATCCCTCCATATCCTTCTTATTTCCTTACAACAGGAATCCACATCTCACCAAGTAATAAGCCGTTTCGCTGTCCCATTTCTACCACTGTATTTGGTCCACCAACATAGGCGAAATTCTTAGCTTCAGGCAAGATTTGACCAAATGCAATGCCAGTAAGCATATTCTGCAATTCATCAGTGCTCTTACTTTCCCCTTTAACTACTAAGTATTCTCCTTTAGGAAATTGAATCATTCTGTCCGCTTCTGGTAATGATTGCTCTGTCATGACCCCGACATAATGCATCATCTTGTTGTTTACTGCTTCGTTTACGATAAAAATATAGTCATTTGTGGCAATGGCTTTTAAGGTGTCAAGCTTTCCTTCTTGTTTGACTGCTTGCCAAAAGTCCGCTTTTTCCTTTGTTATGCCCGCATAGTCTGTGTAATCACTCTTAAGTTCAGTTCCAATCCCTAAAACGATAAAGCTGTCTTTTTCTTCTAGCATATAATCTGCCATATTCAACACTTCCTCTTTAAGAATTTAATCAAATGATTTTTCTTTTCACTTGATAGATATATAATAAACTTAAACCATGTCAAAAAATGATACTGTTTAGGGGGACGGGATGAAAAAGGTTGAACGAATTAATACCATTATGCGGTATATTAACAACCGCGCCAACTTTACAATTTCTGAAATCATGAGAGAATTTAACATCTCTCGTTCGACAGCAATTAGAGACATCAGAGAAATTGAAGCGATGGGGATGCCACTTGTCGCAGAAGTTGGAAGGGACGGGGGATATTTTGTTATGAATAATTCTGTCCTGCCAACTGTTCGCTTTACCGATAATGAAATTAAGGCTCTTTTTATTGCCTTTATGGCTACGAGAAACCAACAGCTCCCTTATTTAAAGAGTCGTCAGTCACTAGCTGAAAAATTACTAGGACTCATTTCGGAAACCCAGCAAGATGACCTTGTTCTTTTAAATCGCATCTTGCTATTTGAAGGGACCAACCCGAATAATCCTGATCTGCTTGATTTGTCAGATCTTCCTCATCCCATGTTAGAAAAATTAATCCAATTACTTATTATGGATAGATATTTACTAATTACTATTAGAGAGGAGAAAGTCATAAAGTCCTATCCTATTTACCTCTTGAACCTTTATCGTGAAAAAAGCCTGTGGCTGATTGAAGGCTTTGATTTAAAGGAAGAGAAGAAACGGATTTTGCCTGTCGACAATCTCACAGATGTAGAACCATGCACTACCAATAATAGATTAAGTAGGAAAAAGATTTTAGAAAAACTAAGTAAGCAGGAGGAAGTAATCAATCTTGTCCTTGAACTTGGTCCAAAGGCAATTGCACAGTATAAGAAATACCATCCGTTAAGAATGTCCATTTCTTATACGAATCCTTACCAAACTACAGCCATTCTAAAGACTTTTATCAATGTTAATCATTCCGAAGAATTAACCGAAATAACAAATTGGCTATTATTCCTAGGTGAGGATATCAAGGTTAGGGAAATGCCTGTAGAAATCTTGGAAGGTTTACAAAAGAGACTACTCCTATATTGTCCATAATCAATGCTTGTTAGACCATATTTATATAGATTACGTTGAACCAGTAAATAAGGTATTGGTTTGCTTTTGACAAGTGAGAGACGAATCATGCTAAGCGTATCCGTTGTAACTGCATGATAATCAGAAGAGAATGATGTCATGCTCAATGATATTCCTGCTTTCATAAATCAGTTGTCAATTGCTTTACCAATATCTGCCCTCCATTAAAAAGGGATTTCTTCAAATCAGCTATTATTGGATTATTTAGTAGTGTTGTTTAATTTTTCCGTCCCGACTCTGCTTCTATCACATTTCTCAAGAGCTTTACTCCTTCTGCTAATTCCGTATCAGTTAAATTTCCATATCCGAAAATAAGCTTGTTGTTGTGTTTTCCTTTAATTAAAGCATGTTTCTCTACGGAAAAGATATTAACTCCTTTATTTTTGATTTCATTTAAGATCTTTTGTGGGAACTTAAAACTAAATTTAACAACTAGGTGAATGCCTGTTGAAGCACCAAGAATTTCAATTAGGTCTCCAAATTCCTTTTTTAGACATCCTATTAAGAAATCTCTCTTTTTTTTATATAGTTTCCTCATTTTAACTACATGTTTCTCTAAGTGTCCATCTTTTATAAAACGTGCTAAAATTACTTGCTCAATAGTTGGAGAGTGATAATCAGTGTATCTTTTAAGATTTTTGGCTTCTTCTACCAGTGCATTTGGCAAAATGACATAACCAATTCGCAGGCTGGGTGATAAGATTTTACTAAAAGTCCCTATGTAAATAACTCGTTCAGGAAATAATCCTTGTAGTGAACTTACTGGATGACCAGAATAGCGAAATTCACTATCATAATCGTCCTCTAGAATATAACTATTTGTTTCCTTAGCAAAATTGATAAGTTGAATTCTTCTTTGAATTGGTAATATTCCACCTAAAGGGAATTGATGAGAGGGAGTAACGAAAATAATGTTTTCTTTTTTTTTCGTTGTAAGCCATTCTGTTTGCATTCCAAATTCATCGACTGGAATAGGAGTAATATTAGCACCTCGTTCAATAAAAATTTCAGGAATTTCTTTCGTTACTGGATCCTCTATTAATACTTCGGAGTTAGTCTTTACTAATAGTTTAGCTAGAAGTGTGAATGCTTGAGTAGCTCCAGAGGTGATGATAATTTGACTAGGATGACAGCTTATTCCTCTAGTTCTATAAAGGTAGCTTGATAATACCACCCGTAACTCTTCACTTCCTTCAGGTGAACTATAACCAAATAATGAGTCTTCAATCGTTTCAAAAACGTCCTTTCCTATACTGGCCCACTTTTTTCGAGGAAACTTTTTTAAACAAGGTACGCCGGAACGAAAGTCAATGAAATTATTTGTCCTTACCTTACTCATTGAATCAGTACTTTTTTCAGAGATAGGGCGTTCCTCATTCGTAGGAAAGCCCTCTAGTGATATTCCAAATTCCACGAAAGTTCCAACTCCTTGTTTAGATTTAATGTATCCCTCAGCGATTAATTGATCATAGGCTTCGAGAACGACACTTCGAGACACGTCTAAAATGGCAGCTAAATCACGACTCGAGGGAAGTCGGTCCCCCTCAAGAAGTTCTCCTCGTAAAATCTGTTCTTTAATTTTCACGTATATTTGTTGAAATATTGGTTTTTCTGAAGTTCTATCTAATTCAATCCAAATCATCATTATCACCTAAAGTGTTCATATTGGTTTTAAAAATAAATGATAATTGGTCCTTTAATAAACCAATTTACAATGTTAATTTTACTGTAACACCAGTTTAAATGGAATAATTACTTGAGATGGAGTTGGTTATATTGAGTGAAAGGATTGTAGCATACCTTAAAGTTATTGCGGCAATGACCATTGTAGGGAGTTCGGTGGTTGCAGGAAAAATATTAATTCAAACGATGCCGATATTTTTAGCATCTGAGCTAAGGTTTTTAGTAGCCTCCCTGATATTAGTCCCTTTACTGATTTACAAGGAGGGGATTCCTTCCTTAAGTAAAAGGGATATTGTCATTCTCTTTTTTCAATCTCTGATGGGAGTATTTTTATTTAGTATCTTTATGCTGTATGGTTTAAAATATACTACTGCAATGGAGGCAGGAATAGTTACTAGTACTTTACCAGCAATGGTTGCTCTTCTTGCTTACTTTATAATTAAAGAGAAACTTACAAGAAATAAAATAGCGGGTATAATAACTGCTATTTTAGGAGTCATCATTCTTAACGTTTCAGGAGTGATGCAAGAGATGTCGGGCAGTCATCTAGAAATAGTAGGTAACTTCCTTGTTTTGGGGGCAGTGATGGGAGAAGCATTGTTTATCATTTTAGGTAAGTCTATATCAAAAAAAGTAAGTCCATTAACTATAACAACAGGAGTGTCTGTTATAGGGGGATTGTTATTTTTACCAATGGCTATTTATGATAGCATAACTGCTAATTATTCATTCGGTTCTGGTTATGATTGGCTTTTGCTTTTTTATTTTGGAATGGTTGTTACTGTTTTGGCTTTTTTGCTTATGTATCAAGGCATTGCTGTATTATCTGCTGCGACAGTAGGTATATTAACAAGCGTTTTGCCACTAAGCACAGTAGTTCTATCATTTTTCCTTTTGAAAGAACCACTTTATTATTACCATCTAATAGGACTATGCCTTATCTTTATGGCTATTTATTTTAGCTCGAGAGAAGAGAAAATACAGATGGATCAAGGGATTGGAAATAATTAAATCAAGTGCTAATCAGGCCACTAAGAGACAAATAATAGAAAAATAATCGGAAGATAGTGGAAAATCTAGAGACAAAAGCATCTTTTAGCCAAACCCACTAAAAGATGCTTTTTAATATCATAATCCAGGCCATTCTTTAGACATCTGGCTTATGGCAGAGCTAGTATGGATTGATAGCAGGCTGAGATGGGGTGGTAATCTGTTTTGGGAGGTGAGGTTTTTACATTGCTATATTTTTCATTCTCCCGGTTAAGCAGTGTATACCAACCACCATGTTCATGATCCATGAAATACTGGGCGGAATAAGTGAATAACTGATTATAATAATCCCAGTATTTTTGATTCTTTGTTTTTGCAGCTAGTAAGGCTGCGGCAGCGATTGCTTCTGACATAACCCAGTAATTTTTATCCGTATCAATGACTTCTAAGCTTGGCGATAGGGCAAAATAAATACCTCCATATTTTACATCCCAACCTTGTTCCCATCCTTTTGCGAATAATTTCTCTGCAGTCTCCTGCATCCAAGGTTCTGATTGATGTCTGACAAGCCACATTAAGAGTTTACTCCATTCAAATTGATGACCAGGGATAAATCCATATGGGCGGAATTCATCTTTTGTGTTGTCTTTATTGAATTGATAATCAGGCTGCCAGTCCGTTGTATAGTTTTCCCAAATCATTCCACTTGCACGGTCTGCTAATTCCTGGGTAACGCCCTCTGCTAGCTGGTAGGCCTTCTTTAAGTATTTTTCTTCATTTGTTGCTTCATATGCAGTCAGCATGGCTTCACACATATGCATGTTTGGGTTTTGCCCTCTATAAGAGGAAAGAGTGGTCCACGCAGCATCCCATTGGTCTTTGTAATATCCATGTTCCGGATCCCAAAAGTGATTTTCCACCACATTAAAGACGTTTTCCATCACTTCTCTGGCTTCTTTTATGCCAGCTTGGTAGGCGATAGAGGATGCTAATAATGTAAAGGCATGACCATAGGCCATTTTAGCAGCATCTTTTACATCCGTTCCATTCATTTCAAAGTAGTATCCATTATACTGTTTATCTAAATGATGTTCATGCAAAAATTGGATCCCATGTCGTGCGGCTTCTAAACACCAGTCTGGGCCATCTAAAATCGCACCAATACTAAAAATATAAATATACCGGCTAGTCGCTACTAAATGTTTAGTATCTGTGTCATTAATAGTACCATCATCTAAAAACCCATTAATATATCCGCCCTTTTCCTCATCGATACAGGCCGGATAATAAAAATGAAGTGTCTTAAATATATGTTTCTTCAATTCTCCCTTATCCTGATAATGGTCAAACTGGATATAACTTGAACCTTCCATATTGGCTACCCTCCTCCATTATGCGAGACATTGAATAGATAGCAGCAATCAAGACAGTATTTCCCTACCATGAGGAAAATACTGCTTGATTTTTTTTGCTGTCCGAATGACATATTTATCTAATTAAGAAGACATATATTGTCCACCATTCACATGGATGAATTGGCCAGTCATATAGGCAGAACCTTCAGAAGCAAGCAGGATGTATGGTTCTACAAGATCTGCTGGTTGACCAGGACGACCAAGAGGGGTAGAAACGCCAAATGATTCTTGCAGGTCGGTTGTCATGGTTGCTGGAATAAGTGGTGTCCAAATCGGTCCAGGTGCTACACCGTTAACTCGAATTCCCTTTGAGGCAAGTTCTTGCGCAATGGAACGAGTAAAGGATACAATAGCCCCTTTGGTAGATGTGTAATCAATCAATGCCTTATTGCCAACATATGCATTAATAGAAGCGGTATAGATTAAGCTATCACCAACTGATAAGTGGGGAATGGCAGCTTTAGTTAAATACACCATTGAAAAAAAGTTTACGTCAAATGTACGTTTCAATTGTTCAGCAGAGATTTCTAACACACTGTTTTTTACTTCCTGACGTGCTGCGTTATTAACAAGGATATTCAGTTTTCCATGCTGCTGAATGACATCTTCAACTAGTTGATTACAAAATGCCTCATCCGCTACATCTCCAGCATGCAACGTACATTTTACGCCTTCTTGCTCAATACGCTTTTTCGTATTTTCCGCATCCTCTTGTTCATTTAAGTAGGCGATAGCAATATCCGCGCCTTCCTTTGCATATCCAATCGCTACTGCCTTACCAATTCCGCTGTCTCCTCCAGTAATCAAGGCCACTTTTCCTTTCAATTTTCCAGAACCAACATGGGTTTCTAGCTCATAAATCGGGATAGGGTCCATTTCCTTTTCAATCCCCGGCTGCTCGGATTGTTTTTAAGGAGTGACTCCATTTGATAATATGGTTTGTTCGTCTAATTTACTCAATTGTAACGCCTCCCTAATTATTTATGTGTTATTTAACATTCCACCCTGTCTTGAGACTAAACTCCTTTTTGACATGCAACCGCTTAGTGGATTTTTTTACCTTTTTACCTAGGCGGAGTGTATAGCACCATCTGTCATATCAGGAATACTAGAGAATAAGTGGAATAGTTGATATATACCTTTTATAATTCGAGTGGCTCATATATTAATCGAATAATAGAGTGATGAAGTTTATCATAAATAGTGGCAGATCAAGGGATGAAATGAGAGAAAAGTAGGTTTTCAATACTATGAGCTTTTGCACGAGTTTGTAGAAGATTATATGAATGAAGAAGAGGGGGATCATAATAAAAAGGGAGTAATGAAACTCCCTTTTTTCACAAACATTAACTCTTTATTGATAATTAATAATCGCTGGGCTTGGATCCAGCTTTAAGACCTCTTCGGGACTTAGCACAGGTTTATCTTTGTTATAAAAGATTTTAAATCCACCGTATTGCACTGCTTCATTGCGCACGAATTTGCGATAGAGTGCCATTTTAGTATTAGAATCGCCCCACCCGTCATAATTTAAGGCTACTTCTACATTCTCGGTTGGCTTGATGGCTTCTTTGTTCGTTAATGCTTCGTCCATAAATTGATGGACAAGGACAATTTTATCGGGCAAATTATTTTCTTTTACCATTTCCGTTAAGTACTGCACTGCTTCTTGTACTTCAGCTCCGTCTACTTGACCAAGATTAACACCTGGAGTTTGTCCTTCTTTTACATGAAATTCCGTATCAATCGCTAGGTGGACATGAGGGAGCTTCAGCCATTTCTCAAGTAATTTCACCTGATTTAGAACGGAATCTGTTCCAAGTTGAACATCCAGCATAAGCAGGGCATTGTTTTCTTCCGCGAGAGTAGAATATTCATCAATTTGCTCTGGTGAAGTTGGATGGTAGTACTTCCCATCCGTCCCTGGATCACGCTGAGCTACGGTAGAAATGAGTTCAATCATTGGTACAGCAGGGCGTGAAGGGTCTGCATCTGAATATGCTTGGGTTTGCTCTTTTAATTTTGCCATTAATTCATCTGGCTCCATTTCTCCCAATATTCCCATTTTGGTAGAGTTTGGATGTCCGTAATACGCTATAAGTCTATGATTCTTTAAGGGACCATCGGTTTGATCATCAGCGCCTTTTACCAATGTTTCTCCAAGTGGAACCATTCTAGTGGGATCCTCCCCACGAGCTTCTGCACGTGGCATCTTCTCTATTTCCTCTTCAGCAACCTTTTCGTCAAGAGGAGAAGCACCTTCTGTTGGTTCCAGCGGTTTGTAGGATGGAGGAGGGTTCTCTTCTTCTATTGCTTTCTTCTCACTAGAAGTCTTTTCTTCCTGTGTCTGTTCTTCATCATGTTGTTCAGTTTCTTTAATAGTAGGAGTATTTTTCGAACAAGAGATGAGGAGCACAACAAGTAGTACTCCTGAAAATAGCAAGGCTAGTCTTTTCATGCTGTCACTTCCTTATGTATGGATTTCTTCCATCTATTATTCTAGATGTATTCCCCAAATGCAATAAAGTTAACAGGGAATATCTTATTTTTCATAGAATAGGAGCATTTAGTTAATAGATTCTCCCTTTCTTTCCAAGCGATTACCTATTTATAAATTAGGGTGCAATCATGGAAGGGGAGAGTATTAAAAAAAGCTGGATCAAACGTATCTGCTTGATCCAGCTTCCTCACTTAAATCTCACATTTCCTCTCGCTTATAATCGCCACTTTTCCCGCCAGACTTTTCCACTAGAAAGGTTGGCCCGATTACCATCCCTTTATCGACAGCCTTGCACATATCATAAATGGTTAAGCTTGTAACTGCGGCGGCCGTTAATGCTTCCATTTCGACCCCAGTGCTTCCTTTAGTTTTTACTTCTACTTGTATAATAAGCTCCCATTTATCCTCATTTTGTTTCCAATTAAATTGTATATCAACCCCACTTAGTGAAAGGGGGTGACACATGGGAATAATCGAAGAAGTTTGCTTTGCTGCCATAATACCAGCAACTTGTGCAACAGCAAGCACATCTCCTTTTGCAAACTCATGGTTTGTTATTTTTTTATAAATAAGTTCATTCACGATAATACTTGATTGACTAATAGCTGTGCGAGATGATTCCTGCTTGTCGGTGATATCAACCATCTTTGCCCTGCCTTGCTGATTAAAATGTGTGAAGTTTGTCACTAATATCACTCCTTGTTTGTAGTATAACAAAAGTAAATGGATGCGTCTTGCATCATTATCGGCTAAAAAAGATAAAGGAGGACCATATGTATAAATGGAAAGGCTTGATCATTATTTGTATCTGTTTCTTTTTTCTAGCGGGCTGTTCCTCGGAGAAAAGAGAAGTGAAGCTAACCGTGTCAGCCGCCGCGAGTTTAACGGATGCGATGGAGGAGCTTGTTGAGGCATTTGAATCAAGGGAACCTAATATAGCTATATCACTAAACCTAGCATCTTCAGGAGCATTACAACAACAAATTAGTCAAGGTGCACCAGTTGACATTTTCCTCTCAGCGGCCGAAGAGCCATTTAACTATTTAAATAAACAGGATTTGCTAGATAAGTCACATCAAGAATTATTATTACGTAATCAGTTAGTCCTGATTAAAAGAAAAGATACCTTCTCTCCGTTCAGCGAATTTAAGGATTTACTAGACGAACAGGTACAAGAAATTGCTATTGGGACACCAGAAAGTGTCCCAGCAGGTATCTATGCAAAACAGGCGCTCGAACATGTAGGGATATTTCATTCCCTTGAATCTAAATTAGTCTATGCAAAAGATGTTCGCCAAGTATTACAGTATGTGGAATCGGGAAGTGTTGATTTTGGATTCGTGTATGCCACGGACGTAATAGCCGCTAAGCAAGTAGAAGTAGAGCGAGTAGTCGATCAAGAATGGCATGATCCTATCCAGTATCCAATCGGAATTTTGAAAGATACCAAGCATAAGGAAGAAGCAGTCGCCTTTTATGACTTTTTGCGAAGTACAAAGGCAGACACTATTTTTGCGAAGTATGGGTTCACCACCGTAAACAAGTAAAGGAGAGTGCAGAATGAAAAGTAGCTTTTGGCAGCCTATTGAGCTCTCTTTATTAATTGCAATTAGCGCGACGCTTTTTGTAATCATATTAGGAATTGTAACGGCATGGTTCATGACGAAAAAAGAGTTTCCGGGCAAGGTGATCATAGAAGTCATTCTGCTATTACCAATTGTGTTACCACCAACAGTGATTGGTTTCCTGCTGATTATGCTATTTGGCAAGAAGGGTGTGATTGGGAAAGCTCTTGATTTTTCATTTGGCCAATCCTTAATGTTTACCGTTTCGGGAGCTATCCTTGCAGCTGTTGTGGTTGCTTTCCCATTAATGTATCAATCGGTGAAAAATGGGTTTGCGAGTATGGATCCATTAATAGAGGATGCAGCTCGAGTAGATGGTGCAAATAGTTGGCGTCTATTTCGACATATTTCACTACCATTATGTTCTCCCTTTCTTGTCACAGGCACAATATTAAGTTTTGCCAGAGCCTTAGGGGAATTTGGTGCAACGATTATGTTTGCAGGAAATATTCCGGGACAAACACAAACGCTTCCATTAGCGATTTATGTTGCTTTTGAATCTAACAAACTTGCACTCGCATGGAGCTGGGTGATGATGATGGTGATTATTTCTTTTGTTATGCTGCTTTTTATTCAAAAGAGGGCACGCCGCAGTTAATGCATCCATGTGTGATGTATTTCACACCTTAAGCTATTGGAGGATGTTTTAATAAGCTTATAAGCAACCTGCTTTGATGACAGGTCGGAATATGGAGGGATAAAGATGAAGAAAAAACCATCTCCACTTTGGCAACGATTAAACTATTTGAAACCAAAAGAAACATATAGCAATAACCATAGTCAATTACAAGAAGGAGACCGAGATTGGGAAAATGTGTATCGCAGAAGATTGCAGCATGATAAAGTAATCCGTTCCACTCATGGAGTGAACTGTACGGGTTCTTGCAGCTGGAACATCTTCGTGAAAGACGGCATTGTGACATGGGAAGGACAAAATGTGGATTACCCAACAACAGGACCAGACATGCCAGAATTTGAGCCAAGGGGCTGTCCGCGAGGTGCAAGTTTTTCCTGGTATTTATATAGCCCGCTGCGTGTGAAGTATCCTTATATTCGCAAAAAGCTACTATATTTATGGCGAGAGGCCATAGCGGAACACAAGAAACCATTAGATGCTTGGAAAAGCATTGTGGAAGATAAAGAAAAGGCCAATCAGTATAAAAGTGTTCGCGGAAAAGGCGGATTAGTACGGGCTGATTGGGAAGAAGTTACGCAAATTATTGCAGCGGCTGTTTTGTATACAACGGTAAAATACGGATCTGACCGCAATGTTGGCTTTTCTCCAATTCCAGCGATGTCCATGGTGAGTCATGCAGCGGGAAGCCGCTTTATGTCCCTAATAGGAGGACCGATGCTTAGCTTTTATGACTGGTATGCGGATTTGCCACCTGCATCTCCACAAATTTGGGGAGATCAGACAGATGTTCCAGAAAGCTCTGATTGGTTTAATGCTGGCTATATTATGACATGGGGCTCTAATGTTCCCTTAACACGTACACCAGATGCTCACTTCCTTGCCGAGGCAAGATATAAAGGAACAAAAGTGGTTTCTGTTAGTCCAGACTATGCGGAATCAACCAAATTCTCTGATGACTGGATGGCTGTCAAGCAAGGGACGGATGGTGCGGTAGCCATGGCAATGGGACATGTTATTTTAAATGAGTTTTATCATAAAAAACAAATTCCATACTTTGAATCTTATGCGAAACAATATACTGATTTTCCTTTCGCCGTTCGTTTGAAAAAAGTGGGATCAAGCTACCAGGCTGACCGCTTTTTACATGCAAAGGATCTAGGCCTTTCTGGTGAGCACAATGAGTGGAAGCCTGCTTTGTATAATGAGCGCACGGGGAATTTTGCTATTCCACAAGGAACAATAGGTTCGCGATGGGATAAAAAAGGGAAATGGAATCTGCATTTAGTGGATGAATATACAGGAGAAGCAATTGATCCAACGCTAAGCTTTCTAGGGCTAGAAGATGAGGTGATGGAAATTCAATTGCCCTACTTTGATGCAGAAAAGCGTTCCGTTATGAATCGTGCCGTTCCAGTAAAAGCAGTTGAATTAAATGGGCAAACAGAATATATCACAACAGTTTATGATCTTATGCTTGCTAATTACGGAATTGATCGGGGCATCGGTGGAGAAGTCGCGCAATCCTATGATGACATTGCGCCTTTTACTCCAGCATGGCAAGAGAGTATTAGTAATGTCGACCGAAACTTAGTTATTAAAATCGCAAAAGAATTTGCTCAAAATGCTATCGATACAAAAGGTCGTTCCATGATTATCATGGGTGCTGGTATTAACCATTGGTTCCATTCTGACACTATCTATCGTGCCATCATCAACTTAATTTTAATGGTTGGTGCACAAGGAGTAAATGGGGGAGGCTGGGCACATTATGTAGGGCAAGAAAAGCTTCGACCAGCAGAAGGGTGGAATACATTAGCTACAGCAAAAGATTGGCAGGCACCGCCTAAACTGCAAAATGGGACGTCATTTTTCTATTTTGCTACAGACCAGTGGCGTTACGAAGAAACGTCTGTTAATGAAATAACGGCTGCTACAGTTGAGAAAGCAAGATATGACCATCATGGGGATTATAATGTGCTAGCAGCTCGATTAGGATGGCTGCCATCCTATCCAACATTTAATAAAAATGGCATTGATATTTATAAAGAGGCAGTGGCGAAGGGCTGTCAAACACAAGAGGAAATTGCGCAATATGTGGCAAAAGAGTTAATGAATAAATCATTGCAATTTGCGATAGAAGACCCAGATAATCCAGTCAATTTTCCTCGTACGTTATTTGTTTGGCGCGCCAATTTAATCTCAAGCTCTGGAAAAGGGCATGAATATTTTCTAAAACATTTACTTGGAACAACACACGGATTGTTGAATGATGATCAATCTAGTATTCGACCAGATGAAATAAAATGGCGGGAAGAGGCACCAGAAGGAAAATTGGATCTTTTAATCGATCTTGATTTCCGGATGGCAGGAACGGGCTTGTATTCCGATATCATCTTACCAGCCGCGACCTGGTATGAAAAATTTGATCTATCAAGCACAGATATGCATCCCTTTGTACATCCATTTAATCCAGCAGTTGCTACGCCTTGGGAATCGAAGTCAGATTGGGATATATTCAAGAAACTAGCAAAAGGAGTTTCAGAGCTAGCTGAACAAATCGATATGGACGTAATTAAAGAAGTTGTAGCTACACCGCTGCAGCACGATACACCACAAGAAATGGCCCAGCCTTTTGGGGAGATTAAGGATTGGTCCAAAGGTGATTGTGAAGCAATTCCAGGCCGAACCATGCCAAATATTCATGTGGTAGAACGAGATTATAAGCAGATTTATAAAAAAATGATATCTCTGGGTCCGAATGTTGCCAAAAATCCATATGGCGGTAAAGGGATAAGCTGGTCCATGGAAAAAGAGTATGAACAAGTCAAGCATGCGATCGGTGTAGTAGAAGAAGAAGGCATTTCCAAAGGTCTCCCAAATATTGAAAGTGCAAGAGACGCCTGTCAGGCCATTCTCATGATGTCATCTACGACAAATGGCAAAATTGCAGTCAAGGCTTGGGAATCACTGGAACAGCAAACAAGCTTGAAGTTAAAAGATTTAGCTGCAGAGCGTGAAGAAGATCTATTTACATTAGAACAAATTAATGCTCAACCCAAAACGGTCATTACGTCACCTGCCTTCACTGGTTCGGAAAAAGGCGGGAGAAGGTATTCACCATTTACAACAAATATTGAGCGAATGATTCCTTTCCATACCATTACAGGAAGACAGTCCTTTTATTTAGATCATGAAATGATGAAGGAATTTGGAGAAGAAATGGCGACATTTAAGCCAATGCTCCACCATACACCTTTTCAGCAAGATCGTCCAAAGGTGGAAGGAAAAGAAATTACGTTAAATTATCTAACACCACATAATAAATGGTCTATTCACAGTATGTATTATGATGCACAGCCGATGCTGACATTGTTCAGAGGTGGACCAACGATATGGATGAACAAGGAAGATGCCAAAGAAGTAGATATAGAAGATAACGATTGGATTGAATGCTTTAACCGAAATGGTGTGGTTGTTGCCAGAGCGGTTGTCTCTCATCGAATTCCTAGAAGTGTTGCCTTTATGTACCATGCTCAAGACAGACATATTCATGTTCCTGGCACGAATCTTACGAAAAACCGAGGAGGGACACATAATAGTCCTACGCGAATCCATGTTAAGCCAACGCATATGATTGGTGGCTATGGCCAACTAAGCTATGGATTTAACTATTATGGACCAACTGGAAACCAACGGGATTTGCATGTGGTCATTAGAAAGATGAAGGAGGTGGAGTGGCTTGAAGATTAAAGCGCAAATTGGCATGGTGATGAATTTAGATAAATGTATTGGCTGTCATACATGTAGTGTTACATGTAAAAATACGTGGACCAATCGTCCAGGCGCAGAATACATGTACTTTAATAATGTCGAAACAAAACCTGGGATCGGCTATCCGAAACAATGGGAAGACCAAGAGAAATATAAAGGCGGCTGGGAGCTGGATAAAAAGGGTGAACTAAAACTGAAATCAGGTTCTAAAGTAAATCGATTATTCAACCTATTCTATAACCCAAATCAACCAGAGATTGATGATTATTATGAACCATGGAATTATGATTATGAAACATTGACAAACAGTCCGGAACGTAAGCATCAACCTGTTGCCCGAGCAAAGTCAGCTATTACTGGCGAGTTTATGGACTTAGAGTGGGGACCGAACTGGGAAGATGACCTTGCTGGCGGGCATATAACTGGTTTGCGTGATCCAAACGTTGTGCAAATGGAGGAATCAATAAAAACGGAGTTTGAAGATGTATTTATGATGTACTTGCCGCGAATATGTGAACATTGCATTAACGCACCTTGTGTGAGCTCCTGTCCATCTGGCGCGATGTATAAACGTGATGAAGATGGCATTGTACTTGTAGATCAGAATGCTTGTCGTGCTTGGAGACAATGTGTCAGCTCCTGTCCATATAAAAAAGTGTACTTTAACTGGAAAACAAGTAAAGCGGAGAAATGTACACTATGCTATCCAAGAATTGAAAATGGCCAGCCAACCATTTGCTCCGAAACATGTGTTGGCAGAATCCGTTATATCGGTGTCATGCTTTATGATGCTGATAAAGTATTGGAGGCAGCTTCTGTTAAAGAAGAGAAAGAATTGTATCAGGCACAATTAGATATTTTCTTAGATCCAAATGACCCAGAAGTAGTGAAGGAAGCGAAAAAAGAAGGCATCCCAATGGATTGGATTGAAGCCGCGCAGCAATCTCCATTATATAAAATGATCATCGACTGGAAGATTGCTTTACCATTACACCCTGAATACCGAACAATGCCAATGGTGTGGTATATTCCACCACTTAGCCCAGTTATGAATATGATAGAAGGAAAAGGCAGTCAAGCAGATACAGAAGATATCTTCCCGGCTATTGACGAAATGCGCATTCCGATTGAATATCTAGCTAATTTATTAACTGCTGGGGATACGGCTCATATTCGTACTGTATTAAAGAAAATGGCAGTTATGCGTAGCTATATGCGGGCCGAACAAACAGGGAAATCCTTTGATGTCTCTATTATTGAAGAGCTGGGGCTCGAGGAAAACGACATTAGAAAGATGTACCGACTGCTAGCTATTGCCAAATATAATGATCGCTTCGTTATTCCTAAAAGCCATAAGGAAGATATAGCAGATCTTTATTATGACCAAGGCGCTTGTGGATTGGATTTTGCTGGCGGGCCTGGCGCCTGTGGCGTCTTATCTTGATAAATGGTTCCACCCTTTCACGAGGAGAATAAATGATTAGAGCAAATATGAATGAAGGGATTTGCGTGGGGAAACCACAATCCTAGGAATCTGTAGCTGCTAGAATTTCGCGGGAAAAGCATAAGCATAAGCTGGGACAGGGCGCAACAATCTATAGCAGCGCCCGCCCAATTCGAGATAGGCAATGGATTACTAGCCACACAATAAACCTGCTTTGCGATAATAAGTAACCTGACAAAAAGGATGAACAAACATGAAACAAACAGAGCTTTATCAAATGCTAGCATTTTTATTACGCTATCCAAATGAAGAATTTAGGCAGATTCTACTTGGATTAACAGCAGAAATACAGGAAGTGGGCGACACGAGAATTCGTCAAAAACTACTTCAATTTATAGAGCTGGTAGAGCAAACACCATTGGATGATTGGATTAACCATTATGTAAGCCAATTTGACTTCGACCGGAAAACGAATCTTTACGTTACGTATTTCAAAAATGGTGAACAAAAAGAGCGAGGCCTAGAGCTTCTAAAACTAAAAAAATTTTATCAAGCAGCCGGCTTTGACATTGTTGAAACAGAACTGCCAGATTATATACCGTTAATGCTTGAATTTTCTGCACAGGTTTCAGCTGATATCAGACAAGAGCTTTGGAAAATGCATGAACAAGCAATTTGGGAAATTAGAGAATCTCTCTTATCAATTAAAAGCTTTTATAGCTTACTTTTTGATGTTTTGATTCAGCTGTTTGAACAAGATGGCCTCGAGCATCATCTGACAGCCGAAAAGCAAACTCCTATAACAAATTTAGAAGATCAAGCTATTCTTGCAAAGATGCGAGATCAATTAATTAAGAACCAGCTAGGATAAGAGATATTAGCTGGAAGAAAAGGAGTAACCAATATGAACTCACTCAATTTATTACTTTGGGGAGTTTTCCCTTATATTGTCCTGACCATTTTTATTGGCGGTTTAATTTATCGTTATCAAAAGGATCAATTTGGTTGGACAACAAAGTCTAGTGAAATTTTTGAAAAAAGGAGACTGCGAATTGGATCGCTCATGTTCCACTGGGGATTATTTTTTGTCTTGGGCGGCCACTTTGCAGGGCTGATTGTTCCAGTGTCTTTCTATAATGCATTTGGTATTTCCGAGCACTTTTACCATAGAATTGCCCTAATCTTTGGTTTACCTGCAGGAATTGTTGCTTTTATTGGGATTCTGTTGCTTGCCCACCGCAGGTTTAGTGTGAAACGTATTAAAGCGACCTCTTCGATTGGCGATTGGGTAGCATTAATCTTGGTCATCATCGTTATTTTTACAGGGTTATTAGCAACAAGCATGAACGTCGATTCACAAGGATTTGATTACCGGACAACGATTGCACCATGGCTAAGAGGTTTATTCGTTTTTCGTATGCAGCCTGAGCTAATGGCTGAAGTACCCATTTGGTTTAAAATCCATATTTACACAACATTTGCTTTATATGTTTCTTGGCCGTTTACTCGATTAGTTCATGCATTTAGTTTTCCGCTTCGTTATTTAAGTAGAAATTATGTGATTTATAAACGAAGAGTTCAACGTAAGGCTGGATGAGATGGGAAGCACCTATCATAGTGAAATAATTTTACAAATAAGGTTGGGATGAGGATGAACCATCAGGACATTCTTTTATTGGGGGCAGAGCTCGATAAAACACTCCAAGAGAATAACATGGCACAAGCAAAAGATATCGTGAGCCAATTGGAACCTCATTACGAGGCGAGATCACAGGAGTTTGCCGTATCGAATCAATTAACCATTGCGTTGTCACTTGCAAAGTATTTTCGAAAAAGGAACCAGTATGATAAATCGGCTCATTATAGCAGACAGGCAATTCAACAAGCAAAAATAGGAAAGCTCGGACTAACTAGACCGCTGGTTGACGCGTATTTAAACTATGCAAAACTAGAAAAAGATTATAACCAGATTGACAATGCTAGAAAACTATTAGCAACACTGTTGATGCAGCTAGAGAAAAATAAGGTAGAAGATAACTATATATTTGGTCTCGTCTATCATTTGTTAGCACAAATTGGCTTTCAAGATCTGGCTTTTGATACGGCTGTTGAACAATTTAAAGAAGCATTAACCTGCTTTCGGAAAGCAATTCCTGAAGAGCATCCTATTATCTATCAGACTATTAATGAATTAACAGAGACGTATATTCGCATGGAGCATTATCAGGACGCCTTGTATCTTCAAGAGAAGACCTTACAAGACTACCAAAAGACAGATGACAAGTTAACCCAAGCCTTGATCCTGCTACGGATGGGAGAAATCTACTTTTATCTTGATTTGAAAAAGGCAAGGAAAGCAATAACGCAATCGCTGGCATTATTGAAAGCCCTTGAACAGCCAGTGTTGCTTTACCAAGCAAAGGCGAATTTGCTATTAGCAGAGCTGGAGGAGAATCTAGCAAATGCTCCACGTTCTATCAATTATTATAAGAGAAGCCTTAAACAGCTGGAACAAGTTCATGAGCAAGAGCACTTCATGGTTGTCTATGCCTATTCAAAAATCGGAACGTTACTTATGAAGGTAAACCAATTAGAGGATGCCAAATACTACTTGGAGAAAGGGTTGCCGTTAACGAAAGGCCATTCCCGTATTCAAATGCAATTCCTTTATGCACTCGGGAAGATTTATTCGAAAGAACAGTCGTATGAACAAGCGAGAAATCTATATCAAGCTTTCCTAGATCAATTGGAAAAGGCAAATAAAAAACAATCGAAGGCATATGCAGATACATTACAAGCAATTGGATTTAATTTTATTCAACAAAACGATATGGAAAAAGCTTTTATCTGCTATCAAGAAGCCATTGATATTTATCAAGGCCTTAGACCGGTTAGTAAGGATTCCTTAGGCTTTGCAAGTATTCGTCTTGCTTATTGTTATGAACAAAAGGCTGAAAAGGACATTGCGAAAGCAAGTGAGTGGTACCAGTATGGCGTAGAACAGATAGAAAAGCTAAAAGATAAGGCGCTCTCTGAAGAGGCACTCGCAGCAGTAATTGATTTTTACCAGCGTCATGATTTTCCAAAGCAGCAGTCTTACTATGAAAACAAGCTAGTCAAATTGCAAGTAAACAGCAGAGAAGTATTATCGTAGAAAAGAGAAGAAAGCGATCAAATATGAGGTTACAACCAACAGAGGAGAATTTAGCATGTTACAGGATAGGCTCGGTCGTCCATTACAAGATTTACGTATATCAGTTATTGATCGATGTAACTTTCGTTGTACGTATTGTATGCCAAGGGAAATCTTCGGTAAAGACTTTTCTTTCTTACCCAAAGACCAGTTGCTAAGTTTTGAGGAGATTGAACGATTAGCTAAACTATTTGTTCAATTAGGCGTAAGAAAAATTCGTTTAACAGGCGGGGAACCTTTATTACGAAGAGACATTGCAACCCTAATTGAGAAATTAGCTGCTATTGATGGGTTAGAGGATATTGGCTTGACAACAAATGGAATACTGCTAGGGAAAATGGCAAAAAGTTTGAAGCAAGCAGGTTTAGAACGTGTGAATGTGAGCTTGGATGCATTAGATGATAAAGTTTTTCAATCAATTAACGATAGCGGTATACCTACTAAAAAAATATTAGACTCCATTGAACAGGCACGAAAGGCTGGACTCAGTGTAAAAGTGAATATGGTTGTCAAAAAAGGAATGAATGATCAACAAGTAATCCCAATGGCAAAATACTTTAAAGAACAGGAAATACCATTGCGATACATTGAGTTTATGGATGTTGGCCAAACAAATGGTTGGGATTTCAGCCAGGTGATAACGAAAAAACAGCTGTTTGAGCAATTAAGCCAACATTTTGAGCTGGAACCTGTGGATTCTGCCTACATAGGAGAAGTGGCAAAGCGTTATCGTTATGTTGGAACTAATGCAGAGGTTGGATTCATTACGTCAGTTTCTGAATCCTTTTGTTCTACGTGCACACGAGCCAGGCTAGCAGCAGATGGGAAGTTTTATACCTGTTTATTTGCAAGCGGCGGGCTCGATCTTCGAACATTATTACGATCTAATGCAGATGACCAGACAATTTTACAATCAATTGTGCCAACATGGAAAAACAGAAACGACCGCTATTCAGATGAACGGACGGAAGAGTCAGCGAAGCATAGAAAGAAAATGGAGATGTCCTATATTGGTGGATAGATAAATAAGGGAGAGCAAAGCGATGAATAATCGATATTCCAGACAAATACGTTTTCAGCCAATTGGCGAGCATGGACAAGAGCAAATTGCGAAAAAGCACGTATTAATAGTAGGGTGTGGAGCTTTAGGATCGGCTAATGCAGAAGCACTTGTCCGCGCGGGAGTTGGGGAAGTATCTATTGTGGATCGAGATTATGTAGAAGAGAGTAATTTACAACGCCAGCATCTGTTTACGGAAAAAGATGTAGAAAAGCAGCTCCCTAAGGCAATTGCAGCTCAAAAACACTTGCGGGAAATAAATCAGTGTATAAAGATCCATGCACATGTGATGGATGTAACAGGTGAAACGCTTGAGCCATTAATAAAAGATGTGGATCTCGTAATTGACGCAACTGACAATTTTGATACTCGATTTATCTTGAATGATGCGTTGCACCAGCATAGGATACCTTGGATTTTTGGTGCCTGTGTCGGTGCTACGGGAATGAGCTATACGGTTATTCCAAATGAAACGCCTTGCTTACGTTGTTTGCTTGACGCGATACCTTTAACAGGTGTGACATGTGATGCAGTTGGAATCATTGGTCCTGCCGTGCAAATGGTTGTAGCACATCAAACAGCTGAAGCATTGAAGCTCCTAACAGGTGCAGCAGATAAACGACGAGCCACCTATTTAACGTTTGATCTCTGGAATAACCTTTATCAAACGATTAGAGTGGAGGGAGTAAAGCGGGATGAGTGCCTTACTTGTGGGATGAACCCGACATATCCAGCATTAGCATACCAAAATCAGTTGAAGACGGAAGTCTTGTGTGGAAGAGATACGGTCCAGCTTAGGGCAAATACATCACACTCCTTAGCAGCATTAGCAGCCCGATTTCAAGTATTTACAAGTGTAAAACAGAATGAATATCTAGTATCGATTACGTACCAGTCCTATCGAATTGTCTTTTTCCTTGATGGGAGAACATTAATACATGGCACTAATTCCGTTACAGAAGCGAAAAAAATATACTATCAGCTAGTAGGTTAAGGGGGGATAATGATGGAACGGCGAGAACCAATAAAAGTTACAGAAGCAATTGAACGAGTCATGCAATATGGGGCAGCAGGCGGCATAGAACATATAGCATTGGAACAAAGTATGGATCGAGTTTTGGCAGAAGATGTTCTGGCCGATCATGATGTGCCCCCATTTGATCGTTCGCCATATGATGGATATGCTATTCGCTCCAGTGACACTTGCAGAGCATCAACAGAAAATCCTATCGCACTATCTGTTATCGGCCATATTGGCGCCGGGGAAGTTTTTGCAAGTACCGTTGGGGAAAATCAAGCGGTCCGGATTATGACAGGAGGTCCGATTCCTGTTGGATGTGATGCTATTATCATGCTAGAACTAGTAGAGGAAGTATCCGAGCACAAGATTTGCATAAAACGTAAAGTGAAGCCGAATGATAACATTTCCTTTCAAGGCGAAGATACAACAAAGAATGCTGTCATTGTTAGAAAAGGAACTCGAATTAACCCAGGAAATGTCGCATTACTTGCCACATTTGGCTATAAGCAAGTCCCTGTAGCGAAAAAGCCGACTGTAGGAGTGATTGCGACAGGCAGTGAATTACTAGAAGTAGATGAACCACTTGTACCAGGGAAAATTAGAAATAGTAACTCATATATGATTATGGCTCAATTAGAACGAGCTGGCGCAAAGGCAATCTATTTCGGTCAATTTATCGATGATTTAGAAGTATGTTATAACCAAGTAAATACAGCGATTGAACAGGTGGACTTTTTAATAACAACAGGTGGTGTGTCAGTAGGGGATTATGATTACTTGCCAGAGATTTATCGGAGAATGGGAGCAAATGTATTATTTAATAAGGTAGGGATGCGACCGGGCAGTGTAACAACTGTTGCCGAATTAGCTGGCAAACTGTTATTCGGGTTATCTGGTAATCCATCTGCGTGCTATGTCGGCTTTGAGCTTTTTGTAAGACCGGTGCTCCAGTTCTTTTTAGGAAATCCACTAGCCTATAATAAAGCAATCCAAGCTAGGCTTGGCTCGGATTTTGCAAAGCCAAATCCCTTTGATCGATTTGTGCGCGGCAAGCTTTATTTTACCGAAGCACAACCTGTTGTCACGCCGATCGGGCTAGATAAATCAAATGTCGTTTCCTCATTAGGAGAAGCAGATGTATTGATTGTATTACCAGGAGGCACAAGGGGATATGAACAAGGAAGCAGTGTGGTTGCCTTATTGCTCGAATATGCAGAAGGGGATGCCGTGTTCTTAAACAATTATCAATTAAAGGAGAGACAGCATGGACACTAAGCGTTACAAAATCGTGGATCAGCCTATTGCAATCGATGAACTTATTGACAAAGTAACGCGTCCTGAGGCAGGTGCCATTACAACATTTATTGGAACGGTAAGGGAATGGACGAAAGGAAAGCGTACCATCTATTTACAATACGAAGCATATATTCCAATGGCGATAAAAATGATGGAACAAATTGGACATGAGATAACGGAAAAATGGCCGAATACCGAAATTGCAATCACCCATCGAATTGGTAGATTGGAAATTACGGATATTGCCGTCGTAATAGCGGTTTCTTCCCCGCATCGTGAAGCTGCATACCATGCAAATCAGTATGCGATTGAACGAATTAAGCAAATAGTACCAATATGGAAAAAAGAGCATTGGGAAAACGGCGAAACATGGATTGGAGATCAGCTCGAGCAAATCCCCTATCATGATCCATGGCCAACAAACGAGGGAGGCATTTAAAATGAAAATATTGGTGTTTGCACATTTACAAGAGCAGATTGGCACATCAGAATTAGAGCTGGATTGGGAAGCACAGACCGTTCAGACATTCAAAGAAGCCTTTCAACAAAGCTACGGGATTGATTCTTTAGACCAGGTCATGATTGCCGTAAATGAAGAATTCGCAAGGAGCCAAGCTATGATCCAAAAAAATGATGTGGTGGCACTCATTCCGCCAGTCAGCGGCGGGTGAAGCAGTTAGTTCAATTGATATTAAAGGATGATAGCCCATGCAATGTGTACAAATTATCGGTTATAAAAATCGCGGGAAAACCACTTTAGTAGAGCATTTAGTAGCGTTTTTTTCAAAATATCATTACCAAGTGGCAGCAATCAAGCACCATGGCCATGGAGGCCCTCCTTTAGGGTGGGAGAAGACAGATAATGCGAAACATCTTCAAGCAGGAGCAGATTTTGCTGGTGTGCAAGGAGAAAACCTGTTGCAAATTGCGACAAATAAGGAATGGAATCTAGATGTAATTATACAATTATACACGCTATTAAACGTAGATATTCTATTTATAGAAGGATACAAGCATGAACCGAAGCCGAAAATTGTGCTAATTGGGGAGCAAGAGGATACCCATCTATTAAATAAAGTATCTAACCTGAAAGCGGTAGTTTCTAGTATCCCTTTAGAAGATATATCTGTTCCGATATTTAAGCCTGTTCAATTAGAAAAATTGGCCTATTGGCTTCTGGAACAATACAAGCAAAATCTGCTTCATTAATCAATATTACACATTTCCAGCGGGCAGTTTTCACAGCCAATCGCCTGACGTAAATACTCAATGTCGTGAAGGATTATTTTTCCTTGTGTATTCAAAGAAATAACACTGTTTTTCCGAAGGTCACCGAGCATGCGGTTCACACTTTCCCTTGTAGTTGCACAGAACCTTCCTAGCTCTTGATTTGTTAAGGTCATGTCGATAAGGATGCCATCATCCACAGGGACACCGTAACTATTGGATAAGCGAATTAAGGTAGAGTAGACAGCGCCTTTTTTTCCATTTAATAGTAAATCACGCAGCTTTGATTGGAATTTTCTCATGTGGTCACTTACCCAACGCATGAATTCAAAGGTGAGGGCGCTGTTCGCCATTAATTCTTTTTCTAATTTGCTTCTTTTTATCACATAGACCTCACCGGTTTGGAGCGTTTTACAGCTTAATAAAAACTTTGGATTATCAGCAAACAGCGTTAGCTCACCGACGATATCATCTTGTTTACAAAGCCGCAGCAATAGTTCGTTTCCTTCTGCAGTAAGCTTGCTAATTTGAACTAAACCGGATTCAAGTAAATAAATTTCTTTTGCTTCTTCTCCTTCGCGGAATAGATAATGGTCTTTATATATTTTTTTCTTTGTACCAATAGACACAAGCAAATGCCGCAGTTCTGGAGAAATCATTCTTTTCCTTGATGCTTGTATTGGAATTTTCACGTGGAGACCCCCTTATCATGGTTTCATTTCCATGATAGCATGAAAAAAATGCAAGTAGCTCGTTGAAAAACTAAAACTTAATGACAATTTTTAAACAATAAGCGTCTAAGTATGGAGTGATGACATGCAGCAACCTATCGTTGGTATTTTGTTGGCAGGAGGAAAATCAAGCCGCTTTGGTTCGCTGAAGATGTTTGCCGAGCATAATGGAAAAGCTTTTTATCATCATAGTCTGGATGCTATTACCCCTTTTGTTAAACATGTATACATGGTAACCCAGCCGCATTATGTAGATCAGATAAAAAGTGCAGAGGCAGATGTTTCTATCATGATAGATTTGCCTTCTGTAAAAGAAAAAGGCCCGCTTGCCGGGATGTATTCCGTTATGCAGGAAAATCGAAGTACATGGTATTTGGTCATCCCTACCGATGTCCCATTTATGACAGAAGCTACGATTCATTTGATCGTAAAGGAAATCCAGCCTGGATATCAGGCAATTATTCCATCTTGTAAAGGAAGGTTGCAACCCTTAATCGGTGTATATCATGCGACCGTTGCTCCTCTCATTGAGGAAATGCTGCAAGCTGGGGACTATGCTGTTTATCAGCTCCTTCAAAAGCTAAAGGTAAAAACAGTTGAGGTGGAAGATGAAGAGCCCTTTTATAATTTGAATTATCAAGGGGATTATGATTATCTAATAAAGAAGTAGCCATGAGTATAAATGCATGGATTGGTGCTATAAATTAGAGACAAGGAATATAAGGAAATGAACATAAATAAGGATACGAAGCAGCAATTACAGAAGCCTCTTTATAAATGGACAGTTCACGATTTATTATTGTTAATTAAATGTAAGGTATTATTAGCTAATGTTTTGCCAGTACTGACTTCCTTTTTATTAGCACTGAGTATTCTTAGAGAAGGATTTTTAGATTACTGGATGGAATTTATTTTTGTTTTACTTGGTTCGACTTTAGTAATGGGCGGGGCATTGGTATTGAATAATTGGTATGATGTGGATATTGATTCCATCATGGAGCGTACGCAAAAGCGCCCAACCGTAACAGGTAATGTGCCACTGCAGACGGTGCTTATTTTAGGAATAGGCTTCACGATAGCTGGCTTTATTTTTTTACTGATGGTGAATATGAAAACTATGTTATTTGCGTTCATCGGTTGGTTTACGTATGTCTTTTTATATACGATGTGGTCTAAACGCCGCTATGCTTTTAATACATTGATAGGCAGTTTATCAGGGGCTGTGACCCCATTGATGGGATGGGTGGCAGTTGGGTCTATTCTTCATAAAATCCCACTTGCCTTATTTTTGCTTTTATTTATCTGGCAAATGCCTCACACCTATGCCATCGCTATTAAAAAGTTTCAAGAGTATGCGGACGCGAAGGTAGCAATGCTGCCAGTTGTATCGGGAATAACTAAAACAAAATATCACATGTTATTTTATATTGCATGTCTGTTACCAATTCCCTTTCTCCTTGCTTCATTTGGAAAAGTGTTTGTGATCGTGACATTTGTTTTCACAATGGGCTGGCTTATTTTAGCTTTATCGGGATTCTTGGTAAAAGATCAATGGAAATGGGCGCATTGGAATTTTTTATACTCTGTGAATTACTTAATGATCATATTTATTTACATGACTATCCTCAATCTTTGATTCAAAGTTAGTAGAGAAAAAAATAAGAAGGCGAAGGATGATAGTAAATCATGGTCCTTCGCCTTTACACTTATATGAACTTAAGGGTTTCTTTTCCTTTTTGCTGTGCTTAAATCGTTAAATATCCCGACATAATACCGGACTTCCCCGACATTATTTTTGATGGCACTAATGGTCAACCATTGTAAATAAAAGGAGCCATCTTTTCTTTTATTCCATATTTCACCCTCCCAGAAGTCATGCTGATCAATCGATTTCCACATTTCTTGGTAAAAGGACTTGTCGTGTTTGCCCGACTGGAGGAGCACAGGAGTATTTCCTAAGGCTTCCTCTGTTGTATACCCAGTAATCCGTGAAAATGCAGAATTTACCCGTTGAATGACACGTTTTTTATCCGTTAACATAATCGCTTCAGCTGTGTTTTCTATAATCTGCTTCTCGATGTTTTTCTCATCTTGGTAATACATCCAAACTACAATAACGAAGCTGACCAATGCAAATTGGGACAATGCCATAAATCCGATCGAATATTGCCCTGTTATTTGTTCAACCGCAGTTAAAATAAGAGGTGGGAAGAACCCGCCTAAACCACCAATGGCAGAAACTATTCCATTCACAATCCCAGCTTGCTTCGGAAAGTGCAATGGAACTAATTTAAAGATCGTTCCATTTCCGATACCTGCTGTTACAGCGACAGATAATGTTCCAATCGTGTATAAAGCCAAGGTTGGGGAAAAAGATAAAATGATACCTGAAGCAGTGATGCCGATAAATGTTATCATTAAAATAATATACGGGTTAAATTTATCAGCAAGCCAGCCACCAACTGGTCTTAGGAAAGTCGCAAGCGCTATAAAACCTGCCGTTCTCATTCCTGCATCAACCGTACTTAGTTCAAAATGAGTGGATAAGAAATTAGGTAAATAAACGGTAAATGCCACGAAAGCTCCAAAGGTAATAAAATAGAAGAGACTTAAAGCCCATAATGTCGCATTTTTGTATACAGCTCTAAATTGCTTAGATAAAGCGACATGCTCTTTACTTTCCTGCTTATCTCCTAAAAAAACAGTTAATGCTATAAACAATAGTAATAAGATAAGATACATCTGAACTGCTTTGTTCCAACCGAGCATTGCTGCCATAACAGGTGCTCCGAAGGAAGTAACAGCTGTTCCAATGTTACCTACCCCATAAATTCCGTTAATAAAACCATGTTTTTCTTTTGGATAATATTTTGGTAAAGAGGTAACACCAATGGAAAAGACAGCTCCGCCAACTCCAAGAAATAATCCACCAATTACTAAATCTGAGAATGAATTAGCTATACTAATAAAGTAGACGGGAAATAGCAGAATAAAAAAACTAATACTAAATAATAGTCTTGCTCCATAGCGGTTTGTATAAAAGCCTATGGGAATCCTCAGTAAAGAACCTAAAATAACAGGCAGCGCTGTCACTAATGATACTTGTGATGCAGTTAATGAAATATCTTCTCGAATACTAGGCATTAGGGAGGATAAAATCACCCACACCATGAATCCAATGACAAGATTAAACGTTTGCAGGTTTAGTTGAATCGTTTGTTTTTTCATATGCCGATATCCTTTCTTATGATTTCATATTTGTCCTCTATACAACAATAAAAAAAATTTTGCTGTCTACGTGTGATTTACTTCACATATAGCCAGCAAAATTTTGTTTTTTTTATTATATTTACTGTTAATGGGACCATTTCAATCTCTGGCTGTAATGAAGGCGGCATCAGATAAACTTTGTCCAAATATTTTTAAATGGGGATAATAACGACTTGAACATATCCTGCTGTAAAAGAAAAAAGAATTACCATTGAAGTAGAATGGATAATTCTTTTTTTATACATAGTTATTTATTTGTTTTATCTCTTTCTTGCATTTTCCTTACATTATCTGAGTGGAAGGGAGAATTACTCACTTCATTAACGACACTAAATGGGTTACCATCCAAGTCAAAGAAATCAAAGAATTTCATTCCGCCAAAATCATCGATTTCTGTAGTAACGATGCCATTGTTTCTAAATTGTTGATGAGCAGCTTCAAGATCATCAACGACAAAATTAAAATAGGAGTTCTTCTGCTCCCCTTTAATAATAAATTCAGTAGGCTGGGGGGATTCTACTTTTACTAAGGCTAATTGTGTTGTCCCAGCTGGTAAATAAAAGCCGGCACCATCCTCCCAACTATCGATTATCTTCACACCAAGAAACTTTACATACCAATCGGTAGATTTCTTCATATCTGTAACGGGAATAAATATACTACCTACTTTAAACATAATCTTCCTCCTTGAAATGAAATTCTTCCTTATAACGAATATAATAGTGGAAAAGTTACACTTATATATAAATTTATATAAAGAGGGGGAAACATGGTTTTTGAAGATATAGAGGTTGTGATTAAAAAACTTTATAAATATTGCTTAAGGTTGTCAGGGTCACCTTGGACAGCCGAGGATCTAGTACAAGAAACAATCCTAAAGGTTTACAAAATAAAAAAAACAGAGCCGAAAAGGGAGTTTACATTTTCTTATTTATGTACGGTGGCAAAAAATCAGTTTATCGATGAGACAAGGAAATATAAAGAGAGTATTTTATTTAATGAGGATCTTTTCGGAGAGGCTTGCGATTTTATAGATTACGATAGTTTAATAGAAATTTTACTTACTACCTTACCTTTAAAACAGGCTATGCTGGTTACCTTGAAGGATGTATTTGGCTACACTTCAAAAGAAATGGCATCCATGTTAAGAATAAGTAATGAGGCGATTAAAACAGCACTTCATCGGTCTAGAAAGAAACTAAAATTGCAAAATAATAATAAAGATATGGAAATCCCTTTTTCTAATCAAGAAATGATTATCGCACTTACTAAAGCTATACGGGAAGTAAAACCGATGCAAATATTTTATCTTTATCGACTATTAGAATCACAAAATTTTAAGGTCAGAAGAAGTTCTATCCATTCTCTATTCTATGTTATAGACCCAGATGGAAATATTTTAGAAATTACATCCTAGTAAGTTGAACTATATTCATATTAACAAAACGTGGTATATTAGTTTTACCCACAATTAGAACGGAGACTAATTATAATAATATTAATAAAAATCCTGGAGGCAAATATGCTATCATTTGAAGAAAAACTAAATATTATCGAGTTGTTCCCTCAATTAGAACGAAAGAATGTTTCTTTAAAACGCGTCAATTTTCATTATGCAGAAAGTGGAAGTGATAAAAAGAACGTAGTATATCACTTACATCCCAATGGAAACGGATTTGTTTATGCAGACAAGCTGAATGAGTATGAGACAGACGAAAAAGGGATGGTCAATATTAGAGATTTTTCAAAAGAAGAATTAATAGAAGTTATTGAAAAATCCATTCAATCATTAGGACCAAATATACAAGAAGAAGAGACGGTGGAGGAAGAAATCGTGGAAGAAGAAACATGGATTGATACGGAAAATAATACGCTCCTCCTTTTTCAAGAAGAAGGGTTTTGGAATATATATGCCGGAGTCAATCTAGAAAATAGTTTTTTCAGTTACGAGGAAGCTTGTGAATACTTAAGGGAAGAAGGCTTTAATAAATCTTCCATTTAAATATGTAGGAAAACAATGCAGCCATACTCCATATGTAAGAGTATGGCGTTTTACTATTTTCATGAAAAATGGAACAGCTCAAGGGCTTATCCAAAAAGGAGGAGAAAGGACTTGAGTCAAAATAGGTTGATCCCCAATACCTTCTTATATACCTTTAATTATGCGGAGGAAGAAGAACATTTATGTAAATTAGAAGTTCGTTCTCTATTTCATGCTGACTTACATGCCTTTGTTTTAGAGAGCAGAATAGATAGAGACCCAAGCAGGAGTCCTTTTATAAAAGAGAAAATAGCGGTTCTATTTACAGGTGATACGTTAGAAGAGCTAAAACAAAGGGTAGAGGCAATGCCTTCTTTGCCTAGTACTTATAAGGTAATCGGCATCAATTATCGGGACATCGATCCCCTTGATAAAATGGATTTTGATGAAAGGAAAGGGATTGCTAGACAAATTGGATGCTTGATTCCAGGTGCAGCGAGTCTTCATGATCCAGAGATAGTATTCGCCATTACCAAGTTAAAAGGAAAATGGTATTTTGGGTACTATTCGGAAAATCAGGGTATTTGGCTTATTCACCAACAGAAACCTCATAACTACTCAACTGCGCTAACTACCAGAGTGGCTAGAGCGCTAGTGAATATTGCAGTTCCAGAATTAACAGGAGTGAAGGTGATTGATCCATGCTGTGGCATCGGGACAGTATTGGTAGAGGCTTTATCGATGGGAGTTAATATAACAGGCAGTGATTATAATCCCTTAGTCATGAAGGGCATTCGGAACAATCTCGCCCATTTTGGACTTTCTGGTCCTGTATTTTTAAGGGATATCAGAGACATAACAGAAATGTATGATGTGGCAATTATCGACATGCCATATAATCTTTGCTCCGTTGTTTCCGATGAGGAAAAATTTGCAATGATGCAAAGCGCCCGTCGCTTTGCTAAAAAAATGGTTATCGTAACGACTGAAGATATAGATGGAATACTGGGTGAAGCAGGTTTTGAAATAGTAGATCGGTGTGAAGTCCCAAAGGGAAAGTTTATACGGCAAATAATCGTTTGCCGTTAAGGCATAGGGATGGAATAGATGAGGTTAACTTGAATATTTCTATCTGCGATTTTATGATAGCCTTATGATTAAGCGGAATTATTATACAGATGTTGCCTTTTTCGTAGAGGTAAGTCAAAAAGAGGAAATCTATTCTAATAATGTTCCCTGTAGATAGTACTCTTTTAAAAGAGTATTTCACCTACAGGGATTTTATCTGTATTCATCTTTTTCAATAATGATAAGTCCTTATAGTGACATAAAAAAGTAAAGCGAATATTTTAAGTATTCATTTTAGAATGAGTAATAGATTACAGAACTCTAAAGAATAGATTTTAAGAACTTTCTATGTTTAAAATAATCAATTGTATACTTATAACTGACGTATAATAGGGAAAGCCCAAATGCACCAAAATAAGCATAATCAAAGATTATCCATAAAACAATAAAAATTATAAAACCAATAGAAGCCAAACCGGTATACATTAGGAGAGAAGTCCTTTTTCTTTTCTCCCTTTCTATATATGATTCCTGGTCAGAAAAAATATCGCTTTGTTCATTTGTGGAGGAAGCTCTATAAAAAATATGCTTGGAATACCACTTGCTTTTTGAAAGCAAGGTCCAACCAGAATCTTGAAAAATCTCTTTATATTCTTCAAATTCTCTCTTTTTATCAAAGTTTCGGAAATCTATTTTATAAATTATATTATGAGATTTTTCACTTTGAGTACGTTCGAAGATATAGTGACAGTCACCAATATCCTCAGAATCATAACCTTTAAGTATCCAACCTTCGTTTAACATACTTTGTAACCATTCTTCCTCCTTGGAAAAATCTGAAAAACGTTTTGTGACCTTTTTAATAGCATTATTTTTCACCTTTATCCATCTCCCCTTGAATGATTGTCTTTGAATAATTAATCATTCGAATATATCTCTCATACTCCGAATGAAGTACTTTTTTTCCTTGATCCGTAATACAATATGTTTTTTTCTTACGTTTTTCCCTTTCGACAGCTATAGTTTCTATCAAATTTTGTTTTTCTAAATTTTTTAATACTCCGTAAAGGGTACCAGGTGCGATGATATACTTTCCTTCACTGGTATTTTCAATTTCTTTTATAATGCCATAACCGTGAAGTGGTCCTTGATAAAGAGCTAATAAGATTAAATATGTAGATTCTGATAATGGATTTATAGGAATCACCTTTTCCTTCATATATTGACCAGCGATATATCGATACTCATAATATATATTATAATATATCGACAGTCAAGCTATAAACCAAATTAAAACTTTACCTCATATCAGCATTTTCTTAAAATTAACCATAACTTTAAAAAATGTAATTAGATTCTAAAGGCAGATACCTCAAACATTAAGAAATTGTTAATATTTTTCCTCAATTAGCCCTGTTAGTTGAAGAATTGAATTACCTAAATTTGACCACACATTTTCTATACAATCCTACAAAAATTTCCTGAATGAAATAAAAATGACATACCAAATAACAAGCAAAATAACACCCCGATTGCACCATGACAATATCTATTGTTAAGAAGCGATTAGGGGTGTTATTTGCTATATTGCAAGCTGGCAAATTTACATGTATTTATAGTGTTTTTTTCACAAAACGGAATTACCTACTATTAATCTACCTGACTTTTTTGTTTTATCAGATGGATAAGGGGTATATATTTCCATAAGCAATATATCAAGTTAGAGGTAATGGTAAAAAGTAAATGAAAGAAAAAGGATGGATAGCCAACATGTTGTTGAATAAAAAGATACTACTGTTCTTCAGTTTAATCGGGCTCTGCCTTTTATCTGCTTGTGCCGAAAAGGAGAAGCTTGCAGATGGATCTGAACTGATTAATAAAAATCAATTTGTTTTTGCTGCTTCTGGTGAGTTTAAGCCATTTAGTTATATAAATAACGATCTCACCATGTCAGGGTTCGATATTGAAGTTGGCGAAGCACTTGCAAAAGAAATGGGGCTTAAACCAGTTCAGAAGCGAATTAAATTCAAAGGGATTGTAGAAGGGGTGAAAACAGGACGTGCAGATGCAGCCGTTGCCAGTCACACCATAAATCCGCAGCGGAGCAAACATGTTGCCTTCAGTACCCCTTACTACTACTCGGGCCCGCAAATTTTCACCAGACCAGATAGTTCAATTAAGACGGTCAAAGATTTAAAAGGAAAGGAAGTAGCCGTTGCAAAAGGTTCTACATATGCCGATACTGCCTCCAAGTATACAGACAAAATAAAAACATATGACAGTGATATTACGGCTTTACAAGCGTTAAGCAGCGGTCGCCATGATGCAGTAATCACAGATTTTGTAACAGGGAAAAGTGCTGCACAGGAAGGGTTTGAGATTAAAGCACAGCAGTTAATTGATCGCAGTGAACAAGCGATAGTTCTTCCCCAAGATAATCCAAAACTATTGAAGCGAGTAAACCAAGCCTTGGAAAAACTCCGAGAGGACGGGACACTTACTCGAATTAGTATGAAATATTTTGGAGAGGACATTACCACTAAACCAGAATAAATTTATACCAGAATAGAAAGGAAGTAATACTTTGCCAAGTTTTTCACATTTTTTTAACATACTAGCGGAAACAAAAGGTGTATTCCTAAAAGCTATGCTTTTGACATTAGAGCTGACAGCTGTTTCGATCGTACTCGGAATCGTCATTGGGCTGATCTTTGCCTTATTAAAAATTTCTAAAATCAAAGTGCTGGAGCTTATTTCCGATGCATATGTCTATTTGGTTCGCGGGACACCGCTGATTGTTCAAATATTTATTCTCTATTTCGGAATAAGTGGAATTTTCCTTCTTCCTGATTTTTGGGCTGCTTCCCTTGCGTTAGCATTCCATAATGGAGCTTATATTTCTGAGATTCTTCGTGGAGCAATTCAGGCAGTTGACAAAGGTCAGTTAGAAGCAGGACGTTCTTTGGGAATGACAAAGGCACTGACATTAAGGAGAATTATTCTTCCACAGGCATTTAGACGCGCGCTGCCACCTTTAGGTAATCAATTTATCATTAGTTTAAAAGATTCTTCGCTAGCTGCATTCATCTCCATGAATGAGCTGTTCAATGTAGCAACAACACTAGGATCCAATAATTTTGACGAAATGACCTATTTACTCATTGTAGCTGTCTACTATTTAGTACTAGTAGCACTGTTGACATTTGTAGTAAACCGAATTGAATTAAAATTAGCAGTAAGCGACAGATAGGGGCGAAGAAATTGGACAAGAAAGAAATGATCAGAATAAACCAATTGAATAAATCATTTGGAGACTTACATGTATTGAAAAATATTGATTTGACTGTTTATGAAAGTGATGTCGTTTGTTTAATAGGATCAAGTGGTTCAGGGAAAAGTACCCTCCTTCGCTGTTTGAATTTTTTAGAAAAAAAGGATAACGGCAGCATTATCATTGAGGGGAATGAGGTTAACCCAAGCACGGACAACTTGAACAAAATTAGGGAAAAGGTAGGAATGGTATTTCAAAATTTCAACTTATTTCCACATAAAACCGTACTGGAAAATATTATTGAAGCACCTATCATGGTAAAGGGTGTAGACAAAGATAAAGCTATCTCCAAAGCAAAACAGTTACTGCAAAAAGTAGATTTAGAGGATAAGGCAGATGTTTATCCTAGTAAACTATCAGGTGGGCAAAAGCAGCGGGTAGCCATTGCCAGAGCACTTGCAATGGAACCAGATATTATGCTCTTTGATGAGCCGACATCAGCACTGGATCCCGAGCTAGTGGGAGAGGTATTAACAACGATGAAAGACTTAGCAGAAGAAGGAATGACCATGGTGGTTGTAACCCACGAAATGGGATTTGCTAAAGAAGTAGCAGATAGTATTGTGTATATGCATGATGGAAAAATTATTGAACACGGTACAGCTGAGCAATTTTTTAACAATCCAAAAGAAGAAAGAACACAAGAATTTTTAAAAGCTACGATGCTTAAATAACAAAGAAGTCCTGTCTATACTTTAGGCAGGACTTCTTTGTTATTGTATTTGTAAATTGGATAAATTTCGTAGTATACGCTTGTAAATCTAAAGAAGACAGCCACTCATGATTCATTTTAATAGAGCTAAGAAGAGCATAATATTCCTTCACTTTTCTTTTCCAAAGACAGACCATAAAAGCAAGAATGAGGACGAAATGGTGGTAGATTACTTGTTAAAATAGGTCCAATAAAAGATTTGGAGGACAATAAAAATGAATAAGATGAAGGAATTCAAGGAACTACACTTTTCAGATGATTTATTATTTCTTGGAAACGCCTGGGATCTTCTTTCAGCTTTAACACTAGAAAAGGCTGGATTTAAAGCAATTGGTACAACTAGTTGGGGAATTGCTAACTCATTAGGATATTCAGATGGAGAATTAATTGATTTTGATCGACACTTAGCTATAATCCAAACGATTACAGAGAATGTAAAAATCCCTGTTTCCGCTGATATTGAAGCTGGATACAGTGAGGATCCTGATCAGATTATTAATAATGTATTAAGGACAGCTGAGATTGGAGTCGCTGGTATCAATATAGAGGATTCATTGAAAAAATCAAATGAATTGAGAGAAATAACGCAGCATTGTAAACTAATGGAAAAAATGAGGGCAGCCTTAGATAGAAGTGGTTATAAAGACTTTTATATCAATGCCAGAACGGATACTTACTTAAAGGGGAAAAATCCCTTGCTGGAAACAATGGAACGAGCTCATGCATATGTGGAGAGTGGTGCCAGCGGGATTTTTGTTCCTGGGTTAAGAGAGGAAAAGGAAATTAAAGAAATTACAAAGAATGTTAGCGCTCCACTAAATCTATTATCTTTACCTGGGCTGACGAATTGTAATATGCTTAAAGAATTAGGAGTAAGACGATTTAGTTTTGGAAATGCCCTATCTGATAGTGTAATTGCTTATTTAGAAAAAAAGGCAGGCAAATTATTAGAGCTTAAGGATACGTCCTCTTTGTATGAAAAAGAAGCACTAGGATGAAAGGATAGTGGTTTATATGTCGACTAATCTCAATCTTTCATTTGAAGAGATGTGGGAGAAGATCATCAGTTGTGATCGTAAGTATGATGGGATATTTTTTACCGCAGTAAAAACAACAAAAATATATTGCCGTCCTTCCTGCAGATCACGGAAGCCTAAAAAGAAAAATGTTGAATTTTACCATGATAGGAATGAAGTTGAAAAAGCTGGGTACCGTCCTTGCAAAAGGTGCCAGCCAGAAGTTGAGCATTCTCCTCATATTGAACTTGTCAGAAATATCATTACCTTCCTAGTCAATCATTATAAACAAAATTTGATATTAAAGGATATAGCAGCCCATGTCGGTTTGAGTCCCTTTTATTTGGAACGATTGTTTAAAAAGGAAACTGCTGAAACTCCACGTGCTTATTTAGAAAAAATACGCATTGATAAAGCGGCCCACCTTCTCAAAAGCACTGCTATGACAAACCTAGAAATTTGTTATGAGGTGGGTTTCCAGAGTTCCTCTAATTTTTACAAAGTATTTAGAAGCATAAAAAACTGTTCTCCTAGTGAATATCGCAAGGGATACCAACATGAATTGGATTGATTATGAATCTTATATAGAGATTTATCCTCCAAAGGAATTTAATTTTGAAGAGTGTTTAGTTTTTTTAGGCAGATCCAATCAGGAAGTGCTTCATCGGATGGAAGAGGGATTTTTATACAAATTGATAAAAGTGAATGAATCGTTGATTTTATGTAAAGTTGGATCAATCAATCATGCCATAAAGGTCGAATTTCCATTGAATCCTGAATCCAATGACATCCACGAAAAAGTGGCGGAGTATATTTGGGAATGGTTTGATTTGGATCAGGATTTGGAGAGCTTTTACCAAGTCGCAGATAAAGATAAGGTGTTAAGGACACTTACCCATAAATATCATGGTTTAAGAATTATGTGCATTCCCGATTTATTTGAGGCGATCGTGTGGGCAATTATGGGTCAGCAAATTAATTTAACATTTGCTTATACTTTAAAGAAACGTTTTGTTGAAAAATACGGAGAAAGCCTGACATTCCAAGAGGAAACCTTTTGGTTATTCCCCTCATTTGAAAAAATTGCGTCCATCCATGTCGATGATTTAAGGGAACTTCAATTTACTACAAGGAAGGCTGAATACATCATTGGCATTGCTAAAGATATGCAAAGTGGCAAATTAACAAAAGAATTATTACTTATGAAACAAGATGATCATCAAGTAAAAAAATCTCTTCTGTTGATAAGAGGGATAGGAGCATGGACGGCAGAGTATGTCATGATGAAATGCCTCCACTACACCTCCTCCTTCCCAGTTTCAGATGTCGGCCTTCATAATGCATTAAAGAATGTACTAGAGCTTAAGAGTAAACCGACTATAGAAAAAACAGAAGAATTAGCAGAAGGTTGGAAAGGCTGGCAGGCATATGCAACTTTTTATCTTTGGAGGTCATTATATGACAAAAATACATAAATTAGATTATGAATCGCCGATTGGAAAGATAGAAATAATTGGTACCCATGAAGCAATTATTTCTATTTTATTTTCTGAAGAAAATGATAAGAGCGTGAATTCATTACAACCAGAAACTCCTTTCGTTTTAGTAGAATGCTATAACCAGCTCGACGAATATTTTAAAGGCAAGCGTCATGAATTTTCCATCCCATACCAATTGGAAGGAACAGATTTTCAAAGCGCGGTATGGAACGCTTTAATAAAAATACCGTATGCTGAAACGGGGTCCTATAAGGATATAGCCATTTCTATCGGGAATGAAAAAGCGATTAGAGCTGTAGGAAGTGCAAATGGAAAAAACAAGTTAAGCATTGTCATTCCTTGTCACAGAGTAATCGGATCAAATGGGACATTAACTGGCTATGCAGGAGGTTTATGGAGGAAAGAATGGCTGCTTCAACATGAGAAAACGTATCACAAGTAATTGAAATGTTAATGATAATCCACACCAATCATTAAAGATTGGTATGGATTTTTTATTTTTATTATAGAAGAGAGTAATAATAGTTCCTTTTATTACTCAATAGGGTAATGGTTTCAGCTATCATTTTTACTCCCCATTTTATTTGATGATCTTGTACTTGTGATATACATAAACGGATGAGATTATCCTTCTTGTAGTGGGTCAAGAACATTCTATCCGCATCATCAATTAATATCAGTTTTTCAGATAATAAAAGAGCTAGTCTTTTGGCTGATACATTTTCAGGTAAATAAATAGAGAGATAAAAACCGCTATCCGGTTGCGTGTAATGTGTCCCCTCAGGAAGTAATTCTTCACAAGCACTTTTTAGTAATTGCATTCTATGAAAATAAACTTCTTTTATTTTTTTTATATGACTTTTATACATCCCGCTTTTTAAATAGATTTCTAACGCACCTTGTGAAAGGACGGAACTATTAAAGTCCGAACTAAATTTATAGCGTAAGAAGTTATTTATCATTATTTTTGGCAATACCACTCCAGCAATACGCAGCCCTGGAAGAAATACCTTTGAGAAACTTTTAATATAAATGACTCTTCCAGAAGTGTCATAAGAGAATAATGGATCAGATTTTTTGTTGCGGTCTAATTCACCCAAAAAGTCGTCTTCCACAATATAAACGTCATACTTATTTGCCAGCTCCACTATTTTTTTCTTCTCATTATTCGTATAAGAATGTCCAAGGGGGTTATGAAATCTTGGAATGATATAGAAAAACTTAATGTTATTATTTTTAAAAATATATTCAAGACGGTCTAAATCGATACCGTTCATGGAGAGTTCTATCCCAAAGGTGGAAACTTGATGTATTTGCAGTGATTCAATCATGCCAAAATAGGTTGGCTGCTCAATAAGAATATTTTTTTTGCCGTTTGGAAAAGGGAGTGCTGTAAGCAGATGAATAGCTTGTTGTGAGCCTGAAACAATTACAACACGATCAGGATCGGTGAATACTTGTGAATCTTGAAGATTTTTAACTATTTCTGTACGTAAGGAGTAAAAGCCTTGATGATCTGAATAGGTGAATACATCCTTTTTGTATATTTCGATAGCTTGATTTAAGCAATGCTGAAATTCTAGATAAGGAATTAAATGGTTGTCTGGTCCAGCTGATAAAAAATCAACAATGGTAGAATCCTCGGCAGAGAGGGCAAATTCATTTACGATATAATAGCCGCTTTGAGGTATTGCATAAACTAAGTGTTCTTTTTCTAGCTCACTGTAAGCTTTAATCACCGTATTTTTACTACAGGAAAACATTTCAGACAACTGGCGAACAGAAGGTAATTTACTACCAGCGACAAGTGTCCCATTTGTAAGTTGATTCTTAATTTCCTCTACAATTTTTTTGTATTTTGTGCTCAAAATAATGGCCAACCTCCTCAAACTGTACCATGACAGATTTAGAAAATAGATATGTATATTTGGTTTCTGTATCAGGTATTATCTAAATTATAGCAAAACTGTCACTGTATATTTAGGTTTCTTAAGACAGAAAAAAATAGTAGGAGGAAAACGAATGGAAAAGGAAAAATTGGGGTTATTATTAGGCTTGGTGGGAGTAATTTGTTTTAGTTTAACCTTACCAGCTACCAGTATTTCTGTTGAATATTTTGGTACTACCGTGGTTGGATTAGGAAGAACGGTTCTTGCAGCAATTATAGCTGGTATCGTGCTTGTTGTTGGAAAGGAGAGAGTTCCTAATCGGCAGCAATTTAAAAGTATCGTAATTGTCGCCATGGGCGCTGTCTTAGGATTTCCATTACTAACTTCATGGGCAATGCAAGCACTACCAGTTTCGCATGGAGCGGTTGAAGTGGCTTTATTGCCATTAGCTACAGCAGGGATTGCGATGTTAAGAGCTGGAGAAAAACCTTCAGTGAGATTTTGGATTGCCAGTTTAATCGGTGCCGGTGCTGTAATTTTTTATGCAGTTAATTTAGGTTTTGGCAAACTTCAGTTTGCAGATTTGGCACTTTTGACAGCAGTCATTATTTTAGGTTTTAGTTATGCCGAAGGGGGCAAGCTTTCCAAAGAAATAGGAAGTTGGCAAGTAATAGCATGGGCCATCGTTATTGGAGCGCCATTTTTCGTCATTCCAGTTGTAATGGATTTTTCTGTTGAAATGTTAACTGCCCCATTTCAAGCTTGGGTTAGCTTATTCTATTTAGCTATTGTAAGCCAGTTTTTAGCATACATTGTTTGGTATGGCGGCATGGCATTAGGAGGTGTTGCAAGGGTTAGCCAGCTTCAATATATACAACCTTTTATTATGATTATCTTTGCAACAATCTTTTTAGATGAGTCGATAACGCTTGTAACGATCGTAACAGCAATAATTGTAGTCGTTTCGGTAATCGTTGGGAAAAATGCTCCGATATCAAAAAAGACATCACCCTCAGATAGAATAAAAAATATTGATTTAAGATAAATAAAGATAGAAAGATCAGAAAAAGGAAAAATACATTTTTTCTTTTTCTGATGAAGTTGTTAATCTGATAATTTAATGACCTGGAGGAGGGTTATACTTACAACCTCCTTTTTAATAAAAACCCAAACAATCTATGGATTACTTTTGGTCTTTCCGAATTATTGTTTGGGTATAAAACTTAAGTTCTCGCTGTTTCTACCATTAATAACATTAAGTCCTTTCTTGTAGTCTCAAGTGGATCATTTATAGATCTATTAACTATTTATAGTTACCCAGACTTTATAAATAAATGAATCCTCCACCTTTAATCCTTGACGAATACTGAAACTTTTTTCTGTATGAACAACAAAATCAGGATTAGTAGCTAGAAAAAATGAAAGAGCGTATGCTATTTTATAATCTGGAGTTATATATCCATTTATTGTTCTACCGTGTATTTCGTTTGCTATAGAATCAGCCCATACCTCTGATTCTCTTAAAGTTTCAAAAATAATAGTTTCTTTTTTCCATTCAATCTCCATCATTTACAACCTCATTTCTTTATTTCTTATGTTTCGGTTTATGTCTTTGGGGCATTTTGTAAGTAAGAAATCGCTAACCTGTTCATGTCGGATTAGTACCAATTATTGGCCAATTAAGACTAACAATGTCATCTTTGTTAAGTGAATAACTTTGACCCTTAGTTTGATAATTCTTTAAGCTTCCATGAGAATTATATGATGCTCCTTCAATCTTTTTATAGCTTTACCGTTTACTATTGCAGAAGGCATTTTAACTACTACAATTGGTCTCTCCTTTTCATTTTATAGTTAATGTTCAACATAAATATATGTTTCCTTAAAAAATAGCATATCGCCATTGCTGTAATCCATATTCATTTAAACTAGGATTTCTTCTTTTCAAATAATAGATCCAAATTAAAGGGGGTTCCCTAACTTGAAAAAAGTGGTTACTATATGGAGGATTACATGTGGACACACAAAAAACATATCCATAGCTTAAGTTTAAGTTAGGAATAAACTGCCGTATGAAACAAAGGAGTATAACATGAGAAAACGCAGTATTACTGTCAAGTTATTCGCTGTAACGTCTATATTCTTTTTGGTGTTTTACGCCATGATTATGATATTTCAGTTAGTATTCTTTGACCGTTTTTATCAACATCATAAAACGAAAGAAGCAGCAAGGCACATCCATCAGTTAGCAGAGGGATATGAGCAAAATTCTTGGAGTGAAGCAGAACTGACAAAACAGACCTTGTCCTACATAAAGAAGACAAAAAGTCCGTTGACGATTGTGGACACAGAAGGTTATCAGTTGGTACAAGATCCTTTTAATATCATGTTGGATACAGAGGATGGCGAAATTGTGGAAGTATCGCTTTCGTTACTCATCACAGATTACGGAAAACAAGTACAAGCATTAAATATTGCAAAGGGAGATAAAGTGATTGTGCAAGGGGAAGTAGATGCTCTAGTTCCTTCAGTCATTTATCCATCTATTATTACGAAGGATAGCTCTAGTGTCGGAGAAAGTCAGGCTGAGAATGAAGTGACCATCAAAGGGAAGGTAAAAAGTATTTCGCTGCCTAAGGGGAAAGTGGCAAGTAGAGGGTTAGGAATTCTCTATGATGCACTATTGGAATGGTTTCCTCTTCAAGAGAAGCAGATAAAGCAGCTTTCTGAAGGAGAAAGCCTGCAGCTAGATTGGGTGGAGTCATGGAGTGGAAAACATTATTTAGTATTAATGGAGCCAATTAAGAAAGACGGAGAAATGCAAATTATGTTCTCTGTCACATCTCTTCAGGAAATCAGAGATACCAATGAATCACTCCGAATATTTTATGTATATATCGGGATTGCTGGCTTTATTCTCATTCTTTTATTGTCGTTATTCTTCTCTCGTCTTGTTAGTAGACCATTAATTAAGCTAAATGAAATGGCAAAAAAAATGGTGCATCTAGACTTCACATCGCTGAAGCCGATTAAGCAGAAGGATGAGCTGGGGAGTTTGGCGAACAACATGCTAGTTATGGCGCAAAACTTGGATATTGCATTAAATGGTTTGAAAGAAGCCAACGGAAAGCTGAAGGAAGATATGGAAAAACGACTGCAAATGGAGAAGGAGCAACGTGAATTTTTCGAACATGCTTCCCATGAACTGAAGACCCCTCTTAGTATTGTTAAAAGCTTTGCAGAGGGACTGCAAGATGGAATCAGTCCTAATAAACAAGATCACTATATAGAAGTAATTATTGAGGAATCAGAAAAGATGGAAGTGCTGATTAAGAATATGCTGGATTTGGCTAAGTTGGAGAATGGTGCAATCAAACTACGGAAAACATCTTTCTTGCTTAGTGAAATGATTGAGGATTTGGCAAATAAACTATTTTGCATAGCCAAAGAGAAAAATGTGGTAATTGAAATCATGCCGAAGAATGAACAGCATATTTTGGCAGATTATGAGTGGATGGAACGGGTAATGAAAAATCTTCTTATTAATGCAATCCGCCACAGCGAACCTGACTCTGTCATTAGGATTCGTATCGAATTAGATCAGGAAAATGGCAACAGTGTGTTCCAAATCGAAAATACAGGTGCACAGATACCAGAAGAACAGCTGGATAAAATCTGGAAACGTTTCTATCGGGCTGAATCTTCTCGCAGCCGAATGACGGGTGGGACAGGATTAGGATTGGCCATTGTTCAGCAAATACTTAGCCTGCATGGCTTTCATTATGGAGCAGAAAACATACCAGGCGGTGTGCGTTTCTATATTTACTTTTGTTAATGGTAATAATTTCTTATTAGGACACATGAAAGACATATAACCTTGTTAATATCTTTAAATTGGAAGGAAGATTCACGATGGGGAAGAAAGTATTGCTTGTCGAGGATGAAGTGAGAATTCGAGAAGTCGTAGCTGATTATTTTAAAAAGGACGGCTGGGAAGTATATGAAACGGATAATGGCAGCAGTGCAATAGATTGGTTTGATGCTATATATCCTGATTTAGTTATTCTTGATATTATGATGCCGCAAATGGATGGGTTTGCTGTCACCAAGCAGGTTCGCATGAACTCTGGCGTACCCATTATTCTGCTGACAGCGAAATCCAGTGATGATGATAAAATCCATGGCTTTGAACTTGGAGCTGATGATTATGTTACCAAGCCGTTCAGTCCAAAAGTGTTAGTAGCACGCGCTAATTCTTTAATGAAACGGGCAAAAGAGCATTATCTGCCGACCGGTCATATGATAAGCTTCGGTGAGGCAATTGTTAATACAAAGTCTCATCAGCTTCAGCTTGCAGGCCAACAAGTCGAATTGACGCCAAAAGAATATGAATTATTAGTTTTCTTGCTTCAGCATAAAAATAATGTCCTTTCACGTGAAACAATTTTGAATCATGTATGGGGATTCGACTTCGATGGTGATAGTCGAGTTGTGGATACACATATTAAAAAGCTTAGGGCTAAATTAAGCTTTGAATCCCATCATATCCGGACTGTTATTGGAACAGGCTATAAGTTTGAATAAAAGAAAGGAGAGAGAAGATGAATAAGCTTAAACAGTTGTATAGGCATACTGGCGTCCGGTTTGCTTTACAGACTTGTTTTTATTTTGCCATCCTCATTACCTTATTCTTGATGTATGGCTTCCATACGGCCAATACAGGCAACTATATTTATAATGATTTCTAAATGGAGAAGATAATAAAATGAAACTTTTAACTCGTATTGCGCAGCATGCGGTAAGAAAATCAGAACAGATAGCATATCGTACAGAAGGCCAGATGCTGACTTATGGAATGCTCTGGGATAAATCAAGAAGGCTGGCAAGCTTATTACATGCTATTAAGCTTGAGAGGCAGACGCCAATTGTAGTGTATGGACATATGGGAATAGATATGCCGGTATCGTTTCTCGCTTGTGTTCAGGCCGGCCATCCTTATATACCGGTAGATACGTCGATTCCAATCGAACGGGTACGTCTTATTGTCGAAAAGTCCGGTGCTGGAGTGGTAATTAATACGACAACTAGCAAGCTGGATTTTGATGGTGTTATAGTTTTACAAATGCTAGAAATGAATTTGGAACAAATAGAGCATATTGGAGAAGAGTACTGGGTCCAAAGTGATGAGGTTTTTTATATCATTTATACGTCCGGCAGTACTGGAAATCCTAAGGGAGTTCAAATAACTGCAGCGAATCTACAATCCTTTACCGATTGGATGACAGGGGACTTTCCGTTAGGGGAAGGAAAGGTATTCTTGAACCAGGCACCCTTTTCATTCGATTTGTCTGTAATGGACTTTTATCCAGCCTTACAGAGTGGGGGTACCATTCATACGCTGGAGAAAGAAGTAAGCAATAAACCGAAGCTTTTGTTTGAGAACTTAAGTCATTCGTCTATACAAATATGGACCTCGACACCATCCTTTGTGCAAATGTGTTTTCCTAATCCTGATTTTGATCAAAAGATGCTTCCAGAGCTTGAACTATTCCTTTTCTGTGGGGAAGTATTGCCACTTGCTGTAGCCAAGGAGCTGAAGGAGCGTTTCCCAAGAGCGAGAATTTTTAATACCTATGGACCTACAGAAGCAACAGTAGCGGTGACGTCTATTGAAATCACGGAAGAATTGCTTACGAAAGAGAAGGCTCTGCCAGTAGGCTATCCAAAATCGGATATGAGGGTTTTCGTTTTAGATGAATTGGATAATCCGCTCCCAGAAGGAGAAAAAGGTGAACTTATTCTTGCGGGGCCAAGTGTATCAAAAGGATATCTCGGTGAGCCGCAACTGACAGAAAAGGCATTTGGCATGATAAACGGAATGAATGTATATCGTACTGGAGATGCAGGCTTCATTCAAGACGGTGTGGTGTACTGCCAAGGAAGAATGGATTATCAAATCAAGCTGCATGGCTATCGGATGGAACTGGAAGAAATTGAGTTCCACCTGAATCAGTCTGAATATATTAAGAATGCCATTATTATTCCTTATGCACCAAATGAAGAAATTGAATACTTGATTGCGGCAGTTGTTCCAGAGGATCATGATTTTGATAAGGAATTCAAACTGACAGCTGCTATCCGTAAGGATCTTGCTTTGCGCTTGCCAGCATATATGATTCCTCGTAAATTTACGTATCATTCTTCTATTCCAATGACGATAAATGGAAAAGCAGACCGTAAGAAGATGAAGGAAGAGGTACTCGCATGACCCCGTATAGCTCTTTCCTTTTCTTCATAATTCTAGGTATCTTGCTGCTGCCGACGATAATCCTCGGTATAAAGGGCAAGAACCTGCGTTTTTACAATGTATTTGTTTCTATTGTTGTATTGGCCATTATCTTTTCTGGTGGGAATGCAGGCTTTTTCTCGTTAGTAGTTTTCACTATCCTTCAAGTGATATTGGTAAAAGGCTATATTCATTATCGCCAGGAAAAGAATAGTAGTCTCGTATTTTATGTAATAAGCTTTCTATCCATTCTGCCTTTAATTTTATCTAAAGTCTTGCCTATTTTGGCAGTGGATAATTGGGCGAGTTTTCTAGGTATCTCTTATCTGACATTCCGAGCTGTCCAAATTATTATTGAAACAAGAGATGGATTGATTAAAAATCAGCTTTCGATTTATCAGCTTGTTAATTTTATGTTATTTTATCCGACCATTTCATCGGGGCCGATTGACCGTTTCCGTCGATTTGAGAAGGATGAGAATAAGCGTTGGACACCAGAGGAATACAGAGATCTGCTTTATAAAGGGATTAACAAAATCTTCCTTGGTTTTTTGTATAAATTTATAATCGGCTATTGCATTAATGCGTATTTCATCATGAATTTAACTTATATTGCAGATGGTAAGCTTTCTTATCACCTGCTATACATGTACAGCTATAGCCTATACCTATTCTTTGACTTTGCCGGCTATACGGCATTTGCAGTCGGAGTCAGTTATATAATGGGTATCCGGTCACCGGAGAACTTTAATAAGCCATTTATGAGCCGTAATATAAAGGATTTCTGGAATCGATGGCATATGTCTTTGTCATTTTGGTTCCGTGATTATGTGTTTATGCGCTTTGTTTTCTTAATAAAGAAGAAAAAATGGATAAAGAACAATATGCTCGTTTCAAATTTAGGGTATATTCTCCTGTTCCTTTTGATGGGTGTATGGCATGGATTAGAGATTCAATACATCATTTATGGAGCATATCATGCCCTGATGATGAGCGGTTTTAATTTCTTCGAGACTTGGAATAAAAAACATAAACGCTGGCCAACAGGAAAAGCGATGACAGTGGTTTCTATCATTATTACTTTCCATGTCGTTTGTTTCGGTTTTTATCTGTTTTCCGGCAAACCATTTCAATAAAAAGGGGATCTATCTATGAATTTTAAAGAAAAAGTACTACAAGTTATTGCAGAAGTTTGTCAAGATGATGTGGTGAAAGAAGAGCATGATTTGGATTTATTCGATTCAGGATTGATCGATTCATTTGGGACTGTAGAATTACTTGTTAAATTTGAGGAACAACTTGATATCAATGTACCAATTACAGAGTTCGACCGAGATACATGGAATACACCAAATGCTATCGTTGAACGTCTGAATGAGCTGAAATAATGAAGAAGAAATATTTATTTGGACCAATCATTCTTGCATTGGTCCTGTTTGCCGGGGTTGTATTTATACCCACATCATGGCTGGCTAAGCTAGTTCCTGCTGATCGGTTAGAGGAATCTGCAATCAGTTTAGAGCCAAGTATGTTCCAAGGAACATACTTACAAAATGAGATGCTCAAAAGTTCGACCTATGTTCCGATTTATGGCTCTTCGGAGTTGTCACGCTGGGATCCATTTCATCCATCAAATTATTTCGAAATGAATTCCGCCCCATTCACACCTTATTTAATAGGAAAAGGCGGAATGACATCTATTATTCATGATTTAAACTTTGCAACACATGCTGCTCAATTGAAGAACAAGCAAATGGTCATCATAGTATCGCCGCAATGGTTTGTAAAGCACGGGACAGACGAACAGCATTTTGCACCAAATTATTCTTCCCTGCAAGCGTACCAGCTTCCATTTAATAAGGATGTGGATGAGCAGGTGAAACGAAAATTGATGGAGCGGCTGATGTCATATAATGCGGTCAAGAATGATACGGTACTCTATCAACTTTATGATGCCTATCTAAATGACAAGAAGACAATGTTTAAAATGTTATCCGTTCCTGCAAAGGGGTATATATCCATCCTTAAGAAAAAGGATTTATATTTTACACTTTTGAAAGATAAACCAACCAATCGACATCAGTCAGCTGAAGTGAAGGATAAGACGTGGGAAGAATTACGTGCACAAGCTGATGCCTATGGCAAAAAACGGACACAGCATTCTAAATTTTACATTGATGATAAAGTATATAAGCATAAGAATGATTATATGAAGAGTATGAAAGGAAAGAACAAAGGCCATTCCTATGCCGAATCGCTGGAGTACGATGATTTTCAGCTGATGCTTGATATTCTAAAAAAGGCAGAAGCTGAACCGCTTTTTGTTATCATTCCAGTTAATGGTGCTTATTATGATTACACAGGCTTTCCTAAAAAAGGGCGGCAAGATTATTACAATCGTATAAAGAAACAGATAAGCGATAACGGCTTTAACTATGCTGATTACTCCGGCCATGAGCACGATCCCTATTTTATGAGGGATACGATTCATATTGGCTGGAAGGGCTGGGTTTATGTAAGTGAGGATATGCAAAGATTCCTTGAATAGCATTAGGACGATTCACGTATGAAGTGGATCGTCTTCTTCTATTTCGACAAAGTGTATTTTGAAATTAAGATGAATGAATGACAATATAGTTCATTTAAGGTCGTCATTTTAAATATTCAAGGAGAATCAAGTGAAAAATAGCGTATAATAGGAGCTTACGGAAATAATAAAAGAATAATCCAAAATAAAAGAGGCTTTGTTATGAGTGGAAAAGGTTTTCATGCATTTAATTTAAGTAATCAAATAGTAAAAGCTCTAGATAGTTTAGAATATAAAAATCCAACAGAGGTTCAAAATAAAGTTATCCCCCTTGTGTTAGAAAAGATTGATCTTGTTGTAAAATCCCAAACTGGAAGTGGTAAGACAGCTTCCTATGGAATTCCTATTTGTGAATTAGTGGAATGGGAAGAGAATAAACCACAAGCGTTAATATTAACACCAACAAGAGAACTTGCTGTTCAAGTCAAAGATGACTTTATTGATATAGGAAGACTGAAGAGGATTAAAGCAACAGCTGTATATGGAAAACAGCCGTTTGCCATCCAAAAAACAGAATTAAAGCAAAAAACACATGTAGTAGTTGGTACTCCAGGTCGCGTATTAGATCATATCGAGAGAGGAACATTGACCTTAGAAAAATTAAACTATCTTGTGATCGATGAAGCGGACGAGATGCTAAACATGGGATTTATTGAACAGGTAGAGGCAATAATCAGGGCTTTACCAAAAAAAAGAGTAACTATGCTGTTTTCAGCAACGTTGCCGGAGGAAGTTAAAGAGCTATCCCAGCGCTATATGAAGACACCTATTGACATTGAAATCAAGGAAAATGGACTGACTACCGATAAAATTGACCATACGCTTATAAGAGTAGAGGAAAAAGAAAAATTCTCTCTTCTTCAAGCTATAACGATTGTAGAGAATCCTGATAGTTGTATTATCTTTTGTCGGACAAAAGATAGGGTGGACATGCTGAGTGATCAATTAACGGACTTAGGATATAACTGTGATCAAATTCATGGCGGGATGGTACAGGAAGATAGACTGGATGTTATGAATGATTTTAAAAGGGGAGAATTCCGCTACTTAATTGCGACAGATGTAGCTGCAAGAGGAATTGATATTGATAATATCACCCATGTGATCAACTATGATATTCCTTTAGAAAAGGAAAGCTATGTTCATCGTACTGGAAGAACTGGACGAGCAGGTAAACAAGGAAGAGCCATTACCTTCATGACACCATTTGAAGAGAAGTTTTTACAGGAGATAGAAGAATATATCGGCTTTAAAATTCCTACAAGGGCTGTTCCTGCAGAGGAGGAAGTTGCCGATAAGCGATCTGACTTTGAGGCAAAAAAGAAGGTTGAGCCGGCGATTAAAAAGGCAAAAAATGAGAAATTAAATAAACATATTATGAAATTATACTTTAATGGCGGTAAAAAAAAGAAGCTTCGAGCAGTGGACTTTGTTGGAACAATTGCAAAAATTGAAGGGGTATCAGCAGAGGATATTGGGATTATAACGATTATGGATACTTTTTCGTATGTAGAGATTTTGAATGATAAAGGACGTATCGTGCTCGAAAAGATGAAGAATACACCAATTAAGGGTAAATCCTTGAAGGTATATGAAGCAAAGAAGGACTGACAAAGGCTTTAGAACAGTTCGCAGTCAAGATTAATTTAAAAAAAATGGAGCAGACTGAATACGCATAGACTCTTAGGGGAGCTGTGAGATAGTTCGAGCCCCCCTACAAAGCTCGTCCCATGAAACCAAAGTGTATTCAGTCTGCGGATGATTACTACTAACTTCTTTCTTAAAATGAATAAAAAACGCGAACAATTGTCCTAATCAAATTTACACAGATTACTAAAGTATTTATACTACTTTTTCTTTTAAAAAGAGGGAAAATATCACACTATAAAAGCCTGGGAAAAATAACCACCTAAATTTCGACAAAAACTTCAAAAAGTAGTTTGACATTCATCTTAATAACCCCTATATTAATAGAATGCAAAAAACTAAACTATCTGAATCTTTTCAAAAAATAGTTTAATTGGAGGTCATCTTATGGAACAACGTCAGCAATGGGGGTCGCGCTATGGCTTTATCATGGCGGCTGTAGGCTCAGCAGTTGGTTTAGGAAATATTTGGAGGTTTCCAGCAGTTGCTTATGAGAATGGGGGAGGAGCATTTTTCTTACCTTATTTATTTGCGATCTTAACAGCAGGTATCCCAATATTAATATTAGAATTCACTATCGGACAAAAATTTCGTGGTTCCGCACCACTTTCTCTATTCCGTTTAAATAAAAAAGCAGAGTGGCTTGGCTGGTGGCAGTTGTTAATTGCCTTTGTCATCTGTACTTATTATTCTGTCATTGTCGCATGGGCTATTAAGTTCACTATTTATTCATTTGGGACCCAATGGGGTTCAAATCCGGAAAGTTTCTTTTTCAATGATGTTTTAAAGAGAGCAGATACAGCTGGAACGATTGGCGGGTTAGTTCCTGGTATTGTCATTCCAGTACTTTTTGTATGGGTTGTAGCGTTATTTGTATTGTATCGTGGAGTTTCTAAAGGCATTGAAAAATTAAATAGGATATTCCTTCCTGTTCTTATTGTGATGTTTTTGGTAATCGTTATTCGTGCCTTAACATTAGATGGAGCTGCCCAAGGCTTGAATGCTTTCTTTAAGCCAAACTGGGATATGATTTTGGACGGAAAAGTTTGGATTGCTGCATATGGGCAAATTTTCTTTTCTTTATCGATTGGTTTTGCCATCATGATTACTTATTCTAGCTATCTACCAAAAAAATCAGATATCAATAATAATGCGTTTATTACAGCATTTGCAAATTCTGGATTCGAATTATTAGCGGGGATCGGTGTTTTTGCTGCTCTTGGATTTATGGCTAACCAACAAGGTGTGGAGGTCCAAGATGTAGTCAGCAGTGGAATTGGACTAGCATTTGTGGTTTTCCCAAGCATCATCAATGAATTTCCTGGTATGAACGGATTATTTGGAGTATTATTTTTCCTTTCTCTTGTTTTTGCCGGTTTGACATCCATGATATCAATCGTGGAAACCTTCATAGCAGGTGTGCAAGAGAAATTTAATGTATCAAGAACAAAAGCAGTATTAACAAGTGGAATTGCTGCAACAGTTATCTCCCTGCTTTTCGCAACAAATGGTGGTTTATATTTACTGGATGTAGTGGACTACTTTATTAATAACTTTGGGATTGTTACGGCAGGATTTGTAGAAGTAATCTTAATTGCATGGTTCTTTAGAGGGTTAAACGGATTACAGTCACATACGAATGCTATTTCTGACTTGCGTATTGGTGCATGGTGGAAGTTCTGTTTAAGTGTTATAACACCCATTGTTCTAGGCTATATGATGTTTGATAATATTCGCCAAAACTTAAGAGAAAATTACGGAGGATATCCAACAGAATTGATTCTGACTGCCGGTGTACTTGTTGTTGTGCTGAGCATTATTATTGGAGTTCTTCTATCTAGAAAAAAATGGAATGCGAATATAGCTCTAGAAAGAAATAAGGAGGTTGCTTGATATGTCAGCTAGTGCAATCACTATGATGATAGTGGGTATGATCATCCTCTGGGGTGGTTTAGCAGCCAGCATTTTTAACGTCGTAAGAGTATCCAAAAAGGCTAAATAATGATAAAAGGATTGGTCTATCATAGTGGCCAATCCTTTTTAAATAAAGCAACAGAAAAGCTGGTTGGTAAGAAGGGTATATCAATTAGAAATCCAAGCTTGTTTTCGCTGCTCTAGCCTTTGATAAATCAGTGCAACCATCATTGCTGGCAGACTGCAAGCTAGCATACCAAGAAAGGCATATCTTGGTTCTATTTCGTATAAAAAGCCTCCAAGCATGGTGAATACGGCAGTGCTCCAGCTCAGAGCGAGAGCTGAGTATATGCCTTGTGCTTTTGGGATTTGTGCCTGTGGAATATTGTTGATCAAATATTTCATAAAGGCGTAATGTCCCATCGCAAATGAAAAGGCGTGTAAAGTTTGCGTTAGGCAGAAAACAATGACATTAGGAAACGCAAAAATGATTATCCATCGCAGAGAAGAACCAGCTGCTGCTATTGCCAATAACGTACCGACAGAGAATCTACTAAAGTGTTTATCTGCTATGGAAAAAAAGATGATTTCTGCAATGACGGCTATGTTAATGATTACTCCAATGAGATAAATAGGTGCATGTATATCCTGAAGAAAAATATAGCCATAATTATAGTAAGCAGCATGGGCTGCTTGAAGCAAAATGACAATAATAAGTACTAAAATAAAATGTTTGATGCGAAATAATTGCAGCAAACTTATTTTTTCTGCTGGCTTAACTTGTGGTTTTTTCGCTAAAATTGCAGGTGCATTCATAAAACTAAGACCTACAAAGCTAATAATCCCTAGTAAGAGAGCCCAAAAAATGATCTCATCCCCGAACTTACCTGTAAAAATAGTTAATATGACTCCTACTGAAACAAACCCAATAGATCCCCATTGGCGGCTTCTCCCATAGTGTTTTAATTGTTTATTCTGCACAAGGACACTCGCGGCACTATCTAAAGCTGGCATTAGAGTTGGATAAAATAGATGTAAAATAACCGTTACGATTAATAGACCGGAATAAGAGTTTGTTAGCATATAACCACTAATAGAGACAAGTGTGCCGGCGCCCATTATATTTAATAACGTTTTACTACTAAATTTCTCCGACAAATAAGGAAAGGCAAATAATGTTGACAGCCCTCTAGCGATTAAGCCAAGACTCATAATGAAGCTGGCTTGTGAGACGGAGATTCCCTTTGTATAAATTAACCAGCCAGACCAATAAGGCAGGAATATTCCCCAAGTCATAAAAAAACTAAAAAAACGTGTACTCATCCATCGTTGTGTATTCATTCTTATCCTCCTCATTCATTTGCATGGTATCATAGAAGTAAAGATAAATAATAGGAGATATCTCTTATTTATGGAGGCAGAAGATGCAAATTTACAAAGGAGATAAAAAGCAGCAATTTTTAACAAGGAATTCAATTGCTGATCTATTTTCTTTCCAAGTAGAAGAGTATATAGAAATTCATGAATACCAGCGGGATGAATGGATTATAAAAGAAGGAATGAGACCGGATTATTTATTTTTTGTAATGGAAGGAAAAGCGAAAATATATGTAACACATCAAAATGGAAAGGTATCTTTAATAAATTTCATTAATGCAAATGATTATATTGGCGAAATGGAATTACTGCATGATGTGTATTATACAAAGGGCATACAAGCATCAACTAAAGTTATTTGTTTTGCTCTTCCGTTTTATTATTATCGAACAAAATTGTTGGAGGATGCTAAGTTTTTGCGTGAGCTTACAAGGTTTTTAAGTGAAAAGGCAACAGTAATGGCAGCTAAGTATTCGCAAACCCTTGCTTTTCCCCTTGAAAATAGACTTGCAGACTTTATCTTGCAAACGGCAGACAATGGAATTTATAAGGAGAAACATGTGATTGTTTGTGATTATTTAGGGGTATCCTATCGCCATTTGTTATACATGCTTACAAAATTTTGTGAAAAACAATATTTGCAAAAGAACGGAAGAAATTATCAAATAAAAGAATATCAGTCTTTAAGGAAACTTGCAGAGGCGTTAAAGAATAAATAATCCACAGGAAAAATTTTTTAACGAGACAGGGTGAAATTAAATAAGGAAAAAACTAGAAAGGAAAAACGTGTTGACGAATCTTGCCAAAATACGGTACTATTAAAATTAATTGAATAAGACCTCACTTTTTTACAGTGAGGTAGAGGCGCGATATTTAACAGTCTTTAGTGGAGTTTGAGAAGCTATGATGCTAAGGAGAAGGAAATGTCGCCGAAGTTTGTAATATTTCTCCGTATTACATGCTGGGTCTGTAGTTAAGAGCTGCAGGACTGTCTCAATAAACGCCTAGTTTATTGAGTTGTGCTATCTCATTTGGGATAAAGAGAGGACTTTAGGGCTATTGCATATACTACGACCTGAGTTGATCTCAGGTCGTTTTTTTGTTTTAGTAGATTGAAAGAAAAATAGGAGGAGAGACAACATGAGAAACAAATTATTAATGATGATGGTTTTAATGGTCTCAGCCATGCTTTTATTGGCAGGCTGTGGAGCAAGTGATAAGCAAGCTTCTGGATCATCAGATGACAATACATTTAGAGTAGGACTGGAAGCAGGATATGCTCCTTTTAACTGGACACAAAACGATGATTCCAATGGGGCTGTTAAAATCAAAGGATCTTCAGAATATGCTAGTGGATATGATGTAGAAATTGCTAAAAAAGTGGCTGAAGGTCTCGGAAAAGAATTAGTCATTGTAAAAACAGAATGGGACGGGCTAGTACCAGCGTTAGTTTCAGGGAAAATAGATGCTATTATTGCAGGGATGTCACCAACTGCAGACCGTAAAGAAACTGTTGACTTTTCAGATAGCTATTATAAATCAAATTTAGTAATGGTAGTAAAAAAAGGCAGCAAGTATGAAAAGGCTTCTTCTATTCAGGATTTTAAAGGTGCTAAAGTTACAGCACAGCTAAATACCTTTCACTATTCTGTCATTGACCAAATTGAAGGGGTAGAAAAAAAGACAGCTATGGATAACTTCCCAGCCATGAGGGTTGCTTTAGAGTCTGGTGTTATTGATGGCTACGTATCAGAACGTCCTGAAGCAGTTAGTGCGTCAACAGCAAATGATAAATTTGCAATGGTTGAATTTAAGGAAGGATTTAAAACATCAGAAGAAGACACATCCATTGCTGTAGGGCTGCAAAAGGATAGTGATTTAACAGAGAAGATTAATAAAATCTTAGCAGATATCCCAGAGAAAGAACGTACAAGCTTGATGGATAATGCAATCAAAAATCAACCAGCAGCAGAATAAAAAAGAACAAAACCGGCTGTATATCTTAATACAGGCGGTTTTATACAGTAAGTGAGGAGAAAAAATGAGTCTTGAGTGGATCATTAAAATAATTTCAGAAAACTGGCCGATGTTTCTTCGTGGTGCTGGGTTAACGCTTATCATTGCCTTGATAGGGACCATTATTGGAGCTGCTATTGGATTGATTGCGGGGGTTATCCGCACTATTCCAACACCGGAACGCGGCATAAAAAAGTTTATTTTAAAAGTAATTAATATCATCCTGTCTATCTATATTGAATTCTTCCGTGGAACACCAATGATTGTTCAAGCAATGGTGATTTATTATGGTTCTGCGCTAGCATTTGGTATAGACATGAATGTTTTTGCTGCAGCAATCATTGTAGTCTCCATTAATACAGGTGCCTATATGGCAGAAATCGTTCGAGGGGGGATTATTTCTGTTGATAAAGGGCAGTTTGAAGCAGCGCATGCGATTGGAATGAATCATGTGCAGACAATGTGGAACGTTGTATTGCCACAGGTCATTCGTAATATTTTACCTGCAACTGGTAACCAATTTGTTATTAATATTAAGGATACCTCTGTATTAAACGTTATTTCTGTTACTGAATTATATTTTGTGACAAAATCAATTTCTGGAAATAATTTTAAGTATTTTGAGTCATTCTTCGTAGCGTGTCTAATTTATTTTGTAATGACCTTTATTGTTACGAGAATATTGTTATATATGGAGAGAAAGTTAGAAGGGTCCGATAGCTACACTGTTATCGGAACAGATTCACAACCATTAAGGGGTAAATTAAAATAAGGAAGAAGGTGAATAAGGTTGGACAAAATTATTGATATCAAGCATTTGAATAAATCCTATGGGAAACATGAGGTATTAAGAGATATTGATTTTTCCGTTAATAAAGGTGAAGTGGTTTCGATCATTGGTTCCTCTGGTTCTGGTAAATCAACGCTTCTTCGGTGTATAAATCTATTAGAAAAGCCAAGTGGCGGGGAGATATTCTATCATGGCGAAAATATATTAGATGAAAAACATGATGTTGCGGTCTACCGAAAAAATTTAGGGATGGTATTTCAGCAATTTAACTTATTTAACAATCATAATGTACTGAACAATTGTATAGTAGGCCAAATAAAAGTTTTAAAACGCTCTAAAGAAGAGGCCGAAAAAGTAGCAATGCATTACTTAAATGTTGTGGGAATGGACAAGTATATTAATGCGAAGCCAAAACAATTATCAGGCGGTCAAAAGCAGCGTGTGGCAATCGCAAGAGCCTTATCCATGAATCCTGATGTGATGCTATTTGACGAACCTACATCAGCTCTTGATCCAGAAATGGTAGGAGAAGTACTGAAGGTCATGAAGGAGCTTGCACATTCTGGCTTAACGATGATAGTGGTAACACATGAAATGGAATTTGCAAAAGAAGTATCAAACAGAGTTATCTTCATGGACAAGGGCGTTATTGCGGAAGAAGGAAGTCCGGAACAAATCTTCCACCATCCTGTACAAGAACGTACGAAAGAATTCTTAAAGCGCACCATTGTACAGCCACAAGTCAGCCTATAGTACTTTCATGGAAAGACTTGTTATAGTGGTTCTCTTTTGTAAATTGTAAATCATCTGTTAAAAGAATCGAAAGAAAGCAGTATAATTTTCTAATTTCTTCTATGATGAGAAATAGTTTCCGGTGATTTAGAGAGAAAAATGGTGAAGCATGGCATCAGTAGTGACAAGGTTGATTAGATAACATAACATAACTAGATAAAGAGAAGTCAATGGGCTTCTCTTTTTTTATGGCCATTTATAAATGGAATTATAGTTTCAATGTTATTTTTGTATAATAATTTAATGGTGTTTTTCATATTGGATGAGTCAATTTTATTTTTAAATAAATAGTTAATTATAAATAAGGTTTATAAAAAAATGGAATCTTTAATTATATCAATATACATCAATAAGTCCATTTACCTATATATATAATGGTATAATAGTTATAAATATACATTTTCTAACAAACAAGGAGAGACCTCATTATGCTCTTATTAGGAAAGAAAAAGGAAGAATTATATTTTTCCTCTTTAGGAACCATACAAGTTGATTTTAATTTGCCCAAAGAATTACAAACCCAAATTGAAATGATTGGATTAACAGAGCTAGATGTGAAGCGATTATTTGTTTTGCAGCCAATTATAGAAAGAGAAGCACAGCAACTAGTAGATTCATTTTATGAAACTATTGGGAAGGAACCTTCCTTAATTACAATTATTAATACCTATAGCAATGTTGAAAAACTTGGAAAAACATTATACCACCATATTAAAGAAATATTTTCTGGGAAGGTAAATGAATCTTACGTCATGCAGAGAAAAAGAATTGCCCATGTCCATGTCAAAATCGGATTAGGAACGAAGTGGTATGTTAATGCCTTTCAACAGCTGCTGAATACAATTATAGAAGTTTTCTACAAAGAAATTAAAAATAAAGCGGAATTATTTGAAGCTGTTAGTTCTCTCCAAAAAATCTTTAGTTTAGAACAACAATTGGTATTAGAATCCTATGAATTGAGGGAAGAGTCTCTTCGTAAAGTAAAAGAAGCAGAAAAAGAAAAAATACAGGAAACAATGAAAGAAACCGCTCATGAGTTATCAGCAATTTCGGAAGAAACAAGTGCCTCTTTAAAAGAGCTCATCAGCCAATTTGAAAAAATTCAAATACTCACTAAAGATGGAGGGCAAGCCATTCAAAAGGTAGAAGAATTATCTGAAGACGGAAAAGGGAGAATGAGCCAAGAAAAAGAGTCCGCCAGTTTAATAAGAAATCAGATTCTTGTTCTGCAAGATGAAATCAGGAAAATGAGTATGGTTAGCCAAAGGATTGATAGTATAGTAGACGTAGTAACTTCTATTGCTAATCAAATCAATCTTCTGGCATTAAATGCATCGATTGAATCCGCTCGTGCAGGAGAACAAGGCAAAGGATTTGCAGTTGTAGCAGGGGAAATTAGAAAATTATCGAGTTTAACTAAACAATCTACAGAAGAAATTGGTTCTTTAGTGAAGGATATTTCTCAACAAGTGAAACAAGTGCATATTTCAGTTACCGATTTTAATGAGGATATCGTAAAAAACCAAAAAATCACGGAAGAAACAATCGAGTTTTTTAATCAAATTGTCCATGCGGTTCAGCAATCAAAAGAAAAAACAGAAATAATATTTACCGAGATAAAAAACAGTGATTTAATTGTCAATCAACTTTATCAAGCAACAAATGAAATAACTCATTCAGCTGAAATGTTAGCTAACTAAACAAATAAATGAATTGAATTAGAGAATTATATCAAGAAATTAAAATAAATCATAGGAAAAGATAAACAAGAATTTAACTAGAAGATAACTGGTTTTATGCCGCTGCTTTTATGAGTGAATAAGAAAGGTATTATGTCATAAAGTGTTGAATATAAGGATAACATCTCTTTTATACGAAAGTAGATTTAGCCGATGGCTTTTCGTAGAGAAAAGGATACTATTTTAATTATGGAGGCACTGAATGAAACAACTCTATATGAAGCAAAAGATTTTTAGCCTTAATGAAAAATTTACAGTCAAGGATCAACAGGAAAAAGATGTTTATTATGTGGAAGGAAGCTTTTTTAAAATCCCTAAAACCTTTTCCATAAAGGATGCAAACAATAATGAAATTGCCCTAATTACCAAAAAGGTCTTTAGCTTTTTACCGAAGTTTTATATAGAAATCAATGGGGAAAATGTTTTAACGATTAACAAAGAGTTTTCTTTCTTTAAATCCCGCTATACCATTGATGCTGCTGGCATTGAAGTAAGTGGGAATTGGTGGGATATGGATTTTCGCGTTTTTCAGAATGGGGAAGAAGTCGGCAGGGTAAGCAAAGAGTGGTTTACCTGGGGAGATAGCTATAAAGTGCAAATACTGAAGGAAGAAATGGAAGCGATACTGATTGCTTTGGTTGTTGCAATTGATTGTGTAAAAGCAGACCAAGCTGCTACATCTTCTGCCTCTGTAGATTAATGAAAAGGGAAGCATAGGGGTGCTTCCTTCTTTTTGTTATAATAATATTTTTAAAGACAAATTAACCAGTGGAGGAATAAAATAATGAGCACCTTGCCTAATTGTCCAAAATGCGAATCTGAATATACATATGAAGATGGAACTTTTTTAGTTTGTCCGGAATGTGCACATGAGTGGACATTCAATAGTAATATGGAGGCAAATGATGATAGCAAAGTTATCAAAGATGCAAATGGAAATGTTTTGAATGATGGAGATACCGTTACGGTTATCAAGGATCTTAAAGTAAAAGGGAGTTCATCAGTTTTAAAGCAAGGAACAAAGGTAAAAAGTATTCGCTTAGTAGACGGCGATCATGATATTGATTGTAAAATTGCGGGATTTGGAGCAATGAAATTAAAATCGGAATTTGTGAAGAAAGTATAGACTTTTAAGGCCAAGGCAGTCAAAAGACGGTTCTACTAGAGGGCAATTAATATTATTGCCCCCGGTAGAACCGTCTTTTTGCGCTTATTTCAAAAAAAGATACATTTAATATTGCCACTAAAAATAGATAGGTTTATTGATAATAGAGATCTATTTTCATTCACAAAAAGACTTCTGTCATTGCTTCGACCTATCTCTTTATTCCAGTTCATATTTAGTTCATATTTGTAATTTATTATCACTTTATAAGATGAATAGAGGAGGATTTACTTTGAATCAAGTGACTAATAATAAAAAGATTATAGATAGTAGAGAACTGGCTGTGGAAGCGGAAGGGCTGGTAAAGGTATTTGGTGATAACCGTGCTGTAGATGGAGTGGATTTACAGGTTCGCACAGGTTCTATTTATGGGGTGCTTGGTCCTAATGGGGCGGGAAAAACAACTACAATTAGAATGCTTGCAACATTGCTGAAGGCAGATGCAGGTTCTGCAAAGATTTTCGGCTACGATATAGGTAGGGAGCCGCAATTGGTACGCCAATTAATTGGTGTAACAGGTCAATATGCCTCTGTTGATGAGTCCCTAAGCGCGACAGAGAACTTAATTATTTTTTCTCGTTTATTAGGTTTAGGGCGGACAGAATCAAAACGTAAAGCAATGGAATTACTAGAAGAGTTTGGCTTAACAGAAGCAGCAAAACGTCCATTGAAAAATTTTTCAGGAGGAATGCGGAGACGACTAGATTTAGCTGCGAGCCTTATTGCACAGCCGCCACTTATTTTTTTAGACGAACCAACTACTGGACTTGATCCACGAACGCGTAATCAAATGTGGGAGACAATCAGGAAATTAGTAAAGGGGGGATCAACAGTCCTGCTGACAACACAGTACTTGCAAGAGGCAGATGAACTTGCAGATCGAGTTGCGGTCATCGATCATGGAAAAGTGGTCGCAGAAGGTACAGTGAATGAGTTGAAGGGATCTATCGGGACTTCCTCCTTACACTTAAGTATCCAAAACGAACAAAATATGCAGGAAGCTCGTCTGATTGTGGAACGTGTGCTTAACGTTCAATCAGCTGTATCAGCAGAAGGTGGAAAAATTACAGCGCCAATGGCTGATGCGGATAAAGTAACCGATTTGCTTATGACATTAAAGACAGCGGGCATTCCATTGGCTGAATTAAGTGTGCAAAAGCCAACATTAGATGAAGTATTTCTAGCTATTACTGGTTCTAATGCAAATGTAGATAAATCTAGTAAAGGGGAGGGATTAGTATGAGCAGTACTACATTAAAACCAACCAGAGAACAAAAAGTTTACAGAAACTCCACTTTTCGTCAAGCAGTGCGAAATTCATTAACAATGGCTTATAGAGGTTTGCTTAAGATAAAGCGTACACCTGAACAATTATCAGATGTTACCTTACAGCCGATTCTTTTTACTCTTATGTTTACGTATATTTTTGGCGGAGCTATTTCTGGCAATGTGCAAAACTATTTACCGGTTATTATTCCGGGAATTCTCGTTCAAACTGTTATTACAACATCAGTGGTAACAGGTGTCCAGCTCAGGGAGGACATGGATAAAGGCGTGTTTGACCGCTTTAAGTCTTTGCCGATTGCCAGAATTGCTCCTTTAGCAGGAGCATTGCTTGCTGATACTATTCGCTATACCATTGCCACAACTCTTACGTTTACGATGGGATATATTATGGGTTATCGACCAGATGGTGGTATAGGCTTTGTAATCTTGGCAGGAATACTTGTTATTGTTTGTTCTTGGGCGATTAGCTGGATATTTGCTTTCTTGGGTGTTATTTCACGAACTGCTTCGAGTGTACAAGGAATTTCTATGATTGTCTTGTTTCCATTAACATTTCTGTCCAATGCCTTTGTTCCAGCTGATACTATGCCTAATTTCCTTCAGTGGTTTGTAAAAATTAATCCTATCTCTCACTTAGTTACAGCAGTTAGGGATTTAACAAACGCGGGAACAATTGGCTTGGATTTCACTATCTCTCTTGTTGGAGCAGCCGTAATAGTAGCTATTTTTGCACCGATTACAGTAAGGGCTTATATGAGACGCGCATAAGTTTTTGAAGGATTAAATGGTAGAATAAAGAGAATAATCTATGAAGTAGAACGGCTATGAAATTAGCGGTTCTCCTTATTTTTTTTAAAGGAATGATAATATGGCGAAAATACTAGTCGTAGATGATGATCCACATATTAGAGAATTAATCCGTGTCATTTTAATAAAGGAAGGCTTCTCTATTATGGAGGCAGAAGATGGAGAAGCCGCGATGTCTATACTCGAGCAAGCAAAAATAGATTTAATTATTCTTGATATTATGATGCCGAATATGGATGGCTGGACACTTTGCCGTGAAGTGCGAACCTATTACCCAGAGACAATGCCAATCTTGATGTTGACAGCAAAAGGAGAAACAACACAAAAAGTGAGAGGGTTTGAACTAGGAGCGGACGATTACTTAGTAAAGCCCTTTGCTCCTGCTGAGTTAGTTGCTAGGGTGAAGGTACTTCTCAAGCGCTACCAAATTAATGTTTCCAATCAGATTGAGATAGGAAATGTCGTGATTAATCGAGACACCTATAAAATTTCTATTGGAGTTGCTGAAATTACATTACCTTTAAAGGAATTTGAATTATTATTTAAGCTTGCAACCCATCAAAAGAAAACTTTTTCGCGGGAACAATTAATTGAAGATATATGGGGCTATGATTATGAGGGGGATGAGCGCACCGTTGATGTTCATATAAAACGTCTAAGGCAGCGATTTGCCCAAGAGGACTGTCCCTTTAAAATAACGACAGTTCGCGGTCTTGGTTATCGATTGGAGGTTAAATAGTGAAGTTCTCACAATGGATGAAAAGAATAGCAGGCATTTTTGCAATTATTATTTTTCTAATGGTATGCTGGTCCTTATCCTATTGGTTAACAGCATGGTTTTATGAAGCAAACCAAGTATCTCCAAGCGAATTCATCAGACAATTAATTAATTCAATTGCCGGATTCTTTCTCTTCGGATGCATAATAGCAGTTATCTCAAAAATTCCGTGGATTAGATCCAAACAGGATAAACACTTATACCCAATCATTCAAGCAATCAAAATGATAGCAGAAGGAAATTTTAATATTGACCTTTCCTATTATAAAAATCAGTTTAGAGAAGGTGACAATGATCATCCTTATTATCAAATAGTAACAAATATTAGTCATATGGCAGAAAAATTAGGAGAAATGGAGGAAATGCGTCAGGAATTTATCTCCAATGTGTCTCATGAAATTCAGTCTCCCTTAACCTCTATTAGTGGGTTTGCTCATGCTTTGAAAAATGATGATTTGAGTCCAAAAGAACGCAATCACTATTTGGACATCATTGAAATGGAAAGCATCCGCTTGTCCAAATTAAGTGAAAACCTATTAAAACTTACCTCTTTAGAATCAGAGCATTTACCTTTGGAGCAAAAAGAGTACCGATTAGATCGACAGCTTCGTCGAATTATTCTTGCCAATGAACCACAATGGACAGAAAAAGAAATAGATATGGATATCTCTCTTGCGAACATAACAATTATGGCAGATGAAGAAATGCTTGATCAAGTGTGGATTAACTTACTTCATAATAGTATAAAATTCACGCCAAAAGGAGGTACTATAACAGTCGAGGCATTTAAATCGGAGAATAAGGTTATTACTGTTAAAATAAGAGATACAGGAATTGGCATGGAACAGGATTCGCTCATGCATATATTTGAACGCTTTTATAAAGCAGATAAATCAAGAAATCGAAATATAGGAGGAAACGGCCTCGGTCTTTCTATTGTCAAAAAAATCATAGACTTGCATAAAGGCGAAATCCAAGTCAAAAGCCAAATAGGAAAAGGAACAGAGATAACAGTAAAAATAGGAAAGCAGAGGGACGGCTCTACGGAGATCAATTAGCCCGACCTCAGTAGAAACCGTCCCTCATTTTTAAACAAGGAGCGATTAGAATGGTCAATAAGGTTTTCTTAAATGATTTTGCATTAACGGTTTCAAATTTTAAAGAGGAAAAGGTGAAAAGTAAAAAATCAGAGAAGCTGTTAACGGTAGTAAGCTTTGAGTTTAAAGTAAGAGGTGGGGAAGAATACCACGTAGTTACGAAGTTTTTATATGAGAATATATTCGATGTCAGCATTCCTGATAAGTCATTGGAATTTAGAGGGGAAATTAATCAGTATTCCACCTCCTATACCAATTTCTCTGATGAAGACAGTACTAGTGATTTCTCTTTAAAATTAATGGAAGTGGAATAAATTTAGAAGGGGTTTGGCAAAACAGATCACCGTTAAGTGGATAGAGCGATCTGTTTTTTTGCTTCTATAAACGGAAAGGGCGGTTATCTATATGAAATTAAGTATTTTAGATCAAGCACCTGTATTATCTGGGAAGAGCGCGCAGGAGGCACTTAAAGAATCGATGAAGCTTGCTCAATCTGGTGAAAAATTGGGATACACAAGATATTGGATTGCAGAACACCATGATTTCCCTGGTCTTGCTAGTTCTGCCCCAGAAGTGATGCTTGGGTATATCGGAGCCAATACAGAAAAGATAAGAATTGGGGCAGGAGCCATACTATTGCCACACTATAAACCATATAAAGTAGCAGAAACATTTAATATGCTTGCAACGTTATTTCCCGATCGGATTGATCTAGGAATAGGACGGGCACCTGGTGGATCGGCCGAAGCTTCGATAGCTCTTTCTGGGAATTTTTTAGAAAATGTCCGAAATATGCCTAGCTCAATTAAAGATCTTCTCCATTTTTTATATAATAATTATCCAACAGATCAGATGTTTTCAAAAATAACAGCACATCCTCTTCCAGATATACCTCCTGTTCCATGGATCCTTGGAACCAGTGAAAAAAGTGCTATTCAAGCAGCAAGTTATGGGACTGCCTATGCATTTGGCCATTTTATGAGTGACAAAGATGGAATCGAGATTGTCAATACATACAGAAATGCATTTCGACAGAGCAGCGGTCTCCAAAAACCACAAGCTATCATAACTGTATCGGTTATCTGCGCTGAAACCTCCGAACTAGCAGAAGGGCTTGCTTTAAGCTGGTTCCTATCAAAAATCCAAACGGATAAAGGTGAAAAAAATAACCGCATTCCTACTATGGAAGAAGCAAGAAATTATTCGTTTACAAGCGATGAGAAAGAAAGAATACAAGAAATGCGCAAAAAGATGATGATTGGAAACCCAAAAGAAGTGAAACAACAATTGGCTGAGCTGCAAGCGGTCTACAGTGCTGATGAAATCATGATTGTAACCATTACTAATAGCTATGAGAGTCGAAGAAAGTCATATGAGCTAATTGCCAAGGAAGTTTGGTGAAAAAGTTTTTTAGATGAAAGGGAAAGGAGGTATTTAAGTGAAGTTAAGTGTACTTGATCAATCTGTAATAAGTAAGAATGGGAATGCGAGCATGACTCTCGCAAATACCATTAAATTGGCAAAACGAACAGAGGAGCTTGGCTACACTCGTTTTTGGGTTGCGGAGCATCATAACTCAAGTGGCATCGCTGGTACCTCCCCAGAGATACTTATTTCCAGTATTGCCGCTCAGACAAACAGAATTCGTGTGGGATCAGGCGGTGTTTTACTGCCCCAATATAGTCCTTTTAAAATTGCAGAAGACTTTAAAGTGTTAGAAGCACTTTATCCGAATCGAATGGACTTAGGAATGGGTCGTTCTCCAGGGGGGTCTACCCCAACCCGCTTGGCCCTTACGGATGGGGTTAGAAAAAGCTTAAATGAATTTCCTCGCCAAGTAACAGCACTTCAAGAATTTCTCATAGGTTCTTCGCCTAATCACGAGGTTCAAGCTTATCCTTCTGTTGAAACGCAGCCGGAAATGTGGATGCTCGGTGTCTCACAGCGAGGAGCTAGATTAGCCGCTGAAAAGGGAACTGCTTTTACTTATGGCCACTTTATAAACCCCATTAGCGGAAGTATTGCCATGCAGCATTATAGAGAGAACTTCCAGCCGTCTAGTTTTCTTGCAAATCCGCAGGCAAATGTATGTGTATTTGTTGTTTGTGCACCTTCCCAAGAAGAAGCCGAAGAAATGGCATTAAGTCAAGATCTATGGCTGTTAGCAATCGAAAAAGGGCAAGATACTTTCCTTCTTTCAAAGGAAGAGGCGGAAAGTATAAGGCTTTCGGAAGAAGACAAAGCAATCATAAGAAAAAATCGCAAACGGGCCATCATTGGAACCCCGGGAAAAGTAAAAGAAGAACTGCTCCAATTAAGTAAAGTCTACCAAACCGATGAAATGATGATTATTACGAACATTTATGATTTTGAAGAAAAAATGCAATCCTATACACTGCTGGCAGAAGCAGTTCTTTGAAATTTTCATGTAAACACTTGATAAAATTAGCTATAATAATGAAAAAAGGGGGTGCTTACAGTTGGAGAATCATATACGATTGTCTGATACTACTTCCACTCATGCAAAGCCTATTATTGGAAAGGCGATACTTTGCATGGGGCGAAACAACTAATTTTATCGCTGACTAATATTTTGGCTTTGCACCTTATTTTAGACAAAAATAAAAATAAGGGAGCGGGCAAATTTGAAGTATACAAACGCAATGAATGTTTTACCTGAAAAGCTTATTTTGGAAATTCAAAAATATGTCCAGGGCGAGACTCTATATATTCCAAAACAAGAAAATGCTCATAAGAAGTGGGGAACTTCAAGTGGGGGAAGATTAATGCTGGATCGCAGAAATAATGCGATAAAAGCAGCTTTTGTAAATGGAAGCACCGTTCAAGCATTGGCGAAGGAATATCATCTCTCCACAGAAACAATTAAAAAAATCGTCTATTCACATAAAAATAAAGAATAGCACTGGTGAGTTTTCATCAGTGTTTTTTTATGTAAAAATCGTTTCTTAGTCATCTTTTCCATTTTAGAAATAGAGTGTCTTTACTAAAATAGGAAGAGAGGATAATCCATTAATAGGAGAGAATAATATGACAGAAGCATTTATAAAAAATGAACAATTAAATTTTATCAAAAAGCAAATTTCCAACATTAAAGAAAGTATGAATAAAAGTTTACCTAAAACAGTGTTAGCTGCAGTAATGGAGTTAGCTGAGGCAAAAATTTTCGAGCTTTTTCCCCAAGCAACAAGTGATCAGCAAGAGTTATTGGATATTTCCAAATGGAAAACAAAGGATGAATATGAACAATATATAGAGCGACTTGCTAAGTATGTATTGCCGTTTCCAAAAATTACAGAACAGCAGCTAAAAAAATTATTCCCAAAGCAAAAGAAATTAAGATTACCTGATTTTGCAACAATAGACCTTCATCAATTAACCTATTTAAGCTGGACAGATGGAAAGTCTAATAGAAAATTTGTCATTTATGAATTAGATGGGAAATTAGTAGGGGTGGAAGGGAAGATGACGCCGACTAATAAAAAAAATATTTGTTCCTTCTGCAATAGCTTTGGAGAGGTTGCCTATTTTTCAACGATTACCAAAGACAAGAAACCTAAAAATGCAGATTATTACAAGGCTATCGGAAACCTGATTTGTACAGATAGCAGCGAATGCAATAAGAACATGGACAATACCGCTTATTTGCAAGAATTTTTACTGACCGCAGAGGGTCGATTTTACTGAGAACGTCCTCGGTGGAATCATCCCTCTGCTACCCTGTTGATAAGCTGTGCTAAGGTTATTAATCCTTTTTCTAATTCTTCTAATGAGGCATAGGAGTAGGATATTCGCAGATGCCGGTCATCTGCTTTATCGTATACGATGCCTGGATTGATAAGAATTCCTTCTTTAAGAGAAATCTCAAATAGCTTGCGTGAAGAAATCATTGGTTTTAATTTCAGCCAGATGTAGAATCCGCCATTAGGTACTGTCCATTCAGCAATATCAGAGAAATTTTTCTTTAATAGATTATTTGTAAAATCTCTTCGCAGTCTTAGCTCTGCTCTTACTTCTGTTAAGAAATCCTCGTACCATCCGTTTTGCAGCCATCTTTCTACAGCAAATTGAGATAAACTGCTAGAACCATAGTCTGTCTGCATCTTAATATCGGCTAAATGCCCGATAACTGGTTCAGGTCCTACAATCCAACCAATTCGGAGCCCTGGGCTTAATGTTTTGGACATACTTCCGATATAGAGAACGTTTCCTTGTGTATCAAGTGCTTTTAAGGGCTTGGGCGGAGGAGTGTCTAACCATAAATCTCCGTATACATCATCCTCAATGATAGGTATTGCTTCTGTTTGACTAATTGCTATTAACTCCTTTCGTCTCCTTTCAGACATGACAATGCCAGTTGGATTATGAAAGTTAGGAATTGTATACAGCAGCCCGGCTTGATGCTGTCTTTTTAGCCGTCCAATGGTATGACAGGTAATTCCTTCTTCATCGAGCGGCAGGCCTAATAAGTGCATTCCTGCTGATTGGAAGACATGGATGGAACTTAAATAGGATGGTGTTTCATGAAAGATGGCTGCTCCTCGCTTTAAGAGACCAATTGATAGTAATTGAAGTGCTTGGAGCCCGCCTGAAACAATTAAGATCGATTCAGAGGTAGCGACTATTCCCTTCTTTTTTAAATAAGAACTAACCGCTTGTCGCAAAGCTAAACTTCCTTTAGGCTCGGTATATCCAAGTGAAAAGCTTAGATTGTCCTTAAGGTGAAAGATTTCTTCCATCCGTGCTTTAGGTAATAGCTTTGGAGAAAGCTCGCCAGTACCAAGTCTAATAATATTCGGATTTGCTTCGGCTTTATTAATTTTTTGGATAATAGATATGTTCGGTCGATGAATGCTCGATTTAACATAACTAGTCCAATCAGGAGGTGGAGTGGAGGCAAGTAAACTCCATGTATTATTTATTACCTTTGTTCTACTTCCTACTTTTGTTTCAATTAACCCATCAGCAGCTAATTCTTCAAGTGCTGTAACAATGGTGCTCCGGTTGACTTCGAATTGTTTTGCCAAGCTTCTTTGGGAAGGGAGTTTCATACCAATCGTCCATTCTCCATGAATTATTTTCTTTTTCAGATAGGTAGTAATTTGTTGGTGTAAGGAAACGGTTGAATCCTTTTGTGGCTTCCATTCCATTTCTGCCATTAATTGTATACTCCCTTTGCTTTTTCTTTTATTTTAACAAAATGGTTGGGGTTGTAACCATCCAATTGGATGGAGACAGATAGCCTATTCTTCGTTATGCTCAATAAAAGCAAGGGGGAATAAGGATGGAACCAATATTACATGGAATTTTATTAGCATTTGGGTTAATACTACCATTAGGCGTTCAAAATATATTTATATTTAATCAAGGAGCAACGCATAAAAAATTTAGTTATGTGTTACCGGCCATAATTACGGCTAGTATTTGTGATAGTTTACTTATTTATTTAGCAGTTGCAGGTGTTTCAGTAGTAGTTTTTACCTTTGAATGGGTGAAAACAGTGCTTTTTACTGTTGGCTTCTTTTTCTTAGCGTATATGGGATGGTCTATGTGGAAAACAGCAGCCATGGTGGGGAGCAAGCAAGAACAGCTACTCTTTTCTCCACGCCGCCAAATAGCATTTGCTGCGTCTGTTTCTCTATTAAATCCACATGCTATTCTCGACACAATCGGCGTGATTGGCACAAGCTCCTTAGCCTATACTGGAGAGGAGAAAATCTTGTTTACTGCTGCTTGTATAAGTGTATCTTGGATTTGGTTTTGTTTATTGGCAATAGCAGGGAGAAAGATTGGACAAATCACCGGGCGCGGAAAGCTGATTAAACGCATTAACCAAGTATCAGCAGTTATTATTTGGGCGATGGCACTTTATTTAGGTCTAAATCTAATAATCTTAAAATGACATCCCGCTTTGGGCATTCAGAATGACATCTCCTTTATATTTCGCTATAATGAGAGGGCTGTAAGTGCCCTTCAAATGAAAAAGGGGGTTATGTAATGATTCAATTGCGTAATGTTAGTAAACGTTTTGCGGATGATGAAGTCATTAAGTCTATTTCTTTAGCGATACATAAAGGAGAAATTTTCGGAATTATTGGAGCGAGTGGTGCTGGTAAATCCACGTTGCTGCGGTTAATGAATTTATTAGAAGTTCCGGAAGCAGGAGAAGTGCTAGTCGACGGCCGAGAGCTGACCAGTATTAACTATAAAGAACTTCGACAAGCCCGTCAATCAATTGGGATGATATTTCAACATTTCAATCTTGCTGCAAATAAGACCGTTTATGATAATGTGCTAGTGTCTTTAGAATTGGCTAACTATTCAAGAAAGGACAGACGAAATCGAGTAATAGAGTGTCTCCGATTTGTTGGATTGGATAGCTTTATGGATAAATATCCTGCACAATTAAGCGGAGGTCAGAAGCAGCGTGTAGCGATAGCACGCGCAATTGCGAATAATCCGCAAGTATTATTATGTGATGAACCAACCTCTTCCCTTGATCCAAAAACGACAGGGGAAATCTTGCATGTTCTAGAGGACGTTAATAAGCGTCTAGGTGTAACGATTGTAATCGTCAGTCATGAGATGGAGGTAATCAAAAGCATCTGTAACCGTGTGACAGTTTTGGAAGATGGAGAAATTTATGATACCGTTGCAATCCAGCCAAAAGGAATTCAACAAATAAATAACACCTCCAAAAGGTTAGTAGAACAGCTGAAAAAGGATGGTGAAGTAGACCATGCCTGAGATATTAATTCAATATAGATTGGAAATTTGGCAATCTATTGGGGAGACTTTTATAATGGTAGGCATGTCTATCCTAGCAGCGATTATCATCGGACTGCCAGTCGGAACATTGCTTTTCTTAAGTAGAAAAGGAAAGATGCTCGAAAATCGAATAATTTTTTCTACACTGAACTTAATAGTAAATATTATTCGTTCTTTTCCATTTTTATTATTAGTAGTCTTTCTTATTCCATTTACGAGAATCATCATTGGAACGGCTATGGGTACAGCAGCTGCAACGGTCCCATTATCGATTATTGCCATCGCTCATTATGCTCGTTTAGTGGAGCAATCATTACTAGAAGTGCCAAAAGGCGTAATAGAAGCAGCCATTTCGATGGGAGCATCTGTCAGGGAAGTTATCTTCAAATTTCTTTACGTAGAAGCTCGTTCTGGACTTGTGCTAGGACTAACAACTTCGATTATCAGCTTTATTTCTTATTCAACCATTATGGGAGTTGTTGGCGGCGGAGGTATTGGAGATTTTGCGATTCGTTATGGATATCAACAATTTAAAACAGATTTAATGATTTATATGATTATTATTATGGTCATATTAGTACAGGCTATTCAGTTTACTGGTACAGCAATAGCAAAAGTAATTGATAAAAGATAAATGAGGAGATAAGAAAATGAAAAAAATATTATTTTTAATGATAATAGGCCTATTTCTGTTAGCAGCTTGCGGAAAAGAAAAGGCAGAAACAGATAAAAAGCAAATGAATACCAAGGAAAAAGAAGAAGTAACGCTAAAAGTAGCGTCTTTAATACCACCAATGACGGAAATCCTTGAGTTAGTAAAACCAACATTAGCAGAGGAAGGTATTAACCTTGATGTTAAAGTATTAAGTGATAATGTACAGCCGAATACGGCACTTGCGGCAGGGGAAGTGGATGCAAACTTTTTCCAGCATGTCCCCTACATGGAAGAGTTTAACCGCAGTAATAACGCTGAATTAGTGCCAGTAAAAGCTATTTATTTTGCAAATTATGGTGTTTATTCAAAACAATATGATTCTATGGATGATGTGCCAGAAGGTGCTGTAATCGCAATTGCTAATGATGTATCCAATGTAGACCGTTCTTTGGCATTATTGGCTCAACATGATGTCATTAAGTTAAAAGAGAAAACGGGTCCTTATTACACCAAAGCGGATATTATCGAAAATCCGAAAAACTATAAGTTTGAAGAAGTTGATTTATTAATGCTTGCAAGAATGTATGATGATGCCGATCTAGTCGTGATGACACCAGCTTATGCTTCCCCACTTGGCTTAACACCAAAAAGTGATGCCTTGTTAGTAGAAGGGGTAGAAAATGATTTTGCGATTACATTAGTTGCTCGTAAAGATAATGCAGATTGGGAACCTATTCAAAAGCTAGCGGAAGCAATGACTAGTCCAGAGGTTCGTAAATTTTTAGAGAAAAAATATGACGAAACAGCCATTCCTGCATTTTAAATAAGAGGTTGTCTAAAGACAGTCATATTTCACTGATAAATAGCATATCAATGCCTTATCCTAACTATTTATAAGGATAGGGCTTTCTTTTTGGGGAAATTCTGGCTTTAAAAAAATGAATAATTAGCGTATAATTATAGGTAACTATTTAAAATTTTTTGAAAATAAGTTGGGCTGTAACAAGGTGATGCTTGATCCAGAAAAGATGATAGCTTAAATAATTCCTTGGTTACTTTAATGCATCAAAAAGGGAACGCTTACATTCTTTCTGAAAATAAAAGTATAAGGAAGGTTAAAATGAGCAGACGAGAGACGAAAACAGACGTTATTTTAATTGGTGCCGGGATTATGAGTGCAACTCTAGGAACGCTTTTAAAAGAATTAGACCCAGATTTGAAAATTACAGTGTTTGAAAAATTGGCTAGTGCAGGTGAAGAAAGCTCGAATGAATGGAATAATGCGGGAACAGGTCATGCGGCACTATGCGAATTGAACTACACAGTAGAAAAACCAGATGGCTCTGTAGACATAAGTAAAGCGGTAGAAATTAACGAACAGTTTCAAGTTTCCTTGCAATTTTGGTCTCATCTTGTAAATAATCAAGTATTACATAATCCACAAGATTTTATTAGACCATTGCCACATATGAGTTTAGTGCTAGGGGGAAAAAATGTAGCATTTTTACAAAAACGTTTTGAGGCAATGGTAAGTAATCCGCTATTTAAAGGAATGGAATTTTCAAAGGATCCTGAAAAACTAAAAGAATGGATACCTCTCATTATGCAAGATCGCGAATTAAAAGAGCCGATAGCCGCGACAAAGATTGATTCTGGAACAGATGTGAATTTTGGTGCCTTAACACGCTTGCTGTTTGCTGATTTATTGAAAAAGGGGGTAGAAATTAACTACAAGCACAGTGTAAATGATTTAAAACGAACGAAAGATGGTTTATGGGAAGCAAAGGTACAAAATTTAAATAGTGGCACAATGGAAACACATGCTGCTAAATTCGTCTTTATTGGCGGCGGCGGCGGCAGTTTACATTTACTGCAGAAATCTGGTATTCCTGAAGGTAAACATATGGGTGGGTTCCCAGTCAGTGGTATATTTTTAGTCTGCAAAAATCAAGAAATAATCGAAAAACATCATGCAAAGGTGTATGGTAAAGCAAAGGTCGGAGCACCACCCATGTCCGTTCCCCATTTAGATACACGATTCATCGATAATCAGAAATCATTGCTTTTTGGCCCTTTTGCTGGTTTTTCACCTAAGTTTTTGAAGACAGGCTCCATGTTTGATTTAATTACATCTGTTAAGCCAGATAATTTGTTAACGATGCTGGCAGCTGGTGCAAAAAATATGTCCTTAACAAGTTATTTAATCCAGCAGCTTATGCTTTCAAAAGAAAAGCGAATAGAAGAATTACGTGAATTTATCCCGAATGCCAAAGCGGAGGATTGGGATCTTGTGGTAGCTGGGCAGCGTGTCCAAGTAATAAAGGATACAGAAGCTGGCGGAAAAGGGACACTTCAATTTGGAACAGAGGTTGTAAGTGCTGCAGATGGCTCGATAGCAGCATTGCTTGGTGCCTCACCTGGTGCCTCTACTGCTGTTCACGTTATGCTGAAAGTAATCCAGAAATGTTTTACAGAAAAAATGCCAGAATGGCAGCCGAAATTAAAGGAAATGATCCCATCGTATGGATTATCCCTAAAAGAAAACCCCCAGCTATTGCATGACGTTCATACATTAACAGCAGAAACATTGCGATTGTCTGAAAAAAGCCCTATTCATCATTAATCGAAATTAGATTGTTAATCCATTCAACTAGGAGAGAAAAAATTTTTTTCGAACAAGTAATACAAAATCAGATACATTTATTTAAAAAAACTTTCATCATGGGATGGAAGTTTTTCTTTTGGAGAAACCGATAGAAGCTTCGCTATTCCTATGTTTTTTCTATATGTATAGAAAAATGATTTAAATTTTGCGAAATGATTGACAAGCGCTTTCAAAAAATGGTTAACTTTGTTTATACAACAAACAAACTAACTTTTGGATTACAAATTATTAGCTGGGTAAGTTTGAAAGTTGGAGGGAATTTTGAAAAATTGCAAATTAGAAAAATACTAGTCTATTTAAATCATTATTCATAAGGAGGATTTTTTAAATGAAAATTATCAACCCTGTACTGAAAGGATTTAATCCAGACCCAAGCATTTGCAGAGTCGGTGAAGACTACTATATCGCAGTATCTACCTTTGAGTGGTTTCCAGGAGTACAAATACATCATTCAAAGGATTTGGTGAATTGGGAATTAGTTGCACACCCATTACAAAGAGTTTCTCAACTAGATATGAAAGGAAATCCTAACTCTGGTGGTGTTTGGGCTCCTTGCTTAAGCTATAGCGACGGGAAGTTTTGGCTTATTTATACTGATGTAAAAGTAGTGGATGGCGCTTGGAAAGATTGTCACAATTATTTGGTTACTTCCGAAACGGTAGATGGGGATTGGGGAGAGCCGATTAAATTAAATAGCTCTGGTTTTGATGCTTCCTTGTTTCATGACGCGGATGGCAAGAAATATTTATTAAATATGCTGTGGGATCAGCGTATTGGCCGTCATCCTTTCGGCGGAATTGTTATGCAGGAATACTCTACCAAGCAGAAAAGGCTAATTAATAAGCCGCAAATAATTTTTAAAGGCACGGATATTAAATTAACAGAAGCGCCGCATCTTTATCATATTGGTGAATACTATTATTTATTAACAGCAGAAGGCGGAACGAAATATGAGCATGCTGCAACAATTGCACGCTCCAAAAATATAGAAGGACCTTATGAGGTTCATCCGGATAACCCACTTTTAACTTCCTGGCATGATCCTAGAAATCCATTGCAAAAATGTGGGCATGCTTCTATTGTTCACACCCATACGGATGAATGGTATTTAGCTCATTTAACTGGCCGTCCTATTCATCCAGATGATGATTCTATAATCCAACAAAGGGGATATTGTCCTTTAGGAAGGGAAACAGCGATTCAGAAGCTGGAATGGAGAGATGGCTGGCCATATGTAGTTGGCGGAAAAGAAGGGAGCTTGGAAGTAGAAGCTCCAAAGATTCCAGAAACAAAATTTCCTCCAACTTATCCAGTTGTCGATGAATTTGAGGAAGATAAGCTCAATATCAATTTCCAAACATTGCGCATTCCTTTTACAGAGAAATTAGGTTCTTTATCAGAAAGACCTCATCATTTACGCTTATTTGGCCAAGAATCATTAACATCAACCTTTACACAATCTTTTGTTGCTAGACGTTGGCAAAGCCTTCAATTTGAAGCGGAAACAGCCGTAGCTTTTACGCCAGAGAATATACAGCAGGCTGCAGGTTTAGTAAATTACTATAACACTGAAAACTGGACAGCATTGCAAGTGACATATGATGAAAATCTTGGACGCATCCTTGATTTAATGGTTAATGACAACTTTTCTTTCTCTCAACCATTGAAGGAGAAAATAATTGTTCCAACCGAAATAGAATATATTTACTTAAGAGTCACAGTCGAAAATGAATACTACTACTACTCTTACTCATTTGATAAAGTAGAGTGGAATACACTAGATATAGTATTTGAATCAAAAAAACTATCTGATGACTATATTCGCGGTGGCGGTTTCTTTACTGGAGCATTTGTAGGAATACAATGTCAAGATACAAGTGGTCAAAATATACCAGCAGACTTTAAATATTTCCGCTATCAAGAAAATGAATAATGGTAAAACCCAGGAAATTAGCTCCTGGGTTTTTATTTTTTTCCTTTTCTAGCACATAATATTCTCTTATATATGCGGAAGTAAAATGAAAGTGCTAACATTTCATTTCCCCCTTTAGACGGAAAAACAATATGTTAAGTTGTAAGAGTTTTCATTGTAAGATAAAAGCGTAGTAATCATCATAAATAATTTACTTAAAATAAATTACTCGGAGGTCATTAAATTGAAAAGAATATTATTAGCTTGTTCTTCAGGAATGTCTACTAGTCTATTAGTTTCTAAAATGAAAGACGCTGCAAAGGAAAAAGGCATTGAAGCAGAAATTTGGGCTGTTGCTCAAGATAAAGCACAGACAGATATGGAACGTGCAGATGTCCTTTTAATTGGTCCGCAAATGCGCTTTTTAAAAAAGAAACTAGCTACTCAAGCAGAATCAGTTGGAATTCCATTAGATGTTATTGATCCAGTTGCTTATGGACGAATTGATGGATTGGCTGTTTTAAACAAAGCGTTAGAATTAATCGAGAATAACAAGTAATCGTTTATTTCCAAATGAAAGCATTTACTAAAAGAAGGAAGAGAGGAAAAACCTTATGAATAAATTTATGGAGGTTTTGGAAAATATTCTATTGCCAATTGCTGAGAAATTGAACAACAATCGTTATTTAGCAGCATTACGTGATGGATTTATGGTTGCCTTGCCGCTAATCATTTTTGGATCAATTTTTGTTGTAATTGCAAACTTTCCTTTCCTAGATAAGATGATAAGCGAAGATGCTTATGCAGCTTATCAAAATGCATTAGGTCCAGCATCCGCAGCAACGCTAAGTATTATGGGACTCTTTGTCATAATGGGAATTGGATATAAGCTGACACAGCATTATGGTCTTGAAGCAATTTATGGAGCTGTTGTAGGGGTTGCATCATTCCTTATTTTAAACCCACAAGAATTAGGGGAAGTAACTGGGGTTATCCCAACAGTTATTCTTGGCGCACAAGGTATGTTCTTGGGGATTTTCACAGCATTTATTTCCGCAGAGCTATATCGCTTCTTTGTGAAGAAAAATTGGACGATTAAAATGCCGCCAGGTGTACCGGACTCTGTATCTAGATCCTTTAGTGCATTGATTCCCATTACACTAACATTAACATTCTTTTTAATCATTCGTATTCTTTTCAGCTTTACACCATTTGAAACAGTACAAAACTTTATTTATACAATTATTCAAGAGCCATTAACTGCTCTAGGTAGTAGTCTTCCAGCAACAATCGTAGTGGTATTATTAATTCAATTATTCTGGTTCTTCGGTTTACACGGACAAATTATTATGAACTCTGTCCTTGACCCAATCTGGTATGCATTGAATGACCAAAACTTTACTGCTTTCCAAGCAGGAACAGAGCTTCCAAACGTTATCACAAAACAATTTATGGATACGTTCCTAGTAGGTATGGGTGGTACTGGGATGACATTGGGGGTTGTTATTCTTATCTTCTTAATCGGTAAGAGCAGACAAACAAAAGAACTTGGAAAACTAGGTGGACCAGCTGGAATTTTCAACGTAAATGAACCAATTATCTTTGGTTTACCAATCATTATGAACCCATTAGTTCTTATTCCGTGGTTATTAGCGCCAGTAGTAGTAACAATCATTACGTATCTGACAATGTCAGCAGGTATCGTTCCGAAACCAGCAGGTATCATTGTTCCGTGGACAACACCGATTGGTATTAGTGGATTCTTAGCAACTGGTAATGATTGGAGAGGGGCAGCACTGCAAATCTTTAACTTACTTGTTGTGATGGTGATTTGGTGGCCATTCCTAAAAGTTCTAGACAAAAATTATTATGAAACAGAGAAAAAAGGATAAGCAGTCAGCAAGATAGAAATAAGTTTTACATTAAGAGGAAGGGGATTTACCTTAGTTAACCTTAAGTGTAAACCCCCTTTAGTTTTAGAAATGGAGTGACAGGGATGGAAACAGATAACAAAATGACAGAAATAGCTTTTCAAATAATTCTTTTTGCTGGAAATGGACGTTCATGTGCAATGGAAGCAATACAAGAAGCAAAAGAAGGAAACTTTGAAGAAGCGGATCGATTACTAGAAGAATCAAGTTCCGAACTTGGTAAAGCGCATGGTTTTCAAACGAGACTACTCCAAGAGGAAGCGAGCGGAAATGGTGCGGGTGTGAATGTGATTTTAGTTCATTCTCAAGATCATTTGATGACAGCTATTACTGTTCGTGATTTAGCTACTGAAATAATTGAGATTTATCGTAATAAATAATTTTGGAGGTTTCTTAAAATGACTGTTCAATACAAATTTCCTAAAGGTTTTTGGTGGGGAAGTGCCACATCTGCAACACAGATAGAGGGAGCAGCGAATGAAGCAGAAAAAGGAAAAAACATTTGGGACCATTGGTATGAGGCAGAACCAAATCGCTTTTTTAACAATGTAGGGCCAGAAACTACTTCTAATTTCTACTATCAATATAAAGAGGATATTCAATTGATGAAGGAAATTGGGCATAATTCTTTCCGCTTATCTATTTCTTGGTCTAGATTAATTCCAAACGGACGGGGAGAAGTGAACCCAGAAGCTGTAACTTTTTACAATAATGTAATTAATGAGCTACTAGCTAATGGAATCGAACCATTCGTTACCCTGTATCATTTTGATATGCCGCTAGAGATGCAGAAAATCGGTGGCTGGGAAAATCGTGAAGTTGTAGATGCTTACCAAGCCTATGCTTTGCAATCCTTCCAGCTATTCGGTGATCGTGTGAAAAAATGGTTTACGTTCAATGAACCGATTGTTCCGGTAGAAGGTGGATATTTATATGATTTTCATTATCCGAATATCGTAGATTTTAAGAAGGCTGCACAAGTAGCCTATCATACAGTTTTAGCACATGCGAAAGCTGTTCAAGCTTTTCGAGGATGGAGTCAAGACAAAGATACAAAAATAGGGATTGTTTTAAATTTAACACCATCCTACCCAAGAAGCCAGAATCCATATGATTTAAAAGCTGCGAATATTTGTGATTTATTCTTTAATAGAAGTTTCTTAGATCCTGCTGTTCTTGGTGAATATCCAGAGGAATTAGTAGAAATATTACGTGAACATGGACAACTACCGAATAGTGAGCAAGGAGATTTAGAACTAATTAAAGAAAATACAGTTGATATTCTTGGTGTCAACTATTATCAGCCCCGCCGAGTAAAGGCAAAAGAGCATTTACCCAATCCTTATAGCCCTTTTATGCCAGAATGGTTCTTTGATCCCTATGAGATGCCAGGCAGAAAAATGAACCCTTATCGCGGCTGGGAAATTTACGAAAAAGGTATTTACGATATCATGGTGAATTTAAAGGAAAACTATGGGAATGTGGAATCCTTTATTTCCGAAAATGGCATGGGAGTACAAGATGAAGAGCGTTTCTTGAAAGATGGACAAATTCAAGATGATTATCGTATTGAATTTATTGAAGGACATTTACAATGGCTGCATAAGTCTATTGAAGAAGGCTGTAATGTTAAAGGATATCATCTATGGACATTCATGGATAACTGGTCATGGTCCAATGCTTATAAAAATCGCTACGGTTTCATTTCAGTAGATCTAAAAACACAGACAAGAACACCAAAGAAAAGTGCTTACTGGTTTAAAAATGTAGCAGCCAATAATGGATTTTAGGAACAACCATGAATGTTTCTGATATAATCTTTCTAGATATGAAGATAGGTTCTGATCAAGAGTTAAGATCAGAACCTTTTTGAGTAAAAATGTATATGGATAAAATAGTAAAAAATGAATGGAAGGAGACTTTATTTTGTTAAGCTCCCGAATGAAACAAGTATTAAGTGAATTATTGGCAGCGGATACACCAGTAACAGGTGAATATTTAGCTACTGTTAATCATGTGACAGCGCGAACAACAAGAGAAGATATTAAAAACTTAGATGCTATATTAAATAATCATGGTGCAAAAATAATTTCCGTTATCTCAAAAGGTTACACGTTGGAGATTTGGGATAAAGCTGTATTTCAACAGTATTTACATTCTATATTTGTAGAAAACTCACTTTCTCATACTGGTATCCCTAAAACACCAGAAGACAGAGTAACTTATATTATTATCCGGTTTTTATTAAATGATCAATACCTTAAATTAGATGATCTCGCAGATGAACTGTTTGTCAGTAAGTCTACTATTCAACAAGACATTAAGCATGTGAAAGAAAGCCTCCAAAAGTATGACATTATATTAGAAGCACGACCGAATTATGGACTTAAAGCAATTGGGGATGAAATTAAAGTTCGCTTTTGTTTATCAGAGTATGTACTTGACCGTAAAAAACAAACAATCAGTACAATAGATAGTCCTCATCCTTCTATTTTTAATGAAGAGAAAATGGATAATATCCAAGAAATTATTTTAAGACAAATAAAAAAGTATCAAATTACTTTATCGGATATCGCTATTAATAATTTATTGATTCATATTGTAATCGCCCAAAAGCGGATTGTTAGTGGTCATTATGTAGCAATATTTCATGCCGATTTGGATGAAATTGAACAACAAAGGGAATATCATGTAGCAAATGAAATAGTGAAGGAAGTAGAAGATCTATATCAAATTAAGTTTCCACAGGCGGAGATTGCCTATATTGCCATGCATTTACTTGGAACAAAGTTAGTTACCCAGAAAAAGGGTCATATTGATCATGTAATTGAGGATGATATTCTTCAGCTGGTTCATTTTGTTTTGTCCAAAATAGAAGAAAAATTAGACTTAGGCATTGAAAAGGATGAAGAACTTATCTTTGGAATGAGTATGCATTTAAAGCCTGCAGTTAACCGCATTAAATATGGAATGAATATAAGGAACCCCATGTTGCAAGAAATTAAAAATAACTATCCACTTGCCTATGAGGCAGGGATTATTGCAGGACTGGCCATTAAAGAATACACAGGAATCGAAATGGATGAAAATGAAGTTGGTTATTTAGCGCTTCATATTGGTGCAGCAATGGAAAGAACTAAATTACGTTCAGGTCCAAAACGCTGTTTAGTTGTATGTGCTTCTGGGCTTGGAACCGCCCAGTTAATTTATTATCGTCTTAAATCTTATTTTGGCAGTAATTTAGATGTGGTTGGGACGACAGAATATTATATGCTCGATCAATATAATTTAAATGAAGTTGATTTTATCGTTAGTTCTATTCCGTTTAAGGAGAGCTTTGACATTCCAGTCATTGAGGTAAATGCAATATTGAAGGAAAGTGATTTAAAGGCAATTGAAAAATTTATTCTAAACCAAAGTAATCATCAGCCAATCGAATCCTTTTTTCGCCAAGATCTTATTTTTTTAAAGAAAACATTCCATTCCCAAGAAGAGGTTTTAACCTTTTTACATACACAGTTAATGAAGAAAGGTTTAGTGGGAAAACCATTTTTAGACGCGGTATATGAAAGAGAAAAGGTAGCGCCAACCGCTTATGGGAACTTGGTTGCTATCCCGCATCCGATTACGCCCCAAACAGAAAAAACATTTGTATGTGTATGCACCTTAGAAAAACCTATCGATTGGAATAATAACTCGGTTCAGATTATCTTTTTGCTATGTGTAAAAAAGAACAGTCAAGAGGATTTGCAGGAAATGTATGATGTCCTCGGTAAATTTATTGAGGACCACACAAGTGTTCATAAAATATTAAAGGCAAGTATGTATGAGGAATTTATCCGCATAATGAAGGAAGCATGATGGTTAGAAAGTAAAGAGCGGGGGTTTACCGATATAGGTATACTCCCGCTTTTTAAGTTAATTCTTATTCTCCTACATCTGCCCACTTATATTCATAAGTTGCTCCGAATGGATTTACAAATACATTCTTTACTTTTGGTGAAATCAATTGTGCTCTTGATGCTTGGTAAACAGGTGCAATTGGAGCATCTTCAAATAATAGCTTTTCAGCTTTTAAGAAGTTATCATAACGAGCAACGTTATCAGTTGCAAGTTTAGTTGCTGTATCGCCAACTAATTGATCATATTCTTTATTAGAATAGCCTGTTTTATTGTTTCCTCCATCTGTAATCCACAAATTCATGTATGTGAATGGATCAAGGAAGTCAGGGCCCCATCTAGAAAGTTGCAGCTCATAATCCATGCTAGAATCTAGATCAAGTCGTTGCTCTTTTGGAACTTGTTTAATTTTAACATTCAAGCCTTCTAAGTTTGTAGATAACTGGTTAGCCACATATTCAACTAAAGTTTTTGTTGTTGCATCATCATCTGCTAAAAACTCTAGCGAAACATTATCTGTACCTAATTCTTTTAAGCCTTTTGCCCAGTAATCTTTTGCTGCTTTTAAATCATAAGTAACAAGATCTCCACTAACTTTGCGGAAGTCCTCACCAGTTTCTGGCATTGGAGTAAAGTCAGCTGGGACAAGTCCATTTGCTACGATAGAACCGTTATTTAAGATTTCATTAACTAAAGCATCTTTGTCAAATGCACGGCTAAGAGCTAAACGAATATTTTTGTTTGCTAAAGCTTCTGATTTTGTTTGGTTAAATTTAAGGAAATACACAAATGTGTCTGCTGAAACATTATAATTCTCATCAGTTGAATACTGGTCAACTAAATCAGATGTAAGATCCATGCGATCGACTGTTCCTTTTTCATATAAACCAAGAGCTGTTTGTGGGTCTTTTACTACTTCAAATGTCAATTTATCCATTTTAACGGTGCTTGCATCCCAATAACTATCATTTTTTGCAAGAACCCATGAAGTACCTGTACTATCCCACTCAGTAATGCTATAAGGCCCGTTTGCTAATAAGTTCTCTGAACTTGTTGCAAATTTATCTCCTTTTTCTTCCACAAACTTTTGGTTTAATGGCAAGAATGTACCAAAAGTAGTTAATGTCTCAAAATAAGGTGTTGGGTTTTCTAATTCTACAACAAGTGTATAATCACCGTCCGCCTTCACACCTAATTGATCAACAGCTAGTTCCCCAGAACTGATAGCAGCAGCATTTTTAATGACACCGTTCATCATATAAGGACCATATTCCGATTTAGTGTCCGGATTAACAGCGCGTTGCCATGCATACACAAAGTCGTTTGCTGTAACTGGGTCACCATTTGACCATTTAGCATCTTCTCTTAATGTAAACGTCCAAGTTAATCCATCATCACTAACTTTGTGATCAGTTGCAATACCTGGTGATGGCTGTGTATCTTTATCTAAACGGTAAAGCCCTTCCATTGTAGCACCAAGATAAACAAATGAAGATTCATCTGTAGCTAAAGCTGGGTCCATTGACGGAATTGCCTCTGGATTTATAAAGTTAAGGACTTTTTCGTCTGATTTACCGTCCTTATCCTTTGAGTCGGTAGAAACGTCGGTATTATCGCCAGAGCATGCAGCTAATACACTTAGCACAAATGCAAACGTGAGAAGTAATAACCAATTTTTTCGTTTCATGAAGTATTCCCCCTGTTTATGTTGTTTAATTCTGAATATTATCTATCTAGTGAACATTCAAAACTATAAAAATTATTATACCTACTAGTAGATGTAGTTGTAAAGTTATTGTTGAATAATTATTGAAAGATTTAGTATATTTAGACCTATTTTATCTGAAGGATTTTATTTTATAAGAAAAAGAGATTCAGAATTATGGAACGATAAGGTTAGAAAATAATGAATATTCCTTTCTAAAGATATGTGTTGGGGAGATTAAGGAACGATTGTTGTTCTTCTTGCTGTCTTAATCCGTTACGTGATAGAGTTTGAAGGAGTACTGCCTGCTTTTGGGTAGATTATATATAAGGAAGTTGGAAGGAGAGGAATTGAATGGAATATCGCAAAGCGACTAGGGAAGATATTAATCTGCTAATGGAGCTAAGAAAATTCCAGTTAGTAGATGAGGGGATTACTGCAGATAAAGATATTGATAACGAACTAGAAGATTTTTTTCAAAGGAAATTAGCAGAAGGTTCCCTTATTCAATGGCTTGTAATGGAGGAGAATGAAATAATTGCAACAGGAGCTATCGTAATATATGAATTCCCACCTACTTATACGAACAAGAGCGGAAAAAAGGCCTACGTAACTAATATGTATACAAAGAATGCTTATCGCGGAAAAGGAATAGCTACCACTCTACTAACAAAATTAGTTGAGGAAGCTAAAAGCTTAGGTATTAAGAAAATATGGTTGGGTGCTTCGAAGCTTGGCAGACCTGTTTATAAGAAGTTCGGCTTTAAGGAAACGGATGAGTGGATGGAGTTGGAGCTAGAATAATAATGCAGGAGTGGTTAGGGTCATCCTTTTTGTGGACAGACCCTCTTTTTTATTTGGTAAAAGTGATGGGGAGTTTATTTGGTCGATGAGGTATAGTGGAATGGCAGCAGATGGGGTAGATATAAGCTCATAATTGTGGTATATCAGCCAAAGCAGAGGTGAAATCAGCCAAAGCCCAAAATACTAGCCAATCTCTCTCTCTTCACCCACCAACGCCTACCTCAACATAACTAAAAAAGAGCCTCCGCAAAAGGGAAGCTCTTTCTCAAAATCTATTAATTACGAATCAGATAATCAAATGCACCTAACGAAGCAGTTGCACCAGAACCCATGGAAATAATGATTTGCTTATAAGCGCTGTCTGTACAATCTCCAGCTGCAAATACACCTGGCAGGCTTGTAGCGCCATGCTTATCAACAAGAATTTCACCCATTCTGTTACGCTCCACTGTGCCTTCTAACCAATCTGTATTAGGAACTAGACCAATTTGGACGAACACTCCTGCAAGCTCGATATGTTTTTCTTCACCGGTTTCGCGTTCAACATAAGTAATACCGTTAACTTTATCAGTACCAGTTATTTCTTTTGTTTGAACATTTTTAAGAACTGTAACATTTGGTAGGCTGTTTAAGCGTTCTTGTAAAACAGAGTCTGCTTTTAATTCCGACATATATTCAAGAACTGTTACGTGTTTCACAATTCCTGCCAAGTCGATAGCAGCTTCAATTCCTGAGTTACCGCCACCGATTACAGCGACGTCTTTTCCAGTAAATAATGGTCCATCACAGTGTGGACAATATGCTACACCTTTGTTCTTAAACTCTGCTTCTCCCGGTACGCCAACATTGCGCCAGCGAGCACCAGTTGATAGAATAACAGATTTACTTTTCAGAACGGCACCATTTTCCAATTCGATTTCTATTAAGTCTTTTTTCTCTAAACGCTTAGCACGTTGAAGGTTCATAACGTCAATGTTATATTCTTTTACATGCTCTTCCAGACTTGCTGCAAGCTTTGGACCTTCTGTTTGTTTCACACTAATGAAGTTTTCAATAGCTAACGTATCCATGATTTGGCCACCGAAGCGTTCTGCAACGATACCAGTGCGGATTCCTTTACGTGCAGCGTAGATTGCAGCACTTGCACCAGCTGGACCACCGCCAACTACTAATACATCAAATGGTTCTTTATCAGCAAATTCAGAAGCATCAGCTGTGCTGCCCATTTTTGCTAAAATTTCTTCTAATGACATACGACCGCTGCCAAATGATTCCCCGTTAAGGAAAACGGTAGGAACTGCCATGATATCTTTGCTTTCTACTTCTTCTTTAAAAGCTGCCCCATCAATCATTGTATGTGTGATACCAGGGTTTAAAAGACTCATCACATTCAACGCTTGTACTACATCCGGACAGTTATGGCAAGTTAAGCTAATGTAAGATTCAAAGTGGAATTCACCTTTGATTGCTTTAATTTGATCGATTACTTTTTGATCGACTTTAGGAGCTCTACCACTTACTTGAAGTAAAGCTAATACTAAAGAAGTGAATTCATGTCCTAGAGGGATACCAGCAAAAGTAATTCCAGTATCTTCGCCAACACGATTTACACTAAAACTTGGTGTTCTTTCTAATTCAGCAGTTTCTACTTTGATATGAGCTGACATAGTAGCTAGTTCATCAACTAGGGCTAGCATGTCACGGGATACTTCATCCGATCCCGTGCTAACCTTAAGAACAACATCGCCTTCCATCATTTGCAGATATTGGTTCAGCTGCCCTTTAATTTCATTATCTAGTAACATATAGAGCCACTCCCTTAAATTTTGCCAACAAGGTCTAGGCTTGGCTTAAGTGTAGTGCTGCCTTCTTGCCATTTAGCTGGGCAAACTTCACCTGGATTGTTGCGAACATATTGTGCAGCTTTAATTTTGTTTACTAGTGTGCTTGCGTCACGGCCGATACCGTCTGCATTGATTTCAACCGCTTGGATTTTACCATCTGGATCGATAATGAAAGTTCCGCGATCTGCCAGACCAGCTTCCTCGTTAAGAATGTCAAAATCACGAGAAATTCTTTGTGTTGGGTCACCGATCATTATGTACTCGATTTTGCCGATTGCCTCTGAATGATCGTGCCATGCTTTGTGAGTGAAATGAGTGTCTGTTGAAACAGAGTAAACTTCTACTCCAAGATCCTTCAATGTTGCATATTCGTTTTGTAAGTCTTCTAATTCAGTTGGACATACGAAAGTAAAATCAGCTGGGTAGAAGCAGAAAATACTCCATTTACCTTTTAAGTTTTCTTCTGTTACTTCAATAAATTCACCGTTATGAAATGCCTGAGCTGTAAATGGTGAAACTTCTTTTCCAATAATTGACATAATAAAATTCCTCCTAATATGAATAATTTATTACTAGTTTGGACAAATAATCCAAACTTATGCAAATAATAATTATTACAATTCAACATTTATTATTATATAAACTTAATTATTTTGTCAAGGATAATCTAAAACTTATTAATACTTATTTTAATTTTTATTAATAATAACTCTTGCGTGAATTTGTGAAAAGCAGACAACATAAGTACTGTATTTGCAGTGTTTTTGTTATCGATCTATTAATTTTCATTTATTAAAGATTATTCTCAATTAAGAGGGGGCTCGTTCGCCTATCAATAATATAATCAAGCCTTCTATAAAAATAGGAATACCGTTTTCAAAAAATTAAGAAACAAAACTATGTAAAAGAAGAAGAGGCCTTTTTCATAATTAAAGATTTATTGGAGAAACTACTTTGTATCTAACTTAAATGGGTGGGAAACATTATGATACATAAAAGCATAAATATTATTTTGGTTTTGGTTGGATGCTATCTTCTATACCTTATTGTATTCTGTGTTATCGTGCCTTACTTTTACAAGCCTAAGGAAAACTCTTCTTGGAATCCAGCTGTGAACCTCTCGCAGAACGAAGAGAATGTAGTGTCATCTGATAAAGTAGTATTACTTCAAGACAGGGAAGATTCTGGTTTAGCAAGGTTGCAGTTAATAAAGAATGCAAAGAAATCTATTGATTTATCTACTTATGCCATTCAAAAAGGTACATATTCAGATTTGTTTTTTGCTTCTCTATTTGAAGCAGCAGATCGTGGGGTAAAAGTACGTATTTTACTGGATGGAATGGTCAATCAATTTAATAAGGATTTACGTTTGTATAGCTATGCTATTTATCAGCATCCGAATATGGAATTAAAGTATTATGAACCCCTACATTTAGGAAAGCCTTGGACTTGGAATAATCGATTTCATGATAAGCTATTTATTATAGATGAAGAACTTGCGTTAGTTGGCGGTAGAAATATAGGAGATAAATATTTTAGTGCACAAGGATCTAAAGGAGCTTCCAATGATCGCGATGTGCTTGTGTTTACTGAAAAATTAGAAACAAGTGTGTTAAAGCAGATGAATGTTTATTATCAATATGTTTGGGAACACCCTTTTACAAAAAGTTCCGTAAAGAAACTTTCACAAAGGAAGGAAAAGTTAGGGGAGCGAAAGCGAAAAAGAGCCATCCACTTATTAAAACATGCTAAAGAGGTTTACCCATTGTCGATAGATAAAATGATTAACTGGAAAAAAGATGCATATCCAACGAAAAAAGTTCATTTTCTTTTTAATCCACATCAGCGCTTTAATAAAGATCCTCTTATTTGGAAAGAAATTGTATCACTAAGTGAACAAGCAAAATCCATTTATTTAGAAAGCCCTTATATTGTGCCAACGCAAAAAATGCTGGCATATGTAGATAAAAAGAAAATAGCGATTGATCATTGGAAGGTCCTAACAAATTCCGTTGCCTCTTCACCGAACTTAGTTGCATTTTCTGGATATTGGGCAAGCAGGAAGGACATTGTCCATTTCGTTGATGAGTTATATGAGTACCAGCCGAAAACGGAATCGCTTCATGGAAAGACGTATATCTTTGATGGGAAAATTAGTTTAATTGGCTCCTATAATCTAGATGCAAGAAGTACTTTTTTAAATACCGAAACAATGGTATTGATTGATAGTGAAGAATTCGCTCACTTTCTTCAAGAGGAATTAAATAAAACGGTAAATGATCAAAGTCTTCAAGTTTTAGAAGATGGGGCTTATAAATCAGATGATAAAGTGAAGGAAACAGAAGCAGGTTTTTTGAAGAAACTGACGGTAAGGGCATTGTCCTTTTTCGTAAAGCTGGTGGACTTTTTAGTGTAGGCTATTTTCTAGAAAATAGCCTCTGTGTTTCACGTGAAACGCAGAGGCATGATTATTATCCTTAATAAAGGACCATATTTCCTGTATTCTTAGCATGGGTTTCTGCCTTTTTTAAAAGCAAGACAGAGGCAGCGGCAAGGATAAGAATAATGGAAAATAAAAGCGAATATTGTCCGACCATTTGCGTAAAACCTTTTCCATTCAGCACAAGATCTCGAAAGATATCTAGTACATAAGTTAGTGGAAAAAGGTAGGCAATTGCTTTCCCCCAGATTGGAAAGGCAAGGATTGGAATACGTACACCAGAGAAGAATTGCATTGGTTCCTCAAAAATGGTAAAAAGGATTCCAGCATCTCGTGAAAAGAGAAAGACAATATTTAAAAATCCCCCCCAAACAATGGCAGATACACTAAGAAGAAATAAGGCAAGTGGGACATTTGCCCAATAAATTTCTGCCGCCTTTCCTGTAACAATAAGCACCAATAGAATGAAGGTAGTGAATAGCCATACGGCTTCAAGCAAATTTCCAGCTGCGCGTGCAAACATGATAGTTAAACGATTTGCAGGTGTAAGAAAGATGAGCTCAAGTGTACCAGCCTGACGCTCATAGCTCATATTCCAAGCGGATTGAACGAGACTCCAGAAGAAAATATATCCTAAGTACCCAGTTAGTAAAAACATAGTGATTTGGTCAACATCCATATAGGCCGATAGCGGACTAGATTTCGTTAGGTTAAAAGGTTTAAAGGAATAATAAGACGTAATAAACAATAAAGCTGGCCATAAGAGTAAGGAAAAATAGATTAACTTGTTATGAAAATTATGTTTATGACTTTTAGCCATTTCTGCTTGTAAAATAGAAAACAACTTCATGCAGATTTCTCCTTTGCTAAGGTTAGAATCGCATCTTCTAATCTTGGCCGCTTAAGCTCCAGCTTTAGGATTGGAACAGATTCATTCATACAAATATTAATAAGGAAAGAAGTGGGATCATATGGTGCATCGACAAGAATCACTGTGCTCTCTGTCAGCCAATTAAACTGAATGCTGCAATCGACTAATGCTTGTTTGAGTTTATTTTGCACATTTGCTGATAGGGAACTTGTTTCCATCCTCAAATGATAGCTTTTTACAACAGATGAAATAATTTTTTCTGGTGTGCCATCTAAAATAATCGATCCCTTTTCAATAATATAGATGCGATCACAAAGCTCCTCCACTTCTTCGAGGTAATGACTTGTTAATAAGATTCCTTTGTCTTCCTGCTTTGCTAAGTTTTTCACTAATCCTCTCAATTGTTTGGCTACTGGTGCATCCAGGCCAAGCGTTGGTTCATCAAGAAATAAATATTTAGGATCATTAATAAGTCCTCTCGCAATTTGGAGCCTTTGCTTCATCCCTTTAGAATATAGTTCTACTGGAATATCTTTTGCCTCTTTTAATCCAACTTGATCGAGAAGATAGGCGATGCGTTTTTCCAGCTCTAGACCTGATAGTTGATAGAGCTTTCCGAAATATCGAAGGTTTTCGGATCCAGTCAGCCGCCAATATAGCATTCTTTCTCCGCCAGCAATCATATTAATGTGCTTTTTTACTTTCATTGCCTCTTTTACAGCATCAAAACCATCAATCGTTATTTGTCCCTCTGTTGGATTTAGTAAGGTACTGAGCATTTTAATGGTTGTAGTTTTTCCAGCCCCATTTAAACCGAGCAAGCCAACGATTTCTCCTTCTTTAATAGAGATGTTCAAATCTTTAACAGCACAAACAACTTGCTTTTCTGAACGGAAAAAATTCTTTCTTTTTTTCACTGTGTAATACTTACTAATTCCTTTTGCTTCGATCATTTTTCTCACTCCTTATCCAAAATGCTTTTCTAGTACGTATTTCTCCATTTTTTTCATCAAATATGAGCCTATTGGTAAATAAATTAATCCAAGCGCCGCCATTTTTAGTAATGGAGCCAAAAGCTCATGAAGTGGGGTCCCCTCTATCCAGACCATTCGTAAAGCATCAATCCCATAGGTGAGTGGCATGACTTGGCTGACCCACTTTACTCCCTCTGGTAAAAAGTCGCTGGGAAAAGTGATGCTGCAAACAAGTCCCATAAGGACAAATAAAGTGTTCTGCGTGATATATGTATCTCGAAAGTAGAGCATAAACGATCCTAATACTAATGCCATCGAAAAGGTGGAAAGAATCAAAATGGTAAGAACAATTATGACATGAAGCCAGTTTATTCCTTGTAAATGCAAGCCGAATAGAGAGCCAGCTGCAATAATCACAAGGAATTCCAACATAATTCTAATCAACCCTTGCGCTACATAGCCGAGAAAATATCCCTTTCTAGTCGATGGTGTTAGAAGAAGGGATTCTAGGGTCCCTTCTCGCAGTTCTGTGATAAGTGTCCGACTTGTAATCATTAAAAGAGACACTGAAAAGGAATAAAGTAATCCACCTAAAATGCAGTAGGAAAGATAGTCATCTGTCCCCGCATAAGCAGAGAAACTGGATGATAATTCTCCTTTAAAAACAAAAAAATAGGTAAGATAGGCAAAGACAATAATATAAATGGCGCTTAATATATGACCTAGAAAAAAAGACCAAGGAAAAGCTCTTTTCATCACGAGATAATTTCGCCAAAAAGTAGCAGAAATGCTCAACCACATTTATGTATCCTCCTTTTGACCAAGGGAAGGCTAATCAAAAAACTGATTTAAGTCGACCTTCAGTTGGTCTAATTTTTGCAAATTTGTTTCATAAAACACAAAGTGTCCATGTCTTTCCCCTTTTATTAAGCACGCCTTTTCTAAGATTTTTAGATGCTTAGAAATTGTGGCCTTTGCAAGCCCGGTAGATTCAGATAATTGCAGTGTACAAAAGGGATGCCGGGACATTTGTCTTAATAATTGTAATCTCGTTTTGTCCCCTAATGCAGAGAGAGTAGAAAGCAAGTCTATTGGGACTATATCTTGACTAGCTCCCAGCTGATTAGGAAAGGAGACATGCAAATAAACAATGATGGCAGGAACCTCTAAGCCAACTAAGAGATGTGGAGCGATAAAGCTGGATGGGTATATCGTCAATGTTTCTATCTCTTCATAAGCAAAAATCCAGGTGTCTGCTTTATAAAACCGTATCGATTTTTGATCAAGTTTGAAGCGTGGATGGATAGCGTTGATCGCTTCATAGGGATTTGCTGCTATTGCCTTTTTTAATTCATGAACAGATTTAACTAACCACGGCTCCATTCGGTATAATTCGCGCGCAAAATAATTTTGCTGGTAATCATAGAGCAAATCGCAAAGGAGATTCCGATAATAATTAGGTTTTTTTAAAACCTTTTGTTGATTTGTATTTGCGTCTGTAAAATTGCTTTTACCTATCAGGAAAGCAAGAAATTGCTGTTCTGGCAGTAAACGTAATCGTTCAATGGCTTCCTCAACATGCTTCTCTTCCAATAAAAGATAATCATTCAAATCGAGAAAATTAAGCCATTCATTACTAATTTCCCCAAAAAATCGAATCATTTTCCAATGCTTTTTTGATATTTCTTCTTTTGTTTTTTCTGCCCAGTCTAGCCTCGTCAGGTGATGAGCTGGATTGTGTAAAACATGTAAACTTGTTAACAATTCACGAAAGGGGGAGTAAATGACACGTACATGTTTTTTAATCCAAATGTTTACTTTGTCCATGGATCTCTTCCTTTTATTTTGATTCGCTATTTAGCGAATCAAATTGATAATTTTGCAAAATTATTCAGTATTTTATAGAGAGAGGTAGGATTTGTCAATGGGGAATTTTTTTTTATTTTGAAAGGTGGCATTTAGGAAGGGATGAAAAGCACATAGCAGATTAGGGTTATGTGCTTTATGTTTTATATACTGTACGTATTTTCGAATCCCCCAATTATGTCTTTAATGGCAGGAAGGGTTCGGTTTTAACTATTCGTGATAAACCGCTTTCTCGAATTTTTAAAAATATTTGATGATTTTCATCCCAAAACACCTTAACTGTATTAATGTTCTCTTCACGTCCCCCTATCCACTACTTTGGAGTAATAACTGTCACACCACCGATTCCCTTTTTTCTGCAATAGAATAATTGATTTTATTGTTAAATCTCCTTTACCATCATTAAGATAAAACTTCGTATCTACTTCATTTTGAGAATACGGTTCAACATTAAGCAATGAATCTTTTCCAACATACTCCAATGTCTCTTTTACAATTTTTTGTTGGTCAGCATCTAACCAATTAAGGCCAGAATTTGAACTTTCATTAAATGTAATACGATCGAATTCTTCATTCCTTCTCTCATCTTTCCATCTCCTCTTCATAATTTACTTACTCTTTATAAAGAGAATGAAAACTGAAATTATAAACCACCTAAAAATAAAAAAAGGATTTAAGGTGTCTTAAATCCCATACTCAACAATATTATAAAAGCTGCTACTAATAAAGATATTACATTAAAGATTAATAATAATATTCTACTATTGCCTTTAGACAATAATGCAAAAATCAAACCTAATATTCCATAAAAAAGTGTCATTATTAAGCTAATAGAAGGATCGATGTTTAAAGTAACAATGCGATAAACAACTGAATTGTCAAAGAAAAAAACTAGTGAAAGATAAGGTGCTATACATAAAATCATAAATATACTAGATAAAATAATATACAACTTATTGTACTTAAACATAAAGGCCCCCGTCTCCATTACATATAATTTATTTCCATTATATGTTACATTTACACATAACACCAATAACTTAAAAAAACCCCCTATAGAAGGCGCGCTGCAAGAACCATTGTTCTCAAGGGACGCTTTGGAATCGAACCAAAGACTCTAGTTTGTGCTCAACACTGCCTTTCCTTTTGGCTACATCCCTAGTTATATAAGTGAAGGATGAACTAAAATAATAAACAACTTTAAAAATATTTTTTCCTGTTTATTTTTCGCATAGCTTTTTCACTTTATATAATATAAAGAACACGGCGGTATAGCCAAGTGGTAAGGCAAAGGTCTGCAAAACCTTTATCATCGGTTCAAATCCGATTGCCGCCTTTTTGAGGTGATAGTGGATACTAGAAGAAGATATTAAGAAATTCAATAAGGTTAAACTAGATTTGTTACGAATGTCCAATTGTATAGAAACGTGTAAAACAAATAAAGAAAAAGATTCGTATCAGAATATCTGTATTGAATATTCGAAACAGCTACAGACATTAAAAGAAACGATTGAAGAAACATATGGTATTCATTTGTGTTGTTGTCCAACATCCAAAAAATAGTCACAAAAATAATTTTTTATTATATTTTTTAAAATTATATCTCAAATCAGAGACATTTTTGTTTGACTTCTTTGCTGCCAAAAAAGAAGGTATTTATCTTTTTATAAGGGACTGTAAAGCAAAGGTTATTCTAGTTTTTGCTTTAACAGTATGGCCGTGATAAGTTCTTTGTTATGTAATGTGTCAATCCATTCCTTCGGTATAGCGTCATAACCATAAATAATACCCGCTAGTCCACCAGCAATTGCTGCGATAGTGTCTGTATCGCCTCCGAGATTGATTGCCTTTAGCACAGTTTCTTTGTATGAATGTGATTGTAAGACACACCACAGAGCTGCTTCAAGGGTATCGACAACATAACCTGTCGATTTGATTTCGGATTCTGCAAGTTCATGCAATGAATTTAAGCGTGTGAATGGTTCCTCATGTGTTTGATTATTTAGAATATCTTTTAGGTTTTCATTTTTTATTAACCTTCTTACAATGTCCACATAAATAAGACATGCTTTCTTGGATATGTCATGTGCGTGTGTTATAGATGATACCTCTTTGACATTTTTATCATCACAATCAATAAATGCAAGAGGCAGAATACGCATAAGCGAACCATTACCGTTTGATCTAACATCACTTTTACCAATACCGTCCATTAGTGCTTGCTGTGTAGTTAATCCTATATCAAAAGTTTCATTTCTTGCTGTATACTTCGCATGATGCATCCAATCGAGAAAACGATTTCTCATATCTTTGATGTTTATACCATTTTCATGATTAATGGAATCTAATGTAGCAAGCAACATGGATGTATCGTCTGACCATGTGCCAACAGGTTGATTCCATACTCCGCCATTTGTCATAGTCTCACATGCGTATGTTCCCCTTATTTTAAATTCATGGGGGACACCTAGTGCATCACCAGTAATAAATCCATAAACAGCACTTTTTAATAGCATATAAATCAACTCCTTCTTGTCGTTGTCTTTATTGTATCATTTTAAGTGTTTAGGCTTTTTAATTTCGTTTCTATATTTTTATAAAAAAGTATGATTAATTAAAACAAAGTGAGAAATATTTAAAAATAAGGTTGATAGCTTATAATAAAGTTTGATTAGTATTCTATGTTTACAGTTCTTTTTCTTTAACATTAGGACAGTGTTTTTTGAAGGTGGATTAATGCTTTTTTATTAGCTTATTAAACAAAAAGGGGGGAGATTTACATATGATTAAAGGGATTTATGAAGCACATTTACCAGTGAGTAGTATATCTAAATCAACTGAGTTTTATAGCAATTTAGGATTAGAGTTAGCCTATCAGGGAGAAGCAGTAACATTTTTTTGGATTGAAAAAGGAAAGAGTTGGCTTGGTTTATGGGAAACAGATAAGGTAGAGACCCCTTATCACCCTTCACTAAGACACATTGCATTCCATGTAGAATTAGATGATTTACTAAATGCTAAAGAATGGTTGGAAGAAAGAGGTGTAAGTGTTCGGAAGGCCTTTGGTTTTGAACCAGAACAACAACCAATTGTTCTGCCGAATAACCCACAATCCCACGCTGCTCTATATTTTAAAGACCCAGATGGAAATTCTTTAGAGTTTATTACCCCACTGAAAATAGATGAGGAAATTGACTTCAAAATGATGGAGTTTAGAGATTGGAATAAAAATTATAAATAAGTGTTTTTAAAATAACGTTTTTTAATTGTACGTATATGGAGAGAGAAAAGGATTTTTTATGTGTTTGTAAGGAAATGTGCAAGCTTTTCAGAAAGGTATTTATGCTCTCGAATGCGGTCTTTTATCCAGAAAGGTGCGAGCATTTCCGGAAGGTATTTCACGCTTTTTGCACACTGAAAATGATTGTTTAGACAGAAAGGTGCAAGCGTTTCTGGCTGGTATTTCAAACCGGTGTGCATACAATGGAATGGATGTGTGCGTACACAGATAGCGGAAACCTTTCCGGTATCTGTTCGGCGTGTAGCCGACCTACGCGCACGTTTTCCATTCCTTTGTACCGCAGCGGGAACAATGATCACGATAGGGGGTTCGCTTTCCGTGGGGCTCGAGCTGAGCCGCGGTCTGCTTTCGGCCTGCAGGGTCTCAGACTGTCTCGCAGATCCCACAGGAGCATTCCTGTGGGATTAGTTTCTGTGGTATTGCACAAAAAAAGATCCTCCTTTATGATGCTTATATTGAGACCAATCAACACAGCGTCAGAAGGAGAATCTATTATGAATAATACCCGTAATCACCGTTTAAATCAAGTGTCTACTTCCACTTTAATCATTGGAATTGACATTGCTAAAAATACACACTATGCATGTGCGGTGGACGATCGAGGGGTTGAGTTAAGTACCTCTTTTTCTATCCACCAGTCTCATCATGGTTTTCATCAATTTTATCTCAAGCTTCAAAATCTAAAGGCCATTCATCAAAAGGATGATTTATTGATTGGATTCGAGCCTACTGGGCACTATTGGATGAATTTAGCTGCTTTTCTTACCCAAAATGATATTCGTTTTGTCATGGTCAATCCTCTACATGTGAATCGTTCCAAGGAGTTGGATGATAACTTACAAACGAAGAATGATAAGAAGGATGCGAGAGTCATTGCTAAACTAATAACCAATGGATACTTTAGTGATCCTCGTCAAATAGAAGGAATAGAAGCAGAGCTTAGAGAAGGTTCCTCTATTCGGTGGAATCTGAAAAAGGACATTTCGAAAGTGAAAAATCGTATCATTCGCTGGACGGATCGTTACTTTCCTGAATTTAAAGTAGCATTTAAAGATTTAGGGCTGAATGCATGTGCCATATTAAAACATACCCCTTTACCAGTAGACTTAATGGAAAAAGAAATCGAGGAGTTAGTCCTTTTATACTTGGAAAAGGAAAAACTAAAGTATCCAGCAAGACCTAAAATAGCACAACTAAAGAGAGTGGCGGTACAATCTATTGGATTAACAGAAGGCTCCAATATGGCTCGTATAGAAATTTACTCTTTAATTACTCAATACGAACTTCTGACAAAGCAATTAGAACAGGTAAATGAAAGTTTAAAGACACTAGCAGAGCAACAAGCGGAATATCATTATTTATTATCAATCCCTGGCATTGGGGAAACTACCGTTATAGATTTACTAGCAGAAGTGGGTTCTCTCAAGCATTATAAACATCCACGCCAACTTATTAAATTAGCGGGATTAACCTTACGAGAGAACTCTTCTGGAAAGATGATTGGACAAAAGCGAATCTCCAAAAGAGGGAGAAGAAAGCTGCGAGCCCTTCTCTATCGTGCTGTCTTGCCTTTGATTAGAAATAATGAAACCTTTTATGATTTATATCAGTATTATATCTCTAGAAAAGAAAACCCTTTGAAGAAGAAAGAAGCATTAGTCGTTCTATGTAATAAAATGTTAAAAATTTTTCATGGACTTTGTCAGCAAGAAGTACTGTTTGATAAGGAGCGAATGAGACAAGATCTCTCTATCCTCCAACCCAAATAAAAATCTATAAGACGGTTATATTCAAAAAGATGACAGGAAAGCTGGCTTTTAGAGAGACTTACGACTTAGAGTCCATACAGGAGCATGATACCAGCCTCTGCCTTATGATGAGACCAAACGAAGGAATGTAAGCGCGCGACGCTAAGAGACATGGGAGGGTACGTCCTCATAAGAAGAGTAGAGATACCGGATGCATCTAATAGTGTATATTTGTCAATAAATCCCTATTGGCTCTAGCGTCGCGTCCACTTACTTACCAAATATTATAATTAATGGAATAGTTAGTTAAAATATGATTCAAAGAGTTTTCCTAAAAAAATATTGGACTAAAAAAATAACGCTGTAAACGTTGGTATATCAACTTTCCTCGAGGGAGTCTCACCCCCTCCACTCCAAGCAACGCATGAAAATGCAATTCTACTTCTCCAATATCTTTTTGTCGACAAACTGAGAACCTCTTTAGGTAGAGTTTCTGTCAGTTGTTTATCCATGCTTCTTTTTATTTCCTATCCTTTAATACTTCCGCAACAAGAGTCGGATTTCGATCCGCTTCGGAAATGGCATTATACACATAAGCTTCCTCTCCTAATATTGTTTGTATGTCTTCTTTTGGTAAATTTTCCGTATTGCGATCTACAATGACAACTTGAACATTTTCCGAATCTGTTATTACTTGTTGAACAACTCCGCCTTCTAAGAAAACAACAACATTCATTCTGATTAGCCTCCTTTTGGATTAACATCGAAGGATTTGCTGGTTGTGAGCATAGCGAACGACTTGTTTCTACAAAAAGAAAACCCGTACCGAGATTTCGATACGGGTTAAGAAAACAAGAGAGTTCATTACGGTAAAAAAGTATGGATGAGATCCATACATGATTCCAATACTTCTTCTGGAGCTTCGTCTCGCTTATTGAAATTTCTTGCTCGCCAGTTTACGCTCCTTAATTGGTCTGTTAATATATACCCTGTAATATTTAGTCCAGGAGGCAAGGCTACTTCAAACGGCCAATCTCCGCTTCGCGTGCGAATCGGACAGACGATAGCAAGACCTGTTGCGTAATTAAAAGATTCGGGACTTAAAATAATACAAGGGCGATGACCGGCTTGCTCCACCCCTGATTGCGGATTGAAGTCTAAAAAGCCGATATCCCCCTTTTTAGGAACAGCGTTATTCAAATGTATTCCTTCCCTTCTGGTTTGCCAAAGTCATAATCTAAATGTGGATTGGGTCTCCCTTTTATTTTGGCTAGTAGATCATCTAATGTAGGTTTCGTTTTAGCGGGGCGGATCATGATTCCGTCATCACATAATTGAAGTTCTATTTCGGAACCGTTATCTACCCCAATGTTTTTAGCAAGATGAGTAGGAATGCGGACGGCTAAACTATTTCCCCATTTTTGAAGGGTTGTCATATGTTTTCCTCCTTTTTTGTCATGTGAACTTTTATTCTGGTTTCCTTCTTTGTCGTTGTAAACCATTCTATCATCTCGTTTCTACATTGTATATACATATACATATCCAAATCAGTAGAAAAGAATACGATATTTTGCAGAAATGAGTAAAAAGTCCACATTCCCTTCGTCATTTTCTTGTTTCACATAGATTATCGGTCAGGAGCGTAGCGACTGGCTGGCTTGATTTTGCTCCGTCTATCAAAAAGAAAACCCCTACCATAAAATAATATAGGTTTCTATATTTGCATAGCATACAGATCATTCAAACAATCAGAGCAGGTTCCAGCAGTACAATGACTACACCCCATCGCAGTCATTCGAGCAGCTGTTCGAGAAAGGGGTATTTATCCAGAGACTCTCCCTTCGAAATCAACTATCTGCCAAAAAAATTATATATAAATATTACCAATATCTATCAAATCTCTAATACGGGATTGGTTCCAATGCGGAAGAGGTATCTTACATATAGCCAAATTTTAAAAGATAACTAGTAACTTAAACTGCCCATCTTAAAAGGGGAGAGAAGGGGGATGAAGATGTTTACTCTAAGTGATCTCGACAAATTTGCATGGGCCTTTTTCGTCGTTTTGCCTATTGTTAATTTAGTTCATGCTGCCGGGCATCAACTCTTTGTATGGATATTTGGGTTGAAGGGCGATTTAACGATTGGCAGGGGAAAAAGACTGTTTTCTATAGGGTGTATGCATATTCATGTACTTTATTTTGTAGATGCTGCCTGCCACTATAAAGGGATAGAGAAGAAAAAAAGATGGCAGCAGACATTGATTCATGGGGGAGGTGTATTATTTAACTTATTGTCGATTCTAGTCGTTAATTCTTTAATCATTCAGGATGTTCTACCAAAAAGCTCATTTTTCTATCAGTTTGTTTATTTTTCCTTTTATTTTATTTTTTTTGCCGTGCTTCCTTTTAATTATGGAGAAGATTCTCCGAACGATGGCAAATCAATTCTATTGATATGGAAGCAAAAAAAGTAAAGGAGAAAGTTAATGTTTTCGGAATATTTATAGCTTGTTTTGGGTACATGACAATTAACCCTAGGTTCTATCGAAGTGAGAAGGAGGAATAAAGTTATGTTAAATCAAGCAAGGAAAGAAGAATGGAATATTGTAAAAGGAATTGCTCCTAATGTAGATAAGGAAGCATTATTTAATAATAAGAGAAAAGTATTCCTATTTGGATCGCCAAGTTATACGAATATTGGGGATCAAGCTATTGCCTATGCTGAGGAGAAGTTTATTAAAAATTGTTTTCCTTACTATGAATATATTGAAATTATGGACTATGCAACAGAAGAAGGAATAGAGCTAGTCAAAAAGATTATAAGCGAAGATGATATTGTTTGTTTTACAGGTGGAGGAAATCTCGGAAGTTTATACGTAGATATTGAGGAAGATCGTAGAAAAGTAGTTTCATCCTTTAAAGACTACAAAACAATTGTTTTTCCACAATCCGCCTTTTTTGAGGATACAGAGGAAGGTAGAGAAGAGAAGCGGAAAAGCCAAGAGGCATACAATCAAAATCCTAATCTAACTTTAGTGGCAAGAGAGAATCAAACTTTAGATATTTTAAAAGAAACCTTCCAGGCAAATGTTATTTACACTCCAGATATGGTATTATCTCTGTCTATTGAGCCAAGGGAGCTGGAACGTGATGGTGTTCTATTTGTTCTAAGAGCAGATAAGGAGAAGGTGACAGAAGAAAGCTTTGTTTCCGACTTAATGGAGTTATTTGGAAAAACGGAGTCTGTGGAGCGGACAGATACGGTTTTATCAGAGGTTGATGTGATTGATTATGCGGACCGTGAAAAGTACTTCTTAAAAACGCTTGATAAAATTGGTTCCAAAAAGTTAATCATTACAGATCGGTTGCATGCTATGATCTTTTCTATTATCACTAAGACACCTTGTCTAGTGTTCGGAAATAGCTATGGAAAAGCAAAACATTCTTATAATGATTGGCTGCATGAGTTATCCTTTATTGAATATACTGATAACAAAGATCTAAATGACATACCAGCAATGGTAGAAAGACTGCAAAATGCAGAGCCGAATAAGATTGATGTAATGGAAGATTTCCAAGTACTAAAAGACTTTTTTAAAGGATAAGTTCCAATGAACGTGGGGAGATCTAACGGAGGTAAAAGAGGAAAGAATGTCAATATAAAACATTGATATTACTTAAATCTTTGCACTTTGTTGGGTCTTTTTTATTGTGTTTTGTGAAACGTTTCTACTAATAATATTAAATGTATTAATTAGAAAACGCTTGCAAGTTAATTTTTCGTGATATATACTAACTTATATCGAAACGTTTCTATAAAATTCATCTGAAAATGGAGGAAACAAGAATGAATTTCAAAAAGAAATTTGCATTGCTAGGAACCACAGCATTACTTGCAGTAGGATTAATGGCGGGATGTTCTGAGAGTAAAAATGATGCTAGTGACTCAGAAGTACTAACCGTTTGGGGAATGGGAGATGAAGTGAAGCAGCTCCCTAAAATGGCGGAGGAATTTACGAAAGAAACAGGCATTGAAGTAAAAATTCAAGCAATCCCCTGGGCTAGTGCTCATGATAAATTACTGACAGCCGTAGCTTCGAAGGAAGGACCTGATGTCCTTCAAATGGGCACTACTTGGATGCCGGAGTTTCAAGAAGCTGGTGCATTGGCGGATATGGGGCCATTTATTGATAAAAATGATCATTTAAAGCCAGAAAACTTTTTCGAAGGGTCAGTAGAAACAACCAAGTTTGATGATAAGTATTACGGGATTCCATGGGCGGCAGAAACGAGAGTTTTATTCTATCGTACGGATATTTTAGAATCCGTTGGATATAAAGAGGCGCCTAAAACATGGGAAGAGCTTGAAGACGCCGCGAAGAAATTATCAGAACGAGGAGACAATATGTATGGTTTAAATGTCGATTCGAAAGAACAAACACTTGGTTTCATGTTTGCTCGACAAAATGGTTCTGAATTACTGTCAGATAAGGAAGAAGCGCGATTTAACCAAGCGCCGTTTGTAGAAGCAGTGACGTTTTTAAATGATATGATCCAAAAAGGTTATGCGCCTAAACAGGACTTAGGAATGGATGTTTCGCAAACGTTCTCAGGAGATGCTATTGTACCAATGTTTATTAGTGGTCCGTGGATGGTGAAAACAGTCAATGATACAGTGCCGGATATCGAAGGCAAATGGGCAACTGCCGTTCTTCCTGCTGGAAAAGATAATAATGATTCTAGTCTTGGTGGATCGAATTTAACCATATTTGAACATTCGAAGAAAAAAGATCAAGCGGCACAATTTATTGATTTTATGGTCAGCAAGGAAAACCAATTAAAGTGGTTAGAATTAACAAATGCCATGCCAACAGTAAAAGAAGCGTGGAAGGATGAAAAGCTAGCCGGAGATCCATTATATGAAGTATTTGGAGCACAAATGGAAAATTCTCATCCCATGCCATTGATTCCAGAATTTGAAGAAATCGCTCAAAACTATTTGAAGCATTTTGAGAAAATTTATTTAGGTGGAGCAGATGTACAGACAGAGATGGATGCATTTAATGCAGAATCAGAAAAGGTTTTAAGTAAATAAATGAGCAGAAAGGAGTATCTAAAACATTAGAGGAAGCTATCTGAATAAACCGTTCGATTAGAAAAATATCTTTCTAATCTGAATGTGTTAAAAGGAATCTTTCTCTAAAGAGATGCTCCTTTCTATTTAAAGTAAAGGAAGTGCTTTAAAATTGAGAAACTTTACTAGTAAAAGAGCCCCATATTTATTCATTTCTCCTGCATTGCTCTTACTAATGTTGTTTTCCTTAATTCCTATAGTTGTAGCTTTTTTTATTAGTTTTACAGATATCAGCTTAGTTGGATTAGCGGATTGGTCACAGATCAATTTTGTGGGATTAAGTAATTACAAGGAAATCTTAACAGATCCTGTTTTCCTCAAGTCTATTGGAAATACCTTGTTTTATGTAGTGATTGGTGTGCCTTTAGTTATCGCCTGTTCCTTAGGAATCGCGGTTATGATTAACTTCGGGGAAAATAAAATATTTCAATTTTTTCGGTTGATTTTTTATACGCCGTCGATAACAAATGTGGTCGCCGTAGCAGTGGTTTGGAGTTATCTTTATAACCCGAGCTTTGGATTTTTAAACTATTTACTGTCTCTTATCAATGTTTCTCCAGTACCGTGGCTGCAAGATCCGACAATGGCGAAAGTGTCATTAATTATTCTTGCTTTATGGCGAGCAATTGGTACGAATATGATTATTTTTTTAGCGGCTCTTCAAGGTATACCGAAAGAATATTATGAGGCTGCCTCATTAGATGGCGCTAATCGACGTCAACAATTATTTCAAATTACGATACCAATGCTTAAGTTTGCAACTTTCTTTGTAACGATTACGACGATGATTGGCTGGCTCCAGTTTTTCGAAGAACCGTTTATTATGACCAATGGCGGGCCTTTAGATAGTACTACTTCCGTTGCGTTATTTATTTACCGGAACGGGTTCCAATTTAGTAAGTTTGGTTATGCAGCGGCAGGGTCATTTATTTTATTTATTGCGATTATTATCGTTACCTTGATTCAATTCCGCATTCAGCGTAAGAGTGATGAAGAATCATTATAGGAGGAAATAGCTATGCATACATCTCAAAAGCAAATGAGAACTTCAAAGTGGATTGTTGGAATTATTCTTACTGTTGGCGGATTTTTTATGGTCTTACCATTTATTTGGATGCTGCTTTCTTCCCTGAAAACGGATGCAGAAATTATGCAGTTTCCTCCAACTATTTGGCCGCAGGAGATTACTTTTGCTAATTTTAAAGAATTGTTTTTAGCGTTTAACTTTGCCGTGTATTTAAAAAATACATTAATTATCGTCCTATGCTCATTTGGCGGACTAATTTTGAACGCGATGGCAGGATACGGCTTTGCAAAATATAACTTCAAGGGAAAGAATATTCTCTTTTATTTAGTGCTTGCGACAATGATGATACCTGGGCAAGTCACAATGATTCCAGTCTATTTGATTTTAAACGCAATGGGTTTAACAAATACAATGGCAGGGATTGTTCTTCCGGGTCTAGTGGGGGCTTTCGCCATTTTCCTATTCCGTCAGTTTATGTCTACTATATCGAACGAATTATTAGAAGCTGCTCGATTAGATGGTGCGAGTGAATGGAAAATATTTTGGAAAATAATTATGCCTGTTTCACGCCCGGTTATAGCTGTGCAGGGAATATTGACCTTTATCGGTGCGTGGAATTCCTTCTTATGGCCGCTAATTATGGCGAATGATGAAAAGTATTATACATTATCTGTTGGTCTACAGCTTTTAAAAGGACAATATGCAAGCAATTATGCTCTGCAGATGGCTGGTTCTACCTTTATGATTATTCCAATCATTATTGTATTCATGATATTCCAAAAATACATCCTGCAAGGATTCAATGTATCAGGATTGAAGTAAGGAGCATGTAAATGAGACAAGAAGATTTAGTTAAATTAGTGGATGAAATGACAGTAGAGGAAAAGGTAGATCAGCTTCTACAGCTTTCTGCCGATTTTTATACAAAAAAAAGTGAAGAAATGACAGGACCTTTAACTGATTTAGGGTTAACAGAAGAAAATATCAAACAAGCTGGCTCTACATTAGGTTTATCGGGAGCTGAAGAAGCTATTCGTATCCAAAAGGAATATATGAAAAAGCATCGCTTAGGAATTCCAACCTTAATGATGGCTGACATTATCCATGGATTTCGAACGATTTTCCCCATTCCTTTAGGTTTAGGGAGTTCCTGGAGTTTAGAAGCTGCGGAAAAAATGGCGCGAATTTCTGCATTAGAAGCTAGTGTATCTGGTTTACATGTAACCTTTTCACCGATGGTTGACTTAGTGCGCGACCCTAGATGGGGGAGAGTGATGGAATCAACAGGAGAAGATGCTCATTTAAATAGTGAATTTGCGAAAGCGTTAGTGCACGGCTATCAAGGAGAAGACTTGAAAAGCGATACAGAACGACTAGCGGCCTGTGTAAAGCATTTTGCTGCATATGGTGCTCCAGTGGGAGGAAGAGACTATAATACGGTCGATATGTCTGAACGGCAACTAAGGGAAAGCTATTTACCGAGTTACAAAGCTGCTATTGATGCAGGTGCTAAATTAGTAATGACCTCCTTTAATACAGTGGACGGGATTCCCGCAACTGGGAATGAGTGGCTTTTTAGAAAAATATTAAGGGAACAGTTTGGTTTTGATGGGGTAGTAATATCTGATTGGGGAGCAGTGAAGGAATTGATTGCTCATGGCGTAGCTGGAAATGAAAAAAAGGCTGCGGAGCTTGCCATAAAGGCAGGAGTAGATATTGAGATGATGACCACTTGTTATGCTCACTATTTAAAGGAGTTAGTAGAGGAAGAAGTAGTAGACGAAAAACTTTTAAATGAAGCAGTGCTAAGAATCTTAGAATTGAAAAATGATTTAGGGTTATTTGAAAATCCTCATCGCGGAGCAGATGCGGATCGGGAAAAAGAAGTAATACTGTCACAATCTCATCGAAATGCATCCAGAGAAATAGCAGCAAAATCAATTGTATTGCTAGAAAACAATGGAGTCCTGCCGTTATCTGCCAATCAAAAAGTAGCAGTTGTCGGACCGGGAGCAGATTCACAGGATATTTTAGGAGCTTGGTCATGGCAAGGGAAAATGGATGAAGCTGTGTCGTTACTTGAAGGGATGCAAACGAAATCTGCTAATATTCTCTCAGCAGAAGTACCTTGTGATTACTTTGAACTATCAGAAGACATGATTTCAAGTGCACTAAAAGCAGCGAGTCATGCAGAAGTCGTTGTATTAGCTTTAGGGGAACAAGAATGGATGAGTGGAGAGGCGGCCAGCCGAAGTAATATTTCCTTGCCGAAAGAACAGATAAAGCTTTTTAAGCAATTAAAGGATACAGGTAAACCGATAATCGTTACGCTGTATAATGGCCGACCGTTAGATATTAGTGAGCTAGATGGAGCAGCTGCCATTTTAGAAGCGTGGTTCCCTGGTACAGAAGGTGGAAATGCACTAAGTGACATTTTATATGGAGATGTAAACCCAAGTGGACGTTTAAGCATGAGTTTCCCAGAAAATGTGGGGCAAGTGCCAGTTTACTACAATGGAGATAATACAGGTCGTCCTTATGAAGAGAATCCGGACGATAAATATGTTTCTAAATACTTGGATGTTTCAAATTATGCACGTTATCCATTTGGCTATGGATTAAGCTACAGCGAAGTTGTTTATAACAATTTGCAAGTAGATAAAGAGACCATATCGGAGAATGAAGCCGTGACAGTTACGGTGGAAGTGGAGAATAGAGGCAACTATCCTGTCACAGAAACGGTCCAGCTTTATATTCGTGATCTAGTCGGAGAAGTGGTGCGTCCTGTTAAGGAATTAAAGGACTTTAAGCAAGTTTATTTAGAAAACGGAGAAAAGCAAGTGGTAACATTTATTATTTCGGAGAAGCAGCTTCGATATACCCACAGAAATATGCAATTCATCAGTGATGATGGCGATTTTGAAGTAATGGTTGGTCCAAATAGCATAGAACTTCAATCAAAATGTTTTAAATTAAAAAAGATAAGAGGATAGGGATGAAGATATGAATACTCAAATAGTTACATTGAATGGGAATAATACGACATTTTCATTTCTTCCTAGCGGGGATATATATGAGATTTGTCATAAGGATATAATGGTTAACCAACTCATAGGGAATTTATTAGATGGCAGTGCTAACCAGATCTATTTGCGTGTGTTTAAAAATGGGACAATTCTTTCAACACCATTACTAGGTATTCAATCGGATAGCAAGCTGGCAGTAGGTGAGCGTGTATTAATTTGGAATGGCACCTTTCAAGGAGTATCCTATGAAGTTAAATTTATATTAACTTTACAGGATGTATGGTTCTGGGAAGTTTCTTTACAAGGGAATCAAACAGTAGACTTATTATATGGACAGGATATTGGCATTGCGGCAAAAGGAGCCGTTCAATCAAATGAAGCGTATGTGTCTCAATATATCGATCATTACATCGATTCACAGCATGGATATACAATTTGCTCCAGACAAAATCAGCCGCAAGAGGGTAAATTTCCGTATCTACAACAAGGATGTTTGCAAAAAACAATTGGATTTAGTACAGATGGATACCAATTCTTTGGAAAGTCCTACAAAGAAACAAATATTCCTGAGGCATTACAGAGAGAAAGCCTTCCAACAGAGGTTTATCAGTATGAAATGGCTTATGCGGCCCTGCAAACAGAGAAACGAAATGTACAAGAGAAGCAATCGTTCGTTTTTTATGGTTCTATCTTGGAAAACCATCCAGCAGCCGTAGAGAAACCTTGTTTTACTACGGAACAAATAGAAAAAATTTGGGTAGAAGCAAGCAAGTTGGAACAGGTTACAAAACCAGTAAATAAAATGACGTGTATCGTTAATCAAGTTATCAAAACAGAAAGGTTGACTCCTGAGGAAATAGATGAGTTATTTGGTATTCAACTAGAAAAAGAGATAGTAGATCAAAAACTTTTGTCCTTTTTTACCGATAATCAACGTCATGTTGTATTAAAGGAAAAGGAAGTTCAAATGGAAAGGCCGCATGGTCATATCCTTTTAAGCGGAACTGACTTAGTAGTAGATAAACCGGTAATGGCTACAACGGTCTATATGTATGGAATTTTTAATTCCCAAATTGTTTTAGGGAACACTTCCATGAACAAAATGATGAGCAATAATAGAAATTCACTTAATATAATGAAGAAATCTGGTCAACGGATTTATATAAAAATAAATAATCAGTGGCAGTTATTAGCTATGCCATCTGCATTTGAAATGGGCTTTAATGTTGCTAAATGGTATTACAAGCTTGCGGACGACTTGATTACAGTGACAAATTATACCTCTGTTGAAGAGCATGAGATTAAGCTGAGCATCGAGAGTAAAAAAGGGAAAAAATATGATTTCGTCATTAGTAATCATATTTTAATGAATGATGGAGAGGATTCTGTACCGTTTAAATGGGAACAATCAAATCAAGTCATCACATTTAATGGCACACCAAGTTCAACTGTCGATCAAGGCTATCCAGAGCTAACTTATCATATCCATGTTGAACAACCCTTTACGTTGAAGGATGAAACGGTTTTTGTTTCTCTTAAGGAAGGATCTGACTTCCCGCTAGTCATGTTAGAATTGCTGCAAGAACATACCGTAAACCTTACTATTCAGGGGAATTTGCACAGAGGAAATTATCAGCATCATCAAAAGATCGAAAGTATAGAGACGGAAAGCTATGAACGTTATCTGGATGGATTATTAAATGGTTTTCAGATGAAGCATGAGAATCCGCTCATCCAAGAAGAAGTAGAGAGAATGAATCTGCTTAGTAGATGGTATTCTCATAATATGCTAGTCCATTATCTGTCTCCGCATGGGTTAGAGCAATATGGCGGGGCTGCATGGGGAACAAGGGACGTTTCACAGGGGCCGGTGGAATATTTCTTTGCTGTTAATCGCCCTGAAATTGTCCGTGAGATTTTGAAAAAAGTATATGCAAACCAATTCGAAAATGATGGGAATTGGCCGCAGTGGTTTATGTTTGATCGCTTTGAAAAGATTAAAGCAGATGAAAGTCATGGCGATGTTATTGTATGGCCGTTAAAGGTAGTTGGAGATTATTTAACATTTACAGGCGATACGAGCATATTAGCGGAGTCTATTCCATTTACAGATCGGGATACATTTGCGAAAACAGAAGAGTCTTATCCGTTAATGGAGCATGTTAAGAAGCAAATCCACTATATAGAGGAAAATTTTCTGCCGAATACGTTTTTATCCTGTTATGGAGATGGAGATTGGGATGATACATTACAGCCATATGATAGCAGGTTAAAGAAAAATATGGCTAGCAGCTGGACAGTAGCGCTTACCTACCAGACAATCCGTAATTTAGCGAGAGCGTTAGAGAGCTATGATAGTCTGTATGCAGCATACCTTTTTGATTTGGCTAAAAATATTAAAGCGGACTTTAACCGTTTTATATTAAGTACAGATACCATTCCAGGATTTGTCTATATGGAGGATTCGGATCATGTGGAATTAATGATACATCCAGATGATAAAAAAACAAATATTCAATACCGATTATTACCCATGACAAGAAGTATGATTGCGGAATTAATCACACCGGAGATGGCCGAACGTCATTATCAAATTATAAAAGAAAATTTATATTTTCCGGATGGAGTGCGGTTAATGAATCGGCCTGCATCTTATAAAGGCGGCGTAAGCACTAACTTTAAACGTGCGGAACAGGCTGCTAACTTTGGAAGGGAAATTGGTTTGCAATATGTACACGCCCATATTCGTTTTACGGAAGCAATGGCGAAGTTAGGGAAAGCAGAAGAAACATGGAAAGGATTAAATACGATTAATCCAATTGGTCTTAAAGATCGTGTAGAAAATGCAGCTATTCGGCAGAGTAATGTTTATTTCAGCAGTTCTGATGGCGATTTCAAAACGAGGTATGAAGCACAAGAGAATTTTGGTAAACTTAAAAATAGCGGTATTCCTGTAAAAGGCGGCTGGCGTATATACTCCAGCGGGCCAGGAATTTATATTAATCAGTTAATAAGCAATGTGTTAGGGATTCGCCAAACAGCTGCAGAGGTTATTATTGATCCAGTTCTGCCAGAAAGCTTAAATGGTTTAACTGTAACATTTCAATTATTAGATAAGCCTGTAGAGATTAAGTATATACTTAGGTCTAAAGATAGGAAGGCGATCTTTAATGGAAATGTTCTAGAGAACAGACTAGAAGATAATCTTTATCGGCAGGGTGGAATATGCTTAAATAAGGAAGCAATGAAGAAAGTATTACAACAAGAAAATATATTAGAAGTATACTGCTAATAGGAAGGGGTGAAGGCAATGGTAGGGATTAAAGATATAGCTAAGGCAGCTGGTGTTTCTATTTCTACCGTATCCTATGCACTAAATGGCAGTCCAAAGGTAACGGAAGCCACTCGTGCAAGAATAACTGCTATTGCAAATGAGCTCAATTATATTCCTAATATGGCAGCGAGAACATTGAAAAAGCAGGAAACAAAAATTATAGCTGTCTATCTTGCAGATTATGGCGGGAGCTTCTATGGAGAGCTATTAGAAGGAATTAAACGGGGTCTTGCCTATTACAACTACGATATGATTGTTTGCAGTGGGCAGAAGTCCCATCTGTTTCTTCCGGAAAGAATGGTAGATGGGGGTATTATTCTAGATTGGACCTTTAGCACGGATGAAATTATTCAATTTGCTAATCGAGGCCACTCTTTAGTTGTGCTGGATCGAGAAATTAGTTGTCCAAATGTTAGAAAAGTGTTATTGGATAATAAAGGCGGAGCAACGCTTGCGGTGGAAAAAATAATTTCAAGTAATCTGGGAAAAGTTTATTTGGTAACAGGTCCAGAAAAAGCGTTTGATAGCCGGCAGAGGCTGGAGGCAAGTGAACGCGAATTAGCACGCTATGGCGTAGAATATGAGGTTATTCCCTCTGCATTTACGGAGGAATCGGGTTATGCAGCAGCAGAAATCATTCATTCGAAGATGACATGCTCACCGATTACTATTTTTTCTTTTAATGATGAAATGGCTGTAGGGATTTATAAATATTTTAAAGATAAAGATAGAAAGATAGGCACAGATATTTCCCTTATTGGATTTGATAATATAGAAATTGGCTCTTTTCTTAATCCGTCATTAGCGACAATTTCTTATTCCAAACATCGTTGGGGAATGGTTGCCGCGGAAAAAGTGGTTCAGTTGATAAATAATGAAGAAGTCGAGGATGAATGGATAATTACCAGTTTTGTAGAAGGAAAATCATTTATTTCTAATAAAAAGTAGGGGTGGAAAAATGGCTGTCTCTAAAGTGAATTTTCGTTCTGAAGTTTTAGGAAAAGCAACTTCTATGAATATTTATCTACCTGATAAAGGGAATAGCCCCCTTATTCCTGTTATCTATCTGTTACATGGCTGGTCTGATGATGACGAAGCTTGGTTAACTGCTACATCACTAGAAAGATATGCGTCAGAGTATGAATTTGCGATTGTGATGCCTCAAGTGGATTTAAGTTACTATGCAGATATGGTAAATGGAAATCGCTATTGGACGTTTTTATCGGAAGAATTACCTGCATTAGTGAGAAAGTGGTTTCGTATTTCCGATCAGAAAGAGGCTAGCTTTGTTGCTGGACTATCCATGGGCGGCTATGGAGCAACGAAATTGGCTCTCACTTTTCCCAATCGCTTCAACAGCTTTGCCTCTTTATCAGGAGCAATGGATGCCGTGGAATTGTGGAAGAGGGATAAAGATAGAGACAAAGCATTTGCAGATATTTTTGGATCTATTCAGCAGCTGGCTGGCAGTGAAAATGACTTATTCTATCTTTTGGAGAAGCTAAAAGAAGATAGCCAGGTGAAAATGCTGCAAATATGTGGTACAGAAGACTTCCTTTATCAGGATAACTTAAAGTTTAGAGAGAAAGCGCAAAAGAAAATAAGAGATTTTCATTATATTGAAATGCCGGGAGATCATAACTGGGCATTTTGGGATAAAACAATTCAGATTGTATTAAAATGGTTTGATGAGAACTATAAAGAAGCGAATAATTAAAAGAAGGGACTGTCCATTTAGGGATAGTCCCTTTGCTGTTTTCATGAAAGAAGGATGCCTCTTTAGGAAAATTATAAATTCCCCAAAATTCTTGTCCCATGCGCTTCTTTCATGCCTAACTCCGAAGAAAGCAACGGCAGGTTAGCAGATGTTATTCCGCCGCCAGGAATAATAATAATTTTTTCAGCAGCATATTCTATATAACTTTTTAGTGCAGGCAGATTGTTCTCTATTCTGGTTGATAGAGGGCCGCCATGCGTTAAAATACGGTGCACGCCATGGGATGCGAGCCAATCGATTGCTTGCCATTTTAGCTGAGGAGCAATTTCATCAAAGGCCATATGAAAGGTAATCTCCATCCCAGCGGCAGCGTCTATGCATTTCTCCAGCGCTTCTTCATCAATCCAGTTAGCTTTATTCAAGCAGCCGATTACAGCTCCATTTATACCAAGCTCTTTAAAAAGGTGGATATCTTGGCGCATAATATCTATCTCATGCTCGTTATAAATAAAGTTTCCGCCTCTTGGGCGAATGATAGCCATCACCTTTGTATTGGTGTTTCTGCAATAGGAAATCGTTTTTGCCGCAACGCCATAGCTTACTGTTGTTCCTCCAACAGAAAGGTTATCGCATAACTCAATTCGATCTGCCCCTTTTTGGATGGCGCTTGGAACAAGTGTGAAGTTTTCTACACATACTTCTTTTATCATTATTATCACCTACCAATCTAATTAAGATAGTATCATATATGGACATAAAGGAACGGTATAATAAGTGGCTATTGTTTTCTCTTTCCTAATATGTTAAAGTATTTGGAAAATAAGAGGTGATGGAAATGGTTAAACGCACACTTAGTATCTTTCTTTCACAATTACATCATCATAAACAGTAGTCTTGCTATTTCGATTTAAAAATCGTACATAGGAAGGCTATTTCTCATGAAACCGCATTTGATTAAGTTTTACTACTTAAATCAAGGGCGGTTTTTTATTTTTAAACAGGAGGCTAAAAAAATGAAGAAGATGAATTATCAAAATGTAAAGGGAACACTCGATTATTTGCCAGAAGAGGAAGGAATTAGAAGAACGATCCGCAGAACGATGGAAGATGTATTCATTCAGTATGGCTGCAAGCCGATAGAGACACCAATCCTAAATTATCAAAGCTTGCTTGCTTCTAAATACGCTGGCGGGGCAGAAATATTAGAAGAAATGTATACACTTTCCGATCGGGGGAAAAGAGAGCTGGCGCTGCGATATGATTTAACGATCCCTTTTGCGAAGGTTGTTGCAATGAATCCAACATTAAAAATGCCTTTTAAACGCTACGAGATTGGCAAAGTTTTTCGAGATGGACCAATAAAGACCGGCCGTTACCGGGAGTTCACACAATGTGATGTGGATATTGTAGGTGTTCAATCGCAAGTGGCCGAAGCAGAGCTCATGATGATGGCATTAGATATTTTCAGAAGATTAAAGATGGACGTGACGATTCAATATAATAATCGTAAATTATTAGTTGGATTTCTCCGTCAGTTAAATATTACAGGTCTAATGGTAAACCGTGTGATTTTGATTTTAGATAAAATCGAGAAAATTAGTAAAGAAAAAATAAAAGAAGAACTAAGGGAGGCGGGATTAGACCAAGTGGCGATAGATGCTATAGAATCTTTTTTACAAAAGGACTTGGACGGTATTGTAGAGGAGTATCGACAGTTGGCAGAAAAAGAGGAGATTATCAAACAGGGGTTAGAAGAATGGAATGAATTACAAGCATATTTAAAGCAGCTAGAAATTGAGTCATGTTGTTTGTTTAACCCATTTCTTGCGCGAGGGCTTGAAATTTATACAGGAACGATATATGAAATTTTTTTAACAGATAAAAGCGTAAAGTCAAGCATCGGGAGTGGCGGAAGATATGATAACGCGATAGGAGGCCTAATTGGTTCCCAAGAAACTTATGCAACAGTGGGCATTTCTTTTGGGCTGGATGTCATTTTTGCCGCTCTTTCATTAGAGAATAGCTATTTAGAAGCGGAAAGGCTAGACTACTACATTATTCCAATTGGTCGCCCGATGGAAGCTATATCAGCAGCAAAAGCGCTTCGAGACCAAGGTTTTAAAGTGGAATTAGAACTAGGAAAGAAAAAACTGGCAAAAGCTTTAGATAAAGCAAATAAAGAAGGTGTCAAAAAGGTCATTATAATAGGAGAAAACGAGGTAGATGGAAATACGTATAAAGTGAGAGATATGGAAACGGGAGAGGAATGGCTAGAAGCTTTTCAATATTAAGTAGGATGGGGCAGTAGATGGGAGACATTTACTGCCTTTTTATGTTTGTCAGGATTAGAAGCGTGTCAAAACCCATTTCAAGAAAAAAGGTAAAAGAAAAAACATATCCATATTCCTTTTCATATAAGTTAAAAAAATTACCTTTCCGGTCGCATAGAAAAGCAAATTCTCTAGAAAACTTCATAACAGATTATTTCCACACAAGAGAAGCATACTACAAAAGAAATAATATTTAATAGTAGATATTCGTTGTAATGTTACTTAAATGATGATAACATAAAGTTATGTAACATTATTGGGAGGCAAACCGATGGAATATGTCGATCCTATAAAAGAAATTGAGAGTATTAATGCGATTAAAGAAGTATTAAGAAAACAATCTCAAAGAGACTTGCTCCTTTTTGTATTAGGTATTAATACAGGAATAAGAGTTAGTGATTTACTCGCATTAAAAGTTCGGGATGTAAGAGATGCGTCGGGAATTAAGGAGTTTTTGTATCTTCGTGATTCAGATGAAGTGAAGGCATACTATTTAAATAGTAAAGTGCATACTGAATTGGAGAAGTATTTGCAAGAACATGAATTTGAAGAAGATGAATTTCTTTTTAAGTCTCAGAAGAATAATCAACCGATTACTCGTCAACAGGCCTATCGGATTATAAACAAAGCGGCAAAATTAGTTGGAATTTCTGGGAAGATTGGAATGCATACCTTGAGAAAAACATTCGGCTACCATGCCTATCGAAAGGGGATTGCTATTTCTTTATTGATGCATGTATACAATCACACTTCCCGTTCGGAAACATTAAAATATATAGGCATTGAAAAGCACGAAAAGAGATTAGTTAAAGTGGACGTTAATCTTTAATAAAAAACTCCACCAAGTTTGGTGGAGTATAAATGGCCTATAGATAATCATCATCGTTACTAGCGTTCGTATCGATGTCAACATTCGTTAATTCGTTAACGATGTCCTCATGTACTTGCACTTGCAATGTTTCTTGATCTTTCATAAATTTGAATACACCATTATTGAAATCCGTACCATGTTCTTTAAAGAAAATCCCTTCATACATTACCTGCTTTGTATGATTAAAAATTAGACGGTATCCATTTTGTTCTTTTACTAAATATGCACGTACACCTTTTTCATATTGACCTTCAGGGTTTTTCAAAAAACGAGCGACCGAAATGATATGAAGATCAACAAATGGGATTTCACGTAATAACGAATTAATAATCGAACCTTTTGCAATCTGCTCCCAACGACTTTGCGCTGTTTGACCGAGAACAATTTGGGTGATGTTTTTTTCTCTAGCTACTTCTGCGATTACCTTAGAGATTGGTCTTGATTCCTTGTCTTTAATGATAAACGCATCCGCACTATGACGTTCAGCTAACTCTTTCCATCTAGAAATATAGTTTGACTTTTCTGCATCCAGCTCATCAAACGGTTTGGAATCCACCGTTAGAATATAGAGTGGACAATCAAGCATATTAGCTAATTTACAGCCTCGTTGTATAAGACGTTCACCGTTAGGACCGTAATAAACGCAGACGAGAATACTTTCATCCATGCGTTCTTTTCCATTTATCATGATTTTTTTCACCTCAGGTATAGATGTGAATGATTTACACCATTAATAATAAACTATGTATGACTATAACGTATGCTACTTTATGAGTCAATGGATTTCTTAAATTATCCAAATGAACAAATATATTTATATTCTTTTACTAATAGTAAGGTTAGACATCGTTTCCATTATAAATACCTTTTTGACTTAAGTTCATCAAAATAGAACCAATTTAAAGGAGGGAAATTAAAAATGACTTGGTTACATTTTATGATATTGTTTCCATTTATGTTTGCCTTAATTGTGCCTTTTATTTATAAAAGGCTGACGCCGCGAATTCATACTGGCTGGTTTGTACTATTTGTGCCATTTCTTATTTTTATCTACCTGTTGACGTACATTCCAAAAGTGGCAAAAGGAGAGGTGTTTACTTCTGCGGTTAAATGGATACCAGCCTACGGTATTAACTTTATAACCTATTTAGATGGGCTTAGCTTAGTTTTTGGATTGCTGATTGCTGGGATAGGAAGTTTAGTCATTTTATATTCTATTTTCTATTTATCAAAGCATCGCGAGGCGTTGCATAACTTCTATGTATATTTATTGTTATTTATGGGAGCGATGCTTGGGCTAGTATTGTCTGATAATTATTATGTTTTGTATGTTTTTTGGGAAATTACGAGTGTGTCGTCCTTTCTGTTAATTGCTTATTGGTATGAAAGGGACCGTTCTAGATATGGCGCACAGAAGGCAATGTTGATTACTGTTTTTGGCGGACTTGCGATGCTGGCGGGTTTGATTATGCTTTCTATTATGGCAGATACAACCAGCATAAGAGAAACGCTGCTTCAACTTGATTTAATTCAAGGCCATGCTTTATTTATACCAGCAATGATTCTCATTTTGCTAGGGGCATTTACGAAGTCTGCCCAATTTCCGTTTAGTATTTGGCTTCCTGATGCCATGGAAGCACCGACTCCAATCAGTGCTTATTTACATTCGGCAACGATGGTTAAAGCAGGAATTTATTTAGTTGCTCGTCTAACTCCTATTTTTGGCGGGACGATGGAGTGGTTCTGGATTGTTGTAGGAATAGGCATTTTTACTTTACTATATGGCTCCTTTAATGCCGTGAAGCAGACAGATTTAAAAGCATTATTAGCGTATTCAACCATTAGTCAATTAGGATTAATTATGAGTCTGCTTGGCTTGGGTTCTGCTGCAATGTATAAAGGGTTAGCTGTAGAAGAAGCAGGGCTGTATGCAACAGCGATTTTTGCAGCGATTTTTCACTTAGTAAATCATTCCACCTTTAAGGGCTCTTTATTTATGGTCGTAGGAATAATTGACCATGAAACCGGTACTCGGGATTTGCGGAGACTTGGCGGGCTAATTCACTTAATGCCAGTTTCCTTTACCCTTACTGTAATTGGCGGTTTTTCGATGGCTGGTCTTCCACCATTTAATGGTTTCCTAAGTAAAGAAATGTTCTTTACCGCTGTTGTGCAAGCATCGGAAATGGAAATATTTAATCTTCAGCATATTGGAATTTTTATTCCTATTATAGCTTGGATTGCTAGTGTATTAACGTTTGTTTATTGCATGGTATTAATTTTTAAAACATTTAGAGGGAAAAATAAAGCACCAAAACTAGATAAGGTGGTGCATGAGGCACCGATTGGCTTGTTACTCTCGCCTATCATCCTAGGTGCGCTTGTTATTCTTTTCTTCTTTATTCCAAATGTTGTCTCGAAGTTTTTGCTAAAGCCAGCATTTGCAGCCGTGCTGCCAACACTTGCGCATACGGTGGAGTCGAAAAAAATTAGTGCTTTCCATGGATTTAATACAGAGCTTTGGATGACGATTGGTGTGGTGGGATTAGGCACGATACTATATTTACTTTTACGAAAATGGTATAAGATTTATCGTTTATATCCACAAGCCTTTACATTAAGTAATTTATATAATCTAGGTTTGGAATATCTGGAGAAATTCTCCAAGTCCATTACTGATTTTTATATGACTGGCTTTTTACGTGATTATTTAGTCTATATATTTGGCTTTATCATTTTAATCATTGGGGGATCCTTGTTCCTATTTAATGGTTTTACATTTGATATGTCACATGATTCACCAATTACTATCTTTGATATGGGAATAGTAATTGCAATGATAGTAAGTTCTGTCACGGTGCTGTTCTCCAAATCGAGAATTACATCTATTGTAGCGGTTGGAGCGCTAGGATTTCTTGTTTCATTTTTCTTTGTTCTTTTTAGAGCTCCAGATTTAGCACTTACGCAATTAGTAGTAGAAACGGTAACTACTGTATTATTCTTGCTGTGCTTCTATCATCTGCCGCAATTAAAGAAAGAAATTAGCAGGGTACCTTTTAAAGTGGTTAATGCCATTATTTCGATTGGCATAGGGCTAGTCGTTACACTGATTGCTCTATCTGCAAATGGAACCCATCTATTTGCTTCTATTTCAAGCTATTATGAAAATTCCTATAAACTGGCCGGCGCAAAAAATATCGTTAACGCCATTTTGGTAGATTTCCGTGGTATTGACACGATGTTAGAGATTCTTGTGCTTACAGTGGCAGGTTTGGGCGTTTATACGTTAATAAAGGTAAGACTAGTGGGAGGAGATAAGAATGAAGGAACCAAATGATATTATCATCCGAAGTGTTGCAAAGGTTGCTGTCGTCATTATCCTCACCTTTGCGATCAATCTTTTTGTCTCTGGACACCATTTTCCAGGTGGCGGATTTATTGGCGGTCTTACCTTTGCGGCAGCGATTATACTGCTTTTTCTTACCTTTGATATTGAATCCGTACGAAAGAACCTTCCTGTTGACTTTAAAGTATTAGCGGGAGTTGGCGTGTTAATCGCTGTTTTGACAGGGGTAGGGGGAATGATATTTGGGGAAGCATTTTTAACCCAAGCCTTTGGATACTTTGATCTGCCGATTTTCGGAAAAACAGAGTTGGCGACTGCAGTCCTTTTCGATGTGGGTGTGGCTCTTGCCGTTATCGGGACCGCCATAACAATTATTATGACAATAGGGGATGATCGATAATGGAGACGTTAATGTCTATTCTTGTAGGTGTCTTATTCTCTATCGGAATCTACCTTATTTTAACAAAGACATTATTACGAATTATTTTAGGGACATCTATTCTTGGTCACGGTGTAAACTTGCTTATTATTACAATGGGTGGATTGAATAAGGGAGGGCCACCTCTCTTAGGTATAACCGATCATACTTTTGCAGATTCTCTGCCTCAGGCATTGCTGCTTACGGCCATTGTCATAAACTTTGCAACAACAGCTTTATTTTTAGTACTAAGCTACAGAGCATATAAAGTACTAGGCACCGATGATACAGATTTATTAAGGGGTAATGAGGATGAATAATATTGTCATTTTGCCGATCATCCTTCCTATCGTATTTGCGATGATCATGGTTATTTTTCGAGATAAAGTTATCCTTCATCGGATATTAAGCTTAGTAGCAGTTTTTTCTGTTTTTATTGTGGCGTGTGTTTTAATTGATCAAATTAAAACAGACGGGATTCAGTCCATTCAATTAGGAGGATGGGAGGCGCCGTTTGGTGTAAGTATGGTTGCCGATATGTTTGCAGCAATTCTTGTTCTCGTTACGAGTGTTATTGGGTTTTGCTGTTTGCTGTACGCATTTCATTCGATTGGGGAACAATTGGAGAAGTATTATTTTTATCCGTTATTCTTGGTTTTGATAACAGGTGTAAACGGTTCTTTCCTTACAGGAGATATATTTAACCTATTTGTTTGTTTTGAAGTAATGCTTGTTGCTTCATATGTCCTGATTTCATTAGGAGGAACAAGGGTTCAGCTAAGAGAATCGATTAAATATATACTGATAAATATTATTTCATCCTTTCTGTTTCTCGTTGCAATTGCTTATTTATACGCCATTACTGGAACGCTAAATTTTGCTCATTTATCTGTCCGTATTGCAGAGGTTGGTCAAGGCGGGCTTATGACGACGGTAGCAATTTTATTCCTAATTGTATTTAGCTTAAAAGCTGGATTGTTTTTATTCTTCTGGCTACCAGGCTCTTATAGTGCACCACCAACAGCTATTTCTGCTATCTTTGCTGCGCTGTTAACCAAGGTAGGAATGTATGCGATTATTCGAGTGTTTACCTTGATTTTTTATCATGAAGTTCACATTACCCATTTATTAATTGGAATTCTCGCAGCTATTACAATGACCCTTGGAGCAATTGGAGCTGTAGCCTATAGAGATATCTATAAAGTGATGACCTATAATGTGGTTATTGGTGTTGGGTTTATTTTAGCGGGTGTTGCTACGTACTCAACAGTGGGGATGACTGGTTCCATCTACTATTTCATTCATGATATGGTGATTAAGGCACTTATCTTTCTACTGGGAGGCACAATTATTCATCTGACTGGAACAAGTAAATTAGATGAGATGAGTGGATTGATTCGTTTGCACCCGCAATTAGGCTGGATGTTCTTTGTTGCAGCTTTATCCTTATCAGGAATTCCTCCACTAAGTGGATTTTTAGGAAAAATATTTATTACAGAGGGTACCTTTAGTGCAGGATATTACTGGTTAGGTGCATTTGGACTGATCAGTAGCTTATTTGTCCTTTATTCTATTATGAAAGTATTTATGGCTGTGTTTTGGGGCTATACCGATTTAACACTAGAACAAGAAAAAGGGACCACGAAGGGATTAATGCTGCCAATAGCTTTCCTTACTTTCTTAACCATTGCATTAGGGATAGGGACAGAAGGGATTCATGAATATGTAGATTTGGCAGTTGAAGGCTTGATGGACCCCAATTATTATGTCAAAGCTGTTTTAAGCAATAATTAAGGGAATTTAAGTAGTAAATAGACAGAAAGGGGTGGTATCCATGCCTATGCAGATATTGATCAACTTATTAATCGGTATCATCTGGATGTTTTTACAGGACACATGGAATGTCTTAACATTTTTCACTGGTTACTTGTTCGGTATACTAGTTTTATTTATCTTGCGTCGCTATTTGCCAACTAAATTTTATTTAGAAACATTTTTTGCGGTCGTAAAGTTATTTTTTGTTTTTATTGAGCAGCTGTTTACCTCAAGTGTTGTTGTGATTAGGCAGATAACAAGGCCAAGATTAAATATTTCCCCAGGAATATTTTCGTTAGAAACGGAATTAGAGGGGGAATTGGAAGTCTCCTTACTAGCTCTATTAATGAATTTAACTCCTGGTTCTGTTGTAGTAGAGGTTACTTCCGATAATAAAAAGTTCTTTATTCATGCAATGGATATCCCTGCACAAAAGGAATCCATCTTTCGTTCAAAGGAAAAATTCGAAATGGCCATAAAGAGGGTGACTCGCTATGATTGATCAATTATTGGTTGGATCGTTAATTTTACTGATTATATCTATTCTTGCAACAATATATCGTCTTATCAAAGGACCGTCAGCACCTGATAGAATACAGGCATTAGATAGTTTAGGAATCAATCTAATTGCAGGAGTAGCGATTTTTTCCGTTCTGCTTCGGAATACAGGTTTTTTTGAGGTGATTTTATTAATTGGAATTTTGTCGTTTATTGGAACGATTGCTTTTGCCCGATATATGGAAAGAGGTGTAGTCATTGAGCGAAAACAATCTGATTGAACTCATATCTGTTCTGCTTATATTCTGTGGCGCTATTTTTTGTTTTCTGAGTTCCCTTGGATTAATAAGACTGCCAGATGTATACACAAGATCTCATGCTGCATCCAAAGGTTCTACTATGGGAGTACTCTTTACCCTTGTTGGCACATTTGTCTTTTTTATTATAGAAGGTGTTTTTAGCATTCGCCTGTTCTTGGGAATTTTCTTTGTTTTTTTAACTTCTCCTGTTGCATCCCATGTCATTGTTCGTTCCGCTTATCGCTCAAAAGTTAAGCTTGCGGATATAACGGTACAAGATGATCTGAATGCTGAAATGGATAAAGAAGGGATAGAAACAGTGGAAGTAATTCATAAATAAAGGGAAAAAAGATATAGAAGGCCAGCGATTTTTAATTGACGAATTTTTGTGGATTCTATATAGTAAGAAAAGATATGCCCGTACTGAAACGGGAGAGGTTCATAGCAAATACCCTCTATAAAAAACTATGGATACATGCAATTCACGCCATGTCCATAAAGGACATGGCTTTTTTGTTTGATTCAGCTAGTTTTTCTGCGTAAGGTAAATGCCTCTCTTTTAAGCAGTGTTGGGAAACACCAAACAAGGAGGACTTTTTCATGTCAGGAAGAAAGAACGAAGAAGGATTAACAGATTTAACTTTGTTAGGAAATCAAAATACTCAATATAAAAGTGATTATGCACCAGAGGTATTAGAATCAGTGGATAATCTTCATTCGGATAGAGATTATTTTGTGAAATTTAATTGTCCTGAATTTACAAGTCTTTGCCCAATAACAGGACAGCCTGACTTTGCGACAATGTATATTTCTTATATACCAAATAAGAAAATAGTGGAAAGCAAATCTTTAAAGTTGTATTTATTTAGTTTTCGCAATCATGGAGATTTTCACGAAGATTGTGTCAATATTATTATGAATGATTTAATAAAACTGTTAGATCCAAGATATATTGAAGTATGGGGAAAATTCACTCCAAGAGGCGGAATTTCCATCGACCCATGGTGTAATTATGGAAAACCGGGCACTAAATTTGAAGAGATGGCAGCACATCGATTAATGAACCATGATATGTACCCAGAAAAGGTAGACAATCGATAAGAAAAAACCAGTCAGCGACTCGTTATGAAGAGTAGTTGACTGGTTTTTCTTTTGGATTAATAAGATTATGGCAAAATATTTCCAGCGGCACGATAAATGCTGTACCATTCTTCTCTTGTTAAATAAACGTCACTTGCTTTTATGCAATCAATTAATCGATCTGCATTCATTGTGCCGATTACTGGCTGCATATTGGCAGGGTGACGCAATAACCAGGCAATCGCAATGGTTGTGTTACTTACTTGATATTTGTCTGCAATTTCATCAATTTGTTGATTTAATTCAGGGAATTTATCGTTGCCAAGAAAAACGCCTTCAAAGAAACCAAATTGGAATGGGGACCAAGGCTGAATCGTTATATCATGTAAGCGACAGAAGTCTAATATGCTGCCATCACGGTTAATGGCTGAGTCGTTTTCCATATTGACATTAATCCCATTAGAAATCATATTCGCATTTGTAATACTTAATTGCAATTGGTTAGCCACAATTGGTTGTTTCACATATTTTTGCAATAATTGAATTTGCATTGGATTTTGGTTGGAAACACCAAAATGGCGAACTTTTCCTGATTGCTCCAAAATGTCAAATGCTTCTGCAACTTCTTCTGGTTCCACTAAAGCGTCTGGGCGATGGAGTAGAAGAGTGTCTAAATATTCGGTGTTCAATCTTTGTAAAATACCGTCTACTGATTGCAAAATATGTTCTTTGGAGAAATCGAACATTCCTGTTCTGATCCCGCATTTAGATTGTAGGATAATATTTTCGCGAACAGTTGGTGACATATGTATAGCGTCAGCAAATATTTCCTCACAGTCACCTTTTCCATATATATCTGCGTGATCAAAGAAGTTAGCACCATGTTCTAAAGCAGTTTGGACAAATCGTTCTGCTTCCTTTTTTTCTAATGAATTAATACGCATACAGCCAACTGCCACTACTGGCACTTCTAAATTACTGCTACCTAGCTTCATAGTTCTCATGATTTCTACTCCTCCTAAACTATATGGAAAGCGCTTTTATTGTTTCCTCATTCATTTTGACATATGAACGGCTTAAACGGCAAATATTATGTACTTTTTATCCCGCTCTTAATCCTCCTCATACTAAAGGGAAATGAAGGAAACAAAGTTAGAAATAACTGCCCTGTAAAGATCAAATAAGCGAACTAACCATCAGCAGTATTATGAGGAAAACCAACTGATGAAGGTTTCTTTATAAAAGAAATGAAAGATGTCCTATTTACTATCCCCTACAAGTAAACATATAATTATTATAAAAAAAGAAAACGCTTACAAGAAAGGTGGAAATAGAATGAGAGGTTTTATAAGGAAAGCGTTTATTATTGTAATACTTATTTTTTTGTTGTTTCCCTTTGGAAGTGAAAAATTTGTATCAGCGGCTTCTACAAATGGGACGATGATGCAATACTTTGAATGGTATTTACCGAATGATGGAAATCATTGGACAAGACTTCAAAATGATGCTGCAAATCTTTCTAGTAAAGGGGTAACGGCAGTTTGGATCCCTCCAGCATATAAAGGAACAAGTCAAAATGATGTTGGATATGGTGCTTATGATTTATATGATTTAGGGGAGTTTAACCAAAAAGGAACGGTCAGGACTAAATATGGTACAAAAGTCCAATTGAAATCGGCAATCGCTGAATTACATAAACAAAATATACATGTATATGGCGATGTAGTAATGAATCATAAAGGAGGAGCTGACTTTACAGAGACTGTAACTGCAGTTGAAGTAGATCCAAATAATCGAAACCGGGAAACATCCGGCGATTATCAAATATCTGCATGGACAGGCTTTACTTTTCCTGGGAGAGGCAATACGTATTCTCCATTTAAATGGAATTGGTATCACTTCGATGGGACTGATTGGGATGAGAGTAGGAAAAAAAATAGAATATATAAATTTCGGGGAACTGGTAAGGCTTGGGATTGGGAAGTCTCAAGTGAGAATGGTAATTATGATTATTTAATGTATGCAGACATTGACTATGAACATCCAGATGTAATCAATGAAATGAAAAAATGGGGAACCTGGTATGCAAAAGAATTAAATTTAGACGGTTTTCGATTAGATGCGGTTAAACATATAAAACATGATTACCTGCGGGACTGGGTAACACATGTAAGAAACCAGACTGGTAAAGAGATGTTTACTGTAGCGGAATACTGGCAGAATGATATTGGGCAGCTAAATAACTATTTAGCAAAGACAAATTATAATCAGTCTGTTTTTGATGCACCTCTCCATTATCATTTTCATTATGCATCTAATAGCAATGGAAATTATGATATGAGGAATATTCTAAAAGGAACTGTAATGGAAAGCAATCCTAGGCTGGCAGTTACTTTAGTGGAAAACCATGATTCCCAGCCAGGACAATCTTTGGAGTCTGTTGTAAGTACATGGTTTAAGCCCTTAGCCTATGCTTTCATTCTAACAAGAGCTGAAGGATATCCATCTGTTTTTTATGGAGATTACTATGGAACGAAAGGAAATAGTAATTATGAGATTCCTTCTTTAAAAACGCAGTTGGATCCGATTCTAACTGCTCGCAAAAACTATGCATATGGTTTGCAACGTGACTATATTGATCATTGGGATATTATCGGATGGACTAGAGAGGGAGAGGCTGCAAGGGATAAATCAGGACTGGCGACGTTAATAACAGATGGTCCTGGAGGATATAAATGGATGGAAGTAGGAAAACAAAATGCTGGAGAAGTCTGGTACGATATTACAGGGAATAGAAAGGAAACAGTCACTATTAATAATGATGGCTGGGGCCAATTCTATGTAAATGGCGGTTCTGTTTCTATTTATGTACAAAAATAATAATAAAGAGAAGAGTTAGCCAATCTTACTGGAGCAACTCTTCTCTTTTTTCGTTCTCTTAATCCTCCATCGTAGAAAGATCGCCTGTTGGAAGACCAAGCTCCCAAGCTTTCAGTACTCGTCTCATAATCTTCCCACTCCGAGTTTTTGGCAGCTTTTCACAGAATTCGATTTCTCTTGGAGCAGCATGAGCAGCCAAGCCGGTTTTTACAAATAATCTTATCTGCTCTTTTAATTCATCCGTTTGCTCATAGCCATCAACCAATGCAATAAAGGCTTTGATAATTTCTCCTCGAATTGGATCCGGTTTACCGATGACGCCAGCTTCTGCCACTGCTGGAAATTCGATTAATTTACTTTCCACTTCAAATGGTCCAACTCTTTCTCCAGCAGTCATAATAACATCATCGACTCGCCCTTGGAACCAGAAATATCCCTCTTCATCCATATAAGCAGAGTCTCCTGAAACATACCATTCATCATGTTGGAAATAGCTATTAAATTTTTCTTGGTTGTTCCATATTGTATGCATCATCGAAGGCCAGCCTTTTTTTATGGCTAAATTCCCCATTTGGTTTGGCGGCAGAATGTTGCCATTGTCATCTAAAATTACTGCTTCAATTCCCGGTAATGGTTTCCCCATTGAACCTAATTTAATATCCATACATGGTAAATTGCATATTAGTTGAGCACCAGTTTCCGTCATCCACCAAGTGTCATGGATACGATGTCCAAACACATCGTATCCCCATCGAATTACCTCGGGATTCAGTGGTTCGCCAACACTTAATATATGACGTAACGAAGAGAGTGTATATTTTTCTGTTACCTCCTCTCCAGCCGCCATTAGCATTCTAAAGGAGGTAGGAGCACTATACCAAACAGTCACTCCAAAAGTTTCGATCGTTTTATACCATACATCAGGACTAAAGCGACCTCCTGCCACAACATTTGTTGAGCCTGTAAGCCATGGCCCAAAGATTCCGTAGGAGGTACCTGTAACCCAGCCAGGATCAGCTGTGCACCAATATACATCCTCCTCTTGTAAATCCAATACCCATTTTGCCGTCTGATAATGTTGGATCATAGCATTGTGAACATGAAGCACACCTTTAGGCTTTCCTGTTGACCCAGAGGTATAGTGAAGGATTAAACCATCCTTGCGATCGACCCATTCTATGTCTAATTCTGTAGATGCTGTTTGAAAGTAATGAAGGAAATCCTTTGTTTTATCGTCTTCTTGGATATTTTCACCGACAATAAAAATAGTTTCGAGAGCAGGTAATTCTGTATGTGGAATTCTATTTACTAGTTCAGGTGTGGTTATAATTACTTTTGCTTCACTATCATAGAGACGGTCTTTCACCGCATCTTCCATAAAGGCTTCGAACAATGGGCCGACAATGGCACCTAGTTTGATTGCTCCAAGTAAAGCAAAATATAACTCTGGGGAACGAGGCATAAAAATAAACACTCGATCTCCCTTGTTTACATTTCCTACATCCTTTAATACATTTCCAGCTTTATTGGAGAATTTCTTTAAGTCTTTAAATGTGTATGTTTCTTTTCTTGATGGATGAAAATAATGGAGGGCTACTTTATTGGCGCGGTAGTTTTCAGCGTGACGATCAATAGCTTCATAGGCCAAATTAATTTTTCCAGTCTGATGCCATGAAAAATCCTTTTCTGCTTGATCCCATTTGAAATGTTGGTACAGCTCCTCATAGTTTTCAAGGTTATGTCTGCCTTTTACAGGTGGAAACGCTTCCAATTTCATTAATACATCCCCCTCATTTCAATATTTTTACAACACCATTATAATGGGTAAACACTATATATACAATTTTAATGTTGTAATTAAATAAATATTCCTACGTTTTAGAGAAATAGGGAGAATGGACGGGATAAAAGATTACTATAAAACTCCATCTTATTAGATATAGTAAATTATCAATAAAATTAGTAAATAAACAAATAAAGATATAACTTGGAACTTAAGAACAGAGTAAAACCTTTTATTAAATTTTTGAGAAGGAAGAGGCTTCTCCTTCCATTCTTCTAAATAATCATTACTTTTTAGAATAACATGATGGAACCGTCTGAAACTGAATGTTACTCCGTCGAAAAAACCGCCCTTAGCAATATACATAAATAGAAAAATAACAATATAAAAGAAAGTTAAATAAAAGACGGCATTAATATAATGAACAAAAGAATATGACGATGAAGAGATAAAAAAAAGAATGAATGTAAGAAAGAGATTTATAAGAAATATAGACCATTTTTTATTTTGCATGAAGTTTCACCTTTTTTAATTAAGTTTTTAATCACGAATAAAAGTATTTTACCTTAACTCTAATTGAAAGTACATTTTTAGAAAAAGGGATAGAAATTCAATATTTCAGAAAACCAGTATTTTTATTTACCTTTTACACTAAAAGTTGTAATAGACCACTGTTATGTGAAACAGCACTCGCTAAAAAATTCTAGTATAATAAAATAATCTGCTAATATATGGAGAAAAAGTATATTGGCATATGGATATATTTTACAATAGTGGGGCCTTTTGAAGTGTTTTTCCCCTCTTTTTTGATAATAATTTTTAGAATTTTATCAAAAAAGTAAGCGTTGTCTTTATTGTTTTAATGCAGTATAGTGCTGTTTTAGTATAACAATATTTGAAATTATCTCTATATTTAGTCTTTACAACTCTACTAGAATAATAGTATACTCTCTTTAGCTTCTTTTTTAGATGTAATTTACAGAATAATATAACAATGGGGGGTCTTTTTTAATGAAGCGCAAATTTACTTGGCTGCTTTCACTGACGTTAGTGTTAAGTGTATTTTTAGCGGCATGTTCTGGTGGCGACGACAAAGGGTCTAAAGGTTCAGATAAGTCAGCAGAAAATAAAGATGTGAAACAAGAATTAAACTTAATTAATGGAGATGCGATTCCATCTATGGATCCATCAAAAGCAACAGATGAATACGGTTTCCAATTCTTAGGAGCTACTATGGAAGGTCTTTATCGTTTAGGTAAAGACGCTAAGGTAGAACCAGGTATTGCAAAATCTCACGAAGTATCTAAAGATGGTTTAACTTGGACATTCAAGTTACGTGAAGATGCTAAATGGTCAAACGGAGATCCTGTAACTGCTAACGATTTTGTTTATGCTTGGCAGCGTGCAGTAAATCCTGACACTGGTTCTGAGTACGGTCCATATATGATGGGTGGCGTAATCAAAAACGCTACAGAAATCAATAAAGGCGAAAAGAAAGTAGAAGAACTAGGAGTTAAAGCAGAAGACGACCATACTTTAGTTGTTGAACTTGCTAACCCAACTGCGTATTTTGAATCATTAACAACATTCGGTACATTCTTACCATTAAATCAAAAATTTGTGGAAGAAAAAGGCGATAAATTCGCGACTAGCTCTGACACTCTTTTATCAAACGGTCCATTTGTTTTAGAAAACTGGGAAAGTACTGCGCAAAAGTGGAATCTTGCTAAAAACGACACATACTGGGATGCAGATACAGTTAAGTTAGAAAAAATCAACTATGTAGTAGTAAAAGACGCTCAAACAATGGTTGACCTATATGAAAAAGGCGAAGTTGACCGTGCTTCATTATCATCAGACTTAGTTGACCAATACTCTTCTCATGAAGACTATACAATTAAAGCTGATAACTCAGTGTTCTATCTAAAAATTAACGAAACAAGAAACAAAGCACTTGCTAATAAAAACATCCGTGCAGCGATCAGCCGTGCGTTTGATAAAGAGTCATTAGTAAACACTATCCTAAACAATGGTTCTTTAGTTGCTAACGGTTTAATTCCAGCTAAATTTACTCCAATGCCAGATGGCAGCGGTGACTTCCGTGAAGTTAGTGGTGATTTAGTAAAATATGATACTGCTGCTGCGAAAGAATTCTGGGAAAAAGGCTTAAAAGAATTAGGTACTAAATCAGTAGAAATCGAATTCCTTGGTGGAGATACAGACGTATCGAAAACAATGAATGAATACTTAGCTAATCAGTTACAAACAAACCTACCAGGTTTAAAAGTAACATTGAAACAAGTACCATTTGAACAACGTTTAGACTTAGATAAAAACCAAGATTATGATCTTCAATTAGCTGGTTGGGGACCTGACTACCTTGATCCATATACATTCTTAAGCCTATGGATTACAGATGGCGGAAACAACAAAATGGGTTACTCAAATCCTGAGTACGATAAGTTGTTAGAAGAAACGACAACAACTCTTGCTACAGACAATGAAGCTCGTTACCAAAACTTCTTAAAAGCTGAAAAAATTCTATTTGATGATGCAGCAATCGCTCCTGTATATCAACGTGCTGGCGCATTCCTATCATCACCAAAAATTCAAGGCTTAATTGATAATCCATTTGGACCAACTTATGAATACAAATGGGTATCTATGGGATCTGCAGAATAATTTTGCTTTTATGAAAAATTCGATGCTATGAAATAAGAGGGAGTGTATGCTTTTATAGCATATACTCTCTTGTATTTTTGAGTAGGAAAATTCTGATTATAGCAAAAATAAATTATTATGCTATAATAAACAAAGAAAATTAGGAGGTGCACAGATGGCTCGATATCTTCTTCGACGTTTATGGTATATGTTCATCACGTTATTCATTATCGCGACAGTCTCCTTCTTCCTGATGAAATTCCTTCCGGGAAGTCCGCTGCAGGCAGAAGATAAGTTAAGTGAAGAACAAAAAACAATCATTTTGGAAAAGTATGGACTGAACGATCCTATTCCAGTTCAGTATGTTCGTTATTTAGGAAACCTTGTGCAAGGGGATTTAGGGGTTTCGTTTAAATTTGATAATACCCCTGTTACAAAAATTTTATCATCAAAAATCGGTCCTTCCGCGCTTCTAGGTGGACAGGCATTAGTGTTAGGAACAGTGCTTGGGATTCTTCTAGGCTTGATAGCTTCGATTTATAGGAATGGTCCAATCGATTACACCTCAACAGTTATTGCCGTACTGGGAACATCGGTTCCTTCGTTCGTATTTGCCGGACTATTACAATATTTCTTTGCAGTAAGATGGGATATACTGCCTGTTGCGCTTTGGGGCGGCTTTGAATATACGATTCTACCAACCATTGCACTTGCAATCTCTCCATTAGCGGTTGCGGCGAGGTTTACAAGAACAGAAATGATTGAGGTATTGCATTCAAATTATATAACGACAGCTCGTGCAAAAGGTGTTACAGAAGCAGGAATTATCTTCAAACATGGATTGCGCAATGCACTGATTCCGCTAGTTACCGTTATAGGTCCAATGGCCGTTGGTTTAATGACAGGATCATTGGTTATAGAGAAAATTTTTGCTATTCCTGGAATTGGGGAGCAATTTGTTACATCTGTTACTGTAAATGATTATCCAACAATTATGGGAACAACCTTAATGTTTGCTTTTGGCTTTGTTATTATAATTTTAATCATTGACCTCCTATATGGATTAATTGATCCGAGAATTAGAATTGCAGGAGGAAAAAAATAAAATGGATAAAAAGAATCTTAATCAAATAGATAAAAATTTATTTAGACCTCTTAAGCAAGAAGAGAATACAAGTGAGAAAATTTCTGCGCCAAGCAGAACCTTTGCTCAGGATGCGAGAAGAACGTTATTAAAAAATAAGCCGGCAATTGTCAGTATATTTATAATACTATTAATAATCGTAATGAGTATTATTGGACCACATATGAATGACTACGGAAACGATGGACAGAACCTTTCCCGTGCGAAGCTTCCTCCTAGAATACCAGTTTTAGAGAATGTTTCTTGGTTAGGCTTAGATGGTACATTATCTGGTAGATATGAAGGTACGAATGTAGAGGATGCAACTGCAAAAGCAATGGCTCGATATAAAAGTACAGATGAGTTTGTTGATATCAAAGTTTTAGAGGAAGGCGACGGCACAAGAAATTCTGCTGCCGTAAGAGCAACCTACCATATTTATGAAGCAAAAGATATGGATGATACGTATTTCTGGTTTGGTACGGATACACTGGGCCGTGATCAATGGACAAGACTTTGGGAAGGTACTCGTGTATCGTTAATCATTGCGTTTGTCGCTGCTATACTCGATTTAGTAATCGGTGTAACGTATGGCGGGGTATCTGGATTCTATGGCGGGAGAGTCGATAACGTCTTGCAGCGTATCGCCGAAATATTAGTAGGGATACCAAACTTAGTAATTATTCTATTAATGATGCTGATTCTCCAGCCAGGAATTGTCTCTATTGTTATTGCCTTAGCGATTACAGGATGGATTGGAATGTCTAGGATTGTTCGTGGTGAGGTACTTAAACTTACCAACCAAGAATTTGTACTGGCAGCAAGAACATTAGGAACGACAAATGGTACAATTATTAGAAAACATTTAGTTCCGAATATTACGGGGATAATTATTGTTAATACCATGTTCTCGATTCCTGGAGCTATCTTCTTCGAAGCATTCCTAAGCTTTATCGGACTTGGTATTGTTCCGCCTAATGCTTCATTAGGGGCATTAATTGAACTAGGATTTGCTAATTTACGATTGTACCCATATCTATTAGTTTTCCCAGCGACTGTATTGTCAGTATTAATGATTGCATTCAATATATTAGGTGATGGATTACGTGATGCATTCGATCCTAAAATGCATAAATAAGAGAGTAGGTGTTTATAAATGAGTAAATTATTAGAAGTCAAAGATTTAAGAGTATCATTTAACACCTACAACGGTGAAGTACAAGCTGTTCGCGGTGTGAGCTTTGAGTTAAATAAAGGGGAAACATTAGCAATTGTAGGAGAGTCCGGTTCTGGTAAATCCGTTACGTCCAATGCTTTAATGAGACTTCTTCCTGAACCGCAAAGTGTCATCAAAAGTGGAGAAATATTATTTGAAGGCGAAGATCTTGTAAAAAAGTCAAAAAAAGAAATGCAAAAAATTCGCGGAAAAGATATTTCCATGGTGTTTCAAGACCCGATGTCTTCTTTAAACCCAACAATGAAAATTGGTAACCAAATCATGGAAGGCTTAATAAAGCATCAAAATATGAATAAGTCTGATGCAAAAAAGCGTGCCTTAGAATTACTCGAATTAGTTGGTATTCCACAGCCGGAAATCCGCATTAATCAGTTTCCGCATCAATTCTCAGGTGGAATGCGTCAACGTGTGGTTGTAGCGATTGCTCTTGCGTGTAACCCAAAGATTTTAATTGCCGATGAACCAACAACAGCACTTGATGTTACGATTCAGGCGCAAATCCTAGAATTGATGAAAGATATTCAAAAGAAAACAGATAGTGCGATTATTTTTATTACGCATGACCTTGGTGTTGTGGCGAATGTGGCAGACCGTGTTGCTGTTATGTATGCTGGAAAAATTGTTGAAATTGGCACAGTAGATGATATTTTCTATAATCCAAAGCATCCATATACTTGGGGATTGATTGGATCGATGCCAACCCTAGATAGTACGGATGAAGAGCTTTTCGCTATCCCTGGAAGCCCGCCGAATATGTTAAAGCCTCCAGCAGGAGATGCATTTGCGCCTAGAAATCAATTTGCGCTAGAAATCGATACAGTAATGGAGCCGCCAATGTTTAAAGTTTCTGATACGCATTATGCTGCAACCTGGTTATTGCATGAAGATGCACCAAAGGTTGAGCCGCCAGAAGCTGTTAAGCAAAGAATGCTTGGTTTCTCCAAAACAGGTCGCAAGGACGGTGAAAAACGTTGACTAGAGAAAAATTACTAGAAGTAAAAAACTTGCAAAAACACTTTTCCGCAGGTAGAGATAGAATCATTAAAGCCGTAGACGGTGTATCCTTTGATATTTTTAAAGGAGAAACTTTTGGTCTGGTTGGAGAATCTGGTTGTGGAAAATCAACAACAGGTAGAACAATCATCCGTCTTTACGATGCAACAGGTGGAGAAGTGAAATTTGAAGGCGAAGATGTGCACGGGAAAAAATCAAAGGCAGAGCTTCGCAAATTTAATCAAAAAATGCAAATGATTTTCCAAGATCCACATTCTTCTCTAAATCCACGCATGACTGTACTTGATATTATTGCAGAAGGAATTGATAATCATAATCTTGCAAAAACACCAGAAGAACGTCGTCAAAGAGTCGAAGAACTCCTTGAAGTAGTTGGGTTGAATAAAGAGCATGCTACACGCTTCCCGCACGAATTCAGCGGCGGTCAAAGGCAGAGAATTGGGATTGCTCGCGCCCTAGCTGTTGAGCCAGATTTCATTATCTGTGATGAGCCTATTTCTGCACTAGACGTTTCTATTCAAGCACAGGTAGTAAATCTTCTGAAAAAGCTTCAAAAAGAGCGTGGATTGACTTATTTATTTATTGCCCATGATCTTTCCATGGTAAAATATATTAGTGATCGTATTGGTGTTATGTATATGGGGAATATGGTAGAGCTTGCAGAAGCAGATGAATTGTATGAAAACCCAATTCACCCATACACAAAATCATTATTATCCGCAATTCCACTTCCAGATCCACGTTATGAACGTGAGCGCAAGAGAATTGCATATGATCCATCTGTACATGATACTAGTGAACCGGCTGAGTTAAGAGAAGTAACTCCAGGTCACTTTGTACGCTGCACAGAGAAAGAACTAGAGAAGTATAAAAAAGAATTAAGTCTTAAGAAAAACTAAGTTAACAAAATTTACTCTATTAAAGAAGACCCTTCCAAATAATCCTTGCCAACGTGCAAGGATTTTTTTATTTCCCGAGAAATCATCCTTTACTTACTTTCCCCTATTTTTAAGAAATAATCTTCCAAAACACAAAAATCGTGTGCAAATAAACGATAAAAAGCGACATGGAATAAAATAAATCAATATAACAACTTTTTAGTTTAGTATCCATGTTATGATCGTTAATAAAGTCCAATGAAAAATGGGAGAAAGTCTAAAAAATTTTAAAAAAACTACATGTCTAAGATAAAATAAAGAAAAATAAGAATGGTATAACATTTCTATAGGAGTTCATCATGATAAATCCAATATTAAAACCGCAATACGATAAAGCGATTCAACAAACAAAAAACCATATATTGAATGATGTTAATAAGTATTTAGAGAAACAAGATTGTCTGCCTCCTTTTGAACAATATATGGATGACCGAAAAGTATTTATAGAGCAAATTTGGCTAAATACTTGGCTTAATACCGCAACTAGTCATGTCAAGTATGCTGAGAAGAAGCAATATCTCACGAATAAGGGATTGGACATTAATGATCTTAATAAAAAGGTTATTAACCGATTATTTAGAAGTGAAATTCGCAAGGTTGAAGTATTCCCTTATGAAGAATGGTTAAGAACAAACCTAGGGGATAATAAAGAAGAATGGGAAAAAAGGTATAAAGAAAGACGAAAAAGCTATTTGCAAAACGTAGAAGAACAGAAAGATCTAGAAGAGAAACGTAAATATAAAATGAAATTCTCTTATTATATTGAGCAATTAATGGAAAAGCATTATGAGGAATTGTTTCTCTATATTCGCTATTTAACAGGAAGCAATATCGCGCTAGAGATAGAACGGAATGGCATTGTTTTATCTTCGATGGAATTAACCTTTGAAGAATATTTATCAAATGAAATGAATATGCCCTATAACCAATTTTACTTTTTGGAAGACCGGACAGAAGCATATGAAAATTTAATTTTTCAGCATTTAATTGATTTTTTGCCGACATGGCTTAAAGATAAATTGCCTACTCGAATAAAAAAAGAATATGAAGACATATTTGACCATTCCTTAAGCAATTCCATTTTACTAGAAATAAGCACGCCTTTACTGGAAGAAATAACAGAAGAGTTTCTTGAGGAATTGTTTTCTGAGTATGTAATCGATTTGGAAAAATTATTAGATATTCCTTTTGATGTAGAAATTCATAAAGAGATTATGGAAAAAGACCGTCAAAGGAAGGAACAGAAGGAAGCAGAAGATCGAGAGGAGCAAAGACGACGTAAAGAAGAAGAAGCAAGAATGATTGAGGATATATTTGGAAGAGAATATTATCCTCCAACCAATATAGATGTTAAATATATCCTTCATACTGGAGAAACGAATACTGGTAAAACGTTTCAAGCAATTAACCGAATGATGGAAGCTACAAGCGGTTTATATTTAGCTCCATTGAGATTATTAGCATTAGAAATATATGAGAAGCTAAATCAGCAAGGAGTTCCATGTTCGCTAAAAACAGGGGAAGAAGAGAAGCTTGTTCTAGAGGCTCAACATCAATCGAGTACAGTAGAAATGTTTCACGAAAAGGATTTTTACGAAGTTGTTGTCATTGATGAGGCACAAATGATTGCGGACAGAGAACGGGGATTTTCATGGTATCGCGCTATCACTAAGGCAAATGCAAAAGAGGTCCATATTATTGCTAGTCTGCATGCCAAAAACATGATTTTGCAGTTATTAGGTGATATAGATGTAGAGGTTCATGAATATCGACGGGAGACACCGTTACAGGTAGAAAATGAGTTGTTTCAATTAAGTCATACAAGAAAAGGAGACGCATTAGTGTGTTTCTCAAGAAGAAGTGTCTTAGAAACAGCCTCTGAATTACAAAGAAAAGGGTGGCAAGTCAGTATAATTTATGGAAGTATGCCACCAGAAGCAAGAAAAAAACAAATGGAGCGTTTTATTAATGGAGAAACGAAAGTTATTGTTTCAACAGATGCAATTGGGATGGGGCTTAATTTACCAATAAGGAGAATTGTCTTCTTAGAGAATGACAAATTTGATGGGATAAGAAGAAGGATGTTAACCTCACAGGAAGTGAAGCAGATTGCAGGTAGAGCAGGAAGAAAGGGAATATATGATATTGGGCGGGTTGCTTTCACCAGTGACCGTAAAAGAATGATGTATTTATTAGAAAAAAGAGATGAAGACTTGTATGGATTCACAATAGCACCAACAAGTGCTGTTTTAGAAAGGTTTCAAAAGTATTCCAATAATCTAGGGCTGTTCTTTTATTTATGGGGACATTTTAGAAGTCCAGAAGGAACAAAAAAGGCCTCACTGACCGAGGAAATGCAGCTATATGAAATGATTATGGATACAATGGTCGAAGCGAGAATGTCCCTGCATGATTTATTTAGTTTTCTGAAACTACCATTCGCCACAAGTGAAGCCTCATTACGAGCGCAATGGAAAGTAAATATGGAGGCAATTGTGGAAAACAGGGATTTACCAGAACCGAAAATTAAACAAGATAGTCTGGAGGAACTGGAACTCGCTTACAAAGCGATTGGTCTTCACTTATTATTTCTATATAGATTAGAAAGAAGGACAGAAGCTTATTATTGGGAAAAGGTAAGACTGGAATTGAGTGACCAAATAAACGATCAGTTAAAGACAGGGATTAAAGGGAAGAAACGGACGAAGCAATGCAAGAAATGTGGGAAAGAACTAGCAGCTAAATTTAAGTTTGCTGTTTGTAATGATTGTTTTTATCAGATGTAAATTAATACACATAAGGGCTTTGAATGTCAGAGAAGGGTGAGAAGCGGCAAATATAGTCATTCTCACCCTTTGTTTTCCCCGTTGCAAGCAATGGAAAAGTAAAGTGTTACTCAAGCACCGTTTTGTTTACTAAATCATTAGTAGGTAATATAAAGCATAGGCTTGTAAAGTTGAAGCGATAAAAAAAGTAATATAAACTAGATGAATAAGAAGAAAATAGAACAAATTCCCTTTTCATTTTTATTGTAAATACTATACTATTAAAATAGAAAATAAGTTAAGGAAGGTAATCAAATGGATTCGAAATTTAAGTTTGGCATTCGCTCCAAAATTATCCTTGGTTACATTGTTATCATTCTTTGCTTACTTGTGTCAGTAATTTTACTAAATAATCAAATACGCTCCCTTCAACAGGAACGTAATTCGATTATCAATTACGATTCTCGCATACATGAACTTACATCTTCCATTGAGAAAAGTGTATTAGATATGGAGACAGGTCAGCGTGGCTACATAATCACAGGTAACCAAAGTTACTTAATTCCGTATAATGATGGGAAGGAAAATTGGAAAGAGCAATTTGAGGAATTGTATCAATTATTGAGTAATAAACCTGTACAGCAGCAGAATTTACTCGAAATAAAGGAAAACATTTTGAATTGGATTAATACGGCTGGTGAGCCAACCATTCAATACAAAGCACAAAATAATACAGAAGAACTTGATGAATTTTTCAAAGAGGATAATGGACGGGATTACATAAACGAGATTACAGAAAAGTTTACGAATCTTAGAGATACAGAGAAGACTGCGTCGGCCAAGCGGGCAACAAAGCTGGACCAACAAAATAATGCTTTAACAGTAGGACTATTCGGCGTATTAGTCTTGATTTCTCTTGTTGCTATTAGTCTGGCTGGCCAAACCTCTAAATCGATTGTTAGAACAATAAAGGAAGTAACAGAGTCTATTAAAACAATAGCTGCCTCTAAAGGAAATGTCAGTACTCGTATTCATGTCCGGACAAACGATGAAATAAGAGAGCTGGCAGAAGTGACAAATAGCCTTCTTGATACCGTTGAGCAAAGAGAATGGTTACAATCAAACGTTGCTGATATTGTGATGAAAATTCAAGGGATTCCTTCTATTGAATCATTGGCTAGTGTGTTTATAACAGAAATAGCACAAAAAACAAATGCAAGCTTTGGAGCCTTTTATGTGAAAGATACTCAACAAAAAAAGGAAACCTATGTAAAAACGGCAACATTTGCTGAATCTGGAGATACGATTGCTCGAGATACTTTTCAATTAGGAGAAGGTCTGATTGGTCAAAGTGCCAAAGAACAGCGCGTCTTGCATTATCAAGAAATTCCAAGTGATTATCGCTTAATTGCAACAGGGCTAGGGGATGTTTCTCCACGCAGTATTATCATTGTACCCGTTCTGTTTGAAGGAGAGACTATTGCGGTTCTTGAACTTGCAACCATGACAGAATTTACAGCCCTTCAACAAAATCTCATTACCGGGGTAGTGGAGACATTTGGACTAACGATTAATAGTATTATGGGTAGAATGGAAATCGTCCGTTTGTTAAATGAATCTAGAGCAATGACGGAAGAGTTACAAGTTCAATCAGAAGAGCTGCAAACACAGTCAGAGGAATTACAGTCACAATCAGAAGAACTGCAAATGCAAAAAGAAGAACTGATGGCTACTAATGAACAGCTCGAAGATCGAACAAGAGAAGCAGAAGCGAAGACAAGGGATTTAGAAAAAGCAAAAGAGGAATTAGAAGAGAAAACAGAGTTGGTTATTCAAAATTCTAATTATAAATCAGAGTTTTTAGCTAATATGTCTCATGAATTAAGAACTCCGCTAAATAGCATTCTAATTCTTTCAGAAATGTTAGCGGAGAATGAGTCGAATCACCTATCGGAAGAAGAAATGGAGTTTGCAAATGTTATTCATTCTTCTGGTAAAGATCTTCTTTCGCTTATAAATGATATTCTTGATCTATCCAAAGTAGAGGCAGGCAAGCTTGATGTTCATTTTGCAGAAGTAAGCATCCATGATATTACTTCACAATTGGAGCGAAGCTTCGCACCTATCGCTAACCAGAGGGAAGTAGAATTTTTAGTAAATAAACAGGAAGGTCTCCAAGATATCGTATTTACAGATGAAAAGAGATTCCAACAAATTATTAAAAATCTATTATCCAATGCCTTTAAATTTACGGAAAGCGGAACAGTTTCCTTAAATATTAAGAAGAGAAACCAGATTAGCCGCAGTATGAGAGAATTAAGCAATGATTGGCTAGATATTTCTGTAACAGACACTGGTATTGGCATACCGAAAGATAAGCATAAATTAATCTTTGAAACATTCCAGCAGGCAGATGGAGCAACTGTACGTAAATATGGAGGTACTGGCTTAGGCCTTTCCATTTGTAGAGAGTTTGCTAGATTGCTAGGTGGCTGGATTTCCTTGAAGAGTGAGGAAGGCAAGGGAAGTACTTTTACCCTCATTATTCCAAGTCTTCCAAATGGAATAGCAGACACTCAGCTCAATATTAGTGAGATGAATGTAGCTGCTACAATAGAAGTGAAAAAGCAAGAAGCTCGACAAGAAATAGATAAAGAAGAACAAAAGCAGGAAGAAGAAAGAAAAACAGAAATCGTGATTTCTAAGGATGAGAATGAGGATGTGTTTAAAGGGAAAAAGGTATTGATTGTAGACGATGATAATCGTAATATCTTTGCTCTTAAAACGACGCTTGAAAAAAGAGGGATGGATGTCCTTGTTGCCTATAACGGAAAGGAATGTTTGGACATTCTGGATAGAACTACAGATTTAGATGTGATACTAATGGATATTATGATGCCGAATATGAATGGTTATGAAACCATGACAATTATCCGCCAAACGCTGAATCTGACAGAGATACCTATTATCGCATTAACGGCAAAGGCGATGAAGAATGACCGTGAAAAATGTTTAGAGGCGGGAGCATCTGATTATATCAGTAAGCCGCTAGATTTGGATCAATTATACTCCGTCTTAAGAGTATGGTTAGCAAAGTAAGGAGGAACGGAGATGGATTATCCATTCCTGAATAATGATCAAGAGGTAGAGAACCAAGATCATGCAGACATCGAAGTAGATCTGCTGCTCGAAGGGATTTTTCGATTATCAGGTTTTGATTTTCGTCAATATAACCGATCTTCTATTACACGCAGAATTTACTATAGAATGAAGATGGATAATATTCCTACGATTACGAGGCTGCTGGAAAGAGTGATTCATGAAGAGGCATTCCTTGAACAACTTCTTAATGATTTTTCAATCAATGTAACAGAAATGTTTAGGAATCCAAGCTTTTTTCGTTCTTTTAGAGCACAAATCATCCCGCATTTACGAAATCTTGAAGAAATTCGGATATGGCATGCTGGTTGTGCTACTGGCGAAGAAGTCTTTTCTATGGCTATTTTATTAGAAGAAGAGGGATTGAAGGATAAGACGGTTATTTATGCAACAGACATGAATGAAACTGTGCTGGAAAAGGCAAGCAAAGGTGCATTTCCTCTCCACAAAATGCAAGCATATACGAAAAATTATATGCTTGCTGGTGGGAAGAATGCTTTCTCGGAATATTATAAAACCGATCATCAATATGCTTACTTTCATTCTGATTTGTTGAAAAATATTATTTTTGCGCAGCATAATCTAGTAACAGATCAATCCTTTAATGAATTTCATGTTATTATTTGTAGAAATGTACTCATTTACTTTAACCCAATGCTTCAAAATCAAGTGCATCATCTATTTTATGAGAGTTTAAGTAAAGATGGGTTTCTAGGTTTAGGGGATAAAGAGACATTAAGTTTTGTTGAAGTAATGCCAAAATATAGAGAACTTGATGATGGCGAAAGACTTTATCAAAAGATTTATTAAGGCTCTTCGAACAGTGCTGCCTCTTTGTTATAAAGAAAAAGGATTTCTCCTATGAAGAGAAATCCTTTTTCTTTTATTATGTAAATAATCAACAATAATATGTCAGTTATTTGCTTTTGCTTGGATCATTAAGACACACATATCATCTGGTTGATTAGACTGCTGTTCTTTTGTAAGTAAATAATCCATTACAGAACTAGTGTGTTCCCATCTTTTGGAGGAAATAGATCGGATTTGTTTTTCTGCCTCGAATTCACAAGGGCCCATCGCTTCTAATACCCCATCCGTATAAAGAATAATTTGGACATCTTTTTCAAAGGAGATCTCCTTTGTATTAATTTCCATTTCGTCAAAAAATCCTACAGCACAAGTACTTTGTTCTAATGCCACAACATCATTTTCATCAACTAGCATATAACCATAAGGATGCCCAGCATTAACATACTTTACTGTTTTCTCCTTTGTGTCGATTACTAGATAAATAGCTGTAAAGTAAAAAGGCAGCCCCTCTTTTTCATTTTTTAGTAAAGTCATATAACGATTTAATTCTTTTATAACAAGGTCAGGCTGTACTAATTGTTTAACGGATTCTCTTAGGACAGAGGAGATAAACATGCATACTAAAGAGGCAGAAATACCGTGCCCCATCATATCTAAAAGGATAATGGCATATTTATCTTCATCTATTTTATGCCAATAATACATATCACCTGCAAGATTAAAAGAAGGCAGGTAAGAAACTTCGATATGCATATGTTCGTCTTGTAAAGGTGAACTTAATAAGCTTCTTTGTACATGTGTGGCTAAGTCTAATTCATACTGAATCTTTTTTTCATGTTGGGTATGCCAATCCAGTTCTGCTTTTAATCGCAATGCAACGCGTATTCTTGCGAGGAGTTCTATTTTATTTAGAGGTTTTGTAATATAATCAACGCCGCCAATATCCAACGCTTCTGCTAGTTTATTTTTATCTTCTAATGCTGTGACAAAGATAATCTGAATATCTTTGAGGTTTTCCACTTTTTTAATGCGTTTACAAGCTTCAATGCCATCAATCTCTGGCATCATAATATCAAGTAATATTAAGTCCACACTATTCCCTGTGGAATTAGGAGCATCAAGTTGTAGATAATGAAATAATTCATTAGCTGAGGTTAGCGAGACACAATCATCGTATCCAGCATTTTTAAGTATTTTTTCCATTACAAATAGATTGACAGTATTGTCATCTACTAAAAGAATAGTCATAATTCTTATAACTCCTTGTCTATTATGATGATAAGAAAACTTATGTATATCTTATTTAATTAACAACCCTCAATTATGTATAATTATAATTATACCGTTATTTATTAGATAATAATAATTATACGTCCTATATAAAGAGAAGAATTAATGGATAAACAAAAAAACATCGAAGCATATGTATTTTTTTGCCTCGATGTTTTTATTGTTTATCTTAATTTCCTCTTAAAGTTAAATATCTTTTTGCTCGCTTTGGATACACTCCTGCTGTAAGAAGCAGAGACCACGATGAATGGCCTTCTAAGCGGCCGATGGAACCATGAAGAATCAGCCCAAGAAATTGCTCCTCAATCGGAAAATTATTTACCTGAAATTGTTTCTTTGTATGAAGATTGGAAAAATAAACGGTGTTTCTATCAATAGTGCTTATTTGAAAGAAATTATCCTCCACCTCTGTGCATTCCTCTAAGAGCTGCCTAACTCTTGATAAATCTTTTTGATAATCCCAATCTGATGCAAAAAATTGTGGATACATTTGTAGATATAATCTATTTAACAAATCTTCACATAACTGTAGTTCATGGAATGTCTGTCCATAAGAAGCTGACATTTTTGTCCACGTTGTTTTTTCTCTGTGATCCAGCCATATGGAAAACTTTTTAAATTCAGATATAAAGTGCTGCATACTATTACGTTCCTGGGAAATTTTTAAAGCATTAGGCAGGTGAATAAGGAGGAGTAACTCGATAAAAGATTTCTTGCATTTATGCCAAGATGTCGGCATGTTATCTTCTAGATAGTCAGTGAGATAGCTGGAGAATGTTCGCAGAAATTCATTGCGGAAATAATCAGCAGGATTTTCCTTTTTATATGCTATTAAATCATCTCCATAATATTCATATAGTCCTCGATAACGCATATTAAATTGAGAGCTGATTTCTATTTTCTTTAGTATTTCACTTCTGCTTTGGGTGCCGGTAAGAGGAATCAGTTTAATTCTTGTTTCTGGGGATTTTTCTCGTTCACGGTGGTTTGTGTGGAAGGAAAAGTTCTTCATAAAAGTACAATCAACCTTTCTTTTGCTATTTTATTTTTGGGGATACAAGAGGATTAATCTAGAAATTAGTTATATTATAACTGGGATTTTAACCTATGTCACTCTCCTAATTGGCTGTTTTTGTAAAATCAAAGAGATTGGCACAAAATAAAGTATAGAATGAAGAAAGACGAACATGCTTTAAGCTAGTAAGGAAAAAGTAGAGTGGTCATTCGCTCCCTTCCATTTCGTGTTTAATCAAAAAAACCCAACCCTTATACGAAAATTTATGCTAGCATCTCCGTATAAGGGTTGGGGTTACTAATGTGCTATTTTATTTAATACACTTTATCTCCATTAAAAATAGAGTTTTTCACAATAACATAATCTACATTGCGAATGGCATCTAATTTGTTTCCACCAGCATAAGAGATAGAGGATTGAAGATCTTGTTCCATTTCTGTTAACGTATCTTGTAAGTGACCTTTATGCTCTACATACATTTTTTTGCCTTCCACGTTTTTCTTTTCGCCCTTTTGAAACTCAGAAGCAGAACCGAAATACTCTTTATAAAGCTTTCCATCTTTTTCAATGGTTTCTCCTGGAGATTCTTCATGTCCAGCAAAAAGAGAGCCGATCATAACCATTGTTGCCCCAAAGCGAACGGATTTTGCAATATCCCCATGTGTGCGGATACCGCCGTCTGCAATAATAGGTTTGCTTGCGGCTTTTGCACACCAACGCAATGCAGCTAACTGCCAGCCGCCTGTTCCAAAACCTGTTTTAATTTTGGTAATACAAACTTTACCAGGGCCGATACCTACTTTCGTTGCATCTGCACCAGCATGTTCAAGCTCTCTTACTGCCTCAGGAGTTCCCACGTTACCAGCAATAACAAAGCTATTAGGTAAGTGCTTTTTGATGTGTTTAATCATGGCAATGACTGCGTTAGAATGACCATGAGCAATATCGATTGTAATAAATTCAGGAACCAAGTTTTCATCTGCTAATTGTAATATAAAGTCATACTCTTCCGTTTTTACCCCAACGCTGATAGATGCAATTAACTCACGGGATTGCATATCACGGATAAAAGCCTTGCGCGTTTCTGGCTGGAAACGGTGCATAATATAGAAATAGCCATTTTCAGCTAAGTATACAGCGATTTTTTCGTCAATGATAGTTTGCATATTGGCAGGAACCACGGGAAGTTTAAATGTGTGACCGCCTAGTGTAACGGTTGTATCACATTCTGAACGACTATCCACAATACATTTAGCGGGAATTAATTGTATATCTTCGTAATCAAACACGTTATCCATTAAATACACTCCTAAATACGAATATTAGGGTCGAATTATTTAATAAATGTTCGACCATTAGGTACTTTACATTATTTTGATCAGGATGTCAAAGATTTTTCATGAAATGGGAAAATTTTATTAAAACGTTATCATTTTGAAGAGGATATATTACATAAAGGAGTGGGATGCAAAAATGCCTTTTATTAGAAAATAGAAGGCATTTTAAAGTGATGGGATCTGATTTTTCAACGGGAATTCAGCATAGCTAATTTGGGAGGAATAAAAGGTGCTTAGTAAGAAAATTTGACTTCCACCTTCGCATCAATTGTCAGCTGTCCGGGTTCAAGATTAGTAGACACTCCTCCAACCTCCGCAAACGACATCTTTGCTAATGGCAGAGGAATACTAGAACCAGATGGGATTTCTATAACCTTTACTGGGATAGGATCGATAGTTATACGCAGAGTTTCAGCAATGGCCCTTGCCTTTGACAAAGCATCTTTAATGGCCCCTTGAAGCGCTCGTTCGTAATGTTCGGAACGACTGCTGACATCAAAGTGAATACTCATGACTTGATTCGCGCCGTTTTGTACAGCTGTATCAATAACCTTACCTGCAAGCTGAATGGTTTCGACAAGAATAGATAGCAGATGGGTTACTTTATAACTTTTGAATACTTGTTTATTTTCCACAAAGTCATATTGCGGAAAAATAGTATAGTCTATTGTTTGGATATTGGAGGAGGGGATGCCTAAACCCAAAATGGCTGTAATGACTTGTTGATGTAGACGGGCATTTTCTTGTTGGGCAGTTGTTACACTTTTCGATTCTGTATTAATACCAAGCGTTATTTTACAAATATTTGGTTCCAGCGACAATGTGCTATTTCCATATACCGTTAAACTTCTTTTAGGTGGTAGAAAGGAGGAGGGCTGGTACATGATTATTCACCTCTGTATATTTATTAAAAAACATCTTGCCTTGTAAAAATGCCATCGCAGTATTTATTTCCTCTAATTCTTCAGCAGAAAGGTGGCCTATTCGTTTCTTTAATTTATTTCCATTTTAAGAAAAACGTGATTCATTACCCTTTTTCCCTCATCTGAAAGTGACATAAATTATTTTCTGCGATTTTTTCATCTGTAAATTTCTTAATTAGATTTTTCTCCGTTAATTTTTTCAAATCTCGGCTTGTATTCAGTAGTGATATTTGCAGACAGTCGCTGATTTCACTTTGGATAACGGCTGATTAATGGAAACATATTAAGAATACTATTCTGAATGGGAGTTAAATCATTTGGTCTTAAATCATTGGTTAACGCATGCTTTAGTTGATAAACAGAAGCAGTAAATGTTATAAACTGTTGAAAAAATGGCTCTTCGTTCAAAATGAATCACCTCAAAGGTAAAATAGCACAGAAGTTATCAAATAACAATTATCAATTGATAACCATATGGGAGGGTTTTTATGAACGTATTGATTATCTTTACACATCCAAGCAAGGAAAGCTTAAATGGTGCCCTATTGAAAAATGTGTTAGAAGGATGCAGGGAAAACGGCTTTATAAAAGATATACAGCTTTTAGATTTATATGAAGAAAATTTTAATCCTATCTTATATTTTGATGAAAAGAATAAAAGACGCCATATGCATAAGAATCTCATGAAAAAAAACGTATTTCAATTTGTAGGAATGAAGAAAGAAGGGACGGTTTGCAACATGGAGAGCGCAGGGAATAAAAGAATGCTTATGCCTTCAAGACATAAGCATTCTTTTATTATATTATACTGTTCTATTCCAGAATCGAGCTTCCGCTATACCTGTAATAAAATCATTAATCGTATTTTTAGCAAGATCGAATATCCCTGGTTCATTTATTGTTATGCGGCTTTTTTCTAATGCTGCATAATCATTAATGGAAATACCTAAAGGTTTATAATGATTAAAAGTCATTTCGATAAATTCAATAGCTTTCGTTTCCAGCTTCGTACTGGTGCTAATAAGTAGTGCAGCATCAAATAGGCTTGCATCAGCAGTATCGTATGTGTCCGTTACTTTTAATTCTCCGTCTATCGTACGCAGATGTTTATCCACGATGCTGAAATTCACTTTATTCGCTGCTAAAGCCTGAACCCATTGAAGTAATTGGGCGCTGTCCGGCTCTCCATTTAAAAGAATCGCTACACAACGAGTGTCAGGTTTCTTTATGGTATTTGCCATGCTTAAGGCTGGAGATTTTTTCACTGACTTTACTTCTAGGTTTTCTTGAGGTAATACTGCTCCAATGTTTTTTGCCACTTCTTCCGCAATACTGCGGTCAATTCGATTAAGGAGAGCGACTGCATTGTTTTTCACCGCTTCTGATTTACACTTTCCAAGTTCAAAGCTAAAAGCATCTTTTATATGTTGTTGTTCAAATGGTGCTAAGCTATTATAAAAAAGTTTAGCTTGTGAATAGAAATCAAGGAAACTATCACTGCGACCTCTAACCTTTCTACCATCTACCTTTTCTTGGTAATGCTCATAACCGCCTTGCTCAACAGGTACTGGTTCCGGCTGATTATTATTCAATGCATTCTTATGATAGCTTGTTTGTCCATGGTGAATGGTCATTTGATGCATACCATCCCGTTGGTTATTGTGAAAAGGACAAACTGGTTGGTTAATCGGAATTTGGTGGAAATTGGGTCCGCCAAGTCTAGATAATTGCGTATCTGTATAAGAGAATAGACGTCCCTGTAATAATGGATCATTAGAAAAATCGATTCCAGGAACAACATGCCCAGGATGGAAAGCAACTTGTTCAGTTTCCGCAAAGAAATTATCGACATTACGATTTAAGGTTAACTTTCCTACGATTTTAACAGGAACCTCCTCTTCCGGCCATATTTTTGTAGGATCTAATATATCGAAATCAAAGGCAAATTCGTCTTCTTCAGGAATAAGTTGCAGACCGAGCTCCCATTCAGGATAGTCGCCCTTCTCAATCGCCTCGTATAAGTCCTGACGGTGGAAATCGGGGTTTTTTCCAGCAGCCTTTTGTGCTTCATCCCAAACCTGTGAATGAATTCCAAGCTTTGGTTTCCAATGAAACTTAACAAAATGGGCTTGCCCCTCTTTATTTATAAGGCGGAAGGTATGGACTCCGAAACCTTCCATCATGCGGAGGCTGCGCGGGATAGCACGATCGCTCATTGCCCACATTACCATATGGGCTGATTCATGATTTTGACCAATGAAGTCCCAAAATGTGTCATGTGCACTTGCTCCTTGTGGAATTTCATTATGTGGCTCAGGTTTTACAGCGTGCACAAAATCAGGAAATTTAATGGCATCTTGAATGAAGAAGACGGGAATGTTATTGCCAACTAAATCATAATTACCTTCATCTGTATAAAATTTAACAGCAAATCCTCGTACATCGCGAACAGTATCACTAGAACCTCTAGATCCTTGGACAGTAGAAAAACGAACGAATACAGGTGTTGTTTTATTTGGATCGTTTAAGAAGTCAGCTTTCGTATAGGCTTCAAGGGATTCATATAATTGAAATACGCCATGTGCACCAACTCCTCGGGCATGAACAATGCGCTCAGGAATTCTTTCATGGTCAAAATGAGTCATTTTTTCCCGAAAGTGAAAGTCCTCCATTAAAGTAGATCCTCTTAATCCTGCTTTTAAGGAGAATTCATCTTCTGCCATTTTTAAGCCTTGATTGGTCGTTAATCCCGCGTTTTGCTCATTATCAATGGTGTATTTTTTTAATTGGTCCATTTTTTTATTTACCATTTCAATACCCCCTAAATGATAGTATGTATCAGTTATAATCCGTTATTTTTAATTAATACCCAGCATCCTGTATTTAAAACACGACAAAATAAACAAGCTAAGACTGCATAAAAGAGTCTTAGCTTGTTATTAAATAACTTTGGAGGGATCCTTTTGATTCACAGGCCATTCTCCAGTGAATTCTTCTGTATCGTATTCAAAAAAGTCTTTTAAATTCATGTCTTTATCATCCAGAAATAGTTCATCCGTAACAGCTGTTACAATACGGGGAATGCCATATCTCATGCCAGATAATGCTGAAGCAGATAAACCACAGCTAATGAGGGCAGCATAATTAAACGAGTATATACCGTGAAGTAATGCTTCTCCTTCTGCGTCACGGCTAATGAAAGAAAAGCCATGACTTAAATAAGGATGTGCATCAAGCATAGGAGATGCTATTTCTTCCGGGGCTTTATAACGATCTTTCCAACGGGCAATATGCTTTTCGATTAAACGTAGTTCTGGACGCAATCGTGGATCTGTTAATAAACCTGTGCTAATGATTAAGTAATCAAATAAAAAGGTTCCCTTTGGTGTAGTTACTTCTGCTTGTTCTCCTTTTTTGGCTACTTTCAGCCAAGGAGAACCGAGATGCAAATGAAAACCGGGCCAGGAAGACGCTCGATTAAAAGTATCATTTGTTGGTGGCTGGTTATGCTGGAAAAAATGGGCAATACTAGCGTATTTATCATCATCTGCTAAGGCGGGAAAATGTTCAATCATACCGGATACTTCCATCTGCCTAATCGGATTAATGCGCTGCATTTTATGACGGCGGACATATACATGGGCTTCGGCTACCCCTTGTGATAAAGCGAAGTTAGCATTATCAAATGCAGATGCACCCCCACCTAAAATGGCAACCCTTTTTCCTCTGAAGGAAGGGAAGTCGATGGATGCAGAAGTATGAGTATATAAAGAAGAAGGGAGATTATCGGATATCATGGCTGGGACATGCCATTCTCCTCCCCCTTGGATGCCGGTTGCTAGAATTACCTTTCGAGCGAGTAAGGAGGATGAAACGGTTCTCTTTCTTTTAATATGGAGTCGGTGTATCCCTTTTTCTATGGGTTCAATTAAAGTCAATTTCACTTCGTTTTGAACAGGTAATTGCAGAATGTCACGATACCATCTAAGGTAATTCATCCATTCTCCACGAGGGATTTTGTCGACTTTTTCCCATCCTTCTCTACCAAATTGTGCCTCCCACCAGGAACGAAAGGTTAGTGAAGGGATACCAAGGTCGATGGAAGTTAAATGTTTAGGAGTGCGTAAGGTGACCATACGAGCATAGGTTTCCCATGGTCCTTCAAGTCCTTCTTTATTTTCATCGATAACAAGAATATTTGATACTCTTTCGCGTAAAAGACCAAATGCAATCCCTAATCCTGATTGACCTCCACCAACGATGACCACATCGAAAACATGTCCTTCCGCATGAATTTTTGGACGAACCCAGTTTTGTCCTCCGTAATTAAGATAAGCTAGATCTGTTTGTACTCGATTATTTAAGTCCTCTAAGCTCATATTGAATGCCATCCCCCTTTCACATTTGATGTAAGAACTCCTTACATCGATATACCATGCCAATATATTAACATGTTCTTTTGCATATTGTATGGATAAAATATCTAAATTTTCTAAATTAATTTAGTCAATTCGTTTAAAAAAGATATTCATCAAAAAAACGAATAGTCACAAAAGCCATAATACTTACTAATTAGATTTTGGCTTTTGTTATTATTCGTTTCTTTTACAATCTTTTTCTCATTCCAACGCTTAGTGCTTTATGTTTCCATAAAATCTCCTTAATTAATGGGGCAACTTCTTTTGTGCTTTGAATAAGCACAATGATTTCAGGCAAGCCTTGAGACAGTTTGTCTTTTTTCTTCCGATGAAAAAGATAGTACAGGCAATAACCACAAAAAAAACCGATAATAGCAGCGAGAAGACCGCTAAAGATAGGTCCTAGAATTAATTTAAAACCAATACTGGCACCTATCACAGCCATACCAGTAGCAAAGGCAACGCCAATTTCAAAAGATGAAACATGAATATCGGCAGAAGCCTTTTTTTTCCTGCTGATAGGAGGAATCTCATTCATATATAGGACCATCATTTCTTCTGGCGGAACACCTAGTGCTTCCATTTCAAAAAGTGCACGTTCAATTTCAATAGATGGCTGGAATGTTCCGACAATAATCATCCCTTTACACCTCTTATGCTAAATTTGGAACCGACATATCTGTCTGTTAAACGTTTTTGCTGTGATTCTTTTGCAAGAATATTATGTTGTATACATGTTATATAGGAATGATAAACGGCTCCACCTAAGATGGAAGGCATAAAAAGTAACCAATGTGGGTGTAATATAGCAGTAGAAGAAGCAAAATCGCCAGTAATGGTCAGGATTATAGCTTTATGTGCATGTGATAATAAAATATATACCCACCACCAAAATATTGCATAAAAACCTAAAAATATCCGGTGATTGTACAGTTGGCCCAATCCAGGAAAGAAAAGTGAGTAGAAGACCCCTAAAAGAGGGCTCTTATTTTGCAAATATTGTATTTCAAATGGGAATATCTCCAAGCTGGCTAAATCAGGTGTGGATAATTCAATATACTTATTTAATTGTACGGCAGAGCGGTAACTATCGCCTATTGTTATTAAATAGATCACAATATATCCAATCATCCAATCTAAATGAATAACGGATCTTGCTAATTCTATTTCTCCACAAAAAGAATAAACCATTGCTTCATTAATATTGGCACCAGTATTAATAATTACTTCTAAAACAGTCAGCAATGTTGCACGGGCATACTGATTAAGAAGATAATGACCAAATCCAGGGAAAACAGCAGACCACCAAGCAACAGTACTTGGTTTTTGATACATTAAATAGGTGATACCTGCTGTGCTATATTTTGCTTTTGGAAAGGTTAGTGTTGCGCTCATTTACATACCTACTTACTAATTTTGGAATTATATATATAGGGTGTGAAAATAAGTTAATCCTATACATTGATTTACAAAAAATAGGAGGTGTAATTTTTAGTAGTTAGCGGAATCTCAGGAAACATAGGTGAAGAGGCTTACACCATATAAGTTGACTAGACAAGTTGTTTATATTAAAATGTATATATACTTAAAAATTGCATACTCCAAAGGGGAGTAGCTTACAGTTACGTCGTCAATACGCGATTAAATCGCCGGCTTAACTGGCAACGAGATGTTGTTTGCGAGACCTTTGCCGTTCTTGGTAAAGGGATAAATAGATAGAAATTAGAAGCCTTTACCAAATTAATGGAAAGGCTTTTTATTTTTCTTGCAAATACTAAGGAAGCAAGGAGAATGATAAAGTCTATAAATTAGTATGTCAATTTCAAAACAAATTTTTAGGAGGAATAGAAAAATATGAAGAAAATTTTGTCAGCAATTCTCACGTTAGGTTTAGTTTTATCACCAGTAAGTATAGTATTTCAAGACTCTGTAACAACGGTAGAAGCAAAGTCTTATAAATCTGGGAAACGAAGCTTCAATAACAACAATAATAGTAATACAAATTCTTTTTTCCAAAAGAAAAATAATACAAACGATACGTCAAAATCTAATCAATCAACGACAGCGAAAAAATCTGGTGGCTTCTTCTCAGGTGGAGGTCTAATGAGAGGGTTAATGGTTGGAGGACTTGCCGGTCTGTTGTTTGGCAGCCTTTTTGCTAATATGGGAGCATTTGGGTCTATATTAGGGCTTTTCATTAATATCCTTGCGATTGTATTAGTATTCAATTTAATTAAAAGAATATTTACTTTCTATCGAAACAAAAAAAGAGAGGAAGCAAATAATTGGAGAAATTAATCATTCCAGAACAAGATATTATCAATGCAATCTGCGTCTATGTAGCACGAAAAAAACAAGTGCGACCAGAGGAAGTAGAAGTAGAGCTAATGTATGATGATGATTATGGCTTTTCAGCAGAAGTATATGTACATGATCGAAAACAAGTCCTTATCACTCAAAATATGATTGAAGCACTCAGATTGTGGTTAGATGAATATTTAAATATGGACCCATATATGGGGTTGAAATTAGTGTTAGATGATGAAGAGGGCATTATCGCAATCGCAAAGTAGAGAAAAATAGTAGAGGATATCAGGCTTTATAGACTGGTATCCTCTATTTTTCTGACTAAAATTTAATCAAAGTTCAACTTATAATCGTCTGATTTAATCATTTTTAATTTTTTTGAAAAAATATACAGTAGGAATACATTTAAAAGAAATGGAATAATTAAAAAGGTAGAAACCATAATCGTAATGTTTTTACTAGTCCAACCACCATCGGCTAAGCGCATAAAATTCATGGGCCCGACTAATCCCGATAATCCAAAACCAGCACTATAAGGAGTTCCCTGTATATTTAAATAGCCAGCCAATCCGCCCAACACAGCAGCTGTAATAATCATTGGAATAACAATCTTCGGTTTCATAAAGAAATTACCCATTTGTATTTTAGGGGATCCCAAAACATGTGCTAATGCAGTACCTAAAGAGTTTGCTTTATAGCTTGCAATAGCCAATCCAATACCTGCTGCCACAATGCCAAGGTTTGCTGCTCCAGAGCCAACTCCTGACAGAGATATAACGGTTGCTACACCTACTGTTGAGATAGGAGAAAGAATAATTAAACAGAACAAGACAGCGATAATGATACCCATGAGAATTGGCTGTAAGTTTGTAACATTTTCGATTGCGATGCCAATTAATCCAGTAGTAGATTTCATATATGGTAATAATAAGTACCCAGCCATTCCGGGGATTAATATACATAATGTTGGTAATAGAAGAATAGAATAGGCCTTCAAGCGGTCACCGATAAAACGGACAAATAATACCGCAAGCGCTGCGGTTATACCTGTGTTCAAAACAACCCCTATACCATTTAACGTAAATAACCCTTCCGCTGTTTTTTGAACAACACCACTACCAACCATTGCAGCAATACCAATACTAGCCGTCTGTATAGAGGATAGCTTAAAGGATATTCCTACCATTACACCAATTAGCACGGGCAATAAACTCATAATAAATGCAGTAATATCTAATACGTGCTGAAGCGGAGGAAAGAAAGGAATAAAGAGCTTTAAGATTTCACCAAGCAATGCATTTGGGATTAACGAGACAACAATTCCGATACTCATACCATTTAATAATTTACTGAAAAACTCTTTCACCTTAAACTCCCCATTCTCCTTGAATTTGGAGTTTATTATATGTAATAACTAGATAATCGTCAATGATTATTTTTAATGCTTCAACGCGAAAAAGTATAAAAGTAATAAAATGATTAATGTTTTTAAATCCACTATATAAAATGCAATGAAATGAACTGATTTTTTATACAAATGTAAAATAAATGGTTTGAAAAAATGCAAAATGTAAAAATAAGAAAGAGCTCCTCCTTTTCTAAGGGGAACTCTTTATGAACTGATTATATATTTCAATTTGTTTTTATTAAGAATGGAATTGTTTTTCTCCAATATTGGTTTTCTGAACACCTCGGGAATCCTTATCAAAGTTTCGGAAATACTGTTCGAGCTGTTCCAATGTTTTTCCTTTTGTTTCTGGTAAGAATTTGCTAACAAATGTTATGGCAAATACTCCAAGTACGGCGAAAAGGAAGAAGGAATTAGATAAGCCAATCTTATCGAGAAGAATTGGGAAAATTAAACCAATAAGAAAGTTTGTTATCCATAAGCAAAATACAGAAACACCCATCCCTAACCCTCGAAGTTTTAAAGGGAATATTTCTGCTAACATAAGCCAGGTTACTGGTGAGATAGCCCCTTGTTGAAATGCTAAGAAAGTAACCGTCATACTAAGTACAGCAAAGGGTAGAATAGTTGTTCCGTTTAAAGTGAAGGAGAAAATCCCAATTAATAGTAAAGTTGTTGTAGTACCGATTAGTCCGATAATTAACATTGGTTTTCTTCCTACACGTCCCAGCAGCCAAATTCCCAGGAAGGTAGCTAATACAGAAATTACTCCATTGGCGATATTGGCAATGAGAGCGACCTCGGTAGAGAATCCAGTGCTTTCTAGTATTTGTGTTCCATAAAACATGATGGTATTTACCCCTGTGATTTGTTGAACGATGGCAATCCCAATACCAAGAAAGACAATTCTTCTAATCCAAGGTACAGCCAAATCTTTAAAGCTAACTTGTTCCACATGTGCTTCTGTTTCCACTGCTTTTTTAATTTGCTGTAGCTCTGCTTTTGCTCGTTTTTCTTTTCTAATATGCAATAATACACGAAAAGCATCTTTGAACCTGCCCTTTGATGCATACCATCTAGGGCTTTCAGGTACAACAAGCATTCCTATCCATAAGACAATAGCAGGTAAGGTTGCAATGACAAGCATGTATCTCCAAGCGTTTCCTGCACCATCCATTGTATTTCCAATAATAGCATTTGTAATATAGGCAAGTAATTGACCGCTTACGATCATTAATTCATTTTGGGTTACCATTTGACCACGTCGTTCAGCAGGAGACATTTCTGCCAAGAAGGTAGGGACAGCTACTGATGCTCCTCCAACAGCGATACCGAGTAAGAAGCGGAAAGTAACCATGATGGGGAAATTCGGTGCGAAAGTACATCCTAATGTTGTAATAAGAAAAACTGCAGCTAAATATAAAATGACTTTTCTTCGTCCATAGCTATCTGCGAGTTTCCCACTGAACATTGCTCCGAATGCTGCTCCAAATAAGAGCGAGCTAGTAACAAGACCTTCAGTAACTGCATTGAGGTTTAGCTGATCTGGACGAGCCATATAGGGTAAAGCCCCATTTATTACACCAGTATCAAATCCAAAAAGAAGACCACCAAATGTAGAGATAATGGCAATGATTTTTAAATTATTTTTTTTATTCGTGTTGGTGTTCCTACTGTCAGGGTTTAATTGGTCACTCATAATATTTACTTTCTCCTCCTCTTATAATAATGCTTTTTTCTAGTGTCCATTATTATCGTTATATTTGAAATGTAAATCGAAGTTCATCTCCTTTGCTAACCTGTCGTTCTATCCCTTTTAAATAAGATTCTTAGACTGCGAAAGGCAATTACTTTACTTGAATAATAAGTGGGATATATTTCATTATTATCTTTTTTAATCGTATATTGTTTTTGCTATGTAAGGGATAGACGTACCAATACATTACCCCGATAAAAATTTTTGAAAACATCTTTATATACAAGGGAAATTTTTTTCACTAGAATTATTATCTTGCAATTTTATTTAGAGCCTATGCTCAAATAAAAGAATAATAATAATGTGTGAAGACCGCTCTTTTTAGGGAAGGCATTTATTTTAAGCCTTTTTTATAAGAAAGAAGTAAAAATGGAGTGGATTTTCATCAGAAGAATAATAGATAGGAATAGATGAGTTAGAAATTAGTGAAAGGGGAGGTGATATCTTAACAAATTAGAAGGGAAATCAGCCAAAGTGGGGAGGGAATCAGCCAAAGCGGGGAGGGAATCAGCCAAAGTGGGGAGAGAATCAGCCAAAGCGGATAGGAAATCAGCCAAAGCAAGCAGGATCCCCTTTTAGATAGGGGATCATCTGCTTTCTACTAGCTTTGTAGTTGTTTTAATCGGAAGAACTTACCTTTTTTATCCATTAACTCGTCATATGTACCAAATTCACTGCAGCTACCATTTTCAATCACAGCAATTTTATCGGCCTTTTTTATGGTGGATAATCGATGGGCTACGATGAAGGTGGTTCTATTTTTGCATAAAATAGATAATGCTTCTTGAATTTTTGTTTCGGAATTGCTATCAAGGGCAGAGGTAGCTTCATCTAGAATAATTACCTTTGGATTCCGGATAAGTGCCCTGGCAATGGAGACCCTTTGTCTTTGCCCACCAGACAGTTTATCTCCGTGTTCCCCTATTTTTGTATCTAAACCATCGGGCAATTTCTGAATGACTTCCCAAAGATTTGCAGCTTTAAGAACTTCCTTTAGGCGTTCTTCTGAGACGCTAGGCATTCCGTAAGTAACATTTTCTCTAATCGTTCCAGAGAAGAGAATAGTTGATTGAGGTACAACTGCCAAATGATTTCGATATGAGCGCAAATCAAGAAAGGCCATATCGTGCCCATCTAATAGGATCTTTCCTTTTGTCGGTTGGATATAGCCAATTAATAAATGAAGAATGGTGGACTTTCCAGAGCCAGATTCTCCCACAAAGGCAATTGTTTCTCCTTGTTTTATTTCTAAGTTTAAACTATGGAGAATGTCCCTCTTTTCATTTGTATAGCGGTATGCGACGTTTTGGATAACAAAATGCCCTTTTACTTCCTTTAGTCTTTTTTTATTTTCATGTTTCTCCACTTCACCTGCTGTAAGAACTTCCCCAATAGATTCAACAGATTCCATTCCTTTTGCAATAGTTGGAATTAAAGTAATCATACTAGAAACAGAGTTAACTACTGTTGTAAAGTATGTTTGATACATGACGACTTCACCAGGAGTAATGGTTCCTTTTAATGCCAGAATACCGGTAAATACTAAACAAATAATTTGAAAGAGTTGAAAGCTAGCCCAACTTACAGCTCCAAATAAGGATTGAATCATATCTAAATGAAATCCTTTTGACAAAATTTGCTGGAAACGATTATTTAAACGAGAGACTTCTTGCTTCTCTAAAGCATGTGCTCGAGCAATGGGAACTAATTCAATCATTTCAATGACTCGTGCTGATGTTTCTTCCATTTCTCTTCGGAATTCTGAATTCGAGTGCCTAATTTTTTTTCGAAAGGCTACAATGATAATGGCAGAAATAGGAACAGTTAGAATAAAAAATAAAAAAACAGTTGGACTATTATATAAAGTTATTCCTAGTGCAACAATTAAATTCACAAGTATGTTTAAGCTCGAGACGAATACTTGGGAAGAAAGAGTTTGAACAGCTTCTACATCTCGCATGATTTTTGATTGGAGACGTCCAGACTGCATTTCTTTATGAAAGGGAATGGATAATTCCTGCAATTTTTTGATAAGAGAAGCGCGTAGTCCAGATTCCACGCTGCGAATAGCTATACTATTATATTTCGTATGATAATAATTAGTGAGGATATTTTGTAATACCAGAATCACCATAATGATGGCATTTATATAAATGGTACGAATGCCGCCACCATCTTTTAAGGTAGCGGCATTTATTACATTGGCTATTGCAATCGGCATTACCCATGCTGGAATATGTTTAATCGTATAAAAAACAGCAGATAGCAATAGTTTTATATAATGTCCTTTGTAGAGATGGATTAGTACTTTGAAAGAGTTCTTTTGGTGGGTGTCATAGCTTTGCTGAACAATTTCCTCTAATGTATCCAAGGTATTCACTCCTTAAAAACGCCTTATAAACGGTGATACATCTCTCTTATATGGGTGATGGCTGGCCCAATTGCGTTTCCTTGTGTTTCTTCTAAAGTAGCATGAAGAAAAGGTCTATCGTATTTTAGATAAGTGAGAATTGGTTCAAAGTTTAGCATTCCCTTACCAACAGGGGCGATCTCTATTTTTCCTTTATTCACTGTAAAGTCTTTAAGATGAATCATAGCAATATGATCATGTAACAAGTCTAATGCTTCATTTAGAATAAATTCTCTTTCTGAGACATTATGGAGGTTTATTAGATTCGCAATATCTAGAATGATTTTTAAATGAGGAGACTGTACCTCGTCTATGAGACGTTTTGCTAATGGAGCAGAATAGAGAGGGTGGTTAAGCCCAGCTTCGATTCCCACCGTTATTCCAAAGTATTCAGCATATTCTACTAGTTCCAGCACAGAGCTCCTAGCGATTTGATAAGCTTCTTCTGTGAAATTTTCAGGAGTAAAACCTTCGCTTACACTGCCAGTTTCTGTACCAACGAGGCTGGCACGAAAATCTCGAGCAAGCTGTATATGGGTTTTAAAATCATTTAATGCCTTATGGCGCACAGCAAGATTTCGACTCGAAATATTAACATAGCAGCCTAATGTGCTAATTTTTATCCCGTTATTAGCAAAGTAATCGCCAAAAAAACTGGCTATTCCTGGTGATAGACTTTGAAAGGAGGGGACATAATCTGGAAAAGACTTTTTTATCGCAAATTGAATATTGGTAAATTGATAGTCTCTTAACTGCTTACATAATTCCTCGAGGCTTAGTTGGCCTAAATCATGAGCACGAATACCAAGATTAAGTGTTAACATTGGATTCCCTCCTGAATTAATTTTTAAAAAACTTTTTTAAAGGTAGATCACTTCCTTTTATTGCATTACATATCAGCTTGGCAATTGTATCGGCTCCCTGGTCATTGAAATGAGTATCATCTTTTACTCCATTTGGATAATTGCTGGATTCATGGGCCTCAAGGTGGAGAAAAAGGTTCCTGGATAAGTCTGGGCCAAGGGATTGAAACAAGTCTATTGATTTTTTATGAATATCTAGAAGTGTTACATTGTAAGTCTTGGCGAGTTCCCTCATAGCTTGTGGGTATTCACCAAGAGACATATGATCAATAAGCTGATTTCTAAAATGCCTTCGAGAAACGGAAGTAAGTAATACTGGGTGTGCGTTATGCTTATTGGCGGTACGAATAAATGTATGCAAGTTTGTTTGATAGTCTCCGTATGGATCTGTTCCGCGAGCTTGGTCATCTTTTTGGTCGTTATGTCCAAATTGAATAAAGAGATAATCTCCAGGACGAATTGCCTGTTCAATGGCAGTTAGTCGTCCTTCGTTTATAAAAGATTTGGTACTTCTTCCATTTACAGCTCTATTATCAATAATAATTTGGTCTGTGAAAAAGGAGGAAAGTTTTTCTCCCCAACCCGTTTCTGGACGCTTATCTGGTGTTTTTTCTGCGGCGGTAGAATCACCTGCTAGAAATATAGTTATCTTGTCTGACATAATTCCCCCTCCAATATTCACTTTAATGAAATGATTATCATGACAAAGTAGTTTTTAACCAAGCTTCTGCTAAACTCAACCAGCGATGGACATAGGGAGATTCCTCTGCTAATGCCAGCCCATGTTTCCCAGAAGGAAAAATATGATATTCAAAAGGAATGTTAAATTTGGCTAAACTTTCGGCTAACATGATGGTATTTTGAATAGGGACTGATTGATCATCAGCAGTGTGCCACATAAAGGTGGGCGGCATATGTTCGTCGACCAAATGTTCAATCGAATAAGCCTCAACTAAATGGTTAGGCGGATTTTCCCCCAAAAAATGCTCTCGGCTTCCAGAATGCCCATAAGGTTCCGTGAAGGTAACAACTGGATAGCATAATACTAGCGCATTAGCACGATTGTTTATTTTGGTACAAGCAAGACTTGCTAGATGTCCACCAGCAGAAAAGCCAAGCACACCTATTTTATTTTCTAATAAATTCCAATCCTTGGCATTATTTCGTAGTTGACTAAATACTTCTTCTAGTTCCTTTATAATGCTTGTATGATTGATTGTTCCAACAGGATAATAGAGAATTCCAGCATGATAACCAATCGAATGAAGCCATTTTACAATTGGCTGTGCCTCTTTTTCAGATAAATGGTGGTACCCTCCACCTGGACAAACGAGAATGAAGGGTCTTTTTTTATTATCTAAAAGGGAAAGGTGTAATGTCATATGCTGATTTTCTTCTGAACTGTGGTTATAGTTATCATTGATGATTTTCGACATAAGAATGCTCAAATCCGAAATATTGTTTAGCATTATGGTAGCTAATGTCCTTAACTAAGCTTCCAAGCAAGTCCTCGTCCTCTGGGGCTTCACCTCGTTCGACAATTTCTCCGATAAATTCACAGAGCACTCGGCGGAAATATTCATGTCTTGTGTACGATAGAAAGCTTCGTGAGTCTGTTAACATCCCGACAAAGGTGGAAAGGAGACCAGTGTCACTAAGAACGGTTAATTGATGGCGCATCCCAGCTCTCGTATCGTTATACCACCATCCTGAACCTAGCTGAAGCTTTCCAGGTGTGTGTTTTTGATAAGATCCCATTAAAGTAGCTAAAACAAAGAAGTCATTTGGGTTCAGGGAATAAAGAATTGTTTTCGGTAATTTCCCCTCTTTTTCTGCACGGTCTAACAGACGCTGCAAGGGTATGGTAAGAGGGAGATCGTTCACACCATCATATCCAGTATCAGGACCTAATTGGTTAAACATTGCTGAATTCGTATTGCGATATGCATGGATATGAAGCTGCATTGTCCAATTATGCTCATGATAAAAACCGATTAAGCGAGTTAAGGTTTCTGTACGATATGCACTGATTTCATATGGGGATAATGCTTCATTTTTAAGTCTTTTTTGAAAAATCAATTCCAGTGTTTTCTCATCTGCTTCTTCATAGGTCAATATATCCAGTGCATGATCCGATAATTTTCCGCCCATTTGATGGAAATAATCAACACGTGCTTTAAGTGCCTCTATTAATCCTTGATAGGAATTAATCGTAATATGTGATTGTATACTTAGCCTTTCTACCCATTCGATAAATCCATCTTGGTCAATATTTAATGCTTTATCGGGACGGAAAGAGGGAAGTACTTGAAAATGTCGTTCTGTGTTCTTTAAGCGTTCATGGTAATGCAAATCATCAGTCGGGTCATCGGTCGTACAAACTACTTTAACATTTGAATTGATGATAATATTGCGACGCTTAAAGTCAGCGGTAGCCAATTTCTCATTGGCTAAATCCCAAATAAGAGGGGCATTCTCCTCATTCAGTAATAAATCAATGCCAAAGAAACGTTTTAGCTCTAAATGGGTCCATGTATATAAGGGATTACCAATTGTTTTAGGTACTGTGCGTGCCCAAGCTAAAAATTTGTCATAATCAGAGGCATCGCCAGTAATGTGAGTCTCTGGGATACCGTTTGCGCGCATTAATCGCCATTTATAGTGATCACCTGCTAACCAGGCTTCTGTAAGGTTTTTAAAGTTTTTATTCTCATAAATTTCTTTCGGATCTAAGTGACAATGATAGTCGATGATAGGCATCTGCTTTGCATGGTCGTGAAATAGTTTTTGAGCGATATCATTTTTTAATAGAAATTGGTCATTTAGAAACATTAGAATCCCTCTTTCGTTATTTTTTTATAATTCGTGTTTAATAGTGCTTTTATTGTCTCAGTGCCCAAAAGCTCAACGATAGATTGCAAAAGGAAACAGAGAGAGCGTCAGCATTACTACTTTCAATGAATGCACCACAGGTTAACACTATGTTTCTATAAATCTTCTCTATCATAGCCTCATTGACCTATCTTTTATAAAGTAACTCCTGTTTTAAATATAGCGATTTCGCGAACACCATTTGCTTCATTACGTGTTTTTTCTCCACTTGCGACCGCTATTACTTTTTCAATAAATTCCTCTAATACTTCATTCATTGGTCGTTCTAGTAAAGGACCGGCATTAAAGTCCATCCAATGCCTTTTATGTTCATAAATGGTAGAATTGGTTGCTACTTTTACGGTTGGAACAAAACTGCCAAAAGGCGTTCCTCGGCCTGTTGTAAATAAAACTAAATGACAATCAGCAGCGGCAAGCGCAGAAGAAGCTACTAGATCATTGCCTGGTGCTTGCAATAGGCTTAGCCCTTTTTTGGAGATTTTCTCTCCATACTGCAGTACATCTACAACCGGTGCTGTTCCAGCCTTTTGTGTACAGCCTAATGATTTATCTTCTAGAGTGGTAATCCCTCCAGCCTTATTTCCTGGGGAAGGATTTTCATAAACAGGCTCCCCATAAGAATGAAAGTAGTGTTTAAAATCATTGATTAAATGGACGATATCTTCGAAAACCTTTTCATTTTCTGCTCTAGCCATAAGCATTTGTTCTGCACCAAACATTTCAGGGACTTCTGTTAGGATAGTGCTGCCCCCTTGGGAAATTAAGAAGTCCGAAAAAGCTCCTAATAGCGGATTAGCCGTAATTCCAGAGAAACCGTCGGAACCGCCACATTTTAGGCCAACATTTAGCTCGGCAATTGGAATAGGTTCTCTCTGATCATTTTTAGCAGCTTCATATATCTCTTCTAATAGTTCTAAGCCTGCTTCTATTTCGTTGCCTACCTCTTGTGCAACTAAGAATTTAACTCTTTTTCCATCATAATCTCCTAGTAACTCTCTAAATTCAGCAACAACGTTATTTTCACAGCCTAATCCAAAAACAAGTACTCCGCCAGCATTCGGGTGGCTCACAGCGTCTATTAATATACTGCGAGTATTTTCATGGTCTTCTCCTAATTGGGAGCAGCCGTAGGGATGCTTTAAAATGGTAATATTATCGAATGTACCTAAGTCAGGATGGAGAGCTTCAAATTCTTTCAGCATATATTCTGCCGTTCCGTTTACACAGCCAACGGTCGGTACAATATATAAGTCATTGCGAATTCCTACTTTTCCATTTGCCCGTCTGTATCCTTGGAAGGTAAGATCCTTTTTAGGGTATTTTACTTGGTGGATATCTTGCTCATACGTATATTCAAGTTCTCCATCTAAATTTGTTTTTACATTATGCGTATGAAGCCAATCCCCCCGCGTAATCTCCGTCAGCGTATGTCCGATAGGATAGCCATATTTGATCACATTGCTAGATTTTTGAATATCAGTTAAGGCTATTTTATGGCCTTGGGGAATATCAGCTTTAGCTGTGATCGAGATGCCATCAAGATAGACTGTTTCCGCTGCGTTAATTGGTCTTAGGGCAACCGCGACATTGTCTCGCTCATTTAGTTTTAATAGAGAAGGAGGCCGCTTTTCGTTATTTAGCTTTTGTAAAACAGCTCGGGCACCGTCTTTTCTAAGGATATGGATATATGCAGTTACTTCTTCCGCAAGGTTAGGAATAGTGGTTAAGTCTGTATCCCATAAATTTTTGTCATTCAAAATAGTAAAAGCGATAGTTTCAGGATTTTCCCAAGCGTTTGAAAAGGCCTCAAGGACTTCATCGCTATCCTTTGGTTTATATTGTGTTCCCCTGTAGGTTAGGAATAAAGCAGCAAGAGAAGCAGTCATATATGGAGGCAATTGCTGCTGTTTTTCTTGGTATTTAATTAGCAGCGGTAATAAGCGTGCTTTATATTTAGAAACACTGTTTAAAGCAATGGATGATAATTCATGGCGGATAAAGGGATTTTTAAAGCGTTCGATTATAGATTTTGCATATGCCTTTAAGTCATCTAAAGGGAGAGGTAATAATGGCATAATTTCTTGCTGCATTAATTGATTAATAAAGACAGCAAAATCTGCATCATTCATCACATCTTCCACAGTTTCAAGACCAGCAAGTAATCCAAGTGGGACCATCGCTGTATGCGGGCCATTTAATAAGTGAACCTTTCGTTCTCGATATGGTGTCATATCATCGGTTACCAGTACATTCAATCCCGCCTTTTCGAGAGGAAATGATTCTTTTAATTCTTGTGGACCTTCAATGACCCATAATAAATAAGGCTCTGCTTTAACCATTAAGTTATCAATATAGCCATGTTCCTCATTAAGCAGATTTGCTGTATCACGTGGATAACCTGGAACAATGCGATCTACTAAGCTGCAGCAGAATATATTTTCAGCATGAATCCAGCTAATAAATTCCTCTTCTAAATTCCATAGACTTGCATATTGTAAGACAATTTCTTTAAGTTGATCACCGTTACGATCGATTAACTCACAAGGAATAATCGTAAATCCTGGTTTTTTTAATTGAAAGCGCTTGAATAGTAGGGCAGTAAGTTTTCCAGGAAAACTAGTTGAAGGTTGATCGATAGAACAATCCCTTTCATCAAATTGTATTCCAGCTTCTGTAGTATTAGAAATAATAAAGGCCAATTCTTCTTGTTCTGCCAATTGTAAATAAGTTTCCCATTCTTCATAAGGATTAATTAATCGATTAGCAGTTGTAATAATTTCACTCGTCTGAACCATTTGACCTTGATAGAACCCCTCAAGCACGACAGTATAAAGGTAATCTTGTTCTTCTAAGGTTGGATTCGAAACATGCTTGGTCGGCTTCACTAACACAGCACTACCGTTGAATAAATACTGGTTATTCATTTGTTGTAGTTGCCAATTAAGAAATCCTCTCATGAAATTTCCTGATCCAAATTGAATGACTTTTTCTGGAAAAAAAGACAAATTAGGTTTTAATTGCTTTGAAAGCTTTTCCACTATAGTTCCTCCTTTTGCACACGTTAACATTTTATGATAAAGCAAAACAGTTATGACTGTTTTGTTGGAAAACTAAGCGATTCTCTTTTAACTAAGAATGTGTCTACTAAGATTTGTGTCTTTTCTAATGTTCCGTTATTCATTAACGCAATGAGCATTTGCATGCCAATTTCGCTGATTTTATCAATAGGCTTATGAATAGTGGTTAGAGCTGGAGTAGAGTATTGCGCAAAAGCTATATCATCAAATCCAATGATTGAGATATCATTTGGCACTTTCCTCTCTTTCGAAAAACAAGCTTTTAATGCACCGATTGCCATATCATCGTTTGCGCAAAATACAAGACTAGGCGGAGTCGGCAGATCTAGCAATTGCTTCATTTTTTCAAAGCCGCTTTCCATACTATAATCCCCATTGACCATAAATTCAGGCTGTACAGGAAGCCGATGTTTCGATAAGCTATTGACAAATCCTTGTTTCCTTTCAGCTGAGGAACGGAAAGAGCTTTTTCCATTAATGTACGCTAAATTCTTATGACCAAGGCTAATCGCCTCATCGATAGCCTGTTCTACACCTTGTTGATCGTTTGCCGAAACATTTGGAATAGAAGGATCATCTAGTCTGCGATTTAGTACAACCAAAGGTATGCCGGTTTGTTGTATATAGTAAATAAATGCATTGTCTGTGTCACTTTGGCTTAGTACGATAATCCCGTCAAATCGTTTGGAAATGATTTTGTCAAAATGGACTAATGTATCAATACCGTTTACTGCAATACTGTAGTTTTCATCTAGCACAGAATTAACACCTTTTATTACATCTACAAGAAAACTTGAACTTGTTCCATGGCTGATACTAGAGAAAAAAACGCCAATTGTGTAAGATTTCTGGTTTACGAGACTTTTAGCATTAAAGTTTGGTACATAATGTAATTCTGCTGCAATTTTTTTAATTTTGTCTTTGGTTGCAGGTTTAATAAGGGGACTATCATTCAGCGCTCTTGACACAGTGGTGTGCGAAACGCCTGCAAGCTTTGCGATATCCTTAATGGTAACCATAGTTCCTCCTGATAATAATGTTAACGTTCACATTTTATAATTCTTCAGGCAGTTTGTCAATCGGTCATTTGCTGCACACGTGAAAAAATCCACTCGCAAAAGATAGACTAGATATGCTATTATATGTATATTCTAATCCAAATTATAGAAAATAATCATTTCATAATAGATAAGAAAATGATTATTTTTCGTATTAAAAATTGTTGAATAATTTGATAACGCTTACAATAAAAGTGTGTTAAGAGGAAATAAGGAGTGTGAGGATTTGAAGAAATTAAGGTTGTTTTACAAATTATTTTTTCCCTTTTTTTTATTAGGGATTAGTATTGTAGTTGGCTTTAGTGTATTTATCTATAACTCTACCTATCACTCCGTCGAAGAGGAATTTCTGAAGGACAAACAAAATTATACAAAACAAATTCTTAATAATGTAGAGCAAAAGGTGCGAACGATTGAATATGGATATACGGCATATAGTTCTACTGCAAACTTTGAGACGATTTTTAAGAAGCCGTTATCAGGAAAAGACTTTGATACATATCGTGATATAAAAAAAGAAATCAGTTATATAGAAATGATGGGAATAGAAGGAAGTAAGCATAATTTAATCAGCCTGGCAGAAAATTGGGGAATAATTGACGGCTCTTTAAAGAAATTATCGGAAGAGGAAATTGCTGGGTATAAGGAAAAGTATGTGGAAAAGGCGAAGCAAAGCTTATTTTGGAGACCAACAAGTACTGGAATTGAGATGATTATGACTTTACCTGTTTATCAACGTGATAAATTTGCTTTAGGAATATCTAATATTCCAAGAAGCAGCATTGATGAGATTGTTGATAATGAACAAGATAGTTTAGTAGAAATATATAATAGTAAAAATGAATTACTATATTCAAGTAGACAAAAGGAAAGGCTGTTGTCTCACGAGAATTATGAGAAAATGATAAACGAGGGAGAGAATATCAAAATAGTAGACACAGAGGGTAAAAAGTTTGTGTATGCTCAGTCAGACTATAATCGCTGGATTTATGTTGTACAGATTAACCCAAAAGAAATCTCTAATATGATTAATAATACAAGGATTGGTTTACTCATTGTCTCGACCTTATTGATTATTTTGGTCGGTATCATTTCCTATATGTTAGCAAATTCTTTTTCAAGACCTATCCGCAAATTACAGGAGAAATTAGCAATAGATCATCTAAGTGGGCAGAAGAATGAACTTTCCCTTGTTGCTGATTCTGTTGATAAGATTATTGGTCAGAATGAAACATTAATGGCTAGCTTAACCATGCAAAAACCACAGCTTGAGACGCTGTTTGTCTTAAGCTTATTTAGAAATAGAATAACAACAAATGAAGCTAAGCACAGGTTAAAACAATTTGGCTATTTCTTTAATGATACGCATCATTTTTACACAGGATTAATACAAATTGACAATATGGATAGCCAAAAAATTGTTGAGAAAGATTTATACTTATTGGCTTTAAATAATATTGTCGAAGAAATAGTCCCTGCTAAGGAAAGATTGATACCTATTGTATTAAATGATGAGATGCAAGCAACCATATTTATAACCGATGTAAATGATCATGATTCCAGTCGAAGAATTATGAAGTATTATGAGGAAATACAATCTGCGGCAAAGGAATATTTAAATATCACTATCAGTATAGGGATAAGTCCTGTTTATCAAACATTAATTAGTAGTAAAAAGGCAGTTGATTTAGCAAAAGAAGCGCTGCATTATCGTGTAAATGTAGGACCAGAGTCTATCATTTTTTATGATGATATTGCTCCTCTCTTGAATGATGCTTCTATTTCTAAATATCCTGTAGAATTGCAAAATGAACTTTTAAATACGATTCGCTCAGGAAATGAGGAGGAAGTGCAGGAGACAGTAGATACCTTAATTAACGAAATCTTCCGGATGAATAAAAATCCAGTCAGCTTAGAAGTAACACTTATTCGGTTAATAAATGAAATTATTCAACTTGGGCAGCTGTTAGGTGCAGAGGCGAAGATTTTTGATAGTATAAAGCCGCTTTATTATGAAGCAATTAATGCCTATTATCCTGCTCGAATAAAACAAATGCTAATTGAACATCTTATTACGCCAATTATTATCAGCACACAGGATAAAACGGATAAGGAGTTTCGATCTTTATCTGATAAAATTGTTCAAATCATTCAGACAGAGTATGACCAGGAAATTTCTTTAGACGTTATTGCTGACCGTCTTCATTATAATCCGAATTACTTAAGCAGCGTTTTCAAGAAAGAATATGGAGAAAACTTTGTTGACTATCTAATGGGATTCCGACTGCAAAAGGCTAAATCCCTGCTAGAAGAAACAAATATGCCAATTAAGGAGATTGCCGAAAAACTCCAATATCGAAATTCTCAAAACTTCATCCGTTTTTTTAAAAAGAAAGTAGGCATGACCCCAGGGGATTATCGGAAACAATATAATCATTAATTAAAAAGCGTGCAAGAAAGAGCTTATTCTTGCACGCTTTTTATGAACCGCAATTAAGATCGTCTTGAGCACATCCTGAATTCCTGTGAGAATAAGAGATAACATCATAACCGGTAAGGACAAGCCAGATGAGAAAGGGTTCTCTTTTAAATGTATGAGGATATAAGTTACTAGAATATCATTTTGTTGACTGGTAAACAAATTGCTGTCAATAAAAGCATCTTTTCTGTAACGTCATCCCTTTACAGAGCCTACCAACGCTCCTTTGACAAAATATTTTTGAACAAATGGGTATGCAATAAGCATTGGTACTGTTGCTATAACAATAACGGCCATCTTAATCGTTTGCGCAGGTGGAATAACGTCAACTGACGAACCTTCTGCTTGCATGCCGCTTGAAACAATAACAATCTGTCGCAATAAAACTTGAATTGGCCATTTCGTAGAATCATTAATATAAAGAATAGCTGTCATATAAGTATTCCAATAGGTAACGGCATAAAACAAAGAAATGGTCGCAATAGATGGTAGTGCCAATGGCAGCATAATCTTCCAAAAGACTCCTAAATCTGTGCAGCCATCCATTTTAGCTGATTCTTCTAAACTATCCGGTAGTGCTTGAAAGAAGTTTCTCATAATAATTAAATTAAACGCATTAATTGCTACAGGCAGTATCAAAGACCAATAAGAATCAATTAATCCAAAGGCTTTAACTACTAAGAAGGTAGGGATCATGCCACCGCTAAATAACATAGAGAATACAACAAGAAAGTTAAGAAATCCTCTTCCATTAAGATATTTACGTGATAAGCCATAGGCCATCAAAGATGTTAGGACCATACTTACTAAAGTACCGACGCCAGTAACGCCAACGGATACCGCTAAAGACTTAAAGAGTGTTGGCGTAGAAAGAATATAACGGTATGCATCTAATGAGAAAGTTTCAGGAATCAGAATAAATCGTTTAGCTACAACTTCTTGTGTAGAAGCAAAGGAACTAGCTATAACATTTACAAAAGGCAGAAAACAAATTAAGGCAATAATGATTAAAATGGTTCCATTAATAATGGAAAAAACCCGTCCTCCTTTTGTTATTTTCTTATTTTTATACACTTTTTCCATATAGATCCTCCTTCTTATTTTGTCTAACTACAACTTACAACTAATGATGATGTTTTATTGCTCGGATTAGGACTGTAAACCGAGCCACAAGCAGTTAAGGAAAGGTCCGTTTCATAAAGTTGTTTTCTTTTTCCGCAGCTGGGAATACACTTTGCTATCCGTATGGCGAATATCTGCAGATCCTTTTAGAAGCCTTCATAAAGTCAACACTCTTTGTAGAAAACAGCCTAAGAAATAGATATACTCTCTTACTATAAAGTTACTTTATCAAGAGAAGATAATTACGTATATAATCAATATTTCAGGAAAAGAAAACGCTTACCGAGTTCGTTTTTTTCGATTGAAAAGGCAGATAATCATTTGGACAAAATGGTAATCATTACATTGGGTGGGGAAGAGGAAACTATTGATAAAATAAGGTTTTGTAAGCGTTATCAAATAATGATTATATACGTAATTATGCTTTTTCCATATGCTTAAGGTATGAATTAAACATCACACCATAAAGTAAGGGGGTAAATAATGGAAAGCGTCATTAAGCCTAATGATCAGACATTACCTGAGTTAACTATGAAGCAGCGAAAGAAGATTAGAAGACAAAAAACTTGGGCTAATATGAGAAAGAACAAACTTCTATATTTAATGATTTTCCCTGGCTTTCTCTATTTTATTATTTTCAAATATTTACCGATGGGTGGATTGATCATTGCTTTTCAAGATTATCAACCGTTTTTAGGGATTTTGGGCAGCCCATGGGTAGGGATGAAGCATTTTGTTCGCTTATTTACAGAACCAACCTTTTTTATGCTTTTAAGTAATACACTTATTTTATTTGCTTTAAATATTTTCATTTTCTTTCCCATGCCGATCATCTTAGCGCTTATGCTAAATGAAGTCAAAAACAAATATTTTAAATCTGGTATCCAAACGTTAATTTATATCCCCCATTTTATGTCATGGGTAATTATTGTTTCCATTACATATGTCTTTTTAAATGTTGATGGTGGATTGATTAATGAAATGTTAGCAGCAATGGGCTTTAATAAAGTCAGTTTTTTAACTTCGCCTGATTGGACGCGAACCGTTTATATTGCACAAGTAATTTGGAAAGAATTAGGCTGGTCTACTATCATATATATCGCCGCTATTACAGCTGTAGATACTCAATTATATGAAGCAGCGGAAATGGATGGAGCAGGACGACTGCGCAAAACATGGCATGTAACATTACCGGCCATTCGACCAGTAATTATTACTTTATTAATCTTAAAAATTGGCAGCACGTTAGATTTAGGATTTGAACACATGTATCTCTTATTGAATTCATTAAATAGAAGTGTCGCAGAGATTTTTGACACCTATATTTATACAGCTGGTTTGAAGAATGGACAATTAAGCTTTAGTACGGCTGTTGGTTTATTTAAGGGATTAGTAGGATTAGTTTTAGTTATGCTTTCAAATAAGCTTGCCAAGAAGTTTGGTGAGGATGGGGTTTATTAAAGTTAGGAGAAAGCGAGGAATTGGATGTTAAAATCAGTGGAAAAAATAAATCACATTTTTACAACAATATTAAACTTAGTTTATGTGAATTTCCTCTGGTGGCTCTTTACTTTATTAGGATTGGGGATATTTGGGGCAGGACCAGCAACCTATGCACTAGTTAGTATCATGCGACAGTGGATGAGGGGAAATACCAGTCTCCCTATCTTTTCTTCTTATTGGAAGTATTACAAAGAGTCCTTCAAGGAATCCATGGTTACTAGCTGGATTTATTTACTACTCGGCTATGTGTTAGTAATCGATCTACTCCATGTTACAAACTGGTATCTCAAAGTATGCTTGATGATCATATTCTCGTTATATTTCCTTTCTGCCGTTTATATTTATCCATTAATGGCTCATTATAACTGGAAAGGAATATTCTTTCGCATAAAGATGTCCTTTATCTTTGGTTTTTCTTGCTTGCAATATTCTCTATTATTGTTTGTTGTGATTGGCGCTACCTATTGGACAGCAATCACATTTTTTCCTGGGATTCTCACTTTCTTCGGTATTAGTTTCCTATTTTATATGATTACTTGGACAGCAAATCAAGTGTTTACTAGAATGGAATTACAAAATACAGAAGAAGTAGAAGATACAACCGTCTATCCTACGCTTAACGGACAGTAAGACTTAATTTTAAGCTTATCCAATTCGGGGAAGATAGGTGGGAAAGCATCGATATAGAACCGAATGGTTCCACTAATCAGTGCAAACATTCATTGATGGAACTTTCGCTTTATCAAATTGTAAAGGAGCGTTTAAATGAAAAAACTATCAAAGTTAGCCAGTATTAGTTTAGCAGGTATGTTGTTATTAGCGGGTTGTAGTGGAGGAAAAGAACAATCATCTGGGACGTATGATGAAAATAGTAAGGCTGAAATTACGTGGCTGAATATTCTACATACGGCATCTCCTCCAACAGATACTATTTTAGATAAAATCGAAGAGAAAACGAATGCTGAAATCAAATTTTCGTGGATACCGGACGCTTCAAAGGAAGAAAGAATTAATACTGCATTAGCCTCTGATTCATTAGCCGATATTGTTACATTAACTATTCTGGAAAATTCCTCTGTCCGTAATGCATTGAAGTCTGGAATGTTTTGGAATGTAGAAGATTATTTAGATGAATTCCCTAATCTAAAGGAAATTTCACAAGATGTACGTGATTCTGCTTCCATAGAAGGAAAGCTCTATGGTATTCCCTTTCAGAAGGATTTAGCACGTAATGGTGTCGTTTTACGTAAAGACTGGCTTGATAATTTAGGTCTTGAAGTTCCGAAGACTGTTGATGAATTAATGGAAGTTTCGAAAGCGTTTACAGAAAATGATCCTGATGGTAATGGGCAAAATGATACAACTGGATTTGTAGATCGGAACGATTTAATATATGGAGCCTTTAAAACATTAAGTTCTTATTTCGGTACACCTAATGTATGGGAAATGGATGAAAATGGAGACTTCATTCCGGAATTTGAAACGGATGGTTATGTAAAAACAATGGATTATATGAAGGAGCTGTATAGCAATGGCTGGATAAATAAAGACTTTGCTGTTACAGCAAAAACAGACCAGCAGCAAAGCTTTGCACAGGGAAAAGCAGGAATTTATATTGGTGCCCTTTTCGATGCTAAAAACTTGCAAACGATGGCTGCAGGCATCCAAGATAATATGGAATTAGCATTAGTGAACGATATGGTATCGGAATCTAATCCTGAACGTGCCATTTGGGCTGCAAATAATGGAATTGGCGGATTATTGGCCTTTCCGCGTTCAGAAGTAAAGGATGAAGCAGAATTAAAGAGAATTCTTAAGTTTGTAAATGATTTACTAGATCCAGAAATTTACACATTAATGACATATGGTTTGGAAGATGTCCATTATAAACTAACAGATGATGATTCATATGAAATTATCAATCAGGATTTATGGACACAGGAAGTGCAGCCATTCGCGGCTTCTAGACCAAAAGAGTCAGGCTATAATTTGAAAGATCCAAACCCAATTAAAGCATTAGCAGATGAAATGATTGCAGACAATGCGAATTATGCCGTGTTAAATCCTGCTTATTCTTTAGAATCTGCAACCAATACATCACAAGGATCAGAATTACAAAAGATTATTACTGATGCCACATACCAGTATATTTTAGGCGAAATAGATCTGGATGGCTTCAAACAGGCTGTAAAGACATGGGGAGATTCTGGCGGAAACACGATTAAAGAGGAATATAAAGCAGCATACGAACAAACGAAATAATTTTGAATAAAGGTGAGGGGAAAGCAGATTTCGGCTAGACACTCACCTTAAAAAATTTAAAAACAAGATTTTTATAAGGCAAGCAACAATCTTCATGAAGAGGCTTTATAAAGAATCTAAATAGGATGGGAGAATATAAGAATGGCAGAAATGAGTTGGTCAGAGAGAACAGCACAATCCATTATGGAAAGACTTCCACGATTATATGAAGATAGAGGCTATAACGGAAAATGGTCTTATGATTATGGAGTTGTTTTAAAAGGGTTTGAAAACCTTTGGAAACGAACAGGCAAGGAGAAATATTTGCATTTTATAAAAGAAAATCTCGATTATTTTGTTCAACCGGATGGAACGATTAAAGGATATGAAGTATCAGAATTTAATATTGACCATATTAACAATGGAAAATTACTATTTCAACTTTTTAAACAAACGGGAGAGGAAAAGTATCGGCAAGCAGCCGATTTATTGAAATCCCAATTAGAGCTGCATCCAAGAACATCAGAAGGTGTTTTTTGGCATAAGCAAATTTATCCGTATCAGATTTGGCTGGATGGCTTATATATGGGGGCGCCATTCTATGCGCAATATCAAATGGAATATCGAGATGGAGAAGGTCTTGACGATATACTTCACCAATTCAAAATCAGTTATCAACACTTATTAGATGAAAAGACAGGGCTTCTTTATCATGCATGGGATGAGAAGAAAGTCCAGTCATGGGCTAATAAAGAGACAGGACTATCAGAGAATTTTTGGGGAAGAGCCATGGGATGGTATGTCATGGCATTAGTAGATACATTAGAAATTATTCCAAAGGATACACCTGATCGCCCTTTTTTAGAAAAAATTCTTAAGAATACATTGGCAGCATTACTAAACTATCAGGATAAGGAAAAGGGTGTTTGGTATCAGGTAGTCGATAAACAAGGGGAAAAGGGAAATTATTTGGAGGCGTCTGCAAGCAGTATGTACGTATGTTCTATTGCAAAAGGGATACGCCTTGGAGTTTTAGAAAAACAAGAATGGCTGCATCCGTTAAAGAAAGGCTATCAAGGATTATTAGATGAATTTGTTTTGCTGACAAAAGAGGGATGGGTCAATTTAAATAAAAATTGTCAGGTAGCAGGACTTGGCGGAGCTGACAAACGAGACGGAACTTATACCTATTATATTAGTGAACCAATTATTTGCAATGACCAAAAAGGCTTAGGGGCCTTTTTACAGGCATTAGTGGAAGTGGAGGAAGTTATTAACGAATAAGGAGATTATAAAATGAGCGATTATATTATCACTGAATTCGGTGCAGAGAATGATGGGAGTATATGTACAGAGTCGATTCAGAAGGCGATAGATAAGGCATATGAAAATGGAGGAGGCAGAATTGTTATCCCGCCAGGTGAGTTTCTGACAGGTGCGCTTTTTTTAAAGGATCATATTGAACTTCATTTAGCCGCAGGAGCAGTATTGAAATTCTCTGATCAGCAAGCGGACTATTTCGTTGTTACGTCTAGATGGGAAGGTGTCGCTAGAGAAGTATATGCTTCATGCTTATACGCAGAAAATAGCCGGCATATTGCGATCACTGGCTTTGGAACCATTGACGGAAATGGAGAGAAATGGTGGCATCTTTTTCGAAATGAGCGAGAGAAGCTGCTTTATCCGCGGCCAAAATTGATTAGCCTAGATGGTTGTGAAAACGTATCGATTAAAGATGTGACCTTAATAAATTCTCCAAGTTGGACGGTTAACCCCATATGCAGTAACAACATTACGATCGATAATATAAAAATTCATAATCCGCAAGATTCACCAAATACAGATGGCATTGATCCAGAATCCTGCATGAATGTTAGAATCAGTAATTGTCATATTGATGTAGGGGACGATTGCATTGCGATTAAGGCAGGAACAGAGGATACGGCAGAGCGAGTAGCTTGTGAAAATATAACGATTACAAATTGTACCATGGTTCATGGACATGGAGGAGTAGTGCTTGGCAGTGAGATGAGCGGTAATATTCGAAATGTCACCATTAGTAACTGTGTCTTTCAGGATACAGATCGTGGCATTCGGCTGAAGTCTAGACGAGGGCGTGGAGGAGTCGTTGAAGATATTCGTGTAAGTAATATCGTAATGGAAGGTGTAATTTGTCCGTTCATTTTAAATTTATATTATTTCTGTGGTCCTAAAGGAAAGGACAAATACGTATGGGATAAAAATCCTTACCCAGTAACTAATGAGACTCCGATGTTTAGGCGCATTCATTTTGCCAATATAACGGCTAGGAATGTTCATGCTGCAGCCGGATTCATATACGGTTTAGCCGAGCAATATATATCAGAACTAACTTTTAACCAAGTGGATATTTCTTTGGCGGTAGATGCGATTCCTGGAAAACCAGCAATGATGGCAGGCATAAAAGATATGAATAACCGGGGCTTTTATGTCGGTTTTGCAAAGGATATTTTATTTAACCGGGTAACGGTTGAAAACCATGAAGGTCCAGCTTTTTATCTCGAAAATTGTGAGGATATCGAGTTAATAAACTGTAAGTCTAAAAATACAAAGAAGGAAGAAGCGCTCTTGAAGGAAGTGAAGGCGTAAGTGGAAAAACAGCGAAAAAGGCTAATAGAGTTATTAGGGGATTATCCACATGCAAAGGATAGGAAGGTGCAGCTAATAAGGAGGGAAGAGAAAGATAACTATGTATTAGAAAGCCTCATGCTGCAATTAAATGAGGAGGAATCCGTACCTGCTTATGTTGCCAAGCCTCTAAACAAGGAAGGTCCGCTGCCTATCGTCCTCTTTAATCATTCACATGGGGGGAATTTCGAACAGGGAAAAGAAGAGCTGTTAATAAGTAACAGTTACTTACAATCCCCATCTTTTGTCGAGGCTATAACAAATTTGGGATATGCTGTAGGATCCATTGATATGTGGGGATTTAGTGAGCGGAAAGGTAAATTAGAGAGCGAGTTAGTCAAAGAAATGTTATTAGATGGAAGAACGCTATGGGGGATGCGGATCTTTGATAATATTGCTTTTCTAGATTATCTTGTGGAAAGGACGGACATCGACCAAAACAGAGTAGCGACGATTGGAATGTCAATGGGAGGCCTTATGAGCTGGTGGATGGCAGCACTAGATGATCGCATAAAAGTAACCGTAGATATAGCTGCACAGGTACATATAGAAACATTAAGGCAGAAACGGGGCCTAGATCATCATGGTTTTTATTATTATGTGCCAGGCTTTTTAAAGCAGTTTTCTACTTTAGCTGTGCAATCGTTAATTGCCCCAAGACCGCGCTTGAGTCTTGTTGGAAAAGATGACCGCATGTGTCCGCTGGAAGGCGTAATGCTGCTAGATGAGGAATTAGGAAAAATATATGGAAAATATGATGCAAAGAATCAGTGGAACAGCCAAATTGTAACTGGCGGTCATCAAGAGACAAAGGAAATGAGAAAGCAATGGGAAAACTTTTTGCAGAAGCATTTATGAAAAATGAACTTCAATTTGTCATTGGGAAAGGCAATGATTGTGATTTTATGAGTATTCAGGAAGCCATTATGCATTGTTCCAATATCGAGAGACCTGTTACATTCATCATCCTAGGTGGAGATTACTATGAAAATATCCTTCTTTATCAATCAAATCGCAAGTTGTTTGGAATAGGAACGGTCCGGATTATTGGAAATAAGTATGCACGGCAATTGGATGAGTTTGGTTGTGAAATTGGTACTTTTCAAACAGCGACTCTTTTTATCAATGGAGAGAATATCTGGATAGAAAATATCGAAATCATAAATAATTCGGGGCTGGGAGAAATAGTGGGGCAAGCAGTTGCTTTATATAGTGAAGGAAACAAAGTTAGCTTTAAAAATTGTTCCATAAAAGGGTACCAAGATACCGTTTGTCTCGGTCCATTGCCAGATGTACAAAAGGATGGAACTCCTTTTTCAACACCAGAGATAAAAAATAACTTTCAGAACAATATAACGACCTTTATCCATTGTTCTATTGAGGGAACCGTTGATTATATATTTGGTGGAGGAGAAGCAAAGTTTGAAGAATGTGAATTGAAATCTCTTAAACGGCCTAACAACCTGCCAGGATATATTACGGCAGCAAGTACTGCGATCAGGAAAAATGGCTTCCTATTTTCTCGTTGCTATTTAACAGCAGATAAGGATGTATCTAATGTCTTTTTAGGGCGGCCGTGGAGACCATACGCCAATGTAACTTTTTCTCAATGTAGAATAGGGGCTCATATTCACTCGGATAAATGGGACGATTGGGGAAAGAAAGAGAATCGAGAAACAGTAACATTTCGGGAAATAGAAAATTACTATGCTTAGTTGAGCCTCTAATCAGTTAGAGACTAGGAGAAGGGAACGAGGGAAATGAAACGGAAATGGGAAGTAATAATTGGGATGGCAGGAATGGTGTTAAGTGTTCTATTTCTAGGAGGATTTTCGCTAACAATGACCTCCATGGATACAGAAACATATAAAGAAACAGTCTTTCCTATTCTGCAGGAAGGCGTTTCTTCCGGTGAGATGCAGGATAGTTTAGAAGCCATGAATGTCTTAGCTATATGGTTCGGTATTACACTAATACTCGTCCTAGCATTTGTTATAGTTGCGACTGCTTTCATCTGGAGAAATCGACATCCGAGATGGGCTGGAGTCCTCTATCTCGTTGCTGGATTTTCAACATTGATAGGTACCCAATTTATTGCTTTTCCCATCGCCTTTCTCTTTTTTCTAGCAGGAGCGTTATGTTTGTTGCGAAAAGGAGTTAATGTGAGTAAGAAAGGAGAAGGCTATGTATCGAACCACTATTAAAAATCCTATTTTACGTGGTTTTAATCCAGATCCCAATATTTTAAGGGTAGATAATACTTACTATATTGCTGTTTCCTCTTTTGAATGGCTGCCAGGAGTACGAATCTATCAGTCTAATGATTTAGTAAATTGGGAACATGAGACAGATATTATTACGAATCAAGTTGATTTAAGAGGAAATCCACAAAATGGCAGCATATGGGCTCCGCAAATTAGTTATTCAGAGGGGCTGTTCTACCTTATTTATACAGATGTTAAAAGTACAAAAAGACCATTTAAGGATTGTCATAACTATTTGATTACCGCGCCAAGTATAAATGGTCCATGGTCAAGTCCTGTATATCTAAACAGCAGCGGATTTGACCCATCCTTATTTCATGACAAAGATGGACGCAAATGGCTGTTAAACGAAATATGGGATTATCGTATGATAACAGGAAATAAATCAGCAGGTATTGTCATGCAGGAATATGATGCTAAGAATCAAACGCTGATTGGACCTGTTTATAAACTATTTGATGGGACAGAATTAGCTAAAACGGAAGCTCCTCATCTCTATTACTATGGAGACTATTACTACTTAATAACGGCAGAAGGAGGGACTGGGAAAGGGCATTCAGTAACTGTCTGCCGCTCAAAGGTAATAACAGGACCCTATGAATTAGATCCAGAATATCCTATGCTTACAGCAAGTGATAAACCTGAGTCATCGCTCCAATGTTCAGGACATGGAAGTATCGTGCAGACGTCCCTTGGAAATTGGTATATGGTTTATTTATGTACTAGACCATTACAAAATAAAGCCGCGATACTAGGAAGAGAAACAGCGATAGAAGAGGTTTATTGGACAGAGGACGGCTGGCTTCGCCTTTCATCTGGTACAAATGGACCCAGCTTGTTGACTGAAATTGTTACGCGCGAACAAGTAATTTTTCAAAACAATACTGATTTCGAGGATGACTTTACAGGCCCTTTAAAAAAAGAGTGGAATACTTTACGTATTTTAGCAGATGACTCTTGGTGTGATTTAACAAGTAGATCTAATTATTTACGTATGTTTGCAGGGGAATCCATTCAGTCCTTGTTCGAGCATCATATTCTTGCCATTCGTCAAAAAGACTTTCACTTTCAGGCCGAAACAAGCGTAGAATTTCACCCTACTACCTTTAATCAAATGGCTGGTCTCATGCTTTATTTAAATGATAGCAATTATCTATATGCTTACGTGACATTTGATGAAGAAAGAGGCCGAGTTCTTCGCTTTATGCGTTGCGAAAATGGACAATTTCAACTAGATCCGGCCATCATAACTATTACTGCAGGAGAAGTGCAGCTAAAGGTTAGTGGAAACGGAGCGAGAGGAAACTTTTACTTTCGTTCAGATGAAGAACATTCTTGGCGAGAAGTAACCAGCAGCCAAGACCTCCTATTTTTGGCAGGGGGATTTACCGGAAATTTCATTGGGATAGCAGTCCACGATATGGATAAAAAAGCAAGTACATACGCTGATTTTGCATACTTCCGTTATGAGGGATTAGATAGTAATTGATTGGATCTACTTCTGTCATTTCCCATAGGAATGTAATAACGAAGCGGATCGGTGCTAGCGCTGTGGATAGCAATTACCATCAATCCTCTTTCCAAAAAAAAAACCTGGACAATTATATGAAGATCGCATAAGAATCTCCATATAATTGTCCAGGGCTTATATTGGTTGGAATACTTGTGTCCCAACCGCTTCATCATTTATTTCCCTAACATAGCATTCACCTTATCTTGATTATTATCGATCCATTCCTGTGCAACTTCTTCCTCATTAGCTCCATCTTCGATTTTAACAATCATTTCTTCAATATCTTCAACAGGCATGCTCCAGTTGCTTAGGAATTCATGAACCTCAGGGGATTTTTCCTTTAGACCATTATTTACAACTACGTGAACTTCTGATGTCTTAAAGAAACCTTTTGGATCTTCCAATACTTTTAAATCATAATCAACAAACATTGGATGTGGGCGCCATCCTAAGAAAAGGACAGGATCGCCACTTTTGATAAACTTAGAGGCTTGTGCCAGCATGCCACCTTCACTAGAAGCAACATATTCTAAATCTAATCCATATTCTTCAATCATTTCCTTAGAAGTGACGGTCATTCCGGCACCTTCTTCAATACCGTACACTTTTCCGCCAAAGAGATTTTCTTTTCCTTTTAAATCTTCGATACTGTCAATGCCCTCTATGTTAGAGGGAATGACCCAGCCAAGCTCCCCTTCTTTATAGCTGACTGCTAAGTCTTCTAATTGATTTTTGTATCGATTCATATAATTTGCATGCATATCAGGCAGCCAAGCATCCATAAATACATCTAAGTCACCGCGGGAAAGTCCTGTATAAACGCCGCCTGCATCTGCATTTTTCTCCTTAACCGTATAGCCCATATCTTCTAATAATAGTTTAGCAACTTTTGTTGGCGGGATGGTACTAGTCCAAGGAGTAACACCGAAAGTAACAGTTTTAGAATCTCCTGACTCGCTACCTCCTGTATTTTGGTTTTGGGAGGAACAGCCAATTAAAAGAGTGAATAGTAATAACATCAAAAAGCTAAGTTTTAATTTTTTCATAAATTCGTATACTTCCTTTCTCCTGTTAATTTGGTAGATTGTTTGTTTTTATGCTTTTTTTCCTAATCCCTGTGTTATTCGATCCAGGATGATGGCGAGAACAACAATCCCAAGTCCACCGGTAAGACCTAATCCAACATTTACACTAGAGATACCGGATAAAACAGTGCTTCCTAGTCCAGGAGAACCAATCATAGATGCAATAACAGCCATGGATAATGCCAACATAATAGTTTGGTTAATTCCAGCCATAATGGTTGGAATAGCATTAGGTAACTGAACTTTTACGAGCAGCTGCCAAGAAGTAGAACCAAAAGCTTTAGCAGCTTCTACGATATCAGCGGGAACTTGTTTAATGGCCAAGCTTGTCATACGGACTGCTGGTGGAGTAGCGAAAACGAAGGTAGAGATAACAGCTGGAACTTCTCCTAAACCAAAGAGTAGAATAGCAGGGATTAAATACACAAAACTAGGTAGTGTTTGCATGAAATCAAGTAATGGTCGGATAATATGATCCAATGTTCGATTTTTAGCAGTGAATATTCCTAAGGGAACCCCAACAACAATGGAGAAAAAGGTTGCTACAATAACAATAGATAGAGTTTGCATAGCACCTGTCCATAGACCTACCGAACCTAAGTAAAGAGCACCAATAATGGTAAAAAGAGCTATTCCTTTTCCCGCAAGGCGCCAAGCTAAAAGTGCTAAAAGGATTGCTATTACTTCAGCAGGGATAAAGGTGAATAAATTGGTGACAGCATTTATAAATATGCTTAACACTCCGCTGAAGGAGTTGAAAAAGTCACCTAAAACCGGCAGCAGCCAATTGTCTACAAATTGATTTGTCCATTTTTCTAATGGAAAGAAGAAGTAGTTCATATGATAGCCTCCTTTTGTTCTTTTCCGAGAATTAGTCCAGACAATATAGAGACTCGAACGATGATTCCTAACAATCTATTATTTTCTGTAACGGCAATAGGGAATTTTGATTCTGCCGCAACTCCAATTAAATCATTTAATGGGGTATCGTATGTAGTAGAATGGAAGTCGTGTTCTAATACGTCTTCAACCCACTTATTTTCCTTATAGGCATTAATGGCAGCATCAATAGTAAGAATGCCTTTTAGCTGTTTATCCTTATCTACTACGAAGATACTGGATAGACCGGCTTCTTCCATTTTTCTTACGGCCATCCTTGGACCATCTTTCCAAGTGGTAATAAGATCGGGCTGTTTCATAATTTGACCAGCAACTAACACTTTCGAACGATCAACATCTTCTACAAATGTCGATACATAGTCATTCGCTGGATTTTCCAAAATTTCTTCAGCTGTCCCTAACTGTACAATCGAGCCATTTTTCATGATGGCAATACGATCACCGAGCTTAAGAGCCTCATCTAAGTCGTGAGTGATAAAAATAATTGTTTTTCCTAGCTTGTTTTGTAAACGGATAAGTTCATCTTGCATTTCTTTGCGAATAAGTGGATCTAAGGCACTGAATGCTTCATCCATTAGAAGAATATCGCTATCATTTGCTAATGCTCTAGCAAGACCTACCCTTTGCTGCATCCCGCCGCTAAGTTGATGAGGGAAACTTGCCTCATAGCCTTTTAGGCCAACATCATGAATGGCTTTAATAGCCTTTTTTGAACGATCACTCTTCGGATGTCCTTGGATTTCTAAACCATATTCAACATTTTCTTGCACAGTTCGATTTGGAAATAACGCAAAATTCTGAAAAACCATGCTGAGCTTTTTACGTCGTATATCAATAAGTTCCTTTTTATTCATGGTAGTAATGTTTTTCCCGTCAATTAGCACTTCACCTGAAGTTGGCTCAATCAGTCGGTTAATAAGACGTATAAGAGTAGATTTTCCACTGCCGGATAATCCCATTATGACAAAGAATTCTCCTTGTTTTACTTGGAAAGAGGCATTATCAACACCAATTGTCATTCCAGTTTCTTTCAGTATTTTTGTTTTATCTTCGCCAGCCTGTAGTCTTTTCAGCCCTTCTTTTGGGTTTCCCCCAAATATTTTTGTAAGATTTTTAATTTCAATTTTAGGCATTAATCACTTCTCCTTCTTTTTTATTTAGGAGAATTTCCGAATATGGATAAATAAATAGGAAATAAAAAATAAAACTGATTATTTTTAGGGGAATAGTAGGAATTAAGCGAGTATTATGGCAATACATTTAGTGGAACTTTGGGTAAAAATTAGTTTGATATAGTATTACTTGCTTGTTGTTACTCCCAGTATGGCAATGGGACTTATCCATATCCTTCTCCTGTAGAGTCCTTCTTATTATATAAAACAAATAATAGGCAGTGCAAACGTGAAAATATAGCATATCCTGTTTATATCGTTCGTAAAGTTTTTTCTGATTAAATTAAATATACTGAATACTTATAAATACTACCTTATTCACTAAATAACTCTAGATTCTGACTTTTAGTTTATAAAAAGCAAGTACGATCTAAAACGGGCAGTTAGTTCTATATTCTAAGCAAAGAGATTGTTTTATTTCACAAAATGTTGTTTAAAAGTTACTAGATAGGATTGAAAAAATTCCAAAAACAAGGTAGTATGTAAATGAGAATGATAATCAATTTAACTAATAAACTGAATGAGTTAATCATATATAGATAGTATAAAACTTTCAATATAGGAGTGAGCGGGTTAATGGATCATACAGAACTATTCGATGTGACGATAATTGGCGGCGGGCCAGCAGGTCTATATTCTGCTTTTTATAGTGGGCTTAGAGAAATGAAGACAAAAGTTATTGAATTTTTACCACAGTTAGGCGGAAAGCTGCATTTATATCCAGAGAAAATGATCTGGGATGTTGGCGGCATCACTCCAATGCCAGGGGAAAGGTTGAGAGAACAGCTTGTCCAACAGGGACTGACCTTTAACCCAGAAGTAGTGACAAATACGAAGATTCATTCTATCTCCAAAAATGAGGAAGGAATTTTCTTGCTGGAAACAGACTCAGGAGAAGTTCATTATTCCAAAACAGTCATTGTGGCGGTAGGAAGCGGAATCGTCACTCCGCAAAAATTAAAAATTGAAGGTGCCGAAAGATTCGAAGTGGCAAACCTAAACTATACGGTAAAATCCTTAATGCATTTTAGAGATAAAGTAGTTGTTCTTTCTGGAGGCGGAAACTCTGCCGTGGATTGGGCTCTTGAACTAGAGCCGATAGCTAAGAAGGTGTATTTAACATGTAGAAAAGATACACTTGCTGGTCATGAGGCAAAAGCGAGAGAATTGCTAGAAAGCAATGTAGAGTGTTTGTTCCATACCTCTATTACTAAACTGATTGCGAATGAAAATCATGATCGTATTGATTCTGTTGAATTAACGAATACACAATCAGAAGAGGTAAAGACTTTAAAAGTAGATGAAGTAGTTATCAATCATGGCTATGAAATGGATTCGTCGCTTTTAAAAAATAGTAAATTAAAAATTGACATGCTTGAAGATTTCTACATAGCAGGTAATGCTAATAGTGAGACATCTGTGCCAGGAATATTTGCTGCTGGAGATATTCTAAAGCATGAAGGTAAAGTCCATTTAATTGCCGGTGCTTTTCAAGACGCAGCTAACGCAGTCAATAAAGCTAAATTATATATTCAGCCAGAGGCAAGTAATAGCGCAATGGTCTCTTCACATAATGAACTATTTGAAGAGAAGAATAAAGAATTAATTAAAAATATGATTCAATGCGATGATTGTTCAGTAATGAAAATACGAGCTTGATTTCAATTGATTGCTACTTGGTCCACATTTTTATTGCATAGTCAAAAGATCTATTGGAGAAGACGGATTTCCGCTTATCCAATAGATCTTTTTTGTTAGATGGGAAAAGTAGCAAGCTTTGGCTGGTTTCTCAATTTTGGCTGAAAAGCATCAAGTTTTGACTGGAACCCAGTGATTTTCACTAAAAGTAATACGAATTATTCTGTTGAGACAGTCATCATTAAAGCATTTATTGGTACTTCTCCCGTTTCTATAGTATAAACAATATTTCCTTCTTCCCATCTCGCCATATACTCTACTTTATCAGCATTTTCCGGATAATTTACTTCTATTCTTCCATTTTCCTGTGGGACGGGCAGAGCATTTTCCTCCAAAAAGTCCACCATTTTTCTTGCGATATCAGTAGTGTCTAACTTATCAGCAGAAATTGATTTAATTTGTAACACCCATCGTCCCTCTTTCCAAAGTAAATACGAACTTCCCGCTGCTCCTTCCTTCATTCCAGTAATTTGATGTCCCAAATCTACCTTCATTTCATCTGGTATTGAATCTAATGAAACCTCGGGAAAAAGCTTCTCTTGTTTGTTTTTATCATGGGATGTTTCTGCTTTAAAAGTAGCAAGCAAATTATCATTTGTATCTAAAGATTCATCATTGATGGAGACAGGTTCTTGCGTTCGATAGAATGATATAGAATATTGGTCTGTTTCATTTTTATTAATTTTAGCTCCCATATATTCAGAATCAGTGATCGGAAATTTCATCGGTAATTTATTATCTTGCATCTTGAGCATAGAGCGAATTTCTTTCATCTGTTCATTGTTTGATGGGGATTTCTCCATATTTTGTTCCTTTTCCGTATTAGCTTTAGCTTGTCCAGCTGCGTCTGCTTTCTCCGCTGTCGACAGATTTGATTGACTTTCGGCTGATCCATTGGAGCAGCCGCTTGCAATAAGTGAAAAGATAAAGAGTGAAGAAAATAGAAATTTTTTCATACATCGTACTCCTTTCTATGCCTTATTAATACTGTATATTCCCTAAAATAAGAAAAAAATGAGTTATATTAAAAATTTAAAAAATTTATGAATAAATTTTCAGGGTGGAAAGTCGCGTTTGTGTAAGAAAAAGTAACTTATATTCATGGTGAATATTGATGAATTGTTAAGTATACATGGAAACCAAATTATTATGGTAAAAAAACTAACAAAAAGAAGATGATTTATTTTATTCCTAATAGAATTGTTAGAAAAAATTTGAAATTTATTCCTTTAAATGTTATAAATGATAACATTATGGTGAAGTTTGTCGGGTATTGATTATTTTTGTCTAGTTCGTTATGATTAATTTCGCAATATAAAAATGATTCGAATAGTCTGACTAGTCAAATTATGATTCGGTAAGCACTTATATTTAATATGTAGTGTCATTTTCTTCCTATTGTCAGAATAATCAAACAAAGTAAAAAGAGGAGAATTAGTATGAAGAAAAAATTAAGTCTTTTAATAACAGCTTCTACATTGGCTGCTGGAATATTGGCTGGGTGTAGTGCTGGTGGTAAAAATGCATCAAAAGAGGATGAATTTAAGGTTGGAGTAAATCTGGAGCTTTCTGGAGCTGTTGCATCATATGGACAATCATTAGAAAGCGGTATTGATTTAGCTATTAAAGAGATTAATGCAGATGGTGGAATAGATGGCAAGAAAATAGTTCCTGTTAAGGTAGATAATAAATCTGATTTAACGGAGGCAACTAATGGTGCATTGAAGCTAATCGACCAAGATAAGGTTTCAGCAATTATAGGTGCGGCTACGAGTGGTGATACAGTAGCACAAGTGCAAATAGCCAATGATAAGCAAACAGTCTTATTAACTCCATCGGGTACAGCACCAAACGTTACGGTTAATGAGGATGGAAAGCTAAATGAGTATGCATTCCGTACATCCTTTATTGATCCTTTCCAAGGAAATGTGGCTGCAAATTTTGCTATTAATGATTTGAAAATCAAAAATGCTGCCATTTATGCTGATAGTGCAAGTGATTATGCAAAAGGATTAGCTGCAGCATTTAAAGAGACATTTACAGCTGCTGGTGGAAAAATAGTATCAGAAGAATCTTATGTTGCAAAAGATACAGATTTTAGCGCGACATTAACGAGAATTAAAGGGAAGAATCCAGAGTTTGTGTTTATTCCTGGCTATTATGAAGAAGTTGGCTTAATTATTAAGCAAGCGCGCGAAATGGGTATAACAGCTCCTTTTATGGGTGCTGATGGCTGGGATTCTCCAAAATTAATTGATTTAGCAGGAGCAAAGAACTTAAATAATACGTTTATTACAAACCACTATTCTTCGGAAGATCCAGATGAGAAAATTCAAAAGTTTGTTTCAGCATTTAAGGACGAATACGGAAAAAGCCCAGATGCATTTAATGCTTTAGGTTATGATTCTGTTTATCTATTAAAAGATGCTGCTGAAAGAGCAGGAAGTACTGATTCGGATAAGATTAAAGAAGAATTGGCAAAAACAAAAGATTTATCGTTGATCACTGGGATAGTGACAATCGATGAAAATCATAACCCAATCAAATCAGCAACAGTTTTAGAATATCAAGATGGAAAACAAGTATTTAAAACAAAGGTTGATCCAAAATAAGACTTGGTGGATGGGGAGGGAGAGCCTCCCTATTTTCCATGGAAAGAAAATTAGAGATAAAAGAATGATAGAGATAGAGAGTATGAACAAAAACGTTTTTTATAAGAATTAATTAGCAGTAGGCTATGTGAAAAGTTATTGCATTGACGCATGCTTAGCAAAAGGGAGTGAATAAATAGATGGAATGGATACAACAGCTAGTTAACGGCATTTCCTTGGGAAGTATATATGCTCTTATCGCCTTAGGATATACGATGGTATATGGAATCATTAAACTTATTAACTTTGCTCATGGCGATGTATTTATGGTTGGAGCATTTATTGGCTTTTATGCTATTACTGGTTGGGGACTTAGTTTTTTTCCAGCTTTGATTGTTTCCATGATTGCTTGTGCTATCTTTGGGATTATCATTGAAAGAATTGCATATAAACGGTTGAGAAATGCGACCAGAATCGCTGCCCTAATTACAGCAATCGGGGTTTCTTTATTAATCGAGTATGTTTTTATTTATTTTAGAGGTGCGGGCTTAGAAACCTATCCAAGCGTTTTGCCAACAAAGACATTTGATGTGTTTGGTGCACAAATTACAAGTAAGTCCCTAATTATTTTAGGAACGTCGGTTGGATTAATGTTGATTTTGCAATTTATCGTTCATAAAACGAAGACAGGAAAAGCAATGCGGGCGGTTTCTCATGATATAGACGCTGCAAGATTAATGGGGATTAATGTAGACCGGACTATTTCCGCTACTTTTGCCATTGGTTCTGCTTTAGCGGGAGCAGCAGGCGTTATTTTCGGCGCTTATTACACAAAAATTGAACCACTAATGGGAGTTATTCCAGGATTAAAGGCATTCGTTGCAGCTGTTTTAGGGGGAATAGGAATTATTCCAGGAGCGATGATTGGCGGACTTATCTTAGGGGTAGTTGAGACGGTTGTTAGTGCTTTAGGTTTTTCTTTATGGAGAGATGCTGCGGCTTTTATTATTTTAATTTTGATTCTTATCTTTAAACCATCAGGTATTCTTGGTAAGAATACAAAAGAGAAAGTGTAGGTGACTGGAAGGATGAAAAAATCAAAAGCTTTTTGGATATTCCTTATACTGTCCGCACTTATTTACGGCGTAATTCAGTTCCTGATGACTGGCGGCTGGATTGACACTTTATACAGCAATATGATTATTTTAATGGCTATCAATATTATGCTGGCAGTTAGCTTGCATCTTGTCATAGGAATTACCGGACAATTTTCAATTGGTCATGCTGGCTTTTTGGCGGTAGGGGCATACGTATCAGCAATTGCAACGATGAAGTTTCAAATGCCTTTTCCAATTGCTATTTTAGCTGGTGGAATTGTTGCCGCACTAGCTGGACTGTTAGTTGGAATTCCAACCTTGCGATTAAGAGGCGATTATTTAGCCATTGCCACATTAGGATTTGCAGAAATTATTCGGATTTTCTTCTTAAATATCGATTATGTCGGTGGGGCAGCGGGAATGCAGATTACTCATTTGACTACTTGGACAAGTACGTTTATTTGTTTATTTATTACTATTCTAGTCATTGTTAATTTTACTAATTCAAGACATGGCCGTGCAGCCATTGCAATTAGGGAAAATGAAATTGCGGCAGATGCAATGGGAATTAACACAACTTATTATAAGGTTGCCGCTTTTGCACTAGGGTCTTTATTCGCTGGGGTAGCCGGTGCGCTTCAAGCTCATAACTTTTATATTATTAACCCAACTAACTTTGGATTTTTAAAGTCCTTTGATATTTTGATTTACGTGGTCCTTGGAGGATTAGGGAGTTTATCAGGATCTGTTATTGCAGCAAGCTTCTTGACCATTATTTCTACTTATCTTCAAGATTATCCAGAAACGAGAATGATTATATATAGCCTTGTTTTAGTAATCGTCATGCTCTATCGTCCAAAAGGGTTAATGGGAACAAAGGAAATTACAGATTTGTTTAAACGCAAAGGAGGTAATTCCAATGACTAAGCAGGAACCTTTATTGCAAATGAAAAATGTAGGTATTTCTTTTGGAGGCTTAAAAGCAGTGTCCGCGATTGATGTAGAGCTCAATCAAGGAGAGTTAATTGGACTAATAGGTCCGAATGGAGCGGGGAAAACGACTACCTTCAACATGTTAACTGGTGTATATGCGCCAACAGAAGGAGAAATTCTTTTTGACGGAAAAAGTTTAAAGGGGTTGCAGCCTTTTCAGGTAACACGTAGAGGGATTAGTAGAACCTTTCAAAATATACGTTTATTTGAAGAACTATCTGTTTTAGATAATGTAAAGGTAGCTTACCATTCTTTGGCTAAGCACTCTATGCTAAGCAGTATTTTGCGGTTCCCTTCCCACTTTAAAGGGGAGAAGGAGATGGAGGAAAAATCAATAGAGTTTCTTAAGATTTTTCAACTCGACCGTTATATGAAGGAAAAAGCGAAAAATCTCCCGTACGGTCAGCAACGCCGTTTAGAGATAGCAAGAGCTTTAGCGGCGGGTCCTAAATTGTTGCTATTGGATGAACCTGCTGCAGGGATGAATCCTCAGGAAACACATGAACTGATGGAATTGATTGCTTTTATTCGCAAAAAGTTTCAGCTGACCATTTTACTTATAGAGCATGATATGCCTCTTGTTATGGGGATTTGTGAGCGGATTTATGTTTTGGATCATGGGCAATTAATTGCAGAGGGAACACCTGAAGTGATTAGAAATCATCCAAAAGTAATCGAAGCTTATTTAGGAGAGGAGGTTGCTGAATAATGCTTCATATAAAGGATCTAAATGTATACTATGGAAATATTCAGGCGTTAAAAGGAGTAACGCTTGATATTAAGGAAGGAGAAATAGTAACGCTTATTGGTGCGAATGGTGCGGGGAAAAGTACATTATTAAAGACATTATCCGGTCTAATCAAGCCCAAAAAGGGTTCTATAGAATATTTAGGCAAGTCTATTGCAGGAAAGCCTGCACAATCGATTGTAAAGGCAGGTATGTCACATGTTCCAGAGGGAAGACGTGTTTTTTCTAATATGACTGTGGAGGAAAATCTTGAACTAGGTGCCTTTTTACGAAAAGATAAACAGGAAATTCAGAAGAATTTACAAAAGGTTTATGAGATTTTTCCGCGGTTATTTGAAAGAAAAAAACAATTAGCTGGTACTTTATCTGGTGGAGAACAACAAATGCTGGCAATGGGAAGAGCTATAATGGCAAAACCGAAATTGCTTCTTTTAGATGAACCCTCCATGGGATTAGCACCGATTATTGTTCGTACCATCTTTCAGGTTATTCAAGAAATTAATGAAGAAGGAACGACGGTTTTATTAGTGGAGCAAAATGCTCATATGGCATTATCGATTGCACATAGAGGATATGTCATTGAAACAGGAAAAGTGGTTTTATCAGGATCTGCACAAGAATTACAGGAAAGTGATGAATTAAAGCAGGCTTATTTGGGTGGGCATTAATAGTAGATTTGGAAGAACTGGTTATTCACTGGAATAACAGTTCTTTTTTTATTTCTTGAAGAATCTCCCGGTTGAATCAACATTTCATCTATTTCTCTCTTGCTCTATCATAAATGACAGATACGCTTTTTAAGTGGAAAAGAATTTTGTTAGAATAGTAGTAAATATAGGAGGATAGATGATGAACCCTTTTACAAAAAAAGCAGTGGAGATTATTACAGATATTCCAGAAGGAAAAGTAATGACCTATGGACAAATAGCTGCTGTGGCTGGAAGCCCTCGGGCAGCAAGACAAGTTGTTAGAGTTCTTCATACCTTATCAGAAAAATACCAACTTCCTTGGCATAGAGTGCTTAATAGTAAAGGCTGTATTGGATTAAGCGGTGAACATGGCCAGCTTCAAAGAAGATTGCTAGAAGCAGAGGGAATTGTATTTCAGCAAAACGGATCGCTTAATTTAAGAGAATATGGATATGAACCGCTGAATTTTATCGATGAACAGATTTAATAGTTGTAGACTAATAGAAGATATTGCTAAACTAGCTGAATTTATAAAATGCAGCAAAAAGCCTATTACGACAGCAGCAATAGGCTTTTATCACTTATTAATTTAGAGCTGATCTCATTGTTTGTTGTAAAACTTCGACAGAATGATTAAATTGTTCTGTTTCTTTTTCATTTAATTCTAGCTCCAGTACTTCACGGATTCCTTGGCGGTTAATAATGGCAGGTACACCAATATAGATGTCTTTATGACCATATTCCCCATCTAGGTATGCAGATACTGGTAAAATAGAGTTCTCATTGCCAAGAATAGCTTTTGTAATGCGGACAAGTGACATGCCGATTCCATAATAAGTGGCACCTTTTCGTTCAATAATATGATAAGCTGCATCGCGAACGTTAATGAAAAGCTCATCTAAGTCTTTTTGAGAGTATTTATCATTTTTAGCAAGCTTTGTTTCAATGCTTTCTAATCCAATCGTTGTACTGCTCCATACAGGCAGTTCCGTATCTCCATGCTCACCGATAATAGCAGCATGGATGTTTCGTGTATCAACGTCGAAATACTCACCTAGCATATAGCGGAAACGGGCAGAATCTAATGTGGTTCCAGAACCGATTACGCGTTCCTTCGGAAGACCAGACTCTTTCCAAACCACGTAAGTCAGAATATCAACAGGGTTTGTCGCAATTAAATAAATTCCATCAAAACCGCTAGCAGTAATTTCTTTCACAATACTTTTAAAAATAGCTGTATTTTTGGCAACTAAGTCTAAACGAGTTTCTCCTGGTTTTTGAGGTAGACCGGCAGTAATGACAATTAAATCAGCTTCTCCACAGTCTGAATAGTCGCCAGCCCAGACTTTCGTTGGTGCTGGGGCAAATGGGATACCATGATTTAAATCCATTGCTTCCCCTTCAGCTCTTTCTTTGTTGACATCAATCAAAACGAGTTCTTCTGTAATGCCTTGATTAATTAATGAATAAGCATAGCTGCATCCTACAGCACCTGTACCAATTAAAACGACGCGGTTAATATTTTGCTGTTTCATTTTTTTTGCAACTCCCTTTTTCTAAATAGATTAATAGTTTTAAAGCTATTTATTGCTAAATGGAGAACAAATTCGTTAATCATTTACTGTGTTGTTACTTTTCTCCATAATATCTTAGAGTTCTTTCTTTTGTAAAATGTTATTACTGTTTATATAGTGATTATACACTTAAACTTTGTGAAAAAAATCACATAAATATGTCTATTTTGTGAAAGTTTCTAAAAGATTAACGGAAAATATATATTTAAGTTTCCCTTCTAATAGGAAGGATAAACAGAATAATCAAAAAGTATCAGTGAAAAATGATTGACAAAAATTATGTGTATTCGGTAATGTAGTAAGTAATTGAATAGGAAAATCCACTAGGGGAGCCTTTTTGGCTGAGACAAGATTACTTGGACCCTTTGAACCTGATCTAGTTCATACTAGCGTAGGAAAGTGGAGTCGGCCCATTGAATATTAGTGTTTTATTTATTCATTATAAAGCCACTCCATTTTTTGGAGTGGCTTTTTTGTATACAAAGTTACTCCATGTTTTCCTTTTCAATAAAAATTAAAGGAGGAAATGGACATGAGTTTTTCACAAGAATTACGTGCACAGGCAGAACCAATTTTTCAGGCAATTATGGAACATTCATTTGTACAAGGAATTGCTAAAGGGGATTTAAAGAAAGAGCAGCTTATACATTATGTGAAACAAGACTTTGAATATTTAAATGCTTTTATGAAAATTTATGGATTGGCGATTTCAAAAAGTACGAACAGACAAGACATGGAGCTATTTAATAACCAAATTTCCTTTGTGCTTCATAGTGAGATACACCCTCATAATAATTTTTGTGAGGTAGCAGGTGTTAAATATGAAGACCTACAAGGATTCCCAGTAGCTCCCGCTGCTCACCATTATATTCGCCATATGCTAACAGTTGCCCATCAAGGAGGAATTGCTGATATTATCGCAGTGCTTTTACCTTGTCCATGGACGTATGTAGAAATCGGGAAAAAACTTTTAGAAGAGGTAAACCCAGATAGTACCCATCCTTTTTATGACTGGATCCATTTTTATGGGGATGGCCCTATGACAGTTACTACTCCGCTTTGTCAGCGATTAGATGAACTTGCTGAAACCCTTAATGAAGAACAGAAGGAAAAGTTAAAGGAATACTTTTTATTAAGCTGTCAGCTAGAATATAAGTTTTGGGATATGGCATACCATGTGGAGGAGTGGCCAGTAAAGACGTTTGAGGTGTCTATATGAACTGGAAAGTTAAAGAGGTTGTCTTACTAGTAGTGATTGCCGTAGCATGCGGCGTTCTCTATATGGGCTGGTCCACTTTATGGCTCCCTATTTCGGCACTTGTCGGCCCAGTTGGTGCTAACTTTATGTTTGGCATATGGGTGATAGCCAGTCCCATAGTTGCCTTTATTCTGCAGAAGCCAGGGGCTGCTTTAATTGCAGAGGTAGTAGCAGCTTCGGTCGAGCTCTTGATTGGCAGTCACTTTGGTTTATCAGCACTTTTAATCGGCGTATTCCAAGGAGTCGGGGCAGAAATAGCATTTGCGATTTTTCGTTATAAAAAATACCATGTTTCTGTCTTAATGTTATCTGGAGGATTGGCAGCTTGTGGCAGCATGCTATATAGCCTTCTAGCAAATGGTTTTTCTTATTATACGACAACGACACTTTTATTAACCTTTGTTATTCAAGTAATAAGTGGTCTTATTTTGGGTGGATTATTAGCAAAGGCAATTGTAGAGGGACTTGGAAAAACAGGAGTCTTAAATGGTTATGCGATTTCTAAAGTGAACCGAAAGAAGGAGAGTAATGATGAGTTCATTGTTAGGATGTAACCATCTGTCTGTGCGCTTCTTGGAGGATAGGGAACCTGTCCTCCAAGAAGTGACACTACATATTAATCAAGGAGAAAAAGTATTAATCCTTGGTCCAAGCGGCAGTGGGAAGTCTACTATTCTATCTGTTTTAGCGGGCATTATTCCAGAACATATCGAAGCATATGTATCGGGAGAAGTGATTAGGAGAAAAAGCACAGGGGTTCTTTTCCAAAATCCTGATACCCAGTTTTGCATGCAGCATGTTGATGAGGAAATTGCCTTTAGTCTCGAAAATAGAAAAGTACCCAGGGAAGAAATGGATGCCATTATTTTTGAACTTCTTGAAAAGGTAGGACTAACAATAGAGCCGCATACTCCTATTGCAAATCTTTCAGGGGGAATGAAACAGCGTCTAGCACTGGCCTGCCTTTTAGCATTGGAGCCAGAGGTGCTTTTTTTAGATGAACCAACAGCACAGCTAGATCCGGCAGGTAGAAAAGAAGTCTTTGAGGTAATGAAAGATACTGCCGCTGGAGCTGGGCAAACAATGATAATGGTAGAGCATGTGTTAGATGGCTGTATCGAATGGATGGATCGTGTCATTCTTTTCAATAAAAAAGGGCAAATAATTGCTGATGGCGACCCAGCTATGGTAGTTAAACAATATAAAGCGGAGATGCGAGAGGCAGGTATATGGCTTCCACAAGTTTTTCCATATAAGTGGGAGGATATAATCCAAAATGAAAATCATTCGAGAAGACGAGAATTAATAAAGGCATATGAAAGAAAAAGGACAATGGCTCTTGAAATAAAACCCGACCCTATTCTGGAAGTGAACAATTTAACTGCTGCTTACCTTAAAGAGAACATTTTAGAAAACATCGAGTTAACCGTAAATAAAGGAGAATGGATTGCTGTTATTGGTAATAACGGTGCGGGAAAAAGCACCTTTTTAAAGCTGCTTGCTCATCTTAAAAAAAGCCAAAAAGGAGACATCTGCTTTCATGGAAAAGATCTGAAAAAGTGGAAAGACAGAGAGCTGTATCAGCACTTAGGATTTGTATTTCAAAACCCTGAGCTCCAATTTATTACTCAAACGGTTTTTGATGAAATATCATTCTCCGGTATTCAATATCAATGGGATAAAGCGGCTATTCATAAAAGAACGACAGAGCTTTTGCAGGAATTTGGATTAGAGCCTTATAAAAATCAACATCCTTTCACCCTTAGCTTTGGGCAGAAAAGAAGATTAAGTGTAGCTACGATGCTGTTATTAGATCAAGATATTCTTCTATTAGATGAACCTACCTTTGGGCAAGATGCAAAATCGTCGCATGATTTATTACAGGTTCTTGAAAAAAGAAAGAAAGAGGGAACTTCCATTATTATGGTTACACATGATATGGATATAGTGGATCAATATGCAGACAAAGTCGTTGTCCTACAACAAAAGAACCTAGTTTTTGCTGATCAGCCGTACTCGCTTTTCTCCAATCAAGAGCTTTGTAAAAGGCTAGCTATTATTCCTCCTATTCATTATCAATTAATCGCTGATTTAAAGGAGGCGGAAGACAATCAAAAGCAACGAGTCTTATCTATCACAACTTAATCCAGCGATGAAATTAATGACCCATATCATATTAATGGTTATTTTAATGACGATTCAAAGCGCCTTTTCGACTGTAGCAATTTGGCTATATGTGTTAATACTTGGTTTAACATTGGGGGGGTGGAAAGGGAAATTTCTTGGTAAAGTGCTTCTCCCATATTCTATTTTTTTTGTACTTACCTTTTGGATGTTAGCGGCATTTGGAAAAGGAGAAACAGTCGTTTGGAAGTGGGCTTGGTTTCAAGTAACTGAGGAAAGTATCAATAGTGGTTTGCTTATTGCCATGCGGATGCTGGCATTTGTGACTATCGGATTGCTTTTTACAACCACCACGAATTTATACGAATTAATGATGAGTCTTATCCATCAATGGAAATTATCTCCGAAATGGGCATATGGAATGATGGCTGGTTTTCGCTGTATACCGATGTTTCAATCAGATCTTGCCCAATTAAAGGAAGCCCATCGAATTCGAGGTTATAAACATAGCGGTACCTGGAAGGCTTTCCTCCGCTATGCAGTTCCCTTGTTAACACAGGCAATTCGCCGTTCCGAGCAAATGGCGATGGCAATGGAAGTAAGAGGATTTACAGGAGAAAAAGATAGGACATATTTTCAAAAAACTTCTATTACATTATTTGATTATTTATATTTTAGTATGATGATAGTTATTGCTATTTGTATTGCTGTATTTATATAGGGCTTGGCAGTTCAGATCCCACATTTATTCATATCTTCCGGAATGTACACGAAGGGAAATGAATAAATTGTAGGGATCTATTTTTATTAGGAAAATATGGACAAATAACGCCTTTCTCCCTAATCTCAAATATTTATTTTAATTGTATTGACACTACCTGTATATACAACTATAATGAAAACGTAATCAACACTTGTATATACATGTGTTGATTATGCAATAGGAATTATAATCGATTTAATAAATACAGGATAGTATAGTCAAAAGGGGGAAGAACGATGGGGAAGTACACAGAACAGGTAAAAGAACTTCTTGAGCATGTTGGTGGAAGCGGAAACATTTCTGTGGTGACACACTGTGCGACAAGAATGCGCTTTGTTTTAAATGATCCATCTAAGGCTGATATTGACAGCATTGAAAAAATCAAGCTTGTAAAAGGAACGTTTACTCAAGCAGGCCAATTCCAAGTTATCATTGGCAATGAAGTTTCATCTTTTTACAATGAGTTTATCGCTATTGCGGGAGTAAGTGATACTTCTAAAGATGAAGCGAAAAAGGCAGCAAAGCAAAACATGAATTTTCTGCAAAGAATGATTGCCCATTTAGCAGATATCTTTACTCCGCTCATTCCAGCGATTGTTGTGGGAGGATTAATTCTTGGTTTCCGTAATGTTATAGGCGAAATTAAATTAGTGGAGGGCGGAACTAAAAAATTAGTAGAAGTATCGCAGTTTTGGGCCGGGACAAATGATTTCTTATGGTTAATAGGAGAAGCGATATTCCACTTCTTGCCTGTCGGAATTACATGGGCAGTTGCAAGAAAGATGGGGGCTACTCCCATTCTTGGAATTGTATTAGGAATTACACTCGTGTCGCCGCAATTATTAAATGCTTATGCAGTAGCTGGAGCAGAAGAAATTCCATTTTGGGATTTTGGGTTTGCTCAAGTAGACATGATTGGGTACCAAGCTCAAGTAATTCCCGCTATTTTAGCAGGTCTATTACTTTCATTCCTAGAGCTGCGTCTGCGTAAAATCATTCCAAATGCGATTTCGATGATTTTTGTGCCATTCCTTGCATTAGTACCAACTGTATTAATTGCCCATACCGTATTAGGCCCAATTGGATGGACAATTGGTTCTGCCATTTCCGATGTTGTCTATTCTGGACTAACCTCTTCGGTAGGATGGTTATTTGCGGCCATATTTGGTTTTGCTTATGCACCACTTGTTATTACAGGATTACATCATATGACAAATGCAATCGATTTACAATTAATGAGTGTATTTGACGGAACAAATCTATGGCCAATGATTGCTTTATCTAACATTGCCCAAGGATCAGCAGTATTAGCGATGATTTATTTAAATCGTAAAGACGAACAAGAAAAACAAGTATCCGTTCCAGCGGCAATCTCCTGTTATTTAGGCGTTACAGAGCCAGCCATGTTTGGTATTAATTTAAAATATGGCTTCCCATTCTTAGCGGCCATGATTGGATCGATGGTGGCAGCAGTTATCTCAGTTGGATCAGGAGTTATGGCTCATTCTATTGGGGTAGGAGGATTGCCAGGATTTTTATCTATCAAAGCAGAACATATGCCTACATTTTTAATTGCAATGGTGCTCGCAATTGTTATACCGTTTATTCTGACAATTGTTTTCTCAAAGCTTAATATGGGGAAAGTTTCTTTGAAAAGAGTAAGAGGATAAAATTTTAATAAGTAAGAGTCGAAACAGTATCCCTTAGGAGGGATAACTTCGACTCTTTTTTGTTTGCGTTCCGTTATTTGTACATGGAGAGGTTCTCTAAGCTAATAAAAAAGGATCGGACAAAGGTAATCAAATTCTATTGGTCCATAGAAATATACATACTTTTACGGACATTACCCAATAATAGCGTAATTTATTCATTGTTATGTTTTTATGTTACATTCTGTTATCGGTAACACAGAGAAAGCGATTGCATTAAAACGGTTTCAAATCTACAATAAGAATGTGAGATAAATAAGGAGGGAAAATTTCATGAAGAGTTATAAAAAACTATTAATGTCAGGAGTAGCGTTGCTTACTGCATTCTCTTTAACCGCTTGTGGCGGCAATGATACGAAAGAAAGTTCAAAAGGCGGATCTTCTGACGGAAAACAAACATTAACAGTGTCAGTAGATGGAGATGGATATAAAAAATATATTGATAGTATCAAAGGCGATTTTGAATCTAAAAATAATGCTGAAGTAAAAGTCGTCGTAATGGCGATGACAGATCAAGCTGACGCATTAGCGCTAGATGGTCCTGCTGGAACTGGTCCAGATGTATTTATCGCACCATATGACCGTGTTGGTTCAATGGGAAGCCAAGGGCATTTAGCTGAAGTAACAGCACAGCCTGAAGGAATTACAGAAACGGAAGAAAAACTAGTAACGTTTGATGGCAAACAATATGGAACACCATTTGTTATCGAAACTTTAGTAGGGTTCTATAATAAAGATTTAATTAAAGAAATGCCTAAAGATTTCTCAGAGGTAGAAGCATTAACAAAAGATAGCAAGTATGCGTTTGAAGCTGAGTCTGGCAAGAACACAGCTTTCTTAGCAAAATGGACGGACTTCTATTTTAGTTATGGATTAGTTGCTGGATATGGCGGATATGCATTTGGAAGTGAAGGAACAGATCCAACTGACATTGGGTTAAACAATCAAGGTACAATCGATGCCATTAAATATGCAAAGACTTGGTATGATCAATGGCCTAAAGGTATGCAGGACGTAACCGGTTCTGGTGATTTTATCACAGAAATGTTTACTACTGGGAAAACAGCTGTAATTATTGATGGCCCATGGATGGCAGATACTTTTAAAGATGCTGGCGTTAATTATGGAGTTGGTGCAATCCCTACATTACCAAATGGTGAAAAATTCGCTGCATTTGGTGGAGGAAAAGCGTGGGTAGCTTCTTCTTATGCGAAAGATCCGGAATTAGCTGCAAAATGGTTAGAGTATGTTGGGAATGCTGATAATTCAACAAAATTCTTTGAAGCTACAAATGAAATTCCTGCAAACACAATTGCACGTAAAGCGGTACCAGCAGATAATGAATTAGCTCAAGCAGTTATTGCAAACTTTGAAAACGCTTCTCCAATGCCTAATATTCAACAAATGGCTGAAGTATGGGATGGCGGACAATATCTAATATTTGATGCAGTTTCTGGTGCGAAAACACCTGAACAATCTGCAGAAGATACAGTGAAAAATATTAAAGAATCGATTGATCAAAAATATAAATAAGGTAGCTTAAAGGAAGGGAGATATTCCACTCCCTTTTAGTCGAAATTTCTAATTGTCATAACTGATAATTAGAAATTTCGTCTTTCCATAACGCAATCGTTTGCATTGAAAACACTTTCAAAACAAGTTGGTTTATCAAAAGAAGTTGGGCGAGTGATGATTTCTTTTGGTAAATCAATAAATTACCATTATGCAACAATATGCAATTTTATAGAAAGGGGATAGCCCACAATGAGTCGAAATGAAACAAATCATAAAAAGAAAGCATCCCTGTTATCCATTATTCCTGGGTTAGGTCAGTTTTATAATAAACAAGCATTTAAAGGAATAGTATTTTTTGCTCTCTTCTTGGTTTTTGCAATAGAGATGGCATTAACTGGATTTCAGGCTTTGGAAGGCTTAATAACATTAGGAAGTATACCTCGTGATGATCACTCGTTATTCCTAATGATTAAAGGAACATTACAGTTAATTTTAACTGTTATCTTTCTCTTCTTCTATATACTAAACATTTATGATGCTCGTAAAATAGGGGCATTAAGAGATAGAGGAGAAAAAATCAATACGAAGACGGTTGATATATTGAAAAATCTTTGGGAGCAAGGATTCCCTTACATCTTTACATTCCCGTCTTATATTTTAATGGCTTTTATCATTATTTTTCCGGTATTAGTGACATTATTTATAGCATTTACAAACTATGATTTTCAACATATACCGCCATTTAAGCTGATTGATTGGATTGGTTTTGAGAACTTTACCAACATCTTTTTCTTAAGTTCTTATCGTGCAACATTTATGAAAATCCTTGTTTGGACATTAATTTGGACATTTGGGGCAACCACTTTACAAATCGTTCTTGGTGTCGTTGCTGCTGTAGTGCTACATCAGAAGCATGTAAAAGGGAAAGCATTTTTCCGAATTCTTTTCTTATTGCCATGGGCTGTACCAGCATTTATTTCGATCATGGGATTCTCTAATATGTTTAATGACAGTATTGGTGCCATTAACGCACAAGTAATCCCATTGATCAATCATCTTCCATTCATTGATATACCGGCAATTTCTTGGAAGACAGATGCGACTTGGACAAAAACAGCACTTATTATGATTCAAGGCTGGCTTGGATTTCCATATATTTTTGTAATGGTAACAGGAGTATTGCAATCTATTTCAGATGATTTATATGAAGCAGCCAACCTTGATGGAGCAACTGCTTTGCAGCAATTCCGCAATATCACATTACCGATGATCCTTTTTGCAACAGCGCCAGTTATGATCACACAGTATACATTTAACTTTAACAACTTCTCTATCATCTACTTGTTTAATGAAGGTGGTCCAGGAAGTATTGGATGGAATGCAGGATCGACAGATATCCTCATTTCATGGATTTATAAATTAACAACAGGGCAAGCACCGCAATATGCAGTTGCAGCAGCGGTAACATTGATTATTTCCGCAATTGTAATTGCAGTATCACTCATAACATTTAAGAAAACAAATGCTTTTGGCAATGAGGAGATGATGTAGGATGAGCATGAAAGCATCGCGACTTATCAATAGAATATTAACATATGGTTTTCTTGGAATCCTATCAATAGTAATCATTTACCCATTATTAGTAACGGCATCAAGTGCCTTTCAAGCTACTAATATGGCGGCATTTACATTGAAATTGGATGCAAACTGGGGACTTGATAATTTCCAAAGACTTTTTAGTGAAACGAATTATTTAAGCTGGTATAAAAATACGATTATTATTGCGGTTGCAGTAATGGTTGTGCAAGTAACATTGGTCACTCTTTCTGGATATGTATTCAGCCGCTATCGCTTTGTTGGAAGAAAATATAGCTTAATTTTCTTCCTTGTTATTCAAATGGTTCCAACAATGGCAGCATTAACTGCTTATTACGTACTAGCAACAGTACTTGGAGCAATTGATTCTTATTGGCTGCTGTCATTAATCTATATCGGTGGTGGTATCCCGATGAACGTATGGTTAATGAAAGGGTATTTTGATACCATACCGCGTGAATTTGACGAAAGTGCAAGAATTGATGGAGCAGGTCATTTAAGAATCTTTGTACAAATTAACTTACCATTAGTGCGCCCAATGCTTGCCGTTCAAGCTTTATGGGCATTTATGACACCATTTAATGATTTCTTATTATCTAAGTTTTTATTACGCTCCAACGAATTATTAACATTGGCTGTTGGATTACAAACATTAATTTCCAACCCGCGTGAACAAAAGGTAGCGCTATTTGCGGCAGGAGCGGTTCTCGCAGCATTACCAATTGTTGTCTTATTCTTCTTCCTGCAAAAGAACTTTGTATCTGGTTTAACTAGCGGCGGATCAAAAGGCTAATCGGTGACCAACTGAAGAAATGTTAGAGACGTCTGCTAGTAGTGGCGCGGGCGTCTTAGGATAGAAAGAAAACAACAAAGAATTTTAAAGTAAGAGAGTGGGATTACAATGAAGAAGTCGGAACCATTTTTGATGCAATATTTCAAGTCTATTATTACACCGACAAATGTATTTAAGGGTAAGAATCTATTAACATGGCCGAAAATGATTTTCCTTTTTATTTTCTTAATTGCATGTATGATGATGCCAACCTCTATTCAAATGGCAAAACTAACAAATTTCCCATTTGAGTTTTTGTTTCCCCAGACAGCTGAATTAATTACAGATGATTTTGCCAAGTCATTGTCTTCAAAACAAGTTAAAAACGGTAAGTTAGTGGGAATAGACAGTCAATATACAGAAGAGACAGGCGGAAATGTGATTGCAATTGATAAGGACAATAAATATCAGATGACTGGAGAAGATCAGACAATTGCTATTAAAGGTTATGAAAATGCCATTGTTTTTAAAGAGGACTATGCTGTAATTGCCGAAGAAAATGGGTTTGGGTTTCAATTGTATTACCCAATGAATGAGGAGAAATATCCTTTCAAAATAGAAAACAAGGAAGATGTCCTGCGATATATCGGAACATTATGGTATGTGCAGAACAAAGCGTTCCTTCTGCCAATCCTGTTACTATTACTAGCAGGTGTTTATACAGCGATGAATGTAGTGCAATTTCTATTTATGTCACTCGTATTATGGCTGACAAAGAAATCAAATATTACCGATATAAGAACCTTTAAAGAGGCAGCAACCATTGTCCTTAACGCAGCAGGACTACCAACCATATTAGCTGTAATCTATGGATTTATTCAATTTGATGTTGCAACCTTCATCATGATACAAGGACTTGGAACGGTATTAATGATTGCATTTGCTTTTTTTAGAACAGGATTTAAAGAAAAAAGACTAAAGATAGATTCAGATAAAGCATAGGGAGAGAAGATTATGACAAATAAGCGTCTTTTCGAAATAAACAGCTGGAAATTAATATCAAATAAGTTGGAAAAAAAAGAAAAGCGACTGCAGGAAAGTCTAACCTCCATCGGAAATGGTTATATGGGGATGCGTGGTAACTTTGAAGAAGGATACTCAGGGGATTTCCATCAAGGTACGTATATTGCAGGTGTATGGTTTCCTGATAAAACAAGGGTTGGCTGGTGGAAAAATGGCTATCCTCAATATTTTGGCAAAGTGATCAATGCGCTGAACTTCATTGGTGTCGATATTTATGTAGACGGTACCAAAATAGATTTGTATAAGGAAAACATTACTGATTTTCACCTTGAGCTAGATATGAAGGAAGGCATTTTAAGAAGAAGCTTCATCCTCCACAAAGGAGAAAGTCGAATCCAGTTTAAGTTTGAACGCTTTTTAAGTATTGTTGCAAAAGAAGTGTGTGCAATAGATATAATGGTAACTGCACTAACAGGAACGCATAAGATTGAATTAGTTCCTTATTTAGATGGTGATGTGACAAATGAAGACTCCAACTATGAGGAAAAATTCTGGGAAGAGATTAGCAGAAAAGTAGAAGCTAATGCTGCCAATCTAATAATGAAAACGGTTGATAATCCTTTTGGAACACCAAGATTTGCAGTATCTGCTTCGATGGTTAATACCATTAATCACCTAGAAGTAACTTCTTACAATGAAAAGCCGATGTATGTTGCAAATGCGTATAATAATAAGCTTAAACAAGGAGAAACAATTCACCTTCAGAAATATGTCGCGGTTTCGACTTCTCGTGATTGGGAAGAAGAAAGATTAGGGGCTGTTTCTGATCTGTTAGCAAAACAAGCGAGAGAAAAAGGATATGATTCCTTAAAAGAAGAACATATTGCTGCCTGGGCAGCCCGCTGGGAAAAGGCGGATGTTCAAATTGATGGGGATGAAGAAGCGCAGCAAGGAATCCGATTCAATATTTTTCAATTATTCTCTACGTACTATGGGGACGATGCGCGTCTCAATGTAGGGCCAAAAGGTTTTACAGGAGAAAAATATGGGGGAGCAACCTACTGGGATACAGAAGCATATATCGTACCAATGTATTTGGCTGTAGCAGAGCCTAAAGTAACAGAGCAGCTATTACGTTATCGCCGCCAACAGCTGCCAGGTGCGGAGCATAATGCCAAACAGCAGGGACTGAAAGGTGCATTATACCCAATGGTAACTTTCACTGGGGTAGAGTGCCATAATGAATGGGAGATTACCTTTGAAGAAATTCATCGTAACGGTGCCATTGCCCATGCTATTTTTAATTACACAACGTACACAGGTGACGAAACCTATGCATTAAATGAAGGATTAGATGTATTAGTCGGAATCAGCCGCTTTTGGGCAGATCGCGTACATTATTCGAAAAAAAATGATCAATACATGATACATGGAGTAACAGGACCAAATGAATATGAGAATAACGTAAATAACAATTGGTATACGAATAAGATTGCGACGTGGACATTAAGATATACTTTAGAATTACTTGATAAAACAACTTCAAAAAGAAAAACAGATTTAAATATTGGCAAAAGTGAATTAGCAAAATGGCAAGAAATCATTGACAAGATGTATTTCCCAGTAGATGAAGAATTGGGAATCTTTGTTCAGCACGATACATTCCTTGATAAGGATTTACAGACTGTAGATACCCTCTTAAAAGAAGAGAGACCACTTAATCAAAATTGGTCTTGGGATAAAATTTTGCGTTCTTGTTTTATTAAGCAGGCCGATGTTTTACAAGGGATGTACTTCTTAAATCATGAATTTAGCTTAGAAGAGAAAAAGCGCAACTTTGATTTTTATGAGCCAATGACTGTACATGAATCAAGTCTTTCCCCTTGTGTTCATTCTATTTTAGCAGCAGAAATCGGGCTGGAGGAAAAGGCATATGAGATGTATCAGCGCACGGCAAGATTAGATCTTGATAATTATAATAACGATACAGAAGATGGATTGCATATAACTAGCATGTCAGGAAGCTGGCTGGCTATTGTCCACGGTTTTGCTGGAATGCGCACAGCAACAGGAATTCTTTCCTTTGCACCATTTGTTCCTAAAGGATGGAATAGCTACACCTTTACAATCAATTATCGAAATCGATTAATTCGAGTCACGACGACTTCAGAGGAAGTGAAATTAGAGCTTCTGTCTGGGAATGCGTTAAAGATTCAGTTATATGGAAAAGATATTTTATTAGAAAAAGAGTTTGTTGGAAAGAAGTAGCTAGTTAGCAGAAGGGAGCCGTTGATTGATTGTTATTCTATTGCTAGAGAAAGGCGCTAGAATAAAGGAAGCGCGGCTCCTTTTTCATAGGAGGACGTGAATATGTTAAAAGGAATTATCTTTGATTTAGACGGAGTTATTACAGACACTGCAGAATATCATTATTTAGCGTGGAAGAAAACAGCTGAGGCCATTGCTGTTCCTTTTGATCGTGAGTTTAATGAAGAATTAAAAGGTGTTAGCCGCATGGACTCTTTATATAAAATACTAGATCATGGGGGAATTCGCGGGCAATTTTCCGACGCGCAAGTGGAAGAGCTGGCACATGATAAAAATACCTATTATCAAGAGCTAATTAAAGAAATTACCCCGAATGATTTATTGCCTGGGATAAAAGACTTCTTGGTAGAATGCAAAGAAGCTGGTTTACAACTTGGCCTTGCTTCTGCAAGCAAAAATGGTCCAGTGATATTAGATCGTTTAGAAGTAACAAACTTTTTTGATACCATCGTTGATCCCGGAAAATTAAAAAAAGGGAAGCCTGATCCAGAAATCTTTGTAAAAGCAGCAGAGCAGCTGCAGTTACAAGTGCGTGAATGTGTGGGAGTGGAAGACGCGGAAGCTGGCATTCAAGCAATAAAGGGAGCAAATATGTTTGCGGTTGGTGTTGGCACCCCTGACCGCATGAAATTAGCAGATTGGCAAGTCGGAAGTACAGCAGAAATAACCCTTGAACGCTTAAAGGAAAAGTTAGGGGAATAATAGAGTGGCAAGAGAATGGAGTGTGTGGTGCGCTCTGTTCTTTTTTATTTGGCTGGGGAAAGTGCTGTTTTGGGGAGAGGGAGTAAAAGTAGCATTCTAAGAGAGATGAAAGCCAGAAAAAGAGGGGTAGCCGAAAAAAATGGCGTTCATGTGAGCGATAAAAGCCAGAAAAAATGATATTCAACGCATATAAGCCCCAGCCAAGTTAATAACAATAACAAAAAGCGTATTCCCTTGCATAGTAAAGGAGGAATGCGCTTTTTAAAAGAAGGCTGGTGTTAGCTTTTTACCTTGAATTGTAAAATTGAAAATGCACCTGGAGACAATGTTAATTCTTTTTCTAGATTCCAAATAATCTCTTTATCATGATAGAGATCTTGAACATTTTTATTATCGATATTTTCAACAGGAATCGTGAAAGTTTGTTCTTGATCTGTGTTATTAATAGAGAAAATAATATGTTCCTCTTTGTATGTTTTTTGGTACATTGTAATATTATTATTATTTGAATCTACGAAAATAAATGATCCTTTGTTACCAAATGCCGGATGGTTTTTACGAAGTGAAATCAATTTTTGAATATGGGCAAATAAGTCAAGATCTTGCTTTTCTTTTTCCCACACCATACACTTTCTGCAGCCTGGATCCTGTGTACCATCCATTCCTATTTCATCGCCGTAGTAGATACAAGGTGTTCCTGTGAAAGATAAAAGGAATAAATAAAGTAGTTTCACTCTATCCTTTCGATTATTTGCAAGTGTCAAAATACGAGGCGTATCATGACTATCTAATAGATTAAAAGATACTTCATTAACACTACTTGGATACATATGAAGGACATTGGTAATCGTATGTTTGAACTCTGTCGAAGTAATCGAATCCTTCGCAAAGAAATTTACAGCACCTGTTGTGAACGGATAATTCATGACAGCATCAAACTGGTCTCCCTGCAGCCAAGGCATAGAGTCATGCCATATTTCTCCAAGAATATACACATCGGGCTTCAATGCTTTCACTTCTGTGCGGAAATCTCTCCAAAATGGATGATCTACTTCATTGGCAACGTCCAGTCTCCAGCCATCGATGCCAAATTCTCTTACCCAATATCGGCCAACTTCTAATAAATATTCTTTTACTTCTGGATGGCTTGTGTTTAGCTTTGGCATAAACGGGGTAAAGGCAAAAGTATCATAGTTTGGAATTGGTGCTGTTTGAATCGGGAATTCACGAATATGGAACCAATCTTTATAGATAGATTCCTCCCCCTTCTCCATGACATCTTGCCATTGAGGGAAGAAATAACCACTGTGATTAAAAACAGCATCTAACATAACTCGAATCCCATGATCATGAAGAACATCTACCATTTTTTGAAACGTCTGTTTATCGCCAAACTGGGGATCGATTTCCATATAGTCAATTGTATCGTATTTATGATTAGAGTAAGCTTTAAATATTGGAGTGAAATAAACACCATTAACGCCTAAATCGACTAAATAGTCTACATGATCGATAACACCTTGAAAATCGCCGCCAAAAAAGTTGGTAGGGGTTGGCTCTGTACTTCCCCATTCGAGTGTATCAGCAGGATTAAGCATAGGATCCCCGTTAGCAAAGCGTTCTGGGAAAATTTGATACCAAACCGTATCTCTTACCCAGTCGGGAGCATAAAAAGAATCCTCTTTATGCACAAAAGGAATACAAAAATAATAGGCAGTATCATCTGTTGGAATTGCTTGGTAAAATCCTTTTTCTGTATAGATGAGTGTCTCGCCTTTAGAAGATAACTCAAATCCATAGCGTAAACGTCGATACTCAGGCTTTATTTCAATAAACCAATAATCATAAAGTTCTGTGCTGCCACTTTTTTTCATGGGAGCTTTTTCGTATTGCCAAGCTTGATTCACAAAAATGTAAGGGTCTCCAAAAATAAGCTGAACAGACTCCATTTCTGCTTTTTTCGTCTGCAGACGGATGTGGACCATATCTTCTTTATAAATATAAGAAAAATTATTGCCAGGCCGATGGTAAATCGCTTCTTTTAACATAAAATCTCCCTTTCTACGCAATCGTTTGCATTATTAAATAGTTGAGTATCTAGCAAAAAACAATTATAATATAAAAAGATAAAAGGAAAACGTTTGCACCCCTCTATTATCAACCCATTTTCGTTATTTATCAAGCATATTTATAAAAAAGTTTAGTTTAAATATAATAGTGAATAATTATTTGTTGTAGAATAAATGAAGTAGTATAATAAATCGCTTTCAATAATTAGTAATCTAATGGATAGAGAAATTTAAATTTATACTGGGGGAGTTCCATTGGCAACACTTTCAGATGTGGCAAAAAAAGCAAATGTCTCAAAGATGACTGTTTCAAGAGTGTTAAATCATCCCGAGCAGGTAACAGATGAATTAAAACAGCTTGTATATAAAGCAATGGAAGAATTAAATTATGTTCCTAATTATGCGGCAAGAGCATTGGTTAATAATCGAACACAAGTGATTAAATTACTGATTTTAGAAGAAATGGATACGGTTGAACCTTATTATATGAATTTATTAACGGGAATGAGCAGGGAGCTGGATAAGAACCATTATTCCTTACAGCTAGTAACAAGGACATCGCTTAATATAGGAAAGTGTGATGGCATCATTGTTACGGGTATGCGTGAATCTGACTATGCTTTTATTGAAAAATTAACAATTCCGGTTGTATTATTTGGAGAGAATTTGCATGGATTTGATTTTGTCGATGTGGATAACAAAAAAGGGACATACGTTACGACTAAACATATTTTAGACCTAGGATATAAGCAGCTAATTTTTATCGGAATTGATGAGAAAGAGCCTTTTGGGCAGCTTCGTGAGGCAGGGTACGTAGATGCAATTTCTGAGAATGCTATAGAAGGAAAAATTATAAGAGTAGCAAATAGTTCAAGAGCAGCAGAGGCAAAGGTTTCTGAATTCCTATCAAAGAATGATGGTGAATTTGGATTTGTTTGCGCTTCTGACCGCATTGCAACAGGGGTGATTCGAGCAATCCAGAAGGCAGGGAAAAGTGTGCCAGAAGACTACGCAGTAACTGGGTTTGATGGCGTCTTTCTAGATAGAATCTCATCACCGAAAATTACCACAATTAAGCAGCCCTTAATGGAAATGGGAGAGGCTTGTGCACGCATGCTCCTAAAAAAAATTAATGAACGAAACAAAAATCAAGGGAAACATATTTTTGAGCCGAAGCTCATTGTTCGTGAATCGACCATTCTAGAAGAGTAGAGTGATTTAACCATTTTTAGCAATTGTCAATTCGTGTTTTGGCGAGGGCAAACAATAGCAGTGATAATAAGAGGATTGTTCTTTTATGATAAAAAACAGCCGATATGCTCTTCAAAAGAGACACAATAAAAAATACCCGCTAAGGAGCACGTACACACAGTCACTCGCTTCTACGGGTATTTATTAAGCCATTATTCCATATTGCTGTGTCTCTTAAAGGCTTCCTCAAATCCAATCTCGTTTAGCTCAGCAAAATTTAGACAAATGGTATCAAAGACAATATGGGCACACTGATCAAATAATGAGCCTAAGGGCTGGATAGACTTTATCTCATTTGCCTGCCGATATTTCGTGCTTGCCGGAATGCAGATTGTATGGGTTGCTTCTTCCACAAGTGGAGAGCTAGGATCAGTAGTTAAGACTAACACAGTGCACCCTAGTTTATGAGCCGTTTCAGCCGTCCAAATAACAGACTTTGTTTTCCCAGAACCAGAAATAGCGACTAATATATCTTCAGAAGAAAGAGCAGGAGTAATGGTCTCTCCCACTACATAAACGGTTGCTCCTAAATGCATTAATCTCATGGCAAAGGATTTGGCCATGAGCCCAGATCGTCCTTCTCCCACGACAAAAATTCTTCTTATTTCTCTAATTAATGCGGCTGTATCAATTAATAAGTTCTCATTGACTTGTGACAAAACGACTTGAATTTCCTGTTGAATAGCTGTAAGCTTACTCATTGGATAATACCTCCTGATTAAATTGTCTTGCTACCTTTGCTGGATCGGCAGCCTTCGTAATAGCGGAGCCAATAATGGCTATATCGATGCCGCTTTTTTGAAGCTGTGGGATAGAATCGATAGTAATTCCGCCTGCCGCTGCAATTGGGGTTAGGCAGAAAGTGCCGGTTTCCCATTCGCTTTTCCCATTTAATTCTTGCTCATCCTTACTTATATGGTAGCAAAAAATAGCATCCTTAATCGTGGCAAGTGATATCATTTGTTCTCTGGACGTGTTTAATAAATCAATCATTACTTTTTTTTGCTTCTTTTTTGCTACTTCCATACATGTCTCAATGGTTACTTTTGGGGCTGTTCCCATAACTGTGATGATATCTGCCCCGGCAGCAAAGCTAATCTCTGCTTCATATTTCGCATTATCCATTGTTTTCGTGTCAGCAAGGATTTTTTTATGAGGAAATGCTTTTCTCATTTGGCGGACGCTGTCTATTCCAAATTCCTTGATTAGAGAGGTCCCAACTTCAATCCAGTCAATATCAGCTTCTACTAACTGGGCTATACGAATTGCTTCAGAAATAGTTAATCGGTCCAAAGCTAATTGAATAATCATTGTTAACCGTCCTTTCTTTCAATACTAAACCGGTTTATTTAAACGGTAAAAATTTTTAATAGATTAATGGAACAGTATAGAAGCGTTATTCTGCTCATCTCAATAAGTTTAGAAGGAACGCTTCTCAGATAGATCTTTTATATTTTCTTTATTGAGGATTGTCTAACAATTAATTCACAAGGATAAATAATTTTTTCTACTTTAAAATGTTCCTTGTTAACTTGTTTTAATAATATTTCCGTAGCCTTTTTTCCCATTTCAAATGCAGGCTGTGCAATCATAGTCATTGGAGGATTAGAAAGATGTGCAAAAGGAAAATTATCAAAAACAATTAGGGATACATCTTCAGGAATACGTAGTTTCTTTTCCTGTAAAAATGCTAAAGTCTCTAAGAACACTAAATCATTACCTGCTAGAATAGCAGTAGGTGGGTTCTTTTTTTGAAATAGGTGATGTAATTCATTCTTCACATTTTCTATTTCTGAGCTAATAATATTGTCTTCGCAAATGTCTATAGAGTTTTCTAGCAAAGCTTTCTTATAGCCTTCAATTCGTTCTTTTCTTGTCGAAATAGTTAATGGCTGTGTCAAAATAGCTATATTTCTGTGCCCATTTTCCAAAAATAATTTAATTGCGTGATAGCTTGATTCTACATTTGTGGATAGAATAAAAGGAGCATCTATTTCCGGAATATCTCGATCCATAAAGACAACGGGATAATCTTCCTCTATCATTTTGGCATAAATATCGGTGTTTTGCCCTGTTGGAAAAATAATCAGACCATCTACCTGTTTGGCACGCAATGTTTCTATATATGTTCGTTCCTTTTTGGGATTGTTATCAGCGTTGCAGATGATTGCCTGATAATCATGTTCGAAACAGTAATCTTCAATAGAACGGCAGATTTCTGTCGAAAATCGATGGACAATATCAGCAACAATAATTCCAATCATAGAAGTTTTCTTTTGTTTTAGGCTCCGTGCAATATAATTGGGATGATACCCTAGTTGTTCAATGGCACTTTTGATTTTTTTCCTTGTGTCTTCTCCCATATATTCATAACGCTTGTTGATATATTGTGAAACGGTGCTTTTAGAGACACCTGCATATTTCGCTACATCCGCCATGGTTACTTTCGCCATTTGTTTTCCTCTCTCGCTACTTTAATAGATTCTTTTTTAGTATAAAACAATCTACCGTTACAAGAAAGCGAAAGAGGAAAACGCTTAAAAATTAGTCATGCAATGGTTGCTGTGCTAATTTTTCTATTACCTTCTTTTCCTTTTTTGTAGCAATAATTGTTAAAATAGCTGACAATAATAAGGATATTGCCATGAAATTATAAGAAGCTCCAAAACCACCAGTTAAATCATTTAAATAGCCAACGATATAGGCTCCAGCGAAAGAACCTAATGCTCCCATACTATTGATTAATGCCATTGCCCCGCCAGAGACGTTTCTAGGAAGGATTTCTGGAATAATCGCAAAGAAAGGGCCATAAGGTGCATACATTGCTCCTCCAGCAATAGAAAGGAGAATAAAGGATAACCAGAAATTACTTGTGCCAATTAAATAGGAGCCATAGAAGCAAATTGCTCCAATTAAGAGAAATGGATAGACAAAAAGTTTGCGATTTTGATATTTATCTGAGAAATAAGAAACCGCTAACATTAACACACATGCTAGTACATAAGGAATTGATGCAAGCCAGCCCGTTGTTACAATACTTGCATTTGGGGCTGAATTAATAATAGTAGGAAGCCACATCACAAAACCATATACGCCAATACTCCAAAGTGCATATTGAAGACTAAGCAGGATAACAGTCTTTGACTTAAATGCTTCACGATAGTCCTTAACTGGTTTAAGTTCTTTTTGTTCTTCTAACAAAGCTTGATGAATGGCAGCCTTTTCGTCGCTGTTAAGCCATTTTGCATCTTTCGGATGATCATTGACTAGTTTCCACCATAAAAATGCCCAGATAACGGCAGGTAAACCTTCTAATATAAACATCCATCTCCAACCGAGAGATTCAAGAATATAACCAGATACAATACTCATCCATAAAACGGTTGCCGGATTTCCTAGAATGAGGAAGGTATTTGCGCGAGAACGCTCTGCCTTTGTAAACCAATGACTTAGAAATACTAGCATCGCAGGCATAACAGCACTTTCTACTACCCCTAAGCTAAAGCGTATAACGAATAATATGTTCACATTGGAAATGAGGCCAGTGGCTGTTGCTAAGAAACCCCAAAGGATTAATGACCAAAATATTAGTTTTTTTGCGCTCTTATTCTCTGCGTAATGAGCTCCTGGAATTTGAAAGAAGAAATATCCTAAAAAGAATAACGCGCCAAGCAGAGAAGAGGTAGCCGCAGTAATATTTAAATCCTCTGCCAAGCCGCCAGCAGCTCCAAAACTATAATTTGCTCTGTCTAAATAAGCTAAGCTATAAGTAATAAAAACAATCGGGATAAGACGAATCCATCTTTTTTTAGAAAGGGTATTCATATACGTACACTCCTTTGAGATTGATTGTTTATAAAATGCCTAAGTTCTTGTTTATCCGGATAGCCAGTATTGTCACCAAGCGATTGTACAGCTAATGCACCAATTGCATTTCCTCGCTGCACGGATTCCTCTACAGTAAGACCTTCTAAGAACCCACTTATTACTCCAACAGCAAAGCCGTCCCCTGCACCAACTGTATCAATCACCTTTGCTACAGGATAGCCATAGATGGTTCCTTCTTCTGTAGGGGATTTATAATAGGCACCTCGCGCGCCAAGTTTGATGATAACTAATTCCACGCCAGCGTCTAAATAATAGGAACCAATATCAGCAGGTGTTTGATAGCCCGTTAGTTTGATGCCTTCCTCTAATCCTGGTAATACATAGTTCGCTTGTTTTGCGAAGAAATTGATGGTATCTACCATTTCCTTTTCTGAATTCCAAAGATTTGGCCTTAAATTTGGATCAAAAGAAACCTTTTTACGCTCCCTTTTAAAAAACGATAAAGCATGCTGAGCAAAATCTCTAGTTTCTAAGGAAAGTGCTAATGGAATCCCAGTCATATGCAGATGCTTTGCTTTCTGAAAATAATCTTCATCAAAGTCCGCGATAGCTAGATGGCTTGCAGCAGAGCCTTTTCGGAAATATTGGACTTCTGGATCACCTTTGGTTACCCGTGACTTTAATTGAAATCCAGTTGGGAAATATGCATCTGTCATAATTTGTTCTATATGAACTCGATTCCTTTGGAGGTTTTCCCTTATAAATTTTCCAAAGGTATCAGCACCAACTTTACTTACAAAGCTAGCTTTATATCCTAATTTAGCTAAGCCGATTGCTACATTTGTTTCCGCACCTGCCAGTTCCATTGTAAAATGCTGTACCTCATGTAGTGGGCCGCAAGAGTCGGCTATAAACATTGCCATGGCTTCGCCAAATGTAATGACATCAATTGAGTGCATGTGATTTTTCCCTCCCTTGATTTGCATGGACAATCTCTATAAATTTATTAATCTCCAAGCTTGATCTCTCCAAGGAAAACTCCAATGCTCTCGGAATGGCAGCCGGAATCAAATAATCCATTTTTCGCCAAAATGCATTTGGATCAAGTGGTAAGGGATCGGTAAAAAAATGCTTGCCTTGTTTAAATACATGTTTTAAATGAAAATAAAAAATATATGGTTGGAAAATTTGAAATGCTGTCAATGCATCTTCCTCCTGAATTATCCAGTTGCCTATATCAAATGTCATTTTGATTGGCATCTCCAAATTAGAAGCGTTTTCAAAAAAGGATGCTAACGGCTGGATTTTTCCCCCTTCCATTGTTTGATCATTTTCCACTAATAAGGAAAGAGAAGGGTAGTTCTGGATGATGTTCCATAAGGAGTGCAGCTCTGATTTGTTCTCCAAATAATGTCCCAGGGGGAGCTTAACCCATTTTGCTGAGAGAATCCTGCTCTCCTCCAAGATAGTATGAAGTGCTTGCTCGTTTACAGCACCCGCATTGTTCCAAACTGGAATGGGAGCAGAGTAAACGGTAAATAAGTTAGAATGCTGGAGAATAGGCTGTATAAGCTGTAAGGTTGTTAGCAATTCCTCTTCATGTAATAATTCTCTCCTAATTTCAATTCCGGAGGCTTTTGATTTTGCAATGATTGAAATGGCTTGAAGTAAATCTTTCGTTGCTATTTTTTCGTCAAAAAAGGAGTTCAAAGGGATATATATAGCAGACATTTATATCTCACCTTTCATAAAACGATTTAGTAAACCGGTTTAGTGATATTATAAATGGAATGAAAGCGCTTTTCAATAATTAATTCAATAATTAGGGAAAAAGTAGGAGAAGGGGATAATATGAACATTATTGGGGAGGGTATTCGCGAAAAGAGGGGAAGTATTCGCGAAAACACTTGAGAAATTCGCGAAAAAGAAGAGAAAATTCGCGAAAAATACAATTTATCAGCCAAACCCAAAAAAAGGTCTATGTAAAAACACTCTTTTACATAGACCTTTCCGAAATCGAACGATTAACTTTCACTCGTTCCCAAGGTTTTGACTTCCAGCGTCTGAAGGCAAATATTCCTCTAAACCATTCATCTATCCCTTGAGCCAACCAGATACCAAGAAGTCCCAATCCTAATGTAATTCCTAGAGCATAGCTCAGCGTAACGGCAATTCCCCACATGGAGATAATACCAATAATGACAGGGAAGCGAACATCACCGGAGGATTTTAAGGAACTCATTAAGACAATATTCATCGCTCTTCCTGGTTCTGTAAAGACCACTGCCCAGAGAATAGGTAGCCCGATAGCAATAATTTCATAGTTATCTGTAAATAGCTCTAATATTGGCTGGCCGATTAATGCCATTACAAGGGCTGCCGCTAATGAAACGATCATGGCAAGTCTAAGTGTTTTAATGCCTCGTTTCAATGCACGGTCAAACTGCTTCCCGCCAATATAACGTGCAACCAGAAGCTGAGTACCTTCAGCAATTGCTAAAGTAAATAAATAGCAGATCATGGAAATATTACTAATATATACTCTGGCTGCTAAGGAGGCATCTCCTAGAGAAGCAACCATTGCAGTAATCATAAGCTGTGAAAATTGATACGATAAATTTTCTCCCGCAGAAGGAATGCCGATATAGAGCATATCTCGAATATCTTGTTTATTGACTTTGATGAAATCCTTAACGGAAAAGGTTAAAGCAATTCTTTTATAAACAAGATAAAGCAAAACAAGCACAGCAAATGTACGAGCTATAACGATAGTCCATGAAACACCAATGACACCTGTGATAGGTAAACCAAAAACACCAAGAATACTAATGGCATAACCGGATACGCTAATTACATTCATCAAAACACTAACAATCATGGATTCTTTTGTAAAGCCATGACTTCTTAATATGGCACTAAGTGCAAGTGAGAGAGATTCTAAGAAGAGGGACGCACCACATATACGAACAAATATTAATCCATATTCTAATACTTCACCGCGAATATCGAAAAGTTGTAATAAATGTTCACCGAAGATAACAACGAGGGCTGCAATAATTATGCCGAACCAGAAGTTTAAACCAACCGCAGAGCGTGCAAACCTTCTAGCAAGATTAAGCTCATTAGCCCCAAGTTTTTGCCCGATTAGTATCATGGCAGCAATAGACGTTACATTAAAGACTAGAATAAAAATCCCAAGAAGCTGATTGGCAACTCCTACACCTGCAGCTGCGCTGTCAGAATAATGGCTTAGCATTAAGGTAGCAGTTACTCCCATACCCATGTGTAAAGCAAGTTCAATAAACAGTGGCCAAGATATATTAAAAAGAGACTGATTTTGTATTTTATTTGTTGAAACACTCAACAGGTAAAACTCCCCTTTACATTTTAAAAATAGAAAACATAACAATCATTTTATGCTTATTTGGAAGAAAGTAAAGGGAATGAGAGCATTTTTTTTTAGAAATTTTTCAAAAATCTTGAATATAGTAGTAATTAGCGCTTTTTTTGGAATTATTTATAGGAATAACCCATTATTTACCGTAACATATGCTAAGTATTTTGCCTTTTAACTAAAAAATTATTTGAAATGTAATGAATAGTGTCATGACAAGTGTTATTATAATAGTTAGTTTTTATAATTATACCTATCAGTGGGAACCTAAGGGAAAAATGGGAGGATTACAATGAAAAAGGAAATATCTCAAAGAAAGATTCTTGGTATCGCAGGATTAGGATGGATGTTTGATGCGATGGATGTTGGAATGCTTTCATTTATTATTACTGCTCTCCAAGCAGATTGGGGTTTATCGGGAAAAGAAATGGGCTGGATTGGCAGTATGAATTCGATTGGAATGGCTGTCGGAGCACTTGTTTTTGGATTAATGGCAGATAGAATCGGAAGAAAACATGTATTTATGATTACATTATTACTCTTTTCTATTGGCAGCGGGCTCTCTGCCTTTACTACATCCTTAACTATCTTTCTAATCCTACGTTTTTTCATTGGAATGGGACTTGGTGGGGAACTGCCGGTAGCATCCACACTTGTTTCAGAAAGTGTTCCAAAGGAAAAACGAGGCAGAGTCGTTGTGTTACTTGAAAGCTTTTGGGCATTTGGCTGGTTACTCGCTGCAGTAATCTCCTATTTTGTTATTCCAAAATATGGGTGGCAGGCCGCACTTATAATAAGCGTTCTCCCAGCATTTTACGCTATATATTTACGTTTGCATCTACCTGATTCACCAAAATTTTTAAAAGTAGAAAAAGAGAAAAAGCTAACGATTAGGGAAAGCTTGCAAGCTGTATGGTCGAAGGAAAATCGGAAGCAAACAGCAACCTTATGGATTTTATGGTTCTGTGTAGTCTTTTCTTATTATGGAATGTTTTTATGGCTTCCGAGTGTCATGGTATCTCAAGGCTTTAGTATGATAAAAAGCTTTGAATATGTATTAATTATGACACTAGCACAATTACCGGGATATGCTTTGGCAGCCTATTTAATTGAAAAAGCAGGAAGAAAGTTTGTACTCGTTCTATTTTTAATTGGGACAGCAGGTAGTGCCTTTATGTTTGGGTTAGCGGGAAGCACAGCGATGCTGCTTACTGCAGGGATTCTTTTATCCTTCTTTAACTTAGGTGCATGGGGAGCTCTTTATGCTTATACACCAGAACAATACTCGACCAAGGTCCGAGGAACTGGAGCAGGAATGGCTGCTGCGATTGGAAGAGTTGGCGGAATCTTAGGACCGTTATTAGTTCCCTACCTAACAGCACAAAAGGTTTCGATTCCCGCTATTTTTACTATTTTTTGTATTGCTGTATTAATCGGAGCAGCAGTAGTTCTGTTTTTTGGAAAAGAGACTAAGAATACCGAAATTATTTAGAGTGGCTCGCCACTCTTTTTTTTGTTAAATATTCTAACAAAAGTTCAATTGTGAAAAAAATTTTACATATAACCTTCATATTGATTTTATTTTTCTTGAATAATAATCACTTTTTATATAAAGGGAAGAGGAAGATTACATTCTGATTTCTATGATAGCGTTTTAATAAAGACTGAAATAAAAAAATTATTTACATATTCAGAATATTGGTGATATTATAGCTACACACTAATTAAACGGTTTAGGAGGAGCATGACATGAAGATCAAAACAAATACAGCACTGAATATTATACTCATATTATGCTCTTAGGATTAAATAATCCCTCTTTATTAAAACGGGAATTGTTTAGTCCAGTTTTTGTTATTTAAAAACAAGGCGCTAAACAGTTTGTAAAACTTGAAGGTGCCTATCCATTATTGGACAGGCTTTTTTGTTTTTATCTAGTTAATAATTATTTTCAAATAGAGGAGTAGAGAATGATGAAGAACAAAGAATATTTTATGGAACGAATGTATAAAGCCTCAGCAGGAATGTCAAATGCAGTCCTTGTAACATTAGGAATGGGATTGTTGTTAGAATCGATCGGAAAAGCATTTGGCTGGGATGTTTTAATTCAAATTGGCGGAGTAGCAAAGGTATTGTTAGCACCGGCATTTGGAGCGGGAATTGCCTATCAGTTAGGTGGAAACACATTAGTTATTTTTAGTGCGATGGTCTGTAGTACAATTGGGGGAAATGCGCTGCATGCAACAGATGCTGGAATGGTGCTTGTTTCCGGACAGCCAATCAGTGCAGTATTAGCAGCAGTAGTGGCAACATATGTTGGGAAGTGGATTAACGGAAAAACAATTTTAGATATGGTGGCCATTCCAGCTGCAGCAATTTTAGTTGGAGGAATTGCTGGAGTAGGTTTAGCGGCAGTGACAACTCCAATGCTAGAATGGATTAGTGCCCAAATCACTTCATCGGTTCAAGGCTCACCTTTAGTAGCGCCAATGGTTATCTCGTTAGTATGGAGCATCCTGCTGATGACTCCAGCATCATCAGCAGCTTTAGCAATTGCATTGCAAATGGATCCAGTGTCAAGTGCGGCAGCGTTAATCGGGTGTACGGTACAATTTGTTGGATTTACAGCGATGTCTCTACGTCAAAATGATTTAGGAGGATTTCTTGCACAATCTATCATTACACCAAAAGTACAGTTCCCTAATTTGGTCAAAAACCCATTGTTAATTATTCCACCTTTTGTAGCAGCCGTCATTTGTGCCCCGATTGCAACATTAGGATTCGGATTCACGGCAACGTATGAATTGGCTGGATTAGGATTGAATTCTTTAATTGCGCCAATCAGCATTATGGCCACACAAGGCTTGCATGGATTCTTAATTTATGTGGCAGTAGGTATGGTCCTTCCAATTGTGATTACACTTCCGCTTTATTTCGTGATTCTTCGCGCAGGCTGGGCAAAAGCTGGAGATTTAGCTATGAAAGTACAGTAAAAATTATGAATCGAGGCTTCCGAAAATTAGGAAGCCTCTTTTGATGAAAAGGATAAAAGTAGTGGAGGTGGTAAGAATGAATCAATCGGGTATTACAGTTAATGATTTATTACGACTCCCTGTTTTAAAGGATGCAAAAGTGATAAGTGGGAGGGAAGGGTTAAATAGAAATGTTCAAAATATCGATATTATGGAAGTTCCTGATATCGACGGCTGGTTAAGGGGGGGAGAGTTGCTGCTAACAACAGCTTATTCCATAAGGCATGATCTTTCCTTACTGACAAAGCTTGTGGAGAAATTAGCGCAGGCAAATGCTGCTGCATTAGCGATAAAACCGGAAAGGTATTTACATGAAATGCCAAAAGAGATGATGGAGGTAAGTAATAAATATAATCTTCCCATTATTCAGCTTCCAGTCGGTGTGCCATACATTGATATTACAAATGCTGTCATGGAACAAATTGTAAATAAACATGCTGCTTTACTTAGAAGGTCTGAAGAAATTTATAAGAAGTTAACGACATTGGTTCTTGAAAACAGTGGGATACAAACGGTTGCTGATAATGTATCACAAATGATAGAAGCACCTATTATTCTTTTAGATAAAGCTGGCAAAAAAATTGTTTGCTCCCCAATGGTAGGAAGGATGAACGAATATACGCATATAAAGCAATGGGATATTACAGTAGATAAGGAGCGAGTTGGCAAATTTTTAATTGAAAAAGAGCATTTGGATGAAATGGATAAAATTTGCGTAGAACAGGCACGACTAGTTTTTTCTTTAGAATTAATGAGAAGAAAAACAGCAATGGATACAGAGAATCATTTAAGAGGAAACTTTATTGAAGAACTGCTTGCAGGCATATTTCTCCCTCAAGAAGAAGTGGTGAATAAAGGAAGACAACTTGGATTGGATCCTGAAATAATGTGGGAGATAATCGTGATGGAAAGTGCAAATCTTATGGAGGAAGGTTCACCATTGTTACATGAATTAAGCAGCGTTATAGAATCTGTTAATCTAGCTCATGCTAATAAGGTTTACACACAGAAACAAGGAAATCGGCTTGTTATCCTCTCAGCCGCTCCCTATCAACCTATTATGACAAAGGAAACAAATCAACTATGGATGGAGAAATTAATCCCTCTTATTAAGAAATATACCGATTTTCAAGTAGGATTTGGCGGAAGAGCTTTATTATGGGAGATACATTTAAGTTATTTAGAAGCTAGAAATTCACTTTTAATTGGATTAAGTCTTAATAAAGGGAAAAAAATGTACTTTTATGAAGATATTGAGCTATTTAAGTTGTTACTAGACAGTTCCGACTATGTCAATATGGATCCAGTTATTGAAAGGAAAATAGGTAAGTTAATACAATATGATAAAGAAAATGACAGTGATCTTGTCAAAACGCTCTTTTATTACTTGACTTCTAATGGAAGTCTAAAGGAAACAGCAAATCAATTATATATTCATCGTAACTCAGTAAAATATCGCATTGATAGAATAAAAGAAATAGCAGATATTAAATTAGATACTTTCCAAGAGAAGGTTTTATACTATTGTTGTATATTCTTTCATAACTTTAAGGGTTCCTAAAACAGAGGGGTCTATTGTACTCGGAGCACAATAGCCCCCTCTGTTTTTTGTTTTTTTAGGACATTGTGACAAAAAGACAGAAAAGTTAAAATATAAATATTCAGAAAATTTAAATTTGAGGAGTGGGGATATGATTGGTGTCATTCGTGTTTTTACAACGGAGAATAAAGCAGTCTTGGACCATCATGGCAAAATAATTACAGAATTATATGGATTGCCAACCGTAAATCACTGTATACCAGATCAAGCGTTAGGTATTTATGATAATGCTTCAGAAAAAGAAGCAATCCCAAAAATCGTAGAGTTAGGAAAAAAGATGGAAAGGGAAGGAGCAAGGATACTTGTTATTAGCTGTGCAGCAGACCCTGGGATTGAAGAACTAAGAAAAGCAGTATCTATACCAGTAATAGGAGCGGGAAGTGCTGCTGCATTAACAGCTTTTTCTTTAGGAAAACCTGTAGGGATATTAGGGATAACCCAGGATGTTCCAGAAGTTATGAAGAAGATTTTAGGGGAGCTGTTGGTAGGCTTCAAAGTTCCAGAAGGTGTAGAAAATACGACCGATTTACTGAAAGAGGAAGGGAAGGAAAAGGGGCTGAAGGCTGCTAAAGATCTGTTAGATCAAGGAGCCAAGGTAATTGTGTTTGCTTGCACAGGTTTTTCAACAATTGGACTGGCAGACCAATTGCGTAATGAATTGAGAGTTCCCGTTATTGATGCAGTCGAAGCAGAAGGACAGTTTGCAGCACAGTTATACTGACGTTGTCATATGGACAACCAATTAGTTGATAAAAATTTTTCTCTTCATCGTATGACAATCGTTTTGATTTTCTTTTTTACTAAATAAGAGTAACGAAATAATTGGACTTATTTTTAATATTCTTTATTCACTGGCTTACAATATCAACAACATCGAATGTACCACTTATTTTAGTATGACTCCACTCTTTAATATCAAAATGCTATTTAAAAATAATTTGGAGGCTAGTCTATGAAACAAGTAGAACCAGTAAAAAAACACCCTCGTTTATTTGAACCTGTTTCCCTTATATTTACCATTATTACTGCAGTATTTGGTGCTATTATCGGGATGCAAATTATCGTGTCTTTAGGAGTAACACCCAATACATCTATTATAGGAGCGCTTCTAGCAATGTTGATTGCTAGAATTCCTATTACTATCTTCAAGAAATATAAGTCTATACATAGACAGAATTTAGTACAGACTTCTATATCAGCTGCAACTTTTGGGGCTGCAAATAGTTTGTTAATCCCAATCGGCATTCCCTTTCTAATTGGGGAACCAGATTTAATTATTCCGATGCTCATCGGAGCAGCATTGGCCATGTTTGCAGATGCTGCCATTTTATATAAACTATTTGATTCGAAGCTGTTTCCTGCATCAGGTACATGGGCACCAGGAGTAGCAACAGCACAAGCTATCGTTGCTGGTGATAAGGGAGGAAAACGGGCAGGGCTTCTTGGAATTGGAACACTTATTGGTGTTATCGGCTCGATTTTGCATATTCCGATGTCTGCCTTTGGGGTTGCTTTTATCGGTAACATATGGGCTTTAACTATGTTTGGAATTGGCTTACTATTCCGACAATATTCTATTCCTGTTTTTGGTGTAGATGTAAACGCCCTTTACATCCCACATGGCATTATGATTGGTGCAGGAATTGTGGCGTTAGTCCAAGTTACGCTATTAATCTTTGGAAAAGATAAAAGAAAGCAAAAGGGAAAAAATCAAGAGGTAGCTGCAGCTATGGAAAATGATGTAGACGACTCGAATTATACAACACCTATTTCAGTAGCAAGAAAGACTTTAGGAATTGGCTTTATTGTTTATATTGCGATTGCTTTAATTATTGCTTTAACAGGTGGACTTATTACAGATATGTCATTTGGTATGTTGATTGGATTTCTTATTTTTGCTGCATTTGCCGCATTTGTTCATGAGTTAATCGTTGGTATTGCTGCCATGCATTCAGGGTGGTTTCCAGCCTTTGCGGTTGCCTTTATTACCCTCCTTATCGGTATGATGATTGGTTTTCCGCCTTTAGCACTTGCTTTACTTGCAGGATTCAGTGCCGCGACAGGACCGGCTTTTGCAGATATGGGCTATGACTTTAAAACAGGTCATATTCTACGGGGAAAAGGCGCTGACAAAGAATATGAAATAGATGGAAGAAAACAACAATATATGACGTCATTAGTTGCCTTTGGAGTCGCATTGCTAACAGTGCTAGTCACTTATAAAGGATATTTTGCCAATAATCTTGTTCCACCAATAGATGCTGTCTATGTTTCTACGATTCAGGCAGGCACTTCTATGGAAGTCGCTCGGCAATTATTAATATGGGCTATTCCAGGGGCTATCCTACAAATACTTGGTGGTTCAAGTAGACAGCTAGGAGTAATGTTTGCAACAGGTTTGTTAATTTTAACTCCATATGCAGGCGTTGCAGTATTGGTAGGAATTGCGATTCGTTTAATGTGGGTGAAGAAAAAAGGAAAAAAAGCAGAGACGCCAATGAGTATTTTAGCTGCAGGGTTTATTGCTGGGGATGCACTGTATAGTTTCTTTAACTCTGTATTTAAATTAGGGAAATGAGGAGATGAAACGTGACAATAAAGTTAGATGAACAGATTGTAGAATTTGCTGTATATGGTGGTGCCATACTAGGAGGCGGCGGAGGAGGAAAAATAGAAGATGGACTTCAGATAGGACGCCTTGCTTTAGAGGTTGGTCAGCCTGTCTTAAAAACAGCAGAGGAAATGGCGGATGAAGACTTACTTGTAACGGTTTCGCTAGTTGGTGCTCCAGCAGCTAAAGGGCAGTATGTAAAGCCGGTTCATTATGTCAAAGCAATGGAGCTATTGGCAAGTAAGCTAGATAGACCAATTCAAGGAATTATTACCAATGAAAATGGAGCTGGTACTACAGTAAATGGCTGGTTTCAATCTGCTATGACAGGGTTACCAGTAGTAGATCTGCCTTGTAATGGAAGAGCTCATCCAACTGGCACAATGGGATCATTAAATTTAACAGAGATGCCTACTTATATTTCTCATCAAGCAGCCGTTGGCGGGAAAGGAGATAAGTATGTAGAAATGCTTATCACTGGTTCTCTTGATATAACAGCAAAAGCAGTTCGCCAATTGTCTATTGATGCTGGCGGGTTAGTAGCAGTGGCAAGAAATCCTATCACAGTGGGATACGCAAAGAAAAACGGAGCGAAGGGAGCCATTTCGCAAGCAATTACAGTAGGCAAAGCCTTGCTGTCTAATAAAGGGGAATCTGCTATCGAAGCAGTTGTGTCTGAATTAGGCGGATCTATAGTCACAGAAGGAACAGTAACGGCATGTACTTTAGAAACAATAGGAGGTTTCGATGTAGGAAAAATAACTATTGAAGACTGCTATGATATGACCTTTTGGAACGAGTATATGACAATTGAAAAAAATGGAGTGCGTTTTGGAACCTTTCCAGACCTTATTATGACATTGGATACAAAAACAGCTAGACCTATTGTAACCGCGGAAATGGCAAAAGGTCAGCAAGTAGCTGTTATAACCGTTCCCAAGGAAAAATTACGCTTAAGTAGTACGATGAGTAACCAAAAGTTAATCCAACCAATTGAAAAAATAATAAACAAAAAAATTCTAACTTATCTTTAAAAAGGAGAGATTGATAGAATGGTTTTAAAACAAACTTTAGTAGCATTAGAAACGTTAGATAATGCATTTGTAACAGGAGAAATTGTTGCTGATTTATTTAAAGAATATCCAAATGTACAAACAGATGTTGTAAAAGTAACAGGGGAAAAAGGAAGCACAGATTTTATTAAGATTACCATACCGGGAGCAAAAGGGAAATCTTCTGGTGGAACTGTTCCGACATTAGGTATTATTGGAAGATTAGGGGGCATTGGTGCACGACCAAGCAGAATTGGGTTAGTATCTGATGCTGATGGTGCCGTTGCGGCAATTGCTTCTGCTTTGAAACTAGCAGATATGCAGGTAAAGGGAGATGTACTTGCTGGAGATGTGATTGTTTCCACACATATTTGCCCAGATGCACCAACAAGACCACATGAACCTGTTGACTTTATGGATTCTCCAGTCGATATTTTAACAATGAATAAACATGAAGTAATTCCAGAAATGGACAGTATTATTTCAATTGATACTACAAAAGGAAATAGAGTGATCAATCATAAAGGAATTGCTCTTTCTCCAACAGTAAAAGAAGGCTACATTCTTCGAGTTAGTGAGGACTTACTAAGAATTATGGAAATGACGACAGGGAAATTTCCAGTCACCTTCCCTGTCACTTCACAAGATATAACACCATATGGAAATGATTTATACCATATCAATTCCATTTTGCAGCCATCTGTTGCGACAGACGCACCAGTTATTGGCTTGGCAATAACAGCTCAATCAATCGTCCCAGGGTGTGGCACGGGGGCTAGTCACGAAACAGATATTGCGGATGCCGTTCGTTTTTCTATAGAGGTTGCAAAGGAAATAGCTAATGGAACTTGCGAATTTTATGATAAAGATGAATTTAATAGAATGACAACCTTATATGGTTCCATGAAAGTCCTGCAAACAATGGGGAAAGCTGTTTCTCCTCAGTCTTAACCAAGTAAGAAAAGAGAGGGGGGCATTGCTTCCTCTCTTTCCTTATAGTAGAGGAGAGAATGACTTATAAAAAGGAGTTGTTTATATGAAAAAGCTTGGAATGATTACAATTGGTCAAGCTCCAAGAACGGATGTTGCCCCAATTGTAGAGAAGTGTGTAAACAAAGCGGAACTTATCCAAGTTGGAGTATTAGATGGGATGTCGAAAGATTATATTGAGACAAATCTATATCCTGAAGAAGGCGATTATGTTTTAACCTCCAGACTAGTAACAAATGAGTCGGTAGTTATGTCTCGCGAAAAAATAAAGCCAATTTTACAGGAGAAAATCTATTATTTAGAGAATATGGGAATAAACCAAATATTGCTGTTGTGCACTGGTGTTTTTCCAGGGCTGCAAACAAGGAAAGCTTATTTAATTGAACCTGATCATATCATTCCCCCCACCATTCACGCATTAGTAGGAAATAGAAGACTGGGTGTAATTGTTCCACTTAAGGAACAAATAAAGACGTCTCTTCCTAAATATGCCCCCTTAGGGTTAAAACCTATTTTTAGTGTGGCATCACCATATAATATGAGTATAGAAACTTTTAAGAATGCAGCTAAAGAATTAAAGAAGGAAGCAGATATAATTTTGTTGGATTGTATGGGATATACAGAGAATGCCAGAGAGATGGTAGCAGAAATAGCTAATAAACCAGTCATTCTCTCCAATGCAATCATGGCAAAATTAGTATCAGAAATGATATAGGGAGAGGATAAAAATGAACGAAAAAATGATAGAAACAAGCAAAAATGTTCTTGCTAACTGTTTAGGCATAAAAGAAGGAGAGTTATTTCTCGTTGTCACAGATGAAGCAAAGAAGGAAATAGCTGAATCCATATATGAAGCTGGTAAAGCGTTACACGCTGAAACGATGCTTATTGTTATGCAGGACAGAGAAAAGTCGGGACAAGAGCCACCAGCAACTGTTGCAGCGGCCATGAAAGCAGCAGATGTGGCTGTTTGTGTAACGGCACATTCCTTAACCCATACACAAGCTAGAAAAGAAGCAGTAGAGACAGGAACAAGGCTTGCGACCATGCCAGGAATAACAAAGGATATGTTCTTAGAAGGAGCCATTTCTGCGGATTATGAACAAGTGAGAATTCTTACGGAAGAAATAACGGAGCAGCTTACAAAGGGAAAGCAGGTCAAAATTGAAAAAGACGGTTATTGTTTAGCATTTGATATGACAGAAAGGCAGGGCATCCCAAGTACGGGAATGTACTTACACCCCGGGGAATCGGGTAATCTGCCGTCTGGAGAAGCATATATTGCACCAGTAGAAGGAACTGCAGCTGGTACCATTGTAGTGGATGGCTCTGTGGCTGGAATAGGAAAGCTAAGTACTCCGCTTAAGCTTAAGATAGAAGAAGGTCGCTTAGTGGAGGCAGAAGGAGAAGAAGGAGAGCAATTATTAAAGATATTAGGCAATGGGGAAGGCAGAATGCTCGCAGAATTTGGGATAGGAACAAATGATAAGGCAAGGATCACAGGTGTGGTATTAGAGGATGAAAAAGTATACGGGACCATTCATATAGCTTTTGGTAGCAATGACACGTTTGGTGGAACAGTTTCAGCAGGCGTTCATATAGATGGAGTTGTCACCCAACCTACCGTTTATATAGATGATGCATTATTGATGGAGAAAGGCGTACTGATAAAATAGCAAGGTGGTGACTTGAGTGAGGGAATATTCGAAACGGGAAACGAGAATTGAGTTAGAAGGCTTATCAAAAGAGGAGCATTTACTTAATGAAACGATTGAGGTACTTACTGCTCATGAGTCAGTAAGGGCTTTTCAATCAAAAGATATTCCGGCAAACATTCTTCAAACGATTATAACTGCAGCTAGAAGTGCACCAACCTCTTCAAACTTGCAGGCGTATAGCATTATTGTAATAAAGGATGAAAAAAGGAAATCACGGTTAGCTACCCTTTCTGGCGAACAGTCATTTATCCATGAGGCACCTGTGTTTCTAGTCTTCTGTGCAGATATTTACCGTTTGAAATACGTGACAGAATCACAAGGATATTCTTTTCTAGCCAATACGCTAGAAATGTTTCTTCTTTCCTCAATGGACGCCACCCTTGCTCTGCAAAATGCAGTAGTGGCTGCGGAAGCGTTAGGATTAGGTTGTGTACCTGTTGGTTCTATTCGAAACCATCCCGATGCGGTTGCAGAGGAGCTCGGCCTACCCGCAGGCGTATTTGCTGTTTCGGGATTATCGATAGGCATTGAAAAAGAAGGCACAAGACGAGGCGTAAAGCCGAGATTACCAGAAAAAGTAATGGTTCATCAGGAAAAATATTCAATAGAAAATCTTGACGAGTCATTAGAACAATACGATCATACGATGATTTCTCGTAAAACCTACGATGGCCGTAGAGTCTCCTTAGCTGGAGAACCAGAAAAGCAGGGGAAGGACTACGGATGGAAAGAACATACTGCTAGAAGATGCACAAGGCCAGAAACAATCGCTGCCTCAGCAAGCTTAAGAGAAAATTTGAAGAACGTATTAGAAAGTAGAGGCTTTTCTTTTTAAGGGAGGAATGGATATTGGATGTATTGGAGGCAATAAAAACAAGAAGAAGTTCACGCTCATTTGCAGAACGAGGCGGATTACCTATAGAAGTAGTCGATTCAATTGAACAAAGTATTTTACATAGTCCGTCAGGGAGCAATGCTCAAGAATCTCACTTCCTCATAGTCCAGAACAAAGAGCAGATAAAAAGAATAAAAAGATTTTCCCCAGGTCTATCAGGAGATCCGGCGGCTGTTATTGTGTTGTGCTCCAACCCTGCAGAAGCTCTCCATAAAGGCGGAAAAGATTCGGAAGAAGTATTGCGTTTTGTTAATTTAGGAATAGTCGCTGCCTATATTCTTTTATCTACCCATTCATTAGGTATCGGAAATTGCCCAGTTAGATCCTTTCATAAAAAAGCCATCAAGGAATTGTTGGCGCTTCCACATGAGATGGAGCCAGAGCTTCTCATCAGTTTAGGCTATTCAAAAGAATCTCCAAGAAAGAAAAAAAACAGGGCAAAAGAGGAGGTAATTTCTTTTGACAGATATGGAAACATACAAAAATGAGAAGCTAGTAGAACTTGTTAGAGATTATAGCGGCTATATTCTTACAAGTGCAAAAGGGCTGTATCGAGAGCCTGCTCATTATGGACCACTAAGAATGGTTGGCGCATTGGAACGTACCTTAGTCTTGTTAACAGAACTTGGAATAGAGGATAAGGAAATGGAAGAAGTATTATCCTTCATACGAAAAGAGGGGTGGCGTGCTTTATCAGATCCTTTGGGATATGAGAAAGCATTAGACAAATCGATTGATCAGCTAGTTGAGCTTACCGTGCAAAGTAAGGAGTAGAAGTACTTAAAAAGTGTTTTTGGAGTTTGCAGATAATAGAGACTAGGAAAACGTTATTCAACCGAAGACAAACCCAGCCAATGATACCAAAAATATTATTGGCTGGGTTTTAATTCATTTAAAAAGAAAGATTGTTGTAATTACAGAGAGCCTGAATACAATGTTTTACTTTCGATGAAGCGGTCGCTTCCTTTTCCCCATTATAGTTTGTTTATTTCCAGCTACTTTTTTAACTCTAATATTGGAATATATTTCTATGTTTTATTTTGTGAATTCAATCACAAAATACTTGCATTAAGAAATATTCGATGTATAATAAAGATGTGAACAGAATGTGAATTCTATCACAATATATGTGATTTTTTTCGCTAATCAAGTGAAGGATTTCACATTCAATCTATTACAAAAGGAGTTTTTATACATGAAAGTAGTTGTAATTGGATGTACACATGCTGGGACAGCGGCAGTAAAAACATTAGCAAATGTAAATAAAAATATAGATATAACTGTTTATGAAAAAAATAATAATGTTTCCTTTTTATCTTGTGGAATTGCTTTATATGTTGGCGGTGTTGCCAAAGATGCGAGTCAGTTATTTTATTCTTCACCAGAAGAGTTAAAAGCGCTTGGCGCAACGATGCATATGGAGCATGAAGTCCTAGAAATTGATACAGAAAACAAGCAAGTACGCGTGAAAGACTTACAAACAGGAGAAGAAAAGATTGATCCATATGATAAGTTAGTAATGACTACTGGCTCATGGCCAATAATTCCACCAATTGATGGAATTAATCTGGATAATATTTTGCTTTCTAAAAACTATAATCAAGCAAATGAAATAATTGAGCGCTCTAAGAATGTAAGAAATGTTACCGTAATTGGGGCGGGATATATTGGTGTTGAGTTAGTGGAAGCATTTGCGTTAAATGGAAAAAACGTGACGTTAATTGATAGTGAGGACAGAATTCTAAATAAATATTTAGATAAAGAGTTTACAGATGTGGTTGAGGCAGAATTTGCGGAGCGTAACATTCACTTAGCTTTACAACAAACAGTAACAAAATTTGCAGGTGATGAACGAGGAAAAGTAACAAAGGTTTATACCACAAAAGGAGAATATGAAACAGATTTAGTTATCTTATGTGTGGGCTTTAGACCAAACACAAATCTGTTAAAAGGTAAAGTAGACCTGCTTCCTAATGGTGCTATTAAAATTAATGAATATATGCAGTCAAGTAATCCAGATATTTATGCAGCAGGTGACAGCTGTGCTGTTAATTATAATCCAACTGGAGAAAAAATGTATATCCCCCTTGCAACAAATGCTGTTCGAATGGGAACACTTGTCGGCTATAATATTGCTGGACGACCATTGAAATATATGGGAACACAAGGAACTTCTGGATTGCATATTTTTGGCTTAAATATGGCATCTACCGGATTAACAGAAGTTACGGCTAAATTAAATAATATCCCTTATGAAGTAACAGAAGTAATCGATAATGATCGTCCAGAATTTATGCCGACATTTCATGAAATTCGTTTAAAAGTACTTTTCCATCAAGAGACAAGAGAAATTTTGGGGGCACAATTAATTTCAAAAGCAGATGTGACACAAATGATGAATACATTATCTGTATGTATTCAAACTAAAATGACGATTGATGAATTAGGATTTATCGATTTCTTCTTTCAACCGCATTTTAACAAACCGTGGAATACATTAAATCAAGCTGGATTAGCAGCTATAGCGAAACAAAAAGAACTTGTTAAGCAATAAGCACTAGGTGAAAAGAATCATCTCTTTTTATAAAGGGATGATTCTTTCTTTTTTGGGGGAAAGAAACGTATACTAGAAGAAATATAATAGGAGAGAGAGACGATGATTGATTATATAAACCAGTCAACAGAAGAAATAGCACAAGTACTTTTAGGAAAAAAACTTATTCATAAAACGCCGGTACATACGTATAGTGGTTATATTGTAGAGACGGAAGCCTATGTTGGGATAGAAGATATGGCTTGTCATAGCTATGCAGGAAGACGCACGCCTCGATTGGAATCGATGTATAAGTCAGGTGGAACAATCTATATTTATACGATGCATACCCACCATATGTTAAATATTGTTACAAAAGAAGAGGGAAATCCCCAGGCTGTTCTTATCCGAGCGATTGAACCTTTTGAAGGAATAGAAGAGATGGAAAAGAATCGACAAGCAAATGGAGTAAATGTATGTAATGGACCTGGGAAGCTTACAAAAGCAATGGAAATCACCAAAGCTTTAAATGGTATCTTAATAAATGAAGAATCTTTACGGATTGTAGATGGGAAAGTACCATCCCAAATAATTGAGTCTCCGAGAATTGGGATTCCAAATAAAGAGGAATGGACGCTAAAACCATTACGATATTATGTAAAAGGGCACCCCTGCGTATCAGGAATGAAAAAAGGCGAGATGCTTTCTGCTGCAGATTATTGGCATTATGGATAATGGATAATTTGTTTAGAAACCGCTTTCTAATAAAAGGCTGATAAGATATGATGGATATAACTATCATAGAAGGGAATTGGTTAAAAGGAGTGAGTGAAATTGTTACCAATAAGACAACAAAAGATACTGCATCAGCTTATGCAGTCAAAGTCTCCGCTTTCCAGTGATTACTTAGCAAATGCCCTGTATGTAACCACGCGAACAATTAGAAGTGATATGAAGGCATTGATTGATACATTAAAAGATAATGGAGCAGAAATAGTACTGACAAGAGGGAAGGGATATGAATTAGTTATTGGAAATTATCATTATTTTAAACCATTTTTAACAAAAATAATGAATGAAAATAACGTAAGTACACCCCTTCCAACGGAACCTGAGGAAAGAGTCGACTATATTCTAAAACGTCTATTATTGGCGGAAGAATACTTAAAAATCGAACAATTTGCTGAGGAGCTTTTTGTAAGTGAATCCTCTATTAAAAATGATCTGAAAGAAGTAAGAAGATTATTAAAAGACTTTAATTTAAATCTAGATAAGAAGCCAAACTATGGTTTGAAAATCAAGGGGCAAGAAGCTAAACTGCGTTATTGTCTTGCGGCATATGTGTTTGACCAGGATCAAACAGATTGGATACTTCCGAATAAAAAACTAGAAGAAATAAGAAACATTATTATCGAACAAGCAGAAAAGGCATCTATTTTTCTATCAGATATTGGCGTAAATAATTTAGCAACGCATATTGCGATTGCCTGTATTCGCATACAAAATGATAATTATGTTTCCATGCCTTTAAAAGAAATGGAGCCTCTTAAAGAAAAAAGAGAATTTACGATTGCCAAAAAGATTGTCTTTTTTCTAGAAAAAACGTTACATGTTACTTTTCCTGAATCAGAAATAGCCTACATAACTATTCATTTATTAGGTGCGAAAATGGTAGTTTACCAGTCTGATAGCAGAGAGAATATGTTAGAAATGATAGAGGAAGACATTTTAGCATTAACAAAAGCGATGCTCCACGAAGTGGAGCAAGAATTGGATCTAGAAATAGCCTATGATGAAGAATTAATTTACGGGTTATGTCTGCACTTAAAGCCTGCTATCAATAGATATAAATACGATTTAACCATAAAGAATCCCCTTCTTGCTGAAATCAAGAAAAATTATCAAATGTCCTTTGATGCTGCTGTTATTATGGGGAAATACTTAAGTAGACATAAGGGATTGGACATTAATGAAGATGAAATAGGTTATTTAGCATTACATATTGGCGCAGCGCTTGAGCGAAAGAAAGCAAAAAACAATGTGAAAAGATGCTTGATTGTCTGTGCTACTGGGGTGGCAAGTGCTCAATTACTGTATCACAAGCTTCAGTCCACCTTTGGCAATAAACTTGAAATTGTAGGAACTGCTAATATGTTTACCATCGATAACTATGATCTAAGTACATTAGACTTCATTGTTAGTACCATTCCTATTAAAAGGGAATTAACCATACCTGTTATTGATGTACATACTATTTTAAGAGAGGAAGACATTAGTAAATTAGAGCATATGGTTGTAGATAGAGTTGAAACTACCTTGCAATATTTTTATCCTGACCTTGGATTTTTTCAACAAGAGTATCAAACGAAAGAGGAAGTATTAGCATTTTTAGCAAGAGAAATTATACAGAAGGGGATTGCGCCAGATCATTTCTTTGAGTTAATCATGGAACGAGAAGAGATTGCTCCAACAAGTTATGGAAACGCCATAGCCATTCCTCATCCTCTAAAACCAATCACCGACAGTACTTTTTTATCTATTTGCACATTAAAAAAACCAATTCAATGGGGCGAAAATAAAGTGCAGCTTATTTTCTTATTAAGTGTACAAAAAAAGTACAAGAAAGATATTCAAAAGCTATATCAGCTGCTAGTCAAAATATCAGGAAATGCCTATATGGTGAATCAGCTATTAAAGGTAAAGTCCTTTGACGAATTCAAAGAATGTATTTTAGCTATTGGACAATAGGAATTTATAGAAGGGAAGGAACTCCGGACTAGAGTTCCTTTTTTTTGAGTCAGCCATTTCCAGTTTAAGGTGGAAAATAAGTGTATGTAAATGTAAGCGCTTATCCAATAGAATGGAAAACAAGAAATGAAACATATCATTTCCATTTAAATTAGGAATGGAGGTTAATCAATGAGTTTTAAAGACAAAGCTACCGAGACCCTTGGAAATGTTGCTTACAAAATAACAAATCAGAAATATATTATGGCCATAAAAAAAGCTTTTGTGACGTTAATGCCTGTCATTATAACAGGGGCGTTTGCCGTTTTAATCGCGAATATGGTGATGGGAACAGAGAGTGGTTTAGCCCATTTTAAAGCATTTGCCTTTTTGGCTGATTACCAGCCAATTATGAAGGCGATCCAATATGCTACCTTGAACTTCCTTACAATTGGGGCCGTTTTTCTTATTGGGATAGAGCTCGGACGGATCAATGGCCATCAGTCGTTATTCCCTGGAATATTAGCATTAATGTCCTATGTTTCTGTTGTTCCAACAACGCTAGAACTGCTTGTTAATGAGAAGAGCCAATTAGTGGTTGATGTTTTAGCAAGGCAGTTTTCTGACCCAAAAAGTTTATTCCTCGGAATGATTATCGCCATTGTATCGGTTGAAATTTATTGCAAGTTATCGAAAGTAGATAAGCTGCAAATTAAGATGCCTGATAGTGTTCCGTCAAATGTTGCGACTTCGTTTTCAGCACTAATTCCTTCTATTTTAACTGTAACGATTGTTGCTACTTTTGGATTTCTTTTTTTCAAAGTTACAGGGATTTATTTATATGAAGCAGTATATAACATTGTACAAAGACCGTTAGAAAGTGTCATGCAAGGACTGCCAGGAATTCTGATTCTTATGTTTGTGGCCCAATTTTTCTGGGTGATTGGTATTCATGGAAATCAAATGGTAAAACCGATAAGAGAACCACTGCTGCTGGCATCTATTACTGTTAATATGACGGCATTCCAAGAGGGAAAGGAAATTCCTAATATTATCACGATGCCGTTTTGGGATGTGTATATGAATATTGGTGGTTCAGGGGTAACCATTGGTTTATTAATAGCAATTTTTATAGTATCTAAACGAGAAGAAATGAGAAGTATTGCAAAACTATCCGCAGGACCTGGTGTGTTCAATATAAATGAGCCAGTTATATTTGGATTACCAGTCATGTTAAATCCAGTTATGGCTATTCCCTTTATTATTACCCCGCTGATTACAGGGACAATCGGTTATATTGCTACAGTAACTGGATTTGCTGCTAAGGCTGTCGTCATGGTTCCTTGGACGACCCCGCCCATTATTAATGCATACCTATCCACGGCCGGAAGTATTGGAGCGGTTATTACCCAGATTATTTGTATTATCGTATCTGTTCTAATTTATTTGCCATTTGTATTGATTGCTAATAAGACTCCTGCTGTTCCAGAAGACGAGTAATTTAATACGGGAAGGGAGGAAGAGATAAATTTGACAATCGGATTGTATAGGATAGACGCTGTGATTCCTCATTTCTCCTATCCGGCCAATACTTGTGAGATGGTCTATGATGGATTATTAGGAATCATGAATTTAATAGTTATTTGTGAAGAGTAAGGAGGAGAAATAATGGAACAAATGAAAGTTAGTATTCCAGATCATTTTATTTTAGGAGCAGCATCATCTGCGTGGCAAACAGAAGGATGGGCTGGAAAGAAGGACTCTCAAGACTCCTATATGGATATCTGGTATAAAAATAATAAAAATGTTTGGCACAATGGCTACGGACCAGGAATCGCTACAGATTTTTACCATCGATATAAAGAAGATATCAGCATAATGCAGGAAATAGGGTTAACGCATTACCGGACATCGATCAATTGGTCTCGTTTCTTGGTGGATTATGAAAACGCAGTGGTAGATGAGGATTATGCTGGATATGTCGATAATGTTATTAATGAGCTGATAGATAAAGGTGTAGAACCAATGATTTGCTTAGAGCATTATGAATTACCGGCTGCTCTTTTTGAGAAATATGGCGGATGGAACGACAGACATGTTGTGGACTTATTCGTCAAATATGCAGAAAAAGTATTCGAGCGTTACGGGCGTAAAGTGAAGCACTGGTTTACTTTTAATGAACCAATTGTTGTGCAGACCCGTGTATATTTAGATGCAATACGTTATCCATTTGAGCAGAATACCCAAAAGTGGATGCAGTGGAATTATCATAAAGCACTTGCCACTGCTAAGGTTGTTGCCTTGTTTAAAGAAAAGCAGCTGCATGGACAAGGGGCTAAAATTGGGGTTATTTTAAATCCAGAGGTAACATATGCGAGATCTTCGGCTCCGCATGACCAAGATGCCGCCCGTATTTATGATTTATTCTTTAACCGAGTATTTCTAGATCCATCGATTAAAGGAGAATATCCAGCAGAATTAATGGATCTTTTACACAAACACAATATTTTATTTGAACATACAGAAGAAGACTTAACGGTAATAAGAAATAATACCGTTGATTATGTGGGGATTAACTTATATTATCCTCATCGCGTAAAGGCTAGAACAACGGCATGGAACGAAAATACCCCTTTTCATCCAGCTTATTATTATGAAATGTTCGATATGCCAGGCAAAAAAATGAATCCATTCCGAGGCTGGGAAATCTATCCGCAGATTATGTTTGATATGGCAACTCGCTTGAAAGAGGATTATGGCAATATTGAGTGGTTTGTGGCCGAGAATGGAATGGGTGTGGAAAATGAGTTTAAGTATAAAGACGAAAGTGAAGTAATCCAAGATGATTATCGCATTGAGTTTATTAGTGAACATCTTAAATGGTTATTAAAAGCAGTCGAACAGGGAGCAAACTGTAAAGGATATATGCTCTGGGCATTTACGGACAATGTTTCGCCCATGAATGCTTTTAAAAATAGATATGGACTAGTTGAAATTAATTTAGAAGAAAATCGAAACCGAAAATTGAAAAAGTCAGCTTTTTGGTATAAGGAAATCATTAAAGCTCGAGAAATCACCGTAAAAAATGATGATTTTATTAAATAACAGGAGGAATGAAGGATGAAAAGAATAATATTAGCTTGTGCAGCAGGTATGTCTACTTCCATTGTAGTATCAAAAATGAAGGCAGCTATTAAGGCAAGAGGCGAAGAAATTGATGTTTATGCCATTCCAGAAGGAGCAATTGCTGATGAATTAGCAACCTCAAGCGAAGGGATAATGGCCATTCTTCTAGGACCGCAAGTACGATTTATGAAACAGGCGGCAGAAAGTGCTGCGAAACCATATGGAATTCCAGTGGATGTCATTGATACAAGATTGTACGGTACAGCTAATGGAGAGAAAATACTAGACCATGCATTATCATTAGCTAAAAATTAACCAAGAGAATAGAGGTGGTGAAATTGAATACTTTAGAGGAAATGCAGACAGCAGCTTTTCAGATTATTTCATTTGCTGGGGAAGCAAGAAGTTGTTATATAGAAGCTATTCAGATTGCAAGAAATGGAAAAATGGACGAAGCGAAGCAAAAAATAGAAGAAGGTGTTCAATTTTACAATCAAATTCATCAAGTCCATGCTTCTCTTATCCAAAGAGAAGCTGCTGGAGAACAACTGCCATTCTCCCTTATTCTCATGCATGCAGAAGATCAAATGCTCACAACCGAAACATTAAAGATTATGGCAAGTGAGATGATAGAAATGTGTGCCATGATTATAGAGAAAAAATCATAAAAATCAACACGAAGCAGACAACATAGATTTTTATAGGGTTAGCGAGCAGAAGAAGTCAAAACCTCAAAGGCTATGTTGCGGCGACCGAAAGTCAGCCGCTTGGAAAGTGAAATGTATTTTAGTCTGCGGGTAATACCCACAAACTATTAAAAACCCAAACGATTGATAAGGAAAATATTAGTAGTATTTTCTTATCAGTCGTTTGGGATTATCCTCTGTTAGAATACTTAGAACCACCTCTTGATTTTCAAATGAATTAAGAAATTTTCCCTTCCTTTATTTTCCCTACTACAGGCTTTTCATAGACTAATTTAATAAAGTATCCATATAAAGCTGCTAGAATTTGTTGGAATAGCATACCAATCACAACGGGAACTGCTACTGCTGGAGGGAAAAAGCTCACAGCGAGAACTGCTCCTGCACTAATATTTCTCATCCCGCCAGAATAGATCATTGCTATTGTTTCTTCTTTGCTTCGTTTTGTAACTACCCCTAATATCCAGGCAAAAAAGTATCCGGATAATGCTATTACAAAAACAGTAAGTGCTACTTGGAGAAACTTTTTATCAATATTTCGTAAGTAAGGGGCTACTACAGAACTATTAATACTAACAACTAGTGCTAACCCAATTTTAGAAAAAGGGGATAGTGTATGATTCCACTTTTTCGCCTTTTCCACTGAAAACTGATTAACCATCATGCCGAAAATAGATGGCAGAACAATCATTCCAAGCAGCCCCTTCATCATCCCCCAAACCTCAAGCTGTACCGTTTCTCCTACAAAAAGGCTCATGCTTAATGGAACAAGGAACGGAGACAGCAAGGTATCGAGCAAGATAATCGCAAGAGTAAGTGCAATGTTTCCTTTATAGAGGCTAACCCAGATAACACTTGTGATTCCAGTTGGAATAACCACAGCTAACGTAAGCCCTGTAATCGTGTAAGGGTCATTTTGGAAAAATAAGTGACCAATCCCAAATGCCCACAAAGGAGTAAGAATATGTAGAATAGCCAGTGTCAAAAGCAAAGAAAGCGGATGGGTGATTGTATATTTCACTGATTTTAAGTTAGATGTCAAACTCCCTATAAAAGTCATCACTGCAAAAATCCATGGAACTAAGAAAGAGACATGATGAAGGATATCTGATAGCAATACCCCAATTAGGACACTAATCGGGGTTAAAAGGGGCATCCACTTCCCAAGAAAAGCATTCATTTTTTCTAACATATACAGGACTCCAGTTCTTGTAAAAATATAAGTTCATTTTAACATAGAAATGCTGGTGGATAAGCTGTAGTCGTGAAAATTTTCAGAATATTGATTTCGGAATAGTCTCCTGTAAAGCCATCATTTATTCGATTGAACTTTTTTCTATAATAATTACCCATTCGCCTAATTTTACATATAGTATAGCAAGAGCAAATTTAGAAGCATGGCATATTCATTGGCAATAGGGAGTTTTAAAGGCTGTTGATCACTTTTTTCTCCATTACAAGAGACCATGTGAAGGGAACGATAAATCAGCTGAATATAACAGGAACGAGAAATTGGTCTATAAAAAATCTATTAAAAATATGAATATTTTAGAACGGAGGGCTGTAATTGTATAAATTAGAGGTTAAGGACAGTAGTAAGGTTTTTCGAAAAAATGGCAAGGAGTTTTTCGCATTAAAGGATACAAATTTGCAGATTCCAGAAGGGAAATTTGTCAGTATTATCGGCCCAAGTGGATGTGGAAAATCAACACTATTTAATATAATTGCAGGATTAATAACACCATCAACAGGTCATGTCTTGTTAGACGGAAGGGACATTGTTGGAAAGAGTGGGCATGTTGGCTATATGCTTCAAAAAGACTTGCTTCTTCCGTGGAGAAATATTCTTCATAATGTGATTTTAGGATTGGAGGTAAAGGGTGTTCCTAAAAAAGAGGCGATCCAAAGAGCATTACCTTTACTAGAGAGATATGGATTGGAAGGGTTTGAAAAGCATTTTCCGGAAGAACTTTCTGGAGGAATGAGGCAGCGTGCGGCTTTGTTGCGAACATTGCTTTATGACCAAGATGTTATTTTACTGGATGAACCTTTTGGCGCCTTAGATGCACAAACACGCTTATTTATGCAGGAATGGCTTTTGCAAATATGGGGAGATTTTAAGAAAACTATTTTGTTTATCACCCATGATATAGATGAAGCCATTTTTTTATCAGATGATATATATATTTTGACGCCAAGACCAGGCACCATTAAGGAGAAGGTATCAATCCAATTACCAAGACCAAGAAATGAACAAACACTACTAGACTCTAAATTTATTCAATTAAAAGAATATGTACTACAAGCACTAAAATCAACAGAAGAAACAAAATAGGGAGGGAGGAATGGAGAGATGGAATCAAAGGATAAAACGAAGGTTCTTTATATAGAGGATGATGAGGTCATTGCCCGAAGAAAAAGGAAATTTACTCGCATTGGGCAATGGAGCTTTGGAATTATTTTTCTCCTTGCGTGGGAGCTGCTTTCCAAGTGGAAACTAATTGATTCGTATTATTGGAGCAGTCCATCAACAATATGGAAGACGGGTTATATAGCTTGGACAGAAGGATCTTTATGGAGTGATTTATTATATACCTCTGGTGCGACTATCTTTGGTTTTGGACTAGGAACCTTCTTTGGCGCCCTATTAGGACTTTCCTTTTGGTGGTCTTACTATTATGCACGTATTTCAGAACCTTATTTAATTGCCTTTAATGCAGTACCGAAGCTAGCTCTTGCACCAGTTCTTGTTATTTTATTTGGAATAGGGTTTAGCTCCAAGGTAGTTCTTGCCTTTATGATGACTATTATTACAACAGCTCTTGCTGCTTACAGTGGAGTGAAGGCAGTAGATAAAGATTTAGAAAAATTAATGTATTCCCTTGGTGCAAAGAAATGGCATGTTTTCACTAAAGTTGTCATACCAACGACAATGCCGTGGATTGTAAGCAGTTTGAAAATTAACATAGCATTAGCATTGGCTGGTACAATTGTCGGGGAATTTATCAGCTCTAGACAAGGGATTGGCCGAATGATCCTATATGCTGGGCAGATTATGAATATCAATCTTGTCTGGGTGGGCGTAGCTGTGCTGTCTATTCTTTCGATTGTGATGTACTTTGCTACAGTATGGATAGAAAAGCTTCTTTTGCGAGGAAGAAATGTGGAATAAAATATTTTCCCCTTTGAAAAGAACATAAAGAGAAAAATGTTCCATATATATGAAATAGAATATGTATTTCCATTATCCGCAATATACTTCTGGTTCATCTTCATTTTCTTATCTACTACTAAATTTCCCATTCTATTCATATATGAAAAAGGGGGCTTTGCCTTGAAAAAGTGGAGGCTTTTTCTGCTTATGTGTCTTAGTTTTGTCTTAATCCTTGCAGGATGTTCTTCAAAAGAAGAAAAGGGAACGAAGGATGGATTGAGGAAGATTGTTATTTCAGAGCCAGTACATTTGATCGGCTATCTTCCACTGTATGTTGCCATAGAAGAAGGTTATTTTAAAGAAGAGGGATTGGAAGTAGAAGTCATTACAGCAACAGGAGGTGCCCATGTTACATCCGTTGTTAGTGGTGATGCCTGGGGTGTTATGGGCGGACCAGATTCTGTGCAAATGGCCAATTTAGGAAGCTCTGATCCGATTCAGTCAGTAGTAAACGTCGTTAACCGCGCTAATGTTTATTTGATGGGAAACTCAGAGGAAACGATTGATGGTACAAACGATGAAGAGCTGGCAGCTTACTTAAAAGGAAAAGTTATTGCAGCTGGGCGCTATGGTGGTAGTCCCAATCTTTTAACTAGATGGCTGTTAATGGAGCTAGGTTTAGATCCGGAAAAAGATGTAAAGTTAGAAGAACCAGCTGATGCCAGTGCCGTAGTTTCTCTTGTAGAATCCGGAAATGCGGATATTGCTAATGGTGGAGAACCGCAAATCACAGAAGGAATGAAAAAGGGAGCATGGAAAGAGCCATTCTACAGTTTTGCTAGTTTGGGAGACTACCCTTATTCTGTTGTCAGTGTAAAAAAATCTACGATTGAGAAAGAACCGAAAGTTGTGGAGAGCTTTGTAAAAGCAGTTTTAAAAGGACTTAAGAAAGTGGATGAAGACCCAGACCTAGCCATGAAAGTGTTAAAAGCAGAATTTCCAACTACATCGGATGAGATTTTACAAGCATCCTTGGATCGTGCTTATGCTGATGAATTATGGAGCAAGGACGGTTACATCTCAGAGGAAGCTGTTGCAAAACCAATGGATGTTGTCGAGAAAACGGGTGTCTATACGGAAGGCTATAAATACGAAGAATTAATCGATATGCAGTTTGTGGATGAATTGTCCAAGAAACAATGAGAATAATTCTTTGCGTCCTAAATGAAATAAGTTAAAATGAAGGTATAAGCATATATGGACTACTAGGGGTGCCAGTTGGTGGCTGAGAGAAAAACAAATTCGTTTTTTAACCCTAACGACCTGATCTGGATCATACCAGCGTAGGGAAGTAGCGGATTCACTCTATTTCTTTTGACTTTAGCAGTCAGGTCTATTTAGATCTGGCTTTTTTAGTTTGTAAAAAGCCGTCGTGTAATTGCCCTGTAAGCCTTATGGGTCTACGAGTCAATAGAAGGTTTGCTTAGTCTCCATGCTTAAAACTATTTTGAGTGGAGGAAATAATTACGATGAAAAGAATTAAATTATTGGTGATTATGGCCATGTTTACGGCAATTGGGACATATGGCTCAACCTTAGTATGGTTTCCGGCAGGTATTGCCAAGGCATATCCTGTTCAGCATGCTTTAAATGTAATAGCGGGAGCAATACTTGGACCGGTTCCAGCAGTTATCATTGCTTTTGCTACTTCCTTGTTAAGAAACCTATTAGGAACGGGATCCTTATTAGCATTTCCGGGAAGTATGATAGGTGCACTTTTGGCAGGCTATCTATTTCATAAAACAGCTAAGCCAATCTTTGCAGCTTTAGGTGAATTTATTGGAACAGGCGTCATCGCCTCCTTAGTGGCAGTACCATATGCATCGTTTTTCTTAGGGACAAAAACGGGTGCTCTATTTTATTTGCCATCCTTTGCTGTTAGCAGTTTTGCAGGATCCATCATTGGTGTCATCTTAGTAAGTCGTTTAGTAAAAATAAAATCAATTCAAATGTTAACTCAAAATTAGCAGCATAATAGATGAAGGACCGGTTAGAACATGCTTATGGGATAACCGGTCTTTTTGTGGATAAATATACTAATTTTGTGGATGGTATGTGGATAACACAGGTGATTTTTATTATATTTGTGGAAAACCAAGTAGGAATCAGGTGATATTTAGTAGAAGAAAAGATGTTCTGTGGATTTATTGTGGAAAACTAAGCGAGGGAGAAGGCTGGGAAAGGGAAGTTAGAATGAAGGGAATAGAGGAAAAACAGTTGGAACAAAAAAGGATATTTGTTATTACAAATATCCTTTTGATTGCCTTCTTCAATAATTCCGCTCAATAACAAAGTGTGCTCTGTCTCCTCGGAAAATAGTTTTGGAATATTCAATGGCAGTTTCATCTTCTGCATAAGCAAAGGTTTCAAGTAGAAAGCAAGGGGATCCTGCAGGAATTTCCAATTTCTTAGAAATAGTGTCATCTGCTAAAACTAATTCTAAGTGCTCTATTGTTTTGCGGATTTTTATATTATACTTCGTTTCCAGCATTTTGTATAAAGACTTTTCGCAAGCAGCGCTATCTAATCCTGGTGCCTTGTGCCAAGGCAGATAAGAGATTTCATATTGTAGTGGAGCATCATTTACATAACGCATGCGTTCTAAGCAGTTAACGGGATCCCCTATATTTTGATTGAATTGCTTGGCTAGAAAATCGGTCGCTTCAATAACCTTCAGCTGAAGCACCTTGATAGACGGGGCTTTCCCTTGCAAAGTAATTTGTTCAGAGAATTGCTCTACTGTACTAGTTAAAGATTGTTTGATTTTATTTTCGGCTACAAAGGTACCTTTCCCTTGTACTCGATAAACATAGCCCTCAACTGTTAGTTGTTGAAGGGCTGTGCGAATCGTTGTTCTGCTGACACCGAATGTGTTACAAAATTCAGCTTCGGTTGGTAATTTAGTATTTGGTTGATATTCGCCGCTTTTAATCATGTCGATAATGGACTCTTTTACAATCGAGTGTAGCGCAGCATCTTTGTTCATTTCTTCCACAATCGTTTCCCTCCATATTGTCCCTGAATATAGAATATCTTTTCTATTCATAATAAGCAAATAAATAACAAATTTGTAATAACAAATAAATTTGTATTGAAACATGTCGTATTTGTTATTACAATATAAATATAAGATGTTACTACTTTCCTAAGAAGGGTGGCTGATAAAAAGACGTACGAAAGGAAACATTTTTTAGAATAAAATATCGGAATAATCTATCAATTAAAAGGGGATGGAATAGTGAATATTTTACTATGTTGTTCAGCCGGAATGTCTACAAGTTTATTAGTTTCAAAGATGGAGCAAAGTGCCAGAAACCAAGGGATAGACTGCAAGATTTGGGCAATAGCAGCCTCAGAAGTGAACAACGAGATAGAGAAAGCTGATGTTATTTTGTTAGGTCCTCAAGTACGATTTCTATTACCACAAGTAAAAAAGGCCGGCGACCAAAGAGGAATTCCAGTTGCAACAATTAATCCACAGGACTATGGATTATGTAATGGTGAAAAAGTGTTAGAACATGCCACAGCTTTAATAAAGGGGGAATAAAGAGATGATGGGATTTATTGAAAAATATATTATGCCTTTTGCATTAAAGCTTGGTAATCAAAGACATTTGCTTGCTATCAGGGATACGTTAATTGGAATGATTGCTATTACCATTGTAGGTTCATTTGCTGTACTTTTTAATAATCTCGGTCAAATTATTCCCCCTTATGGAAAAATGATGGAAGCAATATTCGGAGCTAACTGGTCGACTTTGGGCGGGGACATATGGTTTGGAACATTTGCTTTTCTTTCTGTATTTGCAGTCTTTGGGATTTCCTATAAATTAGCTAGATCCTATGGGGATGAAGGGTTTGAAGCAATGCTTATTTCTGCTGCATGTTTCTTTTTACTTTTGCCCCAAACAGCAAGTGTCACGTTACCAATAGATGAAGCCGCTACTGAAACAGTTGCAGGTGGAGTCTGGGGGCTAGTATCTGTCAATTACTTCAATGCCACTGCCCTTTTTACTGCTATTATCGTAGCGATAATCGCTACAGAAATTTTCTTGCGCTTATCGAAAATCAAGGCTTTAATCATTAAAATGCCAGATGGAGTACCGCCGGCTGTTTCTAAATCCTTTGCTAAATTAGTACCAGGTATGGGAACTATTTTTCTAGTTGGCGTGTTTGGCGTTATCTTCAGAATGATAACAGATGGAAAAGTTCTAAATGATTGGTTAAATACGGTTATTGTCTCTCCATTAACAAATGCAGTTGATTCCCTTCCATTTGCAGTATTAATTGTTTTATTAGTGCATTTATTCTGGATGGTTGGACTTCATGGTCCAAACATATTAGGTGGGATTACGACACCATTATTTGAAAAAACAGGAGCAGAAAACATTGATTTAGCTCAATCAGGAATTCAAGCATTAGGAGAATATCATATTTTAGCTGGATCCTTCCTAGATGCATTTGTTTACTTGGGCGGATCAGGTGCTACTTTAGGATTAATTATTGCGATGATAATTGCAGGGAGAAAACGGTATAAACAAATGATTGGTCTTGGCGGGGCGCCTGGGGTATTCCAAATTAATGAACCAATCCTTTTTGGTTTGCCAATCGTCTTAAACCCTATTTGGTTTATTCCATTTGTAATTGGGCCAGTTATTACAACTGTCATTTCTTATCTTGCTGTGCAGTATGGCATCGTTCCACCGGTAACGGCTAAGATTCCATGGGTTACACCACCGATAATTGGCGGGTACTTAGCGACGGGGGGAAGCTTTTGGGGAGCTGGTTTGGCAGCATTAAATTTACTGATATCAACAGTTGTTTATTTACCATTTGTTTATGCACAAGTAAAAATTGATTCCAAAAATAAAACAGAGCTTACGAAAGATTCGGATTCAGTTAGTCTCTAAAGGAAAGAAGGGTGCAAACATGAATAAGGAAGAATTATACCAACTCTCCTTTCAGCTGATATTACATAGTGGAAATGCGAGAAGCTTTGCGATGGAAGCAATTCAAGACGCGAAAAAAAAGGATTTTGCTGAAGCCAAAAAGAAGATAACAGAGTCGGAAACAGAACTATCGGAGGCTCATAAAATCCAGACCAAATTACTCCATCTTGAAGCCGGCGGAGATCAATTTATGATTCCAATTATTCTTATTCATGCACAGGATCACTTAATGAATGCAATGACATTGAAGGATCTTGCGGTTGAAATAATTGATTTACGGCAGGAGTGTATGCAACAGACATCGAGAAAGGGGTCGGTAGAATGAGTCGCGGTTTAAAAATTGTAACTATTGGAGGTGGCTCAAGCTATACACCGGAACTAATAGAAGGCTTTATTAAATATCATAACGAGTTACCAGTTAAAGAAATTTGGCTGGTAGATATTGAGGAAGGAAAGGAAAAGTTAGAAATTGTTGGGGAGCTTGCGCGTAGAATGGTAAAGAAAGCGGGAGTTTCTATTGATATTCTTCTTACGCTGGATCGAAAAAAGGCTCTGGAGGGAGCGGATTTTGTTACAACACAATTACGAGTCGGTCAGCTCGCTGCAAGAGCACTTGATGAAAAAATCCCTTTGAAGTATGGAGTCATCGGACAGGAAACAAATGGACCTGGGGGGTTATTTAAAGCTTTTCGAACTATTCCGGTTATTTTAGAAATAGCGAAAGAAATGGAGGAGCTTTGTCCGAATGCCTGGCTCATAAATTTTACAAATCCAGCTGGAATGGTAACAGAAGCAGTTCTTCGCCACAGTCGTATCACAAAAGTTGCTGGCTTGTGTAATGTGCCAATCGGGATGGAACGGGGGGTTGCTGATTTACTAGCAGTTGATCCTGCCAGAGTAAGAATTGATTTTGCAGGGTTAAATCATATGGTTTACGGCCTAGACGTTTATATAGATGGTAAAAGTGTAAAGGAACAGGTCATTAAGTTAATCACAGATCCGGAAAAGGCTATTACGATGCAAAATATTCACGCGATGGGCTGGGAACCCTCGTTTTTAAGAGGATTGAATTTATTTCCTTGCCCTTATCACAACTATTATTATAAAACAGGAGATGTGCTCGCCCAGGAATTAAAGGAAGCAGAAAAGGGGAAAACGCGAGCAGAGGTTGTACAGAAGTTAGAAGAGGGGTTGTTTGAATTATATAAAGACCCAGAATTAGCGATTAAACCCCCTCAGTTAGAAAAGCGCGGAGGAGCTTACTATAGTGACGCTGCTGTACGTTTAATTTGCTCCATTTATACAGATAAATGTGATATTCAAGCGGTGAATACTGCTAATCATGGTGCCATTACAGGAATTCCATATGAATCAGCGGTAGAAGTAAGCTGTATAATTACCAAGGATGGTCCCAAGCCAATAGCAGTTGGAGAACTTCCAGTAGCAGTTCAAGGATTAGTAACCCAAATCAAGTCCTTTGAAAGGGTAGCGATAGAAGCAGCTATTTCCGGTGACTATGATAAAGCATTGCTTGCTATGACCATTAATCCCCTTGTCCCAAGCGATCGAATTGCTAAACTGATCCTAGATGAGATGCTTGAAGCACATAAGGAATATTTACCACAGTTTTTCACGGAAAAGGAAAGTATTCGTATGTAAAAGCGGAGTTATGCTGAATGAAACACATGACTAGCTTTAAAGGAGACGAATCCATGACAAAAATAATCATTAATGCAGATGATTTTGGTTTTAGCCGAGGAGTCAATTATGGAATTGTTGATTCCCATCTTAAGGGAATTGTTACTTCCACAACCATGATGATGAATGCAAAAGCGACAAAGCATGCCATCACTTTAGCAAAGGATACACCTTCTTTAAAGGTTGGCGTCCATCTTGTATTAACATGGGGAAGGCCACTTTTACATGATGTTCCAACACTTGTAGATGAAGCAGGTAATTTTAAAAAGCAGACATTGGTATATGGTGATCCAGAATCTATAAGCTTAGATGATTTAGAAAGAGAATGGACAGCACAAATTGAAAAATACCTTGCTGCCAATCTTACTCCTTCTCATTTAGATAGTCATCATCATGTGCACGGAATAAAAGAATTCTATCCAGTGATAAAAAGGTTATCAGATAAGTATGAGATACCTGTGAGAAATGCAGGTTCTCATTTTACGGATATTCAAATATTAACCGATATTTTTTTTGATGATTTCTATGGTGATGGAATTACAGAGAATTATTTTGAAAAATTAGGAGAGCGTGTGGAACTTGGAAAAAGCATTGAAGTAATGACACATCCCGCTTATATAGATGAGACATTAATGCAAGAATCATCTTATAATATGCAAAGGATAAAAGAAACAAAGATATTAATGGAAACAAGCCTAATAAACGGCTAATTTAATCCTGCATGACAGACCTTTCAAAGGAGTAAATTCTTTTGAGAGGTTTTTTGTTGGGGGAAAGATAAAAGGGAAACAACCTCTAATGCTTTTTACTAGAGAGAACAAGCAAACGAGAAGTGACACTGTTTTGGCCGAAAGAATATAATCTTCTAAAGATTCTTATTGTTGAAAGCGTTATAAACGAGATAAAATAAAGATATAACAAGATTGAACGATTTTAGTAAGCGTTTTGGAGAGGAGTAGATGGATGACAGCTGAGCCGCGAAACCCGTTTAGAAGGGATATGTATGATTCCCTTGAAAGTTTTGTAGATCATGTTAGTGAATTATTAGGATGTCCGATTACGTTGGAGGATCCTCATCATCGTGTGCTAGTATACAGCAGTCATGACGAAGAAACGGATATGGTCAGAATCTCTACCATAATTAGCCGCAGGGTTCCGGAGAGAGTAATCAATCGTTTATGGAAGGATGGAGTGATTCCGCAGCTTCTTCAAAGTAAAAAGCCAATTCGAATTAAAGAGAAAAAGGAAATCGGCCTTGGAAATCGGGTGGCAGTTTCCATTTGGAGAGGGGAGGAGGTAATCGGATATATTTGGGCCATTGAAATGGGTACCCCTCTAACAGAGGAAAAGATGGGGTTTTTAGAGAACGCGGCGTCAGTAGCGCGTCATTTATTGTCACGCTTTGCTAGAAGTAAAACTCCTACTTTACAGGACAATCAAGAATTTTTTTGGAGAATGTTAACTGGGTATGTGAAAGAGACAGATATAGACGAAAAATTAAAGGAAATGGGAATGCCTGCAGCAGCTTGCTTTACGGTGATGATTTTTCCGTTTTCTAAAATGATTACAAAGGAAATAGAAAAGCATATCCTCTATCTATTGAAGGTATCCCAAGATGTAAAAATTTCTTTCTCCACTATTGAAGATAACGAATTAATTATTTTGGCAACTCCCCTTGAGGATAACGGGGATTCTATTGCTTGTTATAAAAAATTTATTAGTAGTTTTCAACAAAACCTAGAAGAAAGATTTTCTATTAAAGAAGTAAGGGGGTCCTTTGGAGGAATTTACAAACAGTATCGAGATATACCAAAGAGTTTCAGAGAAGCGAGGACTGTTTTAGAGGTACGTGAGAAATTCCCTCAGGAAGCAGGGGCATTCGTTCACTACCAAGAGTTAGGTATCTATCAGTTTTTAGATATCCTCTTAGAAAAACGAAGACAAGATGGATCGGAAAATGTTGCCATTCGAAATCTAAAAAAATATGATTCAACCCATCATACAGAATTATTAGCAACCTTAGAAGCTTACTTAGATGAAAGTGAAAATATTCAAAAGACAGCTGCACGTTTGCACATCCATCCTAATACGCTTACTTATCGTTTAAAGCGGATGGTAGAAATCATGGAAGTGGATTTGTCGGTGCCTAGTCAAAAATTTATGATCTACTTAGATTTAAAATTAATGCATTGGCAGAAAGAATAGAAATAGGATTAGAAACCTTTCCTCTTTTCCCTTTGTGTTTTTTCACAAATGAGCGATTTTTGTTTCATTAATTTTAACAAAGATAATTTTCTGAATTCGTCCTATTATAATATTAAGACAACTAACAATTAGTGTTAGTTTTTATAACAAGGGGGAATTCTCATGATTATTGGTATCCCAAAGGAAATTAAAAACAATGAAAATAGGGTCGCAATTACTCCTTCCGGTGTGTCTTATTTAAAGAATGGCGGCCACGAAATTTTAGTAGAACAAAATGCAGGAATCGGCAGTGGCTTTACAGATGAAGAATATGCGGCGGCGGGTGCGCAGATAATTGACTCAGCTGCTCAAGTATGGAATACAGCTGAAATGATTATAAAAGTAAAAGAACCGCTCGCTTCAGAATACCAATATTTCCGCAAAGGACTTATTTTATTTACGTACTTACATTTAGCGGCAGAACAGGAACTAGCAAAGGCGTTAACGGAGAATGGCGTGACTGGAATCGCTTATGAAACAATTGAAGTAAATGGTAAATTACCATTATTGACACCAATGAGTGAGGTTGCAGGAAGAATGGCTGTTCAAATTGGTGCTCAGTTCTTAGAAAAGCCTCATGGAGGAAAGGGAATCTTATTAGCAGGTGTCCCTGGTGTCAAAAAAGGGAATGTAACCATCATTGGCGGTGGAGTTGTGGGAATGAATGCAGCGAAAATTGCCATTGGCTTAGGGGCGAATGTAACGTTGTTAGACTTAAATCCAGAAAGATTAAGAGAGTTAGATAATCAATTTGGTGCAAGCCTAAGTACTGTTATTTCTAACCCAGCAAACATTGAAGAAGCTGTAGTGAATGCAGATTTGGTGATTGGTGCTGTATTAATTCCAGGTGCAAAGGCACCGAAGCTAGTAACAGAAGCGATGGTGAAGAAGATGGCTCCAGGTTCTGTTATTGTGGATGTGGCAATTGATCAAGGTGGGATTTTTGAAACAGTAGATCATATCACTACCCATGATAATCCTACCTATGTGAAGCATGGAGTTGTGCATTATGCTGTAGCAAATATGCCTGGTGCTGTTCCGAGAACATCTACGATTGCCTTAACAAATGTAACAATGCCATATGCACTTCAAATTGCTAATCTAGGCGCAGTAACAGCAATTGAAACGAATTACGCTATTAAACAAGGTGTAAATACTTTTGCTGGACAAATCACCTCTGCTCCAGTAGCGAAAGATCTTGGTTATGAGTATAAATCAGTTCAAGAACTTATTAACAATTTATCAACAACCACTGTTTAATAATTCTATAAGAATAGCCACAACCGTTCCCTCTGAATAAATCAAAGGCGAGCGGTTTTTTTATTTGTTTTTCCTAAGAGTTATAGCAAATTTGGTCTGCTCTCACTAGAAAAAACATGTAATCAGTTTGCCTGTTGTCAGTATTGAGAAAAAAATTTTCCAAAAAATTTTATTTAATTGAAACTTTTCCTAAAAAAAATCGTATTAGTATACGGAAAGTGAAGGAATACATCTTGTGGGTAGAGGGAACTACTTTAGAGCAATTATATAGAAGGGAGAAAAAAATGAGCTTAAATGCATTAGAAGTCACAAATCTCACTAAGAGAATTAAAGGCAGGAACATTGTTGATAATGTTAGTTTTTCTGTGGAAAAAGGGGAGATATTTGGGTTATTAGGTCCAAACGGAGCGGGGAAAACAACGATTATCCGCATGATTGTTAATCTAATAAATAGAACGAATGGAAAAGTGGTCATAGATAGCTATAACGTGGATGAGAATTTTTCAGAAGCGATGAGCAGTTTAGGTGCGATCGTAGAAAATCCTGAGTTCTATAAATATATGAGTGGATATAAGAATTTAAAGCATTATGCAAGAATGGCTAAAGAGCCAATTTCGGAAGAACGCTTTAATGAAGTAATTAAACTAGTAGGATTAGAAAATGCCATTCATCAAAAAGTGAAGACCTATTCACTTGGTATGAGACAGCGCCTTGGGGTTGCGCAGGCGTTATTACATAAACCAGCTCTTCTTATTCTAGATGAACCTACAAATGGTTTAGACCCCCAAGGGATTCGCGAATTTCGTGATTATTTGCATTTATTAGCGAGCGAAGGGATTTCTGTTTTAGTATCTTCTCACCTTTTATCGGAAATGCAATTAATGTGTCATCGATTTGCGATTATTGAAAAGGGAAAATTAATTCATATCTCCAATATGGATGAAACGGTTTCGGAAGAAGAAGTAAGTGTAAGGGAAGTAACGTTTGAATTAGACTCGCCGGAAAAAGCGGTTGAACTCCTTCGTAATAGTGAATATGAAGTCGAAGAAAGCTCCGTAAAAGGCAGCGAGTTGATGGCGAAGCTGCCTAAAGATTCAATTCCTCTTGTTAATAAGCTGTTTGTCGAGAACAATGTTGCCGTATACGGCATTTATGTTGTAAAAGCTACATTAGAGGATCGCTTCTTAGAAATAACCAATCAGAAGAGAGAGGAGGAAACAAAATGATTGGATTAGTACAAAATGAACTTATAAAGATTTGGGAAAAGAAAAACAGCTGGATATTTCCGATCATTCTCCTATTTGCCCTTATTGGCGGAAGTTTCTTGGAAACGAAGATAACTCCCCAATATAAAGGAGATGACTGGCGTGCGAAAGTGCAAGCGGAAATAACCGAGCTGGAACAGAAGCTGCCTACAGCTAAGACAGAGGATAGTTTAATAGAAAGTGGAAAAGATTTTGATTGGGATGATACGAAAGAATCGATTGAAATGAAAATCCAAGATTATCAAAATAATTTAAAGCAGGATGTCAGTCCATATTCAACTACTTGGTCCAATATGAATGGAATGGTTATTGGCATGAAGTCTCTAGTAACTTTATTTGTGGTAATTATATGCGCGGGCAGCGTTTCCTCGGAATTCTCTGATGGAACCATTAAGCAATTGCTGATTCGACCGTATAAACGTTGGGCAATCCTTTTATCTAAATATATTGCTTTATTGATATATACTGCCATTTTAGTTGCATTTTTAATGCTTGTTGGCTATTTAGTAAGTATTGTTTTCTTTGGAGTAGGAAATTTTGAAGATAAAGTGCTTGTTTTTGGGACAGTTGACCAAATTGTAGCAAGTGGTGGACCGTTCTTTTTGAAAAGCATCCTATATTATTTACCGGGATTATTGTTTGTATTAACTTTATCCTTTATGCTATCGACATTATTTAAAAATCAGGCAATTGCAGTGGGTGCTGGGGTATTTATATTGTTTGTATCCTCAACAATTGGCCAAATTATTCAATCATTAGCTGAAAAGTATGCATGGCTAAAACTGTTAGTGTTCCCACATTTAGACCAAACGATTTTCTTGTTTGAAGATAAAATAATCGAAACAGTAACCATGCCGATGTCTTTAGGTATCTTATTTGTTTACTATGCAATAATCATGATCATCACTTTTTGGTTTTTCAAAAAGAAGGATGTTAGTATTTAATGAATCATCACCATCTGTTAGTTCCCCATTTTAATGGGGAACTAACAGATGGTTTTTTATATCATAAAAAATAGACAATCACTTGCGATTGTAGGTAAATTCTTATAAAATGATGTTAGGTTTATTAACAATAAGGTGACATGATTTGTTTCTTTGGAAATAAATGAATGATAGAATCGCTGTTTATAAACATAAAGGGGAATCCATCAATCAATTTTGATTGGGAATTCCTCTATATAACAACATGAATTGTAAAGGTTATACAGTTTGTTTAGCTATTCTGAACAATTCGAAGAAGTTCATGGGCGTGTTCACCCGCAACTTCTGCTAAGTGTTCCCAAATCTCGTCTCTCAAAAGATCAAGTTCCACAATCTTTTTAGCTAAATCGACTGCTTCCTTGGTTATCATCTAAGAAGGCTCCTCTCCATTTACAAAAAATAATACCGAATACCTATTCCTTGGCTGAAAATTAAAAAATCTCGTTTATACATTTAGCATTTTAACGGAAAATATAGAAAAAATCATTGAAAATGTAAGGAAATCTTACCTATTTTTTTAATTTTGTGTTAGGAAATATAACAAAAGGTATTTTTCTTTATCTGAAAAGTATTATAATTAGGATAAATGAGAATACTACTTTACTTCATGAGGTGAGATGTAATGGATCATGAACCATCCTATAAGAAAAGAAAGGTCATTACTATTGGTGTTGTAAGTGAACTAACTGGATTAACGGAAAGACAAATTCGATATTATGAACAGCGAAAATTAATTTTTCCGGAGAGACCAGAAAGAGGAAATAGAAAATATTCATTCTCTGATGTAGAAAGACTAATTGAGATTGCTAATAAACGAGAAGAAGGCGTTCGGACACATGAAATTAGACAAGAGATTATGAAAAAAAACAAGGAAGAAGAAGAGCGGAAAGTCAAAAAGCAAATGCTCCGTGGTCAAATCAATGCGAGATTTGGCATCCAGAACGATTAATAAAAAACACTATATGTTATTTTTTTAGTCCATTTGATGTCATAATGGACTTTTTATTTTGGAAAAAATTTTTTTCACTCTTCTGTTTTGTTAATAAAAATTCCTCTATTTTATTTTCCCTTCAATTATTGATAAAATAGCCATATTTCATATAAACTGTAATTTGTTGCTTATGATAAAAATAGCTTTTTAAAATGATCAATAAAAAATGCTAAAAGTACTGATGAGATGAAGCGTCTATTGGAGGATCTTAAGAGTACCTATACTGTTTTAGTTGGAGAGATAGTATGACATATATATCAGTGGAAAAAACATATGACATTATGGAGATCTGCATATTAGCAGGAAGTATTATGCTCCAAAATGGAGCGGAGACCCATCGAGTAGAAGATACAATGACAAGAATAGCAACTGCATATGGCGTGACCGATTCTGACTGCTTTGTAACCCCAACAGGCATTATTTTATCGTTAGAAGGGGTAGAACCGACAAAGACGAAATTAAATCGGATTATTGAGCGGACGACTAATTTAGAAAAGGTAGCTCGAGTAAATGATATTTCACGTAAAATAAGCACAGGAACAGTGAGTATGAAGGAAGCGTACCATTTATTGAAAGATGTGGAAGATGAAAAATGTACGTATTCTGATTCCTTTCAAGTCATCGCAGCTGCCATTGCAAGTGGCTGTTTTTTAATTATGTTTGATGGAGTTTGGGGCGATTTTATCCCTGCATTGCTAGCTGGTGGTTTAGGCTTTTTGTGTTCCTTGTATTTTCATAAGGCTTTGCAAATAAAGTTTTTTGCAGAGCTCTCGGCAGCATTTGTTATTGGACTAGTAGCTTTTTTCTCTGTTTCCATTGGTTTTGGTCAAGAGGTAGATAAGATTATTATCGGCTCTGTAATGCCGCTTGTACCAGGTTTGCTTATTACGAACGCGGTGCGGGATCTAATAGCAGGTCATTTAGTATCTGGTATTTCAAAAGGGGCAGAGGCCTTTTTAACAGCTACAGCAATTGGTTCAGGGATTGCCGTTGCATTTTTTGTTTTTTAAGGAGAGGAATAAGTAATGAATGAATTTTTAGCACAGGCAATAACTAGCTTTGTTGCAACGTTTGGCTTTGGAATTATTTTTCATATTCCTCGGAAATTATTAATTCAATGCGGATTTGTAGGAACAATTGGATGGATGGCATATTGGACAATTGTTCATTTTCATCAAAATGAAGTAATTGCGGCCTTGTCAGGCTCCTTTCTTGTCGCCGTCATAAGTCAAGTGTTCGCCCGAATATATAAATCACCAGTTATTATATTTAGTGTCGCAGGAATCATTCCTTTAGTTCCGGGGGGAACTGCTTATAATGCGATGCGTAATTTTGTCGAGAATAATTATTATGTAGCGGTAAGCTTAGCAGCAAAGGTCTGCTTAATTTCAGGATCTATTGCAATGGGTTTAATGTTTTCGGAAGTAATTAATCAATTAATATTTCGGGCAAACGCTCGGAAAAAGTCACTTGATAAAGGGTAAAGCCCCTTTATCAAGTTTTTTTTAAGCAATAAAGCAAAGTAATTCTATTGTTCTTTTCTAAAAGGGAGGCAGAATCCTTGTGAAACAACACGTTTCTCTTTTGGAACACGTTCCATTATGTGTGAAAAAGTCCTAATTCCCAGCATCCTATTTACTCGGGTCTAGTTAGACGTTAAGGTTGTAAGTGAAGAGACATTCATTTAATCGGTAATTTTGTAAGGGATTGCAGAAATAAGTAGAAAAGGAAGGCGATCTATTATGGGAAAAGGGATTAAAATTGTTACTATCGGCGGTGGGTCAAGCTACACACCTGAATTAGTGGAAGGGTTTATTAAGAGATATGATTCATTACCTGTGCGGGAACTATGGTTAGTAGATATTCCTGAAGGAGAAGAAAAGCTTAATATTGTTGGAAATCTAGCGAAGAGAATGGTGAAGAAAGCAGGTTTACCAATTGAAATTCACTTAACTCTAGACCGAAGAGAAGCGCTTAAGGATGCAGATTTTGTTACAACTCAATTTCGAGTTGGCCTACTAGCTGCACGTGCTAAAGATGAAAGAATCCCTCTAAAGTATAATGTGATTGGGCAAGAAACGAATGGTCCAGGAGGGCTGTTTAAAGGATTAAGAACCATTCCTATCATTTTAGATATTGTAAAGGATATGGAAGAGCTGTGTCCAAACGCTTGGCTCATTAACTTTACAAACCCAGCTGGAATGGTAACAGAAGCTGTTCTTCGTCATAGTAATTGGAAGAAGATTGTCGGGCTATGTAATGTACCGATTTCTATTCAAATGGGTATCGCTAAGCTGTTAGAAGTAGAATCTAGTCGTGTGCATGTTGACTTTGCTGGCTTGAACCATATGGTATTTGGGTTAAATGTATATTTAGATGGGAAGAACATTACGCCAGACTTTTTAGAGAAAATGTCGAAGCATAAAAGTGATACGATGAGGAATATTGCTGCTATTGACTGGGAGCCAGACTTTATTAAAGCATTAGGAGTTATTCCTTGTGGATATCACCGTTATTATTATAAGCAAGCAGAAATGCTGCAAAATGAGTTGGAGGAAGCAGCAGAACAAGGTACACGTGCTGAAGTCGTTCAGCAATTAGAAAAAGAGCTGTTTGAACTTTATAAGGATGAAAACTTAGATAAAAAACCGCCGCAGCTAGAAAAAAGAGGTGGTGCTTATTATAGTGATGCAGCTTGCAGCTTAATTGATTCTATGTACAATGACAGAAGAGATATTCAGCCTGTCAATACAATAAATAATGGAGCTATTGCAAGCATTCCAAATGAATCAGCTGTAGAAATTAGCAGTATTATCACAAAAGACGGACCAAAACCGATTGCGATCGGTGATCTGCCTGTTGCAGTTCGCGGACTTGTTCAACAAATTAAGTCCTTTGAAAGAGTGGCGGCAGAAGCGGCAGTTACAGGAAGTTATCATACCGCATTATTAGCTATGACGATTAATCCGTTGTTGCCGTCAGACAAAGTGGCAAAACAAATTTTGGATGAAATGCTAGAAGCACATAAAGAGCACTTACCGCAATTTTTCAAAGAAGAAGTAGTATCTTCATAAGATAAGATTAAATGGCTATGTATTCGGGAATCCCGTAATACATAGCCATTTTTTTATTCCGCTATAGCGGATAGTATTTTGGAAGAATAAGAATTGTCTCCTCGTAAAAACTAAAGAAACTGGCTTGACTAAAAGAAAGAAGGGAAAAAGATGACCAAAATTCTTGATTGCATTATTATAGGCGGTGGCATAGCGGGATTGCAGGCAGCGATTCAATTAGGAAGATATAATCATGATGTGCTGATTATTGATGCAGAGGATGGTCGATCTACGATATGTAAAAGCTACCATAATATTTTAGGATATCCTAATGGAATCAGCGGCTCAGAATTGCGGAGTTTAGGAAGGAAACAGGCAGAAAGCCTTGGGGTAGAGTTTCTTAAGAGTACCGTTACTTCTTTAAAAAAGGAAGAGGGGCATTTTACGGCAGCAACTGAAAAGGGTCTGTTTCAATCTCGGAAAATTCTCCTTGCAACAGGTGTTATGGATAATGTTCCCCCATTTGCCGAATTGTACCCTTGTCTGGGAATCAGCGTCTACTTATGCCCGGATTGTGATGGATATGAAGTAAAGGATAAAAAAACAATAGTGATTGGAAATGGAAATGTTGGGGCAAATATGGCCCTTACTTTGTTGTATTGGACAAGCGATATTACGTATATTAATCATGGTGGAGAGACTACTTGCGAAAAGCTGGCTAGACAATTAAGTGATAGTGGAATTTCCATTTATACAGAGAGAATAGATCGAGTATTAGCAGATGATTCCCAAATCAAAGGGTATGTATTGGAAAATGGAAAGATGCTCGAGACAAAGCATAGTTTTATTGCATTTGGCGGGAATAAAGTAAAGTCAGATTTAGCAGTGCCTTTAGGAGTCGAGATAATGGAGAATAATCATATTATCGTGAATGCGCGTACGAAAATGACTAATATAGATGGCGTCTGGGCAGCAGGTGATGTTGTGGCTCATTCGGAACAGGTTACAATCGCAATGGGAGAAGGATCGCAAGCAGCTATATGGATTCATAAAGCTTTACTAAAGGACAGCTGAAAATAATAAAAAGAGGTTTCTCAAATGGAGGCTAATCCACTGAGAGCCTCTTTTTTTACAAACTAGCTCTATATACTCGGTAGCCGATTATATCCCCGTAAGTATAAAGAATATAGGAATGGTCCATCAATTTACCTTCTAATTGGACATTCGTTGGTACAGTTCTATCAATTGCTTCATCTTCCTTTTCCATTCCCGTCATCATATGGGAAAAAACAGAGTGTCCAAGTTTTATTTCTACTTTGGGAAAACCCGCTTCCTTCATTAAATCTATCCATTCTTTTTCTGTATAGACCTTTTCAATGCCATAAACTTCACACATATTCTGATGTTCTATTGCATGGAGACTTCTTTCCGCAGTCATTTCTAATAACAGTAGGATGCCGCCTGGCTTGAGCACTCTTTTAATTTCGGCAAGGGAATTTCTGCAATTAGTGAAAATTAGTACAGATTCTATTAAAATGATGTCAAAGCTGTTGGAAGGAAAGGGCATCTTTTCTAGGCTTCCTTGCACTAATTGAATCGACAGATTTTCTTTTTTAAATCGTTCTTTTGCTCTTTGCACCATTGTAGGATGATAGTCAATACTTGTGACAGCACAGGGGTAGTTTTTTTTTATATAAGCTGAAGTTTGGCCAGTGCCGCAGCCGCCATCAAGTAATGTTGTATGGGTCGTAATTTTTTCTTGTTCCAATAAGAACTTTGTTAATGTTAAGCCACCTGGATGTGCACCGCTCACCCCGAAATAGGCAAGGGCATCTTGATAGGTCGGTTTCATTTTATTCCTCCCAGCAAGTCGATTTCTACTTTCCATACTATATGAAGAATATGGGGCTTTGGTTCTGAAATAATTAATATTCATTTTGGGTAACGATATGATATGGTTTAATTAGAGAAAAATTACCAGTGTTAGGAAAGGAAGTGTATATAGCTATGGCTATTACCAAAACAAATGCAATGCGCATTTTGGATGCCGAAAAGATTTCCTACAGTGTACATACTTATGAAAATAAAGATGGGAAAATGGACGGTATATCCGTTGCGGGTAAGATTGGTAAAGAAATCGAAATGGTGTATAAAACACTTGTGGTGAAAGATACGGGGAATGGAATTTATGTATTTGTTATCCCTGTTGAAGCAGAGCTTGATTTAAAAAAAGCAGCAAAAGTAGTCAATGCAAAAAAGCTAGAAATGATTGCCGTAAAGGATATTCAAAAAACAACTGGTTATATTCGGGGTGGGTGTTCACCAATCGGCATGAAGAAAAAGTATGAGACAATCTTGGATGAGAGTGTGAACAAGCAATCCACGATTATTGTTAGTGGAGGGAAGATTGGTGTTCAAATTGAATTGGCAGTTAACAATTTAATCCAAGTTACAGAAGCAAGAGTAGAAGATGTAATTCATTAAATTTTTAAGAGCAGGGCAGGCCGTTCAACATGTCTTAGTAAAGAGGTATCCTCAAAGGCTCTTTTGCGAAAAGGTAACAGAGGAAGAACCGAAACAAATAAAACATTAAGGCGGCCTTCTTTAATGAAGACTCGCCTATTATCGGATTCATTCTGGATGATCTAATGCATATAATTGCTGGTAGCGGCTGCTTGTAGCTAGCAGTTCTTGATGACTTCCTCTCAGAACGATCTCTCCTTGATCCATAAAGATAATTTCATCCATCTCTTCTACACCTACAAGATGATGGGTAATCCAGATCATTGTTTTTCCTTCCAATGTTGTAAAGATTGTTTTAAGTAATGCTTTTTCTGTTTTTGGGTCAAGACTGGCATTTGGTTCATCCATAATAACAATAGGAGTCTTTTGGAGCAATATTCTGGCTAGTGCTACTCTTTGTCTCTCTCCGCCAGAAAAACGTTGGCCTGTTTCCTCCATAAAAGTATCCAACCCATTTGGCAAGGATGAAACTAACTCCTCTAATTGAGCCGATTTAATCGCTTTTATTAGTTCTTTATCCGATGCTTCTTCTACCCCTAGTAAAATATTATTTCGTAACGTTGTTGCAAAGAGGTGAGGTGTTTGATTGAGCACAGATATAATCGAAGAAGTGTCTGCATGAAACGAAGCCGATGTCTCTCCATTATAGGTGACTCTTCCTGTTGTTGGCTGGATTACTCCTTGAATCAATTTCAGTAAGGTTGATTTACCAGCACCGCTACGACCGATGATGGCAATTTTTTTCCCTTGTGGAATATCTAAACTAACATTAGATAGGGATGAGGTTTGTTCTTTCTCATACTGATAAGTAATTTGATCAACTTGAATATCGACTATATCGGTGTCTATGATTGGACGAACTCTTTCGTTTTTCTGTTCAGGAACATTCAGTTTGCTAAGTCTATCCAACGAGTCTTGGTAGGCTGGCAGCTTTTCAAATGCATCAGAAACGACTAGAAAAGCGTCCAGGATTGGCAAGGCAACTAGAATAATAGCAGCAATTAATGTAACAGGAATAGCGCCATCGATATATTGCTTACTAGACCAGAAAACGAGAGAAAGGATAATCAATGCCGCAACTGCTTGGGAAGCAAAGTTGCGCCAACGAGTAAATTGAACAAGCTTATAGTTGAGTTGCGCAACAATCGCTTCCTCTTTTTCATATTCCACTATAAAGCCTTTCGACCGACCGCTGATAACCCAGTCGCTAATGCCTAAAATACTATCCGTTAATTTTTGATATAGCCCGTTTCTTCTTTGTTTAAATTCTCTTTGGTTTTTGCGCATGAGTACTAAAGAAAGAATAGGAAAGACGAATAATAATAGACCTAAATAAATTGCCATGAGAATGGCGAAAGGAATATCCAATATTCCAATAGCACATACCACTATAATATATAAAACAGAGGTTGCAAAGGTTGGGAAAATGGTCCGTAAATATATATTTTGCAGTTTTTCAATGTCATCAGAAAGAATCCCTAGCATATCGCCAACTTTAAATCTGCTTTTTAAAAACAAAGCTTGTGGTTCTAAAATTTGATATAGCTTCATCCGCATTTTCGATAAAATGCGCAGAACTGTATGATGACCAGCTAATTTTTCCAAATAGCTAAATACAGCCCGGCTGATACCAAAGGTTCTTACGCCAACAATTGGTACATAAACCATTAATATATTTTCGACTGGAATGGCTGATTTAGAAATAAGATAGCCAGAAGTAAAGGTAAGCATCGCAGCTGTAAGTAAAGCTAGGACACTCAAGAAAAGAATTAAGACAATTCGGCCACTATTTGCTTTCAGAAATGGAGAAATCCATTTGTTTTCATTCATTTTTAGAGTCATCCTCCTTACTGTTGTAATAGCTTATAATAAAAGCCCTTTGCTGCGACTAGCTCTTCATGTGTGCCTGATTCTACAATAGTGCCTTGATCCATGACGATAATTGAATCCATCTCTTTCATCCAATGAAGACGATGGGTTGCAAAGAATACTAGTTTCTCATTAAATAAAGGTAGCATCGTTTCTTTTAATTCGAACTCTGTTTCAATATCTAAATGAGAGGTTGGCTCATCTAACAGCATGATTTTTCGATTGGTTAAGAATGCTCGTGCCAAAGCAATTCTTTGTTCCTGCCCGCCACTTAAGTTTCTTCCTCCATCTCCTAATAATTCATCTAGACCATTAGGAAAAGTAGTGAAAATGTCGTATAGACCAGTCGCTTTTAATGCTTGGATAATTTCCTCGTCGGCAGCATCTGGCTGGTAAAAGGAGATATTTTCTCGTAATGTCATGCTAAAGATATAAGGAGATTGCGGAATATACGTAGTCAGCTGTCTCCATTCCTCTGTCATAAGGCTAGGTAAAGACACACTATTTACAGAAATGCTCCCCGCACAATGTTGAGAAAAACCGCTTAGGAGGTCAATAAGCGTAGACTTCCCCGCGCCACTTTCACCGACAATGCCAATTTTTTTATAGCCATCAATCATAAAGGAAAGGTCCTTTAAGGTTGCTTTTTCCTCGGGATGATGCTGAAAGGTAACATGGTCAAACGTTAAGGAAGGCTTTGTACCTAAAGAAATAGACTGTCCAGTCATTTTGGCAGATTTTTGGGTTTGGATAATCGTTTGGATTGCATCCCCAGCTTCTTTTCCGTCTAATGTTGCGTGATAATCAGCTCCGACCATTCGAACAGGCAGGAAAAATTCTGGTGCCAAAATAAGAATCATCAAGGCAGGTAATAAAACTAAATCACCATTTATTAAGCGTAATCCTAAGTTTACTGCCACCACTGCAACGGAAAGAGAGGTAAAGAAGTCTAAAGAAAAGGAGGATAAGAAGGCTAATCGCAATGTTTTCATCGTTGCCCCGCGATATTGTTCACTTACCTTTTCGATATTTCCGCTATGCTGTTTGCTTCTACCTAGAAACTTCAGTGTGTCTAGTCCTCTTAAAGAATCCAAAAAGTGATTAGATAAGATTTTGTAGGTGGCAAGCTGTCGATTCATTTGGCTGCTAGCTGCCATGCCCACAAGTATTAGAAATCCGATTAAAATCGGCATTGTAACTGTTAAGATTACACCTGATAGCCAATCATTCCAAAATACATATAGAATAATCATGCCTGGAACTATTCCTGTAGCCAGCATTCTTGGTAGAAAAAGCTCTAAATATGTTCTATATTGACTAATCCCTTCAAGGACAAGTGTAGCAATGTTTCCGCTTCCTTGTTTCTTGGTGTACTTAGGACCTAATTCAAATAGTTTTTGCATTAACTGAAGACGAAGCTCTTTACTCGTTTTTTCAGCAAATGCTGCAGCGATATTTTGTTGGATAGTGTGTAAAAAATGCCTCCCTAAAAAAGCTAATAAGAACAATATGATCTTTACATATTGCTCTTGATAGTTTTCTCCGTTATATAAAGAGGCTATTATTTCTGCAAGCCATTTGGCCTGCAGAATAATAGCAGCTCCTTCCACAATGGTTAATATTCCTATAGTTGCGAGAATCGGCTTGATCCTAGTAAGTTTTAAAAGATTTTTATCCATTAGTATTCTAAATGAGACTTCTCAGTAATACGTTTCCGGAACACAATATAGCTCCAAATCTGATAGCCAAGAACAAATGGCAGAAGCGTTAGGGCTACAATTGTCATCACTTTTAAAGAATAGTGACCGGAAGCTGCATTTTGAATGGTTAAACTATATGCATCACTTATTGAGCTAACCATTACTCTAGGGAATAAGCCGATGAAAATGGAAGCAAAAGATAAGGCGATAACGGCACCAGTCATCCCGAAAGCCCATCCATCCATTTTTCGAGAGATAAAGAATCCCCCAACAACAAAGGCAATAACCCCTAATGAGAAGATAAAGGAAAGGATTAAGCCACGTTCTTGGAAAATATCTGTTTTAATATAAGTTAATGCGGAAAATAACGATAATAAGATACCTAATAAAGGCAAAAGCTTTTGTGCTAAATTTCTTGCTCTTTCTCGTAAGTCTCCAACGGTACGTAAGGTAGTAAATACTAGTCCATGCACAAGGCAAAGGACTAATACTGTAAGCCCGCCGGTTAATGTATAATAGTTTACAACATCAAAGAAGCCAGCCTTTAATTCCATATTTTTATCAATTGGCAGTCCTTGCATAAAACAAGCAAAAACAACGCCAAATAATAAAGGAGGAAGGAAGCTTCCTAAGAAAATACACAGATCCCATGCCTTTTTCCATGCAGGGTGGCTATCTTTTGCACGGAATTCAAATCCTGTTGCCCGAACGATTAACGCTAATAAAACAACTACAAGCGGTGTATAAAATCCGCTGAACATTGTAGCATACCAATGAGGGAAAGCGGCGAACATGGCGCCCCCTGCAGTAATTAACCACACTTCATTTGCATCCCAGTAAGGACCAATAGAATTAATGAGTATTCGTTTTTCCATATCATTTCTTGCTAAAAGCTTTGTTGACATTCCAACTCCAAAATCAAAACCTTCTAAAAAGAAGAATCCAATAAACAAAACAGCGACTAAGATAAACCAAAGAACATTTAACTCAAGCATGGAAGCCCTCCTTCGCAAACGGGTCATTCGTTACTTTTGTATCTTCTTTTTCCATCAAATATGGCCCTTTTTTAATAACTTTTACATATAAGTAAACCATGATAGCACCTAATATCGCGTAGATGGTACAAAATGCAATAATAGAGAATAATACTTGCCCAGCTGAAACACTTGGGGAAATACTATCTTCTGTTGTCATTAATCCAAAAACAGTCCATGGCTGTCTGCCAATCTCTGTCATAATCCATCCAGAGGTATTAGCGATAAATGGTAAGGAAATTCCTGCAATCATGAAACGGTAGAACCATTTATTAGGTTTAGCAACTAATTTCTTCTTCCAAGCCAGAAATACGCCATATATTCCAAGGAGAATCATTGCTACTCCTGCTGCAACCATGATGCGGAAACTCCAGAAAGTTGTTTTAACTGGAGGGATATAATTGCCATCTCCATATTTCTGCACATACTCTGCTTGCAGATCATTCATTCCTTTTACGCTGCCATCTAAAGTGTTGTAAGATAGGATGCTTAGTAGATAAGGAATTTTTACTTCTCCGCTATTTTGTTTGTTTTCTACATCAATATTGGCAAACACGGTCCATGGTGCTGGATCTTCACTTTCATCCCATAATCCTTCACTAGCAGCCATTTTCATTGGCTGTGTTTCTACTAAAAATTGTGCTTGGGCATGACCGGCAACAAGCGTTAGAAACGTAGCGCTTAATGCAACGGTAATCCCGATTTGGAAGGATTTTTTAAAGAAATCAACATCTTTTTTGCCTAACAATTTAATAGCACTAATTCCACATACTAAAAATGCGCCAGTAGCTAGTGCTCCAAACACAGTATGAGGAAACTCAACAAGAACTTGGCCGTTTGTAATAAGTGCAAAGAAATCATTCATTTCAGCGCGGCCATTATTAATTTCAAATCCCACTGGGCGCTGCATAAAGCTGTTTGCTGCTAAAATCCAGAAGGCAGAAATCGTTGTTCCAAATGCAGTCAACCAAATACATGCTAAATGTACTTTTTTTGATAAACGGTCCCAGCCGAATATCCAAAGTCCAATAAAGGTGCTTTCCATAAAGAAAGCGAGCAATGCCTCAATTGCAAGTGGTGCTCCGAATACATCACCAACAAAGCGAGAATAGTTAGACCAGTTCATACCAAACTGGAATTCTTGAAGAATTCCTGTAACAATACCAATAACAAAATTGATTAAAAATAATTTGCCCCAAAACTTTGCCATTTTTTTGTATTCTTCATTCCCTGTTTTCACATAAAAAGATTCCATGATTGCGATAATAAATACTAAACCAATAGAAATGGGAACAAATAAAAAGTGGAATATGGTCGTTGAAGCAAATTGCAAACGCGATAGAAAAATCATATCCATGAGTTTCTCCTCCTTTTTGTATTTTGAACAGATTTGTGAATCTTCCAGTTCGATAAAGCGATAAAAATCATTGCATAAGATGAAATTCAATTAGATTTAATTGAGGCAGTAGGATAAAAAAACTTGTTAAAAGTGCTTTTCCGTGATGTTCATCCTATGTAATTTAATGTTGGAAAAAGTCGATAAACATTGATATAAAAGGTTTTTAACAAAGTTGATTTTTCCGATCGTCTCCTTTTGGTAAATGATAGGTATATCATAATGAAATTTCGTCAGTTTGCGGTAAAGTTCACTCATTGTTTGAAAAATGTTCACATATCCGTTCACAGAAAAGACAAAATAGAAGATGGTTTAGAAAGAAGGCAGAGAAGGGAAAGAGGACAGCGAAGATAGTTCATTATGGGTTGGTGAAGGTATTAGATAGAAGAGTCGCAAGTAAAAGTCAAAATCCGCAAGTAAGGGCATTCCTATTTCTAACCGGTGTGCCTGCTTATAAAGCAAACAGATAAAATAATTTACAAAAAGACAAGCATCTCTTAAAGTTCTCTTCCTTTTGCTGCTTGTTCTTTCATGTTATGATGATAAAGGAATTAGAAAATTATTGATGAAGCTGAATAAATTATTGAGGGTGTTTAGATGATTAAATGCATAGCAATTGATATGGATGGGACGTTATTAACATCCACACAAGAAATCACGAAAGAAAATCGAGAAGCAATTAAAGAAGCACAAGATAAAGGAGTAGAGGTAGTAATCGCTACTGGACGTGCTTATGAAGAAGCAGGAGACCTTTTAAAAGAAGCAGGGGTTATTACACCGATGATTTGTGCAAATGGAGCAGAAATTAGGACGAATGAGCATATCATCGTCGATACAAATCCATTAAGTAAAGATCTAGCCAGACAAATGGCTGAAATTTTACATAAATATCAAGTATATTATGAAGTCTATACTAATAGAGGAACGTATACACTTGATAAAACAGTAGCACGATCACTGATTATGGATATTTTTACTGTAAGTGGCCATGCGAAGGATATGGAAGAGATTAAAAAAGCGGCCGAGGAAAGACTGAAGGAAATTCATCAATTAGATAGTTATGAAGAATTATTTCAAGATGACGACCAGGTTATTTATAAATTATTAGCATTCCATTTTGATCCGATCGTTTTAGGTAATGTTAGAGAGGAGTTGACTAAACTGGAAGGAGCAGCAATTAGTGCTTCCGGTAAGGAGAACTTAGAAATTACTTCTATTCATGCTCAAAAAGGGATTGCGCTTGAGAAATTTGTGAAGGATCGCAACATTTCTCTTTCTGACACGATGGCAATTGGAGATAATTATAATGATGTTTCCATGTTTCAAATGGCTGGCAGAGCAGTTGCGATGGGGAATGCGGTGGAAGATATTCAACGTCAATGCCACTTTGTGACAGGAACAAATGAAGAAAGTGGAGTGGCTCAAGCAATTAGAAAAGCATTAGAGGAATAAGATGGTCAAAAAAGGTAGATGAACGCGAATAAGTTCATCTACCTTTTTTATTATTATTCCCGAGGTTTTAATCCATAAAGAATAAACTGGATGGTTCGTTCAATTTCTTCATCATCATCCCACTTTATATCAGGAAGAAGGAGGTAACGAGCGATAAAATAACCAAAAATTGATGATACTGTTAGGCGAACGGAGCTAAAAGGAGGAATAGAAATAATCTCTCCTTTTTCTTTATAATTTCCCATAATTTCTTGAAGGCGTTTAAAAATGTTCATAGAGATTTGATTTTTAAATGTCTCTCGTAGATCATCATGAAAAGGGATTTCTTGTATTAAAATTTTAAATAACGCAATATTGTGTTGTAAAAACTCCATTCTGTTTTTTACTACAGCTCGAAGGAAATCTTCAAAGCTATCATGAGAAGCATTTAATACTTTATCAAAATCCTTTATGACTCGTGGTGCAATCAACGTACTTAACAACGGAGAGAGAAGGGTTAATAGTAAATCCTTTTTGGTTTTGTAGTGTCGAAAGATAGTACCTTCTGCAACGCCTGCCATTCTAGCAATTTCACTAGTAGAGGTTGCGGCATAGCCCTTTTCGGAAAATGCTTCAATGGCTGCCATCAGTATTTTTTTCTGTTTATCTGTTATTGACTGTTCTTCTTTTAAAATTAACTCTAATATATTGTCACTATTGTTCATTTATAGGAAACTCCTTATCCATCCAATCTAATTTAATTATAAAGGATTATGGAGAAAAATATAATATCTTAGATACTGCGATATTTTTTCAATACAAAGATATTAATAATCATAAAGATGATGGAATAGCCTAAAAGGATACTAAGAGGTTCTATTATATCCTTGAAACCGTGACCACGAATCATTACCTCACATAAGGCATCTGCTGCGTAATATAACGGAGTCAAGTAAGAAATCCAGCTAATTACCGGAGAAATTGTATCTAAGTTAAAAAGCCCAGAGAAGAAAACTTGTGGGACAATGACAATTGGGATAAATTGAAACATTTGCAATTCATTATGGGCAAAAGAAGATAAGAGTATGCCTAATGTAAGGGCTACTAATGCTAATAATAGCGTAATGAATAATACATATAAAACAGAACCATAATTTTCCATTTTGAGAACATAGACAGAATAAACGACAATAATGCCCGATTGCACCATTGTAAATAATCCAAAACCGATAATATAAGCAAGAACTAGCTCCCATCTTCTAATAGGACTAGAAAGTAATCGCTCCAACGTTCCTGAAGTTCTTTCCCTTAAAAAAGATACGCCAGCTACTAGAAAAACAAAAAAGAAGGCAAAAATTCCAAGTAAACTAGGCCCAAATGAATCAAATTGTTTCATATCAATAGAACCGTAAAGTAAATCTACATCCAGTACTGCTTTATGAGAAGAAAGATTTTGTATGGCACCTTGTGCTTTTGTAATCGTTGCTTTGGTAATAGAAGGGTCACTTCCTTCTAACATTAATTTTGTTTGGTTGTTTTCACCAAGAAAATAAGCATCAATTTTTCTATCTTTTAATGCAGCTTTTGCCGCAGCCTCGCTATTGTAGATAGATGTTTTCAATTCTTCTTTTTCAAAGGCCGTGCCTATGGAGTCAGGTGTGTCAATTAATCCTATTTTTATTTCATAGTCATCGCCATTAAAAACTAGATGGACTAATGTTAAAATGAGAATAGGAGCTAATATCATTAGCGCCAGTGTTCTTTTATCACGATAAAATTGTTTTAATATGCGTAATACTAAGGCGTTAATTCTCATTTGCTAAACCTCCATAATATAAGAATGCTTCCTCCATTGTTTGGGCATTGCAGCGGTTCATCAAGTTTTTCGGTGTATCAAGAGCAATAAGTTGACCGTTTCTTATCATTCCAAGACGATCACATTTTTCTGCTTCATCCATTACATGAGTAGTTACAATGATGGATGTTCCATTATCTTTAAGCTGGTTAAAAGTCTCCCAAATTGCTTTTCGGAGAATAGGATCAATCCCAACTGTAGGTTCATCTAAAATTAGCAGCTTTGGAGTGTTTAAAAGAGCAATACAGATAGATAGCCTTCTCTTCATTCCTCCAGAATACTGGGATACTGGCTTGGAAAGATGATCTGATAATTCTACTAAATTAGCAACACTATCTATTCTAGATTTTTTCTCTGTTCCTTTTAATCCATACAAGCTAGCGAAAAAATCGAGATTTTCCTTAGCTGTTAAATCTTGATATAATGCATCTGCCTGTGCCATGTAACCGATTTTCCCCATTATAGTTAGATTTGGCATTTCCACATCTAATACAGAAATAGAACCACTATCAGGTAAATCTAATCCAATAATTTCTTTCACAAGTGATGTCTTTCCAGCTCCGGACGGACCAAGTAATCCTAAGATTTCTCCGGGATAAACACTTAAGTCAATTTGGGTTAAAATTTGTTTCTCTCCAAATGCTTTGGAAATATTCTTAACAGAAACAATGGATGGTGTCCCCATATTAAAAACCACCTTTCGAATAAATGAGTGATTACTCACTTTTATCTTATGAAAAAAGTTACACTTTGTAAAGTGAGTAATCACTCATTTTTATAGTTCGCTAGAAATCAATTATTCAATTTGCTATTTATTCGCTATAATAGAAATGAAAAACCTAAAAAGATAGATTCTATTGAGGTGGAAAAATGGCAGATTTTAATGCGAGTGTTATTATTTGTGAGCCCATTGAAGAAGTTTTTGCTTATTTTGCGGACATGGCAAATGCTTCAGAATATATGAATAAAGTGGTATCAACAGAAAAGTTGACAAATGAGCCGATTGGAGTTGGCACAAAATATAAAGAGATAAGAAATGTTCGTGGAAATACAGTATCTGCAGAAATAGAATATCTCACTTTTGATAAAAATATAGGATTTTTGCGTAGAAGTAGTTCAAATGGATTAATAGTTGATTATGCTTATCGCTTTTCGGAGATTCCTGAAGGCACCCAAGTAGAGTTTGAAGGCACTGTACATGTTAAGGGACTAAAAATGCTGCTTATGCGAAAGTTTCTTGTCAAAATGGTGAAATCTGAAGATAATGATCATGTGCAGAATGCGAAAGAAGTATTAGAAGAAAGAGTAGAAAATTTATAAAATATATCTTTTTGATGAAATGCTGAGGAAAAAGACTTTCCTCAGCATTTTTAATAAAAAATAAATTGACTTTGAATGGAAAAGTTGGTATTGTAAAATTAAATTGTGCGCAACTAAATTTACGAGCAGCAGATAAAACTAACTACTTGTACTCCTTATGTAAAGGAACAGAAAACATAGGAGTAAAAAATTTTAATTCAATAAGTTGTGCGCAATTAAATTTTAAGAAATCAAAAGGGGTAATTTGCTATGAATAACAAAAATCACATTGTATTAGAAGAAGCGGCTAAAAAATTTACAGAAGACACAGCTAATCCACCATATTTATTTGATTTGGAGCCAGCAGAAGGTAGAGTAGCAGTAGATGAAGTACAATCTAGTGAGATAGATAAATTACCAGTGGAGGAAAATGAATTTTTTATTAAAGGTGGACCGGCCAATCAAGTATCAATTAAAATTGTTCGTCCAGAGAACAGCTCTACAACTAAATTGCCAGTGATTTTATATACACATGGTGCAGGATGGGTATTCGGTAATGCACATACACATGATCGCTTAATTCGTGAATTAGCAGTAGGTTCCAACGCTGCCGTTGTATTCACCAATTATAGCCTTTCTCCAGAAGCAAGATATCCGGTTGCGATTGAAGAAATATATACGGTGCTAGAATGGATTGCAGCAAAAGGAGAAGAGTATGCCTTTGATATTAATAAAATTTCTGTAGCAGGTGACAGTGTGGGCGGAAATATGTCCGCAGCGATCACATTAATGGCGAAAGAACGCAAAGGCCCTGCTATTCAAAAACAGCTACTATTTTACCCTGTTACAGACGCATCCTTTGAAACAGATTCTTATAACCAATTTGCAGAAGGGTACTTTTTAAGAAGAGATGGCATGAAATGGTTCTGGGATCAATATACTATTAATCCAAAAGAAAGAGCAGAAATTACAGCATCTCCTTTAAGAGCAACAAAAGATCAATTAGTTGGGCTGCCAGAAGCTTTAATCATTACGGCTGAGGCAGATGTGCTAAGAGATGAAGGAGAAGCTTATGCGAATAAACTTCGTGAAGCGGGAGTAAAGGTAACCTCTGCTCGTTTTGGTGGAATCATACATGATTTTGTTATGCTAAATGCATTGGCGCATACTGAGGCAGCAAAAGGAGCGCTTTTACTTGCAAATGCTTGGCTAAAAGCTTAATTTAGGCGATTATTCTTTAAATAAAAACATACAGGGACAAAACAAAATAGATAATGGGAATAGATGAACAATTTCTAATATAGCGATTTAATAACGATTGCTTTCACCACTTTGGGTATTTATGTAAATAAAAGCCCGAGAGGCGAAAGCAATTTGTTCTATTACTCTACAGACAAACAAGGTACTGGGGAAAAAGAAGAGGGCTATGGCATCTCTATTTCTCGCAGAAACAGGTGTTTACCACAAACCTTTTTATAATCGCAAGACGTATGTCTCAATCTTTTTCCCTGTTTTCTCCAAAATTAAAATTTATATGTCCAGTATTTTTCCGTATACAATCGAGCTAGAACTTCTGGGTCCTGATTCTTTATTCCTTCTTGCAGGACTGCTACATATTGTTGTGTTTGAGAAAGGTGGGCTGCGATTGTTTTGATTTTCTGTTCTGCAAAATTTTCCACATCAATTTCAATATCTGGCTGTCCAAGGTCTTCCTCTGTGTTCTTGGAAAATGCTACACAGTAAAGTTTTGGTCGTTTAGAAGCTTCTCTCTTTTCGATGGCCTTTACAACAGCAGCTCCTGTAGCATCGTGGTCCGGATGCACAGAATAACCTGGATAAAAAGTAATCACTAAAGAAGGATTTAATTCATCTAGTAATGCTGTAAACTCATCGACTAATACTTCTTCTTTTAGGAATTCGATTGTTTTATCACGATAGCCGAGCATACGGAGATCTTCTAGACCCATTGCTCTAGCTGCTTCCTTTAATTCATTTCTGCGAATTTCTGGTAAGGATTCTCTTGTTGCAAATGGTGGATTTCCTAAGTTTCTTCCCATTTGTCCAAGGGTTAAGCAAGCGTAAGTAACTGGAACCCCTTCGTGTAAAAATTTTGAAATGGTTCCAGATACACCAAATGCCTCATCATCGGGATGAGGAAAAATAACTAATACTTGTTTTTCTGTTTCCATCTGAGTTCCTCCTTTCATGTAATGAAAAAAGCATGTTCCATTAATTGTTTATTCAAATGGTGTTTCGCTTATTTCTAAGGCTACTGCTAATTTTCCGGTAAAGTCTAAGCCTGCCAATAACAATCTATTTTTATCGTCAATTTCATAGTGGGTGATACCTTCAGCATAAATCCAGCCTATTGCTGTTTTTAAGCCAATTCGATAGGGGCCGTTTCCCGTAATTTTGCCATATTCATAGGCTAGCTGGGCATTGCGGATATAGGCGCCTGAATTGAAGAAAGTTTCATCATTATGGTTGGCATAAGCGCCATTTGTTGTTTCTAAGTGAATATAGATTTTCTTTCCACTAAAACGATCGATTTCGTTTTGCACTTTTTCCATTTGTACAAATTCCACAGAATATCCCTCCTTGCTAATAGTTTATTTAAATAATAAAAAATGGTAAGGGCATACTCTCCTTTTATAATGGCATGGTAAAAGGAGAATATATTGAACTGCTGTTTTTATTTCGCACTAAGCTTTTCTTTTTCGTTACGATATGCTCCATGCATAGTTGGTCCTACATACTCGTTTAATTTAAATCCATTGCTGATAGCTGCTGTAATAAAATCTTTTGCTGTTTGAACAGCTTCTTCTACGGTAGCACCTTTAGCTAGTTCAGCTGTAATAGCAGCAGAGTTTGTGCAGCCTGCCCCATGAGTATACGTTGTATCTATTAGTTCGCTCTCAAAGATAGTAAATTCTTTTCCATCGTATAGAAGATCAATTGCTTTTTCATGTCCTAACTTACTGCCGCCTTTGATGAGAACATATTTAGGTCCAAGTTCGTGAATTTTTGCGGCCGCTTCTTTTAAATCTTCTACTGTTTTAATTGGTTTATCAGTTTGGGCAAGCTGCCAAGCTTCAAAAAGGTTTGGTGTTACCACAGTTGCTCTTGGAACAAGCAATTCACGTAGGGCATCAGCTGTTTCTGGATGAAGAACTTCATCTTCGCCCTTACAAATCATGACAGGATCAATCACAACATTTTTGATATTATTTTCATCAATTAGCTTTGCCGCTGCTTCAATGATTTCGACAGATCCAAGCATTCCTGTTTTCATAGCATCAATTCCCACAGATAACACGGTTTCTAATTGCGCGTTAACTGTATTAATATCCTGGGGAAATACGTTATGGTGCCAATGATTTTTAGGGTCCATTGTTACAATCGTTGTTAAAGCAGTCATACCATAAACACCTAATTCTTGGAATGTCTTTAAATCTGCTTGAATACCTGCACCGCCGCTTGTGTCAGAGCCTGCTAAAGTTAATACTTTCTTCATTTGTTATGCCTCCTATGTAATGGCTATTATTTCAGCGAAAAGTAATTTTGTTTGATTGAATAATTGTAGACCATTTTAATTAATCATACAACTTTTCCGCACCCTTTGCTTAGTCTGCTTTACAAGATGATTTTGCATACCAACGATAAAAAATATGGAAAAGAGCGAAGAGTAGTAAGAGAATTCTGTCTTTGTTTATGGTAACCTTTAAATATAATCTTTACGTTTGAAAGAAAAATGAAAATCGATATGGAAAAAAGATGAGAGTAGATCGAGAAAGGAATTTATATGAAATTTGAAATAACGGACCGTCCAATTAATTTGCAAGAAGTTATTGATAAGGTTGTAAGAAGAAACGCGGGTGCGATTACTACTTTTATTGGTACGGTAAGGGAAATGACTGCCGGAAAAAAAACATTGTTTTTAACATATGAGGCATATGTGCCAATGGCTGCGAAAAAACTTGCGCAAATAGGGGAAGAGGTAAAGGAGAAGTGGGGAGACATTGATATTGCGATTACCCATCGAATCGGCAAGCTGGAAATCAGTGATGTAGCAGTAGTGATAGCAGTTTCGACTCCACATCGAAAGGATGCCTATACGGCAAATCAATATGCGATAGAAAGAATAAAAGAAATCGTGCCAATTTGGAAGAGGGAACATTGGGAATCTGGTGAAGAGTGGATTGGGAACCAGAAAGGTACGAAAAGGTATGAAGATGGCAGACCAAGTGAGGAGGAATTAAATTGATCCAATTACTATTCTTTGCTGGAGTAAAAGAAACGATAGGAAAAGAGGCAATGGAATTGGAATGGCAAGGGCAGACGATTGCACAGGTTAAGGAATATTTATTAAGTGCCTTCCCTTCGCTGTCTCTTCAAGGAGTAATGGTTGCGGTAAACGAGGAATTTGCAATGGATGAAGATACAGTGGAAGAAAACGATACAATTGCCTTTATTCCACCTGTTAGCGGGGGATGAGGAAGGAGTAGGTACAAATGGATCAAAGTAGATATTCACGCCAAGTTTTGTTTTCCCCCATTGGAGCAGAAGGGCAGAGAATAATTGGCAGGAAGCATGTGTTAATTATTGGTGCAGGTGCATTAGGGTCTTCTGTTGCAGAGATGTTATGCAGAAGCGGTATCGGAAGCTTAACCATTATAGATAGAGATTATGTCGAAAAAAGCAACCTTCAGCGGCAGCAGCTATATACAGAAAAGGATGCTGACGAGAAAATACCAAAAGCATTTGCGGCCGAAAATAGACTAAAGGAAATTAATCGAGGCTGCACAGTGAAAGGGATAATTGGTGAGGCAACCGCAGCGTTATTAGAACAGTTAGTTGAGAATATCGACTTAATAATAGATGCTGCGGATAATATGGAAATAAGAATGATAGTAAATGATATGGCTGTTAAGCATGGAATTCCCTGGATTTACGGGGCCTGTGTCGGGAGTTCCGGGATGAGCTACACGATAATACCAGGTGAGACACCCTGTCTTCATTGCTTATTGAAAACGATGCCCATGACTGGTTTAACTTGTGATACAGTAGGAATTATTGCACCAGCTGTACAGGTGGTCGTTTCTCATCAAGTAACAGAGGCGTTGAAGCTTTTAAGGGGAGATAAAGCTGCTTTGCGCGGATCCTTTTTAACGTTTGATTTATGGAATAATGAATATCACAATGTGAAAGTGAGCCGTGCAAAGAGAAGTGATTGTCCTACATGTGGAGAAAAACGGTCATATCCTTTTCTTGAAAGGGAGAATCAGACAAAGGTAGCTGTTTTATGTGGAAGAGAAACGGTTCAAATTCGTCCATCTAGTCCAAAAAATATTCCTTTTCAACGATTAACAGAAAGCTTGCAAAAGAAAGGATATAAAGTGCGACAAAATCCGTTTCTCCTATCTGTTCAGCTAGAAAGAAACAGAGTAGTCTTTTTTAAAGATGGAAGAGCATTAATCCATGAAACAAATGATGTTGTCTATGCAAAGAAGCTATATGACCAATTATTAGGATAAAAAAATCCCGCATAAAAGAAGGCGGGATTTCTCTTTATTCTTGTGACCCAACAATTACTAATTTACCTGTATCTAATACTTCCTCGTATTTAGCTGCTTCTGCATCTGTTAAGCCTACTGATTGTAATTTAGAACGTAATTCGTCGCCTCTTTTTCGGAAAACGTTGCTGATAGAATCAAGTAAACCTTGCTCCTTCATTGATACATTTCCAGTTTCCGTTGCATTTGTTAAATCCTCAGAACGGTCTTTATCGTGAGCAAAAATGTAAATATTCTCTTTTTTGTAGCCTTGGTTTTCTAATGCATTAATAATATTGGTTGCTTGTACACCGTTTTCTACTACTTCTACTTTATACATAATGATAGCCTCCTATAATAGTGGAATTTATCTATGTTTTTTATATAGCCTCTTAAAATGGTAATCAAACAATTTTTTAGTTGGTAATTTTTTCATCGCCTGCCATTTGGGAAATACTACATAGACAAATATCCCCACAATCGACAAATTTCCCTATATAATAGAAGGAGACAATAATAGGATCAGGAGGAGTTAAATGGTAAGTAAAAAAGAAAAAGAACGAATCAGCCGGGAGTTAGATGCGGGGAAAAGGGAACAGGCAAGTACAGCATTTGAGTTAAATAGCAGAAGGGGAATTCGCTTTCCTTCTTTTGGTTTATATAGACTAATGAATCGGTTAAATAAAAAAATCATGCTTTTTTTTAGTGTGTTAATCGTGATTTTGATAGTCGGAATAGTAGGGTTATGGAAAGTTGCCTTTCCGCAAGAGTCCGTTCTAAAAACAACGGCTTATTTAGAACAGATGAAAGATTTATCCACTTTAGCCACCTCTCAAGGTTTTATAAAAACAATTCTAGAAAAAGAGGATAATGAAATTTTTGGTAAGGAAATTGAGACGGATTTTCCTGGCACAAAAAGAAAAATATTGTTAGTTGTACCAGGGACACTAACAGCTGGAGTAGACTTATCGATAGTTACGGACGAACAATTACAAGTAGATGAGGATGAGAAAAGCATCCATATTGAGTTACCAAAGGCAGATTTTCTTCAGGATCCTTCCATTGATTTTGAAAAAGTAGAAACATATTCTGTTTCAGGCATTTTTAGAGGAGATGTAAAGTGGGAAGAAGCTTATAGTTTAATGGATGAAGCGAAGGAAACGATGAAGAAAGAGGCTGTAAATCAGGGGATTTTAGTGAAAGCAGAGGAAAATGCTCAAAAAACATTGAAGGAATTCTATGGAAGATTAGGCTATACACTTGAAGTAAGCTTTGCCGAAGAATAAAGGAGGAGATAGTATGGCTGCATCATGGGAGCAATTATTGGAACAGGAGCGTCAGAAGGAGTATTTTAGCCAATTGGAAGCCTTCTTAGAAACAGAATACAGAGAATCTACTATTTATCCTAAAAGAGAAGATATTTTTAATAGTTTAACATATACTCCTTATGATAGAGTAAAGGTTGTTATTTTGGGACAGGACCCTTATCATGGTCCGAATCAAGCTCATGGCTTAAGCTTTTCCGTTATGCCAGGAGTAAAAGTTCCACCATCCTTAAAAAACATTTATAAAGAGCTTCATGCTGATCTTGGCTGTCCTATTCCGAACCATGGCTATTTAAAAAACTGGGCAGACCAAGGGGTGCTTCTATTAAATACAGTTTTAACAGTGAGAGCTGGACAAGCGAATTCTCATCGTGGGAAAGGATGGGAAGTATTTACAGACAAAGTAATAAAGATGTTGAATGACAGAGAAGAACCAGTTATTTTTGTGCTATGGGGAAATCCAGCCCAAAAAAAACTTGCTTTTATTGATCAAGACAAGCATGGCACCATTTTATCGACACATCCAAGTCCACTTTCCGCTCACCGCGGCTTTCTAGGAAGCAGACCATTTTCTACTATAAATAGGATGCTTGAAAATAATGGGCAGTCCCCGATCAATTGGTGTATAGATGATTTTTTGTGAAAAGAAGAATATAATAAAGGAAATACGTAGGAGGGGTCATTTCTATTAGATAATAGAAGTATCTACTCATTATGTATTTCCTTCTAATGGATTAGAAAGGGTAGGGAATGGAAAAGAATAAGGTTAATTGTTATAAATGCAAATTCTACTATGTTACATGGGATAGTCAGTTTCCTAAAGGGTGTAAGGCATTCCAATTTAAAGGCAGAACGATGCCATCTGTTGAAGTAAAAAGAGCTTCTGGACAAGAATGCCTGCGATTCCAGGCAAAAGGAGGGATGAAGTGAATATATCAATCCAGCAATTATTAGCTAAAATAGAGGATCAGCTGACAGAAGCAAAAACAAGCAATTCTGACGCGAGAATAAGAGAAAGAGTTTATGCAATTAAATCCTTATGTGAATTGGTTTTAGAACAGGAAAGAAAAGAAGGCGTTACTTATCAGCAGCCTGTTCAGCAACCATCCTTCCAAGCTGTTCAAGCACCAATAAGCATTCCACAACAACCCATACAGACACAAACAAATAAAATTAAAATGGACGAAGGAAATGGTGATTCCTTATTTGATTTTTAAGTACATTTGTTTTACGCACATGAATAGCAACTAAGGAAAAGGATTAAGGAATATCATAACTTTTTACATAGATTAGTTAGCAAAAAGCCTTAAAAAAGGAGATAAAAATGAAAGTTTTCATTATTATTGGAGCAATTAATGCATTGCTATCCGTTGCTTTAGGAGCATTTGGCGCACATGGCTTAGAAGGGAAAATTACAAATAAATACCTTGAAATATGGAAAACAGGTGTTACCTATCAAATGTTTCATAGTACTGGTTTAATTCTAATCGGTTTACTCTTAGGTAAGTTTCCAGAAAGCAGTTTGTTAAACTGGGCAGGCTGGCTGATGCTAATTGGGATTATCCTATTCGCAGGAAGCCTATACATATTGGCTGTTACCCAAATAAAAGTATTAGGAGCTATTACACCACTTGGCGGAGTAGCGTTTATAGCAGCATGGCTCTTAGTGATTATTGCTGCGTGGAAATGGATGTAATAAGAGTATATTAAAAAAGGATAGGGTGAGCAGATTATAAAATGTTCAACCTATTCTTTTTTGTTTTCATAAAAAGAGAAACATTATCAATCTTAATAAAGAACAAAAAAAGTACACCACTAAATGAGTGATGCACGGGAAGGCTTTTTGGTTATCTAGGCGGGGATGTTGCTAACCCTGGCATGCCAGCGGCAAAAGGATATTCATACTCTATTTCTTCATCAAATGTAACATAATCGATATAGAGCATTAGAATTAAATAGCGAGTTCCAGATTGTGGGTCACTTAAGATAACATGATCTCGCCCTGCTGCTTCAATAATTCCCTTAAAGATTTTGGCGTTCCATTCTCTGTTGTTTTCGAATGTTGCATAGACAGTAGCAATTTTCCCTTTGTTAAGGCGTAAAATATTCTCGATATAAGATGCTTCTATTGGCAATTGTCCTGGTAATGTAGTAGGTGTTGCAGGTGGCGTAGGTGCAGGTGTGGGCATTCCTTGTTGTATTGGTACTTGTTGTTGAAACCCTTGCTGATTTCCATAGGTAGGAATTTGCCCAGGAAAACTCCTATATCCTTGTGGATAACCATAGTTCCCATAATTTGACTGACTCATTTTCATCCCTCCATTATCTTCTATCCAATCTTCACTACATACTTCCACCATTCGAAGTTGACCACAATTTTAGAAATAAGAAGTAGACGGTGAATGTTGTTTCATTCATAGGTCATCGCTCACTATTTCATCCTATGAGAAAAAGGAATAAGTTATGACAAGGAGAGTTGAATTTATATTTAAATTAATGAGAAAAATTAATAAAAAAATGGAGAAGTTCCCAATCATCTATCATCTAGATTCATTAGAAAATTTTCTCCATCTTTATGTTAGTTTACATGTAAATATTCGGTGATTGCTTCTTGTTTTAGAAGGGTTCCTACAAAGAAAGAACCAAATTCGCCATAACGAGCGCTTACTTCATCAAAACGCATTTCATATACTAACTTTTTGAATTGAAGAACATCATCAGAGAATAAGGTTACTCCCCATTCATAGTCATCGAAACCAACAGATCCTGTTATAATTTGTTTTACTTTCCCTGCATATTGGCGGCCAATCATGCCATGGCTGTGCATTAGGCTTCTACGATCTTCCATAGGAAGCATATACCAGTTATCTTCTCCTTGACGACGTTTATCCATCGGATAGAAGCACACATAGCTGGATTCCGGCAGGATCGGGTATAGTCTAGATTTTACATATGGATTTTCATAAGGATCTTTATCGGAATCGGAAGGCAGGTAATTACTTAATTCTACAACAGAAACATAGGAATGAGCTGGGATCGTAAACTCAGCTAATTTAGTTTTATTAAACTCTGTTTCTAATTTCTGTAATTCTTCCATAGTTGGACGGAGAATCATCATCATGAAGTCTGCTTTTTGCCCAACAATTGTATATAACGCATGGCTGCCGCTATTATTTTCTTGAACAGTATTCCATTTTTCCAATAGACCTAGGAATTCAGTGATGGCTTCTTGTCTTTCCTCGCTAGGTAACATTTTCCATGTAGTCCAATCTACTGTTCGGAAATCATGAAGGCAATACCAGCCATCTAATGTTTTTGCTGCTTCACTCATTTATATGTTCACTCCTTATTAATAACGTTAATACGATTTTAACTATATCATAGTTTCTCCAGATTTTAGTGGAATAACCCTTAGGATAATTGTGAACTTATTGTGACTTCCGGAAAAAGGAAGTTTCAGTTTGGGCAAAAGAGTATAAGGAAGATAAATATAGGGAAATATCAGATTGTATAAATAGAACTATAACTAATGTTTTTTGTCTTCATCTTCTTTTGATTGGTAGATGAGTGAATCTTGCTTTATATGGGATGAAAATAGAAGAAAGTAAGGAAAATTTCTTGAAATTTTATGATGGTAGAGTATCCTATTAAGTGTACATAAAAAGGAGGAAGAAAATTAATGAGTGATTTATTTACAGGTTTAAAGGAAAAAGTAACGGGCCAAAACGTAAAAATCGTTTTCCCAGAAGCTTTAGATGAGCGAATTTTAAAAGCTGCTGGTCGTTTAGCGGAAGATAAAGTGTTAATTCCTGTTTTAATTGGTGACATAGAAGAAATTCAAGCAAAAGCAGACAATCTTGGTGTTTCATTAGAAAATGCAGAAATTTATGATCCAAAGAAGTATGCTCAATTTGATGCACTAGTTGCTTCTTTTGTGGAAAGACGTAAAGGAAAAGTAACGGAAGAAGATGCTCGTAAAATTCTTTTAGATGAAAACTATTTTGGAACAATGCTTGTATATGCTAACGAAGCAAATGGTCTAGTAAGTGGTGCGATTCACTCAACAGCAGATACTGTTCGTCCAGCTTTACAAATCATTAAAACAAAACAAGGTGTGAAAAAGACATCTGGTGTATTTATCATGGTTCGTGAAGAGGAGAAATATGTATTTGCAGACTGTGCAATCAATATTACTCCAGACAGCCAAGATCTTGCAGAAATCGCTGTGGAAAGTGCGAAAACAGCAAGAATGTTTGACATTGATCCACGTGTTGCAATGTTAAGCTTCTCTACAAAAGGCTCTGCAAAATCACCAGAAACGGAAAAAGTAGAAGGTGCATTAGCAGAAGCTAAATTAAGAGATCCGTTATTAGTAATCGACGGTGAATTCCAATTTGATGCTGCATTTGTTCCATCTGTAGCAAAACAAAAAGCTCCAGATTCTCCTATTCAAGGTGATGCAAACGTATTTGTATTCCCTAGCCTAGAAGCTGGTAACATTGGCTATAAAATTGCACAAAGACTAGGGAACTTTGAAGCAGTGGGACCAATCCTTCAAGGATTAAATGCTCCTGTAAACGATCTTTCTCGTGGATGTAACGAAGAAGATGTTTATAAATTAGCTTTAATTACAGCTGGTCAAAGCTTAACAAAATAAATTTAAAAGCAGGCGTCTCCTTAGAATGGGAGGCGTCTTTTTTGTTTATGTTATCTATCTTCATCTTACTCCCACATGTACAAGAAGCTTAATGAAAATTCTAAGTTATACAAAGTATGGATAGTCGCTGTCACTGATTAAGTGGTTTTTCTATTTAGGAGATTGGAGCGAATGAACAAAGCAGATTTAAGTTTATCCCTAAGTAAGGATACGAAAAATATATCAAAAAAGAGAAGATTGCTTTTGAAATAGCTCTAAATTCGCTATAATAAATCATTGTGATGAATAAAGAGGGCTAAATCTTTTTATAATAGAATAGATAGTTGGTAAAACAGAAGGAGCTAAGTGATGGTTGGTAGTACTAGTTTATTAAAACAAGAAAAATGGAGAATTATTGATCAGTCCACAACAGGTTTACATGTATCCGCGCTCACATCTTTTGGTATGGATGATACCTTATGTTCTTCCGTGGGAAGCGGGATGGCACCAGCCACGGCCAGAACATGGGTCCATGATCGGACAATTGTATTAGGAATTCAAGATACGAGATTACCACATTTGAAAGAGGCATTAACTTTTTTAAAGGAGCAGGGATACCACTATATTGTTCGTAATTCAGGTGGTCTAGCTGTTGTATTAGATAAGGATGTGTTAAATATATCGCTTATTCTCCCAGAGCAGGAGAAACGAATTGATATTAACAGTGGCTATGATACTATGTTCGAATTGATTAAATATATGTTCCGTGAATATGGAAAAACAATTAAAGCAAAAGAGATTGTTGGTTCGTATTGTCCGGGCAGCTATGACTTAAGTATTGATGGAAAAAAATTCGCTGGAATTTCCCAGAGACGCTTAAGAAGCGGAGTTGCTGTGCAAATTTATCTTTGCGTAAATGGAAGTGGACAGGATAGGGCAGGGATCATCAAACAATTTTATTCTTCTGGTCTACAAGGAGAGACGACAAAGTTTGAGTATCCTGAAATAAACCCTGAAGTAATGGCATCCTTAGCAGAATTGTTAGGAGTTTCTTTAACGGTTGATCAAGTTATGACCAAATTGTTACTCGCTTTAAAGGATCATGCAGAATTTTTATTTGCAGATCAATTACAAGGAGAAGAACTTTCGCTATTTGAATCTTATTATGATCGGGTCGTGGAAAGAAACGATAAAATCATGCAGCCATTTCGCTAAAACCAAAAAGAGGATAAGGAAGGGGACTTCAAGTAGAGAAAATCCCTTTTCTTATCCTCTATTTATAATCGAGAAATGTGCTGCCAACTATTAATACTCTCTCTTTTTAATAAATGTGGACCGCTGCAGTAGCTTTGGGTGATGGGCTAGCCTTTCCCTACGATAAGTCAACATCAGATCGCTATCGCTCACTGTGTTTCCTATATCTCAGGAAATGCTGCTCCACCCCACACGCCGCTAAACAGTCCCTTTCCGCTTTAACATAATCCAGCTCCAGCGCCTATCAGCTAGCAAACTTCAGTCTTCTCCCTACGATAAGTCAACATCGACTCACTAGCGTTCGCCGTGTATCCTTTATCTCAGTCGAAGCCCTTCGACGTATAGGATGTACTAGTGTCGACGTCGCCACAGGACGTGGCGATCTTAGTCGACCAGTTTGTACGCTGATAAGCAAGGCGCCTCCGCTTTTTAGTTACTCTGCGACTTTTTCGAGGTTTCCGTTTCGGTCCATTTTAAATTTGGTTGGGCGCTCGTCTTCTTCTAGTAGGACGAGTTTTCTGGCTCTGTTCATAATTTTCATCAGTGTCTCGTAATCTTCTTGCATGGTTTCTGAGTTGTTTTCGATTTGATGAAGCTTGTCTTCTAATTCCTTGTTTCGACTTTTAATGGAAGACATTTCTCTTTTTAATCTTTCATTCTCGCTTTTTAGGATTTCCAACTGGATGGTAGCATTTCGGAAATTTTGTAAGTAGGAAAGAACCATGTCGAAATTTAGTGTGCCAGCTTGGCTATGCTTTACAGATGAATAGGCAGGTGCTTGTTTCGCTTCATATGCTGGTAATGGCTGTGCGTCTTCTTCTGATTGATAGTTTGCAAGCTCTTCTTCTTGTGGACTAGTAACATTTGTTTCTAATGTTTCAGTTGTAATGAATGTTTCCATCGCATCCAAATCCATAGAACCGATTTCTAAATTAGTGGATACGGTAAGTGCTTCAAAATCATCCACTGTTGGCACTGGTGGTGAATATAATAGTTTTTTCTTGCCGCCTTGATCCTTTCCTAACATCCGTTGTCGTTGCTTTCGTTGTTTTTTTGCAAGCTGAAGTGCTTTTTCATATTGATGACGAACGACTGCGTTCCAGCGGAATCCACAGGCTGCCGAAGTTCTGTTTAGTTTATCCCCAACTTCTTCAAAGGCATTTAACTGTGTGCTCCCTTCTCGCACATGTCTTAAAACTGTTTCTGCTAATAATAGGTCATTTTCTTCTGACCATGCGTCTTGTCTAACTTTCATTGATAACTCAACTCCCAACTTAATCACGATAAATAAATATTTCTAGTCCCATCTTTTCCAGAAACTTGGATGTTTATACAAAAGAAATACAAGGATAGTAGATTTTTTTATAGAATAGAAAAAAGGGAAATTAGCGGATAAAGAGGATGAAAAAAACAGCCGGCGATAAACCGACTGTTTTTAAGATAGATAAGGTGGGAAATCTCTATACGTTTTTTTCGCTTAAAGTTCCTTCGTTTCGAATGAAGAATGCTGAAAGAAAAGCAAATATGCTAACAATAAATCCAAATAGGAAGAGATGGTGAATGCCATCCATAAAGGTTGAGCCACTATTTAGCAAAGATCCCATAATCGTTACGCCAATAGCTGTTCCCATGTTTCGGCAAAACATAAAGAAAGAGGTGGATATACCCTTTTCATGGTTTCCAACTAGTGCCTGGGCACCAATCACACCTACTGTACTTAGTAAGCCGAATGCAAGGCCTTGTACGACCATAAGAATAAATACGTACCAGAAGCCATTTGATTCATTTAATAATACTAATAATATTCCTGAAAGCAGCAATAGTGCATTTCCAATAATTAATAGAATGCGATAGCCATATTTTAATATCCATTTCCCTGCAGGAACAGACATGGCCATCCATCCAACCGATAGGCCAAGGAGAGAAACGCCACTCCATAATACAGAGAGCCCTGCCTGATTTTGTAGGAATAATGGAATATAGCTCGATGTTCCAAATAAGGCCAATGTTCCAACAAATCCATTAATAAACATCCAAGTGATCGTCTTATTTTTGAAAATGGATAACGGGACAATAGGAGATGCTTGTTTTTTCTCAAAGAAATAAAAGCTAATTAACAGAAGGACACCTACTATAGCATAAAGATAAAGGTAGTTTTCAAGCACTGTAACTAGTAATAAACAAGTTATTCCGATTCCAAATAGCATTGCTCCGATGTAATCCACCTGTGCCTTTTTCGCCTGATAGACTTCTTTATATGGAATTAAAGTTAGTAGTGCAATAATGCATACTGGTAAATTGATATAAAAAATCCATCTCCAACTCATAAATTCTACAAAGAGAGAACCAAGAGTAGGGGCTAATATGGCGGATAGAGCCCACATGCCAGTAAACAATGCTTGGATTTTCCCTCGCTTCTCAATAGAAAAAAGATCCCCGGCAATGATAGCAGGAAATGGCATCATGAATCCGGCTCCCATCCCTTGCAATGCTCTAAAAATAACTAATTGAGTCATAGTGGATGAGATTCCGCATAGCAGAGAACCAATTAAAAAGACAATAATTCCAAAAGCAAACAGCTTTTTCCGTCCGAATAGATCGGAAAGTCTTCCAGCAATTGGTGATAGAATTGTGCTTGCTATCATATAAGCAGCAAAAGACCAAGCGTACAATTCCGTACCGCCAAGTTCTTCCGCAATAATTGGCATAGTTGTATTCATAATAGTCGTATCAATAGAGGCAATAAGCATTGCAAGAACAATGCTGCACATTACTAATATTCTACTTTTGTTCATTGTAAAACCTCCCTATATTCAAGAGAAAATTATAACGCATATTGATTAATTAATATAGAGAGGCAAGCTAGTTTACAAAAAATATAATGATAGTAGTAAGGGAATGATACTGTAAGGCCAGTGGATTTTCTCCACAAATTCGTCACTATTTTACAATCTTTTGCATCTTGCATTGCTAGTGGAGAAGGGGTAAAATACCATATAGTAATAAGTGAGAATGTTGTCGAATGAATTTTCGATAACGTTATTGGAGAGCAAGTATAGAAAGGGTTGTCCAAATGGCAAACGAATTTCGTGTTTGCGACGATTGTCAGGCAGTGAATTTAAAAACGTTAATACCTCGTTTAAAGCAAATTGATCCAGATGCTAAAATTGATATAGGCTGTCAATCCTATTGTGGGCCTGGTCGTAAAAAAACATTTGCTTTTGTCAATAATCGTCCACTAGCCGCATTAACAGAAGAAGAGTTAATGGATAAAGTCAATGCGAAGCTGAAAAAGTAATGGAAAGCTGTCAATACTTTAATTTTTTGTGTAAAACAACAATGAAAAAGAACAGAGCCTTAGTAAAACAGAGGAGTTTCCACTGGATAGTTATTTTATGGAGAAAGCCATGATTTTTCCCTTTTAAAATGCCTACAACGGAACCCTCTTTTTCTATCTTTAGAATATGGAATAACTCTAATTACTAGAATGAATAAAAAATAGCCAATGAACGAAAGAGAGTGAGAAAGATGCCATATTCGACGGATAAGCTAAATGAAGAGAAAGTATTTAAAGATCCTGTCCATCGCTACATTCATGTTCGCGACAGAGTGATATGGGACTTGATTGGAACAAAAGAATTTCAGCGACTGAGAAGAATTAAACAGCTGGGCACGACCTATCTTACCTTTCATGGTGCAGAACATAGCAGGTTTAATCACTCTCTAGGAGTATATGAAATTGTTAGAAGAATCATTGATGATGTTTTTGAAGGCCGAGAAGAATGGAACAATGACCAAAGGTTGCTTTCTTTATGTGCCGCTCTCCTACATGATTTAGGTCATGGCCCTTTTTCTCATTCTTTTGAAAAAGTGTTTGATCTTGATCATGAAGAATTTACACGCAGAATTATCTTAGGAAAAACAGAAGTCAATAAGGTTTTGACAAAAGTAGAGAAGGACTTTCCTAAAAAGGTTGCAGAAATAATTGCTAAAACCTCCAAGGAAAAACTAGTAGTTAGTTTAATTTCCAGTCAGATAGATGCAGACCGAATGGATTATCTGCTAAGAGATGCATATTTTACAGGGGTTAGCTACGGGAATTTCGATATGGAACGAATTTTGCGTGTAATGCGCCCGCGTGAAGATCAGGCTGTTATTAAAAAAAGCGGAATGCACGCGGTGGAAGACTATATTATGAGCCGTTATCAAATGTACTGGCAGGTCTATTTCCATCCAGTGACAAGAAGTGCGGAAGTAATTCTTACGAAAATTCTACATAGAGCGAAATATTTACACGAGCAATTCTACTCTTTTAAATATCACCCTATTCATTTTTACTCAATTTTTGAAGACGAAACATCGTTAGAAGACTACTTAAAATTGGATGAGGCTATTATTCTCTATTATTTTCAGATGTGGCAAGAAGAAGATGATGCCGTTTTGAAGGATCTCTGCCGCAGGTTTATGAACCGAAATCTTTTTAAATACGTGGAGTTTGATCCAGCTAAAGAGTATAAAAAGCTTCAAGAATTATCTGGTTTATTCCATAAAGTAGGGTTGGATCCGGAGTATTATTTAGTTGTCGATTCTTCGTCAGATCTTCCCTATGATTTTTATCGACCTGGAGAAGAGGAAGAGCGATTACCGATTCATCTATTGATGAAAAACGGAGAAATTAGAGAGCTTTCCAGAGAATCAGAAATTGTTGATAGTATTTCTGGAAAAAGAAGAACCGATCACAAGTTATATTTTCCTAAGGATATTTTAAAGGATGACAGTTCCAAAGGGGAAATAAAAAAACAAATTCGTCAATTGTTGGATATTCAATAGATGTATGTCTTAGGATTAAATGGAGTAGGAGATGACCCAATTTGTTAAAAGATCATGCCAAAGTAATGAAAGCAATTGCTGCTTCGGGCGAAATTATTGGAAGAAAAAAGCTGCAAAAAATGATATATATCGCAAAAAAGCTCGATTTTCCATTTCATGAAAAATATCAGTTTCATTTTTTCGGTCCCTATTCAGAAGAATTAACCTTGCGAATAGAAGAATTATGCAATATGGGTTTTTTGAATGAAGTAAAAGAGAAAAAGGGAGGATATTTCCAATATCGATATACTTTAACCGATAATGGAAAGGAATTTTTGGATCTTAATGAGGTGGAAATGCCTGATTTGTCTCCTTGTCTAGAAGATATGAATGGCCAGAATTCTCGCTTCCTCGAGCTTGTGTCAACCGTTCTTTTCTTTGATAGCCTTCCAAAGGAAGAAGTGAAGGAAAAAGTATTCACATTAAAGGCCAAGCAAAAATATACGGAAGAAGAAATAGAGATTGCATATGCGTATATTGAAAGCCTAAGAGAGAAAAGAAATCATTAAAAAAAGGTCCTGCCATGCAACGATTTGAATTGCTGGACGGGACCTTTTTGAACTCTTTTTACTGATCGCTTAGGCGTTTGCCTGCAACAGCATAATGGTTTGTAGGCATTTCTTCAATAAAGACCACTACTTTTTCCTTTGATGCGCCTGTTGTCTCCACAACTGCTTCTGTTACTTTCTCTACTAAATTTCTCTTTTGATCCTCAGTTCTACCTTCTAACATTTTTACAGTTACATATGGCATTTGTTCAAATCCTCCTTAGTTTTGATTGTAGTTTTTCATATTTCTTGGAAAAGTGCAAGTTTCTAATCAGCGTATATGCATTTAAATAGAGTCTTATGAAGAGGTAACAAAAGAAAATTTTCCTTTCCAATTTAATATCATGTATAATTTTAAAAGGAAACATTACTAGATAGAGAATATTCATTTTCCATAGAAACTGTGTATAGAGGGGAGCTAATCATTTGTTATTTTCGCAAAATTTGGCGGATTTGCCTTATATTATTATTTCCATTGTAGTAGGTTTTACCTTCCATGAATTCGCACATGCATTTGTAGCCTATAAATTTGGAGATCCCACGGCGCAAAAGCAAGGAAGATTAACGCTAAATCCAATCGCTCATATTGATCTCATAGGGGCAATTTTTATCTTAATCGCAGGATTCGGATGGGCGAAGCCAGTACCGGTTAATCGTCATTATTTTAAACGACCAAAATTAGCTGGAGTATTAGTCACTTTAGCAGGTCCTGTCAGTAACTTAATACTAGCTTTTCTTGGCTTTATCATTATTGCAATATTAATAAAGTTACAAGTACCAGCGGGAAGTAATTTTGATTTATATCCGTTTTTTGAAATTTTTGTTTATATGAACTTATTACTTTTTGCTTTTAATTTGCTTCCTTTGCCCCCTTTAGATGGTTATCGAATTATTGAAGATCTCGTTTCCTCGCGGGTAAGAGCAGCGATGTCCAAGTATGAGGTTTATGGATCTATTTTATTTATTGTATTAATTGTTACAGGTTTATCAAGCTATACGATATTCCCTTGGATTGAAGTGATACGATACTTTTTTCTATCGCTGTTTAATCAATTGTTCTTTTGATTTTGCAGAGGATAAAAGTCGGCTTTATATACACGACAAATAAAAAATCGTCAAGCTATACCAATCCGCGATCATTTATAATAAATCGCAAAAGGAGTATGAACATGGAAGAAAAAAAGAAGAAAACAATAGGCTTTAATATTATTAAAAATGACCCAACCGATGGGCATAAAGGCTTTGGAATTGGCAGTCTTAGTTTAGAAAATGTATCTCCTGTTATTATTGATGTAGAAGAGGGAGAAGCCATCGTTGATATCGGCGCCATGCATGCAAGAAGTGCAGTGGAACGTGGCATCAAATTTTTGAAAACAAAAGAAGAGGTTCCTAATGGTAAGCCTTACTGGTTAGTCTGGGTGACAATTGACCGTAAGCCTGAAGGTCCTTATTATGCTGGTGTAACAGCGTGTGAAATGACTGTGGATCGTTCTATTCGCAGGGGTTATAAGTCTCTTCCAGAGCATGTGAATAAGATGGATAAAAGTATGAAAAGACATATTATGGTCGATCATATGGATGAGAAGTCTAAAAAGGTGCTGGCAGATTTTTTGAAAAAACATGATCAGCGACTATGGGATAACTCTGTAGAACAGCTGAAACAAGACTTATCCCCTTCTTAACTATTGAGAAATGAAATTTTCTCTTTAGTAAATTAATTTTTTGAAAATGTTGACAAAAGAAAAGAAAAATCGATAAACTAAAAGGGAATAAAAAATAAAAAGCCCTTTTAAAGGAGATTGTTTTATGAGTGTGAGTGTTCTTAACTAACCGTTAATTATATACGGCCTTGAATTTTGTTAAAAAACTGGGGATATACCGGTTTATTTAGCATGGGTATTTCAAGGAAGGTTAAGAATAAGCCTCATAGCAAGCAATAGATGATAAAAAGCTATGGCATATTTGTCATAGTTTTTATTTCTTTATTGCAAAGGATCTCCTAATCCGGCACTTTAAAGCGGATAGGTCTACCCCAAAAAGCTAGTGTGAGCGTTTGTTCACGCTGGCTTTTTCTATTTTTAAGGGCTATTTGAAGAAAAATAGGAGGAATTAAAATGAATCAACAGGCATTTGAAGTATTAGGTTTTTATAAAATTTTAGAAGAGATAGAATCCTATGCCAAAACAAATTTAGCGAAAAAGACAATACGAAAACTGCGACCGCTGCAGGATAAAGGAAGAATGGAGCAGTCAATCAAGGAAATAGAAGAGGCTATGAAAATCATAGAAATATCTAGTAGTGTGCCGATTCATACACTTGATGAAATGTCTATTTATTTAAGCCAAGCAAAAAAAGGGATTTATATTCGAGCAGATCAATTTCCGTTTGTTATTTCCTTTTTGGAACATTGTACCAAGCTTAAACAATTTATGAAGGATAAGGAATATGCGGCACCAAATGTCTCGCTTTATGTTCAATCCATTCCTGATGTTAGAGAGCTTACAGAGGAAATAGCAAGATGTATTAGACATAGTAATGTGGATGATTATGCTTCTAGTGATTTAGCCTATTTAAGAAGACAGCTGTCCATCCTGACAGATCGAGTAAAAGAAAAAGCGAGTCAATTAGTGAAATCGAAAAAATATACGGGCTATCTTCAGGACAAAATTGTTTCAGAGCGTAACGGTCATTTGACCCTCTCTGTAAAAAGAGAATATCGAACGAAAATCCAAGGTAGTGTACTGGATACATCCGCATCTGGAGCGACGGTATTTATTGAGCCAATTGAACTTGCTGACATGCAAGCAGAAATCGAAACCATGAAGCTAGCAGAAGAATCTGAAGTAGAAAGAATTCTATATGAATTAACGGAGAAGCTCTTGGCTGAGGAAGAGGCCATTAATTTAGCAATAGAAACGATGCACTATTATGATGTTTTATTTGCGAAAGCAAAATATAGCCGAGTAATTGCTGCAAAGCCGCCTTTCTTATCAGAAGATTATACGATTTATTTAAAAGAGGCTCGTCATCCAATGCTTGGAGACAAAGCAGTTCCTTTAACTATTTCATTTGGAGAAGAGCATCGTGCCCTTGTTATTACAGGACCAAATACAGGTGGGAAAACAGTCACATTAAAAACAATTGGTTTATTAACAATGATGGCTCAATCTGGCTTATTAATTCCAGCGAAAGCAGGGAGTAAAATCGCCATTTTTCAACATATATTTGTGGATATAGGCGACGGACAAAGTATTGAACAAAATTTAAGTACATTTAGCTCCAGATTAGTAAATATAATTGATATCTTAAGAACAACCAATGACCGATCCCTTGTATTGCTTGATGAGCTAGGATCAGGGACCGATCCCGGAGAAGGTATGGCTCTTGCTATTGTCATTTTAGAACAACTTTATCAAAAAGGAGCAACCTTATTTGCGACCACTCACTATAGCGAGATGAAAGAATTTGCAGATCAAACAGAAGGTTTTTTAAATGGAACAATGGAATTTGATATCAATACATTGCGACCAACATATAAACTATTACTGGGACAAAGCGGAAGAAGCCAGGCATTTGAAATTGCAAGTAAATTAGGCTTGCACCCTAAGCTCATTGAAAAGGCGCACCAGATAACGTATAAAACATTTCGGAATTTCCATCATGAACAGAATTTAAAGGAGCTGGATTTTCAGCAGCAAATTGTAATCAATAAATACGCGCGAAAGGCAGTAGAGAAAAAAACGACTAAAACCCTTCCATCCCGGGAGCCTATTTTTGAGAGAGGAGATAATGTGATTCTTACAGAGACGGATGAAATGGGAATTGTTTATCAAGGTCCTGATGTACAAGGAAGATATATAGTGCAGGTTCGACAGGAAAAAAGAACCGTGAACCAAAAACGATTAAAGCTCTATATAAAAGGAACAGAGCTATATCCGCAAGATTATGATTTCGATATTATTTTTAAATCGAAAGAATATCGGAAAATAAACAAGCAGCAAAAAAGAAAGCATATAGAAGATGTATGGCTTGAGGAGGAATAGGTGATAGAACCGTTGTCTGAGTCCTTTGGGGAGAGGAAGTAAGGGGAAAGGGAGTAGAGGGGAGCTTTACCCTGTTGCACCTAAACAAAAAAGCATACTACACTCAAAAGAGCTGGTAGTATGCTTTATCAAGTTCCTTCTACCACGGTAAAATTCGTTTATACCATGGTACTTTTTCTTTTGCTTTGTCCTTATTTGCTGGTTTTTCCTTAGAGTCTTCTTTTGGTAAATCAGCACAAAATTCTGTTGGTACAGTATCTTTAGTAAAGTACATCATTCTTTTTGTATCACATGCAGCTGATGCGAGTTTGCCGCTCTTAGGATCGATATAAACGCCAACAGTACCTTTAGTTGGTGTAAATCCTTTGATCGGCTCTTTTTTTAAACTATGTTCCATAAACTGAACCCAAACTTTCTTTGCATATGTTTTATCGGCTGCTAACGTTATAGGCTCTCCCTGATCATAGCCTGTCCAAACAGCGGATACTAGCTGTGGAGTATAACCAATCATCCAACTGTCTGATTCAGTGGAGCCAGATTTTCCTGCATAAATTCTTGTGATGTCGTCTTTAATAGTACTTCCTGTTACAGAGGCATAGCCATTAAGAGTAGGGTCAAACATGCCTGTCATCATTTGATTCATCACAAACGTTAAATCCGTATCTAAAATCTTTTCTGGTTTTGTCTTATGTTCATAGAGAATCTGCCCATCATTTGTCTCAATTTTTGTAATGAAAACAGGAGATACCCTATTTCCTCCGTTGGCAAATATACTATAGGCATTTGCCATATCAATCACACGAACATTAGACGTTCCAAGAGCGAGAGATGGAACCTCTTGTAAATCGGTTGTAATGCCGAATTTCTTGCCTGTTTTTACCAATGTATCTTGCCCTAAAAAAAGATGGGTTTTAACCGCATAAACATTATCAGAGACAGCTAATGCCTGTGCCATGGTAATATTTCCATCGGCATATTGATTGTTAAAATTATGCGGGGTATATGGATCTCTCCCATCATCAAAGCGAAAGGTTGTTTGTTCGCTGCTCATCATCGTAGCCGGTGTAAATCCATGTTCAAGAGCTGCATAATACAATAAAGGCTTGATCGTCGAACCAGGTTGCCGAGTTGCTTGAATTGCTCTGTTAAATGGACTTTCTTCATAATCTTTTCCACCTACCATTGCCTTAACGTGGCCTGTAGCTGGATCCATGGCAACGAAGCCAATTTGTATATTACTATCCTTATTTATCGTCTGGTTAATCGTTTCCTCTGCTATTTTTTGCTGCTCTGTATTCAAGGTTGTATACACTCTTAATCCACCTAATTGAATCGTTTTATCATCTAAATGAAGCTGGTTTTTTAGAATGCTTTTTACAGTATCTTGAAAATAAGGAGCTGTTTCGACACTAGCATTTGGAAATTTTCCTACTAACGACAGTTTTTCCGTTAAAGCTAACTGCTTATCCTCTTCTGTTATATATCCATTTTCAATTAAGGAATTTAGGATGATGCCCTGTCTTTTTTTCGCATTCTCCATCGATGAAAAAGGAGAATATATACTAGGTCCCTTCGGAATACCAGCAAGCATGGTTGCCTCTCCTAATGTTAGTTCGGAGGCCTTTTTTCCAAAGTAGTATTGGCTTGCAGCCTCTGCTCCATATGCTCCATGACCATAATAAATGGTATTGATATAGCCTTCTAGAATTTCATCCTTTGTATAGAATATTTCTAATCGAAGTGTATAAAATGCCTCTGCAATTTTTCGCTTCCACGTCTTTTCATGCTCTAAAAATAAGTTTCGAGCATATTGCTGGGTTATTGTGCTCGCGCCTTGAACTTTTGCCATTGCTCTTATGTCGGCTAAAATAGCACCGCCAATTCGTTTATAGTCAAAGCCGTGATGAGAATAAAAGTTTTTATCTTCAATAGAAACAGTAGAGTCTACTAAATAGGGACTAACATCATCAATGGATACCCAATACCTTTTCTGTCCATTGCTGCTTTCGCCAATAATGCTGCCATCATCTGAATAGTAGATTGTTGACTGAGAAACAGCTAGCGGTGGAGGACCTAGTGTACGAGCATATACATATATACCGATAAAAATCATGCTTGCGGTTATCATGAAAAGAAGTCCTAATATAATCAATAGACGTAAATATTTCCCAGAGTTTTTAAGTTTATTTACAATGACTTCCAAAACATGACACCTCCTAAGTAGAACCTTCTTTGTTCTTTTATCGCATTAATGAAAGATAAATAGATAAAACTAGTATGTGGTAAAGATTGGCGTTTTAAACATTTTTATCATGGAATATAAAAAAAAATCTTTGCTTTTATACGAATATCCACTATACTTTTTTCGTGTTTGTTATTTGTTTGATTGGGAAGTATAAAAAGAAGATTGTACTCACAAGAAATGAAGAAACTAGGAATGTTTAGCATATAAGAAACTTTATACCAATCAAATGAATGGAGGATATGTCAATGGGAATTTGGTTTACAGAGAAGCAGACCGACGATTTTGGAATCACTATGAAAATCAAGCGTACATTACATACAGAACAAACACCGTTTCAAAAGTTAGATATGGTAGAAACAGAAGAATGGGGAAATATGCTATTATTGGACGATATGGTGATGACTTCTGTTAGAGATGAGTTTGTTTACCACGAAATGGTAGCACATATTCCACTGTTTACACATCCCAATCCTGAGTATGTTCTAGTTGTTGGCGGTGGGGACGGCGGGGTTATTCGAGAAGTTTTAAAGCATCCTAGTGTCAAAAAAGCGACGCTTGTTGATATTGATGGTAAAGTAATTGAATATAGTAAGAAGTTTCTACCAGAGATAGCAGGTAAGCTGGATGATCCAAGAGTAGATGTACAAGTAGGCGATGGGTTTATGCATATTGCCAAAAGCGAGAAGAAATACGATGTTATTATGGTTGATTCCACAGAACCAGTGGGTCCAGCTGTTAATCTGTTTACAAAGGGCTTTTATGCAGGAATAGCGAAAGCATTAAAGGACGATGGACTTTTTGTTGCTCAAAGTGACAATCCTTGGTTTAAAGGAGAGCTCATTCGTTCCGTGCAAAGAGATGTAAAGGAAATATTCCCGATAACCAGATTATATATCGCCAATATTCCGACGTATCCAAGTGGCATGTGGGCATTTACAATTGGATCTAAACAGTATGATCCATTAAATGTTCCAGAAAGTCGCTTCCATTCGATAGAGACAAAGTATTATACGAAAGAGTTACACAAAGCAGCCTTCATCTTACCAAAGTTTGTTCAAGATCTCTGTGACGGGGATAACAGCAAATCAAGGGAATGATTGGACTGTCTTTGAATAAAAAGGAGAGATGACTAATGCGTTTTGACGAATCGTATTCAGGAAATGTATTTATTAAAAGTTTTCCAAATTATGAAGAAAGCCAAGTAGTATTGTATGGTATGCCAATGGACTGGACCGTTAGCTTCCGTCCTGGCTCCCGTTTTGGCCCAGCAAGAATTCGAGAGGTTTCTGTTGGGTTAGAAGAATACAGCCCTTATTTGGATAGAGAGCTTGAGGAAGTAAAATATTTTGACGCAGGGGATATTCCTTTACCATTTGGAAATCCACAACGCAGCTTAGATATGATTGAAGAATTTGTGGACAAAGTATTAGGTGATAATAAATTTCCGCTTGGAATGGGAGGAGAGCATTTAGTATCGTGGGGCGTGTTCCAAGCAATGTATAAAAAATATCCGGATTTAGCTATCATACATATGGATGCCCATACAGATCTTCGTGATGAATATGAAGGAGAGCCATTGTCTCATTCCACGCCGATCAAAAAAGTAGCCAATTTAATTGGTCCCAAAAATGTATATTCATTTGGGATTCGTTCTGGAATGAAAGAAGAGTTCCAGTGGGCGAAAGAAGTAGGGATGCATATTTCTAAGTTTGAGGTGCTAGAGCCATTAAAAGAAATCTTGCCAACACTTGCAGGCAGACCTGTATATGTAACCATAGATATTGATGTCTTAGATCCAGCGCATGCCCCTGGAACAGGTACGGTGGATGCAGGAGGAATTACTTCAAAAGAATTATTAGCATCCATTCATGAAATAGCGCGCTCTAATGTTCAGGTAGTTGGAGCGGATTTAGTTGAAGTAGCGCCAATTTACGATCCATCTGAGCAAACAGCGAATACAGCAAGTAAATTAATCCGTGAAATGATTTTAGGGTTTGTAAAATAATATAATTTTAATAAGCTGGGACATAGTTTCCAGCTAGAAATAAAGTCAAACAATTGTACGAAAGATTTCATATGGTTGTTTGACTTTATTATTAGACATTTTAAATTCAACCATTAACTTTAGAAAATGACTAGGAAAATATTGTAGCTTTGTAATGTGGTTATTAAGAAACTGAAATAGTGTTCTGCTAGACTATATATGGAGCATTTGGCGTATGCTTGTCCATGAAAAGGAGGGCATCATATTACATAGGGAGAAGGATGAAAATGGGGAAAAGGATTTTTGTTCTACTAGTAGGGGTAATGGTTTTATTTGCGGGCTTTCATTCAGTAAATACGGTACAAGCTGCTAGTAAAAAAACGAAATATGTGACAGCAAGCACTCTTAATATAAGAAGTGGTCCAGGTACTTCTTATAAAGTAGTGATAACCGTTAAGAAAAATCAGGCTGTAACAGTAACCCAAACAAAAGGGTCTTGGGATAAAGTGACAGTTGGAAAGAAAACAGGCTGGGCTTCTAACAAATATTTAACGACAAAAAAGCCAGCAGCAAAGGCAACGACATCTACAAAAACGATGTATGTTACAGCAAGTACGTTAAATGTGAGAAGTGGTACAGGAACCAACTATAAAGTAGTTGCGACAGTCAAAAAAAATCAATCTTTAAAAGTATCACAAACAAAGGGATCTTGGAGCAAGGTAACAGTGGGCAGCAAAACAGGCTGGGCATCAAGTAAATACCTAACAACCAAAAAACCCGCAGAACCAAAAAATTTAGCAGCTGGCCTAAAAACAGTAGGAAAGAATAAACAATTGATTCTTGTTACTTCAAATGGCTATAATATATCCTCTGCTGAGATTCGCACTTTTGAAAAAAATAAAAAGGGTGAATGGATTCCGGTTTTAACGACAACTGGACATATTGGGAAATATGGCTTTACTTCAAATATGAGTGAAGGCGGAAAAAAATCACCCATTGGGAAGTTTACGATCGGAACAGCGTTTGGTACACAAAAAAATCCTGGGACAAAATTACCTTATCGAAAGATAACCAATGATGATGTTTGGGTAGATGATCCGAAATCTAAGCTATATAACACATGGCAGTCGAAAAAGGTAACAAAAGGTCAATGGAAAAGTGCCGAAAATATGAATGTGCCGGCATACAAATATGGATTTGTTATTGACTACAATACAAAGCGAGTTCCTAATAAAGGAAGCGCAATTTTCTTCCATATTGCAAATAGTTATACGCTAGGCTGTACAGCAACTTCAGAAGCAAACGTTGTGAAGGTTTTAAAATGGCTGGATCCATCTAAAAATCCTGTGATTATCCAAACACCAATCAAGGAACTAAGCAACTATTAAAGCGAAAACCTGCAGATTGTACTGTAGGTTTTTTACATATAGGGTTATGTCAAGAGAGAATATCTTCGTTCTTTTGCGAACCATCTTGCACTTCCCCTTTAAAAAATTTATACTTATAAAGTTACACAGTAAATGAAAAGGAAGTGTTGTCGTTGTCTCAACCATCAGGGCAACAAGTGCCTGTAAAATTACACGTTACAACACATATATATAACGGGAAAAATAAAGAAAGTATTGAGTGGATTGGGTTTGGTCAATACTTAGAAAAAGATACTAGTAAATATATAAAATATGAAGAAATCATAGAAGAAGGTACCATCAAAACAATTATTAAAATCACAGAAAAGGAAGGATTAATCCTTCGAAGTGGAGCAGTCAAAATGCGCCTTCCTTTTCTTATTAATAAACAAAAGGTCGGCAGCTACGAAAGTCCTTACGGTGTATTTCAGCTAGTTACCGATACAAAGAGACTGGCGCTAGAAGTGGAACAGCAAGCAACCACAGGTTCATTAGATATTTTATATGATTTAAAGATGCAAGGAAGCGATAATGGAACCTATCATATGACTATTTCATTTAAGGAGGAGACAGAGTAAAAATGAATATTGTAGATCAAATAAAGGACAAGCTAAAGGAAGAAATTAAACAAAGTGTCATAAAAGCTGGATTAGCAGCAGAAGAACAAATTCCCGAAGTAATATTGGAGTTGCCAAAGGATAAAGCCCATGGTGATTATTCTACAAATATGGCGATGCAATTAGCGAGAGTTGCCAAAAAAGCGCCAAGAATGATTGCAGAGGCGATTATTGAGAATTTCGATCAAACGAAAGCTTCTATTAAAAAAGTTGAAATAGCAGGTCCTGGTTTTATTAATTTTTATATGGATAACAGCTATCTAACGGATTTAATTCCAACTATCCTTAAAGCAGGAGAGCAATATGGACAAACTACAGTTGGAAATAATGAAAAAGTACAAGTGGAGTTTGTTTCAGCTAACCCAACTGGCGACCTTCACTTAGGTCATGCGCGTGGGGCGGCTGTAGGAGATTCTCTTTGCAATATCTTAGATAAAGCTGGCTATGATGTTTCAAGAGAATACTATATTAATGATGCTGGTAACCAAATTAATAACTTAGCATTATCGGTAGAAGCGCGTTATTTCCAAGCATTAGGGATGGAAAAAGAAATGCCGCAAGATGGCTATCATGGAGAAGACATTATCGGAATCGGGAAAAAGCTAGCAGAGGAATATGGGGATAAGTATGTCCATGTTTCAGAACAGGAACGTTTTGACTTCTTCCGTGAATACGGTCTGAAGTATGAAATGGCTAAATTAAAACAAGATTTAGAAGATTTCCGTGTGAAATTTGATGTGTGGTTCTCCGAAACATCTCTTTATCAAAATGGAAAGATTGATATAGCGTTAAACAAATTAAAGGAAAATGGCTATATTTTTGAACAGGATGGAGCGACATGGTTACGTTCTACTGATTTTGAAGATGATAAAGACCGTGTGCTTATTAAAAATGACGGCTCTTTTACGTACTTATTGCCAGACATCGCATATCATAAGGATAAATTAGATAGAGGCTTTGAAAAGCTTATTAATATTTGGGGTGCAGACCATCATGGTTACATTCCTCGTATGAAAGCTGCAATCCAAGCATTAGGATATAACAAAGAAGCATTAGAAGTGGAAATTATTCAGCTTGTTCACTTATATAAAAATGGCGAAAAAATGAAGATGAGTAAGCGTACAGGGAAAGCTGTAACAATGAGAGACTTAGTAGAAGAAGTAGGGCTAGATGCAACTCGTTATTTCTTCGCCATGAGAAGTGCGGATACGCATTTAGATTTTGACTTAGATCTCGCTGTATCCCAATCGAATGAAAACCCAGTATATTATGCACAATATGCCCATGCTCGTATTTCAAGTATCTTGAGACAAGGAAAGGAACAAGGAATAGAGCTGACCGATGAGCTGAATGCTGCACTAATTACGGCGGAAAAGGAATTTGACTTATTAAAGAAATTAGGAGAGTTCCCGCAGGCAGTAGGAGAAGCAGCATTAAAGAGAATGCCGCACCGTATTACGAATTATATTTACGATTTGGCATCAACTTTCCATAGCTTCTATAACGCTGAAAAAGTTTTAGATGCAGATAACTTAGAAAGAACAAAAGCACGTTTAGCATTAATCCAAGCAACGCAAATCACATTAAGAAATGCCTTGGCGCTTATTGGCGTATCTGCACCAGAAAAAATGTAATAAATCAAAAGGAGGAAAGCGAAAATAGATGCTTTCCTCCTTTTAATAGGTTATTTCTTCAACATTGCAAGGTATTCGATTTTTTTCTTTTGGTATTAAAAAAGGTAAGGAGAAGAGATTTAACATTTTCCTATTCCTATAATACTCTTCAGTATTTGTAAGATCATATAAGAAATAAATAACGAGATGATGAAATTGAGTATTATATTAGCATTGCTGGCAGCTTCGATCATCATCAGCATTTTTATTTGGCTTTATACCGCGCGAAGCATTACAACCCACGTCCAGATAGGGCGTGGGGTTAATGATTTCTATATAAGGGTATTTTCACTCGCACTTCTCCGCCGCCCTCTATCGTGTTTCCAAGAGTCAGTTCTCCATTATGGAGATTCACAGCATTTTTTGCGAAGGTCAACCCCATTCCATAATGACCTTTAGACTGACGGGCCTTGTCATCCATGTAAAAAAGTTCTGTTGCTTTTTTTAGCCCGCTTTCCGAAAATCCATTTCCTGTGTCTTTTACCAAAAAGTAAAGAGTATCAGAATCGCATTCCGCATGCACCGAGACAGTCCCATCTTCTGGTGTATAATCAACCGCGTTTGTTAAAATATTCAATAACGCTCTATGTAACAGCTGCCAGTCAATTTCCGCCTCTTTCTTGAGATTTTCTTTTTTAAATGAAATAGTTATTTTCTTATTTCCTTTATAGGCGGATATATCTTTCTGCAGAGTTTCTGTCAGCTTATCTATAAAGGCTTTCTCCAAATGAATAGTTAAGGAATCCTCCGTTCTTGAAAGATAAATAAGCTGAGAAATATATTGTTCAATTTGATTTCCTGCTCCAAGAATATACTTTGTATACTCAGCTTGTTCTTCGTTTTGAATAGATAAGCTGAGTAATTCAGCATTTCCTTTAATAATGGTAATCGGGATTTTGATATCATGTGCCAAAGCACCAATTTGCTCTTTCTTATTTTTTTCTAACCGCCACTGGGCCTCGAGTGATGACCGAAGAGCATCTCTCATTTCAATTAAGGAGTCAATTACATCATCAAATTCCTTAATATGTGTAAATTCGGGGGTGAACTGCAAATTTTGCTCTTTTATATATCGAGTAATTACATTCAGTGTTTCAAAATGTTTTCTTAATCTATTAGCAAAGTACGTTGTTATAATAGAAATGTCTATAATGAGCAAGATTATCAAAATACTGATACTCGTTAATTCATAATTAGGAAGGTATTTTCTTAATAAAGGTGAGCTGAAATCTGCCCGTAATGAATATTGCAAAATACAATACTCATTTTTTCTTTCTATAATCAAATATCCTTTTTGTTTATAATTGACATACGTTTTTTTTTCAAGCTTCTTTTTTACCAGGTTCAGATCTGTTTCTTTAATAGTTCCAGCTGTTTTTTGTTTTGTTTCTTTATCTAGGAGGGCAAATGACATCGTATCAGGAATCACATCAGCAGTTACTTTATCTACATGTTCCAGCTTCGGCGCAAGTTTCTCTGCTTCTTGTTCATTATAATTTGCTGGATGTGAGAAGCCCATATTCATAGCGATGGTATTCATAAATAAATAGAGCAGAGCAAGTACAATCAAACTAATACATAACGCAGCTATATACTTTATCAGTTCTCTAAGAAGTGTTTTTTGGCCATTAAAATTTATTCCCATTTGTACCCGAATCCCCATACCGTTTTGATAGGGTCTGCATTATGCTCTTTACATTTTCTGCGAATCGTTCTGATAAACTCAGTAATTGTTGAATACAAGGCATTCCCCTCAAGTCCATATATCTCCTCGTAAATTTGTTCTCTTGAAAAAGTTCTCCCTTTATGTTGAGCTAAAAATTCAAATATTTTATATTCATTTTTTGTTAAGTTAAGTTTTTGATTATTGATAAATACTTCTTTACTATCAAAATGAAATAAAAAACCAGAGATGACTCTTTTCGATTGATGTTTGTCTCTCCGTTCCCTTCTTAAGTGAGCATTAACTCTAGCACTAAGCTCTCTAACGCCGAACGGCTTTGTAATATAATCATCTCCGCCAGTAATGAGGCCTTTGATTATCGCTTCCTCTTCAGTTTTAGCCGTGAGGAATAATATGGGACAATCCACCAAAGGCCGTATCTGTTTACATAGCTCAAAACCGTCAATGTCCGGCATCATAACATCAAGCAAAATTAAATCATATCCTTGAAATAAATCAGGCGGCTGGCCTTTAACACGATCTAAAGTGTCGACTTTATGCTGATCACGGCGCAAAATATTTTGTATCAGTGCAAGAATATCTTTTTCATCATCGACAGCAAGGATTTTTGCCATTTTCCATCCCCCTCATGCTATTCAAACGTTTTTCTGCCTTCCCATCTGCTAAACCATATTAGACTGGCAATAATTATACATACTGTACCAAAAACAACAATAAATACCGCTGAATTTATTTCATGCATTAATAAAGAATAATTCCCTTTTTCTATAAAATGGAGAACCCCATTTAAACCTGATAATCTAATACTCCAAGCCCAAGGGTTATATTTCCATATCGCATCTCCTAATCCAGTATTCATGAGAGCTGTCAAAAGCAGGCCCGCTCCGCCTATCAGAACAGAAGCACCCATTCCAAACATACAGCTGATAAAAAAATAAATAACATATAGAACGACACTGCCCGCAACCAGCCAGGCAGCACCTGTTATAAAAATATCATAAGGCAAATCCGGCACATTTAAAATAAATGTTAATCCCATTATATAAAGGAAAAGCGCTATGCCAATTGAGCAAAGTTCCATGAGAAGAAGCATTAACATTTTACTGGCATAAGCAATAATTTTCGGAGATGTGCCTCCCAGCAACACTTGGAATTTTCCAGCCTGTTCTTCTAAAGATGCGGTCATGCCGCATAAAACCCCTATGAGCAGCGGTAATGCAATAGCAATAGCTTCCATAAAAGATTTATACAAATGAAATTGGCTTTGGTCTCTTCCATAAAAATACAGGATTAACACACCTGAACAAACTATAGGGATAATGAAATGCAGCCACATAAAGGAGGTGTGCCTGTTTTTTTGAAAATCAGCTTGTAAACACCTCAAAAGCAGTCCCACTTTACATCGCCCCCTGCTTTTTTCTTCTGTAATCAATGGAAGGAGCAAATGAACGGCTGGTTAAAAACGCTATTAACAAAAATAATAGTACAGAAATCAATATAGCGGGAGGGACGACCATCCAACTCAACAAAGGATTATTTTTTTCAAGCAACAGACCGTTAGGGTGAATACCTATTGTTGGACACATCATTCGGATTGGCCAGCTCCACGGAATAAACCACCAAAAAGAGCGAGATGCCGGCATTATTCCCAAAACAAATGTTCCTATGAGATTTAACATTACTGCTATTGTAAGACCCCACTTTTTGGCAACAAATAAACAAAGTGGAATTTGCCAAAGGCTTGTTACCCAAAGCAATAAACTTGCGGCAACTGTAGAAAGCGTAACAATGGCAAAATCAGCTAAAACGAATCCCATAAGTAACATAAACACTAAAAATACAATTTGAGATAATAACGAATAAACCATAATAATGACAATCTTAGAATACCATAATCTCCCCAAATCAATAGGCAATGAATATGTGCCATTATAATTAGAGGCTTTTTTTTCTTTTTGATGAGATAACGAGCAAAGTAAAGCAATCATCACTGGCATAAAAATAATAGACCACCAGTTAAAAGTACCGGAAACAAAAAATTGAATGTTCATTAAAAAAGAAAAACCTATATTAAGGAGCGGTACAAAGATAATCATTTTTCTAGAAAAAGTCCGTTTAAACTTCAGGTTTTCGGCCTTCATATAATTTATCATCTTTTTACACCCTCTTTTTCACGGCTTGCCTTTACAACTTCCATAAACAAATGCTCTAAATCATCAGTCTTATTTATTTCGCCCTGGTATCCAAGGTGACCGCCGATGATAATCCCAATATGATCTGCTATTTGCTCTACTTCTGAAAGGATATGACTAGATAAAATCACGGTTATTCCTTCTTGAGGAAAAGAGCGGATAAGGTCTCGGAGCTCCTGAATACCGATTGGATCTAGCCCGTTCGTAGGCTCATCAAGAATTAATAATTTAGGATGATTTAATAAAGCAATAGCAATCCCCAGCCGCTGCCTCATCCCCATAGAAAACTGGCCTGCTCTTTTCTCACCAGTATGCTGCATATCTACAGTCTTTAGCACACTGTGTATACGCTCTTCAGATAGGCCCAGCAGCGTGGCATGTACTTTTACATTTTCAAATGCTGTTAAATTATCGTAAATGGGCGGAGCTTCTATTAAAGATCCAATATTTTGCAAATCAGAACGATCCCATTTATGTCCGTCGAAGAAAACCTCACCAGAAGTCTTCCGTAAAATTCCTGTCAATATTTTAAGTGTTGTCGATTTCCCAGCTCCATTTGGTCCAAGCAGACCATAAATGCTGTTTTTTTGAACAGTTAGTGAAACATCTGAAACAGCTGTTTCCTTGCCAAACTTTTTTGTAAGACTTTTGGTTTCTAATAGGACTGCACTCATTTCACACTCTCCCTTATTCCTTTTCATTCTTAATCAAAACCGCCCGATAATACTCGTGATTAAACTCAACGATGATTTCATCTTTGGCATCGACGTCTTCGTTTGCACTGTAAACCTTCCCATATCGTAAAGGTTTTTTCTCTCTGATATCATCAGGGTCAAGAGAGATATACGGTTCTTTCAGTTCTTCTTCCGACCATCTCTTTCCGTCGCTATCTACAAAGAAAGTTTTGCCTATTGCCCCTATGACTTTTCCTTTTGTGTCTTCATCAACTTTATCTTTCAGCTGATAAAGTTTTTCGTTGTAGACCACTTGAGCGAATTTTCCCTTAGCAATCAAACTCTCCATTGTTTCAGCTGTTTCGTTTTCGTTACCCTCAGTAAAATGCATTGTTTTTTTTGTTTCTTCAATGGTTTTATCTTTAAACTTTGTTAATGATTGACATGCAGATAACATAAGTAAAACAATAAAACAGCATGAAATGTTTATACATCTTCTTAAAAACATATACACCACCTCAATCTTATGACTTTTCCCCCTGTGCGTGTCTATGTGGGATGTTGATTATTCTAGAATACTTTTATCAAAATTTAATCAAGATACATTTCTAACTGGAAACTCAAAACATTTGGGCTACTGGCAATACGATCGACTTGTCCAAATAAAAAGGGGGATAGATGAGATTCAAATATATTTTCTTTCTCAAAATTTTTGTGTCTTGATCAATAAAGGTTTTTTAATATCCCAATACTTGTTCAATAAATAATCTTTAAGGTTATACAATTTTAATTCTTTAAAAGAAAAATTATGTGGAGTATATAAATGATATCCAAGATTTTCTTTCTGCACTGCCTGTTTCCAAAGTATAAAAAATTCCTGCTGTCCAATTTTCAAGAAATAAAATAGAGAAATGACTGGAATCACCAATAAGGATAGTTTAGACTTTGGATTCCATGACATAAAAAACGTAATTAAAAGTATAGAAAATAGATTATTCAAGAACGGAAGGGGAGGAAAGTGCCGGTAGAAAGAAATAGATTAGACGTGATTACGTCTTGCAGTATTATGGTCAAAAACGATTATTCCCTTAATCAGCTTGCGCTGGAAATCGGAGTCTTACCCGCCGCATTGAGCCGCTTGCTAAATGGAGAAAGTGAAGTGTATTCAGGCTGCGGCTGATCACCACAGACCCTTTTTCTTAAAAATTAATTAAACCCCGAACAATTATACGAATATTTTTTTTAGTGTGTACGTATAATTATTCGGGGTTATATTTGATTGAAATACTTATTATGCTTAATTAATAACCCACTTATCCTTTAAAAATAGCATTCTGCCAATCAGAAAGGAAATAACGATAAAGACTAAATTTGATCCTAGGGTAAGAAGCAAATGCTGATAAATTATTTCCCCGAATATTAACTCTTTTAGAGTGCTAAATACATTAACAAAAGGAATAATAAAATGGTTAGTAGTTAATTCATTTATTCCAGTAGTTGATAAAAGCATCATTGGAAAAATAGTCAGAAGCAGTATCGGTGTGCTATAGCTTTGAGCCTCTTTAATCGTCTTACCAATAATACTAGTAATCATAAGCAATGAAGCAATTAACATAGAGTAAATAATCGTCATAACCAAAGCGAATAAGATAATTAATGCAAAATTATCATGCACAGGAACAGCATTTTTTAAATTTTCCGTAAAAAAGGCAATTTCAAGCACAACTACCAGCAAAGTGATCAAACCAGTTAAAACCCCAATGGTGGTGATAGTTAACCATTTAGAAATAACTAAAGTTGAACGCTTTACGGGAGTCATTAATAATGCCTCCATTGTTTTCTTTTCTTTTTCTCCTGCAAACAGATCCGCAGCGGCAGGAGAAGCTCCGACTCCTAAAGCTAATGATAGGATTAATGGAATAAGCATAGCGACTAAATTAATGGTTGGGTCCTCTGCAGAAATTTCTTGTTGTTCAATAGAGAAAGGCTGTACAATCGAACTTTCGACACCTGCTTCATTTAATCGTTCTGTTACCACCATCTTTTCGTATTCATTTAATGCATTCATAACAATCGAAAGTAACGTAGAAGATTTTTCACTAAAGGAATCTCCAATGAGAACGATATTGGTATTTTCTCCTTGGCTGAGTTTTGCGCTAAAACCATTCTCTATCAGTATGGCAGCCTGTGCATCTCCGTCTTTTACCATTTTTTCGGGATTATCAGAATCTATTAATTCAATGTTTGTATAAGCAGCTAAATTAGCTTTCATCTCTTCGTTTATATTTGTTGGAATGGCTAATTGGTAGGTGTCTCCTTCATCACTAGATACTAACTTTTCATAAAAGAGGATTAAGCCTGTCATCATAATAATCGGTAAGAAAACGGAAAGTAGTAATGTGCGTCTATCGCGAAATGAATCCTTTAATTCTTTTAAAAATAATTTAAATAGCATATGTGTTTCCTCCTCTAACTAATTTACTCATAAAGATGTAGTTTAGGTCCTGGCTGCCTTCCGCTTTGTATAAATCTTCAAGCTTTCCATGATAGACAAGCTCTCCTTTGTGTATCATAGCAACGCTATCACAAAGCAACGCTACTTCTTCCATAATGTGGCTGGAAAATAATATGGTTTTTCCTTCTCTTTTTAATTGATGAACAAGCTGGCGGAATACATTTGAAGCAGTAATATCCAAGCCTGTTGTAGGTTCATCAAAAAGAATAATTTCGGGGTCATGAATAATCGCTCGTGCAATCGCCACTTTTTGTCTCATCCCTTTAGAAAAGCCGCCAACCTTGCGATTTAAATAATCTCTCATTCCAAACATCCTAGAAAGCTCATCGATTCTTACCTTTGTTTCATGTTTTCCTAATCCGTATAGATTAGCAAAGTACTCCAAATTCTCTCTTGCAGTTAATCGCTCATAAAGACCAGTTTCTCCACCGAATAGAACACCAATTTTTTGTTTAATTTCATTTGGGTTTTTCTTTGTATCATATTGATCAACCGTTATAGTTCCTTCTGTTGGTTGAATAAGGGTGGCAATGGAACGTAGAAGCGTCGTCTTGCCTGCTCCATTCTCTCCAAGTAAAGCAATTGTTTCTCCTTTTTTTATGGAAAATGACACGTGTTTCAGGGCTGTTACAGAAGTTTTTTTATCTTGGAATTTTTTAGTAACCGTTTGAATTGTTATCATACTCTTTCACCTCGTATTGGTTTCGTTACATTTATCATAATCGGAGAGCCTCTTTTTTTCTGCCATTATGTCACGAAAATGGCTTTTCATGTCGTGAAAAGGGAGGATACCGCATATAGGAATACTTGTGGGGATGGAAAATGCGGTGAAACCCATCCGAACGTAGAGAAATCATGGTAAAATAAAAAGGGTAATTTCTGTCAGTATTTGTGGGGATGAAGGGAGAAAGAAAAGTTGAGAGTTGGTTTAGTTGATGACCGTATGATTGATCTAGATAAATTAATAGGCATTGTTTCCGGTATTCCTGATGTTGAGATTATCTTCTCAACACTTTCTGCGGAAGAGGCTTATACGGAAATAAAAAAAGAAAGCATTGATTTGTTAATTGCGGATATTGAAATGCCAGGTTTATCGGGATATGAATTAGCGGACATTATTCATTCTCATGCTTTGAATATTTTGGTCATTTTTGTAACAGGTACTAGTGGCTATGCTGTTCATGCCTTTGAACTGAACGTCCATGACTATATTATGAAGCCTTATAATAAGGAGCGGCTTACCCAATCGGTACACCGAGCATTAGAAAAGACAAAGTCTACAGAGATTGCTGGAAGACTTTATATTAAGCAAAAGAGTGAAATTCACATTATCCAAAAGAAGGATATTGTTTTTATTGAACGATCTGGAAGGTCAACAACCATTTATACAAAAGCAGAAGCGATCAAAACATATCAAACGTTAAATGAATTAGAGGGAGAACTGAGAGAAAGAGATTTTATTCGCTCCCATCGATCCTTTATTATAAACATTCATTATGTTAAAAATTTTTCTCTTTATGCAAAGAACTCTTATGCTGTAGCATTCGAAGGATTAGAGGAAAAGGCATTGATTACAAAGGAAAAGGTAGATTTTCTTCAGGAAAATTATTTTTAAAGAGGTATATATGATTAATAATAACCATTTTTATTGGCTGCTTATTGCTGTCTATAGCACCATACATAGCAAAATAGTAATCGACCACGTAAGTTTTTCAGTGCAAGCATATTGGATCTTTGCATTCTTTGTGGGAATATGCTTTGTTTTTTCGAAATATTTACATCAAGATAAAGCTGTTATTACTTCCAGCTTAGAAGTTCTCTTCTGGCTTGTACAATCATTGGTTTTGCTTTTGCATATTCAGGTTACTTTCACATACTGGAATATATTATTCCTGCTGTTGTTTGTACTAATAGAAATAGTGCGGTTTATGATTGGAGGAAAAATCTTTTCACTACAACAGGCAAAAGAGTCCTACGAGAAGGAGATAAGCCAATATAATGAACTTTTTCAAGTAGTGCGCAGCGAAAGACATGATTTTTTAAAGCATATTTCAGCTGTGCATTTTATGCTGGAAAAAGAGGGTTCCTCCCATGCTAAGTGTTATTTAGACGAACTGGTAGAAGGATATGAAGAAACAAATCTATCTATAAAAGGGGAAAGTGGATCTGTAGCCTCTGTCTTGCATAGAGTTTATAAGCAGGCGGTTCAGGAAAATATCGCGCTAAAATATGATTTTGATATACCTTTATCGACGTTGCCGATGAAAGAAAAGGATATCGTCGGTTTAGTAGGAAATTTATTGTCTAATAGCTTAGAAGCAAGTCGAGAATGGCAGCAAGAGTATCAACGAGAGGCCCATATTACTATTCGGCTATCCAAAAGAAGTGGGCTTTATTTACTGACATGCAAAAATGACTGCTTGCCTATTCCAGTTTCCATCTTAGACTCTTTATATAAGAAATTTGGTAAGTCGACGAAGATGGGGAAAGAACGAGGATATGGAACAAGAATCATCCTTGATATCGTGAAGAAGCATTGTGGCTATCTTGATTACACCTATAAGGAAGAATCATTTTTTGTCAAAATAAAAATACCAGTCATAAAAAACAGTAACGATGTTTATGATTGATTGGATATTGGTTGCAAATCCGAAGCAGCTTAGGGGTAGCCCATGGAAAGTGAATGGTATTCCGTCTGCGGAAAATAACTACAAAATAATTCTTTTTTAAAAATAAAGACCCAAACAGTCACAAGAAGTTTTATTTACTTCTTGTGATTGTTTGGGGTTATGTTTAGCTGGAATACTTATATTCCGGGCATGTCTTTACAAAACGTCTAGGGATAGTTCCGTAATGTGTTTATAGAAATGGAGCGAAAAGGCGGGCTATCCATTCTTTTAGCTTACTTCTCATTGTAATGGTATCTAAACCTTCAAGAGATAACTCCTTTGCCTGCTGTAAATCCTCTGTTGTAATCTTGTTCATTCTTTCTATAAAGCCTTGGTCGTAGATACAACAATTTAACTCATGATTTAAAAAGATACTGCGTCTATCAAAATTGGCTGAACCAATAATGATAATTTCATTATCAATATTAATTAATTTACCATGAAAAAAACCATTCATATACTGATAAACACTTGCTCCATGTGCAAGCAATGTACGTAAATAAGGAAAAGAAGCCTCCTTGACCAATAAATGATCAGCCTTATCTGGAATAAGGATAGTAATGGAAATATTTCTATGTAATGCTCTTAGTAACTCGCTTGTTATTTGTTTACTAGGTATAAAATAAGGAGTGGTAATTAAAAGAGAACTTTTGCAGTTTTTTATGACATGACAGACTATTTCTTCTAAGTAAACCCCTTGTGTAGGAATTATTTGATGCCTAGATGCTCCCTTTTTTTGCACAGGAAAATATATTCGATTTTGCAGTAGATTTATCTTTGAAGCTTTTAACCAATCCATTAAAAATTCTCGCTGTAAGTCATCGACCCCTTCGCCAATCAATTTAAGATGATAGTCACGCCACGGGCTCAATTTAATATTGGCATGAATATAATCCTTGCCAATATTAAAGCCGCCCATAAAACCAACTTTACCATCAATAATAGCAATTTTTCTATGGTTTCTAACCTGCAAGGAATAAAATAGATAAGGGAAAGATGGAAGCTGGCAAAAAGCAAACTGAATACCAGCCTTTTTTAATTCTTCCCTAACTTTTCTTCTTATTTTATAACTTCCTAACCAATCTAAAATAAGACGCACTTCCACTCCTTCATGTGCTTTTGATTTTAAAAGATTGAGAAACTCTTTGGAAATACTGTCTGTTTTAATAGTATAAAAAAGAATATGGACATGATCAGTAGCCTCTTCAATTGCTTGAAAGAGGGCTGGAAAAAGCTCCGTTCCGTCCGAGTAAATGTGAAAGTCACTATATCTAAAAGGATGATTTTTTCGATTGATTTTTTGGTGCTGAGCTCTCTTACCTAATTGAAAGTCCAGGTAAAGAAGGAAAATGAGTATGGCAATAATGCTTAGGATAATCAAGAATGTCTTCATTCATAATGCCCTCCTTAGAAGGATAGTATTGCCGATATTCCCTTCCTTTCATACCTTGCTTGGTAATGTCCGTAGAGATTGCTATTCATCAAAATTACAATAAATGATGGGAGAGAAAAGAAAAAATAGAGTATAGACTTGCGCACCCCTTGATAGAATCGTTATCCTAGAAGTAAGAATATTCTACATTTAGTTGGGATGGATTAGCAGTGCGGAAATTATGGATATGGATGGGAATACCTGTATATATGGTGGTGTTTACTTTCCTTTATAAGCATCACTTAGGTTCCATTGGCTTCTTTCTTTTATCCCTTCTGTTTTTTAAACTAGCTAAGAACAAACATTCAAAAATAATGGGAAAAGAGAAGGAAAACTTTTATTTTGAAGAAAAGTTAAATAAACCTTAACTAGAACTAGCATATTCACCTAAAATTTGTTTATAATGGAGAATATGTATTTTTACTATTTTAGTTAAAGCTCTTTTCAAAAGGCATTAAAATAGGTTATAGGATTTATTGCAGAATGATCAACAAAAGCATAGAAAAATAATAAACTCCCGAAAAGTGAAACTTCCACCTGAATTTCAGTCCGAGCTTTCAGGAAAGGGATAAGAGTAGATAAGAAAGGAAGTGCAAAAGAATGAGTGTTGATAAATACACACAAGAAGAACTAAAAGAAATGTCGCTAATTGATGTAGCACATGAAATTATGAATGGTGGTAAAACACCTTATGCGTTTAATGAACTAATGGATGAAGTAGCAAAATTAGTTGGGTTAAGTGAAGAAGAGGTTAATGAAAAAATAGCACAATTATATACAGATGTTAATATTGATGGTCGCTTCTTATCATTAGGAGACAATCGTTGGGGGCTTCGTTTATGGTATCCTGTAGATAAGTCAGAAGAAGATGTCGTAACAGTCACAAAACCGAAGAAGAAGAAAGCGAAAAAAGCTGTCGATGATGACTTCGATGATTTTGATAGCCTAGATGAAGATGACGATTTTGATGACTTTGATGCTGATCTAGATGACGAAGAGCTTCTAGATGAGGATGAGGATTTAGATGAAGAAGATGATGATCTACTAGATGACGATTTGTCAGAAGATGATGATGACTTCGATGAAGATTATGAAATCGATGACGATGACCTTGATGAGGATGACGAGGAAGACGACGACGAATTTGATGACGAGGATGAGGATAAATAATCTCCTAGTCTTGACATTTAGAGTCGTTGCTAGTAAAATCTTTTTTGGGCTCCTTAAAAAGAGGAACGAACTAAAATTCGCTAAATATAGCGCTCCCTTACTTTTAGAAAGTAAGTGGAGCGCTTTTTATTTTTTAGTAAAGAAAGTAAATAGCAATCGTTTCATACCCCTCTAAAAAAATTAGTTAATTCGTCTTAAATAAAGAGGAATTGGAGCAAACTTAAATCAAGGGGGATTATATAATGACAAAATATATTTTTGTAACAGGTGGAGTAGTATCTTCACTAGGAAAAGGTATTACAGCAGCATCACTAGGACGCTTGCTCAAAAATCGTGGTGTAAGTGTAACGATTCAAAAGTTTGACCCGTATATCAATGTGGATCCTGGTACAATGAGTCCATATCAGCATGGAGAAGTGTTTGTAACAGATGATGGTGCAGAAACGGACTTAGACTTAGGACACTATGAGCGTTTTATTGATATCAATTTAACGAAATATAATAATGTGACAACAGGAAAAATCTATTCTACTGTATTAAGAAAAGAACGTAGAGGAGATTATCTTGGCGGTACAGTGCAAGTAATTCCACACATTACCAATGAGATCAAAGAACGAGTATTTAGAGCTGGTCGTGAAACGAATGCAGATGTAGTAATTACAGAAATCGGCGGAACGGTTGGAGACATCGAATCCTTACCATTCTTAGAAGCTATTCGTCAAATTAAAAGTGATATTGGTCGTGACAATGTTATGTATATTCATTGTACATTGGTACCATACATCAAAGCTGCAGGGGAAATGAAAACTAAACCAACACAACATAGTGTAAAAGAGCTGCGCAGCTTAGGAATTCAGCCAAATGTGATTGTAGTAAGAACAGAAAAACCTATTTCTGAAGATATGAAGGATAAAATTGCTTTATTCTGTGATATAGACAATAAATCTGTTATTGAGTGTCGTGATGCAGATACACTTTATACTATTCCATTAGCTCTTCAAGAGCAAAATCTTGATCAAATTGTATGTGATCATTTAAAGCTTAAATGTCAAGAAGCAGATATGACAGAATGGATTGAACTAGTAGATCGCGTTCGTCATCTTTCTAAAACAACAAAAATTGCCCTTGTTGGTAAATATGTTGAATTACAAGATGCTTATATTTCTGTAGTAGAAGCTTTAAAACATGCTGGATATGCATATGATGCTGACATTGAGATCGATTGGATCAATGCAGAGCAGGTAACGAAAGAAAATGTCCAAGAATTATTACAAGATGCAGATGGAATTCTTGTACCAGGAGGATTCGGAGACCGTGGCGTGGAAGGGAAAATCCTTGCAACGCAATATGCACGTGAACAGAAGGTTCCTTTCTTTGGAATTTGCTTAGGTATGCAGGTAGCATCTATCGAATTTGCTCGTAATGTTTTAGGTTGGAATGATGCTCATTCTTCTGAAATTAACGAAGCAACAACGCATCCAGTTATTGACCTTCTGCCAGAACAGAAGGATGTGGAAGATTTAGGTGGAACACTTCGTTTAGGTTTATATCCATGTAAATTAAAAGAAGATACTAGAGCATATGAAGCATATCAAGACGAGGTAATTTATGAGAGACATCGTCATCGTTATGAGTTCAATAATCAATATCGTCAAGAGATGGAAAATGCAGGATTTGTATTCTCAGGAACTAGCCCAGATGGCCGTTTAGTGGAAATTGTTGAATTAAAAGATCATCCTTGGTTTGTTGCTTCTCAATTCCACCCAGAATTTATCTCGAGACCAACTCGCCCGCAACCTCTTTTCCGTGAGTTTGTTGGTGCATCTATCCGCTTAGCAGAAAAATAAAGTTTAGGGCAAACTTAAAAAAGAGGCTATTCCACTTATTTGGAAAAGTCTCTTTTTTGTAATGTTTTCTAACATTTAATGTAATAGTCATTCTTCTTTATAAATCATATTCTTTGAGAATTTCATCGGTTGTAAATTTAATGCCATGATAAATAAAAAGAGCAGCAATTAACGATGGATAGCCATATCGCTTTCCTTCATCGTCAGGCAATAAGCCTTTAGAAAGTCTTAAGTCGATAGAAACATCTGCGAAGTCAATCAGTGATTCGATATCAGGATTGGTAATGGAACAGATGGAAATAAAGGGAACTTGAGCATCGTATAGCTGTTTAGCAAATGTGTTTATTTCTTCCTCTTCATTTGTTCGAGCAAAAAGAATAAACCGATCGTTTGAGGTAATAGATTCAAGCGGTGTATTTGCCCATTCTTCTGTATTTGGCATTGGCTCCATCCCAGTTGTTGCTTCTGCTATTACTCCAGCCATTTCATTTGTGGCATAGAAATAAATCTTCCCGTCACTGACAATGGCTTGTGCTAATAGTCTTGAACTGTCTTCGATTGCTTCCTCTTCTTTCTCATGCAATCTTTTAAATAGCCCACTTAGTTGAGTGGAAAACATTTTAAGCAAGTTTGAAAACCTCCATTTTATTAAATTAAAACAGTAATTTGCTTCATATAGTAGATAATTATAATTAAATTGAAGGAAAAGGTAAAATTTAAGGGGATTAGCAGGAAAAAACGACTAAATAGTAGAAAAAGATAAAGTATGATAAAAACGAGAGAATACATACATATAACTTGACTTAGAAGGGAAGGTTCCTTATGAAAGGGAAAATATTAATTGTTGATGATCAATTCGGCATTAGAATCCTTTTGAATGAAGTTTTTCAAAAGGAAGGCTATAAGACGTTCCAAGCTGCAAATGGGAATCAGGCGTTAGAAATTGTGACAAGAGAATCACCTGATTTAGTGCTGCTTGATATGAAAATTCCAGGAATGGATGGAATTGAAATTTTAAAACGAATGAAAAAGCTTAATCAAGATATTCGTGTGATTATCATGACAGCTTATGGAGAACTTGATATGATTCAAGAAGCGAAGGACCTTGGTGCCTTAACGCATTTTGCTAAACCGTTTGATATTGATGATTTGAGAGAGGCTGTTAAGAAGTACATTAATCATTAATCGCCATATTTTATACATATTTATTAGCCAGATAGTCCTTATATGTTTTCCCTTATCTCTAAAAATGTAGTTTCTGTTTAGAAGCTATTGTTTTTTTGAAATCTAAATCTGTGATGTTTCTTACTAAGCCATTATAGGTCATATTTCCAATGCTTTTTCTATAGTTTATAAGTGGATTTAGAATTAAAGTGCTTTCATTCGTCAAAAAGTATATTAATTTGTGACAAAATAGAAAAAAAAGCTTGAACGATAGCATTTCTTGTTTTATTTTGGTATGATTACAATTGAGTTTTTAAATGGAATGATTCGTTTTATTTTACTTGAGGTATTATATACATATTCAACTTTCCTTTGGGAATTTTAATAAAGATTCTCTTGTAAAAAAGAACGATCATTAAATAAGGAGGAAGAAATATGCCTTTAGTTTCAATGAAAGACATGTTAAACAAAGCAAAAGCAGAAGGCTATGCTGTTGGTCAATTTAACTTAAATAATCTTGAGTTTACTCAAGCAATTCTTCAAGCTGCAGAAGAAGAAAAATCTCCAGTTATTCTTGGGGTTTCTGAAGGTGCTGGCCGTTATATGGGTGGCTTCAAAACTGTTGTTAAAATGGTAGAAGGTTTAATGGAAGACTATAACATCACAGTTCCTGTTGCTATTCATTTAGATCACGGTTCAAGTTTCGAAAAATGTAAAGAAGCTATCGATGCTGGCTTTACATCTGTAATGATCGATGCTTCTCACCATCCATTTGATGAGAACGTTGAGATTACTTCTAAAGTAGTAGAATATGCACATGCTAAAGGTGTTTCTGTAGAAGCAGAACTTGGTACTGTTGGTGGACAAGAAGATGACGTTGTAGCTGAAGGTGTAATTTATGCTGATGCTAACGAATGTGTTGAACTTGTTAAACGTACTGGCATTGACACTTTAGCTCCTGCTTTAGGATCTGTTCACGGTCCTTACAAAGGTGAGCCTAACTTAGGTTTTAAAGAAATGGAAGAAATCGGCAACTTAACTGGTTTACCATTAGTATTACACGGTGGTACTGGTATCCCAACAAAAGATATCACAAAAGCTATTTCTTTAGGAACAGCTAAAATCAACGTTAACACTGAAAACCAAATTGCTTCTGCTAAAGCTGTTCGCGAAACATTAGCTGCTAAACCAGAAGAATATGATCCACGTAAATACTTAGGACCTGCTCGTGATGCGATTAAAGCAACTGTAATCGGCAAAATCAAAGAATTTGGTTCTTCTAATAAAGCATAATTTTATCTAAAGGAAAGAGAGGATATCTTTTAGGGGAAGGCCCTTAAAGGATATCCTCTTTTTTATGGAATATTTCTAAAAAGATGTTTTTGTTAGAGGTAAAAGGAGATACTTGTAAAGAATGGAACAAATAAATACCTCGAAAAATAACTTCCATATTTATATTTCAAAAGGGATACTAGCAAGCAGCTTTCAGTTGATTAGCGAATTACCAAAGATTATCATGACTGGTTTATGGAAAAAGCGTATATGAAAGTTGAAGATTCATAGTACCAGATAAATGCCAATAAATTGGTTCGAGTATCATGATGCCTTATATAGGTAATACTAAAAATGTTTGTACTTTGTTAACACAATAGAATGTAAAGTTCATACATATATACTTTTCCATTGAGTCTTAATATTTGGTATAATAAGTAACAGTAATTCAAACAAGATTCTACATCCAAGCCTCATCTTGATTAACTTATAGCAGAATTCGTACTTTTGCATTGGCTTAGAAGGGAGCTAGAAATGGAAAAACTTATGATTGCAGGTGGATCACCTTTAAAAGGAACGGTTAGAGTTAGTGGTGCAAAAAATAGTGCAGTGGCACTTATACCAGCAACCATTTTAGCTGAATCTCCCGTTACTATTGAGGGACTGCCTGACATTTCAGATGTTCAGATATTAAAAGAGATTATGGAAGAGTTAGGTGGAACGGTATCTATATCAGAGTCTGATATAACAATTGATCCCTCTTCTATGATTTCTATGCCTATGCCGAATGGGAAGGTAAAAAAATTGCGTGCTTCTTATTATTTAATGGGAGCCATGCTAGGACGATTTAAAAAGGCGGTAATTGGCTTACCTGGTGGCTGTCATCTAGGACCAAGACCGATAGATCAGCATATTAAAGGATTTGAAGCACTTGGTGCACAGGTTACAAATGAACAAGGAGCCATTTATCTTCGAGCAGATGAGTTAAGGGGAGCAAGAATTTACTTAGATGTAGTAAGCGTCGGGGCAACAATCAATATTATGCTTGCAGCAGTACGAGCAAAGGGGAAAACCATCATCGAAAATGCTGCTAAAGAACCGGAAATTATTGATGTGGCAACACTTTTAACCAATATGGGAGCGAAAATAAAAGGTGCAGGAACTGATGTAATTCGGATTGAAGGGGTAGATCATCTTCATGGTTGCCGTCACACTATTATTCCGGATCGAATCGAGGCTGGTACTTATATTATAATTGGAGCAGCAGTTGGAGATGGTGTGCTTGTGGATAATGTGATCCCTCAACATTTAGAGTCTCTAATTGCGAAATTAAGAGAGATGGGAGTCTCGATTGAATCAAGTGATGAACAAGTGTTTATCAGCTCCAATAACTCTTTGAAACCAGTAGATATAAAAACACTTGTATATCCTGGGTTTCCAACAGATCTTCAGCAGCCATTCACGTCCCTTTTAACAAAGACAAATGGTACAAGTATGGTTACAGATACAATTTACGGTGCAAGATTTAAACATATTGATGAGCTGCGTCGAATGAATGCCGCAATAAAAGTTGAGGGACGATCTGCCATTATTAATGGCCCTGTTCATTTGCAAGGTGCCAAAGTAAAAGCAAGTGATTTACGTGCTGGTGCATCCTTAGTAATAGCAGGGCTTATGGCAGATGGAGTGACAGAAATTACGGGTCTTGAGCATATTGATAGAGGGTACAGCCATATAGTGGAAAAACTTACTGGTTTAGGCGCGACAATATGGCGAGAAAAGATGACCGAAGAGGAATATGAACAAATAAATAATGGCTAAGCTATAATGAACTAGTAAAGCGCCGTGTTATTCATTAAGAATCATGTGTAGAACCTTTTTCTATTTATTAGCCAATATAGGAGAACAGAGGGAGGAAGTTCCCTCTGTTCTAGATTCATTAAAAACTTTTTGGAAAAAGAATTTGAACGGAAATAAGTCTAATAAACCATTCATACGTAAGATTTTCGCTATAAAAGGGGTGTAGGGACCATCCTTTTAAATTTGCTTTGTGAAAAAATAAATGTCCTCCAAAACGGGAATATTCATTAAGCTTCCTCCATACCTTCCTTTTCGAACGACCCTAAAAAAAGAAGGATGAAAACGAAACTTCATCCATATTCCGCTTCCATTATGGAGTGGACAAGTGTTGGTAAAAAAATTCTTGTTGCACATTTTTCGTAGATGGAGGTAAAATAGAGATTGCTTTTAATTGATTCTCGTTGAAGCTAATAGAAACCTGAAGGATAAAATAAAAACTCCTCTTAAGATAAATTTATATTCAAATCAAGGCTCCTTCCGCTGTATTGAAAGAAAGCCATTCTTATGAAAAAAGTTATAAGAAAATGAAAGTATACGATTTATCGATAGCTGGAGAAGAAGCAGGATTCTTCTTTTCCATCCTTCACTTTAATTATTTCTCGCATCAAAATTTCTCTTCACAAAAAGCGTTCGCCTCAAACAGAAGAAAAACCTTCCCACATTTCGAAATAAATGGTAGGGATAACTGAAAATATAAAAGAGTGGTGTAAAAATGGGATTAAATATATCTAGTTTAGAAAATATGAAATTAAAAGAGCTGTATGAATTAGCTCGCGAATATAAAGTTGCCTATTACAGTAAGTTAACAAAAAAAGAACTGATTTTTTCCATCTTAAAGGCAAGAGCAGAGCAAGAAGGCTATTTCTTCATGGAAGGTGTTCTAGAGATTATTCAGTCAGAAGGATTTGGCTTCTTAAGACCGATTAATTACTCTCCAAGTTCACAGGATATTTATATTTCAGCATCTCAGATTAGAAGATTCGATTTGAGAAATGGAGATAAAGTTTCAGGGAAAGTTCGCCCACCTAAAGAAAACGAAAGGTATTTTGGCTTACTTCAAGTAGAAGCTGTTAATGGAGACGATCCAGAGACAGCAAAAGAAAGAGTTCATTTTCCAGCCTTAACGCCTCTATACCCGAATCGTCAAATACATTTAGAAACAACACAGAGAAATGTATCTACTAGAATAATGGATGTGTTAGCTCCTGTTGGCTTTGGACAACGCGGTCTCATTGTAGCTCCTCCTAAAGCAGGTAAGACAATGCTGATCAAGGAAATAGCAAATAGTATTACAACAAATCATCCAGAGGCAGAGTTGATTGTTTTACTCATTGATGAAAGACCTGAAGAAGTAACAGATATTGAAAGATCTGTAAGTGGAGACGTTGTTAGCTCTACATTTGATGAAGTTCCCGAAAACCATATTAAAGTTGCTGAATTAGTACTAGAAAGAGCAATGCGTCTTGTAGAACATAAACGTGATGTTATTATCTTGATGGATAGTATCACAAGATTAGCTCGTGCCTATAACCTAGTCATTCCTCCAAGTGGAAGAACTTTATCGGGAGGAATTGATCCAGGAGCATTCCATAGACCAAAACGATTCTTTGGTGCTGCACGTAATATCGAAGAAGGCGGTTCTTTAACTATATTGGCTACAGCACTAGTTGATACTGGTTCACGTATGGACGATGTTATTTATGAAGAATTTAAAGGAACAGGTAATATGGAGCTTCATTTAGATCGTGCATTAGCAGAAAGAAGAATATTCCCTGCTATTGATATTAGACGCTCTGGAACACGAAAAGAAGAATTATTGATTCCTAAAGAACATTTAGACAAGCTATGGGCTATTCGTAAGTCAATGTCTGATTCACCAGACTTTGCTGAAAAGTTCTTAAGAAAATTAAGACAAACGAAAAGCAATGAGGATTTCTTTGCCATCCTAGGTGAACAAATGAAAGCAGGAACTGCGAAGCGTTCCTAATCACAGATAAAAGCGATATAAGTGATTTTTAAATTATTTATTTGTATGATTGAAGACTTTCAGTTTTTTTCAATATTTGGTAATTAATGCATGGTTAATAGTGTTGCAAAACAAGAATGTACTTGTTATAATATAATCAATGTGTTTTACAATTACAGTGTCTAAGCACTGTTTTAGAACTCTGTTTCGAAAGTTGCAGGGCGGAAGGAGATGAAAAGGAATGAAAACAGGAATTCATCCAACTTATAACGAAATTACGGTGAAATGTGCTTGTGGTAACGAGTTCAAAACTGGTTCTGTTAAAAAAGAAATCAAAGTTGAAACTTGTTCTGAGTGCCATCCGTTCTATACTGGACGTCAAAAATTTGCTGAAGCTGGCGGACGTGTTGATCGCTTCAACAAAAAATACGGTCTTAAGTAATATGGAATATCAAGAACAGGCAAGAAGTTACTTCTCCTTGCCTGTTTTTTATTTGGACTGATAGTAGGATTTTTAAGAATGAAAGTCATGATATAACTTTTATTCTTAAGTATCTTATGTTATTTTTTTGTCTATTTTTCATGCGAGATGCTAGTAAAAATGATATTTGAAGTGAATCTATTATTTCCATTAGCATGGATAGCTGTTAAAGTATGTAAGAGAGAATATGGATAGTGATTTTCATATCTTGACTATTAATTAGGAAAATATAAATAGAGTAATGGAAGAGACAAGTTGTTTTATCTAGGAAGGAGCGGTTTCATGTATGTAATGAAACATCATGGATGGGTAGAAGTTATTTGTGGAAGTATGTTTTCAGGAAAATCAGAAGAACTCATCCGTCGTGTAAGAAGAGCGCAATTTGCTAAGCAGAAGTTTATAGTGTTTAAACCAAGTATCGATAATCGCTATAGTGAGAAATCTGTCGTTTCTCATAATGGAACTGCAACCAATGCGATTCCTATTAGTAAATCAGCAGACATTTTTGAATATGTTACTTCCGATATAGAGATAGTTGCAATAGATGAAGTGCAGTTTTTTGATGATGAAATTATTGGAGTTATTCAACATTTGGCAAATAGTGGCCATCGAGTGATTTGTGCTGGTCTAGATCAAGACTTTAGAGGCGAGCCATTCGGAAAAATGCCAGAATTAATGGCGATCGCAGAATTAGTGACGAAGCTTCAGGCAGTTTGTGCCGTTTGCGGTTCTCCAGCAAGTAGAACACAAAGATTGATTAATGGTGCCCCAGCTAACTATGAAGATCCTGTAATTTTAGTAGGTGCTTCTGAATCTTATGAACCAAGATGTCGCCATCATCATGAAGTACCTAGAAGTACAGAGAAAGCAAATAAAGATAATACCTCAACAGCTTTATAAGAAAAAGCTCTTGTTAGGAATGGTTGATCCTTCTTAACGGGAGCTTTTTTATTGTTTATAGAGAATATCGAAAACAAGTACAAAACCGTAGAATTGATAAAATCCTGGAATTCGTCTGCTATTCTTAGGTAAAATTCATTATCAACATGAACGATAAACCGTAACGTAATACTGTACGGATTTTGTTTTTCATGTTACTATATAATTAACTTATAAACAGAAAGGGGTTTTTTCATTGGGAAGGCGTTATTGCGTATTGGCCAAGTGGCGAAATTAAGCGGATTATCTACAAGAACGATTGATTACTATACAAGTAATAAATTGCTTCCGGTGACGCGATCTGATTCCAATTATCGCCTGTATTCCGAAGATGTTCTCTATACATTGGAACGAATAAAACTTTTGAAAAAACAACGTATGTCGATTGAAGAAATACGAAAAGTCATTCATTCAATGGAAGACCAAGAAATCGAACCAATGATGGATGAGGTACAGGACGAAATTGCCTGTTTGCATAAAAAACTGGCCTCCTTGGAAGAACGATTGAAAGATGCGCCGCAGGAAGAGAAAAAGAAAGTGTATCGTACACTTGAAACAAAATTATTAGACGTAATGAAATTACTGTCTTTAATGTAACTATTCCTGGAGGTGAATCCCTCGAAACGAGGGAAATAATTGGACATAATAACGATAATCAATTTATTTTTACTAGTGCTATTAATAGCGCTAACAGCTTTCTTTGTTGGTGCAGAATTTGCTGTTGTTAAAATTCGTATGTCAAGAATTGATCAGTTAATAGCAGAAGGAAATAAGAAGGCCATTATGGCGAAGAAAGTAGCAAGTGAGTTAGATTACTATCTTTCTGCCTGTCAATTAGGTATTACCGTAACCGCACTTGGTCTTGGTGCCCTAGGAAAACCGGCAATTGAGCAACTATTGTATCCAGTATTTAATTTACTGAATGCTTCTCCATCTGTTGCCTCAGTTGCTTCCTATGCTATTGCTTTTGCATTGGTAACTTTCTTGCATGTGGTGGTAGGAGAAATGGCCCCGAAAACACTTGCTATTCAATTCGCTGAAAAATTAACCTTATTGCTGGCGCCGCCATTATATTGGTTTGGTAAGGTGATGAAACCTTTTATATGGGCATTGAATGGTTCTGCACAAGTAGTACTTCGTTTAATGGGGATCAAACCTGTTAAGCACGAACAGGCCTATTCTGAAGAAGAATTGAAAATAGTAATGACACAGAGTTATCAAGGTGGAGAAATTGATCAAACAGAGCTTGAATATATGGAAAATGTATTTTCCTTTGATGAAAGAGTAGCGAAGGATATTATGGTTCCTAGAACAGAGTTAGTAACACTAAATAAAGATATGTCCTATGAAGAGATTGTAAAGGTCTTGGATGAGCATAATTATACGCGCTATCCTGTAACAGAGGATGGAGATAAAGATCATATTATTGGTGTAGTGAATGTAAAGAAAATGCTCACACAAATGGCTTGGGGAAGAAATCGTCAATTAGAAGAGTTCGTTCGTGACCTTCCGGTTGTGTTAGAAGTAACAAGATTGCAGGATGCTCTTTTAAAAATGCAGCAGGAGCGAGTGCATATGTTATTGGTTATTGATGAGTATGGTGGTACTTCTGGTATCCTGGCAATGGAAGATATACTAGAGGAACTTGTTGGAGAAATCCGTGATGAGTTTGATGCAGATGAAGTGGCGGACATCCGAGAGTCGGGGAAGGATAAATATTTCATTAATGGCCGTGTATTGCTAGATGAATTAGAAGAACGTTTTGGAATCCCGTTTGAAGAAAGGGAAGAACTTGATACTATTGCAGGCTGGATACAATATCAGCTATTAGATACAGCAAAAATTGGGGATCAAGTAGAACAAGGGGACCGATTATGGACTGTGACCGATATGGATAACTATCAGATCAAAGAGGTTAGCCTTACACAAAACGCTTTTAAAACTATCTAGATGTCAAAACTGCTTTATCGATAACTCATGGAGGTGAATCCCTTTAAAAGAGGGAAATAATTGGACAGTATAATACTATTGAATTTGTTTTTAGTAGCAGTATTTATTATGTTAACAGCGTTTTTCGTTGGGGCGGAATTTGCTATTTTAAAAGTAAGAATGTCACGGCTGGATCAGCTTATTGCCGAGGGAAATAAAAAGGCAATTATTGCAAAAAAAGTAGCGCATGACTTAGATTACTATTTATCTGCCTGTCAGCTTGGGATTACCATTACGGCATTCGTTTTAGGAGCTTTAGGAGAACCAACAGTAGAAAAAATCCTTCATCCTTTGTTTGAGAGGTTCGATGTGCCTAATGCTTTATCAACTGTACTCTCCTATGCAATTGCTTTGTCAGTTGTTTCTTTTTTACATGTTGTAGTCGGAGAATTGGCTCCAAAGACATTGGCTATTCAATATGCTGAAAAAATGACGCTGATGTTTGCTCCTGGCTTATATTGGTTTGGGCGGGTTACAAAGCCGATTATCCATGCTCTAAATGGCTCATCTAGAGCGATCCTCGGATGGTTTGGTATAAAACCGACTGGACATGAAATAGCCCATTCGGAAGAGGAATTAAAGTTGATTGTGACTCAAAGTTATGAGAGTGGCGAAATCAATCAAACAGAATTAGCCTATTTAAAGAATATTTTTGCTTTTGATAATCGAATTCTAAAAGAAATTATGATTCCAAGAGAACAAATTGTGAATGTAGAAATAGAAATGTCATTGGAAGAGATGTTGACTGTCTTGGATACACATGAATATACTCGTTACCCTGTTACAAAGGATGGAACAAAGCTAGTAGGGTATGTAAATACAAAAGAAATGCTGACAAATGTGGTAGCAGGAAGAGAAACGAAAATGGAAGAATTTATTCATGAGATGCCTATTTTTTTTCAAACGTCACCAATCAAAAATGTTCTTCTTAAAATGCAGCAAGAAAGAGTGCACATGGCTTTAGTGAAAAATGAAAGAGGCGTAATTGTAGGACTTGTTACAATGGAGGACATTCTAGAAGAAATTGTTGGCGAGATACGTGATGAATTTGTAGGAGAAGAAATTCTGAATAAAGGATTCTAATTTTGAATTTACTAGTTTAATAGAAAAAAGATTAATAACTCTGCTAAATCATTTATTGCTATGCAGGAAATCCATTTCCGATAGTAGTATAAACAATTTAGCAGAGTTTTTTTATGGTTTATGCTTTGCGAAAGGCATAGTACTAATGCTAGAGGCTGCGACATCTAAAGACTTTTCCTGTAAAGATAGCGCTTGTTTTAGCGTACTGAATGTGGAAACTTTCCCCAATTTAATTCCCAAGGCAGCAATCATTTGTGCTGTATCAGGACTAAGTCCAGAAATAGTAGACTCAATACCAATGAAAGAAAGTATTTTTGTTAGTTTCATTAACTCATGCAAAACCATTGTATCAATGGAAGAAATACCTGATAAATCAATGAACAGATGCTCAATGCCTTCCTCTTTGCAGCGTACAGGAACGGTTTCTAATATTAGTTTTGCACGTAAGCTATCAATGTCACCGATTAGAGGAAGAACACCAATCGAATCAGTAATTGGAATAACAGGAACGCTTAATTGCTGGATAAGCTCCTCTTGGGAATGGATTTTTTCTTTGGTAAAAGTATGATACATACTGGTAAATTGATTTGTCAATTGATCAAAAGTAGAGTGATATTTAGTGCTCCATTGTAAAACTAAGGCTGTTGAAACTTCTTTATGCTCAAGGATAAATTGTTCAATTGTATCCCATATTGCCTTTCTTGTAATACTTAATGCCTCTAATACTTCATGAACAGGCGTTGCTAATTCTACCCTGCTTTTAGCAACTTCATTTGCCCATACTTCTAGATTATCAGCAAAGATGCTTTCATCTTCTAGAAATGCACTGATAACAGTCTGAATGGTAAAAGCATGCTGCTTTTTAAGCATTTCTTCAACTGCAGGGGAGGTGTTTTTTGAGTAAATAGACCCTGGTTCTCCATCTTTAATAGCAAACCATGTTTTCGTAATAGAGGGCGCCTTGTCCATCACATATTCGTAAATGGAATGGTTCGTTAGGGACATATTTGTCATTTCCTCTCTTTTTAGTGTTATATCTATTATAATAGATAATGAAAAAATTGGCTCTACATTCTTATGCTTATTTAATTAAGGCGCTATTTTTTAAGTGGAATAATTTTTTTGAAAAAGAAAAGAAGCGATAAAATGCTATTTTTCATAAGAATTGGTTTTGACGAGAAAAATAGCCTATAATATAATGAATACGTTATGGATAAAAACGAGGTGAATAGTGTGTTTGATCGTCTTCAAGCTGTCGAGGATCGTTATGACAAGCTTAATGAATTATTAAGTGATCCTGAAATTGTGAATGATACAAAAAAACTGCGTGACTATTCGAAGGAACAATCGGATATTCAAGAAACAGTAGAAGTTTATCGTGAATATAAAGAAGTAAAAGAACAGCATGTAGAAGCTAAAGCAATGCTGGAAGAAAAGCTAGATCCAGAAATGCGCGAGATGGTAAAAGAGGAATTAGATGAAACAGCAGCACGTATTGAAGAGTTAGAAGCACGTTTGAAAATATTGTTAATCCCTAAAGATCCTAATGACGATAAAAACGTTATTATGGAAATAAGAGGTGCTGCCGGAGGAGATGAAGCTGCATTATTTGCAGGGGATCTTTTCCGTATGTATAGCCGCTTTGCGGAGGCGCAAGGATGGAAGATGGAAGTCATCGATGCGAGCTCAACAGGTGTTGGCGGCTATAAAGAAATCATCTTTATGATTAACGGAAAAGGGGCATACAGCAAATTAAAGTTTGAAAATGGGGCCCACCGTGTACAGCGGGTGCCGGAAACGGAATCTGGTGGTCGTATCCATACGTCTACTGCAACAGTTGCTTGTTTGCCTGAAGCAGAAGAAGTAGAGATTGAAATCCATGAAAAAGATATTCGTGTAGATACATTTGCTTCTAGTGGTCCTGGAGGGCAAAGTGTTAATACAACGATGTCTGCTGTCCGTTTAACGCATCTTCCAACAGGTACAGTCGTTTCCTGTCAGGATGAAAAATCACAGATAAAAAATAAAGAAAAAGCAATGAAAGTATTACGTGCGCGTGTTTATGATAAATTCCAGCAAGAAGCACAAGCAGAATATGATCAACAACGTAAATCTGCGGTTGGAACAGGGGACCGCTCTGAGCGTATTCGTACGTATAATTTCCCGCAAAACCGTGTGACTGACCATCGTATCGGATTAACTATTCAAAAGTTAGACCAAATTCTTCAAGGAAAAATGGATGATATTATCGATGCCCTCATTTTTGAAGAACAATCTAGTCGTTTGGAAAGTGCTTCCGATGTGTAAGGTATTTGAAGCCCTAAAATGGGCTTCTTCTTTTTTAAAGGAGCATAATAGAGAAGAATATGCAGCGGAGTTATTATTAAGGCATTCTTTACAAGTGAGTAGATCTGAAATGCTTATGAAATTTCGTGAAGACATAGGTGATGAACAATTCAAGGATTTCCAAAAGCTAGTCTACTTGCATGCCAAAGGACAACCAGTCCAATATATTATTGGTCAAGAAGACTTTTATGGCAGAGCTTTTAAGGTGAATAAGGAAGTGCTCATTCCTCGACCAGAAACGGAGGAGCTTGTACAATCTGCGCTTGCACGGATAGATAGACTGTTTGGAAAAGATGCAGCGTTAAAGCTAATAGATGTGGGGACAGGAAGCGGGGCAATTGCTGTGACTATGAAGCTAGAATGTCCATCCTTGCAGGTAGTAGCTAGTGATCTTTATGAAGTTTCATTAGCTGTTGCAAAGCAGAATGCTGCGAATTTAGGGGCAGATCCAATAGAATTTGTACAAGGAGATTTATTGCAGCCATTTATTGCCCAAGGGAAAAGCTTTGACGTTGTACTCTCCAATCCTCCCTATATACCAGAAGGGGATGTCATGACGATGTCTGACGTGGTAACCGAGCACGAGCCGCATAGAGCACTGTTTGCCGGAGAAGATGGGCTCCTTTTGTATAAAAGGCTATGTGAAGAACTACCTCAGGTCGTCAAGGAAAAAGCTATTATTGGCTTTGAAGTAGGTGCGGGCCAGAGCAATGCTGTTGCACAGCTTTTAGAAGCCGCTTTCCCTCAGGCAAAAGTAGAAGTTCAATATGATATCAATGGCAAAGATCGCATGGTATTTGCCGAAGTAGGCTTTTGATTAGTAGGAGAAAAGGCATATGCTATACCCGGTTATACGGTGTAATAGCATATGCTTTTTTTATTTGGGAAGAGTCGTTTTATAAGTTGGAGAGGAGGAGCCGCAAGTGTAAGGTGGGAGAACTGCAAGAAAAAGCAGCAAACGGCAAAATAAATGAAGACAAATTCCCATTCTACAAAAAATTACTCCAAAAAAATGAAATTTACTAGTTTAAGATTCTATTAATCTGCCCACACTGTGTTAGTGAAGGGGCGGTGCTAAAGATGAAAAATAAACCGATGGCAACTATTTATTTATTTGTACTTATTTTATCTACAATGATGAGTTTATATATTCCAAAAAATGAAGTGACAGCAAATAATGAAGTAATTATTCCTAATGATGCGATTCGTCTAAGAATTTTAGCAAATAGTGATAAGGAAAATGATCAGGAGTTAAAAAGAAAAGTAAGAGATGCTGTAAATGAGGAAATTACAAACTGGGTTTCCGAATTAACTTCTAAAGAAGCGGCAAAAGACTTATTGAAGAAAAAATTACCAGAGATTAAACAGATTGCGGAAAGAGTAGTAGAAGAAGAAAAAGCCAATCAAGCTGTAAATGTTACGTTTGATAAAGTGGATTTTCCAACTAAGCTTTATGGTGAGTTCTTATATCCAGCTGGACAATATGATGCCATTTTAATTACTTTAGGAGAAGGTGAAGGGGCAAATTGGTGGTGTGTTCTTTTCCCGCCATTATGCTTCTTGGATTTCTCTAACGGAGTTGCGGTAAGTGATGGATTTGAGGAAGAGAAGAAAGAAGAAAAAGAAGATAAAGCAGTAAAGGAAGAAAAGAAAGAAAAGAAAGAAAAGAAAGAAACGAAAGAAAAGAAAGAACAAAAAGAACAAACTAAAGCGGAAGAGAAACAAGATCCTGTATTTGTAGAAGGAGAAAAAGAAGAAGAAGTAGAAGTGAAATTCTTTCTTGTGGAGTTATGGGAGAAGATATTTGGATAACAAAATAGTTTTTAAGAGAGATGCTGTTAATAAAGGCATCTTTTTTTATTGAATGTTAGCAAAGTTACTTAAAAAATTTTCCCTAATCACGATTAAATCATTGACATTTTTCGAATAGTTAAGTATTTTGTATATAAACATAAAAGTTTCCTTAGGGAAACAAATTGTCCAAAGGGTATGTTTGTTGCGATAAAGAAAAGGGGGCAGGAATAATGTGGAAATTGGTAATAACAGGATTGCTAATGTCGTTTGTTTTTCTAACAGGATGTTCAGCTGAATCAACGGAATCAAAAGAAGATGGTAAGCTTACGATTGTTACTACAATTGCGCAAATTGCAGAGCCTATGTCGGTTATTGGCGGCGATAAAGTAGAAGTGCAAAGCTTGATGGGACCTGGAGTGGATCCTCATTTGTATACAGCGACACAAGGGGATATCCAGAAAATGGATGGGGCGGATATTGTCTTTTATAGCGGGCTGCATCTAGAGGCAAACATGGTAAAGGTTTTTGCAGAAATCGGCAAAACAAAACCAGTTCTTGCGATTGGGGATGGTATCGCCGAAGAGAAGCTTTTGAAGGATGAGGAAGGCGCAATTGATCCCCATATTTGGTTTGATGTTGATTTGTGGAAAGAGGCACTTGATGCTGCAACGACCGAGTTAAAGAAAGCGTCACCTGATGATAGTGACTATTTTGAAAAAAATAAACAGGAATATTTTGCGAAATTAGATTCATTAAAAGAAGAAGCAAAAACACAAATGGAATCATTACCTGAAGATAAGCGGGTATTGGTTACAGCACATGATGCATTTGGCTATTTTGGAAGAATGCTAGATATAGAGGTTGTTGGTTTACAAGGTTTAAGTACGGAAGCTGAAATTGGGTTAACGGATATAGAGGACACTATTGCATTACTAGTAGAGCATCAAGTTCCAGCAGTTTTTGTTGAAAGCAGCATTAACCCAGCCTCCATCAATGCCGTTCTGGAAGGAGCAAAAAAACAAGGGCTTGATATAGAGCTTGGAGGAGAATTATTCTCTGATGCTATGGGCGATGCGAAATCGAATGAAGGAACATATATCGGGATGTATGAACATAATGTTTCAACCATCTATCAAGCATTGAGCAGAGGAGTGGAATAAAGATGGAGACAGTACTTACAGTGGAAAATGTGTCCGCTGCTTATCGTAAAAATGAAGTACTATCTGATGTTAGTTTTCAAGTGGAGAAGGGAACTCTGACGAGTATCGTCGGACCAAATGGGGCCGGGAAATCTACTTTGTTAAAAGTAATATTAGAGCTTCACCATGCTATTAGTGGAGAGGTGAACTTTTTTGGTGAAACCTATCAAACAGCCAAATCGAGAATTGGGTATGTACCCCAGCGTGGTTCGGTAGACTGGGACTTTCCAACAAATGCTCTTGATGTAGTAACAATGGGTTTATATGGGCAAATAGGGTGGCTCAAGTGGCCGAAGAAAGAGCATAAACAAAAGGCAATGGCAGCCTTAAAAGAAATGAAGATGGAAGACTATGCAGATCGTCAGATTAGTCAGTTATCAGGTGGACAGCAGCAGCGTGTGTTTCTTGCACGCGCGCTGGCGCAAGATGCTGATCTTTACTTCTTAGATGAACCGCTTGCTGGAGTCGATGCAACAACGGAAAAGGCGATTATGGAAACCTTAAAGATGTTGAAAGAGCGCGGTAAAACTGTTATGGTCGTCCACCATGATTTGCAGACAGTTGAAGAATATTTTGATCATGTTCTCCTGTTAAATAAAACAGTCATTGCCCATGGTCCTACAAGTGAGACTTTCACAAAAGAAAATATTAGGAAAGCATATGGTGGTACCTTGCACTGGATGGGAGAGAAGAGATAATGTTTAGTTTTCTTTCTTATAATGCGCAATCTGTATTATTCAGTACGTTCTTATTAGGAATGGCAGCAGGTGTTATTGGAAGCTTCGCTTATTGGAAGAGACAAAGCTTAATGAGTGATGCCCTTTCTCATGCTGCGTTACCAGGAGTTGTATTAGGGTTTATAGTACTGGGAGAAAAAAATCTATTTGTCATGATAATTGGAGCAGCGATTACCGCTTTATTAGGTGCATTTCTTATTCAGTGGATCAGAAGCTCAAGTCGTGTGAAAGAAGATGCAGCCATGGGAATTGTATTATCTGTTTTCTTCGGCTTAGGGATTATGCTGTTGTCATTTGCTAATCGAATGCCTGGCGGTAATCAAAGTGGACTGGATAGCTTTATTTTTGGGCAAGCGGCATCTATGGTATCAAGAGATGTCTGGACCATGATGATGGTGGCTATTATTGTACTTTTCTTAACAGTAATTCTTTTTAAAGAGTGGAAAATTTTTTTGTTTGATCCAAGCTTTGCGAAAGGATTAGGTATATCCATAACGGGGATGAATGCACTCTATATGGCAATTCTTGTTTTAGTTATTGTGGTTGGCATTCAAGCGGTCGGCGTCATATTAATGGCAGCCTTATTAATAATTCCAAGTGTAAGTGCTAGATATTGGACAGAATCCTTTAAAGTGATGGTGATTCTTTCCGCCTTGTTTGGAGGAGCCTCCGGAATGATTGGAACATTTTTAAGCACAATTGGAAAAGGATGGCCAACTGGTCCGTTTATCGTAGTAACCGCAGCTGCTATTTTCTTTATCTCCTTATTTTTAGGAAGTAAAAAAGGATTGGCTGTTGTCTATTTTCAACAGAAAAGACAAAGGAAGAGCATGGAGTTAGTAAAAATGACGAGGGAGGTAGAACAATAATGAGCTATACAGGTTGGATATTGTTGACTGCCTCATTAGTAGGACTAAGTTGTGGTTTAATTGGCGTTTTGTTGATTTTAAGAAGAATGGCTATGATGGCTGATGCTATTAGCCATACCGTGTTATTGGGGATAGTGTGTGCTTATTTAATAACACGAGAATTAACAGGAATTCATATGTTGATTGGCGCGGTTATTGCTGGCCTTGTTACTGCGTTTTTCATTCAGTGGCTGCATTCACGCGGAGTTCAACAAGAAGCTTCAATTGGAATCGTCTTTACTACACTATTTGCGATAGGGGTCATTTTAATTGCAACCAAAGTAGGCAATGCCCATTTAGATGTGAAACATACTTTAATGGGAGAAATTACTTTCATCCCATGGGAAAGAGTAGAAGTCCCCATTCTAGGAAGTGTTCCAGAGGCAGTATTATTATTAAGCGCCGTGTTATTTGTAATTCTATTGGTCATTATTGCATTCTATAAAGAGTGGAAAATTACTTCATTTGATCCTGCACTTGCAGCAAGCCTTGGCATTCCAGTTATCTTTATGCATTATTTATTTATGTCTTTGGTTTCCTTAACAACAGTGGCAGCTTTTGATGCTGTTGGCGCAATTATGGTAGTAGCAATGCTTATTACTCCTGCGGCTGCAGCTTATTTATGGACAGATCGATTATCCTTTCTTTTTCTGTTAAGCAGTGGGTTTGGGATTCTATCGGCGTTTATTGGCTATTATATGGCGGTATGGTTAGATACCTCTATTTCAGGGGCGATGGCTTTTTCTACAGGCATCATTTTTATGATAAGCTTCCTTTGCTCTCCGAAATATGGAGTATTAGCAAAAAGAATGACAAGAAGAAAACACAACCAGAGAACATACAAAATTAGTTAAGAGATTGTCTGTGAAGTACTCTTTTAAAAGAGGGGTTAGAACCTTCTTTTAAAGAGAGTACTAGTCGGACAATCTTTTTTTATGTGATTGGCAGCCTCAATCATTAATCACTTCGGATACTCTTCCCTCTAAATTTTAAGCAGCTATCAAAAGAAATAAATTATGCGCTTCCAGTATTTTAATAATAAAAATTAATCAGAAAATTATAGCTTTCAAAGCTGGTATTATTGTATAATCGAAGTAAGAATTAAACATAAATGTACAGTGTTAAAGTTTTAAACAAAAGTGTTCAAAAAGGGGAGCTTGATAATGGAAGTTGCATTGAGAAATATGTTTCAGTCATTAGCTAAGAATAAGTCCGCCAATAAATTAGCTCGCAAATATGGTTTACGCTTTGGAGCAAAACGATTCGTTTCTGGTGAAACGATAGCAGAGGCAATTTCAAAAGTCAGTGAATTAAACAAATCAGGTAGAGTGGTTACGCTTGATCATTTAGGAGAGTTTGTCTATACGAAAGAAGAAGCAGATGAATCAACGAGAATGTCTTTAAAAACACTAGATGAGATTCATGCATCTAGCGTTCACTCCCATTTATCAGTCAAAATGACATCACTGGGGTTGGATATTGATAAGGATTTATGCTTGAATAACATGCGGAAAATTGTTTCTAGAGCCAGCCAATACGGAAACTTTGTCCGCATTGATATGGAAGACTACGCTCATTGTCAAGTAACCATTGATATTTATGAAGAGCTCCGCAAGGAATATGATAATGTTGGTTTGGTCATTCAAGCCTATTTGTATCGAACAGAAGAAGATATGAAACATTTGAATGAATTAAGCGCAAATCTGCGTTTGGTAAAGGGAGCTTATAAAGAGTCACCGGATGTTGCCTTTCCAGAGAAAAAGGACGTAGACGAAAATTATAAAAAAATTATTGAAATGCATATGCTGAATGGAAACTACACAGCTGTTGCCAGCCATGATGAAAAAATAATCCAATTCACTAAAGAGCTTGCTGCAAATCATGGGATTGATAAAGACAAGTTTGAATTTCAAATGCTGTATGGAATATGTGAGGATTTGCAAAATAAGCTAGTGAAAGAAGGGTACAAAGTAAGAGTGTATGTGCCATACGGAAAAGATTGGTTCGGCTATTTTATGAGAAGATTGGCAGAAAGACCAGCAAACGTTTGGTTTATTTTGAAAAACTTATTTAAGTAACCTTATAGAATCGAGCTCCCCTTTTTATATATTAAGTTTGCAAGACTTAGGATGAAAAAATATAAACAAAAAAGGAGAAATAAAGATGACGAATTTGACAAGTATCCCACCGTATAAAAATGAACCGTTTACCGATTTTACTCAAATCGAGAACCAGCATGCAATGGAAGCCGCTATTCAAAAAGTAAAAGAGGAATTAGGAAAAACCTTCCCCCTTGTAATTGGCAAAGCCAAAATTATGACAAAAGAAAAAACGGTATCGATTAATCCGGCGAATGTAGATGAAGTCATCGGAGAAGTAAGTAAAGGGAATAAAGAGTATGCAGAAAAGGCCATGCAGGAAGCCTTGCAATCGTTTGAGACATGGAAGAAAGTAAAACCAGCTGAGCGTGCTGAATATTTGTTTAAAGCTGCACAATTAATGAGGGAAAGAAAACATGAGTTTTCCGCATACTTAATCTTAGAGTCAGGGAAGAACTGGGTAGAAGCAGACGCAGATACTGCGGAAGCAATTGACTTCCTTGAGTTTTACGGGAGAGAAATGATTCGTTTAAGTGAGACATCGATCCACCAACCGCTATACCCGACAGCTGGTGAAGTAGATAATAAGATTACCTATATTCCGCTTGGGGTAGGGGTTGTTATTTCTCCATTTAACTTCCCGCTTGCTATTATGGCAGGGACAACAGTTGCTGGAGTCGTATCGGGGAATACCGTTATCTTAAAGCCGTCCGATAATACACCAGTTATTGCTGCTAAGTTTGTAGAATTAATGGAAGAAGTGGGTTTGCCGTCGGGTGTTATTAATTATCTTCCTGGCGATAGTTTGGAAGTAGGAGAATATTTAGTGGAGCATCCTAAAACAAGATTCATTTCCTTCACTGGATCTCGTGCTGTAGGCTGCCGTATCTATGAGCGTGCATCTGTTGTACAGCCTGGCCAAATATGGTTAAAGCGAATTGTAGCCGAAATGGGTGGGAAAGATGGCATTGTAGTCGATGAAACAGCAGATCTTGATGCAGCAGCAGAAGCGATTGTGGCAGCGGCGTTTGGTTTTCAAGGTCAAAAATGTTCTGCTGGATCTAGAGCAATTATTGTGGAATCTGTGTATGATAAAGTAGTAGAAAAGGTAGTAGCACGAACAAAAAATTTAGCTATTGGCCTACCAGAGACGAATGCAGCAGTAGGGCCAGTGATTGATGAAAAAGCATTAAACAAAATACTAGGCTATATTGAAATTGGCAAAAACGAAGGGAACCTCGCAATAGGTGGGTCTCGTGTAGAAGGAAATGGCTACTATATTGAACCAACCATTTTTATAGATGTTCCCGCAGATGCTCGCATTATGAAAGAGGAAATTTTTGGTCCAGTTCTCGCAATCTGTAAGGTGCCTGATTGGAAAACAGGTATTGAAGTATATAACGATACCGAATATGGCTTGACCGGCTCCTTTTTTTCTACTCAAGAAGATCGAATCGAGTATGCATTAGAAAATCAGCATTGCGGCAATTTATATATTAATAAGAAATGTACAGGTGCATTAGTAGGAGTGCACCCATTCGGAGGCTTTAACATGTCTGGAACGGACTCCAAAGCAGGAGGATTCGACTATCTGTTACTTTTCACACAAGCTAAACTAAGCACGAAAAAAGTACTGTAATCAGTGTAATTGCTAGCTGTCTTTTGGGGAAATGATGGCAGGCAGAGTAAATCCATAGTCAAAAATAAACCAACTTAATCAAGCTGACTCTATTAGGAACACAAGAATATTACTAGAAAGAAGTAGTAACTTCTGCATTTTAATCATTCGAGTGGATTCCTTTTAGAGCCAGCTTTTTTCTATAGAATAAATTGCATCCATTTTCCCTTATTGGAAAAAACGGTTATTTAGTGATAAATTAACAATAATAAGGAAAGAAAGGATAAAGATATGTTTACAGATTCGCAAATGAAGATTGAAACTTCATTTACCATCCTCTCAGACGACGAAAAAATTAGTACGCTAACAGAGGTGTTAGCAGATTATTCCTACGCTATTATTGAAAGTGAGCAGTTATTTACGATTGGAAATGCTGAGCAGTACCTATTAGCAGCTGTAAGGAATAGTCAAACAATAAAAGACTGGCTGCAAGTAAGTAATATATTACCTTCAGAGGTAATTACTATACAGGATATAAAAAAGGACAATCTAAGTTGGTTAAGACCAGTCATTATAAAGAAACAAAATGAATTTCAAGGGATTGTGACTGCGGCAGCAAGAATCCAAGCTTTACAAAAGGAAAATAAATATATCGCTACTTATTTTGAAACACTTGCTGAGACTATGAATGATGCCGTAACAGCAGTAGATAGTCACGGAACCGTTTTTTACTGGAATAGTGTAGCAGAAGATACCTATCAAATTACAAAAGAAGCAATTATCGGTAAAAAAATCGGCGAGCATTTTGAAACAGACTCGATTCAATTACATCGTATCCTAAAGGAAGGAAATCCGATTAGAGGTACGTATCACCGCCCAAATGAACATACACATGTGTTAATTAATGCTTCACCAGTTCTTGTAGATAATAAAATAATTGGTGGCATTTCAACAGAACATGATATTACGAAGCTAATACACCTAAATCAAGAATTAGATTCGACTACCTCTATATATGTGCAAAAGGATGAGCCTTTTTCCTCTATTTTATCAAGCAGCAAAGAAGTGAAAAGAGCGGTTGAAATGGCACAAAAGGTAGCCTCGGCGGAAATACCGGTTCTTATATCTGGAGAAACAGGTACAGGAAAAGAACAGCTTGCACAAGCGATTCATTATGGGGGATCGAAAAGAAAGAATCCGTTTTTATCGTTAAATTGTTCCACTGTTCCAAAAGATTTAATGGAGATGGAACTGTTTGGATATCAGAAAATGACTTTTAATGCGGGAGATCCAGTAGAAATAGAAGGAAAGATAGAGCAGGCTGAGTCAGGGACACTATTTATCGAAGAAGTGGATAAAATGCCTTTAACTGTTCAGGAAAAACTTTTGCACTATATGACAGAGCGATCCTTTACTAGGGTGGGCGGAGAACAGCAGAAAAAGCCAGCAACAAGACTTATTTTGTCATCTACCCAGCCTTTAGGAGAGTTAGTAAGAAAAGGGGAATTTAATGAAAGGCTTTATTACCAAATTAGCGTTATTCATATTGAAATTCCTCCACTCCGCAAACGAAAAGAAGATATACCGCGTTTAGTTAATAGTTTTCTAAAAATGTACAATGAAAAATATCAGAAAAACGTAACAAAAATAAATGAACAAGCAATGCATATTGTATGTTCATACGATTGGCCAGGTAATATAAAAGAGTTGAAGAATGTAATAGAACATAGTCTATTAGTATGTGAGGGAAATAGGGAATTAACTCTTGAATATATCCCGGCAGAAATTGTAGAGAAGTATAAGGTTTCTATTCGGGGTGAAAAAGGGAATAGGGAAGATAACGAAATGGAACGAATAAAAGAAGCGCTCAAAAAAACCTATGGAAATAAGAGTGCTGCAGCAACATTGCTAGGAATATCAAGAGGAACTTTATATAACAAAATAAAAGAATTTGGCCTTAAATAAGAAATCTCGCATTTTTTCCTCCATCATTTCATAGTAATAGATTAAATACTAGATGGTGGGGGGATTAGAAAGATGCATATCATTCGACAAGCAGAAATAGGGGATTTAGAAAGGATTGCTGCTTTTTTAACAAAAGCAGAAGTGACAGTAGAAAGATTGCAAGAATGGCTGGACTGCTTTTTGCTTATGGAAGCGGAAACTGATCAAACTCTGATAGGCACCATTGGAATAGAACCTTTTGGGAAAATAGGATTGCTTCGTTCGATGGTTCTTTCTAAAGGAACGGTGGAAGATATATTGTTTTTAATACACCAAGCGTTAAAATTAGCGAAGGATAAAGACCTAGATGCCATCTATTGTAAGGTTCATAATCCGCATTCCATGCAATTATTTCATTTATTAGGGTTTCAAGCGATAGAAGAAGAAAACATTCCAGCAGCATTGAAAGAGTCGAATACTGTAAAAAGCGTTTTCACTGTTGATAAGTCGCATTTTATGTATATTCCGATGAATATTGTGGATAAATAGCAAAAGTTATCCACTTTTCAGGGGTGTTTATTCACAATTTGGGGACAAGTCAGATTTTTATCCCAATTTAAGGAGAAACTTGTCCTTTTCCACAAATGGTGGTATTGTCGAAAAATGAGGAATAAGAAGCGATTTAGCGTAATTGATATCAAAATGGAAAAAGGTGGATTTTAATGAAGACAAATTATTGGTCAGTGGATAAAAATGTGGATAAAGAGGAAAGTTATTCACAAATACAACAAGCTGCTGATCTTTTAAGAAAAAATGAGGTCGTTGCGTTTCCGACAGAAACGGTTTATGGCCTTGGTGGAAATGCAAAAGAAGATTCCGCCATTTCAAAAATATTTGCGGCTAAAGGAAGACCGTCTGACAATCCGCTTATCATACATATTGCAAAACGAGAGCAATTAGATGAGTTAGTAGAAAAAGTACCGGCAACAGCAGAGAAATTAATGGATGCTTTTTGGCCGGGACCACTTACGATTATTTTTGAAAAGAAAAATGGGGTGTTATCGGAGTTAGCGACTGCTGGTCTTTCTACAGTGGGAATTCGAATGCCTAATCACCCTGTCGCATTACAGATTATTGAACAATCATCCCTGCCAATCGCAGCTCCAAGTGCTAACCGTTCCGGGAAACCGAGTCCCACGAAAGCGATTCATGTGAAAGAAGATTTAGATACATATATTGCCGGAATAGTGGATGGTGGTTCCACAGGAGTAGGTGTTGAGTCTACTGTTGTTGATTGTACGGATGAGAAAGTAATGGTTCTCCGCCCAGGAGGCATTACGAAAGAACAACTAGAAAGTGTTGTCGGTGAAGTGAAAGTTGATCAGGCGCTGACTGATACGGAAATAAAACCAAAGTCACCTGGGATGAAATACACTCATTACGCTCCAAATGCTCCATTGTTTTTAGTGGACGGTTCTAAGGAGAAAATTCAATTACTAATAGAAGAAGAAAAACAAAAGGGACATAGAGTTGGTGTTTTAACTACAAAGGAAAATAAAGCATTCTATCGAGCTGATTTTGTTTATGCTTGTGGTAAACGGCTGGATCTATCTACGGTAGCTGCTGAGCTATATGATGGTTTGCGAAGCTTTGATCATCAGCAAGTCGATATTATCTTCGGAGAGATGTTTCCGACAGAGGGCGTTGGACAAGCTGTTATGAACAGATTGATGAAAGCTGCTTCTCACCAAGTAATAAAATAGTGTTTAATGAGAAGTCATCTCTTAAAAATATTTGCGGATATTTAATTCTAAAAGAACTTGGACGTGCATAATCTCTAATGAGCAAGTCCAAGGGGGCCAAAGAATGTCTGCAGTTGTGGGAGAACTTTTTACACTTATTTTAATGGCATTTGCTTTAGGAATGGATGCATTTTCGGTTGGGCTAGGAATGGGGATGTTTCAACTAAGATTAAAGCAAATCGCAAAAATCGGCTTTATAATTGGAATCTTTCATGTAATAATGCCTTTACTGGGGATGATTACAGGGAAGTTTCTTTCGGAAAATTTCAGTGAAATAGCCGGATATATAGGTGGAGCACTTCTAGTTTTATTAGGAATTCAAATGATTTGGACTGGGTTTAAAGAAGTGGAGACAAGTCGAATTACGCCGGTTGGTTTCGGCTTGCTTCTATTTGCGGTTAGTGTAAGTTTGGACAGCTTCTCCGTTGGCTTAAGTCTAGGAATATACCAGGCAAGAACAGTAGTAGTTCTGCTTTGCTTTGGAATTAGTGCGATGGTACTGACGTGGTTAGGCCTACTAATTGGAAGAAAAGTACAGGGCTGGTTAGGCTCTTATGGAGAAATGCTTGGGGGAGGAATCCTTCTTATTTTTGGAATCAAGCTGCTTATTAGTTTATAGTAGTATTAGATACGGAGAAGTGGCTTTCATCATTGGGTGAAAGCCATTTCTCATTTCCTTGTTTAGAAAATGATAGAGTGAAAAGATAATTTGAAGGTAATGTAACATACTCCAATTAGTAAATGCTGAAAATGTCCTAGCTTTAACCGATAATAAACGAGTATTTGCACTATCTTCTTTGTAGATAAAATAGAATTATTAGGTAAAATGGTCTATAATAGAACCATATAAAGGAGGATAATGATGATTCGCATATTGTTTGTTTGTACAGGTAACACGTGCAGAAGTCCAATGGCAGAGGCTATTTTAAAGCATAAATTTGCTTCTGAAGTCGAAGTCAAATCCGCTGGAGTCTATGCGGTAGATGGTAGTGCTGCATCTTTGCAGGCACAGGAGATTCTTTCTGAAAAGGGAATCCAGCATAACCATTCTTCCACAATGGTCACAAAAGAGTTAATAGACTGGGCAAATTATATATTCACAATGACAAAAGGGCATAAAAATATGCTTGTATCAGCATATCCATCCTCCATTGAGAAAACGTTTACGATAAAAGAATATGCAGAGGATGACCCAGATGGGGATGTGAGTGATCCTTTTGGAGGACCAGTTTCAATTTATCGAGACACATATGAAGAATTGGAAATATTGATAGATAAAATAATGGAAAAAATAACAAAAAGTGAATGGTAAGGTGCTTCTTATTCACAAGGGGGAAAAAGAGTGGGGACGAAGGTGCAGTATAAGTTTAGTTTACGAAAGAAATTGGCGCTATTTATTACAATTCTTGCAATTATTACGTATTCAACGAGTGCTTTTTTTATGTATATTCTCTATCCAGCCATTGAAAGCAAAATCGCCATTAGTTCCGTTATTTTTAATATTGTCACCTTAGCATTAGGCGTATTTTGGTCTGGTTTTTTAGGCTTTTTGGCGGCAGGGCTTATTATTAAACCGTTAAAGCGATTGGAACAAAGTGCATTAAAAGCCGCACACGGAGATATAAGCAGGGATGCAGAAGTGTCCAAATCAGATGATGAAATCAAATCCTTAGGCTTAGCTTTTAATCATATGCTGTTTAATTTACGCGACATGGTTCAAAGTATTGAAAATAATTTTAACAAAACAAACGAAACAGTAAAACGGATCTCTGCTGAATCGGATAACGCGCTAGAGCAAACATTAGCAATTTCTAATTCGGTTGGTGAAATTGCTGGGGGTGCTGAAATGTCTGCACAAAGTGTCCAAGCCTCAGCAGAGTCTGTAGAAGAATCAATGAATATCGCTCTTGTCGTGGAAGAAAAAGCGAATATGTCCAAAGCTATTTCCGAACAAATGTCTGAAAAGTTAGTAGAGACAAATAAAGTAGTTCATTCCTTAGTGGATGGAATGATGGAATTGGCAGTAGAGAATACGCATTCCCTAAAGTCTGTACAAAATTTAGAGATTCATTCTAAAGAAATTGAAGAAGTGTTAAAGCTTGTTGGAGAAATTGCCTCACAGACAAATTTATTAGCATTAAATGCATCTATAGAAGCGGCGCGAGCTGGAGAACATGGTGCTGGCTTTAGTGTGGTAGCCGAAGAAGTAAGAAGACTTGCTGATGAGAGTGGCAAAGCGGTAGAAGGAATTGCGGAGATTATCCGCAATATGCAGACAGAAGTTAGAAATGTCGTTGAACAAATTACAAACCAAGTCGAGAATGCTCAAGAAAAAGCGGAAACAGGGAAGAAAACGAATTTAATTTTTAATGAAATGAATGAAACTACAAATAAAATGGTAGATGCAACAGCTGATATAACCGAATTGATTCATAAGCAAAAACAACAAATTTATGAAACAACCCAGCAATCACAAGAAGTTGCAGCAATTGCGGAAGAAACGGCTGCAGGAGCACAACAGGTAACGAATATTGCGGATAATCAAACGGCACTTATACGCAAGGTGGATGGATTGGCATTGGAATTACAAGCGCATGCAGAAGAACTGCAGCAAACCATTTGTCGCTTTCACATTAAAGAATAGATAGTTTACTTGTACTCCCTATATCTTTGTGCCATGATGGTTATAGTATAAGAAATGTAGGTAACTTGAAGAGGGGTGTTTTAAATGAATGAGGAAACACTTAAGCTAAAGGAGCAGCTACGAACAATTCTAACGGAATATCAAGAACAGGTACAGCTGAAACAACAGCAATTATTTGTGATTGGCTGCAGTACAAGTGAAGTCATCGGTCAAAAGATTGGTACCGCGGGAACGGTAGATGTCGCTTCCTTAATTTTTGAAGAATGCCAAAAATATCAGCAGCAAGCAGGAATTTCGCTTGCTTTTCAATGCTGTGAACATTTAAATCGGGCTTTAGTAGTCGAAAGAAAAGTGATGTTAGCAAGGAACTTACCGGAAGTTTCTGTTGTACCGGTGCGTCATGCGGGTGGAGCGATGGCCACTTTTGCCTATCAGCAGATGGAAGATCCAGTGGTCGTAGAGTTTATTCAGGCAGATGGTGGAATCGATATTGGCGACACCTTTATTGGCATGCACTTAAAGCATGTTGCTGTACCAATCAGAACCTCACTGAAGGAACTAGGAAATGCTCATGTCACACTAGCAAAATCCCGTCCTAAATTAATTGGTGGTCCAAGAGCTGTATATGAGAACACAAAAGAAAATCTTTCTTGTTAATGAATAACCAATGAAATTCCTGCATGTTTTTGAGGGGTTTTGTTGGTTTCTTGTTTTTATGGACTGGCGCTGAAGGAAGAGAAGCTAAGGTGTATTGAGAAGGAGGAAGGTCGAAGTTAAGTAGAGTAAGAGAAAAAAGATATTAGAGACTAGACACTTCCACTCTCCTATCCCATTCCCATGAGTACTATCGTTAAATAATAATTCTTTGCTAAGAAAACCACCCAATAATAATGAAAAAATTATTTTTTATCACAGGTTCATTTTATTGAAATAGTAGAAAAATAAATATTTTTGTATCTTTCTAAAAAAATAACGAAAATACTTTGGAAAAACCGAACGAAAATTGTATAAATCATTTGATAATTCGTAAATTAGCTCTTTCTTTTTAAAATATATACATGATAGAATAGAGGCAGATTTACGGTGGAAAAGAGAGAATAGTCGGGAGGAAATACATATGAAGCATTTAGCGGAGCAAGATGAACTGGTTTTTAAAGCAATACAACAAGAATTAGGACGCCAAAGAGCGAAGATTGAATTGATTGCATCAGAAAACTTTGTTAGTGAAGCGGTAATGGAAGCACAAGGATCTGTATTAACTAATAAATATGCAGAAGGTTATCCTGCTAAACGTTATTACGGTGGATGTGAATATGTAGATATTGTAGAAGATATTGCGCGTGATCGTGCGAAGGAAATCTTCGGTGCAGAACATGTAAACGTACAGCCGCATTCAGGTGCGCAAGCAAATATGGCTGTTTATTTTACCATTTTAGAGCATGGAGATACCGTGTTAGGAATGAATTTGTCTCACGGTGGGCATTTAACACATGGTAGTCCAGTTAACTTTAGTGGTGTTCAATATAATTTTGTGGAGTATGGTGTGGATAAAGAAACACATTATATTAATTACGAAGATGTTCGTGAAAAAGCGTTGGCTCATAAGCCAAAGTTAATCGTAGCTGGAGCAAGTGCGTATCCACGTGAAATTGATTTTGCGAAATTCCGTGAAATTGCTGATGAAGTTGGAGCATACTTAATGGTCGATATGGCTCATATAGCTGGTTTAGTTGCTGCGGGCTTACATCAAAATCCAGTTCCATATGCTGATTTTGTTACTACTACAACGCATAAAACGTTACGTGGACCTCGTGGAGGAATGATTCTATGTAAAGAGGAATTTGCCAAGAAAATTGATAAATCTATTTTCCCGGGAATTCAAGGTGGTCCGCTGATGCATGTAATTGCAGCAAAGGCTGTTGCATTCGGGGAAGCACTGCAAGCTGATTTTAAAGATTATGCAGTGAATATTATTGCAAATGCAAAGAGATTAGCAAGTGGTCTGCAAAAAGAAGGATTAAACTTAGTATCGAACGGCACGGATAATCATTTATTATTAGTTGACCTCCAATCATTGGGTTTATCTGGAAAGACAGCAGAGCATGTATTAGATGAAGTGGGGATTACTGTAAATAAAAACACTATTCCTTATGATCCAGCAAGTCCTTTTGTGACAAGTGGAATCCGCATTGGTACAGCAGCGGTAACATCTCGTGGATTTGGTTTAGAGGAGATGGATGAAATAGCTTCTATTATTGGTTTTACACTTAAAAACCATGAAGACGCTGAGAAGTTAGCGGAAGCTGCTAAAAGAGTAACAGCATTAACGAGTAAATTTGAATTGTACAAGGAACTATAAGAGGAAGAGAACAGTTGATAAGGCGTATAGCGGCTTATCAATTGTTCTCTTTTTTTAAAACGATTTTTTTCTAGGTTTTCGGAAAAACTATCAGAGAAAATTCAAATTTAGAAAAGAATTTCAGTTGATTCAGTAATACTTTTTCTGTAGAATAAATAGAAGTGTGTTAACGAAGTATCCTGTCGAAAAAAGAGGATATTTATACTAATGAAGGAACGGAGTGAATAGTTGTGGCAAAAGTATATGTATTTGATCACCCATTAATTCAGCATAAACTTACATACATCAGAGAAAAACAAACAGGTACGAAGGAATTTAGGGAGTTAGTAGACGAAGTTGCTACTTTAATGGCTTTTGAAATTACTCGTGATATGCCATTAGAAGAAATTGAAATTGATACACCGGTCGCAAGAACAAAATCAAAAGTTCTTTCAGGTAAAAAAATTGGTATCGTTCCTATCCTGCGTGCTGGTATTGGAATGGTGGACGGGGTTCTAAAATTAATTCCTGCTGCGAAAGTTGGACATATTGGATTATATCGTGATCCTAAAACATTAAAGCCAGTGGAATACTATGTTAAGTTACCTTCTGATGTCGAAGAAAGAGATTTTATTGTTGTAGACCCAATGCTTGCTACTGGTGGTTCTGCAATTGAAGCAATTCACTCTTTAAAAAATCGAGGCGGAAAAAATATTAAATTTATGTGCTTGATCGCAGCTCCTGAAGGGGTGGAGGCGTTAAAAGAGGCACACCCAGATGTAGATATCTACATTGCGGCATTAGATGAGAAACTAAATGAAAAAGGTTATATTATCCCAGGTCTAGGAGACGCTGGAGACCGATTGTTTGGTACAAAATAATATCGTTCCAAAAAGGCCCAAAGCAGCTTAACTCTGGGCCTTTTTTTATTCCGCTCATCTCCTAGGGAAAAGAAACTTTATATCATTTCATTATAAGCTTTTCCTGCTTCCTTTGTGCTAACAGAACTGCAAATCGCATTGCTTCTTTATAACCTTATTAAATTAGAGAGAGTTTTTTGCTTTTAACAATAATGAAATAAATATTTGTGAGAAAAGTCACATTCGGATTGTAATGTGTATTTTTGGCAATACATAAAAACACAACTTGCGGTCAAAATAAAAAGCATAAAGATTTGCAGGGGGCGGTAATAATGCTACAAAAAACACTCAGAATTCTCCTCTTTATACCACTATTACTATCACATTTAACAATGGCAGCATCTTTAAAAACTCCAAATCTTCCCTCGCAAAATTTCAATGAAGTTCAAATTGCTATTGTGCATACAAAGAAGAATTATGCCGAACAAGAAATCGATCGGCTTCTTAGTCGATATCCAGATTTGAAAAGAAGATATATTTTTACAGAAGTATTTAGTGGTTTTTCTGTCGAAGGACCGGTATATGAACTTGAAAAATTAAAACAAAGCGAAAGCGTGAATCAAGTCTCAAAGGTTCAGACTTATATGGCAGAAACAGAAGACCCGGTTGAAATAATTGGAGCAGATGAAATTAGGAATTACTTAGGCAAGTCATTAGAACATATTAGTGGCAAAGGAATAAAAATAGGGGTCATCGATACAGGGATAGATTATCAACATCCTGATTTAGCCAAAAATTATCGGGGTGGCTATGATTTCGTGGATAAAGACAAGGACCCGATGGAAACAAAAGGGTTAGGGAATAAAGATACTTTTCATGGAACTCATGTTGCTGGAATTATTTCTGCAAACGGAAAAATCAAAGGAGTTGCTCCGAACGCAACAATTTATGCCTATAGAGCATTAGGTCCAGGTGGTTCTGGAACAACAGAACAAATATTAGCAGCAATCGATAGAGCTGTCAGAGATAAAGTGGATATTATCAATTTATCATTAGGAAGTGATGTGAACGGCCCTGATTTGCCAATTAGTCTTGCTTTAAACGAAGTCGTTAAGAAGGGGATAATTGCAGTTGCAGCAGCTGGAAACGCTGGTCCGGCTGAATGGACAGTTGGTTCTCCAGGAACCGCAGCTAAGGCTATTTCAGTAGGCGCTACCACGCCCAATATCCATACTCCTTTTTTTACCATAGATGATAAGAAAATTGCCTTAACAAATATGGAGAACAGTAAGGAATGGACGGGGATGGCATCTATTCCATTAGCAAGCGGTGGGATAGGAAAGAAGCAGCAACTGACGAACGTAAAAGGAAAGTTAGTATTAATAGAAAGAGGAGAATTGACATTTACAGAAAAAGTGCAGAATGCCTATGAGGCTGGGGCGGTGGGCGTATTAATATTTAATAACTTGCCCGGAGCATTTCAAGGAATGCTAGAAAAAGAAGTACCTTTACCAGTAGCAGGAATTACAAAGGAGGAAGGAGAATTTATAAAGAAGACTATTCAAAAAAAGAAAATATATGTAACCATCGAAAAGAAGTGGGAAAAGGATATACTGGCAGATTTTAGCTCGCGGGGACCTGTTACAAGTACATGGGAAATTAAACCAGATGTTCTCGCGCCTGGAGTTGTGATAAATAGCACAGTCCCTGATGGATATATGGCTTTACAGGGAACAAGTATGGCAGCTCCTTTTGTTGCTGGAGCGTGTGCGTTATTGTTGGAAGTGCATCCTGACTGGGGACCAGAAGAAGTAAAAGCGGCTTTAATGAATACCGCAAAGTCAGTCAAAAATAGACAAAATGTGACATATAAAGTATACGAGCAAGGGGCGGGTCGAATTCAAGTTGACCAAGCCATAAATGCCAATGTTTTAATCATGCCAGGAAGTATTCGTTTCGGAAAATATAAATTAGTAAAAGAAAAGAATCAATATAAAGCGTATATCACCATTAAAAATGTGGGGAAAAGAAGAGAAAAAATTTCCTTTGATTTTCCTAAAGGAAAGCGCGGGATTAGTTGGAAACTTCCCCTTTCTTTTACACTAAAACCAAGAGAAGAGAAAAATGTTCCAATAATAATGAATATTGATGATAACCTTTTCAATAAGAAACTGCAAGATGGTATAATTAAAGTGAGAGCAGGCGGAAAATTAATTGAATTACCCTATTTATATGTATTGGAAGAACCAGATTATCCAAGAATTATGGGGTTTGATTTTCATAAGAAGAATGGAGAAAGTTGTTATGAGTATGAGACCTATCTGCCAACTGGCGCCGAGGAATTTGGAATTGCACTTTTTAGAGAAGATACATTACAATTTGTCCGGTTTCTAGATTGGAAAAAAGAAGTGAAAAGAGGTCGATTAAAAGGTGAATTTGCCTTAACGAAAGTAGAGGAGGCAGGGACATATCGAATGAAAATATTCGCCAAAAAAACTGGGAAAGAGGACATGCTTGAAAAAATTCTAAAAATAAAATAAGCTATAACAAAGAGATTGTTAAATGGTGAGCAATGAATTTTTTTTTTGTATTTAAATGCATTGACATTGACAATACCCTATTGTATGCTTACAAGGGGTATGAATAGGTTTTCACCCGCGGAGTATCAAGATTTTAACACTAGTATAGTGTTAATAGAGTTAAGGGGCAAGCGATATAATCGCTTCGTTTATCGGATGAAAAGGAAGGATAAACATATGGTATAATGCCCGAATGATACAAAAGGAATGTGCTTTTTCTCTGCTTCGCTTTATTTTCGCGGGTTTAGAGTGATGCCCTGAAAATAAGGAGGATAGAGAATTGGAACAATTGTTTGAGATTTATATGAGGGTTAAGAAATACCTTTATTTCTTTTTATCATTTTGTGCATTTGCTTGGGCGTTCACCCCCTATCAATCTGTTTTTCTTGGTCTATTTGTCGGGACAAGTGCCAGTGTATTCAATCTCACCTTACTGGTTAGAAGAGCAAAGGTCTTTGATAAAGCCATTGAAGAGGAAGGGAAGGTTTATGGCTTAGGAACCATTTCCCGAATGGCTACAGCAGTAATAGTTTGCTTAATTGCCGTAGAATATCCACAAAAAGTTCACTTAATAAGTGTTGTAATTGGATTGATGACAGCTTATATTGTCATTATGGCAGATTATTTAGTGCGTTATTTTATTTTACATAAGAATGGTGAGAAAAGAGGTGAGTAATATTGCATCATGAAGCACCTACCAAAGTGTTTTTAGGATTAACTTTTAACCTATCTAATGTTTTAATGATTGTTGTATCAAGTATAATTGTATTTTTAATCGCATTTTTTCTCACTCGGAATCTTCAAATGAAGCCGACAGGCAGACAAAATTTGATGGAGTGGATTATGGACTTTGTCCGTAATATTATTAAAAATAACATGGATTGGAAAGACGGAGGAAGGTTTCATGTTTTAGGAATCACGCTTCTAATGTATATCTTTATTTCCAATATGTTAGGTTTACCTTTTGCTATTACAGTGCATCATGAGCTTTGGTGGAAATCGCCAACTGCAGATCCAGGTGTCACATTAACACTAGCAATTATGGTTGTGGGTTTAACTCATTACTACGGTGTCAAAATGCGTGGTACAAAAGGATACTTTAAAGAGTTTGTCCAACCAGTAGGATTTTTATTACCATTGAAAATAGTTGAGGAATTTTCTAACACACTCACACTGGGTCTTCGTTTATACGGAAACATTTATGCAGGTGAGGTACTACTAAACTTACTAGTAAATGGTTTAGCGAAAGCCAATTATATTGGAACAGTAGCGGCCTTCCCATTAACAATGGTATGGCAGGGATTCTCCATTTTTATCGGAAGTATCCAAGCATTTATTTTCACTTTATTAACAATGGTTTATATGGCTCATAAAGTAAGTCAAGACCATTAATATATATACCCAGTTCAGAATATGGACAAACTTTATAATAATTACAATTTAGGGAGGATTTTAATAATGGGTTCATTAGCAGCAGCAATTGCAATTGGTTTAGCAGCACTAGGTGCAGGTTTAGGTAACGGATTAATCGTTTCTCGTACAGTAGAAGGGATTGCTCGTCAGCCAGAAGCAAGAGGTATGCTTCAATCAACAATGTTCATCGGGGTTGCATTCGTAGAGGCGATTCCTATCATGGCGGTTGTTATCGCGTTTATGGTTCTTTAATAGAATACGAATATATTTATTCCAGTTATGGCGAAGATCATTCGATAAGAACCTTCGCCATTCCTTTATTTAAAATCAACAATTCACATAAAAAACACGCAAAAAAGCGTATTATGATAGCTTAAAAATTGTTCCTATTAATTTATAAATAAGCATATTCACCTTTTTTCCATAAGCGAATAAAGGTTTCCAGTATGTGATACAAACACTATCTGAAAGGAGTGAATCAAGCGTGTTCACAAATGGATTAGTATTAGGTGCCGTAATGAATTTTGCGGGCGGTGATGTAATCGTTCAATTACTATCTTTCTTATTATTACTGTGGGCAATCAAAAAGTTTGCATGGGGTCCTTTAATGAAAATGATGAAGGATCGTGAGGAATTTGTTGCAAATGAAATAGATAATGCAGAGAAAAGCAGACAAGAAGCTGCCAAACTATTAGAAGAGCAAAGAGTATTATTAAAAGAAGCGCGCAATGACGCACAAGAGTTAATTGATAGAGCAAAACAACAAGCAGATGCTCAAAGAGAAACTATCATTGACGATGCCAGAAAAGATGCAGAGCGAATCAAAAACTCTGCTTTAGTAGAAATTGAACAGCAAAAAGAAAAAGCTGTTGCAACAATTCGCGATCAAGTCACTTCTCTTTCTGTTTTAATCGCTTCTAAAGTGATCGAAAAAGAATTAAATGAGCAGGATCAAGAAAAGTTAATTCATGATTACATTCAAGAGGTAGGCGAGAAACGATGATGGATACAGGTGTTGCAAAGCGTTATGCTTTAGCCCTTTTCCAAATCGCCAAAGAAAACGGACAGATTGATCAACTAGATGAAGAAGTACGAGTAGTAAGGACATTAGTCACTTCTTCGCCTGATATTCATACATTTCTACAATCTCCTAATATTGCATTAGAAAAGAAAAATGAAATGGTGAAAGTGGCATTTGCCTCTGCGAGTGAGTATATTCAAAACCTTTTAATGCTATTGATTGATCGTCATCGAGAAGAGATGATTACTAGTATATGTGATCAATTTATTGCACTAGTTAATGAAGCAAAAGGGATTGCAGATGCAAAAGTATATTCCATCAAACCGTTAACAGACGATGAGAAAAGAGCTATTTCAGCTACATTCGCTGCAAAAGTTGGGAAAATATCGCTAAATATTGAAAATATCATTGATTCTAACCTATTAGGCGGAATTAAGGTAAGAATCGGTAATCAAATATATGATGGTAGTCTTCAAGGGAAGCTGAACCGTCTACAACGACAATTATTAGGATAGTAATTCTTTAGATAGGGGTGAAACGCATGAGCATCAAAGCGGAAGAAATCAGTGCTCTTATAAAAAAGCAAATTGAAAGTTACCAATCAGAAGTTCAAGTAAGTGAAGTTGGTACAGTAATTAATATTGGTGATGGTATTGCTCGTGTACATGGCCTGGATAATTGTATGGCTGGAGAGCTTGTTGAATTTTCTAATGGGGTAATGGGCTTAGCTCAAAACCTAGAAGAAAGCAATGTAGGTATCATTATCCTTGGTCCTTATACAGATATTCGTGAAGGTGATGAAGTTCGCCGTACGGGAAGAATCATGGAGGTTCCAGTAGGAGATGCGCTGATTGGACGCGTAGTAAACCCTCTTGGTCAACCAGTTGATGGACTGGGTGCAATCAACACTACGAAGACTCGTCCAATTGAATATTTAGCTCCTGGTGTAATGGATCGTAAATCGGTAAGTGAGCCACTACAGACAGGAATTAAGGCTATTGATGCGTTAGTGCCGATTGGTCGTGGACAACGTGAGTTAATCATCGGTGACCGTCAGACAGGTAAAACATCTGTAGCGATCGATACGATTCTTAACCAAGCAGACCAAGATATGGTTTGTATTTATGTTGCAATCGGACAAAAGGAATCAACAGTACGTAACGCTGTAGAAACATTACGTAAAAATGGTGCATTAGATTATACAATCGTTGTAACAGCATCTGCATCTCAACCAGCACCACTTCTATACCTAGCTCCATATGCAGGTGTAGCAATGGGTGAAGAGTTTATGTATAACGGTAAACACGTTTTAATCGTATATGATGATTTAACAAAACAAGCATCTGCTTATCGTGAACTGTCCCTGTTACTTCGTCGTCCTCCAGGTCGTGAAGCATATCCAGGGGATGTCTTCTACTTGCATTCACGTCTTCTTGAGCGTGCCGCTAAATTGAGTGATGCAAAAGGTGGAGGATCTATTACGGCGCTGCCATTTATTGAAACACAGGCAGGAGATGTTTCTGCTTATATTCCAACAAACGTAATTTCGATTACCGATGGACAAATTTTCTTACAATCTGATCTCTTCTTCTCTGGCGTACGTCCAGCGATCAATGCAGGTTTATCTGTTTCTCGTGTTGGTGGTTCTGCCCAAATCAAAGCGATGAAAAAGGTTGCTGGAACATTACGTCTTGACCTTGCATCATACCGTGAGTTAGAGTCATTCGCTCAGTTTGGATCTGATTTAGATAAAGCGACACAAGATAAATTAAATCGTGGTGCTCGTACAGTAGAAGTATTGAAACAAGATCTTAATAAACCATTAAAAGTAGAAAAACAAGTTGCGATTCTATATGCACTTACACGTGGTCATTTAGATGATATTCCTGTAGTGGATATTAAACGTTTCGAAGAAGAATTCTTAAATTGGTTAGATCATAATCATACAAATGTGGTAGAACATATTGTTACAACAAAGGATCTTCCATCTGATGATGATATGAACGCAGCAATTAACGATTTCAAAAAAACGTTTGTAGCTTCTGAATAAGAAGGCAAACTTATAGATTGGTGGTGAGAATCTTTGGCATCTTTACGTGATATAAAAGCTCGTATTGACTCAACAAAAAAGACTAGCCAGATTACGAAAGCCATGCAGATGGTGTATTCGGCTAAAATGAATAGAGCGGTTATTAATGTAAAAGCATTTATTCCGTATATGTCTAAAATGGAAGAAGTAACACATTCTGTGGCTCTAGGCAGCTCAGGTGTTAGCCATCCAATGCTTCAAACACGACCTGTTAAAAAAACAGGATATCTGGTTATTACTTCTGAACGTGGATTAGCAGGAGCATACAACAGTAACGTACTAAGAAAGCTAAATCAAACAATTAAAGAACGTCATCAATCAAAAGACGAATATGCCATAATTGTGATTGGTAGAATCGGGAGAGACTTTCTATTAAAACAAGGACATAATGTCATTTTGGATGTAGTGGGTATTCCTGATTTACCAGATTTCCTAGATATTAGAGATGTAACAAGCAAAGCAGTAGGTATGTATGATGATGGTACTTTTGATGAACTTTATGTTTACTATAGTCATTATGTAAGTGCTATTCAGCAGGATGTGGTAGAGAAGAAGGTTCTTCCGTTAACGGAAATGGATGCTTCTAATAAAACATTAACATCCTATGAATTTGAGCCATCAGCAGAAGAAATTCTCGATGTTCTATTACCACAGTATGCAGAAAGTCTATTATATGGTGCTCTGCTTGATAGTAAAGCAAGTGAGCATTCTGCACGTATGACAGCGATGAAGAATTCTACTGATAATGCGAAAGAATTAATAGACAATTTAAGTTTACAGTATAACCGTGCTAGACAAGCAGCGATTACACAAGAGATTACGGAAATCGTTGGTGGAGCTGCAGCGTTAGAATAATGATACAAATAAGTTCTGCTAAACTTAACGTTTTAGCAGAACCTGCTTTAAGAAAGTTTAGGAGGGAAATTAATGAGCACAGGACGAGTTCTTCAAGTTATGGGACCAGTTGTTGACGTGAAGTTCGATGGAGGAAGTCTACCTGACCTTAACAACGCATTACGTGTTGTTCAAGATCCAAGTAGTTCTTCTAACATAGAATTAACCCTTGAAGTGGCCCTTCATTTAGGTGATAACACAGTTCGAGCTATTGCGATGTCTTCTACAGATGGTGTTACAAGAGGCGCAGAGGTAATAGATACTGGAAAATCTATTTCCGTACCTGTTGGGGATGTTACACTAGGTCGTGTATTTAATGTATTAGGAGAAACAATCGATTTAGATCCAGAAATTCCAGCAAGTGCAAGACGTGATTCTATTCACAGAGAAGCTCCTAAGTTTGAGCAATTATCAACCCAAGTAGAAATTTTAGAAACTGGTATTAAAGTAGTAGACTTATTAGCGCCATATATTAAAGGTGGGAAAATTGGTCTATTCGGTGGAGCTGGTGTAGGTAAAACAGTTTTAATTCAGGAATTAATCAACAATATCGCGCAAGAACATGGTGGTATTTCTGTTTTTGCTGGTGTTGGGGAACGTACTCGTGAAGGAAATGACCTTTACCATGAAATGACGGATTCAGGCGTTATTAAGAAAACAGCGATGGTATTCGGACAAATGAATGAGCCGCCAGGTGCTCGTATGCGTGTTGCCTTAACAGGTTTAACGATGGCTGAATATTTCCGTGATGAACAAGGACAAGACGTACTTTTCTTCATCGATAATATTTTCCGCTTTACTCAAGCTGGTTCTGAGGTTTCCGCGCTGCTTGGCCGTATGCCGTCAGCAGTTGGTTACCAGCCGACATTAGCAACTGAAATGGGTAAATTACAAGAACGTATCACATCAACAAATGTAGGTTCTGTAACTTCTATCCAAGCAATCTATGTACCAGCGGATGACTACACAGATCCAGCACCAGCTACAACGTTTGCTCACTTGGATGCAACAACAAACCTTGAGCGTAAATTAACAGAGATGGGTATTTATCCAGCGGTAGATCCACTTGCTTCTACTTCTCGTGCCCTTTCTCCTGAAATAGTTGGAGAAGAGCATTACAATGTAGCGAGAAATGTACAATCTACATTACAGCGTTATAGAGAGCTTCAAGATATCATCAGTATCCTTGGAATGGATGAGCTAAGCGATGAAGATAAATTAGTTGTTCACCGTGCAAGAAGAATTCAATTCTTCTTATCACAAAACTTCCATGTTGCCGAACAATTTACAGGTCAAAAAGGTTCTTATGTACCTGTAAAAGAAACGGTAAAAGGATTTAAAGATATTCTTGAAGGTAAATATGATCACCTTCCAGAAGATGCATTCCGTTTAGTTGGTCGTATTGAAGAAGCAATCGAAAAAGCTAAATCTATGGGTGTAGAAGTATAAAATAATCAGGAGGGGTAGTAATGAAGACGATTAAAGTCAATGTAGTAACTCCTGATGGCCCGGTGCATGAATCAGATGTAGAAATGGTGATCGCAAAAGCAGAAAGTGGAGAACTTGGAATTTTAGCAGGCCATATTCCGATGGTTGCTCCACTTAAAATAGGAGCTGTTCATTTGAAAAATGGTTCAGATTCTGAATATATAGCGGTGAATGGTGGAATATTAGAAGTTCGCCCAGATCAGGTGACAGTACTTGCTCAATCTGCTGAATTAGCGGAAGAAATTGATTATGATCGTGCCTTACGTGCTAAGGAGCGCGCAGAACAAAGATTACATGCTCAAAAATCAGAACATGTGGACTTTAGACGTGCAGAACTTGCTCTTCAACGTGCAATGAATCGTATATCCATTGTTGAGAAAAAATACTAAAAAAGTCCCTAAGGGGGCTTTTTTTAGTGGGGTAGATTTAAAGTGAGGATTAAGACAGCAAAGTAGATTTCCTATTTTTTAAATAGATAATGGCAAGTAAATAATGGAAAAACACTCTGAATGGGGCTTAAAAGTGTACCGAACAATCAGTAGGGAAGAGAGATAATTACTTCGGATAAATATTTACGATTTTAAGGATGGAAAAAATAAAAAAATAATTACACAAATTGAAACCTTTTTATAAGTCAATACGTCAAATAAGAGTTGAAACAGAAGGGATAGATGGGAGGAAAAAATGGTAGAAGCTTTTGGACAACAGGCGTTACTGAGTATTTTGATACATATCGTTTTTATCGCTCTTTCATGGTGGGCATTACAGTCACTAAATTTTGAGAAATTCCTTCGAAAAAACAGAGTTTTTCAAGCACGAGTATTATATGTATTATTAGCAATTATAATGGGATCGATTGTCAGCAATTTCTTACTCGACTATTTAGTTTGGTCACAACAATTGCCATTAATATTGAAGTAATTACCAAAATAAGAAATAATTAATTACAAAGATAGGTCTTCATACATGTTTTCATTCCTTTGTTTTTTAAGTAAAATTCATTTTGTGTGCTTAAATAGTTTGTTAATTGATTAACGTTTTATTCATGTCAAAAAGTGACGATTAATCATTAGTATGCAATTCTTCTCCTTGGAAACAATGGTAGTATGGGGGAGGAATAACAATGAAGATAAATAAAACGTTAATTATAATAACAATATTAATTGGTTTGGCTTGTCTTACAATTGGGAATAACATCACTATCGCGAGAACGAAGTCTGACTTAATAACTATAAATGAAATTTTACAAAAACAAGAAAATGTAACGATTAATGAATGGTCTCTGCATGCAAGAGAAAGGCTGGAAAATGTTACAAGCATTGAAGATGCAAAAGCATATCAGTCAGAGTTAAAAAGAGTTTTCCCAAATGGTGATTGGGTGGAAACGAAAAATCATCAGAGCTGGCAAGCAAAGATGGTCTTGAAATCCAGTGGCCAAATAGAAGAAAGTATAATCTTAACCACTTCTTTAACAACTGATAACGTCCAATCATATATTATGTATGAGGTGAGAGGAAAGAAGTTAGCGAACAAAGAAATGAAAAGGTTAGATATGGAAATTAATAAAAAAATTTCTGACATATTTCGAGGAAAACCAACAATTTTCTCTTGTATTAAAGGCGAATTCAGTGATAAGATGAATGAGACTTTGCCTTATAAAGTTAACCATTTGCTAGATGCATTTCAAGCAAAAAAAGTAGAGGCGTTGGAAGAGGATGATTTTATATCCACCTCCGCATATACGCCGATATTTGAAGAACGAATTGATAATAGCGAAAAGGAAATGAACGTACAAATAGGACTAAGAACACAAGATATGGGAGGAAAAACTACGTTCGTAGTTGGCACACCCATCATAACGATTGAATATTAATATAGAGATATTGGACGCGGAGGGGAATAGACTTTGGATAAAATCATCGTCCGCGGCGGAAAAAGGTTGAATGGAACGGTTAAAGTAGAAGGCGCAAAAAATGCCGTTTTGCCTGTGATCGCCGCTACATTATTAGCAAGTGATGGAAAAAGTATAATTAAATCAGTTCCGACTCTTTCAGATGTATATACGATTAATGAAGTATTGCGATATTTAAATGCAGAAGTACATTTTGAAAACGGAGAAGTAACTGTAGATGCATCAAATGATTTAAGCGTTGAAGCGCCATTTGAGTACGTAAGAAAAATGCGCGCATCTGTTTTAGTAATGGGATCTTTGTTAGCAAGAAATGGCCATGCAAGAGTAGCATTACCTGGTGGTTGTGCAATTGGTTCAAGACCAATTGATCAACATCTAAAAGGTTTCGAAGCAATGGGAGCAAAGGTTCAGGTTGGTAATGGATTTATCGAAGCTTCCGTAGATGGACGTTTAAAAGGTGCGAAAATCTATCTTGATTTCCCAAGTGTTGGTGCGACGGAAAATATTATGATGGCTGCTTCTTTAGCAGAAGGTACGACTATTATTGAAAACGTAGCAAAAGAACCTGAAATTGTTGATTTGGCGAACTTCCTAAATAAAATGGGCGCAACAGTAAGAGGAGCAGGTACAGGAACTATTCGCATTGAAGGTGTAGAAGTGCTACATGGTACAGAACATACGATTATTCCGGATAGAATTGAAGCAGGGACATTTTTAATCGCTGCTGCTATTACTAATGGAAATGTCCTTGTACAGGGTGCGGTTCCAGAACATTTATCATCCTTGATTGCCAAAATGGAAGAGATGGGTGTTGTTTTCAAAGAAGAAGAAGACGGTATCCGTGTGATTAGTGCAGAAAATTTAAAAGCTGTAGATATCAAAACAATGCCTCATCCAGGATTTCCAACAGATATGCAATCTCAAATGATGGCATTACTTCTTCGTGCAAAGGGAACAAGTATGATTACAGAAACTGTTTTTGAAAACCGTTTTATGCATGTAGAAGAATTTAGACGTATGAATGGCGATGTGAAAATTGAAGGTCGTTCTGTTGTTATGAATGGACCAACTAATCTGCAAGGTGCAGAAGTAGCTGCTACTGATTTACGTGCTGCTGCTGCCTTAATATTGTCTGGACTTGTAGCAGACGGTATTACACGCGTTACAGAGCTTAAACACTTAGATCGTGGTTATGTTAATTTCCACGAAAAATTAGCTGCGTTAGGCGCTGATATTGAAAGAATTACCGAAGAAAGTGAATTAACGTTAACGGCAAGCTATGTTGCAGATTTAAATGCATAAATATAATTGGCAAACTTTATTTATCGATTTCATTCCGATAGATAAAGTTTGTTTTTTTATGGGCAAAATTATACATAATATGAAAAATATTTTAGAATAACCGAGAAGTTCAATAGAGGCTTCTATATGTGTTTCAGTTCCTACTTCTGTTAATATCTGTTATATAATAGAGGGGATTACCGGAGTTGTTTAAAACACAGGATTGCTAAAATAGTATGCAAAACGGATATGTTTAGAACCATAAATTAAGGATATTTCTCTAGAAAAAAGAAGGAATAAAAGCTTGTCCATCTCCATAAGAATGTTTTAGAGACAGTTAAAAAGGTCTTATTTCTATCTTATGGAGGCTTTATTCATGATTAAAATCAAACCTTTCATCGTACTAGGAGTTATTCTGTTTGCTATTACTATACTTATTCCGACCATCCTTGTTCTGCCCTCTATTCAGGGTAAAAAGGAAGAGGTAAAGAGTAATATACCACCTGCAGAAACGCCAGAGCCTGCTATTGAAGTAGCTGTATATCGTGAAGATAAACAAGAAGTAGAGAAATTAGACTTAGAAGAATATGTAGTTGGGGTTGTTGCATCCGAAATGCCAGCGAAATTTGAAAAAGAAGCATTAAAAGCACAAGCCTTAACAGCGAGAACATATATTGTAAAAAGAATGATGCATCAAGAGAAAACAGATCTTCCAAAGGGAGCATTAGTTGGCGATACAATAAACTACCAAGTGTATAATAACCGCGAAGAATTAAAGAAAATTTGGGAAAATGATGGGTTAGACTGGAAGAAAAATATGGCTAAAATAGAAGAGGCTGTAGCGGCTACAAAGGGGCAAATTTTAACGTATGAAGGTACTCCTATTGATGCCACGTTTTTCTCCACAAGCAATGGATACACGGAAAATTCAGATGATGTCTGGGCTAATTCCATCTCCTATTTACAAAGTGTGGAAAGCCCATGGGATGTCAATTCGCCAAAGTTTAAAGGGGAAGTGACAATGCCTGTTAAAGACTTCGAGAAGAGCTTAGGCGTTAAGCTTACAGCTGACAGGAAAGTATTAGAAGACGTTAAATATACAAAAGGAAAACGAATTGCAAGTGCCAAGATTAATGGAAAACAATTATCAGGAACAGATATTAGAGAAAAGTTAAGCTTAAAATCAACGGACTTTACAATGGAACGAAAGGGAAATAACGTTTATATTGCTACAAAAGGATATGGTCATGGTGTCGGCATGAGCCAATATGGGGCAAACGGAATGGCCGCAAACGGGAAAAACTATGAAGAAATCGTAAAATACTATTATAAAGGGGTAGATGTAACAGCATCTGATGATATGCTAGCGAAATACACAGCTCAGAAATAAGGGAATCAGCCAAAGCAGGGGGTGAATCAGCCAAAGTAGAGAAGTATCAGCCAAAACAGCGGGTGAATCAGCCAAAGTAGAGAAATATCAGCCAAAGTGTCGGGTGAATCAGCCAAAGTAGAGAAATATCAGCCAAAGTGTTGGGTGAATCAGCCAAAGTAGAGAAGTATCAGCCAAAGCAGCAGTGAAATCAGCCAAAGTAGAGAAATATCAGCCAAAGCAGCGGATGAATCAGCCAAAGTAGAGAAATATCAGCCAAAGCAGCAGTGAAATCAGCCAAAGTAGGGAAATATCAGCCAAAGCAGCGGATGAATCAGCCAAAGTAAAGAAATATCAGCCAAAGCACTAATTACAAGCCTAAAAAGCAAGTCTTCCTCAAGAAGGCTTGCTTTATTTATTGTGACTTCATCCCATTAATAATTAAAATTTTCGTTTCTATGTATAAACTCAAGAACTTTGTCGAAAAATAAGTCTAAAAAATTTTTTAGCATGTAGGTATATATTTATCATTATCTGTTCAGAATGATTGCTGAGGTGATGATAAAATGAGAGAGGAAGAAAACAAACGTACTTCTCCAAAGTCAAAAGTAAAAAGCTTTTTTAAAAAGCGTTGGGCATTTCCAGCCATTTATATCGCAAGTGCAGCTATTATTCTAACAGGGGTCCTATGGTATCAAAATAGCGCATCAGAAACAGATAAGTATAAATATGATAACGCTGATATGCCAACAAAACAAACAGATGAACCTGCAGAACCAGTAGCAAAGGAATTTGAGAACTTTGCATGGCCAGTAGTCGATGAAGATTCTTTCATTACACAAAAAGAGTTCTATGATAATACGGCTAGTAAAGAAAAGCAAGCTGAATCTTTAGTATTCTATAATAATCAATATCAGCCAAACACAGGTATTGACTTAAAAATGGAAGATGATAGCGAATTTGAAGTAGTAGCAGCTCTAAGTGGAACCGTTACAAAAGTTGCGGAAGATTCTCTATTAGGGAATACAATTGAAATTGATCATGACAATGGGATTAAAACATATTATCAATCTGTGAAGGATTTCCAAGTGGAAGAAGGCGCTGAAGTAAAGAAAGGCCAACCATTAGCAACTGCTGGAAAAAGTAAGTTGAATCAAGAAGCAGGAGTTCATGTCCACTTTGAAGTAAGAAAAGACAATGTAGCTGTGAACCCTATTGATTATTTTGGTAAACCGGTAAGTGCTTTACAAAGTGATGATACTTCTGGTGCTACTTCTGGAAAGGATTCAGCAGTAGAAAAATCAAGTAATTCCGATGAAGAAATGCCGACAGATAACAAATTAGAAAATGGAACAGACTCTAAACAGGATGAAGATTCAGAAGGGTCTACAACTACAGATCCGAACGCTTAATAACTAGAGGTTGCTATAAGTAGTTTTTACAAAGCATAAAATAAAGATTATGCGAGTGATAGCTACTTTATGGCAACCTTTATGTATTCTCGAAAGAAGTATTTTATGGATGGGAAATGTCGAAGAAAATACGTAAATACAAAGAATTCTCATCTAGACATCTCCCTTTATATCCTCGAATAGTCCACTAAAAGGCAAGACATCTAATAACTCCAGAATATTTATAAGTGAAAAGTAGTAGTATAATTTAACTATAAGTGGAAGACATAAATGGAAAATAGTCACTTACGAGCGGAAAATGACAAATTTCTCGGGAAATATTAAACCTCTAGACGATGAAAATAACAGATATTTTTCTAATAATAACAGATATAAAACCACACATCGGCAATTTCCTCTTTTTAAAAATATCATTCCTGTTTTTCAAGCCAATCAATTGTTTCGCATAAAACATAGCTATTTAATTCCTCAAAAACAAGTAAATATAGAAAAAAACAGATAAACCTTGTCCCTATTCATATTTTTCTGCATAAAGTCTTACCCAAGCTAATAAAATGTTACAAACCTTACAAAGCGGAAGTTTGGAGTGAGGGGTCGTTTGAAGATAATGGATATGTAGTTGAGGACATGTTTAATCCCTATAAGAACAGAAAGCTTTTGACTTTCTGCCGCATGAAGAAAAGTATTATGCAGGAAAGGAAACGTGCGGGATGAAGAATTTCAATGAAGCGAAAAGCGAGTCTCATTTCACACTTCTCACATCCAATTTAGGGAGGGCGAGTGGTGTGCACGATTACATCAAAGAGAGAACTATCAAGATTGGAAAGTATATCGTGGAGACGAGAAAAACGGTTCGCGTAATAGCGAAGGAGTTTGGCGTATCCAAAAGTACAGTCCATAAAGATTTAACAGAAAGACTTCCTGAAATTAACCCAGATTTAGCAAATGAAGTGAAAGAGATCCTTGATTATCATAAATCAATACGACATCTACGCGGTGGGGAAGCAACAAAAATGAAATATAAAAAGGAAGAGCTTGAAGGGGAAACTGTACAGTAAGAAATTCCAGGGTAATGCTTTATCATGAATGCATTAATTAAATAGAAAAAGTATGCAATATTAAGTTACCCTGGAAATATTTAAAACAGAAAGGGAAGTTTAGAAAAATGTAGTTACAACAGTCTATCGGTGGAGGTGTCTCCATCGATAGAGAAAAAGAATGAGTATAAAAAGCAACTCATTTTGGAATGCTAATAAAGGGTACATAATAGCTAAAAGGACCTTGGAAGCAATGTCCTTTTTCTTGTTTGAGAAAAAAGAAAATTATTTTGTGAAAAAAAACTCATTTTTTTTACAAAAAGTTACTTATTTCGTGATCTTATGATAAAATAAAAAATTAGAGTGGTTTAAATAGATAGAGAAAAAAACATACAAATTTTAACCTGAAAAATACATAATTCACTTTACAAAAGAATGAAAATGGTTGATTTAATATAGAGCGATAAGAAAGACATATTTAAGCGAGGTAAATATTTAGTGGCATTTAAAAAGGCGCTATAACTGTGTGAATGGAAGGAATTCTTAGGAATGTTTTTTCGTTTAACTACATTTAATGAAACTTAAATATGAGGATGTCGTTACATATAGTGTGGAAGCCAGCTCTTTGTCTCTATAAGGAAAATGAAATTATAAAATGAAAAAAATGGAAAAGCTAAAGGCGAAGGAGGAGCATATATAATGTTTGCTAGAGATATTGGTATCGATTTAGGAACAGCAAATGTACTCATTCATGTAAAAGGAAAAGGGATTGTATTAAATGAGCCTTCTGTTGTGGCATTAGATCGCAATACAGGCAGAGTGTTAGCGGTAGGAGAAGAAGCTCGTAGTATGGTCGGACGTACGCCTGGAAATATTGTTGCTATTCGCCCACTAAAGGATGGCGTTATCGCTGATTTTGATGTAACAGAAGCAATGCTAAAGCATTTCATTAATAAATTGAACGTAAAAGGATTTCTTTCAAAGCCAAGAATTCTTATTTGTTGTCCAACAAATATTACTAGTGTGGAACAAAAAGCAATTAAAGAAGCAGCCGAAAAAAGTGGTGGAAAGAAAATCTATTTAGAAGAAGAACCAAAGGTTGCAGCGATTGGTGCAGGAATGGATATTTTCCAACCAAGTGGAAATATGGTTGTTGATATTGGCGGCGGTACTACAGATGTAGCAGTGCTATCAATGGGGGATATCGTTACTTCTTCTAGTATTAAAATGGCTGGAGATAAATTTGATAATGAAATTCTCCAATATATTAAACGAAAATATAAGCTCTTAATTGGAGAACGTACGGCAGAGAATATAAAAATTAATATTGGAACTGTTTTTCCAGGTTCTAGAAAAGAAGAAATGGATATTCGCGGTCGTGACATGGTTTCTGGTCTTCCAAGAACTATTACGGTACATTCAGAGGAAATTGAGCAAGCATTAAGAGAGTCAGTATCTGTTATTGTACAAGCTGCTAAAAGTGTCTTAGAAAGAACACCACCTGAGCTTTCTGCTGATATCATTGATCGTGGAGTTATCTTAACTGGTGGTGGAGCATTACTTCACGGGATTGACTTACTATTAGCGGATGAATTGAAGGTTCCTGTATTAGTAGCTGAAAATCCAATGGATTCTGTAGCAATCGGTACAGGAATAATGTTAGATAATATTGATCGTCTTCCAAAAAGAAAATTAAGCTAAAAAATGGGGGGGCATAAACAAGTGAAAAAACTTGTTTATGCATAGGAAAATGAAATCTATTTATTTCATACCCGTTTGTATAAGTCTTAAACCTAAAAAATCGGAATGGAAAAATTTCTTTTTCTTATTCCGATTTTTTATTTAGCTGTTTCTGTTTTTTTAGTAACCATAAGGTTCTTCTTCCTCCTTTATCTTCCAGTAGATTGTTCCTATGAATAGCCGATATAATAAATGATTAATATAACGAACATTTTTAGACTTTTTTCAACAAAATTTAATGTAATCTTTTGATATTTTTTTTATAATAGAATATATATGCTTGAATCGAAATTTTTGTATAGATAGGAGACAATTATGTTTAAAGGGTTCTATACAGCAGCTTCTGGTATGCTTGCTCAGCAGCGCAAAACCGAAATGCTTTCTAATAATATGGCCAACAGTACGACACCGGGTTTTAAAGCAGATCAATCATCCATGAGAGCTTTTCCTGAATTATTACAGCAAAGCGTTAGGAAAAATGCAGCTGGTACTATAGAAAAGCAGCAAGTAGGCTATTTAGCAACAGGAGTCTATATGCAAGAAATAATCCCGAAGTTTACTCAAGGTGATCTTAATCAAACAGGATTAAAGACAGATTTAGCAATCTTAAACGCGAATATTCCAGGGAATGGAACGAATGCTGGCGGCGGATTATTTTTTACAGTGCAAAATGATAATGGAGTTGCTTATTCGAGAAACGGAAATTTCACCTTAGATGGCCAAGGGTATTTAACTACTTCTAGTGGTGCTTACGTTTTAGATGAAAATAATGAACGAATTCAACTTACAAGTGCGGATTTCTCTGTTACATCTGATGGAGTGCTTACAAGCAGTAATGGAGAAGTGTATCGTCTTGGAATAAGTTATACAGATTCACCGGAACAGCTCGTAAAAGAGGGGGATGGTTTGTATCGAGCACAAGATGGAGCCGCTCTACAAAGTGCTTATGCAAATAACCAAGTTACCTTTCAAATTAATCAAGGTTTTTTAGAGAATTCTAATGTTGATACAGCGCAGACAATGACAGATATGATGACTGCTTATCGAGCATTTGAAGCTAATCAGAAAATATTGCAGGCTTATGATAAGAGCATGGATCAAGCCGCAAATGAAATTGGTAAGCTATAAGAATCATTTAGATAGTAGTAAAGGGGGGAATCGCTATGAATAGAACGATGATAACGGCTAGTAATACTTTAACACAGCTGCAAAAGCAAATGGATCTTATTAGTAATAATATGGCTAATGTTGATACTACAGGCTATAAAAGGCAAAATGGGACGTTTACAGATATGCTTTATCAGCAATTTAATAATCAAAAGGATGAAACGCAGGAAGTCAATCGTCAGACGCCAAACGGCATCAGGCAAGGAGTAGGCGCTAAAATGGCTCAAACGCAATTAGTGATGACACAAGGAATGATTAAATCATCTGATCGCGTTTTGGATACTGCATTGACGAAAGAAGGACAATTATACAGAGTATTGGTGCAAGACGGAGGAACTTCCGAAATGCGTTATACGAGAGATGGAGCGATGTATTTATCACCTGTATCTAATAATGAGAATATGCTGGTTACGAAAGAAGGCCATGCTATCCTTGACGAGAATAATAACCCAATTTTATTAAATAATAATGTTAAAGAATATGCTTTTTCATCAACAGGAACTTTAACAATTCAATTGAATAATGGCGGGCAGGAAACCTTTAATCTCGGCATATCGTATGCTAATAATCCGCAAAGCCTTGAAAAAACAGGGGAGAACTTATATCGACTCTCTGACACTGCTGATGAAAATCAAGTAATGGTCGATTTGAATGGCGGCAGAAGAAATGAAATTGCAATGAAACAAAATGCATTAGAACAATCTAATGTGGATATAAGCAAAGAAATGGTCAATCTGATTGCTACACAGCGCTCCTACCAATTTCAGTCCAGATCCATCTCTTTAGCAGATCAGATGATGGGATTAGTGAATGGAATACGTTAAAAAAGGAGAAAAGTGATGGCATTAAATAGCAGTAGTCAAGAAATGGTTAAGACAAGAGAACAGGTTAAAAAAGATCAAAAAGAGAAGAATAATCCAGAAGAGAAAGCTTCTCCTAAACAGAAGATTAGAGTTCGTCTGTTTCCTATATGGCTACGTATTGTTGTTATTATTTTAGTAATGGCTGTAAGTGTTCTAGCTGGAGCCGTTGTCGGTTATAGTGTAATGGGAAACGGAAAAGCAACAGATACCTTTAAAAAAGATACCTGGATGCATATTGTCAATTTGATAAATGAAGAGTAAAGAAGATGGGAATTTGTAAAAATAATTACAGATTCCTTTTTTGCTGGTGTGCTGGAATGATCAAATTAACGAAATAGCTGTTCAGGATGATAGCTAGAACAACTATTTTAAAAAACATCTTAAAAAAGGAGGGGATATCCCTTCCTTTTTCATAGCTTTTTTTAGTACAATATAATATAACCACATATTAGTAGGAGGTCACAAAATGTTAGATATTAATCAAATTAAAGAAATAATTCCTCATCGATATCCATTTTTATTAGTAGATAGAATTTTAGAAGTGGAAGAAGGTAAAAAAGCTGTAGGTATTAAAAATGTATCGGCAAATGAAGAATATTTTAATGGGCATTTCCCTGAATACCCAGTTATGCCAGGTGTATTAATTGTAGAAGCATTGGCGCAAGTAGGAGCGGTTGCCATGTTGATTAAGGAAGAGAATAAAGGAAGATTAGCTTTCTTTGCTGGAGTAGATAACTGCCGCTTTAAAAAGCAAGTGTTTCCAGGAGATCAGCTGCGACTAGAAGTAGAAATGACAAGACTACGTGGCAATTTTGGAAAGGGAAAATGTGTAGCTACTGTTGATGGTGAAATTGCCTGTGAAGCAGAAATTATGTTTGCCCTTGGAGATAAGAAAGAAGCATAAAAAGGCAGAAAGAAGAGGTGTCTGTTTAAACGAGCAGCTTCTTCTTTTTTTCTTTACAACATTGTTTATTATTGGAATTGAATAATAAGGCGTAATAATTTTCTTTTCTTGGATAACCTAATAACTGACCAAATGAATGGTCATGAATGATACTTATCAAGAAAAGGGGTATAACGAATGACTAAATGGATGAAGTTATTAGGAGTTTCAGCGTTATCTGCTATGCTGTTAACTGCTTGTGGTAATGATGATGATAATCAAAGTCCTCCACCGGATGATGATACCACAATCGAAGATAAAGACTTAGATACGAATGACGTTGTTCCAGACAGAGGTACTGATCTGGATAATGACAACGAACCAGATGTACCAGATGAAAATAAAGATGATGATCTAGATCCAACAAAGGATGATAATGATCCTGGTGAAGATATGATCGAAGATAAAGATGATATGAAAGACAAAGACGATATAGATCGATAAAGAGCCTATATGTTCAGAATCTCAAGGTTATTCCAGGCCTTGAGATTCGTCTATTCAATAGTTCTCCTGCAACCTACAGCTTCTTCTCCAAAAATGTCTGTGGCTTGCTTTGCATCAGCTCAGTAAATTTATTCGATAATTTTTTCCCTTCATAGCCTTCTTCGATTAGATATTGGAGCAATAGCTCTGCATAGTCTTTTCTGTCTCTTTTTAATGTTCCTTCTAAAAGAATGCTTGCTTTATCACCAAAATTTTGGATAGACAGAATCGTTACTTCAAAAGGAGCGGGATCATTTTCTTTTTTTGAGATAACAGCTTGAACAAGCAACTCCTCCTTCTTCTGAAATGCTTCATCAAGAAAAGCGATAGCAGCTAATTCTGTATAAACCTCAATTAGCCAATGATTAAAATCATCTTCTTTATTTATAATCAATCCATCAATCAATTTAATCGGCACTAGCTTTTCCTTCGTGAGAATCTGTAAAGAAATTAATTTAAAAGTTTTCACGATAATCCCTCCCCAGGCAAATTCTCCTTTTCTTTTATTATACCTTACCTTGATGAATTATCTAAGCTCTCGAATGATCCGATTGGAAAATAAGTGAATATAATTCTATTTCGTATAGTACAAAAATATTCTCCCTGCCTCCATCTGAAAACAATCTCTTTAAAAATTATATTAATAAAAGTTTGTTTTATATTGTTCACTATTTTTTAATCTATTCTTTCTAAAAGGAGAATGTTTTATAATTTTTGCTAACATTTGCTTCTAAAAACTAGCTTTCATCACAGCCTTTCATCAATAATTCCCCAAGGTGATTATATCCTGATATTGGCAGAAAAGCAGAATAACGTCAGCTCTTGGCGAAAAAGGAATAAAAATGCGATATTTACTGACTAAATTACTAGTATATACAAGAGAGAGACAGTACTTTCGTCCCTTAATAAATATAAGAATATTGTGATATTTTTATATAGTTCGATATATTCCGAAAATAAAGAAGGGATAGAGGGGAGTTTTAACATGAAACTTAGAAAAGTATTTTTTCTAGTTATTATGCTCTGTATGCTATTTTCCAATAGTGTATTGGCAGCAACTGTACCAGATAAGGAAATTCGTAAAAAAGGAGAAGAAAACAAGCAAAATATCCAAACCATAAAGGTGGACGAGCTAGAGACCACTTATAATAAAAACGATACGGTTCGGGTAGTGGTAGAGATGAACACGGAGCCGACGGTGCAATATGCTCAAGCACAAGCAAAGCAAGTAAAAGAATTGCCTAAATCAACAAAAGAAAAATTAAAGAGCGAAAAGTTAGCAGAGCAGAAAAAAGTAAAAGAAAAAGTAAAAGCAAGAAAAGTAAAATTTAAGGAATTAGAGAATTTCACCACCATTTTTAATGGTTTTAGTGGAGAAATGAAGTACGGAGATATTGAAAAAATCGAGGAACTTCCAGAGGTAGCAAAAGTACATATTGCCACAGCTTATGAAAGACCAGAAGAAGAAGCAGACATGATATATAGTAAAGAACTTGTACAAGCTCAAGATGCTTGGCGGGATTATGGTTTTAAAGGCGAAGGAATGATTGTTGGTGTAATTGATACCGGCATTGACCCAAATCATAAGGACATGGTACTTTCTGATGAAACAGAAGAGGAATTGAGCAAGGAAGAAATTGCCCAATTTAAAAAGGAAAATGGGCTTAAAGGTAAATTTTATAGCGAAAAGGTACCATACGGATATAACTATATGGATGAAAATGACATTATTCAAGATATCGCTGAAGGGGCAAGTATGCATGGGATGCACGTCGCAGGTACTGTTGGAGCAAATGGCGATGAAGACAATAATGGGATTAAAGGAGTTGCGCCAGAGGCACAGCTTTTAGCGTTAAAGGTTTTCGGAAATGACCCAACTGTATCGACTACCTGGGGAGATATTTATATTAAAGCTATTGATGATGCGATCGTATTGGGTGCAGATGTCCTTAACATGAGTTTAGGATCTCCAGCAGGTTTTGTTGCGGCCGATGCACCAGAGCAGCAAGCTGTAGAGCGTGCTGTGGAAAATGGAATTATGATGTCTATTTCAGCTGGAAACTCTGCCCATTTTGGAAATGGCTTTGCCAATCCATCTAGCTCTAACCCTGATATTGGAGTATCTGGTTCACCAGGTGTTGCCTATGATAGTTTACAAGTTGCATCTATTGAAAATAGTTTTATAGATATTGATGCACTTTCCTATCAATATGATGGTCAGATGGAACAAGCTGGATTCCTGTCAGCAGGCAGTGTTCACCCAAATTCAGTTACGGAAAAAACATTTAAAATTGTTTATGCTGGATTAGGGAAACCAGAAGAATTAGCCGCAGTTGATGTGAAGGATAACTATGCGCTCATCCAAAGAGGCGAAATCGGCTTCGTGGATAAAGCAATCAATGCACAGCAGGCAGGGGCAGCTGGTGTTATTATTTATAATAATACAGATGGCTTTGTTAGCATGGCAACAGATGCAAGCATTAAGATTCCTCAACTATTCTTATTAAAAACAGATGGGGATAAATTAGCAGCAGCTCTTCAAAGTGGTGAAACTATCTCGATTACATTTGATGGCAAAAAAATAACTTCCGCTAATCCAGAAGCCGGAAAAATGAGTAGCTTTTCCTCATGGGGCCTAACGAATAACTTAGACTTTAAACCAGAAATCACAGCACCAGGTGGACAAATCTATTCTACTTTAGAAAATAATCAATATGGGATGAAGAGTGGAACGTCGATGGCAGCTCCGCATGTTTCAGGGGGATCTGCCCTTGTATTAGAACGTGTAGATAATGAATTCGATGTATCAGGCTTTGATCGAGTAAACATTGCGAAAAATCTCTTAATGAACACCGCTAAACCGGTGACAGATATTGGAACAGTAAACAGTGCATTTGACTGGGAGGTACCATATTCTCCACGTCGTCAAGGTGCTGGATTAATGCAGCTGCATGCAGCATTACAATCACCTGTTATAGTAACGGAGAAGAAGACGAAAGAAGGGAAAGTAGCCTTAAAAGAAGTAGGAAACACCTTTACTTTTACTCTAGAAGCGAAAAACTATAGTGATAAGAAGGTTAAGTATGATGTGGCTGCAAATATACAAACAGACTTTGCGGCTTACGGAGAGTTAGGTTATACTGCTAATCTATTAGAAGCACAGAAGATTTTGGATGCAAAGATAAAAGTAAATGATAAGAATGAAACAACGATAAGCATTCCTGCCAACAAAAGCAAAAAAATTAAAGTATCTGTTGATTTAACAAATGCAAAAGTAATTGATCCTTCTCAAACAGGCAGTTGGGAAACACCTGTAGCGATTGATCGCGTATTTGAAAATGGCTATTTTGTGGAAGGGTATGTAACATTAACAGATCCTCAGGAAACAAATGCAACATTAACCGTGCCGTATGTTGGATTTAAAGGTGACTGGAACAAAGCACCCATTTTAGATGGGATGAAATATGATGAGACATCTTTCTATGGCATGGCTGGAGCGGTGACAAAAGAAGGAGAAGACTTCCTATACCTTGGATATGATCCGATTACAAGTAAGTTTACAAAAGAAGGAATTGCCATTTCTCCAAATAATGATGGAGTCCAAGAAGAAATAATTCCGGTTCTATCGTTTTTAAGAAATGCAAAGAAAGTTCAATTCTCTATTGTTGATAGTAAGGGGAAAACCGTAAGGACATTACGTACACAAGAAGAAATTAGAAAGAATTACTATGATGGCGGCAAAGGAACAAAATATGTTCTTGATTCCAATTGGGCATGGGATGGAAAAGTGAATGGAAAGCTAGTGGAAGGGCAATATTTCTACCGCGTTAGTGCAACCCTTGACTATAAAGGTGCAAAACCACAGATAGTAGATATTCCGGTTATTGTTGATACAGTAAGTCCAACTGTTGAAGTGGACTTAGCAGAAGATAATAAAGTATTGGAAATTGCTGCGTCTGATGATGAAAATGGCTCTGGGATTTCTTATTTAGATATTTTAGTAGATGGGAAATCAGTTGTAACTACTCCAGTCAGCGGTGAAACAACTGAATTTACTTTGCCGAATGAAGTAAAACCAGGTACATCTGTAACAGTTGTTGCGTATGATTATGCTGGCAATAAAGAGGAAGCAAGTGTGGTTGCCGAAGAAGAGAAGAAGGATACAACTATTCCCGTAATCTCTTTAGCGACCCCAGAAGCTTTAGAGGTGTATGGAGAAAAAGAAGTGGTATTTAGTGGAACAATCAAGGATGAATCGGACCTTAAAGAATTTACGATTGGCGGTCAAAAAGTAGACACTGTTTATAATGAGGAGAAAGAAGAATATACCTTTAATACAGTCATTCCTTATGAAAATGGCGTTCATTCTGTTGAAATCAAAGCAATAGACAGTGCTGATAATACAGCAGTCTTTAAACGAAGCTTTATCGTTGATGCTGAAGCACCCGTCATCTCCTTCAAAGGGCTTTCTGGCAATCGAATCGTAAATAGCAATGGCAAAAATCCAACTGTACATGTAACAGTAAAGGATAATTTTGATGATATTCAATTAGCTCTAAATGGAAGTGAGCTTTATTATCAGACATTTAAAGAGCCATATGCTATGAGAAGTTTAGAAAAAACAATCAAGAAAGTGGAATTAGACTTAGAAAATGGCTTAAATGAATTTGAATTCACAGCAACCGATTTAGCTGGCCATAAAACAACGAAAACTGTATATTTCTATAAGATGACTAAACAAGAAAATCGAAAAGATATTAAAGTCCCAGAGGATAAATAAACAAACCGATCTATAAAAGAAGACGAGAAACAGGTTGAGACATAAGTATTTCAATCAAAGATAAACCCCAGCAAGGATACCGAGTAATTCATATCCTTGCTGGGGTTTTTATTCATGTCTTCTGTATTATCCATTTGGTTCTGTTCTCTGCTAGCACCCTATAAGGCTGCTGGGTTTTCATTCAATGACACCAAATCCCTTAATTCATCTGTTGTTAACTCGGTCATCCAATTTTCGTTTTGGATAATTTGGTCATTTAGTGATTGTTTCTTTTCCAGCATCGCATCAATTTTTTCCTCTAATGTTCCTGTACAAATCAGCTTATGAACATGAACAAAACGAGTCTGGCCAATGCGGTATGCACGGTCTGTTGCCTGATTTTCTACAGCAGGATTCCACCAGCGATCATAATGAATAACATGGTTGGCAGCTGTTAAATTTAATCCTGTTCCTCCAGCCTTTAAGGAAAGGAGGAAAATCGGAAATTCTCCAGCTTGGAATTGGTCAATTAAGCGATCACGTTGTTGCTTGGACATACTGCCATTTAAGAATGGAACGTCGATGCTGAACTTTTTCTTCATCATTTCCTGAATCATATGTCCCATTTCAATATATTGTGTAAAAATAAGGCAGCTTTCACCTCTCTCTAAAATCGTATCGGTCAGTTCTGCCAATTTCTCCATTTTTACTGATCGATCAATTAAGCTAGTAGGTGCTTGCTCTTTTAAGTAAAGGGCAGGATGATTGCATAACTGCTTTAATTTACTTAACATTTGTAGGACAAGACCTTTCCGCTCGAATCCAGAGAGCTGCTCAATTTGGGCAAATGTATCGGTAACTAATTGTTCATATAAGGCAGCCTGCTCCGTCGTTAAAGGACAATATTCCTTTTGCTCCAGTTTATCAGGGAGATTCAAGGCAACCTCTTCATCCTTTTTCGTTCTTCTTAATAAGAATGGACGAATCAGTGTCTGCAATTGCTGGATTTGTTCCGGTTTATTTTCCCTTTCAATCGGAATAACAAAGCGCTTTTGAAATTGTCCGAGGCTACCTAAATAACCGTGATTAGTAAAATCAAAAATAGACCAAAGCTCATTGAGACGATTTTCCATCGGTGTTCCAGAGAGCGCAATATAATGTGCTCCCTTTAATTTTCTCACAGCTCTTGATTGCTTTGTCTGCGCATTTTTGATATTTTGTGCTTCATCGATTGCAATGGTACTCCATGTGAGTTCTTCGAAGCTTTGCTTATCGATATGTGTTAATCCATAAGAGGTTAAGACTACATCTGCTTCGTGTACTCTATTTAAAAAGGCCTCATCTTTTAAGCGATTAGCTCCATAATGGAGATATACATTTAAATCAGGTGCGAATCGCTCTAACTCCTTTTGCCAGTTGCCGAGGACAGAAGTAGGACAAATGATAAGAGCTGGTGTTGTTAGTTCTGCTTCTGTTTCTTTCACTTTTAATAAATAAGAAATAAGCTGAACTGTTTTTCCTAGTCCCATATCGTCTGCTAAAATGGCTCCAAATCCATACTTTCTTAAGAAGAGAAGCCAGCTCATCCCAAGCACTTGATAAGCACGTAAATCGCCTAAAAAGCTGTGTGGAACTTCTTCTAATGGCAGATTCTTTACTTCTTTTAATTGATGAATCATCGTTCTCCATTGTCTATTTAGGTCGATTTGGATTCTTGCAAATGTTTTCGGATTCTCTAGCTCATCATTTTGTTGTTCTTCCGCTTGCATTAACTCTTGCTCAATAATATCGCGGACATGCAAACCTTCTTTTTCAGCTTTTTTCATTAAATCCTGTATTTGCCGAATAAAAGCGGGATCTAATTTAATCCAACGACCTTTAATAAAGACAAGACGGCGTTTTTCCTCCACTAATTTATTGAATTCATCTTCAGAGAGGGTGACGCCATTCATAGAAAAGCGCCAATTATAATCCAGCATTGCCTGTAGCCCTACAAAGGATGGACGATGACTTGTACTCGAAACCTTTGCTTTCACTTTCAAGTTGGCTGACTTCATTGCTTGCCACCAAGAAGGAAGAAGAATATCCACTCCAAGGGCAAGGAATGTTTCACTAGCTTCTGATAAAAAAAGCCAAGCTTCTTCTTCTGTTAATTGATTGGTTATCCCGCTTTTTCCTTTTAGCCATGGGAAAAGCAGGAGCCAGCGCTGTTGTTCTTCCTCAATATAGGAGGTAAAGTTTAACCACTTCTTCGGCATATTACTTTCATCATGTATATCCACAACGAGATCAGGATTTTCCTTTGATCGTAAAAATATATCCAAATCCCAAGTTGTATCGATTTCAGTTGGTTCTTCCAGACGGATTCCTAGCGTGAATGGATAGTCTGTTTCTTTTAACCCCATCCATTCCTGCCATTTATCTTCAGTGAAATAAGCAGCCAGCTGCTCGGAAGGAATATTTGCATTCTTTAATGTTTGGATTCTTGCATGGAAATTTTGTTTTGTCTCTTGATGATCTTCCAAATAATGATTGAGCGAATGCTGGAACCATTGCTGGATAAAATCGTTATTTGTTTGACCTGCCAACTCATCGTGAAGTTCCATTTCCCAAAAGCTCGGATCAAATTCATCCATGATACGATTGGGCAGGGACCATTGGAAATTGCCAACCTCCCATTGGCTGAAATCCGGTATCCATTCTTTATGTTTAATAGCTTCCAAAATACTTGGGGCAGCAGCAAGACAAACCTGTGCAGTATCATTCCAATCCCAATCTACATAACGATTAAACCCTTCAGTAGCAAGCAAAGTCACCAACTGCCAGCCACTTAATAATACGCCTTCTATTTCATCAATTGTTACAGTATCTAGGATAGTTCCATAATAGCTCTCTTGATGCTGCTGAAAAAGAAGTTTTTTCCAATAATTAGGATATAGATAGCGATTCTCTATTTCTCCTGTTAAAAAAAATCCTCTATTCTCATAGTAATGAACATTTATTTTTAGATAGTTAGTTTTCAGCATGGATTAACTTTCCCTTTCTACATTCTTCATGAAAGGCTCTTAATCGTTTCGTACGTTCTAAGATAACCAATAAGAATTGCTCGAATTCGGTTTGTTTTTTCAGCTTTTTATAAAGGGTACGCAGTTTTTTTAACTGACGGACAGCGATTCGATAATGCTCTCTATTTTTCCCTTCGATATGTTCTTGAATCGAACGATGATATAAGGAAAGCAATAATGATTGATCATATTCCTGCAGCGTTTTTATTTGTTCTTTGTGAAGATGATCTAGTCCATATCCCATCATGGTAAACAGATCCATCCATTTATCAAATTGTTTCTTCTCATACAGAAAATCCTCATATTTGCGGTAGCTATATGGAAGTGTATGAATATATGCTTTTTCAAGTAAGTCTTCTTTATTCATAGCTAGGCAATAAGGGAGAATCGCTCGGATTGCCATCTGTGTAAATTCGTAGCAATAATCGTCATCATCATCTGTACATATATAATTTTTCAGTTCTTGAATAAATGCTGGTATATATAAATCCATTCTTTTCCAAGCTTTGCGACTCGATAAATAATCAATCCAATAAAGCATATACGAAGTAACTTGTGTATCAAGTGATTGAATGATTTTAAGGGCATTCTCATCTTTTTGAAGAAGGATTTCTAGGTGAATCATGGCAATTTTTTCGGAAAAGCTTGGGTCGCTGTTCGCTGACAATTGTGTCAATTCATCCTGTCTCCATTTTTTCGTGGCGAAAAGATCCGTCCACATTAAGCGATAAAGCTGTATACACTCAAATGCTAATATTGGCTGGATGGTAAGAATTGCTCGTATATCATCCTTTAGACTAATTAAAAAATCGTCAAACGCAAATGGAAAGGTAAAGTTTGATAATTTATAGAGGTTATCCTCGATGCTATTCATTAAATCATGAAAAAGATGTCGATAATAGCGATTGATTGTTTGTGTATTATGATCTAGTTTTTTACTAACTATTAATAATTGTTTAAAAGTAAATACATGGGCGATAACTAAATAAAGGAGCTTCCACTCTGTTTGGAGAGGAGTAGCTGCTTTTATTTTTCGTATATAAATATAATACGTTTCCGCAATCAGATATGGTTTGTTATGATTTGTCTCCATAAGGGATTGAAAACTCTTTTCCAATGTTTCAATCCAATCTGTATAATTTGGCTCTTTGTCTTCTTTTTCCTTCAGTAAGTCACTTGCTCGCATAATACCGAGATTTTTTAACATTTCCGCATTCTCAATTGGTTTACGCCAATTTTCCAACCAAGTGGACACTTTCCCAACTTGTGCAAGTAAATAGAAAAATAGAGCGAGCTGATGGCGACAAAATCCTTCTGCGTGACAAGTACAAGAGCTCTGTTGAACATAATCCAAATCTAAAGTGGCCCTTACAGGCGTTACATCTTGGATCATTCCCGTCACCAATTCATTGGAGAACTTGACCTGATAGACAAAGCTTTGTCTGTACAGAAGCAGTCCCTTTTCCACAACCTTTTTCATTTGGGGATCATTTGCATCCAATAAATTCATTAAGTTTTCTGCGCAAAAATTCACTGGCTCCAAATACTTTTCTAGAAGCATAATGTATCCCTCCCATATTGGTAAATCGATTAATTTTGCTTAAAGATGTGCTCTAAGAAGTAGAGGCACCAAAAAAGTCCATTCTTTAATTATAACGCTTTTTGAATAGAGATGGTAGAGGACAGAAGAAGAGAAGTAAAAGAGCGTAATTGGATACTAGTTTTGAAGTAACGAATATAGGGAATGAAGAGAATAGACAATGAAAGTAGGAAAAAATATACGCAGTTTGGTAAAAGCTCGGCGCTGAATGGTGCGAGATTGGAAGATATATTAGCAAAATGGAGGAATATTTGTTCCATGGTAAGGGTATATCAGCCAAAGTAGTGGAGATATCAGCTAAAACGAGGAGTAAATCAGCCAAAGTAGTGGGTATATCAGCCAAAACAAGGAGTAAATCAGCCAAAGTAGTGGGTATATCAGCCAAAGTAGGGATATATCAGCCAACCCCAAAGCATACAAAAAAGACTGCCCGCTAAATAGACAGCCCTTTCTATTATTATCTGTTAATATAAACGTTTAAAACTATCAAAATGCTCTTTATAGTATGAGTTATCTAAACTTGTAACACGAACGCCGCTTGAGTCAGCGTGAATAAATTCATTGTTGCCAATATAAATACCTAAATGAGAGATACCTTGTTTGTAGGTATTTTTAAAATAGACAATATCTCCAACAGCTGGAACATCTATATAATAGCTGCGGTCATAGTAGCCTTCAGCAGAATAACGTCCAATTGATTTACCGCTTTGATTTAACACATAGTAAACAAATCCGCTGCAATCAAACCCTGCAGTAGTTGAGCCTGCCCAAACATATGGAATGCCAACTAGACTTTTAGAGACCGAAACGACTTTGGAAGCATAGGATTGTCCATTGTTTCCATTAGAAATAAGAGTCGGTTTATTAGAAGAGGGATTAGTATTTCCAGTGTTAGTTATCTTTTCAGAAGCAGTAACCTTCAATTTTTGTCCTGGGAAAATCAAATCAGAATTTAGATTATTTAATTGCTTTAGTTGGCTTACAGACATTTTATACGTAGAAGCAATTTTACTTAAAGTATCTCCGCTTTTAATCGTATAAGTTCCTGTAGAAGCAGTTGTAGTTTCCTTTACAGCTGTATTGCTGTTACTTCCAGAGTTACTAGACGGGTTGGAATTAGCATTTCCAGGTTTGGAAACATATAAAATATCACCAGGATAGATAAGCGAAGAGGATAGATTGTTCCATTGCTGTAACTCTCCTAAAGAAATAGAATGCTGATTTGCTATTTTAATAAGGGAATCTCCTGAAACAACTTTATATGTCTTGGCACTTGAGTTTGTCTTCGTAGAAGTTTTACTAGCGTTAGTTGTATTGCTGCTAGATTTTGAATCATCGCCAATAGATAATTCTTGATTGATTAAAATAAGGTCTGAGGAAAGATTATTTTGCGACTTTATGTCATTAACAGTCGTATTGAATTTCTTCGCAATCTGTCCTAAAGTATCCCCTTTTTTCACTACATAAGTACTAGCAGAGGCATTCGCTGCGAAAGTGGTTGACAGAATAGCCGTAGTTGCCAATACTGTGACTTTCTTCTTCATTTTTTATCACTCACTCCTAATGATTAAACTATAGTATATCTATCTTACCATAACCTATCAGACTATTGACCTTTTATTTTAATAAAATTGATAACGTTTTACGAAAATAGGTAATTTTTCATAGAATTTTATCATTAGGACATTAGTTGCTGGAGATGAAACTGATTGTATAAACAGGGAATAACTAACTAGGTATATATGCGGATAGCATAGAGGCGATGGAAAATGATCGTTATCCCCGCTTAAGAAAAAAGATGCCCCCAACTATTTCACGATTCGTAGGGGAGAATAGTTGGAGGACATCTTTATATAATACATATATTATGTTTGCCAGCTACGGATTTTTCCTTCGATATAATCCGTATATCGATGATCTTTTACTAATTGGAAAATCATTAGTGCATCTTGCATATAAGGAATAGCTAGGTCAAAATTCTTTTGTAATTCATAGTTATATCCGATATGATAGTGAAAGTGAGCCAGCAAATAAAGGTTATCCTGTTGTATCGCCCAATCAATCCCTTCCTTACAATAAGTAATGGATGCATCAAACATGGATTGATCTGTTAAGGATTTCGCGATATTAAAATATAATCTGCTTTTAATCGTATCATCCTTTAAATAGGGAAGCTGGTTGATCGCTTTAAATGCTTGTTCATAAATGGTCAAGGAATCATCAATAAATCCTTCTTCATAGTGAAAGATTCCTTTACTAATAAAGATTTCTATTTCTCTTTCTGTGAAGACAGTGTCAAAGGTAAGTTCAATTGCTTCATTAATAAGCTTTACTGCTCGATTAAAATCACGGTCGATTTCAAATACATAAATTGCCTTATGCCAAAGCAGCAATTGATAGTTTTTTTTATGGTGCGTAAATAAAGGATTTTTTTCTTCTGCTTTTACAATTTGTTTTATTGTATGATAATCAGTATTCCTTCTAGCTGCTTTTAATTGCCGAAAAGTTTCTTCCACATAATCTAGTCTGGGGGTCGTACCAATATCGAAGAAGTAATTTACGTCTACTCCCAATCGCCTAGAAATAAGATAAAGAGTAGAAGACAATGGAAGTACTTCTCCTTTTTCAATCTTGCTTATTTGCGCTTGTGTACAAATATTGTGAGAAAGTTCCTTTTGTGATAGTCCCATTTGCTTTCGTAATTCCTTGATTTTTTCCCCAACCGCTGAAAAATTCAATCGCTTCACTCCTACATAGAAAAGCTCACCTTTTTTTAATGATATTCCTAAAGTTATATTTTTGAAGATTTTTGCAAAAAAACAGTGCTAAATGCCTTAAAATGCCGAAATTTACTTTGAAATCAAGAATTCATCTATCTTAATAATATGATTTAATTGTTTTTACTGCAATATATTAAGAATATTTTTGCTATTTTTAGAAGTGCCCACCTACGCCTTCTAATTATTCGCATAATAAAACTTAATTGAGCATTTTTAATAGAAATTTTGAGATTTCTATTAAACCCCAATATCTGTTTTACGAGTAGTCCTTTATCTCCAATTTTCTGCCGTTTTCTGATGAGAAAGCGGTCTTTTTTATTCGAAAAGGCAAGAATGTGAGGGAACTATAAAAAGCGCTTCTTCATTTCTTCTGTTGGAAGCATACAGGAATCCTGTTTGCCAAACCATTTATAACGATTTCTAGCAATAATTCGATAAAGAGGGTCTCTGATGAAAGGCGGGATTACTTTTAAAATAGCTAGAAGCTTCCATCCACCTGTAAGATGGCTGCAAATTTCTAAAGCGGCATCCGATTCTAAATAGTATCTATCTTCTTTTAAAAGGATAACACTATCAACCTCAGATAAATGATATTTATTCAATAGATTTCTTCCAGTTTCGCTCTGTAAGGAAGCAAAGAAAAATTGGTTATGTGGATCTCTTTTAATAATAAATTGCACACTTTTGTTGCATAAATTACAAACCCCATCAAATAACACAATCATCTATATCCCCCCTTAGTCTGTATTTTAGCAAATGGTGAAGCAAAAGTATGTTAAAAACGATCTGTAATTTTTTCAATTGGTCTTCGTAATAAAGTTATTATTTTGTCAGAAAGGTAATAATATACAGGATGCAGGAAAGAAAAAATAAAAAAATGACCATTTTGTATGTAATTCTTTTTCCGTTTTTATGAAAAAATGGTACGCTAGTAGTAGTAGATTAGAAGGGGAGATAGGAATGAAAAAGAGATGGATGCTTTTACTGATATTTGTATTGATAGCAGTGGTAACAGGGTGCAATAAGAATGATCCTACCCCAGATGAACGGCTATCACAATATATAAAACTGTGGAATGACGAAAAATTCAAAGAAATGTATGCTTTCTTATCAACAGAAGCAAAGAAAAATGTTTCGGAAGAAGAATTTGTTTCTAGATATGAAAAAATTTACAAAGACTTAAGTATTAAAGATTTAGAGATAACATATAAGAAACCTTCAGACGACGAAAAATTTGATAAAGTAGAGAAAGCAGAAATTCCATTTTCGGTTAAAATGAACAGTATGGCAGGAGAAATCAGTTTTGATAATCAGGCCACGCTTGTAAAAGAAGAGCGAGACAAAGACGAGAATTGGTATATAAATTGGGATACTACTTATATATTTTCTGAGTTAGGTCCTGATGATAAAATTTCGGTCAACACGATTCCAGCAGAACGCGGTAGTATTGTGGATAAAAATGAGAATCCGATGGCCATGAATGGAGTTATTTATGAAGTTGGGCTGGTTCCAGAACAAATGGGAGACAATCCAGATGCTGTCATAAGTAATCTAGCAAAGCTTTTGGATATTAAAAAAGAAACAATAGAGAAAGCGATCCAAGCAGATTGGGTCCAACCGAGCTTTTTTGTTCCAATAAAGAAAGTTGCCACAGGAGATCGTGCTTATTTAGATAAACTCTTTGCATTACCTGGTGTGCAGAAGCAAGATACCAAAGGAAGAATTTATCCATTTGGCGAAAGTGCTGCCCATTTAATTGGCTACATTGGCAGCATCACAGCAGAAGAGCTGGAGGAGAATAAAGGGAAGGGTTATTCAAGCACAGATGTAATTGGAAAAAGAGGCTTAGAGCAAGTGCTGGAGGAACGATTGAAAGGCACGAATGGCGAAGAAATTTCTATTAAAAAAGCCGACGGCAGTACAGTTACTTTAGCGAAAAAAGATGTGAAGAATGGTGAAAATGTAAAGTTAACAATCGATGCAGACTTGCAAAAGGAAATATATGAAAAAATGGATGGCGAAGCAGGTGCAGCTACAGCTATTAATCCGCAAACAGGGGAAACACTTGCGTTAGTCAGCAGTCCCGCATTTGATCCAAACAAGATGATTGTTGGCCTGACAACGTCTGAGAAGGAAGCATATGATAATAATAAGCTAGATCCTTTTACCAATCGCTTTAAAAATAAATATGCTCCTGGTTCTGTTATGAAGCCGCTTGTAGCAGCTGCTGCATTAACAGAGGGCGTCATTACTCCTGAACAGGAAAGAAAGATTACCACTAAGAAGTGGCAGAAGGATAAATCTTGGGGCGGTTATTATGTCACAAGAGTGCATACAAGCTCAGAGCCTGTAAATCTAGCGGATGCTTTGATATATAGTGATAATATTTACTTTGCGCAGACAGCACTTGATTTAGGTAAAGATAAGTTTGCAGCAGAACTAAAAAAATTCGGGTTTGAAGAACCGTTTACTTATGCTTACCCAATTGAAACATCCACCTATGGCAAATTAGATACAGAGCAGCTTTTAGCAGACTCAGGATATGGCCAAGGGCATGTGGAAATGAGTGTGATTCATCTTGCGACAGCATACACACCATTTGTTAACGGTGGAAATCTAATAACACCTGTATTATTAGATAGTGAAGAGAAGAGTAAGGTTTGGAAAGAAAAAATCATGGACGAATCAGTAGCCAACACCATTTCTGATGACTTACAACAGGTTATTGAAAGTCCTCACGGTACAGCACGTGCCGGAAAAATAAGCGGGAAAACATTAGCAGGAAAAACAGGTACAGCTGAATTAAAAGAAAAGCAAGGCGAAAAGGGAACAGAAAACGGCTGGTATGTTACCTATGATAAAGGCAATAAGAACCTCTTGATTGCAATGATGATGGAAAGCGTACAAGATAAAGGCAGCTCTGGATACGTTGTGAAAAAGGTAAAAGAGATAATAGAATAAAGAGAAAAGGAGTGTTCTGTGGGAATGCTCCTTTTTTTTCATAAAAGTAGACAGGAAGGATTAGGGAGGGGCAACAGGTGGGATGAAAGCTAAAAAGTAGAAGGAGTGACAGAAAAAATGCGTTCATACCCGTGATGAAAGCCAATATCCAGCTAGTCCAACAAAAACAGCATCATACTTACTCCAAAATCATTTCGCCAACACCTACACAAGCAATAAATAAAAGATCTATCCAATTCAATTTCTATTCAATTTACTCATGATTCCGTTTTTTTTTTCATACATTAGTTTAAACGGTGAAAGGAGAGAGCGGAATGAATGAGGTAGAACAAAAGGAATTGGAATATGCCATTGCAGAAATCACCGAGATTGCTACTGGATTTGGACTAGACTTTTATCCAATGAGATATGAAATTTGTCCTGCGGATATCATTTATACATTCGGTGCTTACGGAATGCCTACTCGATTTTCCCATTGGAGCTTCGGAAAGCAATTTCATAAAATGAAATTACATTATGATTTAGGCCTATCCAAAATATATGAATTAGTCATTAACTCAAATCCTTGTTATGCTTTTTTGCTTGATAGTAACTCCTTAATAAATAATAAGCTTATCGTTGCCCATGTTTTGGCACACTGTGATTTCTTTAAAAATAATGTTCGATTTCAAAATACCAAACGAGAAATGGTGGAAAGTATGGCCGCAACTGCTGATCGAATTCGTCAATATGAAATCAAATACGGGAAGCAGGAAGTGGAAACGTTTTTGGATGCGGTATTAGCCATTGATGAACATATTGACCCAAGCTTGATGAGACCTAAATTAGCTTGGTCCATGGACGATGTAGAATTTGTGGAGGAAGAGGAACCAACAAGTACACCTTATGATGAATTATGGGGATTGGACGACCGAAATAAACCAAAGAAGCCGAAGAAAAAAGTAGCCAAGAAATTCCCGCCCCAGCCAGAGAAGGATTTACTACTTTTTATTGAAAACTTCAGTCGAGAGCTTAGCGACTGGCAAAGGGATATTTTAACCATGATGCGCGAAGAAATGCTTTATTTCTGGCCACAGTTAGAAACAAAGATCATGAATGAGGGCTGGGCATCCTATTGGCATCAGCGGATTGTTCGAGAATTAGATTTAACAAGTGCGGAAGCCATTGAATTTGCAAAGCTGAATGCTGGTGTAGTACAGCCGTCTAAAACGGGCATTAACCCCTATTATCTAGGTTTAAAGATATTTGAAGATATCGAGGAACGCTATAATAATCCAACAGAAGAAATGAAGCAAAGAGGTGTTAAACCAGGATCAGGGCGAGAAAAAATGTTTGAAGTTCGGGAAATAGAATCAGATATTTCTTTTCTGAGAAACTATTTAACCAAAGATCTTGTCATGAGAGAAGATATGTATTTGTTCCAAAAGCAAGGAAGAGATTATAAAATTGTCGACAAGGCATGGGAACAAGTCCGGGATCAATTAGTGAGCATGCGCGTTAATGGGGGTTTCCCATATATTACAGTCAATGATGGTGATTATAATAAAAATGGAGAGCTGTACTTAAAGCATGGCTTCGAGGGAATTGAATTAGACTTGAAATATTTAGAAAAGGTTCTTCCGTATATTCATCAATTATGGGGAAGAGGCGTGCATATGGAGACGGTAGTAGAAGATAAACCGCTTCTTTATAGCTATGATGGAAAAGCGCTGCATCGGAAGTATTTATAGGAGAAATAGACCCACAGAGCTTTATTTGAACTGCCCCCTGTCAAGTAGACAGTGGAAATAATAAAAAAGATCTAAGCGGCTTTAACTCTATATTCCATAGGGCTAAGGCCGTTTAATCGTTTTTGATATCTATTGTTATTATAAAATTGGATATAGTCATCTATCGCAAGAGAAAGTTCCTCAAAGGTCTTATATTTGTGTAAATAATACTTTTCGCATTTCAGTGTCCCCCAAAAAGACTCCATTGGACCATTATCAATACACTTTCCAACTCGTGACATACTGTGTGTTATCTCTGCCTCGTCTACTTTAAGCTTAAAACCTTTTGAAGTATACTGATACCCTCGATCACTATGGATAATTGGATGTTCTTCCTCCAATAAAAGTACGGTTGCTTGATCAAGCGTTTGGAATACAAGTTCATTATTATTCGAATGTCCTAAAACATAGCTAACAATGGATCCATCATAAAGATCCCGAATGGCACTTAAATATGCCTTCTTTGATGAACCATACTTAAATTCTGTCACATCCGTCACCCACTTTTCATTTGGTTTTGTTGCGGTAAATTCCCGATTTAAGATATTCTCTGCCACTTGTTGGGGAACGGAGCGTTTATAACGTTTTTTCTTGATACGAATGATCGAGCGTAAGCCAACCACTTTCATTAGTCGATAAATTCTTTTATGATTCAATCTTTCTTTAAACTGTCTATTCATGTGAAGGGTCATTTGGCGATAACCGAAGATGCCCTCCACTTTTTCATGGAGAATTTTCATCTCTTTCATGATTTTCTCATTCAATAGCTCTTGAGAAGAAGGAACGCGATGAAGCCACTTATAATAGGCGGATCGTGCAATTCCCGCTATTTCACTCAGTAATTGAATGCTTATATTCTCTTCCTGATGGATCTCTTGAATAGCGATATACTTATCCTCCGATTGGATTTGACTTATTTTTGCCTCCTTTCGATCTCCTCTAACTTTTTTAAAAATAAGTTTTCTGCACGTAATCGCTCATTTTCTCTTTCTAACTTCTTCATTTGAAGAGTTATTTTCTCCTCTTGAGTTAGCTCGGATTCCTCTTTCGTAGAACCACGCCTATCTTTCAATGCATCTACTCCGCCATCTTCATACTTCTTAACCCATTGATAGATTTGTTGATAAGAAACCTGATGAGTATTAGCTGCTTCTTGATAGTCTTTTTTGTTCCCTAAACAATCTAGCACAATTTGTATTCGTTCTTCCCAAGTCGTTTTTCTTCCCTTAGTCATAGAGCTCGTCCTTCCTTGTGACGTATCTTTTATTTCACTATGACTATTATACTTCTTAATCCACCTTCTAAGGACAGATGGATCTGATATTTCATACATTCTCGTAATTTCACGAATCGAGTAATTTCCAGAGGCATAATCTTGAATAGCGGATAACTTTAGTTCTTTAGAATACTTTTTCCAGGAAGAAGTCTCTTTTAGTCCTTCTAAACCGAATGTATCAAATTTATATTTCCATTCCAAAACGGTAGAAAAGTGCACCTTATAAATCGATGAAACTTGGAGTGACGAATTTACTTCCCCTAAAGCTTTCACTATTTGATATTTCTCTTCTACAGAATAAGATTTTCTAGGCATAAAAATACTCCCCTACAAGTAACCAGATTTTTATTTTTTAATCTGTCTACCTATAGGGGAGCATATCAATTGAGTCCTGTGGGTTCTTCTTTTATTCATCCCAATTCCAAAAAGCTATATCATCTATACTAATTTCCTTTATCCAGCTTTCTTTTTTTAACTTGAGTATTTCTTCTGTAGGACCAGTAATAACAACCCCATAATGATTAATACCATTTTTTTTCATATAAGCAATTCGTTTATTTAATTCTAAATGACCAAAATAAAAATTCTCCGCCTTTTTTTCATACGGTTCTAGAAATGTAAGTGTTTTTAGAAACTGTTTATGCAGAATCTCCGCATCTCCTACTGTATACTCTGGCGAACTAGAGGAGCTAGATTCAATGGAAAACCAAAAGTTTCCTTCTTTTTTGGTTGAATCTGTGATCATATCATCATCATGCCAAATAGGGTTATTAGGAAAGCCAATTGGATCTATACCAAATTCGTCTCTATTCTCTACCCCTGTATCAACAGCAAACCAGATAATTTCTATATTTCTATCTTTTAAATAATCAAACACTTTATTTGTTGATAATAATTCAGAGAAGGACAAATAAACAGACGCTACAGTGCCATTCTTTACTTTTTCTAGTCGCTTCCATTCCGATGGGGATGACTCTTTTGGTAAAAAGGAAAAGGAGGCTTGTTGTTGGGAGATGACTCCCTGTGTTTTCTTTTCAGGCATTCCCATGAGTGAAAAGAAAAATTTTGTTTTATACTCCCCCGTTTTATAGATTTCATCCCCGACTCTTTTTTCAATATCTGTTGTTGTTTCCAGTCCAAAGTAAGGCTTTGTAGCTGCACTTGTTCCACTGTACTGCCCATAGGGATCTGTTACAGTAAGGGTTAAATCAATAATGTTTCGGTATACATCTGTTCTATCAGGGGTGCCCCAAGCGTAATAAACAGCAGTGAAAATGGAAGAAAGAATGGTGAAAAGAATGATTAGTCCTAATGCAGTGAGTGCTGTTTGAAATCGGGCCATCCACTTTCCTCTTCTTACTATTCTTCTTTGTTTTTTTGAATCAATCAGGAGTGGTGCGGCTTGATGATGATTGCTCATTTCTGCTTCCTCAAAAACTTGAAAATATTGCTCCATCTTTTCTAAATCTTTCTCTATTTCTGCTGCTTCCTCTTTTGAAAGTTCCCCATTTTTATATGCTTCTAACCTTTTTTTGTACTCTTCACTCACGAATTTGTTTCCCCCTCTGTCTTATTGTTTGTCTCCCTCGGAAGAGTAAAACTTTAAAGTAGGTTGGACTAATGTTCATTACCATGGCACCTTCCTCTGTTGTAAGTTCTTGGAAGTCTGCTAGTAATACGGCCATCCTTTGTTTTTCAGGCAATACTTTTAGCATGTTTATCACTCTTTGAATTTCTTCTTTTAATAAGACTGTCTCCTCTGTTCTTTGCGCGTTATCCATCTTTTCTTGAAAGAAATCATTCTCTTTGACTACTAGTCGCTTATTTTTTCGAAACTGATCGATAAAAACGTGATACGCCACCGTGAAAAGCCAGGCCTTCACATTTTTTCCTTGGAAAGTTTCCAGATAGAGATGTGCTCTGAAAAATGTCTCTTGAACTAAGTCTTCTGCAGAATGATGATTATGGCAGAGTGAAAGGAGAAAATAATAAATATCATTAAAATAAGTTTGATAAATAGAATCAATTGAATCCTTCATCTTCGCCCCCTATCACTTATAACACGTTTAATGAGATGAAAAGTTACAGTGAAAAATATTTAATCCAAAATAAAGGGAATATAACAGAAAAAAAAGAAGTCTATAGCAAGAATAAAAGAAAGGAATAGTTGAAACAATGAAACAAAAAAGGATAATCGTTACGGGATATGGCACAGTCGGGAAGGAATTTATCGAATTATTGTATCGGAAAAAAGAACTGTTCCTAAAACAATATCATACAGAATTGATGGTAACTGGAGTAGTTGGATCTGTAGGGATGGTCTATGAATCGGAAGGATTGGATTTATCTATACTGCATCAGCTCCCAACAGGTTCGATTGGGATTTCGCAATATGCTAGTATGAAAGATTTAGTGCTTGAATCTCCAGCCATTAAAGGAGATATTCTTGTAGAGTGTACTCCTACGAATATAGAAACAGGCGAACCAGCCCTTTCTTACATAAAAAAAGCGCTCGAGGCAAATATGGATATTGTATCTGTCAGTAAGGGGGCGCTTGTTCATTGCTTGCCAGAATTACTGGCCATTGCCAAAGGGAAAGGATGTCATATTAAGTATAGTGGAGCTACTGCAGCAGCGCTGCCTACATTAGATATCGGTGAATTTAGTTTGGCAGGCAGTACCATTCAATCGATAAAAGGGATTCTAAATGGAACATCCAATTTCATCCTGACAAGTATGTCAGAGGGGAACCTGACTTTTGAAAAAGCATTACAGTTAGCACAGGAAAATGGAATTGCGGAAAAAAATCCTGAGTTAGATATTAAAGGGTTGGATAGTGCATGCAAAATATTGCTGTTAGCAAATGGTTTACTTCATACGAATCTAACTTTAGAAGATGTGGATATCGATGGCATCGACAAGATTACCAAAGCAGATATACAGCGTGCCAAAATAAATAGCTGTGAGTGGAAGTTAATTGCAACAGCGAAAAAGCAACGAGATAAGTTTATCTTACAAGTAAAACCTGAAATGATTCCTCCTGAAAATCCGTTAATCCATGTAAAGGGAACAAATAAAGGAATCTTGTTTGAAACGGAAGAAATGGGAGCCATTTGCTGTGTTGGCGGTGCGTCACATCCGAGAGGCGCAGCAGCAGCAGCGATGAAAGATATGATTAATCTTATTCGGCAGGAATAAATGTAGAAGAGGATTTGCAGGAGGACTATGTATATTTGTCTATTTTTGAGCCAGTTTTTTCTGATACATGACAATATATGTATCTAGCAGTTCACTTATTTGAATGGTATTGGGATCATCTAATCCTTTTTCAATCCCATATTTAAGCAATTGTATTTTTAAAGAATCGATTGTGTCCATAAGTTCACAAACGTTTTCTATATTCATTCGAGAAAGTACCATTATCATTTAAAGCTCCTATATTTTATAGATTGCTTTATTATTTTACCAAATTAAATTGGAAAAAATAAGTACTTTTTCTATTAAATTTACAAAAATGTAGGAGAATGACTTGTTGAATAATTTTCCTTTTTCGCGAGAAGAAAAGCGATATCTAATCATTTCACCTAAAAGGGAGTCTGGAGGATACGATGATTTTTTAATGATGAAAAATCATCGTATCCTTCAGATTATTTTTCCGAAGCAAGATTAAATAAATATTCAAGGTAGGATTCTAATTCGAATTTATCTTTGTCAATAAAATCGGTCATTGCAGTATTTGTTTGTAGTTTCATCATAATCCTCTCCTTCAAAAATGGTTTTTTCTTTTCAGTAGTATTTGTCTATAATATTCCCAAACTATTAAACTTTTATACATAGTTTTTAAAAATAATTTGGAAAAAGTTTTTTTTCGGAAAATATCAGAAAGGAGAATGGTGGTAAGGAAGGGATGGTACGGCCATCTTTATGATGATTTCCCCTTTGAATTATTTTCTGTTTCTCTTCTCATCATGATAGGTATTCTTATAATAGGGGGAATTTTACTTGCTTTTTTTCGGAATAACATCCAAATGATCATTTTTTTAGTCTACTTTCTTTGTATTGTTACTTGGTTTAGAGGTGATGTATGATTATTGGATGTATAAGGATGGATGATGGGATGCTTCTTTATACTGCCGTTCCATCTGTGTTCTATTAGCTTAGTGCTTTGTTTGCTGCTTCTAATTACAAAATGGGAGTTTGTTTTTCAAGTTGTCTATTTTTTCGGCATGATTGGCGCATTGATGGCTATTTTCACACCAGAGTTATTTATAGGTTATCCCCATTTCCGCTATTTTCACTTTTTTGTTACGCACATTCTTATTATATGGACTTGTCTTTATTTTGTGCTTGTCCACCAATATAAACCGACTAAAAAGGGTTCGTTTTGTCCTAAATAGCAGTGCAGTGCTTGCGTGGATTATTAATACTTATACAGACGGTAATTATATGATTGATTATTTAGTTCATATAACATACTTGATCTTGGGACAGTCGCCTTTTTTTATTTTCTGTTTTGTTTATTTCCTTTCGATGGAAAAGGGAAAGCAAGGATAATAAAAAAGACTGCTTCTTAGTGGGGAAGAAACAGACTTTCTATTTGATTAATGATTGACTCGTTCTTTTTTTAATAGTGCTAGAAATTGCTGTTCATTAATAATTTCTATGGGTTTTCCTTTTGCTTGTAAATCATACGCTTTTTTTTCTTTAGAACTAATGCCTTCAGATCCCACAAGCTTTTGGTCTTGGTCACCGACCACCAAATAATCGGTTTTGCTGCTGACACCACTTTTAATAATGCCTCCAACATTAACCACTTGCTGCATCGCATCTTTCCGTTCTAGTGTACGCAGATCTCCAGTAAATACAAGATTTTTTTCATATAGCGGGTGATCCACATCAAAGGAATCCGTTGTTGGTGTTATTTCCGATATGGAAACGGAAGCAAATTTCTTGAATGGTTTTCTGTTGGAAAAATTAGTTGCTCTTCCAAAAGTATTTTGTGGTTTTAATTCAGAAAATTGTTTTATAGGAAGAGTTGGATAGGAAGCACAGTAATGACTTAACGAATTCTTCTTTCTCGAGTGAATACAAGCGATTACTAGCTCTGCACATGCTCGCGCATCGGAACCTGCATGATGATGTTCTTGCATAGAAATACCAAAATAAGATGTCCGATCCTTCAATGATTGCCCAATTTTTGCGCCTCTTGTTGCCCGATTGCTAATAGGAATACTGCAAATATAGGAAAAGTCTGGTTTTGCCAATTGATATTTTTCTAGACAGGCATAAAGAACACTCATATCAAACTGGGCATTATGAGCGATGATGGTATGGGAAGAAATATCTTCTTTTATTAGTTCCCATACTTCTGGAAAACTCTTTGCATTCTCAACATCTTTTTCTGTTATTCCATGAACTGCTACAAACTTTGGATCAAATGATAGACTTGGCGGCTTTATTAAAAAATATTGTTCTTTTATTATCGCGTTATTTTCTACATATGCTAATCCAATGGAACAGGCGCTTGCCATATCAGCATTCGCAATTTCAAAATCGATAGCAATAAAATCCACTGTTTATACGCTCCTTCTTTTTTCTAATAGTATATCATGTTCGCTCCTTTCTTTAGAGAAATTAGCTAACAAGAAGATATTGGAACCACAGGGAAGTTATTCTTAAATAATATTGTAATAGATTTGTAATCGAATTTCTATCAAGCTGTAACCTAATTATCTGAATAATATGAGAAGATAGATTTTGTTGATAGAAGGAAGCCTTGGGAATAATATTTTAGGTAAATGAGGTCACTACATGAAAAAAGTTCTTGTTATTTCATTCCTGTCATTTGGTTTGTTATTTTCCGGCATATTTACTGCACCTGAGGCAAGTGCTGCTTCAAAGAAATCAGTTGTTACTGTTGCGAAAAATTACATTGGAACACCATATAAATACGGAGGAACGTCTCCAAAAGGTTTTGACTGCTCCGGTTTTGTCGGTTATAGCTACAAAAAGGTCGGCAAATCACTGCCACGAACAACCGCAAGCATATACAAAAAAGGGAAAAAAGTTAAGAAAGCAAACTTGCAAAAAGGGGATTTAATCTTCTTTGAAACATATAAAAAAGGTGCCTCTCATGTCGGCATATACATAGGAAGTAATCAGTTTATCCATAGTTCCTCCTCCAAAGGAGTAAAAGTGGACAAGCTATCTAACTCTTATTGGAAAACAAAATATTATGGTGCAAAAAGAATTTAACCCTTTCTTAGAAAGGGTTTTTCTGTTTGCTGAATGGATTTACATTCATTTTAATAGAGTTTGCTTTTCAGCTTTGCTAGTATTTAAAGAATTTACGAAATAAACTGAAAAAAATACCCCCAACATATTCCAAAAAGACCAATTTTTCTATATCATTAAGAGTAAAATGAGCAACTGGAAAGAATTTGGGGGAGTATTATGAGTGCAGCAATGAAATTTGCATTATCGATGGCCATATTTGGTTCGGTTGGCTATTTTTCTGCCAAAACAAATTTGCCATCAATCGAACTTGTATTTATTCGATGCATTTGTGCATGTGTCGTATTAAGTTTGGTGTATTTATTTTCAAATAAGAAAAAAGAAGCGGTGGAGAAAAAGGAGATTGGCTTTAGTGTCCTGTGTGGTGTGTTTCTCGTTGTTAACTGGGTCTTCTTCTTTCGTTCCTTTGAGCATATGTCCGTAACGGTTGCCGTTTCGATCTATCATTTGGCACCGGTTCTAGTTGTGTTACTGGGAAGTTTTCTTTATCGGGAAAAGATCACTTTAAAAGTAATGCTGACGGTTATTACATGTTTTATCGGAACATTATTAGTTGGGGGAATGCAAGATTATCTGTCTTTAGAAAGTCTTATGTCAGCTGGATTGCCGTGGGCATTTGGAGCAGCCTTATTTTATGCATTAACCACTTTGATGGGCAAGAAAATTTCAAAATTAAATCCTATATTAACAACCATTATCCAAACAGGAGTCGGGGTTCTCATGCTATTGCCGCTTGTCCAATGGGATTATTTTAGCCAGTTAACGGGCGAAAATTGGTTTTATATTTTATTAACTGGGATCGTCCATACAGGGTTTGTGTATTATTTGTTTTTTAGCAGCTTGCCAAAGCTGTCTTCTGGGACAATTGCAATCCTAGTATTTATCGATCCAGCAGTTGCGATTTTTATGGATATTGTCTTAACAGCATATCGTCCTGATTTTCTGCAGATTATTGGTATCTTACTTATCTTCTGGGGACAAGCTCATGCTGCTTTGAAGCGAAAGGTAAGTGAATCAGGGAATTAGCCCATAAAAGAGGAATGGAAAAGATCCATTCCTTTGATTTTTTTATACTTTTGGAAAATGTAATTCATAAACTGGCTTTTTAAAATATGGCGGCCTTATCGTTATTTTTGGCATTGTCCATTTATGGTTGATATAGGTCATATACACAGTTTCATTAGAATGCTTTTGCAGTAATAATTTTACCTTCGGGTTAAATTCATATCTCATCTTTACCCCTCCTTCATTTCTCCTTTTAATGTATTCACTTCCAACAAAAGAGAGTTAGTCCCAAAAAGATAATTAGGCACCAAATATTGAATGCCACATAGGATATGTTACGACTATGAGGAGGGATCAGTATGTCTATTTATGTAAATGATCCGAGAGATCCGATGTATCAAGTGCCAGAAACATTTTATGAATTAGTAGAAACAAGAAATCATCAATCAGATAAGCTTATGGAATTAAAGGAAGTCCAAGACCTTTTTACTGCCAATAAACAGACAGAACCATATCCGCTTTATCCGAACTACGGAAGAATCACGAAGTATGAGGAAATACCGATTAATTTTCCAGAAAATAGACAGCTTCGTCAGCCAGGACTTGAAAGTTATATGGTGCCAAAGCCAATTATTGAAAATGACCACTACATAGGAAGTGGAAAGCTGAAAGGGAAAGTGGCTCTCATAACAGGAGGAGATAGTGGTATTGGTGCGGCCGTTGCGATTGCCTTTGCAAAGGAAGGGGCAGATGTAGCAATAGCCTATTTAGATGAGCATGAGGATGCGAATCGTACGAAAAAAAGAATTGAGGAGTTAGGGCAGCAATGTCTGTTATTACCAGGAGACTTGCGCAAGAAAAAACAGTGTATAGATATTGTGGAGAAAACAGTTAAGGTATTCGGAAAATTAGATATCCTTTGTAACCATGTCGGCATTCAATTTCAACAGACAAGATTAACAGATATTACGGATGAACAATTTGATAATACTTTTAAGGTTAATATTTATTCGCATTTTTATACGACAAGAGCAGCTCTTCCACATTTAAAGCCGGGCAGCAGCATAATTAACACTGCTTCCGTTGTTGCATATGCTGGGGAACCTCTGTTAATTGACTATGTTGCCACAAAAGCAGCAAATGTAGGTTTCACTCGTGCTCTTGCCAGAAGTGTTGTCAAAGACGGCATTCGAGTAAATGCAGTAGCGCCAGGGCGAATTTGGACACCATTAATTCCGGCGAGCTTCTCCTCTGATCAAGTAGCTATCTTTGGTTCAGAGAATCCAATGCAAAGAGCGGCCCAACCATTTGAATTAGCACCGACCTTTGTATATTTAGCTTCTGATGATTCTCGATTTGTAACAGGGCAAGTTCTGCACGTAAATGGAGGCGAAGTAGTAAGCTCCTAAAGTGAGAGAATAGAAAAATGGGCTAGCAGCTAGCCCATTTTTATTTTATTCGCTAAACAGTTTTACAAACTTTCTTTTCCCTACTTGAATAATCAATTCCTTATTGATCGAAACTTCAAGGTCCATTTCTTCGACTTTCTCTCCATTGATGCGTATACCACCGTTTTGTATCATCCGTCTTGCTTCACTTTTCGAGGTTAATAGATGTAAGTCTACTAATAGCTGAACAAGCGATTCAGGATTTTTTCCAGTCCACTTAACGGTTGGAATATCCTCTGGTAAGGAGCCTTTTTGAAAAATTGTAATAAATTGCTGTTCTGCCTTTTCGGCTGCTTCTTTGCCATGGTACATCCGGACGATTGTTCTTGCAAGCAGCATTTTAGCATCCCGAGGATGAAGAGATCCTGTATGCAATTCTTTTTTTATTTGCGTGATTTCAGCAGGCTCAAGATCAGTAATAAGCTCAAAGTATTTGCTCATTAGTGGATCAGGGATGGACATCGCTTTGCCGTACATATCATTGGGATTCTCATCAATGCCAATGTAGTTATGCTTTGACTTAGACATTTTTTCAACCCCGTCTAACCCCTCTAAAAGAGGCATTAATATAGCAATCTGCTTTTCTTTTCCAAACTTCTCTTGGTAGTGGCGGCCCATGAGAATGTTAAAATGCTGATCTGTTCCACCAAGCTCAATATCTGCCTCTAACATAACAGAATCATACCCTTGCATTAATGGATAAAAAAACTCATGCAAGGAAATTGATTTTCCGTATGCTAATCGCTCTTCAAAATCATCTCGTTCTAGTAAGCGGGCAACAGTTATTTTTCCAGCAAGTCCTATAACATCTTCGAAAGAAAGGGAAGAGAGCCATTTAGAGTTGTAATGAAGCTCAACCTTTTCCATGTCTAATACTTTTCCGAATTGCTCAAAATAAGTTTTTGCATTCTCCTTCACTTCTTCATCTGTCAGTTGTTTTCTAGCAGAAGATTTTCCAGTTGGATCACCGATTTTCCCAGTGAAATCTCCGATAATCAATTGAATGGTATGCCCATTTTCTTGAAATTGGCGCAATTTATTCAGTACAACAGTATGGCCAAGGTGAACATCTGGCGCAGATGGGTCAAGACCAAGCTTTACTTTTAGCGGCGTATTGGTCACAAGGGATTTTGCAATTTTTTCTGCGAGTTCTTCTGTTGGAATGATGTCTTGTACGCCTTGGCGATAGATATCTAGCTGCCTCTTCATTTCTTTTTCTTGGTCGCTCGTTAACTGTTCAATAAATGGACTCATCTTTTTTCTCCTTTCGTTAAATGAATGATTAATAAACAAAAAACCACGCCCCTAAAAAAAGGGACGTGGTTGCTTGTAAGCACGTGGTACCACCCTAATTGAAGAATATAATTAATTATACTCTTCCACTCATTATGGGTAACGGCTCATCCGTTCTTTGCTAATCGAATCAAATTCTTTCACAAAGAATGCTCCTGGAGGTAATTCGCGTCTATTTTTGTGTCAATTTGCACCGGCCATTGACTCTCTAAGAACAGGGAAATAGGCACTACTCATTCCAATCAAAGCATGTATATTTAAAAGATATATTTAGTAAAATTTGAAGTTAGCGCTAACTTGATAAAGATACTAACAGATAAAATTTGCAAATACAAGAGGTTATGTTGATTTTGTGTTTAAAAAATTTTTCATTTTAGATCCCTTGACCTTTTGAAAAGTATATTTTACTATATATGTAATATTAATGAGCGATGAGGAAGAAGAGTAGGCAGTTGAAAGGTTTAAGAGAGCTGATGGTTGGTGCGAATCAGTACGGATTGATTGTTGAATGGGCTTCGGAGCTTCAAGGCTGAACCAATAGTAGGCTGCGCGGAAACGTCTTACCGTTAAAAAAGACAAAGTATAAGAAACGGCTATGTTTCTGTACGGATAAGTGCGTTTATCGGATATAAACGAATGAAGGTGGCACCACGGGTTACTCGTCCTTTTTTAGGATGAGTAGCCCTTTTTGTGTTTTATCCGATGCTTACCGTCCGTAAAGTTTCGAATGGTTCAACTACCCCATCAGCAGGAGGAAGAAGTCCCGCTGACGGAGGTTTCGCTTATAGAAAAGGGAGGATTATCAAATGGAGCAAATTGTCTTAACAGGTATTAAGCCAACTGGGCAGATTCATTTAGGGAACTATATAGGAGCAATTAAACCGGCTTTGAAGCTAGCAGAAAATAGCGATTATCAAGCTGCTTATTTTATTGCAGATTATCATGGCTTAACAAAAATTCACGATCGGGAAGAATTTCGAACATTAACATATGGAGTAGCAGCAACATGGTTAGCACTTGGATTGGATCCAGAAAAAACAATCTTTTATCGTCAATCGAATGTGCCCGAAATTTTTGAACTGAATTGGATATTAGCTTGCTTTTCGCCAAAGGGATTGATGAACCGAGCACATGCTTATAAAGGAATAGTTGATAGCAATAAACAAGCAGGGAAAGAGGTAGATGACGGGGTGAATATGGGATTATTTACGTACCCAATCTTGATGGCAGCTGATATTCTTGCTTTTCAAGCAAATATGGTACCAGTCGGAAAAGATCAAATTCAGCATGTGGAAATTGCTCGCGATATTGCGGAAAGCTTTAATCACCAATATGGAGAGACATTTGTACTTCCAGAATATATTGTAGATGAAGAAACAAGCATTTTGCCTGGTTTAGACGGTCGAAAAATGAGCAAAAGCTACCATAACACAATTCCGCTTTTTGAAGAACCGGCAAAGCTACAAAAGCTCATTAATAAAATCAAAACTGACTCGCTTCCGCCAGAAGCTCCAAAGGATACAGAATCGTCTATTCTATTTACACTATATAAGGAATTTGCTAGTGTCGAAGAAATAGCGCAGATGCGTAAAAAGTACGAAAGCGGAATCGGATGGGGGGAAGTGAAAAAAGAATTATTTGCTGTGATGAATCGATTCTTTGAAGAACCAAGAAAGAAATATCAGGAGTTAATGGCAAATCCGGAAAAAATAGATCTTATTCTCCAAAAAGGAGCAGAAAAAGCTAGAGCGCGAACATTGCCATTTTTACAAGAAGTAAGAAAGCAGATCGGCGTGCTGCGTTGAGTGGAGAGTCGCAAGCAAAGTGAGGAGAGTCGCAAGTATAAGAGCCAGAGTCGCAAACAAAAGTATCAATAAGTTTTACTGTGAACTTAAATGGTCGCTCATTTGTGAGAAAAGGAGATTCTTTTCACTTTTCATCTCCCTTTTCTTTATTTTGAATAAACTGCCATCTAATTGTAAACATTATAGGTAAAAAACACTAAGAGGTGTAGTAATGGCACATAAGATGGAAGCGCTTCTTGACTATATTAAGACAAGATTTGATTCAGAACCGAAACCTTTGCTTCATATTGGAGAGGCGATGGGCTGCTGGACATATCATGCTGCAATTGCGGATGAAATTCCTGTACTTGAGATGGCACTTAATACAACGACAGATAATGTTTTAATCAAATTGCTTCATGAAGCAAAAGAATTAGCAACAGAACAGCGCAAAACATTAGAGAAGTTTATGATTAAGGAAGGCGTTCCCCTCTCAAGTTCTGCTGAGTCAAAGCCTAAGTCCGATCCGAATGCCGTGCCTTTAGGAGCGAAATCTACCGATATGGAGATAGCCAATTTACTGGCGGCAAAAGTAACAAGCAATATTGTTATGTGCTCCACTAATATTACGCAAAGTGTGCGCAGTGATGTCGGATTAATGTGGATTCGTTTCCATACGGAGAAAAGCATTTATGGGATGGAGTTAAAAACGAGAATGAGGGAACATGGATGGATTAAGATGCCGCCGAGCTTCTATCCTCCAGGTGCACCACAGCAGTAATTCAAAAATAAATATAAAAAATAAACTGTTCGAGTATATTAATAAAAAAGTCTAGTGCGGCGTAGCGCTAGATTTTTTTGTTGAAGAAAGCACAACCTTTTAGGAAAATGATGACTACCTTTTGAAACCTTTTCCCATATACATGCGTAATAGTGCTATTGGAACAAAAGAAAATAATCTTTTCATAAAAGGAGATTGGTCTATGGAAGAATTTTTGCTTGGTGGGGATATTATGTTTACAGTTGCACGTCTCTTTATTTTTCTTGTATTTGCTATTATTTTATTTAATGTTTTAAAGGGTATCTTTCAGTGGGGGGAAAATAATCGGCAGCCACATCTTACTTCTGCTGCGAAGGTAGTAGGCAAACGAACAAGTATTCACGGCGGAGGAAATACTCGTGCATATAATCACTATTTTGCCACATTTGAATTTACGAATGGAAATCGTACCGAATTTCAACTGAAAGACGAAGAATATGGCATGCTGGCTGAAGGGGACAGCGGGGAACTGCAATTTCAAGGCACAAGATATTTAGGATTCACGCGAAATAAAAGGACAGGGGAAAATAGCGGATGAATTACACTATCCAAAAGATGACAGAAGAGGCGGCCAGGGAAATCCTTAGCTGGACCTATCCCGTCCCCTATGATTTATATAATGGAGAAGTAACAGAAGAATCGTTACAAGAGTTTGCAGAAAACCTTTATTATGCGATTGAACAGGAGGGGAATCTAGTCGGATTCTATTGTACAGGCTTTGTTGCTCAGGTTCCAATTGGATATCTGTTTCAAGCATATCCAGAAGGATACCTCGATATCGGTCTTGGTATGCGTCCTGACTTAACAGGACAGGGACGGGGCATGGGCTTTATGCAATTTATTATCGATTCCATAGAAACTAATCAGCCGCTGCGCTTAACGGTTGCAGCCTTTAATAAACGAGCTAACGCCTTATATGAAAAATTTGGCTTTCGTAAAGTTTCTGCTTTTAAGAATGCAAATGATGTAGAGTTTTTCGTAATGACAAGAGAAGAAGGAAACAAACCGTGTTCTGGTTAGTAACCAGAGCATTTTTTTATAAAAAAATGACATTTGTCATCTTAAATTCCTGACATCTGCGACTAAACCGCCTCTTATTTGCTCGCTATACTAAGGATAATAGCTTGGAGGTGGAGTAGTTGGAAACAATTGTAGAGTTAAGGCACGTAACGAAAGAGTTTCAGGGAAAGAAGGCAGTTCATGATATTTCCTTTTCAATAAAACGTGGAGAAATGGTGGCAATCTTAGGAGCGAATGGCGCAGGGAAAACGACAGCGATGCGGATGATGCTTGGATTAATTAAACCTACCCGAGGGACTATCTCTCTTTTTCACAAGAATCCTAGACAAAAGGAAGTATTAGAAAAGGTAGGTGGGATGCTGCAGGAAGTTAGTGTGATGGACAGCTTGAAGGTAAAGGAGCTAATCCAATTAGTTCAAAGCTATTATCAAAGTCCGCTAGCGTTATCAACTCTGTTGGAACTAACAGGGCTTCAAGAAGAAGCTTGGAATCAACGGACGGAAAAGCTTTCTGGCGGGCAGAAACGACGCTTGAATTTTGCGTTGGCACTGGCAGGAAATCCTGATTTGTTGTTTTTAGATGAACCAACCGTGGGCATGGACGTAACGTCAAGAGAACAGTTTTGGCAAAAAATCAAAGAATTGAATAGACAAGGAAAGACAATCCTTTTTACAACCCATTACTTACAAGAAGCAGATGAAGTAGCGGAAAGAATTATTATGATTAATAAGGGGGAGGTAGTAGGCGACGGTACACCAGCACAATTGAAGGAAAAACTTACAAAACCAAGGGTAATGTTTCAGGAGAAATCTCCTTATAGTTTAAAATTCTACCGAGAATTGCCATATGTTGTGGATGTGCAGAAAGAGAAGGAGAAAGTAATGCTGACTGCTACAAATTCGGATCAGCTTTTACAAGAACTTTTCGATAGACAGTTGGATATTCAGCATATAGAAGTAAAGCTTGGTCGGTTAGAAGAGGTTTTCTCGCAGTTAATGGAAGATACGAAGGGGGTTAATGAGAATGAAATCTTTTTGGATGCAAAGTAAAGCGGAAATCGTCCGAACGCTTCGGAATAAATATTATATCTTTTGGTCCTTACTTATTCCCGTCCTTTTTTATTTTTTATTTACCAACATTTTCACAGCACCACGAGATGATGAGGCATTATGGAATGTACATTATTTAATGTCGATGACAACATTTAGCATTATGGGCTCTAGTATTATGACATTAGGAATCAAAATTGTGGAGGAAAAAGCAGAAGGGTGGACCATTTTCCTGCATATTACGCCCCTTTCCCAATTTGCTTACTTTGGAGCTAAGATGGTGGCACAAACTGTTATCCATTTATTTTCCATCATGGTGATATTTACGGCTGGAGTCCTTATTAATGCGGTTCATCTTTCTTTTTCTCAGTGGGTGCTTTGCGGAATCTGGATTCTCTTCGGATCCCTCCCGTTTCTAGCGCTTGGAACGATCGTCGGTAATATCAAAAAAGTAGAAACAGCTTCAGGAATTAGCAATCTATTATATATGTCTATGGCAATAACAGGAGGAATGTGGATGCCGATTGATGTGTTTCCATCCTTTATGCAGCAAGTGGCGAAATGGGTTCCTTCCTATCATTTTGCTAATGGAGCGTGGGAGATTATTAGAGATCAATATCCATCCTTTCTCAATTATCTGATGATTACCGGGTATCTTCTCCTATTTATGGTATTATCAATTTATATTGGAAAAAAACGAGAGGCGGTGTAAAGTCCAAAATGGATACCAAGAAGAAATTTGAGCTTTTTCCGAAAAGATATGGTTTTTTTCCTTATATCTTTTTAGTATACGTATTACTTCCGATTATTCAGGTAATGCAGGAGAATGGGATAAAGCAATTGATTGGTATCCTGCTTGTACTTGTTTTCCTCCTGGCTTATCGACAATTATACTGTCATATGGAAGAGAGTATATTTAATTATTGGCTGGTTGTGCAAATCTTGATAGTCATGTTTTTTAGTATCTTCTATGATCCTAATCTATTATTTATGGGGTATTTTCCTGCTAACTTTATCGGATATTACTCAGGCAAAAAGTACTTCTATTACTTTTACAGCCTTTTCGCCATTTCCTTGGTTATTCCAATTATCTTTAGTTGGAATGGTGTCAATCCTCAGTCTCTCTTTTTCTTAGTGCCGTTTTTTATCATTATGCTGATTTCTCCTTTTGGAATCCGCTCGATGAACCGACGGATGGATTTAGAAAGACAATTAGATATAGCGAATGAGCAAATTAGCCATCTTGTTAAAAGAGAAGAACGAATGAGAATTGCTCGAGATTTGCATGATACGCTCGGCCACACTTTATCCCTGCTGACATTAAAAAGCCAGCTTATCGCAAAAATGGTGCCAGCTCAACCAGATAGTGCCATACAAGAGGCAAAGGAAATGGAAAGCATATCACGATCAGCGTTAAAGCAAGTTCGTGAGCTTGTGTCTGATATGCGCGCCATAACCATTCGTGAAGCAATAGTAGAGATACAGACAGCTTTACAGACAGCAGAGATAGAAAGTGAACTAGCAATTGAACTAGAAGATGGAGAGGTCCCGCTTTTAACCCAGAATATTATTAGTCTCTGCTTAAAAGAAGCAGTAACAAATATAATCAGGCACAGTGCGGCAACCATCAGTAAAGTATCGATTCAACAACGTATAGGCGAGATAGAGCTTATCGTGCAGGATAATGGGAAAGGCGTGAAGGGAGATGAAACGCAAGGGAATGGATTAAAGGGAATGCGTGAAAGACTGGAATTGGTTGACGGAAAATGGAGTATGACGGCTAATTCGGGAACCACTCTGCACATCATTGTTCCCATTATTCGAAAGGAAAGAAGAGAGGAGGAGATATTGTGATACGAATTATCATCTCTGAAGACCAGCGCATGCTAAGAGGAGCATTAGGAACGTTGCTTAATTTTGAAGAGGATATGGAGGTCGTGGGACAAGCGGAAAATGGCGAACAGGCCTTAGAGCTAATAAAAAAATATAATCCAGACGTCTGTTTATTAGATATTGAAATGCCTATTAAAAGCGGTCTAGACGTGGCAGAGGAATTACAGAGGCAGAAATCTTCTTGTAAAGTGATTATTTTAACGACATTTGCGCGACCAGGATATTTTGAAAGAGCACTAAATGCCAATGTTCATGGCTATTTATTAAAGGATGGTCCCAGCGAGGAATTAGCAGAAGCTATTCGCAAAATCATGGACGGAAAAAGAGAGTTCGCCTCTGAACTGATTTTTGGCAGCATTGGAAAAGAAAATCCATTGTCAAAGCGCGAAAGAGAAATATTAGTACTGATTGAAGAAGGAAAATCGGTAAAGGAGCTTGCGGCAATGCTTTATTTATCTTCTGGAACGATTCGCAATTATATCTCAGAAGCAATCAGCAAATTAGGGGCAAAAAATCGAATGGAGGCCATTGCCGAGGCGAAGCGGAATGGTTGGTTATAATATAGCCCTCCTTCTCACGAATTCTTATTCCTCGCATCTTATAAAAGCTAAATGCCCCCACAGTGAGACAACAGCATGATCAATTTTCGAATACCATAAGCTCCATCCCAATAGGATAGTTAAAGAGAACGGGCTGGTTTGTCAAAATAGAAAATAAGTAAACTGCAATATGTTGCTGCCTGAAAAATATATAAGATAAGGATATCCACTAGTAATTATTTGAGACGGAAAAGAATAAGAATCTTCTTTTTGATAAAAGCATATAAAATCAATAATTGATTTTATCGTATGCTTAACAGCTAGGATAACCCACCTCAAGCAAACCGACTGATGGAAATTTTCCTTAACTTATGCCTATTTTCCAAAAATTTAACAATTTATTTTCTTATTTTGATAGAATATTAGTAACTATCCTTTAGGAGGAACAAATATGGTAGATAGTCAGAACTTTAGAAGGGGAATGGAATATGCCTTTATAAAACTAGCAGGAGCTGGTTTTGCGGCAACACTCTTTTTTTCTTATATTTTTCTATCAAGTTTCGATTTATATTTATTTTCACATGAAATTGAAAATCCATACTTTTGGATAGGCTTTTTTGGTTTCGGAATTCTTATTTCGATCGTAATAGATTGGATATCTAACTATTTTCCAAAGCTAGAATTACTATTATATATTGTGGTGGGAGTATGTCTTTTTTTGCCGATTATGTGGAATGTTCTACCTGTCCTTGCTATCGTTTCTGGTTTTAGCGCGATTTTATTCTATATAGGGATTAAAATAGCTGCTAAAGTAAGTTGGTTTAAGTGGATATTTGCCTGTACACCTATTCTCTTTCTTTTGTTAACAATCCCAGACTTCACGGTGAAAAAAGAATGGAATACAGTAAGAGGCGAACAGTCCTACGAAGCTTATTTTGCTTATTTTAACGGGGAGGATGAAGTCCCGATTAAAGCGAAAAAAGGGGAAAGGGTTACCATTCACATTGATTTTACCAATCGCAATGGCGGTGGCTTCGGGTATTATTTAATAGATGAAAAAAATCGAAGAATTGGCTTAAGTAATGAAGAGAAAAAAGTTTTAACCTTTGATGCAAAAAAAACAGAAACCTATAAGCTTATTGTGACCGGAGATGGATTACAAGGCGGTTTTGAGGTGAACTGGGAGAAAGAGTGAATATAGTGAGAAAAAGAATGTTGCTTCTTGCTAGTTTAATAGGCATCTGTATATTTTTTTCATACTACCAGAATAATCATTTATCGACCTCGAGCTTTACTCTCTCGTCTCTCAAAATAACAAAGCCGATAAAAATAGTGCAGTTATCGGACCTACATAGTAAGCAATTTGGAAAAGAGCAACAGCGTTTAATACAGCAAGTAAAAAAGCTAAACCCAGACCTGATCGTTTTCACTGGAGACCTTGTGGATTCAAAAAAATACGATGAACAAAAAAGTATGACATTAATGGAAAGACTTGTCCAGCTTGCGCCAACGTATTATGTAACATCAGGCAATCATGAATACTGGTCAGGGGAATTTCCGTCATTAGAAGCGAAATTAAAACATGCAGGCGTGTTTGTGTTAAGAAATGAACAGACACTTGTAAAGGTTGGAGGAGAAACGATTAATATTATCGGTGTAGATGATCCAACCTTTTTATCTGGAGAGGATAATCTAGCTGAAATACTAGGTGGCCTGAAGGATGAAGAACATTTCAATTTGCTGTTGTCCCATCGGCCAGAGCTTTTTTCTCTCTATGAAAAAATAGATTTAGCTTTAACAGGACATGCACATGGTGGTCAAGTAAGATTGCCCTTTATCGGTGGAATTGTCGCTCCAGATCAAGGCTTCATGCCAGAATATACAGCTGGTATGTATAAAAAAGCAGACACAGCAATGATTGTGAATAGAGGCTTAGGAAATAGCATCATTCCCCAGCGAATTTTTAATCGTCCTGAAATTATCGAAGTAGTGTTGGAAAAAGAGTAAAGAGCATTCCGAGATGTAAGGGGATGCTCTTTATTATCTTAATAGTTACGCTTTCATAGGGTATACTTTGAAAAAATCAGCAAAGTCTGATAGATGAAAGTCAGCAAATTCACATTGATTTTGAAATATACAAGTTTGTATCCCTAATTCCTTAGCTGGAATTAAATCCAGTTCTCTATCACCAATAGCTAAGTCAATGGAATACTTCGTGTGCAAATATTGATAGGCATTAACCGCAGGCTTCCGCGGAAAACCATTCTCCAATGTTACTATTTCAGCAAAATAACGCTCCCACCCATAGTGCCGAAGAAAATTTACCACACCGTCATAGCTTTTATGCGTCATAATCACATTTATTTCCGCAGTTTTCAAAATCTCCTCTACCCCTGTAAAAGGTTTCACCTCATCCGCAGCAATTCCTTTATTCATAAGCTTAATCTCATTTCGCTGCTGCTCTGATATGTTGAAATATTCCATCGCATGAGAAAAAGATACTTTTAGCTCTTTATAAATACCGGCCTTGTCCACCTTTTCACCCAATACCTTATAAATAATATTTGTATAAGCAGGATACGTATCAAACAACGTACCATCAAAATCCCAAAGAATATTCATCCATATATCCTCCAATAAAAGCAGTTTCTTTCATGGTAGTACACTTGTTTGGGAATGTCCATTCAGAGATTGTTAGATAGAGAGCTAAGATGAAAGAGGGCTGGGAAGAGAAAGGTGGTGTTCATAGTGCAGATGAAAGCCAAAAAGGAGAGCAGGGAAGAGAAAAAGGTGTTCATAACGGTGATGAAAACCAAAAAGGAGAGCAGGGGAGAGAAAAAAGGTGTTCATAACGGTGATGAAAACCGAAAAGGAGAGCAGGGAAGAAAAAAAGGTGTTCATAACGGTGATGAAAACCGAAAAGGAGAGCAGGGAAGAAAAAAAGGTGTTCATAACGGTGATGAAAACCGAAAAGGAGAGCAGGGGAGAGAAAGGTGGTGTTCATAGCGCAGATGAAAACCAAAAAGGAGAGCAGGGAAGAGAAAGGTGGTGTTCATAACGTTGATGAAAACCAAAAAGGAGAGCAGGGAAGAGAAAGATGGTGTTCATAGCGTTGATGAAAACCAAAAAGGAGAGCTGGAAAGGGACAAGTGGTGTTCATAGCGTTGATGAAAACCAAAAAATAGAGTTGGGAAGAAAAAAGAGGCGTTCAGAGCACAGATGAAAGCCAAAAAATAGAATAGAGAAGAAAAATAGCTTGCATAACCTAACTCCAATAGAAGCTGAAAAAGAAAGAAACCCCAAAAGCCTCAAAACACGCCAAAGATCCATCCACAAAAAACTCCTAAGACTATTGACGATTATCCAAAGTAGGTTTAATATTTAACTAACGTAAATAATAATTGTTTGTAAAATAACAAACGTATTAATGGAGTGTTTGCAAATGAGTGTTTCATCTTACTTTCAAAATGCAACGATTGATGAATTAAAAAAGGGTTATATTGAGAATTCAGATTCGTATCTTTGTCTTTTATGTGGGGAGGAGATCGAGAAAGGGATTATCTACCCGGAAGACGGCAGATTATATGAAGCGGAAAAGTACATGAAGCGTCATATCGAGGATGTCCATCAATCAGTTTTTCATTTTTTACTAAGCTTAGATAAAAAGATGACAGGGTTAACGGAGCATCAGACAAAATTGTTGGAGCTGTTTTATCAGGGAAAAAGGGATGAAGAAGTGAAAGCAGAGTTGGAAATCGGCAGTGCTTCAACCATTCGGCATCATCGTTTTGCTCTTAAGGAAAAAGAAAGGCAGGCGAAAAATTTTCTGGCAATAATGGAGCTACTGAAGGAAAAGGACCATCATGCGCCAAGCTTTGTCCCTGTTCATCCTACTGCTGCAATGGTAGACGACAGATATAATATCACGGAAGAAGAGCAGGGAAAAATAGCAGCAAAATATTTCAACAATGGTATATTAAGTAAATTCCCGATCAAACAAAAGCAGAAATTAGGGGTTCTTCGGGAAATAGCGAAGTATTTAGAAGGGCAAGAAAACTACACGGAGAAGCAATTGAATCAGCATTTAAAAACAATTTACCCTGACTATGTTCTTATCAGAAGATATTTAATCGAATACGGATTTCTTGACCGTAAAGCAGATGGAAGTCTTTACTGGTTAAAAAAGTAAAAGAAAGGTGAATCACAATGGACCGAAAAAAAGAGCTGAAAATGCAATATAAAGAAATTCCGGTCGAAGCCGGTATTTATACAATTACTAATAAGAAGAATGGGAAAGTCTGTGTCGTTAGTACAAGAAATTTCAAAACCATTAATGGCGTGAAATTCTCCTTGGAAAATGGCGGATATGCAAATAAAAAATTGGTGGATGAATGGAAGCAATACGGCAAAGAAGCATTTTCCTTTGAGATAGTAGAAGTATTAAAGCCGAAGAAAGATGATCCTTATTACAATGAAAAGGAAGAGCTGGCTAAGTTAGAAGAAAAGTGGCTGGAGAAATTACAGCCGTTTGGAGATAGTGGCTATAATAGCAGGAAAGAGTAAGGGATGTCTTTAATAGGACATCTTTTTTCATTAGATAAAGTAAAAAATACTTTCATTTTTCGTCCCTAATTGGTATCTTACTTAATAAGATTATAAAATTTGATGGAATTTTTCAAATTATAGAAAAAAGGGGATGTGGCAATGATCCGTGAGATGAAGGAAACAGATTTAGAAGAGGTTTTGGAAATATATAATGATGCCATTTTACATACAACGGCCGTATATGGTTATCGTGCCCATTCCTTAGAAGACAGAAAAGCATGGTATAACCAGAAGCTGGAGGGCGGATATCCTCTTTTTGTTTTCGAGGAGGCTGGGAAGGTGCTTGGTTTTGCAACATATGGACCATTTCGAGCATGGCCAGCTTATAAATATTCGATTGAGCATTCGGTGTATGTTCATAAAGAAGCAAGAAAAAGAGGAATTGGTACACACTTATTAAAAGCACTGATTGAGCGGGCGGAAGAAGAGGAGTATGCAACCCTTATTGCCGGAATTGACAGTACGAATAAAGGAAGTATCTTTATTCATGAGAAATTAGGATTTACGTATTCAGGCACGATAAAAAAGGCAGGCTATAAATTTGAGAAATGGTTAGATTTAGCCTTTTATCAGCTAGAATTAACAGGACCTAAATCTCCAGTAGAAGAATAAGGGGGAGTCAGCATGATAAGACCAGCCATTAGTGATTATCCAGAACATTATCGGGAGTATATAGGCTTAGTTCCAGAGGGAGATATAATTGCTTTAATTAATGCTCAAATAGAAGAAACAGTTGCTTATATAAAGGAAAACGAAGACCGACGTGATTTTCGCTATGCAGATGGAAAGTGGTCATTCATCGAAGTGGTTGGTCATATGAGCGATACGGAGAGAATTCAGGCATATCGCTTAATGCGGATTGCTCGAGGAGATAAAACGCAATTAGCCGGTTATGATGATGAGGACTATGTGGAGAATGCCCATTTTTCGACAAGAACAATAGATGATCTATTAGAAGAATTAGTGGCAGTCCGCAAATCTACGGTAAGCTTGTTGAAAGGCCTTCCAGAAGATGCTTGGGAAAACAGGGGTTTTGCTAATAACGGAGAATTTACTGTCATGGCCCTTGCTTATATTATTGCCGGGCATGAGCTTCATCATTTGAAACTGATTAAAGAAAGATACATGGTTTAATTATGAAGGGAGGTTCCTGTTGGGAATCTCTTTTTAATCTCTTTCCAACATAATCTACATAAAAAGGAGAAAAACTAGCATAAGAATCTGCAAGGAGACAACAAGATGGAGTTATTAATAACAATCATTTTATTATTATTTTGTTTACTGATTTCGAATATTGTCAGTCATTATCTTCCCTCTATCCCAACTGCCTTAACGCAAATTGCATTTGGAGTAGTGATGGCACTTCTCTTCTCCGATTTTGAGCTTGAATTAGAGGCAGAGTGGTTTTTGCTCTTGTTTGTTGCCCCTTTGCTCTATAACGATGGCAGGCATTTTCCAAGAGAAGAGCTATGGAAGATGCGTACTTCTATTTTAGGGAATGCCATTATCTTAGTATTGCTTACGACTATCGTTGGCGGTTATTTTGTTCATTGGCTTATTCCCAGTATCCCACTTGCGGCGGCCTTTGCTTTAGCGGCAATTTTATCCCCGACAGATCCAGTAGCTGTCAATGGGATTGCGAAACGTATTCATATTCCAGCAAGCGTGCTCAACCTTGTAAGAGGAGAATCGCTGATTAATGATGCTTCAGGGCTAGTGGCATTTAATTATGCGGTTGCTGCTGTTGTCACAGGATACTTCTCGATTACAGAGGCATTGACTGATTTCACGTATACCTTTTTCATTGGAGCTGTAGCAGGACTTGTTTTAAGTCTTCTTATTATCATAATCCGTTTTATTTTACGAAAACAGGGAATCCAGGATGTTACATTCCACTCTTTGTTACAGGTGCTGACACCGTTTCTAATTTTTATTATAGCTGAGGAAATGCTCCATGCTTCTGGGGTGATTGCTGTTGTAGTAGGTGGAATTATTCACTCCTTAGTGAGTGAAAGAACAGAAACGATGCTTGCGGAGGAACAGGTATTAACGGAAAATATTTGGTCTATCGTTATCTTTATTCTTAATGGAATAGTCTTCTTATTACTCGGGTTAAATATCCCATCTTCTATTGTGGATACAGTGGAAGATCCTTCTTTAAGTAATTGGTTAATTATCGGATATGTCATGTTAATTGGGATTGTTATTCTTGGCATTCGCTTTTTCTGGTCCTATTTATTTTCCATTTATGAATATAAAGCGAACAAGACAAGAGAAAGCGAAAAGCCGAGTATGAAGCATACTTTACTGGTCAGTCTGACAGGAGTCCGCGGGGCGGTAACAATGGCAGGGGTACTGTCGATCCCCTTTGTCATCCATACTGGCCAAGGATTTCCGGAGCGTTCCTTAATTCTCTTTCTAGCTGCAGGTGTTATCATGTTCACTTTACTTGCAGCTACGATATTTTTGCCATTCCTTAGTAAAAATAGTGGAGAGACAGAAATAAATGATGAAGAACTAGTAATCAGAGCAAAGAAAAAGCTTATGCTTTCCACTATTGATAAGCTTTATTTAGAAATGAATGAAGAAAATACAGCAGCTGCTTATGAACTAATTGATGAATATAAACGACGCATTCAGCAGTTAAATTATCAAGTGGCAAGAACAGAAGAGGAAGAGAATAAATATTCAGCCTTGGTTGAAATTAGGTTGCGCGCCTTAAAAGAAGAACGTAACTATGTACACCATTTAGTAAAAGAGGAAAAAATTTCAGAAGAAGTGTTTGCGATTTTTGAAAAATCATTGGACTATCGCGAAGAAATACTATGCACCAATGTGCAAACTGGGACGAGATTTCTGTTTGGAAAGGCCATGAGAGGCTGGAAACGCTTTGTGCGGAAACACCGCGGTAATAAACGTGATCGAAGAGAACAAATTCGTATCAGCAAAGAGGTGCTATTAAATTCGATGAAATCTGCTCTTTCCTATTTAGAACAATGGAAAGAGACAGCGGAACATAAACAGCAAGTAGAATCCGTTATTTTAGAATACCGACGGATGGTCGATCGCTGGGAAAAACAACCATCAGCATCATTTAATGAAAAGCTGCAGGAACAAATAGAAGAATTACGTCTAGGCATCGTGGATCAGCAACGCGCAGCCATACAGCAAATGTATGAAAAAGGAGAAATAAATCGAGAACAGACGAAAGAACTTCGTAGATTTGTTCATTATATTGAGAGTGTAACCTTGTATGAATATGAAGAATAGACGGAGAGAGAGTTCCTTCCTGCATAGTGAGGAACTCTCTCTCTATTTTTGAAAAAATAATAAATTCATCCAAATAGTCGGAAATTTACATGCTATAATAAAAGGATATTAAACTTTATAAAGAAAGTTGGGGGTTTTTAATGGCTGTATATACTCCTCAGACAAGGTTTCATCCAGAGGTTGCTCTTACAAATCTCTCTGATATGACAAGTGGTGCCCATGTCTTATACTTAACGAACGACGAAGATAAATACATAACTAATGCGGCGTCCTTCTTAAAAACCGGTCTGCTTTTGGAGCAAATAGTAATTTTTGTCGATCAGCAGAAAATATGGCCACTAATAATAAAAAAGTTGGAAGCGAACGGATTACATACTAAGCTAATTGATAAAATAAACTTTATTGATAGTGAAGATGTTTATTTTAAAAACGGAGAACTATGTTTGGAGAATATAATGGAGGCAAGCAAAGACTTGGTTGATCCTACCCTATTTTTCAATAAAGAAATTACCATCCGTTATTGGGGGAAAATAATACCAAGACTCTTAAGTGAAAAAAGTAACATAGATAAATTACTTCAATACGAGGATAAAGTAGATGAGTACATAAGGGATTATCATAATTATACGGTATGTGTCTATGACGGGATGGAATTATCTGCAAGCAATTATATAAGCTTAAAAAAGTACCATCCATATGTGATGACAGATACGGAATTTACCTTATCCAGTGTTTATGAAAAAGAAATCTTACCTCCATCCCCCGTGCGAAATGGTAAATATGAAGAGACGATTGCCAACCTACAATTAGCACAAACCTACTATTCCCGGCTAGTAGAGGACATGCTAGACGCGGTATTTATTACTTCCAACAATATTATTATGTATGTAAATAAAGCAGCTGCAAAGTTATTAGATGCAGAAGATCTTGTCGGAAAGTCAGCTTACGAGATTATGGAGCCAGATTTCCTAGAAAACTATTTAGATAAATCTAGAAATATATGGAAAGAAGAAATTTCTACTCCATATGAAATGCAGTTGATTACCTCAAAAGGAAAAAAGGTAGAGGTAGAAGTTTTAGCTTATCCGTTTCTTTTTGAAGATTTAAGTTCCACCGTTATTATCATTGCACGAGATATAAGTGTTAGAAAAGAGAACCAGCAGCTGCAGATAAAAAATGAAAAACTAGGAATAGCAGGACAACTAGCAGCAAGTATTGCCCATGAAATTAGAAATCCTCTTACGGCCATTAAAGGTTTTTTAAAGCTGGCATACCAAGGGGCGATGAAATTAGATGATATTTATCCAATCCTTGATCTTGAAATCAATCGAATCGAAACAATTGCAAGCGAGCTAATGTTTTTAGGAAAACCAGCCAGATCAGAAATTAAAGAAACAAACATTGGAAAAATTCTTCTCGATGTCTACACCTTAATGCAATCACAAGCCAATTTAGATAATGTTGTCATTAATTTAGATACATATGGAGATCATTTAAATACATTATGCAATGTAGATCAGATTAAACAAGTTTTTATCAATTTGGTCAAAAATGCGATTGAAGCAATGGATAATGGCGGCATCATAAATATGGAAGCAAAGCTTGATGGAAAATGGGTAGTTGTTACTATTACTGATAATGGGAAGGGAATACCAGATGAAATAAAGAATAAGCTGGGGGAACCTTTTTACACAACAAAGGAAAAAGGAACCGGGCTAGGGCTAGTAATCTGCTATAACATTATCGCAGAACATAAGGGCAAAATAGATTATGTCTCAGAAGATGGAATGGGTACCACATTCACGATTCAATTACCTCTCGCTAATAAATAGACGTATGTTTAAAATAACCTCTAAAGTGAAAGAATTCATAATAATAGAGGAGGTAATGAAATGAAAAGTAGGCATTTTTACATGGCGGCGGTTTTTGCCGTACTGTTACTATTTTACGGTTGTTCATCTGGTGAAAAAAATAGCGATAGTGAAAATCTATCTACGCAAACCCAGCATGAACACAAAGAAACGGGATCTTCAGATATTCCCGATGGCCTAGAGCCAGCATCAGATCCTACTTATAAAGAAGGCAGTCAAGTCATCTTAAAGGCAGATCACATGGAAGGAATGGACGGAGCAGAAGCGACGATATTAAATGCATTTAACACGATTGCGTATGAAGTGACTTACACTCCGACAACAGGTGGAAAACCAGTCAAGCATCATAAATGGGTTATTCAAGAGGAAATAAAAGATGCTGGGAATGAAATGCTTGAAAAAGGGACAGAGGTTACCTTAGAAGCAGATCATATGAAAGGGATGAAAGGTGCAAAAGCGACGATAGATTCCGCTGAGAACACAACCGTATATATGGTAGATTATCAACCGGCAACAGGCGGCAATATGGTAACAAATCACAAGTGGGTCACCGAAGAAGAAGTATATCCGGAATAATATTAGAAGAAAAGGGTTGTTATTACAACTCTTTTTTTGTATGGTAGAATAATAAGTTTTCTGAATATTAAAGGTGTAATAAATGCATTTAAGGGATAATTTGACAAAATATTGTAAAAAGTGATAAGTTATTAAAAAATACATAACAACTATTCTCAAAGAGAAGCTAAAGTGATATAATGGTTGTGCGTTATGAAGAACGAATTAATACTTAATATAATTTTATAAAGAACAGTCTTGTGTTTTTTACTAATAATTTACAAAGAAGAAATTCGTATTTGAATTCCTTTGTAACAAAAAAATGGTATAATCAAAAGTGAATTGCTTAAAGGAGGAAATAAGTTGAAAAAAGTAAGAAAAGCGATCATTCCAGCCGCTGGTCTAGGTACTAGATTTTTGCCTGCAACGAAAGCGATGCCGAAAGAAATGTTACCAATTGTCGATAAACCTACAATTCAATATATCGTAGAGGAAGCAATTGCTTCTGGTATTGAAGATATTATTATCGTTACCGGTAAAGGAAAAAGAGCGATTGAAGATCACTTCGATTACGCACATGAATTAGAACAGAATCTTCGTGATAAAGAGAAATTTGAGTTGCTTGAGAAAGTTCAATATTCTTCAAATCTTGCAGATATTCATTATATTAGACAAAAAGAGCCAAAAGGTTTAGGACATGCTGTATGGTGTGCAAAAAGCTTTATTGGCGATGAGCCATTTGCTGTTTTACTTGGTGACGATATCGTGCAGAGCGATACACCATGCTTAAAACAATTAATTGACCAATACGAAGAAACACATGCTTCTGTTATTGGCGTTCAAACAGTGTCAGAAAATGAAACACACCGTTACGGAATTGTCGATCCAGGTGAGAGCGAAGGAAGAAGATACCAGGTAAATAATTTCATTGAAAAACCAGCTCCTGGAACAGCACCTTCTAACCTAGCAATCATGGGTCGCTATGTGTTAACGCCAGAAATCTTCATGTACTTGGAAAATCAACAAACAGGTGCAGGCGGAGAAATCCAATTAACAGATGCCATCCAACAATTAAACCAAATTCAACGTGTTTTTGCTTATGATTTCGAAGGAGATCGTTATGACGTTGGTGAAACATTAGGATTCGTTAAAACAACATTAGAATTTGCTTTACGACGAGATGAAATGCGAGAAGAAATTATTGAATATATGAAAGCAGTACTGGATAAAGCTGATCTAGATAAAATCAAAGTATTGTAATAAGAGAACGTCTTTTGGATGTAGATCAACTGCATGTGAGAGGCGTTTTTGTTTGGAATTTGTGGGAGTGAGGGGGGATTAGTTAGTGGCTGGTGGTTTGGCTGATAAATCTGAAGTTTGGCTGATAAATCTGAAGTTTGGCTGATAAGTACTGAAGTTTGGCTGATAAGTACTGAAGTTTGGCTGATAAGTACTGAAGTTTGGCTGATAAGTACTGAAGTTTGGCTGAAAAATCTGAAGTTTGGCTGATAAATCTGAAGTTTGGCTGATAAATCTGAAGTTTGGCTGATAAATCTGAAGTTTGGCTGAAAAATCTGAAGTTTGGCTGAAAAATCTGAAGTTTGGCTGATAAATCTGAAGTTTGGCTGAAAAATCTGAAGTTTGGCTGATAAGTACTGAAGTTTGGCTGAAAAATCTGAGGTTTGGCTGATAAATCTGAAGTTTGGCTGAAAAATCTGAAGTTTGGCTGAAAAATCTGAAGTTTGGCTGAAAAATCTGAAGTTTGGCTGAAAAATACTGAAGTTTGGCTGAAAAATCTGAAGTTTGGTTGATAAATCTGAAGTTTGGCTGAAAAATCTGAAGTTTGGCTGATAAGTACTGAAGTTTGGCTGATAAATCTGAGGTTTGGCTGATAACGCCCCAAGTTTGGCTGATATCCTAAAATCCCTTCCCTTAATTTTGCTCTTGTCTCAGTGTTTCTAGCCAATAATTCCAAATTTCTGCCTGAATCGACTCCATCATTAGAAGGATAATCACAAAAACGGCACCCAAATCAACTCCATAGTCAATCACCACTGCAAAATCCCTTCCTTCATTTAACATTCTACACGCATTACGCCCTCCAAACTAAAAAAAGCTTTATCACTTGTCCTCAATAACAAGTAATAAAGCCATTTACAAAAGTTAGTTCACTTCGCTCTTCGCTGAAGTCCGACTCTTCTTTTGCCAAAACTCCCTTACTTTAATGATCGCATCCTCTGTGTTTTGCACATATAAATCGATAGTTTGCTCATCTTTATATTGTAAAGCCGTTCTTTCATAGAGCGGATCATAATAGTAGGTTAACAGCAATTCAACAGCTTCAGCATAGTTTCTAGTCTGTAGAGATTCTTCAATTTTAGCAGCCGCGGGTGTGTGGATGCGCCGCTTGATTAATTGGAATGCTTCTACACATTCATCATGATGATTGGCTGGAGAATAGTCAGTCAATATATGCTGAACTCGTTCCTCGATTGGCATATGAATAAATAGCTGAAGGCCAGCCTCCTTTTTTTTCAAAAGAAAGTTAGGCAGCAGTACTTTGCCAATTCGCTTACTTTCACCTTCCATTAAAAAATAGGGAGAAGCAGGCAGCTTTTCGATTTCGCCGACAAGCAAGGAGTCGAAAGTCTTCTGATTATGGGGCTTGAGTCCAATTTGGCCGAAGATGGAGCCGCGATGATTGGCCATTCCCTCCAAGTCCAATACAGGAAGTCCTTCTTGTTTTAAATGCTGTAAAATAACAGTTTTATTGGAACCAGTGTAGCCGTTTAAGACAATTGCTTCCTGAGCCATTTCCATTGTATCTAATTGGTGGATAACCCATTGTCGGTACGTCCGGAAACCGCCTTGCAAGCGGTAGCTATGCACGCCCATTAAATCAATAACGGTTGCCGCTGTTTTACTGCGCATGCCGCCCCGCCAGCAAAAGACCACTACATCCCTTGATAATTCTTGGAATGACTGGATGAAAGCAGGCAGTTTAGCAGATACGATTTCCAAGCCGCGAGCTTTTGCCGCTTCCACACTTACCTGCTTATAAAGAGTCCCAACTTCTGCTCTTTCCTCATCTGTAAAAAGAGGGATATTGACACTGCCAGGAATTGTATGCTCGTTAAATTCAGAAGGAGAGCGAACATCTACTAAAGAAAATTCTTTTTTCTCCCGTAATTCTAATAATCGTTCGATTGTTATATCTTGAAACAAGGTAGCTCCGCCTTTCTCTTACCCAACAAAAATATGGCCAGGGCTCTCTTCTGTGACTTCTCCAATGATCGCCGCTTCTACACCGGCATCAACTAATTCTTGCAGCAATGCATCTGCTTGTTCACCTTCAACAGAAATAAGCAGTCCACCAGAAGTTACCGCATCGCATAAAATTAACTGATCAAGCTCATCTAATCTAGAAGCAAAAGTAACATCGCCTTCTAGGTGGGCAAAGTTATTTTTCGTACCGCCAGGAATTACCCCTTGTTCCGCTAATTCTTTTACACGTGGAAGAACAGGAACTTGATCGCGGTTAATATGGATGGTTGTATTGCTTCCTTTCGCCATCTCTGAAGCATGTCCAAGTAATCCAAATCCAGTTACATCTGTACAAGCATGTACATTATAAGACTCCATCACTTCAGCAGCCTTCTTATTCAGTGTAGCCATAACTTTTGTCACACGATCAATTTCTTCTGCTGTTAATAGACCCCTTTTAATTGAAGTGGTTAAAATACCGACACCGATTGGTTTGGTTAAAATTAGTTTGTCAGTAGGCTTAGCACCGGCATTTGTACGTACTTTATCTGGATGGATGGTTCCAGTGACAGCAAGACCAAATTTTGGTTCTTTATCATCAATGGAATGTCCGCCGACAAGGGTAGCTCCAGCTTCTTTCACTTTATCGCCAGCACCTCGCATAATATCAGCCAAAATTTCTTTTTCTAAAACAGAAATAGGGAAAGCCACAATGTTTAGGGCAGTTAACGGTTTTCCACCCATTGCATAAATATCACTTAAGGCATTTGCTGCAGCAATTTGTCCAAACGAGTAAGGATCATCCACAATTGGCGTAAAGAAATCGACTGTTTGCACGATTGCTAATTCATCTGTCAGCTTGTAAACGCCAGCATCATCGCTTGTATCTAAGCCAACAAGAAGATTTGGATTTTTCTCTGCTGGTGGTAATGTACGAATGACTTCAGATAAGTCAGCAGGACCGATTTTGCAGCCGCAGCCTCCTTTGGAAGATAAAGATGTAAGTTTAACGGAATAAGACTGTGTCATATGACACCAACCTTCTTTCTAGTAAATTAAATATTTTTTATTAAGTATTCTTCTCTATTATAAAGCAGTTAGCAGGACATTGCATGCTTAGCAGATTGGATGGGAAAAAAAGGAGATTAAATCATTTTCGGGTACCTAAATTTTAAAATATGATATAATTTAAAACGCAATTAATCTAATATATCGAAGGTGAAAGTAATGAGTACGTTAGCAGAGGAGCAATCAAGTAAAAAAAGAACGTTTTGGTTCGCTTTTCTATTTGTTTTAGTCGCAGTAATCGGTCTCACATATGTGAAATGGTGGCCATATTATCATAAAGCCATCCTTTCTTTTCAAACAAATTCTATCGGAGATTCGATTCTGCAAGATCAGATTTCCGGAACATTCACATGGAGTGCCGCAGTAGATTATACGGTTACTTACTTCCAATCTGTTTGGAAGGCAGCAATTTTAGGTATTCTGCTAGGTTCCCTTGTGCAAGTTCTTCTGCCGACTGGCTGGCTGTTAAAGGTGCTAGGGAAAACAAGCTTTGGCAGTACTGCAGCAGCAGGACTAGCATCTATACCAGGAATGATGTGTACTTGCTGTGCCGCGCCAGTCGCTGTGGGGCTTCGTAAAAAAAATGCCTCCGTCGGCGCAAGCTTGGCCTTTTGGATTGGGAATCCAACCATCAACCCAGCAACCTTAATTTTTATGACTTTTGTCCTTTCTTGGAAGTTTACTGTATTACGTCTTATCGTTGGACTAGTTTTAACCTTTGGCATTAGCTATTTTGCCAACCGCTTTGTCAAAAATCCAACTCCTGTTTCTATGGATAAATTAATAGAAGATGCGGAAGTAGATAAGCGTTCATTTTTAAATAGATGGCTTACTTCTCTTGGAAGCATGGTTCTTTATGTGGTACCGGCCTATGTTCTGTCCGTATTAATTCTAGGTGCAGCGCGTTTTTGGCTCTTCCCGCAGCTAAGTGACAGCATGTCTAATAGTTTGATTGCTATTCTGATTTTTGCAGTAGCTGGGATGCTTTTTGTTATTCCAACAGCCGCTGAAATTCCGATCATTCAAACGTTAATGGCAATGGGTCTTGGAGCAGGACCAGCTGCGGCCCTGCTTATTACACTGCCAAGTATAAGCTTGCCATCTTTATTGATGGTAGCGAAATCCTTTCCAAGAAAAGTACTCGTATTTGTATCCATATCGGTAGTCGTTTTAGGAATTATCAGTGGATTAATAGGAAAGTTAATATTCTAGTATGTTAAGATCCGCATGTGTTAAAACACGGCGGATCTGTTCTTTTTTACAACGTCAGTGGAGGAACGGATGACTAGTTCTGGTTCATAAATAATCGGGTCGTCCAAGGAAAGATTGTATTCTTTTCCTTCAACGGCTGCAATAATTCTTCTAGCTGCATCTATTCCCATATGACTTTTCGGATGGGCGATAGTAGTTAATGGAAGATTTGGTGAGTCAGCTAGTGCAGTATCATCGAAGCCAACAAGGGAGATATCCTCTGGTACAGATAAATGCAATTTTTGTAAAACTTTGTGAACGATAACGGCAACATAATCATTGTAGCAGACGATAGCAGTAGGCATATTCTTTCTATTTGTAAGCGTATTCAAAATTTTCTCCTCCAAACCAGCATGTAATTCTTCGGTAGTAAAAGTAACGACAAGCTCCGGTGCAATCGTAAGCCTCTCATTTCGCAGCGCCTGCAAAAAGCCTTGCATGCGATGAACGCCTTGTAAATCATCCGATTGAAAGAGACCAAGAATTGTCTCATGCCCAAGCTGGATTAAATGATCTGTTGCCATATATCCGCCTTTTACATCATCCATAATTAAATAGAAGGGAGAGAGCTGCGAATAATATTGATTAATCATTACATAGGGGATATGGCGTTCCTCCAGCTCCAGGTAATAATCTAGATTAGGATTGAAGTGACTGCTTTTTGTAGGTTCTAAAATGAGTCCGTCCACATTTAAATCAAGGAGCTTGCGGATACATAATCGCTCCTTTGCATGATCATTTTCCGTACAAACTAATGTTAAAGAATATCCCCTTTCTGTTAAATAAGTTTCCATTCCACGGATAATCGATGGAAAAATATAATCAGAAAGATAAGTGGTCATCACCCCAATGTTTTTCCCATTCGCTATTTTCTGGCCTTTTCTACTAGCAAAAGGTTCCCCGCAAAAGGTGCCAACACCCTGCTCCCGATAGAGCCATCCCTCATCGACAAGTTCTCCAATCGCTAATCGAACCGTATGCCTGCTTACATCAAACAGCTTCGAAAGCTCATACTCCGAATAAATCCGATCCCCCGGTTTCACTCGTCCATTGATTACCCAATCCTTTATCGATTCCATCACCATTACCTTTTTTGAATGTCGCCCCATTGTAACTCCCCCTTTAAATGCAAATCTGTTACTTCTAACAAATGCAGCCATTTCCGCAGATATACATTTTTTATTGGTTTTGTGAAAAGTTTATTGGATTGGAGAGGATGAAAGAATTCGCAAATAAAGGTGGAAAGGTCGCAAATAAAGTAAGAAAAATGCAACCAATGCTATAAAAACTGCAAACTCATTCTCCATCAGCCCCAACAAAAAAGCATAATCGGCAAGTATACAATGAAAATTATTCAATAAAATAACAATAACCGCATTTATAAACGAAAAAATACTACAACCAAATTTTGATTTTACATTAATATAAATAAATATAGACATTTACAATTTCAAGTATATACATTATAATGAAAGCGATAACAGTTCGGAGGTGTCCTTCATGAAAAAAGAGCAGGTAATCAATGAATATCGAGAATATAAAGGATCTGGTCGAAAGCCCGCGGATTATGATTTATATTGGGATAAGGCGTTACAAGAGCTAGACGAACAAAGCTTAGATTACGAGTTAGAAAGAGTAGAGATTCCTTCCAAAACGGCAGAATTTTTCAACTTATATTTTACAGGTGTAAAAGGTGCAAGGATAAGATGCCAATATATCCGTCCGAAAAAAATAGAAGGAAAGGTGCCTGGGATGCTGATGTTTCATGGCTACCATGGGGATAGCGGGGACTTTGGTGATAAGCTTTCCTGGGTAACAGAGGGGTTCGCTGTTCTTGCGATGGATTGTCGCGGGCAAGGCGGAGAGTCAGAAGATACGACAACGGCGAAAGGAACGACATTAAAAGGATTAATTATCCGCGGTGTCGAAGAAGGACCAGAGAGCCTTTATTATCGAAGCGTATTTTTAGATACTGCTCATGCAGCTAGAATTTTAATGAGCATGGAGGAAGTTGATGAAGAGGCTGTTTCTGTTCAAGGTGCCTCACAAGGCGGTGCTCTGTCATTAGTCTGTGCAGCACTGGAACCGAGAGTGAAAAAAGTAGTAGCACAATATCCTTTCCTTAGTGATTATCGCAAAGTATTTGAGTTAGACATTAATTCATCTGCATATGAGGAATTGGCATATTGGTTCCGGTTCAGAGATCCAATGCATGACAGAGAAGAGGAATTTTTCGATACATTAGAATACATTGACTTACAGCATTTGGCACCGAGAATTAAAGCAGAAGTAAAGTGGGCAATTGCCTTAGAAGATGGCGTTTGTCCGCCAGCAACGCAATTTGCTGTGTACAATCAGATTTCTTCACCAAAAGAGATGATTTTCTTCCCAGAGTACGGGCATGAATATTTGCCGAAGCTCGGAGATAGAGTCAGGGGGTTTTTGTTAAATCATGAGTAGAATGATTACATTCAATAAAGAAACACTAGAATTTCATTTATCAAACGGACTTATAAGTTATTTATTTCGTGTCATTGAAAAAACATCCCAGCTAGAGCATCTTTATTTTGGTAAGGCAATCCGACATCGTCATAATTTTCAATATTTACTAGAAAGAGAGATTCGTCCTTCTAATAATCAAATAGAGGGAGATCATACTTCTTCTTTAGAGCATATAAGACAAGAATACCCTTCTTATGGAACAACAGATTTTCGCACACCGGCACAGCAAATTCGTTATCCGGAAGGGGATCGGATTTCTGATTTCCGTTATGATCATCATAGCATCCTAGAAGGAAAGCCTGCATTAACGGGACTGCCTGCTACTTATGTAGAGGACAAGGGCGAAGCGGAGACATTAGAGGTTGTTTTAAAAGATACGTATTCAGACATAAGTATTCATTTATTTTATACAATTTTTGCGGGGAGAAAAGCAATTGCTCGGAGTGCGAAGTTTGTAAACAATGGTAAGCAAAGCTATGATTTAGAATCAGCGTTGAGCTTAAGTCTTGATTTTCCTGATAAAAATTTTGAACTTGTTCATTTACATGGAGCTTGGGCACGGGAAAATCAGATGGAAAGAAAGCCTGTGATGACGGGTATTCAAGCGATTTCTAGTGCAAGAGGGGCAAGCAGCCATCAGCATAATCCGTTTATGGCATTGGTGCGACCGGATACGACAGAGCATACAGGACAGGCATATGGCTTTAGTTTAATTTACAGCGGCAATTTTTTAGCACAAGTGGAAGTGGATACATATCAAGTAACAAGAGCGATGATCGGCATCAATCCATTCGAATTCACTTGGCGCTTAAAGCCGAATGAAGCATTCCAGACGCCAGAAGCTGTTGTTGTATTTTCAGATGAAGGCCTGAATGGGATGAGTCAGACCTTCCATGAGCTATATCGTACAAGACTTGCTCGCGGTGAATGGCGCGATAAAGAACGTCCGATTCTCATTAATAACTGGGAAGCAACCTATTTCGATTTTAATGAGGATAAGATTTTGGATATTGCCAAAAAAGCAGCTGAAGTGGGTGTCGAATTATTCGTCCTCGATGATGGCTGGTTTGGGGAAAGACATGACGACACTTCTTCCTTAGGAGACTGGTTTGAAAATAAAGACAAATTGCCAAATGGCATTAAAGGTTTAGCAGAGAAAATTCATGCATTAGATCTAAAGTTTGGTTTATGGTTTGAACCAGAAATGATCAGCAAAGGCACGAAGCTTTTTGCAGACCATCCAGATTGGCTTATTCATGTTCCTGGAAAAAGAACATCTCATGGCCGCAACCAATTTGTCCTCGACTATTCTCGTCCAGAAGTTGTCGACGGAATTTTTGCTCAAATGGATGCTATTCTTTCTACCAGCAAAATCGACTATATCAAATGGGATATGAACCGTTATATTTCCGAGGTCTTTTCGATTGCTTTGCCAAAGGAGCAGCAGGGAGAAGTATTCCATCGCTATATTTTAGGTGTGTATTCTCTATATGAGAGACTGCTAGCTAAATATCCACATCTATTAATCGAATCCTGTGCTGGGGGCGGAGCTAGATTCGACCCAGGCATGCTCTACTATGCTCCCCAAGCGTGGGCTAGTGATGATACGGATGCAGTTGAGCGTTTGAAAATTCAATATGGTACTTCTATGGTTTATCCGTTATCTAGCATTGGGAGTCATGTGTCAGCTATTCCAAATCATCAAGTTGGCAGGATGACGAGCTTAGATACAAGAGCAAATGTTGCTTATTTCGGTACATTTGGCTATGAACTGGACATTACGAAAATGTCGGAAGAAGAGCATGCGAAGATGAAGGAGCATATTGCTTTCTTTAAAAAGCATCGCAAGCTAATCCAGCAAGGTACATTTATCCGTTTACAAAGTCCTTTTACGAATAACGAAACAGCCTGGATGGTCGTCTCCGAAGATAAGACAGAAGCAATCATCGGCTATTATGAAGTGCTGGCAAAGCCGAATCGACCGTATGAACGCTTGCGGTTAAAGGGCTTAGCAGTAGATAAATTATATACGATTAATAATGAAGTAGAGCGATATGGCGATGATTTAATGGAAATCGGGCTAATATTTGCGGGAAATTATATCGACCGTGCCAGCGATTACTGGTCAAGAGAGCATATTTCCGATTACAACAGCAAGATATTTTATTTAGCAGAGAAACAATAAAGGAGATTAAAATCATGAAAAAGTTCCCGGAAAATTTTTGGTGGGGTGCAGCAACATCTGGGCCGCAGAGTGAAGGTCGTTTTAATAAACAGCATGCGAACGTTTTTGACTACTGGTATGAAACGGAGCCAGAAGTATTCCATAATCATGTAGGACCAGATACAGCATCTAATTTTTACAATAGTTATGTAGAAGATATTGCGTTAATGAAAGAGATCAACTTAAACTCTGTTCGTACATCGATTCAGTGGACACGTTTAATAGATGATTTCGAAACAGCCAGCTTAAATGAAGATGGGGTGCGTTTTTATAACAATGTAATTGATGAATTTATCAGGCAAGGGATTACACCTGTAATGAACCTGCACCATTTCGATTTGCCTGTCGAGCTGTATCATCAATATGGCGGCTGGGAATCCAAGCATGTCGTTGATCTTTTTGCCAAGTTTGCTCGCCGCTGCTTTGAATTATTCGGCGATCGCGTGAAGCATTGGTTTACATTTAATGAGCCAATGGTCATTGTCGATGGGCAATATTTATACCAATTCCATTATCCAAAAGTAGTAGACGGAAAAAAGGCAGTACAGGTGGCATATAACTTAAACCTAGCATCTGCAAAGGCAATTAAAGAATTCCGCGACTTAAAAATGAACGAAAAAGGAGCAAAAATAGGCACAATCTTAAATCTAACTCCTTCTTATCCAGCAAGCGATAAGCCAGAAGATGTGGAAGCAGGGAGAATTGCAGACCTATGGCGCAATGAAATGTTCTTGCATACAGCCGTATACGGAGAATTTCCGCCTGCATTAGTGGAACTTTTAACAAAGGATAAAGTAATTTGGGAATCAACAGAAGAAGAGCTAGCGATTTTAAAAGAAAATACCATTGATACACTTGGGGTAAACTTCTATCATCCTTCGCGTGTAAAAGCGCCAGATGTAGCACCAAACAGTGTCGGCGACTGGATGCCAGATCGCTATTACGATCATTATGCTATGCCTGGCCGCCGCATGAATTTGGATAAAGGCTGGGAGATCTTTCCGGAGGCGCTATATGATATTGCCATTAATATTCGTGATAACTATAAAAATATCGAATGGTTTGTATCAGAGAATGGCATGGGCGTTTCCCGCGAGGAACGTTTCTTAAATGAAGAAGGTGTGATCGAGGATGATTACCGCATTGAATTTATTCAAGAACATTTAGAATGGGTTCATAAGGGAATCGAGGAGGGCTCTAATTGTTATGGTTATCATTTATGGACGCCAATCGATTGCTGGAGCTGGATGAATGCCTATCGCAACCGCTATGGATTTATTTCAAACAATATTCATACACAAGTGAAAACTATTAAGAAATCGGGTCATTGGATTAAAGAAGTAAGTGCTAAGAATGGGATTGAATAATTAGGAAGAAGATCATCGCTTAATTTTTGCGATGGTCTTTTCTCCAGGCATATAATTAAGAGTAAAAACGCACACAAATCGGGGGTGTTCAAATGTCCTTATTAGTAATGGATATAGGCGGGTCTTCTGTAAAGTTTGCTGTCTGGGAAAAAGAACAGCTAGTGGACAAAGGCTCTTTCATCACACCAAAAACTTGGGATGAGATGAAACAAGAAATGATACAGTTAAAAGAAAAAATGGACGCAAAATACACTATTGAGGGTATTGCATTTAGTGCTCCAGGGGCGGTGAATCAAAGGAAAGGAATAATTGAAGGGGCAAGTGCTGTTCCTTATATTCACCACTTTCCAGTTATTTTCGAGCTAGAGGGACTATTTGGCTGTCCAGTTTCCATGGAAAATGATGCAAACTGTGCAGGTCTGGCGGAAGTATGGAAAGGTGCCGCACGTGGAATGCAGAATGTTCTGTTCGTAGTTATTGGCTCTGGAATTGGCGGCGCAGTGATTGTGGATGGGAAAATCCGCCATGGAAAACATCTATTTGGGGGCGAGTTTGGATACATGCTGCTTAAAGAAGATAAAACCTTTAGTGACCTAGGGACGGCTGTCAATATGGCAAAACGCTATTCCAAGCGAATGGGATTAGAAACGCCATTAAGCGGCAAAGAAGTATTCGATCTCGCCGAACAAGGGGATAAGACAGCAAAAGAAGAAGTAAAAACGTTCTATCACTATTTGGCAACAGGCATCTATAATCTGCAGTACAGCTTCGATCCGGAAAAAATCATAATTGGCGGGGGTGTCTCTGCTAAAGAAGGCTTACTAGACGAATTGAACCTTCATCTTGCCAGAGTAGTAGAAAGCACAAAAATCGCTCCATTCATTCCCAAAGTAGCTATATGCGAATTTCAAAATGACGCCAATTTAATTGGTGCTGTTTATAATTATGAGCTTGCTTTTGGGAAGTAGGCAGTGGAAAGGGCGGAGTCACAAGTAAACTTGCAAGAAGCGCAAATAAATGGACAAAATCCACAAGTAATCTAGCAAATTGCACAAACAAGTTTTTGGATCTCTCAAACAAACAGACACGGTACCGCCGAAGTAGCGCTGACCATTAAACAACGATCAAAATTCAATATATTGCTAGTCCACAATATTATTTTTTGCAAAAAATAGCAGTTAAAATAATTGGAGAAGAGGGACAAATCATGTATACGGCTAATGAAAATAGGTATGAAAAAATGATTTACAATCGTGTGGGGAAGAGCGGATTGAAATTATCGGCGCTGTCACTAGGGCTGTGGCATAATTTTGGGGGTGTCGATTTATTTGAAAATAGTCGTGCTCTTGTAAGAAGAGCATTTGATTTGGGAATTACGCATTTTGATTTGGCGAATAACTATGGACCGCCTGCCGGCAGTGCGGAGGAGAATTTTGCGAGAATCTTAGAAAAGGATTTAAAGCCGTATCGGGATGAGCTGATTATTTCCACAAAAGCAGGATATGGGATGTGGGCTGGTCCGTATGGTGATGGTGGCTCGAAGAAATATTTAGTGGCTAGTCTTGATCAAAGCTTAAAGCGGATGGGTCTTGAATATGTGGATATTTATTATCACCATCGTCCAGATGAGGAAACGCCCTTAGAGGAGACGGCGGAGGCTTTGGATTTATTGGTCCGTCAAGGCAAAGCGTTATATGTTGGTGTTTCCAACTATTCACCGGAGCAAACAAGAGAAATCGCGCGGATTTTTGAAGATAAAAAAACGCCATTCATTATTCATCAGCCTTCTTACAGCATGTTTAATCGCTGGATTGAGGATGGATTGAAGGATGTTTTAGTGGAAAAACAGCTTGGAGCGATTGCTTTTAGTCCACTTGCTCAAGGATTATTGACAGACCGCTATCTAAATGGAATTCCTGAGGATTCTCGTGCCAATCGGGAAACGGGACTATGTCTGCATAAAGAAAATGTGGATCAGACAATAGATAAAGTAAGAGCTTTAAACAATATTGCGAAAGAACGAGGGCAAACCCTTGCCGAAATGGCAGTTGCATGGATTTTGCGTGATGGCATTGTCACAAGTGTACTCATTGGTGCAAGCAAGATAAGCCAAATTGAAGACAATGTGAAGGCACTGGATAATATTCATTTTAGTGCGGAAGAGCTCGTGGCTATTGATAAGGTGCTAAAAGGATAAAGAGAGACTGTGACATAAGTATTTCAATTAAATATAATCCCGAACAATTATACGTACACACTAAAAAAAATTCGTATAATTGTTTGGGTTTTTTATTTATTTTAAGAAAGAAGGTTTGTGGTAATCACCCGCAGACTGAATACACTGCGCTTTCCATGGGGCGAGCGCCAAGCCTCCTCGTCACTACGTGAACTGCGGGGTCTTGGACTTTCTCGCAGCTCCCATAGGAGTCTCCGTGTATTCAGTCTGCTCCGTTTTATTTTCTTTTGAAAAAAATGCTGGAACTAAATAATCTTTAAAAACGGAGTGAAATGGAGCGGAGGACACTCAACTCCTGCGGGAAGCAGAGCAAAGCCTAAGACCCCACAGGCTTGAAGCCGAGGAGGCTTAGGTTGCTCCCCGCGGAAAGGGAGTGTCTGTAGCGTAATGGAACGAATTGGTTTCCCTACTAATTTAGAGATTGTTCGTCTTTATCCATTAATTATTTTGTTATGTCCCACTCCCGTTTTAATTTGCTAAGCGTTTGATCATTTCTAAGCACATTCTTGCATTATGGTAGGGACATTTCCATGAGTCGACGATGTTTTCTTGTGTTTGGTACTTTTCATCGCGGAGAGAAGAAATAACTTCACCGTTTGTATCAATGCGGGAGTACCATTCGCCGCCCTCGCGCTTATCATGGATAGATGCTTGAATGTATTTCCATACATCCTCACTATATATTAAATAGTTTTGGATATTCGTTAATTCATAGGCATTGTGGAAGCCGATTACTGCTTCGGCTTGTCCCCACCAGACTCTTGTTGCGTGAATGGTGCCATTTGCCTTGTAATCCATAAGCGATCCATCTTCAGCAAGCCCTTCTCTAGCAACCTCCAATGCCATGAGCTTATTCATTTCTACTATTTCTGGTCTATCGAGCTTAGTTACATTCAATGCTTCTGATAAAAGCCAGCTCGTTTCAATATCATGTCCAAACGAGAAAGTATCTTTTATACTATTCCAATTTTGGTCAAAGGCAGCGTGGCAATAATGCTTTTGATGATCAAAAATATGTGTATGGAATAGCGTTAATAGATTATCAATTTTGCGTAATAGTCTTTCATCAGGCCAAATTTGGTAAAGGGTCGTGTATGCTTCGATAATATGCAAATGGCTATTTGTTGTAAAGGCAGCCTCCACGCACTCATTTAATAGAACATTTTCCTTTTTAGTCCAATCGGCATTAAATTCTTCCAAATAACCGTTTAATGATTCAGAGAAGCAAATATCTTCTATAAGATAAAATAATTTTTGTGCTAAAGCTAATACTTCCATATCTTTAGACACCTTATAATATTCACTTAAGCCATAAAGCGCAAAGCTTTGGGCATAGACATGCTTTGATGAGATAACCGGATTTCCTTTATAATCAACAAGCCAATAGATGCCGCCGTTTTCCTGATCCCAGAGCTTATTTTTAAAAAATTCATAAGCATGATGGGCAGCTTCTAAATAGGCTGGATCTTGTTTGTATTGATACACAGCGGAAAAGGTCCATAGGTTTCTAGCACCTAAAACGCCACCTTTATGGGCTTCAGGATGAAGCTTTAAATGGTAATCAACCACCCCGTAGAATCCGCCGTTCTCCTTATCCATTAGATTTAACCAAAATGGCAAAATACGATTCTCCAACTCTTCCATAAACTCTATTTTCTTCATGGTAACTCCTCCTCTTTTTTACCTTCTTTACCCTTCAACAATATTGCGAATCCATTTTTTTGTATAAGTTCTTTTTAACCCCAAGAAGGCTCGAATAAAATCATGGGAGTTAGCAAGTGCATAGACAGCAAACAATGGCAGCTGGAAGTATACGCCTAATGCAGCAAGTGGAAGCCCGACTAGCCAAACACCGATTGTGTCTAGCCACATTACATATTTTGTGTCGCCTCCAGCACGCAAGATGCCGACATTGTTGATATAATTTAGATTTTTGGCAATGGAAAAGGGGATATAGACAAACATAATGCCATAAACAAGTTGTTCTACTTCTGGTGTAAGTCGATAAAGCGACAGCACATGCGGGAGTAGGATTAAAATCAGAATTCCGACGACAATAGAAGTTCCCGTAGTAATCCGGATGAAATTCTTCGCATACTGAAAAGCACCTTTTTTATCATTTGCACCAAGCTGATTTCCAATCATGACTGCCGATGCATCGCTTATCCCGGTAAAGACACAGGTGAAAATAAAAATAATCGGATCAATCATCGAGATAGCGGCAGTTTGATTTGTGCCCATTGTGGCATACAGCCAGAAAAAGAGCGTATCTCCAAGCGTCCATGTACCATGGTTAATGATGGATGGCATCGTGATTTTAAAATATTGTTTGCTTAAACTGCTTCGGAAAACATCGAGATTCTTTTTGATAATCGAAAAAGAAAGGAACTCTTTTTTTACAAGAAGCATGAAAAGAAGAGCAGTTTGAATGATACGAGCGATTAGTGTCGCAATCGCAGCACCTTCGACTCCTAATGCAGGTGCTCCGAAATTCCCGTATATAAGGACATAGTTTAATAGCGTATTCACTAATAAGGCAATTACGCTATAATAGGTTGGTTTACGTACTTCGCCAGTTGTTTTTAAAGCGATTACAAAAATCATAGATAAGGCTGTAAAAACATAGGAGTAACCGAGAATTTGCAGAAATTCACCGCCCAATTGCTTAACAGAAATATCCGAAGAAAAAAAGCTAAGAATCGGGTAGGAGAAAAACTGTGTCAAGAGTGTAAAGAAAAGGGAAAAAACTGCGGTGAGTACGCTTACAAAGATAACCGAGCGACTAATGCCGTTTTTATTTTTTGCTCCCCAGTATTGGGCACAGAAGATGGTTGCGCCACTTGCAAATCCTTGTAGAAGAATCGTCGGAATCTGCGTGAATTTATTGGCAATCCCCACAGCTGCAATACTGTCTACACCAAGTCTGCCGACCATAATGGAGTCAATAATATTAAGACCTGAAGTAATCAAAAGCTGAATAGTAATAGGGATGGTAAAATACATCATTTTCCTATAATATTCTTTCTTGCTATCTTCCATTCTGTCACTTTCTTTCTATTAAATTGTCTATTTTTTCTCCCGTTTTGTTCTTTACTTATTGGAAGTCGAAATATATAATTAATTTACAACAAAAGTATAGACAATTCAATATAAAACTTTATATTTATATTGATTTATTGATAAAGGAGGAAAGTGCGATGGAATTTATGAAAGGATTTAGCTTTGGATTTATGAGCAAAAGAGGAGAATGGCAAGAGGAGAAAACGATAGAATCACTGAAGCTGCTAAAAGAAAGATGTGCAGTTGAACATATTGTCCTAACTGTTGTTGCAGAGCAGGATACTCCACAATCCACCACAATTAATTGGAAGAATCATCCCGATGTAGTCAGTGATGAAGAAACAGTGCAGTTAATTGAATACGCTAACAAAATAGGTTTAGAGGTCACTTTAAAGCCAATGGTAAACGTGGCAGATGGTACATGGCGTGCCCATATTAATTTCTTTGATACGGATGTACCTTGTGAACCAAAATGGTCTGAATGGTTCGCTTCTTATAATGAGTACATTCTGCACTATGCAAAGCTAGCAGAGCAAATGAAGTGTCCGATGTTTGTAATCGGCTGCGAACTAGTAAATGCAGACAGAAGAGAAGCTGAATGGCGTCACCTTATAAAAGAAGTGCGCAAAGTATATAGCGGTTTAATCACATATAACTGCGATAAGTACCAAGAAGATGTCTTAAAGTGGTGGGATGCTGTTGACGTAATTTCTACTAGCGGCTATTACCCGATTGATGCCTGGGAAGCACAATTAGATCGTATCGAAAAAGTAGTACAGAAACACAAGAAACCTTTCTTTTTCTGTGAAGCTGGCTGTCCAAGCTGGGTAGGTGGAGATTTGCTCCCAAATGATTGGACAAAAAGAGGAGAATTCAGCGAAGAAGTTCAAAAAAGATGGTATGAAGCAATGTTTCAAGCAACCAGCAAACGCAGCTGGGTAAAGGGATTTGCCTTATGGGACTGGAAAGCTCATCTATATCCAATTGAACAAGCAAAAAGCAATCAAGATTACGCTGTATATGGAAAAGCTGCAGAAAAAGTGATTAAGGATTATTATTCTTCCGTTGGTGGAGAGTGAGGATGGAGGGTAGTTGTAGAGATGAACGTGAATAGCCGAGGGAATTGGAACAGTGGTGTTCATAAAGGAGATGAAGCCAAAAGAAGCGGAGGTACGCGGGAAAGTGGTGTTCATAAGAGAGATGAAAGCCTAAACCAGCCTAGGCAATCATAAAAATGGTGTTCATGAAGCAATAAAAGCGGTAAGAACAGCCAAAAGCAAACAAAGCAACAATATATCAAGTGTCCTAGCAAGCAATAAATCAAATCATTAAAATGTATGCGCTTAACATAACTATATCACCATAAAAATAATTGTCCTTACTTTTTCAACAAAAGACTATACAAATGGAAATGACCATGGTAGAATATGTTTGTAAGCGCTTAATGGTAAAGTTTTCAAAATATGCTTTAACTCTTTATATGACCTAATTATTTGGAGGGAAAATAGAATGGGGATTAAAAAAGGTAATAAACTATTTCGGTTTGGCCTGATTGCTAGTGCAGCTGCATTAATGCTTGGTGCTTGTAGCAGTGATTCGGAAAAGCAAGGGGGAAAAGGGGCAGACGGGAAAGAGACAATCACTTTTATTAACCACAAAACAGACTGGACTGGGAATGGCAAATGGGATGAGTACATTGCACAATTCAATGAAAAACATCCAGATATTGAAGTGAAAGTAGAAACAATTACTGATTATGCTGGTCAAATGCAAATTCGCATGAACTCAAAAGATTATGGCGATGTGTTAATGGTGCCAACAACGATTAAGCCAGAAGACAACGCAAACTTCTTTGAGCCGCTTGGTGATCAAAAGGAATTAGAAGAAAAATACTTATTATTAACAGACCGTGCATATGACGGTGTATCTTATGGTATTCCAATTGCCGTAAATACTACAGGTGTACTTGTTAATATGAAAGTATTCAATGATGCAGGGATTACTGAATTCCCTAAAACACCAGAAGATTTCCTAGCAGCATTAGGAAAAATTAAAGAATCAAATCCGGATATTACGCCATTATACACAAACTATGCTTCTAACTGGGCAATGTCGAATTGGGATTTCGTACGTGAATCTGCAGCAGGCGATCCAAACTTCACAAATGAGTTAACAACAGATAAAACGCCATTTGATGATGGAAAGCCTATGAATACTATTTACAAATTGCTTTATGACTCTGTAAAAGAAGGCTATACAGAAGCGGATCCAACGACAACAGATTGGGAACAATCTAAGCAAGATCTTGCTGATGGAAAAGTAGCAGCAATGGTATTAGGAAGCTGGGCAATTGAACAAGTACAAGCACTAGCGGAAAATCCAGAAGATATCCAATTCGCTGCATTTCCAACAACACACGATGGAAAACAATACACAGCGATTGGTGGAGACTACAATATTGGTATTAACGTAAATAGTGAGCATAAAGAAGCTGCCCGCACCTTCTTAGATTGGTTTGTTGATGAGTCAAACTATGCTGCTGACACTGGCGGAATATCTCCAAAAGTGGGAGCTGATTTACCAGCTGCACTTAAATCAATGGAAACTGCTGGAGTGGAATTCTTCCAAGCAACACCTGCTCCTGCTGGAAAAGAATCATTGTTTGCTGATATCAACAACAGTTCGGAAATCGGTTTAGGTACAACGGATGCAACCAAACAACGAATCGTGGATGCGGCAAAGGGCAACACAAAAGAATCTTTTGACGATATCATGAAAGAGCTTAACGAAAAATGGGGCAATGCAATCGAAGAAGTTGGACAATAATTAATTCACAAGTAACATATTCACGGGAAAATGAAAACGGGTAAAATAGTTCATGTGAAAATGGAGGGTTATCTTAAAAGAGAAAATCTCTTAAGGTAACCTTCATTACTATTGAGTTTTTGTAAAAATCAGTTTTCAGACGGGACACAGCAGAGAAAATCCTTCTTACTTTGTAGTCATTAACTATTCATTTGTACGATGCTATAACACAAGAGAGTTCCCGTTTGTAGTTTCATATTTTACGCCGGCGCCGATGGAGGTGAATGAGTTTTCCATAAAAGGCGTTAGTGAAAGAATAAGAGGTGTAGGCAAGATGAATAAAATGAAATTGGGGTATGACGGGCAGAGACGATTAATCATTGTTTTATTTTCCGCCCTGCCAGTTTTTTTACTTTTGTTATTTTCATATTATCCTTTATTTAAAATGGTACAGTATAGTTTTACAAACTGGAATGGAATAAGCCCGACAAGTGAAAATGTTGGCTGGGATAACTATATTCGCATTTTTACCACTCCTGAATATTTCTCTGTTTTTAAAGTAAGCTTATATTATTTCTTTGCAACATTTGTACAACTAGGAATCGCATTATATTTTGCGACCGTTTTAACGTTTAAAGTAAAATTCGCAAATCTTTGGAAAGGAATTCTTTTCTTCCCATATTTATTAAATGGGGTAGCGATTGGGTTCATTTTCTTATATTTCTACAAAGGTGGAGGTACGCTAGATACCGTATTGAATTTCTTAGGACTAGAAGATCAAATCCGTCTTTGGTTAGGGGATCGCTCCATTAATAACGTATCAATGGCATTTACTTCTATTTGGCGTTATATGGGCTTTAACTTTATCATCTTCCTTGGTGCTATTCAGTCTATTGATTCAGAAATTTATGAAGCTGCAGAGATTGATGGAGCAAATCGCTGGCAGCAATTCCGATATATTATTATGCCGAGTATTAAGCAGATTATTTTCTTAAATATTATCCTTGGTATCAGTGGCTCACTGAGTGTATTCGAAATTCCTTATATCATGACTGGTGGATCAAACGGTACGAAGACATTCGTTATCCAGACAATTGATACAGCCTTTAAGTTCAGCAAGGTCGGATTAGCATCTGCGATGGCGTTAGTATTACTTGTTATTGTTATTGTTGTGACATTGCTGCAGCAGTTCTTAACAAGAGAGAAAGGAGCGAAATAACATGAAATCACAAACTAGCTTGGAAAAACAAACAGGAATAAAAAGTGAAAATGGATTAACAACTGCGATGATGGTAAAGAATATCCTCGGATTCATTGTCAAATATGGAAGCTTATTAATCGGAGCCGCTGTTGCCATTGTTCCTGTTTTAGTTGTGATTATTGGCTCCTTTAAATCAAAGCAGGAATTTTTAACAACGGGTGTATTAGAACTGCCGAAGAATTTTACCTTTAACAATTATGTTACAGCCTTTGTGGATGGACAAATGCTGACTGGTTTTAAAAATACGATCCTTATCTTTATTGCATCCATCATCGGAAAACTCCTTTTAGGAACGATGATTGCCTATGTACTGGATCGCTTTAATTTTAAAATGAAGAAGGTTATTCTAGCATTATTCCTTCTTGCAACATTGATTCCAGGTATCACAACACAGGTTGCCACATTCCAAATCATTAATGGAATGGGATTATTTAATACCATCTGGTCTGTTATTGTTCTCAACTTAGGTACAGATGTTATTGCTGTTTATATCTTCCTGCAATATTTGAAAAACATCCCTGTTTCACTAGATGAAGCAGCGATTTTGGAAGGGGCGTCGTATTTTACTATCTATCGTAAAATCATTCTGCCGTTATTAAAAGCACCGATGATTACGATTCTAATCATCAGTGGTGTTGGAATTTATAATGATTTCTACAATCCGTTTCTATATATGCCTTCTCCAGATTTAAAGGTTATCTCGACAGCACTATTTGCCTTTAAAGGTCCGTATGGCACAGATTGGCCAGTTATCCTAGCTGGTGTTATCATCGTTATTCTTCCGATCCTAATTGTGTTCCTAACCTTACAGAAACATATTTATAATGGAGTCTCTGGCTCTGTTAAATAAAGAAAAGGGATAGCATCCAAACAAGATGCTATCCCTTTTCCATTACACCGGCCGAGGCACAATATACTTTGTCAAAAAGATTGTCAACGGCGGGGCAAAGAAGATAAATACTAGTAAATTAATGCGGACGAGAAAACTAATCGCAATGATAGTGGCCAGTATAATTAAACTGTTAATAAAACGGCGAATACAGGTGTCAAACGCGATTGCATACAGCCATTTTTGATCCTCTTTGCCTTTCGGAGGATCAGCTAGAAAATAAATACAATAAATGTAATAAATCCAAGCGAAAAAAGTGAAGAAAACAAGCGGGAATTGAAAAAAGCCAAGAACAGGACTAGCTGTAATGAGCGAATAATAAACGGATAGTAAACTAGCCACAGTCAGCAAAAAGACAACAAAAGACAATAGTTTATTCCCCTTATGCTTCTGATAGGCCTCTTCAAAGGAAATGCGAATACTGTATTCTACCTCATTGTGAATACTTTCAATGCTATGAATCAGACCAATACCAGCAGGAACTAAGCCATATACAAGTCCCCCGCGCAAAAGATAGATCCAAAAATAATACCCAGCAGTCGTATACTGAGCCACTCTGTTGATGAAAAGTATAATCTTATTATTCAATATGTTCACCCTTTTAATGTCTATATGTTAGTTATACATGTAAACGGAAACATTATCAATAGGGAGAATGCATAAAGAAAGGGGAAAGGATGCTATCCATGTTCCCCGTTAATTTATATATGAATAGTATTTTTTTTCAAGCGTGCAATCATATACTCTCCTTGCAGAAGCATAAATAGAAAAAACAACGGGATAGCAAGAAAGACAAGTTTGCGGTGCCATTGTAAGTTGCGATGAAGCAGGAATGCCGAAAATAAGTTAGTCAGCAGAAAATTAGTCATAAGAAAATCACCCTTTTTTTCTCTTAGTGTGATTAGAAAGGGTGATTTTTATTCAGGAGTCAGCAGCTGCAATAGTTTCAAGTGCTGTCCGACATGTTGGGAATACACGCATATTTAGCTTTTTCCCATATGTATATTGAATTTTATAACATAAATAGAACTTTGTTGCATATTAGAGAAAAATATATCTGGAATATCGTGACAAGAAAACTACCTTTATTACCATCTGTTTTTATCTTTTGCTTCTAAGTATAGTTAGGAAATTTCCTATTCTAATCAAAGAATCACTAGTCCAATATCAAGAATCAAAGCTCTTCGGAAAACTTATCTGCTGCGCTGTAAAGGTATTTTGACAAAAGAAGTATTTACCATTCCAACCTGGTATCATCTGTTCATTTCAGCAGCCTCGCTATGGGACAGGCTTTTTGTTTAACTAATTTTGTTTTCCCATTTATTCATTTTTTTATCTAGTAAGTCATACAGCTCTTCTTCTCGATTAGAAAGCTTATAAAATAAGGATAATGCAACAAGGAGAGTATCAACACATTCTTCCTTAATGTCTTCTTTATTGAGCTGCTTATAGTCACTTCCGCTTGCATTTAAATAAGAAAGCACAGCCTGCGATACTTCTCCAGCTTCTTCTGATAATTTCAATGCCATTTGCTCCAGTGTCTTTGGCTCCAAGTTACTCAGCCTCCTTAATCTCTCTAAGTAGATGTTCATGGTCTTCTCTCCTTACTCTTATGTAAATATACTAATAATCCATTAAGCAGTCTTCTACTTTATAAGGACATGTTTTTTGTTATTAGTCTTGAGAATCCTCAACTGTTCGAATATTGATAGATTCGGATTGTAATCCCCCTATGCATTTAGCATGAAGGTTTTATGAAATTTCAGCTATATTTCAACTAGTTAATTTCATGTATAAGCATTTGTCCAATGAAATGGCTGAAGTTCTTGTAACGAGACATACTTAATTTCATCTTTCTTATGCGTCACGGCTACTAATACTTCACCGCCCCAATACAGCAATCTTTCTTGACAAATACCACAAGGAGTAAGAATTTTGAAAGGGCTATTTTCATCATCTCTTACAACACAAATGGAATGAGTAACTGTTGTTTGCTGTTTATGAGCTTCTAGGATAGATCCCACTTCTATACAAAGATTAGTTGCTGCATTCAGCACTTCTGGTGCTACGCTAGTAATAATATTTCCATCACTTGTACGCATTGCGGCTGCACCGCCCCAACCGGTAGGATAGCGCTTTTCAATTAGCTGCACTGCTGATTTATATAAAATGTCCAATATAATTGCCCCTTCAGGAAGTATTTAAAATAAGTTAATCTGCATTTGGTATGCGAGAAAAACAAAAGTGACTGTTACATATAAGATTGTTCATTTAACATTATTGATAAATATCTTTTTGTGTATGGATAATGTCAAATAACTCTTTCAATATATTTTGATAAACTAAATCTGTGGAGGAAGATAGTATCTGTAATTGACGAATAGCACCTTCACAAACACCCCATCTTGTATAAGAACTTTGAGTTTCTTCTAAAATAAAACTTATTAATTCTTTTTGTTCTTGTGATAATTGATCCGAACTTATACACTTGTCAAGTAATTTTCTTATTTCCCTAATAGCGGATTCTTGATCGTCGGCTGAGTTAGGTGATTTATACGGAAATAAAACTTGATTTGTTTGTTTTGTAATTTCAATGTTATTTTCTAAACGTAAAATATTGTAATCTAAAATATCAGAGCTATTTATATTCAGCTTTATTTGATCGGAATATCTAAACTGATAACCTAAACTCCCAATAAAATGAGTGGATAAATCCATTGCGCTCTTTTCGATATCTTTTCCATAAACGTCTATTAGGCGTTTTGACAGCCAATTTAGTTCTTTATAATGTCTTTCTTGCATGTAACTTTGTAATTCCTCATCATTTTCGCCCAAAGAGATATTATATAATTCTGAGATTTTCTCCGTTCCATAAATGGAATGCTTTACCCGAAGCTGGGTATAAAATAGCTGCTTATCGTATGGACTTCCTTCGAGCAACAACGTATTTTGTTGTTCGTCAACCTTTTCGTCAACTTTTTGAATAATATAAAGAATCAATTGTGATTTTGTAGAGAAGTAATTATAAAATGTGCTTTTGGAAACTTTGGCTTGTTCCAAAATATCTTGGATTGCAGTATCATGATAGCCTTTTGTTCGAAATAATTGTTTTGCTGCTTCAATGATTTTTTCTTTTTTACTCATACAATTCTAACTCCTTTAAATATGATGGATATCATTATAATACCAATCTATCATAAAAACAAACTCGAGTACAGAAAAATGAACTTCTGTTTAATTGGAAGGGGGATGGAATGATTATTCCTTAAAGATTTAATATCTTAATCAAGGTAAAAAGTCCGTCAGCAAGGAGGTGATAAATAAGTGTTCTATTGAATACAGCTATCAACTGAGGAAGAAGATTCCTTATACTTTCTATATAATAGTTATTATATAGAGGCTGAGGAGGGTCCTAGAAGTTATAAAGTTTATAATCCTATTACCGATCAGGGTGGTCTAAAACTCTAGTGTTACTCACTAGAAAATCTTCACAAACTACTCTAATGTCACAAGATGTACATTAATGGAATGAGGAAAGCCCTCATGCATAACGATAAGGGCTTTTATCTTTTCTATTTATTAAAAAAGTTTAAGACACGATCATTAATTTGTTCTGGCTTCTCCATCGACATCAAATGACCTACCCCTTTTATAATCTCTGTTGTAATATGAGGAGAGGAGTTCTTGGCACGATTAAAAGCTTCCACAGGATCATACATTACTTCTTCTTCTCCAAGTAACAGAAGAATTTGAGTCTGAATTTGGGCTAATTCTTCATCCTCAAATACATAAGGGAAAGCTTGTTCCACTTGAGTTGCTTTTGGTGGAGAAGACACAGTGTCCTTCATTCCAGCTATTAATTGTTGTTTTATAAGAGGGTCAACAATATAACGGTTATTAAAAATCCATTTTAAAAAGTTGTTAACTCCTGCTTCATTACTAACCAATCCGATAGCGTAAGAATAGAATTCAGGATTAAACGGAATATAAGTAGCGGCTGGGCTCATAATAACAGCTTTATTCACCTTATCAGGGAAGAAGGTCAAGAAATTAACCGTATGTAAAGCACCATAGGATAAACCTACAATATTTGTTTTAGCAATTTTCAGAGAGTCTAGCACTTCATTTAACCAAGAAGCATAGCTTAATCGATTTGAAAATGGTTTCTCCGCAATGCTTTTATTTGTATCCCCTAAAATATCTATACAAATGACTCTATAATGCTTACTCCATTCTGCCACATTTGGATACCACATGGTCGAACTCATTTTAGCACCATGCAAAAGGAGTAGGGGTGGAGACAACTTATCTCCACTCTCAATTATATAGGTGTTTCCATAAGACGTTTCTAAAAAGTAAGAGGAAAATTGTGTTGGCCATAGTGCTTTTAATGCGTTATCGTAAGATTGAATGTATGTACTTTTTGGGTCATCTGACTTTAAATGATTCATTTTTAATTCCTCCACATAGTTGTTTTTACTAAACTCACCAACCGTTTTAGTTGAGTTAAGTTGAGTTTTAAGAAATAGATTACGCCTGATTTTAGATCACTGTTTGTTAAGAGTTCTTAAGTTACAAATAGATTAATAGATTGAACTTTTGTGAGTCGATTTAAATAGTCATAATAATTCCTCCCATATCTCTAAATTTCAAAGCCATATCGAATTTCTAGATATCCTTTCTCCTTCAACACTTAAAAGAGTGTCCGTAAGGGGGATTATTTAATAGAAGAGATACTGTTTATTCAGCTTTAATTGATGGAGACTTTATGAAAAAACATAATACAAATGCGATGGCGATTAGAATGAAGCCGGATATAAAGGCATTCTTAAGACCATTCAACAACGGAATAAAGGAAGAGTCTTCATAATAGCTTGAATATTTGGTCACAGTAGCTGACATAACCCCAACCATGACTGCAGATCCTAGTGAGGCAAACACTTGTCGAACAGTATTATTAATAGCAGAACCGTGACTTATCAAATCATTAGACAATGCATTTATTCCCGCAGTGGCTAAAGGCATCATGACAAATCCCATACCTAGCATTCTAAAAGAATAAAGACAAACAATCCACCAAGTAGCTGTATTGTTAGTGAGGTATAAGAATGGAAAAGTTGCTGCCGCTAGAATGAACATGCCTATTATTGATATTTTTTTAACGCCAAACTTATCAAATAATTTCCCTGATATTGGAGAAATAATACCCAGTACAATCGCACCAGGAAATAATATTAGCCCCGATTGAAGTGCTGAAAAGTTTTTTATAGTTTGTGTATAAATAGGTAAAAGAACTTCAAATCCAATCATAGTCATAAAAATAATAGAGACAATCATTGTAGACAATGTAAATGTTCTACTTTTAAAAACTTGTAACTCCAAAAAGGGTTGAGTGAGTTTAAATTGTCGATGGGAAAATAAAATTATGATTAGGAGGCCAGCTACGCAAGAGAACCCTGTAATTTTATTTTGCCACCCTATATTCCCTGCAACACTAATCCCATATAGCAGGGAACCTAAACCTAGGCTACTAAGCATAATAGAAAGGATATCAATCTTCGGTTTAGTTAAATTAATGACGTTTTTCAAATAGAAGCATGCCAGTAACATGTTAATCACAGCAATTGGGAGAATTATATAAAATAAGTATCGCCAATTAAAATAATCAACAATCCATCCAGATAAAGTGGGAGCAATAGCAGGAGCAAATGCAATAACAATTCCTACTAACCCCATAGCCTCTCCTCGCCGTTCAACTGGATATACTAAAAACATTAATGTCTGCATTAAAGGAATAATTAATCCTGAACCAACCGCTTGGATGATACGTCCTAATAACAGTATGTTATATGTAGGACTGAGTGCACAGATTACTGTGCCTATTACAAAGCTTACCATTGCTGCCATATATAATTTTCTATTATTTATTGTATTTAACAAAAATGCTGAAGTGGGAATCATGATGCCACTGATCAACATAAACGCAGTAATGAGCCATTGTGCATTAATAGCACTAATGTCTAGGTCAACCATTATCTTTGGCAAAGCTGTGACCAATAACGTTTGGTTTATGATAGTTAAAAAAGTACCAATCATTAAAACGAGGACAAATCCGGCTCTACTAAATTGATTTCCATTAATGTCGATGGGATGTGCTCTAATATTTGTCATTCTTCTTATCCTCCTGTTGTATAAAATAAAACTCGAGTATGTTTTTCTGAACTCTAGTACAATACCATGATAGAATTGAATAATAAAGATGTCAATATCCTTTTTGTTCCGGCACAACTACTTGATGTGCAAAATTAGGAATGGTTATGCTTTCCAGTTATGAATTATTCATACTCTTTAATGATTCTTAAATAGCAACAAAGAATAACTTCTTTTCCTCGCCAATATAGATAGGAGGAGGAAGAGATAGTTCACTTTTTTCAGATAATAGTTTCACTAAAGGACAACATGCATTTACAGATGGAAATAGTGCTGACCATTTATTTCCTTTTTTTCTATATAAAAAGAAAAGGAGTGGTTCAGAATGACAATGGGCTTTGATTGTGCTACCAAGTTAACAGAAAAAATGGCAAAAGACTTGTATGGAGCAGGGTTTCGCTATGCTGCACGCTATTTAGGAGATAGCTGGAAGTCCTTTAATAAGAAAGAGGCAGAAGTAATTCAAAAGGCGGGAATAAAGCTGATTAGTATTTTTCAAAAAAGCGCTAATAAGATTTCCTATTTTACAGAAAAGCAAGGAACAGTAGATGGGAAGGACGCAGAAAAGTGGGCAAAAGCAGTTGGGCAGCCAGAAGGAACTGCTATTTACTTTGCAGTTGATTGTGAGGTTACAGGAAAGCAAATGGCCCAGATCCAAGCTTACTTTTCAGCTGTGAAAAAGGAGCTGATATCTTATAAAATAGGAGTATACGGTTCCTATGCAGTGATGCATACCATGAAGGGGGAGGTTGATTACTTATGGCAGACCTATGCATGGTCACGCGGAGAAGTCGCTCCCTTTATTCATATGTATCAATATGAAAATAATATCATCCTAGAGGGCGTCAACATTGACCGGAATCAGATTATGCAAAATCCTGGGCATTGGGACACGGAAAAAGTGCAGGCGAATAAGTATACTGTTCAGCAGGAAACAGGTGCCTTTCTAACAGCGGCAGATGCTAAAGCTGGCCAAAATAAAAAGGGAATCGTCAAGCCAGGAATATACTCGATTTTTAACAAATCTCAAGGAATGATAAATGTCACGAAAATAGCAGGAAAACCAGGATCATGGATTAACCCGCAGCAAGAAACAGTACACATCGTCTCCAGTGGAGAAACGTTAACGAAAATTGCCAAAATCTATGGAATGAGCCTTTCATCCATCCAAGCAAAAAATCCACAGATTAAAAATGTGGATCTCATTTACCCTGGGCAAGCGATAAAAATTTGAATTGACTAGACAAATTTTGAAAAAATGAAGGGTTTTCAAAGACGGAGAGCGAATAAGAAGGAGAGGTGAAAAAATAGATGAAAAAGATAGAAAACGAAGTTCGATGGGGAATTATTGGCTGTGGAGATGTGACAGAAGTAAAAAGTGGACCAGGCTTTCAATTAGCGGAAAATTCAAAGCTAGTGGCAGTTATGCGCCGCAATGGTGAATTGGCTAAGGATTATGCGGAGCGTCATCATGTTCCTAAATGGTATGACAATGGCGAAGCACTAATAAATGATCCAGATGTCGATGCTGTTTATGTCGCTACCCCACCAGCTTTTCATAAAGAATATGCACTTCTTGCCGCAAAAGCAGGGAAACCAGTGTATGTAGAAAAACCAATGGCAAGAAATTATCAAGAGTGCCTAGAGATGATTGAAGCATGTAAACGAGCAGATGTGCCTTTATTTGTTGCCTATTATCGTCGCGCACTTCCTCTTTTTCTAAAAATAAAAGAAATAGTCGACAGCGGTGTACTTGGGGATATTCGCTTTGTGCGGACAATCCAATACCAGCCGCCGCTGAAAGATGATCAAGCATGGAGAGTGCAGCCAGAACTTGCAGGCGGTGGACTATTCCTTGATTTAGCAAGTCATACATTGGATATTCTGGATTTTCTGCTTGGACCGATTAAGGAGGCAGAAGGATTTGCAACCAACCAAAATGGCAGCTACGAAGCAGAAGACATGGTGACCGGCAATTATCTATTTGAATCAGGTGTGCATGGAACAGGAACATGGTGTTTTGGCGCATATGACCATGTGGACGAAAACGAAATTGTCGGAAGCAAAGGGAAACTGACTTTTGCAACCTTTGGGAATGGTCCCATTACTTTAACAACATCAGAAGGAACGGAAGAGTGGGTAATTGAAAATCCACGTCATATTCAGCAGCCTATGATTCAATTGATGGTGGATGAGTTAACTGGAAAAGGCACTAGCCCAAGCACAGGCGAAAGTGGAGCAAGAACAAACTGGGTGATGGATCAGCTGATTAAAGGGTATTATGGGGAAAAGGCATCTCGTTGAGAGGTGCTTTTTCGTGTGGCAGCCATGACTTTGTTTTGGCTGATATATCTCCAGTTTGGCTGATTCCACCCTTACTTTGGCTGATATTTTCTCAGTTTGGCTGATTCCACCTCTGCTTTGGCTGATATTTCCCCAGGTTGGCTCATTCCGCTCTCCCTTTTACTGATATCTGTTAAAGTCTGGCTGATAAACCGTTATTTTTGCTGATTATCTCCTCTATTTCAGTATATTAATAACAATATTGCTAAAAAAATTAACTTTCTATCTTGCGACACTCTTTCATAAACCAGTTTTCTTTTCAAAAAATAAAATCCCGAAGCACCATCTTCTGCTTCGGGATTTTTTCCTATTTTTAATTTTTTATTTCGAACTTGCAGTAGCTCTTCGGATAAAAAATGATAGCACTAATGCAACACTCGCAATAATCGTAGCTACAATAAAAGCGTCATTAATTCCACTGATTGTAGATGCTTGAGCTGCTTTTCCATAAACTGTAGAGATTGCTAAGGTTTGACCTGCTCCGGTTGGAAGTCCTGTGAGACCAGCTAAACCTTGACCAAGCTGAGCAAATTTCTCTGCAATATATGGGTTGGCAGACGAGATAATGTTGTTATAGTTATCTAGATGAAAAGCGGTACGATTGGTCATGACTGTGATTAAGAAGGCAGTACCAATACTTCCCGCAACTGTTCTGGCTGTATTGGAGACAGCAGTTCCATGACTCGTTAAGTTTAATGGGAGCTGGTTCATTCCCTCTGTCATAACCGTCATCATAATAAATGACATCCCGAACATCCGGAAAATATAAAGCATCATGAGATGAGAGTAAGATGTCTGCATCGTTAATTGAGTGAAGCCCCATGTAGTCAGAACCGTAATGATTAAACCGATGATCGCTAGTGGTCTTGCCCCAAAGCGGTCAAAAAGTTTTCCGGAAATTGGTGACATGATTCCCATTACAATCGCACCTGGCAGCATTAATAATCCAGAATCGAGGGCAGTGAAGCCGCGGATATTCTGCAAATAGATTGGTAAAAGCAGCATTGCCGCAAACATCGCCATATTGACAATCATGCTTACTAATGTTGTTAAAGTAAAGATACTATATTTGAATACACGTAAGTCTACCATAGGCGCTTCTGTTGTAAGTTCTCTCCAGACGAAGAGGCATAAGAAAATTACTCCGATAACAAGAGAAAGAACAACTACTCTGCTATCCCATCCGTTATTTCCTGCTTCGCTGAAACCATAAAGCAAGGAGCCTAGGCCGACTGTACAAGTGATAAAGCCAATCGTATCAAAGACTGGATTGGATACTTTTGTTACATCCTTCATCCACAGAATAGCGATAATTAAATCGAGAATGCCGATTGGAATAACAAGCTCGAATAAGACTCTCCAAGAATAATGACCGATTAACCAGCCTGATAAAGTTGGCCCAATGGCTGGTGCGAAAATCATGACGACACCCATAATCCCCATTGCTGTTCCGCGTTTTTCGGGCGGGAAAATAATTAAAAAGACGGTCATTAAAAGTGGCATTAATAAACCGGCGCCTGCTGCTTGGATGATACGCCCAATTAGAAGCATCGAAAATCCAACAGAGGTCGCACAGACAATGGATCCGATGGTAAACGCGGAGATTGCTGAAATCAACAGTTTCCGTGTTCCTAGTTTATTGATTAAAAATGGAGTGATTGGGATAAACACACCATTTGTCAGCATATATCCAGTGGACAGCCATTGGACGGTGCTTGTTGATACATTTAAATCGTTCATAATATGTGGAATGGCCACATTTAGTAAAGTCTGGTTCAGAATAGCGACAAATGCACCTAGCATGAGGGCAACAATCACTTTACCGCGGTTGATTTCTTCGGCCGTTTCTAGTGGTTTATAAGGAGCTTTTGCTTTTTTTGATTCTTTGGCTTCAGCTGCTTGCTCCTCTTCATCTGCTATTTCGTTAGATTCGACAGCATTAGCAAGGCGTTCCTTTTCATTGGATATTCCTTCATTTGTTTCCATTGCTTCTGCTACGCCATCTTCACCGTCTTCTTTCATTGCATCTGCATGCTCTATGGTATCCGACGACTCTTCTTGTTTTACCATCTCTGATTTTGTAAGGGATGACGTGGTGTCATTTTCCTTCTTGGCATCTTCCATAACGCGGTTTGGTTTTGCTATTGTCTTCTTTTTTCGTAAAAAAAGATTGATGATCAGCAGAAGGAGGATGCTTCCTATAATATAGCTTGTGATGTAAGTGGTCATATCCATCACCTACTTATGAATTCTTACGGAAACGTTCATACCTGGAATTAGTTTTAGTCCGCCGTAGTTATCGATAGAGATTGTTACCGGAACTACTTGTGTTTCTTTTGTATAGTTTCCTGAGCTGTTGTTGCTTGGCAGAAGGGAGAATGTTCCTGCTGTTGCAAGTCCTAAGCTGTCTACTTTTCCTGTTAAAACAGTCTCTGGGTAGGCATCTACATATAAATCAACTTCTTGCCCAATTTTTACTTTGTTAATATCTGTTTCATCGACATTTGCTGTTACCCATAGATTTTCTAAATCATAGCTTTTAGCAAGGGAAGTTCCTGCAGCAACAAATGTATTTGGGACAGCGCTAGATTGAACAATGGTACTATTTTCTGGAACAGTAATATCCATTTTAGTTGTACCTGATTCTGTTACAACCTCTACAGTACCGATTTTTTCGTTTTTGTTAAAAGAAGTACCTGCTTCGCCTTTCCAATCCGTTAATTTACCTGTTGCTGGTGATGCGATGCTGATTTGTTGTCCAGCAATTTGAGCATTATCTGTTTTGATATAGGAAACAGATTGGTCGTAGAAATAATAGCCGGCAAAACCTCCGCCAACTAACACAATCAATAGGATAATATTTAATAAAATCATGCGTTTACTATTCATGGTTGTTCCTCCTCAATTTCATTTAATATGGTCAGTATTTTTTCATTTAGCTCAAGTAATTTGTTTATGTCTTCCTCTGGAAGCTGCATAACTTCTCTTACTTTTCCTGCTAGAATAGAAGTCCCAGCGAAATATTGCTGCATGACGTGCTGACCTTCTGCAGTTAGTTGGATGTTGACCGATCGACGATTGTTTTCAGGAATGGTTCGTTCAATTAATTGTCGTTGGGATAGTCGATCGATAACACCGCTAACGGTGCTTTTGGTTAAAGATAGTTTTGTTGCAAGTTCTCCAATGCCGATATTAGGGCAGAAATAAATTCTGTACAGCGTTTTTAACTGCACGGCTGTTAAATCCAATTTCTTCGCATCAAGGTGCACTAGATGGTTATAGGCTTTATTAATACGAGAATAGGAGCGGATTAATTCATTATTTAACGACCCGTTCATCTGAATTTTTCTCCCTTTCTAATAGTTTTTATCAGAACTGTTCGTATGCGAACTATTGGATTTTCGCATATTTTTTTGGAGAAGTCAATGGATTTGCTGAGATCTTGTTAAGGAAATCACTAATTTATGAATCAGCTGTAAATGGTTTGTTTTTTTCTTCAAAAAGAGCGAGAAAGGCATCGACCACATTTGGATCAAACTGCTTTCCTTTGTTCAGCCTAATTTCGTGAAGAATTTCTTCTAAAGGAATTTCTTTTCGATAAACGCGACCGGAAGACATCGCGTCAAAGGTGTCTGCAACTGCGACGATACGAGCGAGCAATGGGATTTCTTCTCCCTTTAAGTGTTGCGGATAACCTTTTCCGTCAAAGCGCTCGTGATGATATAAAACAATATCCAATATCCCACTATTTTTATATTGCTTAACATGTTTAATGATTTCATACCCTTTTGTTGTATGTTTTTTTATTAATTCATATTCAGTTGCTGTTAACTTTCCTGGTTTTGTTAATAAAGATTCGGGGATGCCGATTTTTCCAATATCATGCAGTAATCCGCCGATATGAATAACCTCACATAAATGATGGGGGAGCTCCATTTTTTCGGCAATTTGCATGGCATATTTTGCGACATTTTTCGAATGGTGCATCGTATAGGAATCTCGGGAGTCGAGTGCATTGGAAAGTACTTTTGTTAAGGCTAAATTATCTTCCATCACTCTTTGCACGCGTGACATAAAGGCAACGGATATGAACGTGATAAGAAGATAGGTTAATAAATAGGTAATAAAAGTAAGAATAGATGAAGCATGTGGCTCTGGAATGAAAAAAAATCTACAAACAACAACTAGAAATGTCAACATTACAATCTTCCAAAGAGAGCTATTGTAGAAGCCGAGTCCCAGAAAAATAGAGCATAATATATATAAAATAAAATAATTATCATGGTTTTGCAGAATATAGCGATTTAAAATGATACTAATGATAAAGAGAATAAAGAAAAGATAACGAAAATAAGCAGGATTATTCCAAATTCGATGATGCATATCGGACCTCCAGTGCTAATCTTAATCGAACAAACCTCTATTAATGGAAGCATTCCCTATTCTTCTAATTTAATAAGCTTTGCAGGGGAGAAATATTTTCTAAAAAAAAGCTCATACTACAAAAATGAAAATAATTCCTGAGGTGATCAGATGAATGACCAACAACGTTCCTTTTTTGATCGATTAGTTTCCATTCAAGAAAAATATACAAAAGAGGCGCAAGAGTATTGGAGTTTGTATTCAAACATAGATTCATGGCAATTTTGGGTGGTGCTGCTTATGTTAGTTGTTCCCCTGATCGTCTTATATTTTACCATTGACCGCAAGCGGATTTTCATCATTGGTTTCTTTGGATTCGCCGTGCATATGTTATTTTTCTATGCAGATGCAACTGGTATTCGCTTTGGGTTATGGGCCTATCCATATCAGATGCTTCCTTTCTTACCAAGCTTTTCGCTAGATGGGTCGATTATTCCAGTCGCGGTTATGCTAGTATTTCAATGGACATTAAAACACGAAAAAAACTTCTATCTATATGCCGTCATTTTAGCAGCCATTTTTGGTTTTGGCTTTAAACCATTGTTGACAAGCATGGGGTTATTTGAACCATATAAATGGGTTAACTTTTTTCATATTTTCCTGATTTATTTGTTTCTATATAATGGTGGATATTTAATTACAAAACTATTTATGAAATGGCAAGAAGATGAGTAATTTATCTGATTTCGGCAAGGATAAGAAGGAACATTTAGTATAGATTATAGATCGGAGTCTATTCCATGCTCGTTCTTATCCTTATTGTACTTTTATTTAATACGATAGCATATAGCATTCCAAAACGATTAACTCCTATTGAAATGTTGACAACAACACTATTTGCAATGTTAATTCAGTTACTTACAGATATCTATCTTAGTTTGAAATATAATATTTATGGTTACTTTGAAAAAGGGCCTGACTGGGATAGCTTTATCTATATTCTGGGAATTTATCCTGCGGTCAATATTATTTTTCTTAATTGCTTTCCGTATAAAAAGAAGCTCAGGAATAAGATACTCTATGTTTTTGTCTGGGGCGTCTTTGCCATGATCTTTGAAACGATATTTATTTGGAGTGGTACCTTCTATTTAAATGGTTGGAAGCAATCATATTCTATATTTACGTATCCAGTTCTTTATGTCACGCTCCTATTATTTCATCAATTCACAGTGAAATTAATGAAAAGAAGCAGGAAAGAAAGCGACCATTAAACAGCCTTCGATTTGGTATAATATAAGGAAATACTAGAATTAGGTGGTTTGACATGACAATTCTTATATTTATCATCGCCGGCATAGCCGAAATTGGTGGAGGCTATCTTATTTGGCAATGGCTTCGTGAAGGAAAACCCTATTATTGGGGAATTTTTGGCGGGATTTCGCTCATTTTATATGGTATTATTGCAACCTTCCAATCTTTTATGTCTTTTGGTAGAGTATACGCTGCATATGGAGGTATCTTTATCATTCTCTCCGTATTATGGGGGTGGGGGATAGATAGAAAAACACCAGATATATATGATTGGTTAGGGGCAGGAATTTGTTTATTAGGTGTGATGATAATGGTTTTTGCACCGCGTCATTAAATGCTGGTTTTAGGATAGCTTCCTTTCTAATAGTTAAAGTGCTTCCTCTATAAATCTTCTTAAATAAATAATCCCTTAGAAATTGGCATCCTTTTCAGTAAAAGGAGGAAAGTTGGAATAGTTTCCATTATAACTAGAGTGGATAATCATTCGCTATTCAGCAAGAGATTACATGAAAATAGGGTGATCGACATTAAAATAACGTTCCATGCTTTTTTGAATAATATGACATTAATAATTGCTTTTATGTTTTTGGTACTGCAGTTAAAAGAATATCTTGTCTTGCGATATAAAAATATTCTCAAGTATATGTGGGTTACTCCAATTTTTGTTAGTCTATTAAGTATTGCAGCCATGTGGGAGCCACTAATTTATGGGGAAGTGCGATTGGATTTACGAGGTGTTCCGATTTTTTATATTTCTTATTTATTGGGATGGAAATATGGATTAATCTCGACCATCTTACCAGCTTTATATCGCTATCAGCTTGGAGGCACCCTTGTAATGGATGGGATATTTCAGGCAATTATTCTGCCATTTATAATAGGCGCTTTTTTTCAAGATAAGAAGTCTTATAATCCACCATATTCCATTATAAATATGAAGCATATGCTGAGCGCATTTTTCTGCTACCAGATCCTAAGGCTATTTTTTATTCTTCAGACGACCCATGTTTCGTTTATGACAGTAATATTACTTATAGTATTTGAACTCGTTGTTGTTCTCTGCATTTTTCTTATGCAAAATAGTGTTAGCAGAAAACAGTTATTACGAAAAGAACTAGAATATCATTCAAGACATGATAGTATGACCGATTTATATAATATTCGTTTTTTTCGGACAAATGTTGAAAAGCTAATGCAGAATAATGTCCCCATTGTCATTGCCATGATGGATGTAGATTATTTCAAAAAATATAACGATATCCATGGTCATCCAGCTGGTGATGCTGTACTACGTACAATTGCGCAGCTATTAAATGATACGATGAGACAAGAAGACATTTTTGCCCGATATGGCGGTGAGGAATTTATTATGTGCTTTACCAAAATAACGAATATGCATACAGCTGCAAATATTGCAGAGCGAGTTCGAAAAAATGTGGAGGATTATCGATTCTTTGGGGAAGAGACTCAGCCTAATGGGAAAGTAACTGTTTCTGTTGGAATAGGCGGTCTTTCTGCTGGGAAATCACTAGATGAATTAATAAAAGAGAGTGACCAAATGCTGTATAAGGCAAAGAAATTAGGCAGAAATGTAGTAGCGTGCAGTTCCTCCTAAGTGAGGGACTGTCCTTCTTAATGAGTCGTTTTCCAAAGAAAAAGACAATTCCGATGTGATAGAAAAAGGTGGAATTGTCCTATTATAAAGTTTACTTTTGTGATTCACTTGCAAAGACAGTTTCCAACTCTTTCATTAATAATGCTGCGCCTTCTTTACTTAACACAAGCTTTCCATTACCAACCGTGATATTATCGGGGGAGACTTCTCCTGTAATGGCACATTCTTCAAAAGCTTTATATTTTTGGAAGACAATTTTTTCCCCTTCGACAAAAATTTCTAAAGGATCTTTAATTTCAATTCCTAATGTTCTTCGCAATTCTCTTGGAATAACAATACGACCTAATTCATCCACTTTACGAACAATTCCTGTGCTTTTCATACTTTTTCCCTCCCTATACATTTTTTAATATATATCCTATATTTTAACATACTGTCTTGGAAAATGAAGAAATATTTTGAAGTAAAGATAACTTGCTGGAAGCATATCACTAGAATTAGCTACAAGTTTTCCACTATACTTTTTTTGAAGAGGAAATCTTTTCTAATTCATAGAAGGAGGATATAATCATGCAAACAACCATTCCACAAATCACGCTTAATGACGGTCTTGTTATTCCAGCAATTGGTCTTGGTACCTATAATTTACGAGGAGCAACTGGGGTTCAGGCCATGACATCAGCAATAGACATGGGCTATCGGTTACTAGATTCTGCATTCAATTATGAAAACGAAGGCGCAGTTGGAGAAGCAGTTCGCCGCAGCACCGTAAGCAGAGAACAGTTATTTATTACCTCCAAACTTCCAGGACGCCATCATCAATACGACAAAGCCATCTATACCATCCAAGAATCACTATACCGCACCAAATTAGATTATTACGATTTATTTTTAATTCACTGGCCAAACCCCAAAACGGACTTATATGTAGAGGCATGGCAAGCCTTGATTGACGCCAAAAAATGGGGACTCATTCGCTCCATCGGCGTATGTAACTTCCTGCCAGAGCATCTCGATCGCTTGAAAAAGGAAACTGGCGTACTGCCAAGCATTAATCAAGTAGAGCTCCATCCATTTTTCTCTCAAAAAGAACAATTGGCCTACGATAAAGCAAACGGTATCGTAACCGAATCATGGAGCCCACTCGGCCGCGCAAATAACGTTCTAGAAAACGAAACAATTAAACAAATAGCAGAAGCACATGGAAAAACAATATCCCAAGTCATCCTTAGATGGCACACCCAACTAGGAGCATTACCAATCCCAAAATCAAGCTCCCCTGAACGTCAACAAGAAAACTTGGAGATATTCGATTTTAAACTGAACGATGCCGAAATGAATAAAATTTTCAGCCTAACCCGAGCTGACGGCCGCATTGCCGATCAAGATCCAGCTGAGTATGAAGAGTTTTGAGGTAGTTTGACTTAAGGAGTGGGGAATTGAGCGGGGCGGTTGGTTGGAGAAGTTCGGTGTGAATTGGCTGAAATATGGGTGGAATTGGCTGGATTGAGGTAGATTTTGCTGAAGCAGGCGAGGAAATCAGCGGAGATGACAGTAAATTTGGATGAAGTTGGCGAATATCAGCTGAAGTAGTGGTGGAATCAGCTAGAGTGCGAGATATATCAGCCAAAGTAAGGATGAAATCAGCCAAACTAGGAAAATATCAGCCAAAGTAAGGATGAAATCAGCCAAACTGGGAAAATATCAGCCAAAGGGAGGTTGGAATCAGCCAAACTAGGAAAATATCAGCCAAAGTAAGGATGAAATCAGCCAAACTGGGAAAATATCAGCCAAAGGGAGGTTGGAATCAGCCAAACTAGGAAAATATCAGCCAAAGTAAGGATGAAATCAGCCAAACTGGGAAAATATCAGCCAAAGGGAGGTTGGAATCAGCCAAACTAGGAAAATATCAGCCAAAGTAATGGTGGAATCAGCCAAACTGGGAAAATATCAGCCAAAGGGAGGTTGGAATCAGCCAAACTGAAGAAATATCAGCCAACCCAATTTCCCTCTCCCCACCAAAAAGGATTTTCAAGCAAACAAATAGAATAAATGAACTAGAGAAAGGAAGTGGTAAATTGTTTATAAACGAAATTTGTAAGAGTAATAGATTAAAAACAACGGAAATTCTGGTCAAAAGATTAAAAGAAACGTATAGGCTGAGACCAAATGTAGTGGAAGATTTAAGGAAGTTATTAGCAGGCTATCGGGGTGAGAAAGATATGAAGTATTACTTTCAATTTTTGCCAGACAAAGATTGCCTCATCATTCATAATCTTCGTCTTTACGATGGAAAAACATATTTTCAGATGGACTACCTCATCCTCACGCAAAAATTTGCACTTATTGTTGAATGCAAAAACTATTATGGAGAAGTAGAGATTGACACTAACTTTAATCAGATGATTCGCAAAGTAGATGAAAAGGTAGAAGGCTATTCTAATCCAATTTCCCAAGCCAAAAGGCATCAACGTCAATTGCAAAAGTACTTTCAACTGCACAATCTCCCGCCAATCCCCATCGAATTCATCATAATATTCAGTAGTTCATCCACTGTATTAAAAGGAAGTCCAGCCATCAGAGATAAAGTCATTCATAGTCATAGTTTTATAGAAAAATGGGACAATCTCTCTCAAAAATATAAAGTGACTGTGGTAGAAGGGAAGCTCCTCCGCAAAGTATCCAAAAATCTCCTGAAAAATAACACTCCTGAAAGTATTGATCTACTAAGAAAATATGGAATCCCACAAAGCGACCTCATCACAGGCGTACAATGCCCATCCTGTGAAAAATTTGCAATGATACGTCAAAAACGCAAATGGTTCTGCCCTCACTGCAACACATATGATAAAAATGCCCATCACCAAACAGTGAACGATTATTTTTTATTAATAAAAGCCACTATTACCAATAAAGAATTCCGGAACTTTGCCAATATATCCTCACGTGAAACAGCTGCCAAAATGCTAGTGAAAATGAATTTGCGAAGTATAGGAGAAAATAGAGGAAGAAAGTATCAAAAACCATAAGCAATTGGATAAATATTCGAATGGATGATGAGTAGAGAATAAACTATGCTCATTATCCATTAATTATTGGGAAAAGTGGGGGAGGAATCAGCCAAACTGGGAAAATATCAGCCAAAGGGAGGTTGGAATCAGCCAAACTGGGAAAATATCAGCCAAAGCGGAGTTGGAATCAGCCAAACGGAGAAAATATCAGCCAAAGCAGAGGAGAAATCAGCTAAACTAGGAAAATATCAGCCAAACCCGAGCCAAAATCAGCCAACCCTCCAACCCAACTCAATTCCACCCCACCAAAACTCATCCCGCCAACAAAGTCTTCATCAATCGCTTCTCCAGCACAATATCCGTCATATTCGGATTATGCTTCTCCAACTGAGCGCCTTCTTCGCAAAGCGCAGCTGCTTTATCATGATCGCCATTTACATACATTTCATACGCTGCTGCAATTCGTTTATTGCTCATCTGTTTGATTGTTAAGAAACGCTTGACTTCTTTATTCTCATAAATAGATTGGACTTCTTCCTTGTCACCATCCAGTACAGTTAACAAAAACAAGCGCTCTTTGGCAACCTCCACCCGGAAAAGGGGGATTAACTCGTCTTTCCTTGCCCACAGTATGTCATTAATTCTTTTTGCCTCTTCAAAATCGAGGCGGTCCATTGCGCGAACTTGTTGCATGCACAGTCCCCACTGGGAAAAATAATCCTTCCCATCATTGCCATCGGGCAGTGCAAATAGTTCTTCTGGCAGCTCTTGATAAGAAACGCCATTGGAAGTTTGGGCGTTAATATAGAATTGACTAAATAGCTGCCATTGCTTTTTTTCGTTGCTCCAAGCCATTTTTAGCGTCATCCCATCATTAAAACCATAGGGAATAATATTGGTTACTCCAATGAAGAGGCCAAGGAGTACGAATAGAGTGACAGGGATAGGGAAAGCATTCCCATATATAATCCAAGCAATGCCGCCAACCACTAAACTACTGAGAAAATTTATGATAACTCCGCCGCATAAATACAACTTAAAGGGATACTTGCCTTTCACATATTTGGGAGGAGCCATTAAACATTGGCCTAATGTACCTGGCATATGCAGCTTTTTCCACTTTAAACCGTCTTTGGTGGCAACAACCATCCAGGAAAAAACGCGAAAGGAAACAAGCGAATAGCCAGTCAATTTTCCAAAAATAAGATGTCCCCCTTCATGTAAAATAATATGTATAATATAAAAAGCAAGGAAACAAACTACGCTGATAAGAATATTAGTTATACTCCATTCTTGCGATAAAAGAGCGAGCATAAGTGCCCCACCAAATACTCCTCCAATCAAAGCCATTCCAAGTGTTGAAAGAAATTTCTTCATGCCATAACTCCAATCTTAAGAAATCGTATTAAGATAATTGTAACAAAGCCTTATGCATTCATCTATCAAAAAAAGCAATTTATCCCAAATCGTCAAAATAGTATGAAACACATAGACATAGTAAAATAATAGAGAAGGTCTACATAAAAAAGGAGCGTGTACCTAATGAAGACAGAGCAGCAATATTTTGAAGAAGGCACAACGATTCAAACATATATGGAAAACATGAGTACATTAAAAGAGGAAAGCTATGAAGTATATGACAACTTCTCTTTGCCGCAAGATAGTTTTATAGAAGAATTAAAAAAGCATAAGTTGCATTTCCTAACGATTACGGAAGATTGGTGTGGCGATGCGATGGTGATTAATCCTGTTCTTCGCAAAATAGTGGAAGCGGCGGATCTGCCAATGCATGTGGCATTGCGAGATGCAGATACAGATTTAATTGATCGCCATTTAACAAACGGCGGCAGAGCAATTCCTATGGTGCTTATTTTAAATGAACAAGGCGAGTTAATTGGCAAATGGGGACCGCGTGCACCAGAAGTCCAAGAAATAGTTAATGAAGGACGCGCTAAGCTTCCTGCAAAAGAGGACCCAGCATTTGCGGAAAAACAAAAAGAGTTTTACGAAAGCCTGCAAAAAAGATATCGCACGGAGCCAGCTATTTGGACATATGTATACAATAGCTTTAAGAGCAGAGTCCAAGAGATCATTAAATAAGCAGACAGCCCTTGAATTTGAGGGCTGTTTTTTAATTGGTAAAAGCTTTTGTTTGACATCGAACCTTAAAATCAATAATATAATCGCATACGATATATCGGATGCGATGTATTTGACTAGTTTGATGTATGGCTGCAGGGGGAGGAATGGATTCATGATAAATATTTTTAAAAACTTTCAAAAAAAGGACTGGATGTTCATTTCATGTGCATTAGTCTTTATTATTTTACAAGTATGGCTTGATTTAAAGCTGCCAGATTATATGTCTGAAATTACAAGGCTGGTGCAGACAGAGGGAAGTGAGTTAAGCGACGTTTTAGCTCAAGGCGGATTTATGATGCTTTGTGCGATCGGAAGTATGGTTGCTTCGATTATCACGGTTTTCTTTGCCGCAAAAGTAGCCGCGGGCTTTTCGAATCGTCTGCGCAAAAAGGTTTTTGATAAGACATTATCTTTTTCAATGGAAGAGCTGTCTGGTTTTTCAACAGCTAGCTTAATTACTCGTTCGACAAATGATATTATGCAAGTTCAAATGCTGATTATATTAAGCTTACAAATTGTTATTAAAGCACCGATCATTGCCGTGTGGGGAATTTTAAAAATTACCGGGAAAAGCTGGGAATGGACTGCTGCTACAGGCGTGGCGATTGCGGTGCTATTAGTGCTGATTGCTACGATTGTGTTAGTTGCTCTTCCAAAATTCAAAGTTATCCAGAAGTTAACGGATAATCTTAACATGGTAACAAGAGAGCATTTAAACGGAATCCGTGTTGTTCATGCTTATAATGCAGCAAATTATCATGAGGAAAAATTTGAGAAAGCAAATAAGGAATTAACGGACACTAATCTATTCACTTCTCGGATCATGGCTCTGATGATGCCGACGATTTCCCTGATAATGTCGGGGATGACGCTGGCCATCTATTGGATTGGAGCAGTGTTAATCAATAATGCGGCAATGGCAGACCGCTTGCCGATATTCTCAGACATGGTTGTCTTTTCTTCCTATGCGATGCAAATTATAATGGCGTTTATGATGGTTTCCATTACATTTGTTCTTCTTCCTCGTGCGGCAGTTTCGATTAAGAGAATAAACGAAGTGCTGAATACCGATGTGAAAATTAAGAGTGGTTCGAAAACAGATGGAGACAAGGTAGGAGAGATTGAATTTCGCGATGTCAGCTTTAAATACCCTGGTGCGAGTGATTATATCCTCCGAAATATTAGCTTTACTGCTTCCAAAGGAGAGACAGTCGCGATTATTGGTTCAACTGGGAGCGGAAAAAGTACTCTGTTGAACTTGATACCTCGCTTTATGGAAGCAACCGAGGGCGAAATTTTGGTAGATGGTCTAAATGTGAAGGATTATAAGCTAGAAGCATTACGAGACAAAATTGGATATGTATCGCAAAAAGCAGTTATGTTCAGTGGCTCTGTGTCTTCCAACATTATGTTTGGAGAGGAAGATAAGGATTCAGTGGAACAGACAAATATCCAACGAGCAGTGGAAATTGCGCAAGGAAAAGACTTTATTGAAAAAATGGATCAGCAATATGAGGCCGCGATTTCACAAGGTGGAACCAATCTTTCTGGTGGACAGAAACAAAGATTATCGATTGCTCGTGCCATTTATAAAGATCCAGAAGTCTATTTATTTGATGATTCTTTTTCCGCGTTGGACTATAAAACAGATCGTGTCCTCCGCTCTAAACTGAAAGAAGAGATCAATGATGCCACTAATATTATTGTGGCACAGCGAATTGGAACAATTAAGGATGCTGACCGCATTCTGGTATTAGATAAAGGCGAAGTGGTTGGAATGGGTACACATGACGAGTTGATGGTAACTTGCGATGTTTATCAAGAAATTGCCTTATCACAATTATCAAAGGAGGAACTCGAAATTGGCTAAGAAAAACGAAGTAAAAGAAGCGAAAAATCCAACCCAAAATGAGGAGTTGGGGAACCAACCAGCAAAATCGATTCCTCCGCGTGCAAAAGGGATGAATTTTTCCAGTTTAAAGCAGCTGGTCATTTACTGTAAGGCTTATTTTCCGATTATCATCTTTGCTTTAATTCTTGCGATGACAGCGGCAATCTTTAGCATTATCGGTCCCGATCAGCTAAGCAAAATGACGGATTATATTACAGCAGGACTGATGGGAGAAATTGATCTAGATGCTGTATATGATGTAGCGATTCTGCTGGTTTTCCTATATGGTTTAGGTTTTATTTTTAACTATGTGCAAGGCTATATTATGGCAACTGTTACCCAGAGAATTTCGAAACAATTAAGAAGAGACATTTCGGTAAAAATTAACCGTCTGCCTTTAAAATATTTTGATAATACAACAAATGGTGATGTCCTTAGCCGGGTTACAAATGATGTCGATATGGTTGGACAGACGATGAACCAAAGTATTAGCAGCTTAATTACGGCTATTACGATGTTCGTCGGTTCCTTAATCATGATGTTCTATACAAACTGGATTATGGCTATTGCAGCGATTCTTTCCACCTTTATTGGTTTTGCGTTTATGTTCTTTATTATTTCGAAATCACAGAAATACTTTGCTCAACAGCAGCAAGAGCTTGGAAAACTAAATGGTCATATTGAAGAAATCTATTCTGGCCATAATGTCGTGAAAGCTTATAATGCTGAACAGCAGGCGAAGGACGATTTTTTTGCTATCAATACACGACTATATGAGAGTGCGTGGAAATCGCAATTTATGTCAGGGCTGATGATGCCGTTAATGATGTTTATTGGAAACTTTGGTTATGTGGTTGTATGTATTGTCGGGGCGGCTCTTGCCGTAAATGGCCATATTTCATTTGGTGTTATTGTTGCCTTTATGCTGTATATTCGCTTATTCACACAGCCGCTGCAACAAATTGCGCAAGCAGCGACAAATCTGCAGTCCACAGCAGCAGCAAGTGGGCGTGTTTTTGAGTTCTTGTCCGAGGAAGAACTAGCAGCAGAAGAGGAGAAAACAGCAAAATTGGCAAATATCAAAGGCGATGTGGAATTTAAGCATGTCCGTTTTGGCTACAGCGAAGATAAAACGATTATTGAAGACTTTTCCGTACAAGTAGCCGCTGGTCAGAAGGTCGCAATCGTAGGCCCGACTGGCGCTGGAAAAACAACATTAATTAATTTGCTCATGCGCTTCTATGAAATAAATGGCGGCGAGATAACGATTGACGGGATTCCAACCAACCAAATGACAAGAGAGGCCCTGCATGATCTTTTCTGTATGGTGCTGCAAGATACATGGATATTTGAAGGTTCTATCCGCGACAATATCGTCTATTCAAGAGAAGGAGTATCGGATGAAGAAGTAGAAGCTGCCTGCAAAGCAGTTGGCTTGCATCATTTTATCAAAACATTGCCAAACGGCTATGATACTATCTTGGATGACAAAACAAGTTTATCAGCAGGTCAAAAACAGCTTATCACCATCGCACGTGCCATGGTAAAAATGGCGCCATTACTTATCCTAGATGAAGCGACTAGCTCCGTGGATACCCGTACGGAATTACTGATCCAAACAGCAATGGATAAGCTGACAGAAGGAAAAACTTCCTTTGTGATCGCCCATAGACTTTCTACAATTAAAAATGCCGATTTAATACTTGTCATGAAAGACGGCGATATTATTGAAGCCGGAACACATAAAGAATTAATCGCGAAAAATGGATTTTACTCTGAGCTTTATAATAGCCAGTTTGAAGAAGCATCGTAATAAAAAGATTTTCATAGAAAAACTCGCTAGAATGTTGCGAGTTTTTCTTCCAGCTTCTTATAGAAAGGAGGTAAAAAATGTTAGATAGGCCGACATACATTTGGGAATCGATTGATTTTTTGAATCGATTTATTATGAAGAGCCTCCAAAGGCACGCAGAGGAGCATGGACTAACTGCTCCTCAAGCGCGTGTCATCCTAGAAGTTTTCCTTCATAAAAAAATAAGTGTGAAGGAGCTTACCCAAAATCTGCGCATCACACAAAGTACCGTTTCGGATATTGTAGAACGACTGACAGAAAAGGGCATTCTGATAAAGAAACCGAATCCGAAAGACAAACGATCCGTTCAGATTATGCTAACAGAAAGAATGCTAAAGAAAATCGAAGAAAAATCCCCAAAGCCCATTCAACAAATAATGGGAGCCGTCTTAGACAATTTGCAGCCAAGTGAGCAAGCAAAAGTCGAAGAAGGAATGAGATTATTAGTAGCCGCTGTCGGTAAGAAAATGGAAGCAGACGGTATCGATGATTTAGAAGATTTCGAAGTATTATTTTTGCCAAAGGAAAAGAAATGCACATAAAAAAGTCGGGTCTGGGACCTGACTTTTTTATGTTGGATTTATGCAGCCTATTTTGTTTATTTAGACATTGACTTTTCTAGCGTCATTTTCAAAATACATAAACTTCTTTAGTAAAATACATCTTTCTTTTCGCTAATCCTAAATCTCTACATAGGACAATCCGGGTGCTCCCATACATCAAAAAAATTTCCGTCAGGGTCTTTGAACGTGAAGAATTTGCCCCATTCCCCCTCATCCGTAATAGAAGGTCTTACAGAAACGCCCTCGGCTTTAAGCTTATTGTATAGTGCATGGATTTTCTTTGTTCTAAAGGTGATAATCCAATGAGGTTTACCGTTAAGGGTAAATGTAGCAGTTGTATCAGTGTCTTTCTTCAATAAGTCAAGAATAGGTCTCCCGTTATTCCATAGACTTAACCGATCTTCCCGAGGAAACTTCACTTCAAAACCAAAATGTTTCACATACCATTCCGCAGTCTGAAAAATATCAGCCACTGGAAGACAACAATAGGCAATTCCTTCTAATCCAGTTTCTAAATAAGTTTCACGCATCTCTTCTCTCCTCTCGATAGGGGAATTATAAACCCTTCAGATACATTATTCTGCAATTGCGGAACAATTCCTCCTTATGAACAAAACAGTCACGTAAGACTTAAGGTTGTCCAAAATGAAATCAGATCATGGTTTACGAAATGTTATCGTTATTCTTTAAATGTGAGACTATGCATCAAAATTAAGCCTTAGGAACAATCGCAGAAATGAGGCAAATTATTTGAGTATCTCCTTTATGGTTATTGACAAGAATATACTTTCGCCTAATAGCGTAAAGTTCTACCCAAACGCTTTACTTCTACCCTTTCATTTTATCATCCATTATTCCCCTGCTTCCACACTCAGTGACCCGCACACTAAACTCGCTAATATACTCTTCTTTCTTATGATAAAGCCCCACCGAGAATGTTTCGTAAATGTCACTGGTCACGGTTAAGTTTTGTTCCTGTACATAGTGAAGGAGCTTTTGCAAGGTTTGAAAGTACTCTGTAAATATGTTGGATTTTAATTTGATACATACATATGTCCCCTTCGGAATAACTGCTCGCTCTGCTTCATTGGAAAGGCTGGATAGCTGTTTTCGTAAAGGGACTGGTGTATAAAGATAGCTATAAGTAATCTCTTCCACTTTTTCATATTGTTTGAATGGAATAATGGAGCCATAGCCATTGTTGCGAAATTCTTCCTTTGTTGCTTTTTTTAGGTTGCTATAGGAAGGATTAAGAATGTTCTGTGGCCCAATATTTTTAACGCTTGTTTGGATAATGGCTTGATCTTCCTTTTCCATTAGGACGATTTCTCCAAACGGATATTCTTGTCTTTGCAATTCTTCGCGGAGCTCTCGAATAGACTGTTGTGTCTCCAGTAAGGAAGCGATTTTTTCGGATATCAGCTCTTCTTGTTTTTTCAAGAAAGCGACGAAATCCAAGTTATCTGTTTCTTGGATTTCTTTAATCTGCCCAAGAGGTGTGCCGATTGAAATAAGCAATTTAATAATATCAAGCCGATATAATTGTGTATCCCGATAATAGCGATAATTCGTTTTGGGATCGACATAAGCAGGTTTAAATAAGCCGATTTTATCATAATGGCGAAGTGCTTTAATGGTAATATTCGCCACTTTAGCGACTTCTCCAATGGAGTAAAGTTTCTCTTCCATCTTAATCAACTCCATCCATTCTAAGATTTAGCTAACGATTTTTGTCTCCAAATAAGAGTCAAGGCGATACCGATCGCTAAAAAGACAGCTGCGAAGTAGAAAGGATAATTTAAATCAATATCGAATAATATTCCTCCAATAATCGGGCCAAATACATTGCCAATACTTGTGAACATGGAATTCATCCCGCCGACAAAGCCTTGTTCGTCTCCCGCGATTCTAGAAAGATAGGTCGTCACGGCTGGCCGCATTAAATCAAAGCCAACGAAAACAATAATCGTAACAAGGAGAATGAGAGAGTAAGAATGCACAATTGTTAAAAGCAAGACTAGTATAGTGGAAAAAAGCAGGCTATATCGAATTAACAGAATTTCGCCCATCCACTTTGTCAATTTTTCAAATAAGGCTACTTGCGCAATGACTCCAACTGTCGCCCCACCTGTAATGATAATTGCAATATCCTTTGGCGTAAATCCAAACTTATGATCGACGAAAAGTGAAAATAGTGATTCAAAGGAAGATAAACCAAAGGATGAAATAAAGATAATAAGAAAAGAAATAAAATAGATAGGCACGAAAATTCGCTGCCAGCCCACCTTTTCTGCAATTGCTTGATTTTCCTCTGTCTGTCGCTCAGGCTCCCTTAAGGCGAAAAAGGAAAGAATCGCAGCTGTAAAGCCTAAGATTCCGGCAAAATAAAAAGGCATACGCGTCCCAATTTCTGCTAAAAATCCGCCAATTCCTGGGCCAATGATAAATCCAGTGGAAATAGCAGCAGACATATAGCCAAGTGCTTTCGGTCTAGCTTCCATTGTAGTAATATCGGCAATAAAAGCCGTAACAGCAGGCATAATAAACGCCGCACTAATCCCGCCAAGCACACGAGAAAGAAAAAGGATGCTGACAGTTTTACCGATTCCAAATAATAATTCAGACGCACCAAAGATAAGTAGTCCAATGACAATCATGCGCTTTCTTCCAAATTGATCGGCCCAGCGACCAGCTATAGGAGAAACAACAAGCTGGGCAATCGCAAAAGCTGCCACCATGTAACCAACAATCGCTCCAGAAAGATGAAGCTCATTCATAATCGTTGGAGTTACAGGAATAACCAGACCAATACCGAGAAAGGCAATGAATAAATTTATAAGTAAGATAGAAAGAGTAATATTCTGTCTAAGCATAATGTTCGTCTCCTTAAGAAGTATCTACAAAGATTAAGTGTAAACTCTCCTCTAAGGGTAGAGTCAATGGGGTCTGTAATTTTTCGTCAGAGTAATAATAATTTTTACACTATTTACAGAGAATATCCAAATGATTAACCTAAGAGTAGGAGTGTGAAAAATTGGGAGGTGTTCATCATAAGTACAAATAATCGTCTAGCTATGATTAAAGCTTTAAAGATTACTGTCGTTTCCTACTTAAGAGAGCATGGTTTTAAGGGGACATTTCCACATTTTAGAAGACAAAAGGAGAATCATATTGATTTAATTACGTTCCAATTTAATCGTTATGGTGGATCATTTGTTGTGGAATTAGCATTTTGTCCGGCAGAGGGAATAACAACGAGCTGGGGAGAACATATCTCACCAAAAAAGGTAACGGCACATGATGTAAATGAACGATATCGGCTGAATGAAGACTTAAATGATGCTAGCAAACAATGGTTTCATTTCGAAAATGCCATAGATGAAAAAGATTATGAACAAGTTGCTTCAGAAGTAAAGCAGTTATTACATAGAAAGATAGAATAGGAGAACGGTTATGGATTGTATAGGCTGTAAATTAGCGAATAAAAACGAACCAGTTTACGTTGTATATGAGGACGATTATGTTTGTTGTTTTTTGGATCATCTTCCATTTAATGAAGGGCATACATTAATCTTGCCAAAGAAGCATTTTTATGAGGTAGAGGAACTGGATGAATCAACGTCCAAGTCAATAATGGAGGCATCCATCCTCCTTTCAAAAGTTATAAAAGAACTATATCATCCAGATGGAATAACGATATGCCAAAATGGGGGCGTCTTTAACGAACTTACCCATTATCATATGCATATTGTGCCAAGGTATGAAAATCAGTCATTTTCAACTTTTTATTCTGATGATGAATCAGCCAATATGGGAATAACAGAACGGTTAAAGGAAACACAAGAAAAGATGGTGGGAATTATAAATAAATTGTAAAAATCGATGCTTGGTAAGAAAGAATCCTTTTTCCTTATGGATTTTGGTAAATCTTGTTACTTTTGTTTCTGATTAACTTTGATTAATTAGAACAAATGTTCTATAATATGAATAGGGAGGTGTAAAATATGAGACCAAATCTTACAAAAGATATTAGTATAGATAGTTTTAAAGATTTTTATTGGTTAAAAGAGGAATTACAATCTTTTTGCAGGGAAAATGGAATAAGTGCATCGGGATCAAAAATAGAGATTTCCGATAGAATTGAAACATTTCTTCGAACAGGAGAGATAAAGAAGCCGATTAGAAAGTCAAAGTTAAATAGTAAGTCAGAGATACCGGGCGATTTAAGTCTTGATACAATCATTTCGGAAAATCATCGTTGTAGTCAAAATGTAAGAGCCTTCTTCAAGACAGTTATTCCTAATTTTCATTTTTCTACGTATATCCAAAATTATTTTAAAAATAACATTGGAAAAACATATCGGGATGCAGTAGATGCTTGGTATAAAGAAGAAGAACGAAAGAAGGACCCATCATACAAGAAAATAATCGCTCCTCAATTCGAATACAATCAATTTATTCGTGATTTTTTTGCTGACATTAATAATCAAGAGAAGAGTCGTGAGGAAGCAATTGAAGCTTGGAACAATATCAAAAAACTTCCTGGAAGCAATAAATATACGTCTAATAATTAGCCAAGCACATCTTAACATTTCTACAGTGGTGTGGTTTGATTTTTGACAGGTATAAAGAACCATTGTTTGACTCGTTCATCACATGCCATTTGCTTGCCTATTTCCAGTCAACGGAACTAGTCTTCTGCCTTTTTTACGCCCTGTTCCTGTTTTCTTATCGATCCTATCAGCATTTCGGTCTTGTACCACGATAGCTGCTATTAGTGAATCCTGGTTATGGATTTATTAGTATGATATTTTTATCCTTCCTGTTTTGGTTTTGTGTGGTCTTATTATATAATATATTTTCCCTGTATATGACCATTATGATTTTTCGCTAGTTCAATATGTCAAACACGCCATATTCTTTCCTTTGACGCCCTTTCCAAACGATGGTCATGCCAGTCGGAATTATCGCCGTCTATTTGTTGTTTCATTATATACCAGTGATAGTGTTTTTTATAGGCGGAGGTTTATTAGCCTATATTTTAATGTTTTTAGGGTCTTTTTCGTTTGCGGGATGTTGAATAACGAAATCCATTGATTCACCATGAAACGTCTGAAAAGATGGCTATGCTTTTCTAGACGTTTTTTACGGTGTGTCCTCTAAAAAGTAAAAGGGATTTTAAGATTAGGGCTGTCGATACTTTTGAAATCTAATCCCATTGTCACCTGTATTACTTAATCTTCTTCTTAAAAATAATATATCCTTATACATTTTCATGCTTATGACAATCATTGCCGCACTAAATAGACTGGATAAAATCGTGCTCGCAAATAACAGCCAGATGATTTTTTTAGCGCTATTCCACATCATTGTGACACCCCCTAGTTAGAAGGTATTATTTGTAAAAGCAAGAGGAATTATGTTGTTTTTGTGCTTGATAAGTTCTTCCATTTATACTCCTCATAAAAAAGACAACCCTAAGTGCAAAATACACTTAAAGCTGTGCTTCAACATTTATTCCCCAGTCATCAATTTTTTCCCATCCTCTTTCTCTGGCAAGTAAATCTGCTGACTAGGCAAGGCAATTTCAATTCCGTGTTTCTCTAAGATACTAAGTATTTGTAAATTTGTGTCTTCTTTCACTGCTAGGTATTCAGCCCAAATAGTTGTCTTCGTGAAAAAGTAGACAAAGATACCTAATGAATAATCACGGAAATCGGTAAAACGAACCATTATCGCATCGGGATGTACACCTGGATGTGCACGCAGCATTTCGTCTATTTCTTTTAAAGCTGTTTTTAGCTTTTCATTTGGCGTACGATAGGAAATAGCTAGTTCATAGTCTATTCGTCGTTTTGACATCTTCGACCAGTTTGTAATAGCTTCATTGGAAAGTTTGGAGTTTGGCACGGTTACAATCGTATCAGCAAATGTGCGAATTTGCGTACTGCGGAAGGAAATATCCTCAACGGTTCCTTCTACAGAAGGCGTTTGAATCCAGTCACCTTTTGAAAATGGTTTTTCCGTGATAATTACGACACCGCCGAAGAAGTTGGCGACCGTGTCCTGTGCAGCTAAGGAGAAGGCAAGACCTGCAACTCCGAGACCGGCAACAAAGGCACCAATTTGAATTTCCCAAACATCTAGAATGCTGACAGCCGTAAAAATGACGACAAGCATACGGAATACTCTTCCTAAGAAAGGAATCAGCATACTATCTGAATCTAATTTGGTTCGAGAAATCATTCGTTCGAACGGATTCGACTGATCGGAAAAATAATTAAAGATTCCCCAGCCGATCAATCCAATAATAAACGACTTATATAGCAGCTGTACAAAGTTAAAGGTAGTAATCGGGAATGGCAAATAAGTAAGTGCCAAGTATGTACCGAGAATCACCCAGAACCATCGTAGCGGTTTTTCAAATGCTAGCAATATTTTCGAAACAATATCTACCGGCAGTTTCTTTACCATTGCTAATACTAACTTGTATATATAGGCGGTAAAAAGCTTTCGAAATCCTAAAAAGACAAGAAAGATTAACAAGGCGATACCTAAATCAATCCAGTTAAAACGTTGAAAGGCAGCGATAAATCGCTCCATTTGGGACCAATGAAAATCACTCATCTAAAATCACCTCGAGGAACATTATAGCATAGGAGGGGAGGAACCAAAGAATACGAAGAGAACAGTAAATAAATTGTAATATGAATTCCTTAATATAGAAAAAAGGATCAGTAATCATGCTGATCCTTTTTTAACTATCACTAAAATCTTTTAAAATACTCTTCAATTCCATCGGCGATGGCTTTTGCTGTTTTATCCTGATAGCTGCTTGATACAAGCTTTTGACGTTCCGTTGGATTATTGATAAATCCTAACTCTAGTAACGTAGCAGGTACAGCCGTTTCACGTAGAACTGCAAGTGTTTCACCGTAGATACCACGGTTATTGGCACCTGTTGCACCAACCATATTCTTCTGTAGCAAATCAGCCAGCAAGGTACTTTTCATAATCCTGTTTGGATCATTGTGGTTTTTGCTATTGATTTGAGAAGGGTAAGCTGGGTTGTATTTATAGAAAATAGATTCCATTCCAGATACCGTAGTTGAACCAGTGCCTGTTGAGTTATGATGAATACTCACAAAGATATCTGGATTTAAAGCATTTGCTTTTTTCGAACGATCTAGTAAGGAAACATACGTGTCATTTGTACGGGACATATAGACGATATAGCCACGGCTTTTCAGCAGCTTCTCTACCTTCTTAGCTACTGCTAAGTTTAAGTTCGCTTCGGTATAACCGCCTGCTACTGCCCCAGGGTCTGACCCGCCATGGCCAGGATCTAGGAAAACGGCTTTCGCTTGTTTAAATGCACTAGCTGCACTAACAGCAGAGCCAGTTCCTTTAGGAACAATTTTAATTTCGATAGACTCTAATCGTTTCGATAATCCTTCCGATCCAGCCTTCATTCCATTTTTCGCCCAGCCAAGCCAGCCATAGTTTTGTGCATGGACACGGTAGTAAACATCGAAATATTTCTCCATATCACTAGTTAAACTGATTTTGATTGCTTCCAATCGTTTGCTCTTTCCAACAGTACCGGAAATTTCTCCATTAGAAGAATTTGTTACCCAGCCTGTACCTTGGATATGTGTGGAATAAACAATATCTCCTTGGAAAGAAGCATTGTTTAATTCGATCTTAATAGCTTCTAAACGTTTTGCTTGTCCAGTGGTACCGCTTGAAGCACCGTCTTTCACAGAAGAAATCCAGCCTTTGCCTTGTACATGGGTACTATAGGACACAGAAGGCTTTTTCACAAAGGAAGTACTTGTCGAACCAGGCGCCTGTGCACCTTTATTTACAAGGATAATTTCAATTCCTTCTAAACGCTTCGCAAGACCTTCTGTACCAGCAGATGCACCGTTCTTCGCCCAGCCAAGCCAGCCGTAAGTTTGTGCATGAACACGGTAATAGACGTCATAATGTTTGGCCATATCGCCTGTTAAATTAATGCGAATACCTTCGAGACGTTTACTCTGTCCTGACGTACCAGAAAGTGCACCATTCGACACAGCGTTTTGCCAGCCGATACTTTGAACATGTGTGGAATACTCGATACTTCCACTGTATGGTTTATTCTTTAAATCAATTTTAATTCCTTCTAGTCGATTGGACTGTCCAGAAGTTCCGCTCATTTCTCCATCCGCAACCGCATCCTGCCAGCCGATTGTCTGAACATGTGTTGCATATGTAACAGATGGTTTTGTAATAAAGGAGTTATCAGTTGAGCCAGGCGCCTGCGCACCTTTTGCTACTAGTTTGATTTCCATTGCTTCTACTCGTTTGGAAAGCCCTTCCGTACCAGCAGATGCACCATTCTTTGCCCAGCCTAGCCAGCCAAATGTTTGAACATGAAGCCGATAATAGATGTCATAGTGCTTTGCCATATCCCCAGTTAAAGCTATTTGGACTGCTTCCATACGCTTTCCTTCACCAGGCGCACCACTTTCTGCTCCATCGGTCTTGCTTGTCATCCAGCCATAGCCTTGTACATGGGTTTTGTAGGTAACGCTGCCAGCGTAATTTGCATTGGCAAGGTAAATTTTCATTGCTTCTAATTGTTTCGATTGCCCGCTAGTTCCAGATAATATACCGTCTTTAACAGGAGATTGCCATTTTCCATCAACAAAGCTTGCATAATTAATAGAAGGATTTAATACAGCAGATTGTATCATTGCACGAGAGGCTTTTGCTTTCGGCATTACAGAAGGACTTTCTTCTGTAGTTGTGCTTTTAGAAGTTTCCTCATTTTCGAGGGAAGCATCCTGATCTTTCTCTGGTTGCACCATTTCATCATCTTGTGTTACTTCCGGAACTTCCTCACTAGGAGTGGAAGGTTCTTCTACTTTTTCAGAAGAAGAGGGGTCTGTTACAAGATTTAATGCATCATATTCTTCTTTCGAAATCAACGTTTTTTGTTGATTTTCACCTATTGAATAATAAGTTAACCCTTGCTTGCGAACAACCGTCCCATATTCATCCACGGTCTTCACTTCTTCAATCGATGTACCGTTATCATTTTGTGCTATGACTGTAACCTGATCTGTGAAAGTAACCGGTTCGACCTGTTCTGCTTTGTAAGAATCAGATGGAACGATTCGATAAAGTATACTTTTTTCCTCAGAAAGCGGGAGCTGCTCTCGTTCTTCTCCGACATTCATTGAAAATACTTCGTGATCACCTAATGAGTCAGTTAGATAACCTTCAACAGCTTCTTGCTTTTCATTTGTCCAGCCATTTAAGTGTAAAACAACTTCCTCATTCAGGTTGATTTCCTGCTTTTCGCCATTATAGTAAATAAAATAATAGCTAGAGCTAATATCCAACTCATTCGTATCAGCCTTTTCCATAGCATGTCCGATACTTAAGTTAGAAGGAAACACCAAACTAAATACCAATACAGCAACTAACAAAAATACTCTTTTCCTCATCACCAAAACCCTTCTTATTTTTTTACAGAGAAATCTGTATAACACTACTATTCTATCATAATTTCGGTGGTCCAAAGCACTATTTTTATCCTATTATCTTGGTATATGTTACCAATTGATGATGTTTATAGGATATAAGAACTAGTATAATAGGGGTATCTTTTTTGCTGTTTTAACGATAGTCAACAATATAGCTGACTAATCTCTTCATTTTTCCATTCTGGGAAGTTAAAATTTGAAAAACTTTAAAATAAACGGATAATTATCACTGTCTCTAGTAAATTCCAATTATAACTATAAAATGAAATCAAATACAGAAAAAATAGTGAGCATTTACATTTGGAGGGAGTATTGACAAGATATTATTAAGAAAGTGAAAAAATAAAAAAATCGTTAAAAATTCCTATCGCAAGGAAATAGAAAAGATGTATAATAGACATAAGTTCTTTATAGAGAACGATAAAACGAAGGATGAACTTATATTAAGTACGATATTAGGAGGTAAGCAATTGGAAGGAATAAAGTCGGTTAAAGAGATTTTAGCTATTTTGAAAAAAAGAATGTTACTTATCATGATAGTATCCATTGGAGCTGGCATTGTAAGCGGCTTATATACTAATTATAAAATAACGCCGCTCTATCAAAGCAGCTCACAGCTTTTGGTTAATAAGAATATTGAAAAAGTCGTTGATGTCAGTGAACTGGATGTAAGATCCAATATGGATTTAATCGATACATATATTGTCATTATCAGAAATCCAGTCATCTTAAATGATGTGGTTGAAAAGCTCCAATTACCAATAACGGCAGAGCAATTAAGTAGTCAAATCCAAGTTGCTAAACAAGATTCTACACAAGTTTTAAATGTAACAACTACAGACACTAATCCAGAACGAGCTGCAAAAATTACCAATACTACTATTACTACTTTTTTAGAAAAACTGCCATCCTTAATGAAGGTTAATAATGTGCAAATAATGAATGAAGCAATAGTAAATGAAAAGCCGATCAGCCCTAGTATAACTGTTAATATAGGAATCGCGGTTGCTTTAGGAGCCATTATGGGAGTGGGATTAGTCTTATTATTTGCCTTTTTAGATACGACCGTAAGATCAAAATCAGATTTAGAAAAATTAAATATAAAAGTAGTAGGAACGCTATCTGCTATTTCTGAAAAAGACAGAATCCCTCAATCACTTATGGAATCCTTAAAAGCTGAAAGGAGATCGTTAAATGTCACCACTACCGAAACGGAAATCTAAATTAGAAAGGGTAAGTAATCTATTATCCCATCTAAAACCCAAATCGCCAATTAGAGAACAATACCATGCAATACGTGCTAGCATTCAGTTAGCTATTAATGAAAATCAGATTAAAACCTTAGCAATTGTATCAGGAGAAGAATCAGAAGGAAAATCTACCTTTTCTGCTAATTTAGCAATAGCTTTTGCAGAGGTAGGAAAAAGAGTTCTTCTTGTTGACTCCAATTTTCGTCATCCAACATTACACACATCATTTGAAGAAAATAATGAATTTGGTTTAAGCACTATACTAGTAAACAGGGACAGGCTAGAAGAATGTGTAATAGAAACACCTATTGACCATCTTGACCTGCTAACTAGTGGACCTGTACCTCCTAATCCATCAGAACTACTCGGTTCACCTGCAATGGAGATGTTAGTAAGTAACGTATCCCATCAGTACGATATGGTTATATTTGATACGCCATCACTAGTATCTGTCGCTGATTCTTTATTACTATCGAATATATCAGACGGGGTATTAATGGTAGTACGCAGCAATAAAAACAATATAGAAACAGTTGAATTTACACGAGATATGCTTTCGAATTCCAAAGCGATTTTTTTAGGTGCAGTGCTTAATGATGAGCGTGTGAGTAAAAGGCAGCGCAAAAAAGTGAGAATAAACTAGAGCTGAATCGAAACCTGCTAACTTACGTATTTTTTTAAAAATAAACGTTATTCGACAAAAAATGCTATTTCCTTCTAGTGGATACATTGCTATAATGACGATTAGTTAATTGTTCTTCAAAAAGAACAAATTAGTTTTAATATAAATATAGTATTTTTATGTTCTTTTAGAATACAGGCCTTTCTCAGGCTATATATTTTTAATGAGTCGTTCTTTATTAAGAATAAGTTGTTTTTTGAAATGAATTTTTTGGTGATGTCTCTTAACCAATATCAATAGAGGCACTCGGTCATGCTGTGGGTAGAATGAAGGCTCTACCTTAGCGCTAGTCTGCAAAAGTGTGATGTGAGGAGAGGTTAAATGCCTCATTTTAAAAAAATTTAACGAAGGAAACCAGTTCGTTTTCTTCGTTAAGTTTTTTTAAAAAGAGAAATAAATATTATTATCATTGTTAATAGATAAATAATATTTATTGTAACTCGAACATATTAATTAGCAGTTAACAAGAAAGCTGGTGAAAGTAGTTGTCGTTAGGAGAAAAATCATTAGTAAGAGAATTAAATGCAAGGACCGAAGAATTGCTGATCAAAGAGCAGAAAGCTTATCTTCTTTTCAAAAGAGTTTTCGACATTCTCTGTGCCATCATAGGGCTGCTTATACTTTCGGTATTATTCTTCATTATTGGATTATTAATAAAGCTCGAGGACAAACGGGGATCAGTCTTTTTTAAACAGACGAGAATTGGAAAAGATGGTAAACCCTTTGAGATGTATAAGTTCCGTTCTATGGTATCCAATGCAGAAGACCTTAAAGCCTCGTTAATGGATAAAAATGAGGCAACGGGTCCTGTGTTTAAAATAAAGGACGATCCAAGAGTAACAAGAGTCGGAAAATTTATCCGCAAGACTAGTATCGATGAACTTCCACAATTAATAAATGTTATAAAAGGAGAAATGAGTTTAGTAGGACCAAGGCCTTCCCTTCCACAAGAAGTAGCTGCCTATTCATCATATGAAAGACAAAGATTAAAGATAGTTCCAGGCATCACCTGCTATTGGCAAGTTGGTGGAAGAAGCAATCTTAGTTTTAGTGAATGGGTAGAGCTTGATCTTAAATATATAAGAGAAAGAAACCTATTTATTGATTTTAAGTTAATCATTAAAACATTTTTTGTCCTATTTGGATCAAAGGACGCCTTTTGAGTGGAGGGATGAAGGTATGGAAACGTCGGTAATTATTCCGACCTATAAGCGGACAGATGATTTAAAAAGGTGTTTGGAGGGATTAAGCAGACAACTTTATAAACCGGATGAAGTAATAGTTATAGTTCGTGATACAGATGACCAAACTGCAAGCTTTCTAAAAGACTATCAATCTATTATTTCTATTAAACAAGCAATCGTAACTCGACCAGGTCAAGTTGCCGCATTAAACGAAGGGCTGCAGCAGGCCGCAGGAGAATTCATTTGTATATTAGATGATGATACAGTGCCGCATACTCATTGGCTTCAAAAGATAATCGACATATTTAAGAGCTCCGACCAAATTGGCGGAGTCGGCGGGCGTGACTGGGTAGTTCACGGCAACTATAAAGAAGACGGAAGGAAAGATCCTGTTGGAAAAGTACAATGGTTTGGTCGTGTCATTGGCAATCACCATTTAGGATATGGAGAAGCTCGTGATGTAGATGTATTAAAAGGAGCAAACATGAGCTATCGTCGAAAGGCCATTGCTGGATTAACTTTTGATGAAAGATTATTAGGGCAGGGAGCACAAGTACATAATGATATGGCATTTAGTTTAAGTGTAAGAAAGCGCGGATGGAGGCTGGTATATGACCCGGAAGCAGCAGTAGATCATTATCCAGCTCCGCGATTTGATCTCGATCAGAGAGGAAGGTTTAATAAGGAAGCGTATTACCATTCAGTTTACAATGAAACAATTATCATGACTGATTTTATGGAAACTAAAATTAGAAAACTAACTTTTATATTATGGTGTCTTGTTATTGGGACATCAGAGAAGCCTGGATTGTTACAAATGATTAGGTTATTTATGAAAAAGAATAGTATTGAAAAGTTTATTATAAATGTTTCCACTAGAGTAAGGATAAAAAGGGAAGTGACTGCAATATCTAAGTGATTGAAGGTGCGAATAATTTGAATAGAGTAATTGGCTATCCGAATAAAACAATAAAACAGTTTTATTGTTTATTAGCTATATTAATAGTTTTAACCGTAGGGGTGGGAATTGTAACTCCCAGATTTAGCGTTATCTTATTAACACAAATAATACTAATACTAGCAATGGCTGTATTTGGAATGTTCTTATCCTATTTTAGATCTAGATTGTTTATCATCTATTTGCTCATTATCTGGAGCAGTATGCCTGGTATTAGAAGAGTAAGTGACTGGATATTAGGGGAATACCAGTCTATTTCTTTATTAAGTATTGCTCCATTACTACTAACTGCTACTATAATATTTTCCCTCATGCATAAAAAATTAACTTATGATAATGAGCAAAAAAAGATAATTTACTGTTTTGTAGGAGCCTTTATTTATGCTTTTGCTATTGGAATAATTAATAATAGGGGTTCAGCATTATATGAAATGGCTAATTACGTAATTCCGTTTTTTGTGTTTGTTTATAGTGCTTCATTAAGTAAGCATGAAATGAAATTTAGAGATTTATGGCTTTCCTCCTTATCTACAATAGCGGTATTTATTTCAATTTATGGGTGGATCCAATATTTTTATTTACCAGAATGGGATAAACTTTGGATGGAAAATGTAGAAATGAATTCTATTGGTATAGCTGAACCAATGAATTTTAGAATATTCTCTACATTGAATTCGCCGGGACCTTTTGCTTTGTTTTTATCAATCGCAATAGTACCAATGATTTTGGAAAAAAGGTGGCGGGGATTATTTGGATGGGTTGGAGTTTTTATTGTTCTATCTGCCTTAGCCATTTCTCTAATAAGGTCTTCCTGGATTTTTGCGATTGTAGCAATAATCGTTTATATATTTTTTTCTAGAAGCATATGGAAAAAAATTAAGTACTTAAGTTTGATTGCTATCGTTGTAATAATACTAATCAATATAGTTAATTTGATACCAGGAGCAGCCCAAATAAATGAGCGCCTTTCTACTTTGGCTAATTTAGAGGAAGATACATCATTTAATGCACGACTAAATTTTACAATTGAAATGTCAAAAAAGATACTTAAGAATCCACTTGGTAATGGTTTTGGATCAAGTGGAGTAAGTACTAAATTAGGAAATAATGGTAGTTTAGGAGAGAATGGAAACTTTGATAATGGTATACTGAATGTCTTTTTTACATTTGGTTGGGTTGGGGGAGCTTTATTTTTTACAGGATTATTTTTATTGTTCCAGATGCTGAGAAGAAAGTTAGTTATAATTCCTAGTCACCAAAGCTATTATCAGCTGGGAATAGCAATGATAATTGCATTACTTATAAGTCTATTAGGTTTAAATAGTATGCCGGGAATTGGGGGCTTTTTAATATGGTTTATGATATCTATGTCGTTCATGAGAGAAGATAGAGAAAATATTAGTAGATAATAATATGGGGGATAAATGATGAAGGTAGCTATTGTCGGTGATTCCATTGCCAATGGATTAGGAGTTGCTGGTAAATCATATAAAGATATACTACAAACACGAATAGTAGATAGGCTAGGAATTAATGTAGAACTGTTTGATTATACTGCAAGTGCTAAACCAATAATGGAAACAAATAGAGATAATTTAGAAGAAATAATTAATGTAAAACCAGATTTTGTTATCTTTGGCCACGGAATTACAGAAGCTATGATAAGACCTAATCCGAAATATTTAAAGCTATTACCAAGAAGATATAGAAAACCGGGATGGATGGATCCAAGGCCATTTTACTCAAAAAAATGGAGGAAGAGAGTACTAGAGAAATTGGAATCAGGTTTTAGATGGAGATTAAAAAGATTTATTATTTTAAAGTCTGGTGGAGAAAGTATCGTCTCTAAGTCAGATTTTGTAAACGAAGTTAACTTATTTACTTCCTCTATTTTAACTCAAACACAAAGTAATATTATATTTGTAACCCAAATGGGGGTGGATGAAAAGTATTATCCCTATTCTCAAGGGAAATTAGAAGAATATGAAAATGAAATTATTAACATATGTAAAGGTGATACTAGATTAGCTCATATTAGAGGATCTGAAATTTTGAGTCCATGGTCAGACTTTTTTGAAGATCACTTCCATCCTAACATTATAGGACATCAAAAATTAGCCGCAAGTATATATGAAAAAATCTTAAAAATAAAAGAAGGTAATGCTGCATGAAAATATGCATTGTCACACATAAGTTAATTAAAGGAGATGGACAGGGAAGGGTAAATTATGAAATAGTGAAGACCGCATTAGAGTATGGTCTATCAGTAGTAATTGTCTCTACTGAAATTGATGAATCCCTTCTGGAAAATAATAATATAACTTGGCATAGAGTCAGAGCTAGCATTTTGCCTACCAATCTATTAAAATATCAGCAATTTGCCCTATTAAGCACATTCATGATAAAAAAGATTAATCCTGATTTTCTTATTTTAAATGGATTTATTACATGGGTAAAAAGTGATATGAATATTGTTCATTTTGTTCATTCTTCATGGGTTGATTCTATGTATCATCCTTTTAGAGAAAAGAAAACGATGAAAACATTCTATCAGTTTTTATATAGTTTTATTAATTCTAAGTTAGAAAAAATCTCTCTCCGATCTACCAAAAAAATAGTGGCAGTATCAAATAAAGTAAAACAGGAACTTTTGAAGATAGGGATGCCGGAATCTAAAATAGTTGTAATAAATAACGGCGTTGATATTGATGAGTTTACTCCTAATAGAGAAGGAAAGCCACTATTCCTTCATAATAATTACTATAAAAGGACAATGTTATTTGCGGGAGATATAAAATCTAATCGAAAAAATTTAGACACTGTTCTAAAGGCAATGCTGATGGTTCCAGATATATATTTGTTGGTAGCAGGAAGTAAGGAAGGGAGTATCTATCCAGAAGTTGCAGGGAAAATGGGGTTAAAAGAACGTGTTATTTTTTTAGGATACAGAAATGACATTGCCACCTTAATGAGTCAAGTAGATCTTTTCGTCTTTCCAACCAGGTATGATCCATTTTCCTTAGTAGTACTGGAGGCAATGGCGACAGGTACAGCAGTTATCACGACTAAAGAAGCGGGAGTTTCAACTTTGCTGGAGTCCAAAGAATATCCTGCTGGAATTGTACTGGAAGATCCGAATGATGAAAATGAACTTGCCGACGCAATAAACAAATTTATCTTCAATGAAAAATTATTAAACGAATTTGGAGTTAATGGTAGATTAATTGCAGAAGAAAATAGCTGGAGCAAAGTTTCTAAAAAGTATGTAACAGAAATGTTGAACCTGAATGAAAATAGAGTGAGAGTGTGATAAAAATGAGAATTATCCATGTGTTAAATCATGTGCGTAATACTGGTAATGGGATAGTAAACGCAACTATTGATCTTGTCTGTAGTCAAAAGCAAATGGGAGAGGACGTAGCGGTTGCTTCGTCTGGTGGAGAATTCACTAAACTTCTAGAACAATATGGAATACCACATTATCAATTGAAGCAAGAAAAAAGAGGCTTGCATTCTATTAGAACTTTATCAGATTTTAATAAGATAATGAAGGAGTTTAACCCGGATATAGTACATGCGCAAATGGTAACAGGAGCACTTCTAGCAAAAATATTAAAAATTAAGCATTCATACAAACTTGTAACTACAGTACATAATATATTCGATAAACAATCTATGATTATGGGGGTAGGAGATAGAGTTATTGCTGTGAGTAATTCAGTAAGTGAAATCCTAAGAAATAAGAAAAAAATATCCCCAAATAAGGTTCGTACTGTTTTAAATGGGACATTAAATAGTCCACGTACAAAAAAACTAGAGGATTACATGCCTATATCCTTAGATGGGCGATCAATTGTAACTGTAGCTGGTATGAATAAAAGAAAAGGAATAACGGAACTAATTAAGGCATTTGAAATAGTTGGAAGTAAACATACTGATGCGAATCTATATCTTGTAGGAGATGGCCCCGATAGACCTTTTTTTGAGGAGATTGCTTCTAATTCAATTAATAGTAATAGAATACATTTTATTGGATTTGAACCTGAGCCCCAAAAATATTTGTTATCGGCTGATATATTTGTGCTCTTTTCATATAGAGAATCATGTCCCTTAGTACTCTTTGAAGCAAGAGAAGCAGGATGTGCGATTATAGCCTCAAATGTAGATGGAATTCCAGAAGTATTAAATAACGAGTCTGGGATTTTAATCAAACCTGGAGACATAATCGAATTGGCTGAAAAAATAGATTTGTTATTTTCCGATACAAGGGAACTTACAAGGCTTAAGTTAGAAGCAAAGAAAGACTTAGAAAAACTTAGTGTAAATAGAGTATGTGAAGAAACATTAAATATATATAAAGAACTAGCTGTATAAATAGTTAATGAATAAAATGGGGGTAAAAAATGAAAGTTCTATCAACAGGTATGGGTTGGATTGAATCGACCCCAGGCGGATTAAATCGATACTTCTCTGATTATCTAAAAGCTATGCAAATCAACGGTCATGAGGTGCGAGGGTTAATAACAGGCAATGGAGCAGAGCTTGATATCCCTGACTATATGATTGACACTTCAAAAGGGGTTTCTTCCGCTCATGTGATTAGTCGCGCTAATCTATTTCGCAATTCTATCAAAAACTTAATTTCCACCTTTCAGCCAGATATAATTAACCCACATTTTGCTCTATATTTTTCACTTGTGAATCAGAATTTAATTCCTGAACATATACCAATAGTGACACATTTTCATGGTCCATGGGCTCAGGAGTCGACTGTAGAAACTACCCGAAACCTAATAATGAATGTTAAGAATAAAAGTAAAAAAAGTTTAGAGAAAATAACATATAGACGCTCTGATTCCTTTATTGTTCTAAGTGAATATTTTAAAAATATATTAATGGAAGACTATGGGATAGATGAAAGTAAAATTAATATTATTCCTGGAGCAGTAAATACAGAATATTTCCAACCAGCAGAGGACAGGGAGGAAATAAGAAGGAGAAAAGGTATAGACATTACTGATAAAGTATTGTTTTGTGCAAGAAGGCTAGTGAGAAGAATGGGGATAGACAATCTTGTGAAAGCAATGGGGAAAGTAGTTACAGAGTATCCCCATACAAAGCTATACATAGCTGGTCAGGGTTACTTAAGACAAGAATTAGAATCGTTAATTAGAAATTTAAGGCTTGAAAATAATGTCTATTTGCTGGGGAAAATTACAAACGATGAACTTTTAAACTGGTATCAAATCGCTGATCTTAGTATTGTACCAACAATCACATTAGAGGGATTCGGATTGGTGACAGTGGAATCTTTAGCATGTGGAACACCAGTATTAGGGACTCCTTATGGAGGGACAAAGGAAATCTTGCAAAAATTAGATGAACAATTATTGTTTAGAGACAGTTCTGATCAAGCAATAGCAAGTAAGTTAGAAGATATTTTATCTGGACAATTGAAACTTCCCAATCGTGAGCATTGTAGAAAGTTTGTAATGGAAAATTACACTTGGGATAAAGTAGTCGATGCAGTATCTACTGTTTTTGATAATAGTATGAATAGAAAAACTATTAACATTTATAACTAAAAAGGATGGCGAGATGATTGAAATCTGCACTGATTACTGGGATAACTGGTCAAGATGGAGCTTATTTAGCACAATTGCTATTAAATAAAGGATATAAAGTGTTTGGGTTACTAGCCAGAAGGAGTACAGATACGTTATGGAGACTAGAGTATCTGCAAATTAAGGAAGAAGTGGTATTAGTTGACGGAGATATGACAGACCTGTCTTCTTTGATAAGAGCATTACAGTTAGCCAAACCGGATGAAGTATATAATTTAGCAGCGCAAAGTTTTGTTGGAACCTCTTGGGAACAGCCAGTATTAACAGGCAATATTACAGGTATAGGAACAGTGAATATTCTGGAGGCTATAAGGTTAACGAATCCAGGGATAAGATTCTATCAAGCATCAACAAGTGAAATGTTTGGATTAGTGCAGGAGGAGATTCAAACAGAAAAAACACCATTTCACCCTAGGAGCCCTTATGGAGCGGCTAAATTATACGCACACTGGATGACAATTAATTATCGAGAAAGCTATAAAATGCATACTTCTTGTGGCATTCTTTTCAATCATGAGTCTCCATTGAGGGGAATTGAATTCGTCAGCAGAAAAATCACAGATGCTGCGGCAAGAATAAAGATTGGGATACAAAAGGAATTGAGGCTGGGCAATATAGAAGCCAAAAGAGATTGGGGCTATGCAGCAGATTATGTAGAAGCAATGTGGCTGATGCTTCAACAAGAATCAGGAGATGATTACGTTATATCTTCTGGCAGAACAACAACTGTACGCAGACTTTGTGAAATCGCCTTTAGCTATCTGGATTTACATTATCAAGACTATGTAGTGATTGACCCACACTACTACCGTCCCGCAGAAGTAGATGTCCTTTTGGGAGATTCATCAAAAGCGAAAAGAAAGTTAAATTGGCGAGCAAAGACAGAGTTAGAGCAGCTGGTAAAAATAATGGTGGATGCGGATGTACAGAGAATAAGGAAAGAAATAAACAGCTATCCTTCTCTTTTTCCTAAATTAGCAAATTTATAGAAAGTTAACTTTGAAGTAGTCAAGAACTGCTTTTTTTTATGCATAAAAATGGCAAAAAGGAGGGGAGCCAGTGAAGCAAGTTGGAAAGATTAAAGTACTGTTCCTAGTACACACGGCAATAATTGGAGGGGGAGAAAGAAGTTTAATTGATATATTGACCTATATCAACAAAGAAAGATTCCAGCCCACATTAGTATGCTTTGAGGACGGTCCACTTGTGGAAAAGGTCTCGGAAATTTCTGGTGTGGAGGTTGCTGTCATTCCATTTTCCGCTAAAGTATTGAAGTATAACAGAGATGAAAAAAGTATATTAAGGTTCTTGTCCATATTCTCATTATTTATCCCAATGGTTAGGCTTTTTTCTTTCATGTATAAGAGTAAGGCAAAGATTGTTTATTCTAATTCGATGAAAGCTCATTTTATTGGTCTTGTTGTTGGGAAGCTGGCATTTAAAAAGGTTATCTGGCATGTAAGGGATATTATGGATGGTGGAATAAATAAGAAATTATTTGTTTTGCTGTCAAAGTTTGCGGACGAAATTATATGTATTTCAAAGTCTGTATCCAGTCAATTTGGAAAAACAGAGAAGACAAAAATTGTCTATAACGGAATCCTTCCATTAGAGGAGGTTAGAAGTCGTGAGGGAATTTAAAGTTGCTATTGTGGGTCAGATAGCTAGATGGAAAGGGCAAGACGTGTTCATTAAAGCAGCAAGGCTTTTGCACCCAAAGTATCCCGAGATCAAATTTTTGATAATTGGAGATGTATTGTTTGCGAAAGAAGAAGAACTTCAGTACAAGAATCATTTAATAGAATTAGCGAAGGATTGTAATTATATTCAGTTTCTAGGTCATAGAGAAAACGTTTTGGAATTATTGAAAGATATCGATATCCTAGTGCATGCTTCTACTAGAGCAGAGCCTTTTGGCAGGGTGATTATTGAAGGAATGGCTTCTAGAAAGCCAGTTATTGCAGCTGGGATAGGAGGACCTTTGGAGTTAATTGAGGATGATTTCACAGGTATCTTATATTCACCAGGAGATTACAATCAATTAGCCGGAAAAATAGCGCTGCTTTACAAAAATGAAGAAAAATATCATTATGTTGCGAGAAATGGCTATCACAAGTTCAAAGATAATTTTGATATTAGAAAAACAGTGTCATTAGTAGAAAAGTATATTAATTCTCACATTAGGCAGTAAACAATTATATAAATACATTTGAGGTGTGAAAATGAAAGTAGCTCTAATATCAAGTGCTGATTATGATCCAAATACCGGAGTTTCTGGTACTCGAATAGCTTTTAGAGATGCTCTTAGAGAGTTAGGTGTGCAGGCCGATACGTATTTCATGGATGATTTAAAAAGTTTTTCTGGGGGGCTAACGGATAAGGTTTTATTCCCATGGATAGTAGCTTGGAATAAGATGAAATGGAATGATTATGATGTGATAGACGTCGCTTCAGGGGATGGCTGGGTATTATCTTCTATGAGAAATCGTCCTACTACCGTTTTTAGTAGTCACGGATTAGAGCATTTAGCCCATCATGAGTTATTAAAAGAATCAAAGAATGGCCATGTGAAATTAAGCTGGAAATATCCTATATATTGGGGTGGGTTCAGACTTTGGGAAGTAGCTAAGTCTATAAAGATGTCTGATGTATCTATATTCTTAAATGAAAATGATAAAAAATATGCAATCAACCATTTCAAAGTCAATCCTAAAAGCGTCTATATTGTTCCCAATGGTATACCAGATTACTTTATAGGGAGAGAATTTACGCGGAAAAAGGATGACAGTAAGTCAATTAAAATAGTACAGATTGGGAGTTACATTCAAAGAAAAGGGATAAAATATACTTCGGAAGTAATGAATGAACTACTTCAGAAGTATCCAAATATAGAACTAACTTTTCTGGGAACAGGGTGTAATAGGGAAAAGGTCTATCAAGATTACATTCCTGAGGTAAGAAGTAGAGTAAAGGTAATGGAAAAATATAAACATAGCGAACTGCCGGAACTACTAGAACATTACCAAATTAATCTTTTTCCTTCTTTATCTGAAGGATTTGGAAAAACATTAATAGAGGCTATGGCTTGTGGTCTGGCGCCAATCACCTTTGAAACACCAGGTCCGTTAGATATTTTGACCAATATGCATGATGGACTTGTGGTGCCGAGGAGAAATAAAGAGTTATTGCGGAATGCTCTTGAAAAGTTAATTAACCAACCGGCATTATTATATGATTTACAAGTGAATGCTTATCATACTGCACAAAAATATAGTTGGAATCAAGCGGCAAAGCAGCGATTAACAGTATATGAAAATGCAATTGAGGTTAGATGAATATAGGGATAAATGTGGAAAACTATCGTAATAATAGGAGCTATTAGATGAAAAAATTATTTTTATCTAGTTTATCTGTCAATCTATTTATAATGATTATCAATTTAATTACTGGTATATTAAGCGCACGTTATTTAGGAGCATATGGGAGAGGGGAATTGGCAATAGCAACTAGATGGCCAAATTTATTCATCTTGCTTTTTACGTTTGGGTTGCCTGGTGCACTTACTTTCTTAGGAAAGAAAAATAATAAAGAACAAAGCAGTTATTTAAGTGCGTATTTTATACTTAATGCTATTATAGGTCCTATTGGTTTAATTATCGGCTTTATAGTTTTTCCAATGATAATCTCCAATCAACCCGCTTCTATTATAAATATGGCAAAAATATCATTACTAGCATTACCTTTTGCAATAATGTCACATGGTCTAATAGGAAGTCTACAAGGTATCAATAAGTTTAAGCATGTGATGGCGATTAAATTAATGACGCCATTTGGGATTGTTACAATAATTTTAGGTCTTATTTTTGCTGGTAAATACAATGTCTATAATTTCATTGTTATAACTACTTTATTGAATGTTCTTATTTGTATCATTTCCTTGTTAATGGTTTTAAAATTTATAAAACCAACATTAAATAACACTTTAAATAAAACGAAAGAATTAACAAAAAGAGGTATTCAAATTTATGGTTATTCCATAACATCTAGTTTTGGTAATCAAATGGATCAGTTGGTGATTTCCTTAGTTCTAAGTCCGTTTATTTTAGGTTTATATACAGTAGCTGTAAGTATTAGAAATATGTTAATATCCCTAATTCATGGAGCAATAAGTGTCTATTTGATGCCTAAATTAATGGATTTAAAGGGTACCGAGAGATATATGAAAGTGGAGAGAATACATGGGACGTTATTTTACGGGACATTCTTTGTATCAATATTCTTAAGTAGTGTGTTGCCTTTAGTGATTCCTTTAATTTATGGGAAAGAGTTTGTAGATTCCATCATTATGGGGGTAATACTCTTAAGCAGTGTCCCTTTTTCGATAGGAAATGCGATATTAGTCAACTTTTTAACTGCTGAAGCTAAGTTTCATAGAATTACCTGCTCGGAGATTTTAGGTATTATAGTGGGGTTAATTGTTACAGTACTTTTATATAGATTTATGGGTGGAGAAGCGGCAGCGTTGGGAGTAGTGAGCAGTTCGATTGCAAAATGGATTATAAATTTACATGCAAGCTGTAAGATAGGTGTAAACTATAGGTCATTATTCACCCTTTATATAGATTCATATAAATCACTTTTGCAATTACTATTTAGTGTAATCTATATAAATAAATTTCAGAAACATAAATCGACAATTAACAAAAATGTATGAGTAAAACTAATAAATTTATAATAGTTTTTTAGTAGCAAGCATACTGAAGGAGGTCGAATCTTATGAAAACAGCCATCATCCACGACTGGTTAGTAGTCTACAGCGGGGCGGAAAAAGTGCTGGAGGAATTACTTAAACTCTTCCCAGATGCAGATCTATACAGTACGGTCGAACATCTAGAAGCCGAAGACCGGCATTTTATTCAAAATAAACAGGTGAAAACAACCTTTATACAAAAGCTTCCTTTTTCGAAGAAGAAGTATCGTAATTATCTTCCTCTTATGCCGTTAGCAATCGAGCAATTAGATCTTTCTAAATACGATTTAATCATCTCCAGTTCTCATGCAGTTGCAAAAGGAGTGATAACAGGTCCGGATCAGCTGCATATTTCTTACGTATATTCACCAATACGCTATGCCTGGGATTTGCAGCATCAATATTTAAGGGAATCGGGTCTTGAAAAGGGGATAAAAAGCTGGATCACAAGGTTCATTCTGCACTATGTTCGAAACTGGGATTATCGAACAGCAAATGGTGTGGATTTTTTTATGTGCGTATCTGACTTTATTGGGCGGAGAATTTGGAAGGCGTATCGGAGGGAAGCCAAGACAGTATATCCTCCAGTAGATGTATCTGCGTTCACGTTAAGAGATGAGAAAGAAGACTTTTATTTAACCGCCTCACGGATGGTACCGTACAAAAAGATAGATACCATTGTAGAATCTTTTTCTTTATTGCCAGACAAGAAACTAGTTGTCATAGGAGATGGTCCGGACTTTAAGAAAATTAAAGCAAAAGCTGGGTCAAATGTTATTTTGATGGGATACCAGCCTTTTGAAGTATTAAAGGACTATATGCAGCGTGCGAAAGGCTTTATTTTTGCTGCGGAAGAGGATTTTGGAATTGCTCCATTAGAAGCACAAGCATGTGGAACACCTGTTATTGCATACGGGAAAGGCGGGTCTCGGGAGACAGTTAGAGGATACAATGAATCTACTAGTCCAACAGGGCTCTTTTTTTATGAACAAAATGTGGAAGCAATTGCGGCGGCTGTCCAAAAATTTGAGCATATCCAGATAGATTCGATTGATTGCCGAAATCACTCCTTATATTTTTCGAATGAACGTTTTCAAAAAGAATTTAAAGCGTTTATTGATACCAAAATCAATGAATGGAGAATGAAAAAAGCTTTAGCAAGTGAACAGGAGGCTACTTCTGAACACTGGCTGCATAAGAGAAAGAAGGCATGATAAAAAGGAGGCATTCCCATGAAAACAGCAATTATCCATGATTGGCTGGTAGTTTATAATGGGGCAGAAAAAGTACTAGAGGAGATACTCAAGATTTATCCAGATGCAGACCTTTACAGTACAGTCGATTACTTAGATGAGAAAGATCGGCATTTTATTCAACATAAGAAAGTGAACACGACTTTTATTCAAAAGCTTCCTTTTGCAAAAAGGAAGTATCGTGCGTATCTTCCCTTAATGCCATTAGCCATTGAACAATTAGATTTATCTAAATATAATCTCATTATCTCTAGCTCCTATGCTGTAGCAAAAGGGGTCATAACTGGACCAGATCAGCTTCATATTTCATATGTTCATTCTCCTATTCGCTATGCTTGGGACCTTCAGCACCAATATTTAAAAGAAGCAGGGATGGATAAAGGTATAAAAGGATATTTAACTAGATTTTTGCTGCACCAAATTCGTAATTGGGATTATCGAACAGCAAATGGTGTAGATTTTTTTATGTCTAATTCTGATTTTATTGGAAGAAGAATCTGGAAGGTTTATAAAAGAGAATCGCAAACGGTATATCCGCCCGTGGATGTCTCTAGATTTAGCTTCTATCCAGACAAAGAGGATTTCTATCTTACTGCTTCCAGGATGGTTCCTTACAAGAAAATAGATACAATAGTTGAAGCATTTTCTCTGATGCCAGATAAGAAATTAATCGTAATTGGGGATGGTCCAGATTTTAAAAAAATTAAGGCGAAAGCAGGTTCAAATGTTCACTTGATGGGCTATCAATCCTTGGAAGTGTTAAAAGACCATATGCAGCGGGCAAAAGGTTTTATCTTTGCAGCGGAAGAAGACTTTGGCATAACCCCTTTAGAAGCACAGGCTTGTGGTACGCCAGTCATTGCTTATGGAAAAGGGGGATCCTTAGAAACGGTCAAAGGATACAATGAATCGCTTCATCCAACTGGGTATTTCTTCTATGAACAAACACCAGAAGTGATAAGAAGGGCTGTGGAGCAATTCGAACGATTACCATTCAATCCAGTCCATTGTCGAGAGCATGCTTTGAATTTCTCTCCGGAACGGTTTCGTACAGAATTCAAACAGTTTATAGAGGAAAAAATAGCGCACAAACAGCAAATTTGGGAAAAGACAACGAATATCAATGTAGTAAAATCTTATATCATTTCAGACGTTCACTGGACAAAGAAACAATCAATCAGTTAGGAGCGATGATGATGTTATTAAATGAGGAGTTAGCGAGAGATTGTTTTTATCAAGTTAACAAAGAAAATACATGTAAAGAATTAAATAGCCAAATGTATATATGGAATGAGCAAAATAATACGTATTACAAGATTGGAGAAATAGGGACTGTGATATGGGAATATTGTAAGTATCCGATAAGTGAGCAGCAAATAGTAGCAATGTTAATGGAGGACTATGAAGTTTCAAAAGAAGAATGTGAGCAGCAAGTAGAATATTTTTTAGCAGAATTATTAGCAGATAATTTACTAGTAAAGGTAGATTTAAAAGGATGCCTAGAGTGATACGGAAAGTCAAGAAATTTATCAAAATGGATTTTAAACTAAAATGCCTAATGATGGAGGCATTTATTTTTTTGGCAAGAGGTAGGTTTTTGAAACTATTGCCATTCGCGAAAGTTGCTCCTAGTCTGGGTGAAGAATCGATGGAAACGGAAGTTCAGGTAAATGGCAATGAAAAGATGATAAAAGATGTATCATTGGCGATTGAGACGATGAGCAAATATACATTTTGGGAAAGTGCCTGCCTTGTCCAAGCCATTGCAGCAACGAGAATGTTAAATAGAAGAAAGATTCCAACCACTTTATATCTAGGTATCGCAAGGGACTCAGCAGGCAAAATGGAAGCACATGCATGGGTTAGAAGTGGTTCGCATTATGTGACAGGTGCACGCGGTAAACAACGTTTTACCGTTGTGAATACATTTGCCGGTGGTATGAGTAAAAGAGGTGAAAAGAATGAAGGGATCAGAAGAAATTGATCTGCATAGCTGTTCCAATGAACTGCAGTTGTTATTAAGGCTATTGAATGAGGAAGAAGACTCCATAAAACTGATAGAGGAATTTTATAAAAAGGTAGATTGGAAGGAGTTTCTTCAGCTGGTTTATTTTCATAAAGTGTATCCATCCATCTATTTAAGACTGTCTAGCATAGACTCTCCCTATTTGCCTAACAACGTAGTCAAAATAGTAGAGGATTTATATAAAGACAATACAATCAAAATGCTTCAATTGATCAAAGAACTAGATAATATTTCAACTGCATTAACGAAGAATAAGATCCGCATGCTGACTTTAAAAGGACCAATTCTTTCCTATTATTTGTACGGAGACTTATCTTCCAGAACTTCCAACGATCTTGACATTCTGATTTCCTTTCAAGATTTAAAGTCAACGATAGAAATACTGCAAGCAAAGGGATATGAAATGGAGTATGAACCACCACGAAAATTAAAAGATTGGCAAAAAAGAAACCATCATCTTGAATTCCTTCATAAAGAGAAAAATTGCAAAGTGGAAGTGCATTGGAGACTTCATCCGGGTCCTAGTAAAGAGCCGAGCTTTGAAGACTTATGGAATAATCGCAAAACGGTGTCTATAGGGTCAACAGCATTCCATACTTTAGGTGAGGAAATATTGTGCTATTATCTTGTTACACATGGGGCACGTCATGGCTGGTTTCGTATTCGATGGCTAGTAGATATTGTGCAACTGCTGAAGAGAGAAGAAGATATTAATAGTTGTCCAAAGGCCTTTATGGAAAATAAATCCTGCCACCTCTATCAACAAGTGCTCTATTTAGTAGAAAACCTACAATTAAGCCCAAAAAGGTATCAGAGAAAGATAAAGAAGCAATCGAAGGGACTTGCACAAAAAGCTTTTCTATTCATGAGAGAAAGAATCAACTTTTTTCATCCTCCAGATAAGATATGGGATAAGGAAGGAAAAAAGTATCTATTTATGATGAAACCATTTAAGCAGAAGGCAGCTTACATCATTCGGAAATTCTATGCTAATTCATGGGATGCAGAAGTGCTTCCTTTACCAAAATCATTGCACTTTCTTTACCTTCCATTAAGACCAATTTTATGGCTGTGGCGAGTAATTTTAAAGCAAAAAGTTTCACTTAGGAGACTTTAGAAAATGAGAAATCTTATTGTTTTTTTTAAGAAACTGCAGGCAGTTACTGGAACGAAGATGTATCTTAATATTTTTCTTAGCATTCTAATAAGTGCCCTTGAAGGAATTAGCATTTATCTTTTAATACCAATGCTTGCTGTTATTGGATTGTTGAATATGCAGATAAATGATCTGTTTCCTATTACTTTAATAGTAGCAACAATGGAAAAGCTGCCATTTCAACTAAATTTGACTTCTGTCTTATTGATTTATCTTCTATTGATAGGTGGTCAGGCTTTGCTGCAACGGAGTCAAACGATTTTAAATACAGATATCCAGCAGAACTTTATTAAACAGCTGCGACTAGAGACATATGAATCACTTATCAAAGTGAAGTGGGAATATATGCTGAGAAAAAGAAAGTCGGATTTTAACTATATTCTAACAACAGAAATATCACGAGTCGGCGTGGGAACACATAGTATTATCCAATTAATCAGCATTGTATTTTTTACTATTGTTCAAATAATGCTGGCTTTTCTCTTATCACCATCCTTAACAAGCATAGTCTTAATTATTGGTGGGTTACTTAGTATTTTTATGAGGAAATTCGTAAGGAATTCTAAAACAATAGGCAAAGAAACAACAGAGTTAATGAACGATTACTTTGGAGGAATTACAGAACAGTTTAGTGGAATGAAAGATATGAAAAGCAATATGCTTGAGCCATCTTTTTTTGATTGGTTTCAGTCTAAGTCTCATTTAATTCATTATAATGTGATGAATTTAGTTCGCTTAAACGCTAAGTCTGTATTCATTTATCGGCTGATGGCTGGTATCTTGATTGTCCTTTTTGTATCTATTTCTTTTTCCTTTCTTAAACTGCCACCAGAGAAGCTTATGGTAATTATTTTGATTTTTTCAAGATTATGGCCGCGGTTTTCCTCCTTGCAAAGTAATGTAGAACAAATTGTTTCCATGTTTCCGGCATTAGATCATGTTCTGCGTGTTCAAGCGGAAAGTAACAAAAGCCAAGAATGGAGTACCTTTCGCACAAGGGAATGGGAGCCATTTACTCTCGAACAAGCAATAGAATGTGACCATGTCTATTTCCGCTATCAACCATCTCAGGAAGACTGGACACTAACTAACGTAAATATTCATTTTCCGCTTAAGAAAACAACTGCAATAGTTGGGCCGTCAGGAGCGGGAAAGACGACATTAGTCGATTTAGTAATGGGTTTGCTGCAGCCTGAAAAAGGGAGATTGCTTGTAAACGGAAAATCGTTAACAGAGGAGGAGTTACTGTTATATCGGAATTCTATTAGTTATGTTGCTCAGGAGCCTTTTTTATTTCATAGCAGCATTCGAGAAAATTTATTAATGGTTGCACCAAAGGCGACAGAACTGGAATTATGGCAAGCTCTGTCATTTGCTGCTGCAGAGAATTTTGTTAAACAAATGCCGGAAGGATTGGATACGGTTATTGGAGATAGAGGAATAAGGCTTTCAGGGGGAGAGCGCCAGCGTCTCGTTTTGGCGCGGGCCATCTTGAGAAAACCAGCTATTCTCATATTAGATGAAGCAACAAGTGCATTAGATAGTGAAAATGAACAGAAGATTCAGCAGGCTATTGACCAATTAAAAGGGAGAATGACGATAATCGTAATCGCTCATCGTCTATCAACGATTCGAAATGCAGATAAGGTAATGGTATTGGAATCTGGAAAGGTAATACAAGAAGGGGAATATAAGCAATTGGCGCAAACAAAGGGAGCGTTAAGAAAAATGCTTGTTTCCCAAGAATTAGCCGGAAATCAAACATTGGCTTAATTTCTAGAAGGAGAGGATGGAATTGAAACTTGTTTTATTGTCTGGCGGCTCTGGAAAACGTCTATGGCCGTTATCCAATGATGCCCGTTCAAAGCAGTTTCTGAAATTGTTAACCGATGAAGAGGGCAATAAGGAATCGATGGTTCAAAGAGTGTGGGGACAGCTTGAAAAAAATGATCTTGCCAAGGATTCGCTGATTGCAACAAGTAAATCGCAAGTGGAAATGATTCAAATACAAGTTGGAACACAAGTGCCTATTGTGGTAGAACCAACAAGAAGAGATACATTTCCAGCAATTGCTCTAGCCGCTGTCTATTTATATTCTGTTAAAGGCTGCAGTCCTCATGAAGTGATAGCGATACTTCCTGTTGACCCTTTTGTAGAGAATCACTTTTTTTCGAAGGTAAAAGAGCTTGAGAAAACGGTAATAGAAAGTAATGCAGACCTCGCTTTAATAGGAGTGCAGCCAACCTATCCTTCTGAAAAATATGGATATATGGTTCCTTTTGATGAAGAAGAGAGGAGTTATATGCGAGTATCCACTTTCAAGGAAAAGCCGAGAAAAGAAGAAGCAGAAAGACTAATAGAAAGTGGCGGTTTATGGAACAGTGGGGTATTTGCTTTCAAAATCGAATACCTGCTTAATATCTTGTTGGAAAGAGGCTATCCTATTCAATATGAGCAACTAGTAAGTCAATATCACCTATTACCTCAGAATAGCTTTGACTACGAAGTGGCAGAGAAGGCAGAGCAAGTAATTGCTTTATCCTATACGGGCTCTTGGAAAGACCTTGGAACCTGGAATACGTTAACAGAGGAAATGCAAACCCCGATTAGTGGAAAGGGCTTTGTTAGTAAAGGTATAACCAATTCTCATATTGTAAATGAGTTGGATATCCCTATTACACTAATAGGTTTAAATGATGTGGTGGTGGCGGCAAGTCCGGATGGTATTTTAGTAACAAATAAAGAGGATAGTCTGCAAGTGAAGGAAATATTAAAAGACCTAATAGAAAGACCTATGTTTGAAGAGAGAAGGTGGGGCTGGTATAAGGTATTGGAACATACGAAATATCTCGAAGGAAATGAAGTTTTAACAAAAAGAATATGTGTAGAAACCGGGAAGAACCTGAGCTATCAAGTTCATTACAAACGAAGTGAGGTATGGACAGTTGTTAAAGGAGAAGGTGTCCTAGTATTGGATGATCAACTACAGCATATTCGGTCAGGGGATGTTATTCATATTCCCCTAGGAACAAAGCATGCTTTAAGAGCAACCAGTACAATGGAAATTATTGAAGTGCAGACTGGCAGTGAGCTAGTTGAAGAGGATATTTATCGATTCTCTCTAGAATGGAAACAAATAATGAATGAAATAACCTTTAAAAATCTCGCGATAAATTTATAAACAGGTATTGCTAGGAAGTCTGTAGTATGATATGTTCTTAATAAAGAATATGTTAGGAGCACATTACTTAGTAATCGTATTTTTTTAACTGTTTCGTTCTTTATTAAGAATAAATGAGGGTGGAGCACAATAAATGAGTGGTATAGCTGGAATCTTATATGAAAATCAAGCGAGCATAGCAACAGAGCACGCTAGGAGAATAATGAATGGGTTTCAAGGATTCCCTTCCGATGATATTCAAGTATATAGCAGGATGAATATTTTTCTTGGCTGTCATGCACAGTGGATTACACCAGAATCAATTGGAGAGAGAAATCCTTATTTTGATAAAACAAGCGGAGTGGTAATTACCTCTGATTCTATTATTGATAACCGAATGGAATTGTTTCAATCCCTGCAGGTTGATCGCTCCTTGCAGCAAACCATTTCTGATACGCAGTTAATTCTTCTTGCTTATCTTAAATGGGGGGAAGAAACTCCGAAATATCTGATTGGAGATTTTGCCTTTTTTCTTTGGGATGAAAGGCAGCAAAAGTTATTTGGTGCAAGAGACTTTTCGGGAAGCAGAACTTTATATTATGTGTATAAGGAAAGGCAGTTCTACTTCTCAACGGTAATAGAATCGTTATTGAAATTACCAAATGTCAAGCAGCGGTTAAATGAGGAATGGCTAGCTGAATATTTAGCTATTGCTGGAGTAGTAGATACGGTTGATTCTTCCATTACGCCTTTTATCGGGATTGAGCAAGTGCCGCCATCACATAGCATCACAATTGAAAAAGGACGGAAAAAAGTAAAGAGATATAGTCAGATAAGCTCTGAAGTAAAACCAATACATCTACCTACTGATAATGATTATGTAGAAGCGTTTCAGGAGGTTTATCAATCAGCTGTCCAAGCAAGGCTAAGAACCTATAAAAAAGTTGGGTCTCAGTTAAGTGGTGGATTGGATTCAGGGTCGGTTGTCAGTTTGGCAGCCAAACATCTTAGAGGAGATGCTGGCTTACATACTTTTAGCTATATACCACCAAAAGACTTTATTCCATTTGGTCCGAAGAATTTAGTAGCCAATGAATCAGCCTTTGTAAATAAAACAGTGAATTATATTGGCCATTTACAGGATCATTACCTAGATTTCGAAGGGGAAGATTCCTACACACAGTTAGACGAATTTTTAGAAATAATGGAAATGCCCTATAAGTTTTTTGAAAATTCCTTTTGGATTAAGGGGATTTTTGAAGAGGCACAAAAACGGGACATAGGCATTCTTCTGAATGGAAATCGAGGAAACCTGTCTATATCGTGGGGAGGAGTGCAGGATTATTTTCCTCTTCTACTAAAACAATGTAGATTGCTTAAACTCTATAAAGAAGTGGAGGCATATAGCAAAAACATTGCAAGACCACGGAAAAGGGTTGCTGCGATGGTGCTTAGAGAAACTTTTCCTTTTTTAAATCAGCAAAGGAAGAAATATACAACGGGAGGGCCGCCGCCGTTGATTAATCCAGAGTTTGCAGCGAAAACAAGCATATATACGAAATTAGCAGAAGCAGGAATTGATGCAACAGGATGGTTTTCTGAATTAAACGCATTTGAGCAAAGGAGAAGGCATTTTGATGACTTATTTCACTGGAATGCTTCCAATACATTCATGACCAAACTTTCGCTGAAATATGGATTAATCAGTCGAGACCCGACAAATGATTTACGAGTTATTCGTTTTTGTTTGTCTATTCCAGAAGATCAGTATGTACAGAAGGGAATGGATCGTGCTCTGATAAGAAGAAGTACGGAAGGATATTTGCCTGATGAAATAAGACTGAATCAGCAAATAAGAGGGGCTCAAGGGACGGACTGGCTTTATCGAGTAATTCCCCATTGGAAGAGTCTATTGCAGGAGGCTAGGGAGGTTTCAAAAGATCCAGCGATTCTTTTCTATATTAATTATAGTTGCTTGAAAAGGGGACTGGATAAGCTAGAAAAAGGAGCAATTTCTGAACTCGCAGTGGATCCTGATGTCCGAGCATTGTTTAGAAGCATTATCGTGTATCGGTTTTTAAAAAAGCTAAAGTTGGCAGGATGAGTAGGAAGATACTAGATCTTACAACTTGAAAGGAGGTGATAAGATGAACAAGCTTGAATGGAAAGAGCCAAACTTAGAAGTTTTAGATGTAAAAGAAACAATGGCAGGACCATTTAATAACAATAAGTTAGATGCAACTTATGAAACTGGAACGCCATTCCCTGATCTTGGCTGGAGCTAATGATCAATTCCACTTTTAGGACATAATAGTTATATTTTTTCGATCTGCCTCCATCCTTCGCTGTTAAGAAGGTAGAGGCTTTTCTTTTTGATAGGATAAGGAAGAAGGTGTAGGAGGGACATATGATAACAAAAAGTGCATTTCGTTATTATGCTTTTGGATGCCATGTGTACAGCGAGTTCATGCTGCCAGAGTTATGCAAAGAAGAAAAAGTAGAAGTCATTCCAGAACTAGTGATTAAAGAAAAAGACCTGCGGGAATATTGGAATGCTAAAGCAAAGGCAAATAACTATTTTGTCATAGAGAGGGATATGGTTCTCTTCCATGTTCCAAATATCGCAATATTTTTAATCGAAAAAGGGGAAAGCATTTCTATCACGTTATTGTCGGCAAATAAAATGGATGAAATGCGCCTCTATTTATTAGGTACATGTATGGGTATTCTGCTCATGCAAAAACGAATTCTTCCTCTTCATGGCAGTGGAATTGTGATTGAGGGGAAAGTATATGCCATTGTAGGGGACTGTGGCGCAGGCAAGTCTACATTAGCAAGAGCATTTTTACAAAAAGGCTATAAATTGATAAGTGACGACATTATTCCAGTCCAATTAAATAAAGACGGAAAACCAATTGTTATCCCTACCTATCCCTATCAAAAGTTATGGCTAGAGAGTTTGCATGAGTTTGAAATGACTAATCTTTCTTTCAAACCGATTGCTTATCGAGAAGAGAAATTTAGTGTGCCAATAGAACAGCAATTTGAAACAAACTGTCTCCCGCTGGCTGGCCTTTTTGAGCTCACAAAAAAGGACGGAGAGAAGATTGAAATAAAAGAAAAACGGAATCTTGAACGGCTGCAAATATTGTATAAGCATACTTTTCGGAACAGCTTTCTTCAACCATTAGGTTTATTGGAATGGCACTTAATAACCACATCTAAATTCTTAGAAAGTACCTCTATTTATCAAATCGAACGGCCGAAATCTCGCTTTACTGCAAATGAACTGGTAGAGCTTATTTTAACAAAGCAAAAGGGAGAAGAAGACAAATGAGGAAAACACAAGCGCAAATAAATAAACAGACTATCGTTGTACAAACTCCAGGACACATTGTGAGTGATATGAATGGAGAAAAAGTAATGTTAAGCATTGCGAATAGCAAATACTATAATTTAGGTCATATTGGAGGCGATATTTGGGAATTAATAAAGGAGCCAATCTCGATTGACCGAGTGGTAGCTATCTTAATGGAAAAATATGAAGTAACACAACGAAAATGCGAGCAGCATGTTTGTTCCTTCTTGGAAACATTAAAAGAGGAAGGTTTGATTACAATAAAGAGTACCTAAAGGAAAAGAGGAGAATGAATGATTGGCGAAAGAATTCGATATTTACGTCAGCGAAAAGGTTATTCGTTATCTAGGTTGGCAAAAGAGGCGGAGGTATCCAAAACATACTTAAGCAACATCGACAGAGGCTTACAAAATAATCCCTCTCTACACTTCTTAGAAAAAGTAGCCGCTAAACTAGGAACAAGCGTGGAATACTTAATTAGTGATGATTTTGAAAAAGATATGCTTAATAATAATGCAAGCAGTAAAGGAACGATCAAATAGACGTAAGAGCCATCAAAAGATACATAGTTAAACTTTGCTAAAGGGAAAGTAATCCCCTTTCTGCCTACTTTCCCTGCAATCCCTCCTAAAAGATTTTAATCCTCCCATCGTTCTTCATTTTCATTCATTATGTTATTCATACAATTACAGCAGACAGACATCCTTTAAGGTTGAGTAAATTAATATATATAATAGAAGAAACTAGGTAGCGCTTACAGGAAAGAGATAGGAGTAAAGTAATATTTACAAATATTCAGAAAATGTGATAACATGCTATCCATGTGCGTTATACAGAACTATTTTCTTGAAAAAAAAGCGAGAAATTCTCGCTTAATGAAAAGATTTATTCTGATATAAGTTTTTTAGACAGATAGCTGCTCCAAACTTTAAAGCCTTGTTCATTTGCTTGTGATCTATCACCTAACTCAACGTAATAATCTTTAAGTTTTAAATCATTGCTCTCAGGCCATGCTTCCCAATGATTCCAATAGGGAATTTCTTTCGATTCAGCAAATTTCTTCAAATCGCTTACTTGCATAGGATAGAGGCCTGCATTATAGAGGGGATGTGCTGGCATTAAAACAAATGTTACATCTGGTAGGACATCTTTTGTTTCATTAATTACTTGGTTGATATTCAATAAGGTTGTAGAAATATCAACTACTCCGTTATCATTCAACAAAAAAGGTTCCCAGATGACCATATCTGGCTTCTTATCAATCATAGACTCATATTCATTATTATTTACATAATCGGATGATGTCTCATTATATGTAATGCTATCAATGGTTACGTATTTATCATATTTATTAGCTAACGCTTCTTGCAATGGGGTAATTAACCCAAGCTCTTTATCGCCAATTTCATCGGAACCAACTAATAAGATATGAAAAGCTTGTTTATCAGCAAGTTTCTCTTCCAGTACTTGCTGGGCACTCTCAGGCCAAGACTTGGCGAAACTCATATAGTAGTCAAGACTAAAATACTGGTCTTTATGTTCTTCCTGGTCTTTATTTTTTACTTCTGCATCTTTAGTAGGATGGCTGTTAGTTAAAGAACTGACCTCTCGATTATTCCAATGGGTATTCCCGATAATAAGTATGAGCACGAGAATAATAGAGAGGATGGATAGAATAATAGCTTTCATTGAAACCTCCTAAAAAATTTAGTATAGTCGTTTAGTAATCTACCAAATTAGTACATTAGATAGGAAAGTTCTCCCTTTTAAAAAAAATATATATCAAAAATGTAAATTAATTGGTATAGTAAAACACGTAAAAACATTTCATTTAAAATTATGACAAGAAATGACAATATATGCAACGATATATGATATAATATTTTTGGTTTTTATATTTTTCTAGGAGGAAGTCATGGAAGAAACTATTAGTCTAAAAGAATTATTTGATACGTTAAAGAAAAGAGTATCACTTATTATCTCCATTACATTAGTTGCTATGATAGTAAGTGCTGTGGTAAGTTATTTCATTATTACGCCTGAATATAAATCTTCGACGCAAATTCTTGTTAACCAGGCAAAGGATGATTCATCTGCTACATTAAATACAGGAGAAGTGCAGGCAAACGTACAATTAATCAACACCTATAGTGTTATTTTAAAAAGTGCAGCTATTTTAAATATTGTAAAAGATGAATTAAAGTTAGATATGAGTGTATCAGCGTTGAACAATAAAATTGCGGTGGAAAGTGCACAAGGTTCACAGGTAATGACTGTCTCAGTTACAGATGCTGACCCAACAGTTGCCTTACAAATTGCCAATAAAACAGCAGAAGTATTTGAAAAAGAAATTAAGAATATTATGAGCATTGATAATGTTACCGTATTACCATTAGCGGAAGATCAAGCGAATCAAGCACCGGTCAGTCCTAATCCTCCGTTAAATATTGCCGTTGCTGCAGTAGTAGGATTATTGATAGGTGTGGGGTTAGCGTTCCTACTTGAATACTTAGATAACACAGTGAAAACAGAGCAGGATATTGAGAAATTGTTAGAGTTACCAGTACTAGGAGCTATTACAAAAATTGATGAAAGCTTTGAAGCAAAACTTAGAGGCACACAAAAAGGAAGAAGCAGGGGGGATTTACTTGGCAGCAAGTAAGAGAGCAAAAAAGGGCGGATTAGCGCTTAATAATAGACGAAAACTGATTGCAAAGTATGATCCGAAATCACCAATCTCTGAACAGTATAGAAATATTCGAACAAATATCATATACTCAAGTGTGGATGAAGAAATCCGCTCCATATTAGTGACATCCTCAGGGCCTGGCGAAGGGAAGTCAACAACAACAGCAAACTTAGCAGTGGTTTTCGCGCAACAGGGTAAAACAGTATTGTTAGTGGATGCAGATTTACGGAAACCAACTGTTCATTATACGTTTAATTTAAATAATACAGCGGGATTAACCTCTATATTAACAAACCAAATGGATTTAATGGAAACTGTTCATCAGGATGATGAACAGAATTTATATGTTCTTCCTAGTGGGCCAATACCACCAAATCCTTCAGAGCTTTTAGGTTCAAAAGCAATGAGTCATTTCTTGGAACAAGCATTAGCAGAATTTGATATTATCTTATTCGATACACCGCCAGTAATGGCCGTAACCGATGCACAAGTGCTGGCCAATCTTTGTGATGGAAGTATTTTAGTAGTAGGGAGCGGGAAAGCGGATAAAGAAGCTGTGGTGAAAACGAAAGAGCAGCTTGCTGCTTCGACGGGAAAAATATTAGGTGTTGTATTAAATAATAAAAAAGCGGACAAAAAAGGTAGTTATTATTATTACGGCACAAATTAACAATCAGTTAAATTGCTTACGATAATATCACTTAATATAGTTATAGAAAAAAGTTAGTAAAATAATAGAGGGGTGTAGAACCAATGATTGATATCCACAGTCATATATTACCTGGAATTGATGATGGGGCACAGACAATAGAAGATAGCATAAAGATGGCGAAGACAGCCGTGAACGAAGGCATAACATCAATCATTGCTACACCTCATCATAAGAATAATCAATTTAATAATTTGAAATCTTCGATTATTACAAAGGTAAATGAGCTAAATACAGTATTAAAACAAGAAAATATTCCTCTTACCGTACTTCCTGGTCAGGAAGTACGAATTTATGGAGAAGTGATAGAAGATTATAATAAAGAAGAAATTCTAACACTTAATCATACAAAATATCTTTTTATAGAATTCCCTTCTTCCTCTGTGCCACGATATGCAGAAAGGCTATTGTATGAATTGCAAACAGAGGGTATTATTCCAATTATTGTACATCCGGAGAGAAACAAAGAATTGCAGGAAAAGCCTGATCTTCTTTATCAGTTTGTAAAAAGCGGCGCATTGACTCAAGTAACGGCATCTAGTGTGGTGGGATACTTTGGAAAGAATGTGAAAAAGTTTTCGGAGCAATTGATTGAGTATAATTTAACCCATTTTATTGCATCTGATGCTCATAATATCCATAATAGAACTTTTAAAATGGCTGAAGCTTTGGATATGATAGAAGCGAATTATGGTATGGATTATATCTATCTTTTTAAAGAAAATGCCCAATTTCTAGTGGAAGATAAGAATATAATAAAAGAAATTCCTGAACGGATAAAAAGAAAGAAATTTTTAGGGATATTTTAATCTAATAATTTACTAGATAACTAATGATAGGATTCATACGGAAATAGGCATGTTACTGTACCTTTTTCCTCTAGTTGGTTATCTGATGTTACATAAATAGAGAAAATAATTAAGGGATAGGTGGTATGGTGATGTCTGAATTTTATAAGGATCAATCTCTGTATTTAGAAAAGAAAAAAAATATATCTGTAAATACAGCTCGAAGCTACCTTGTAATGAAAAGAGCGATAGACATCATTGGTTCATTCTGTGGATTAATTGTTCTAAGTATCCTTTTTGTTATTATTGCACTTCTTATTAAATTAGAAGATCCAAAAGGGAAAGTTTTCTTTAAACAATTAAGAGTTGGTAAAGATGGAAGAGAGTTTTATATGTATAAATTCCGCTCAATGGCCTCCGATGCAGAAGAGCGATTGAAAGAATTATTAGCTTTAAATGAGGTTTCTGGTGCAATGTTTAAGATGAAGGATGATCCACGAGTAACTAAAGTGGGGAAGTTTATACGAAAAACTAGTCTAGATGAATTACCGCAGTTGATAAATGTGCTGAAGGGCGAAATGAGTTTAGTAGGCCCGAGACCACCTCTTCCTCGAGAAGTGTCCGAATATACCTCATATGATAAACAAAGACTATTAGTAGTGCCAGGGTGTACAGGGTTGTGGCAAGTCAGCGGGAGAAGTAATATTGGGTTTTCAGAGATGGTAGAGTTGGATTTGCTCTATATCAAAGAGAGATCTATTATGAAAGACATTAAAATTATGTTGAGAACAGTTTTAGTGTTATTTGGATCAAAAAATGCATTTTAATTTCGTAGGGATAATCTAATTAGCAGATAATTGAGTAGAAATTAAATTATTAAAGATACTTCTAATATTTAATAATAATTATTATTTTAAAATAAATAGAGTAATTAGTGAGGAATAATATTATGAAAGTTTGTTTAGTTGGTTCAAGTGGAGGTCATTTAACGCATCTTCATATGTTAAAACCTTTTTGGGAAAATGAAGAGAGATTTTGGGTTACCTTCGACAAAAGTGATGCTAAAAGTATCTTAAAAAATGAAAAAATGTACCCATGTTACTACCCAACCAATCGTAATGTAAAAAACACAATTAGAAATACAATTTTAGCTTTTAAAATTTTGAAAAAAGAAAGGCCAGATATTATTATTTCCTCTGGTGCCGCTGTTGCTGTGCCTTTTTTTTATCTAGGGAAGTTATTTGGTTGTAAAACAGTGTATATAGAGGTGTTTGATAGAATTGATTCACCAACTCTTACTGGAAAATTAGTATATCCTGTTTCTGACAAATTTATTGTTCAATGGGAAGAAATGAAGAAGGTATATCCTAAAGCAATAAATTTAGGAGGTATTTTCTAGATGATATTTGTAACAGTTGGAACACATGAACAACAATTTAACAGATTAATTATGGAAATGGATCAATTAAAAGCAAATGGAAAAATTGATGATGAAGTCTTTATTCAAACAGGTTATTCAGATTACGAGCCAAAGCACTGTCAGTGGACAAAGTTTGTAAGTTTTGATGAAATGACAAATTACATTGAAAAGTCTCGTATAGTAATTACTCATGGAGGGCCAGCAAGCTTTTTAAGTGTTTTAGAAAAGCATAAATCTCCGATTGTAGTGCCTAGGAAATTTGAGTTTGATGAACATGTAAATAATCATCAATTTGATTTTGCAAAGAGAATCCAAAAGCGTGGTTATGGAATATACTTGGTTGATGATATAAAAGATTTATCTGAAACTATTAAAAATTTCTCAGATACCAATGAGGATTTTGTATCTAATAATACACAGTTTATTAATGAATTTATGATTATAATAAAGGATTTAATGAAAAGAAATTAAACTGGATGAATAAAGTTTTATTAACAAATTCTTAATAATAGTATGGAAGAAAGTTTGCAGTTTTTTACTTTAGTAGGGTAGTTAAGAAAATTAAACTAGTTTATAGGACTGCAGTAAACAACATATTGAGTTTTAAATAATATATTTTTAATACAATAAGTAGTTAATCGATATTAAAGCCACTGTTAATATATGAGTGGAATGCATTAACAAAAAATAAAAGTTCAGCTTTTAAAGATGAAAGGAAGTAAAAATGAAAGCATTAGTATCGATTGTAATACCGCATTATAATTCAAGTAATCTGATAAGAAGATTACTTAGTTCTCTAGTGATTAAAGAAAAGGATATCTTAGAAATTATTATTGTCGATGATAAGAGTAGTAGAACTGAAAAGGAAAATCTGGAGAGAGTTGTTTCAGAGTTTCCTTTAAATATTTCTTTATATCAAAATAATACTAGTAAAAAGGGAGCAGGTGTCTGTAGGAATATTGGTTTGGAGAAGGTTAATTCGCCGTGGATTTTATTTGCAGATAGTGATGACCACTTTGTTGAAAACTTCTATAATCATATTGAACCATACTTGGTAACTGATTTTGATATAGTATATTTTATGCCAACCTCCCAAGATGAAAATGGAAAAGTTACTACAAGACATCTTACTTATGCAAAACCGATTGAAGAATACCTTGAAAAAAAGGATCCTAGTAAATTAAAGTATAATATTTCAGTGGTTTGGTCCAAGCTATATAGAACAGAAATGGTAAGAAAGCATAACATTAAGTTTGATTCTACACTAAGTAGTAATGATGTTTTATTTAGTATAAAGTGTGATTTCTTTGCGGAAACATTTGCAGTTGAACGAAAAGTGATTTATAGCTGGGATTTTAATTCGAAAAGTATCACTACTTTAATGAGTAAAAAAAGGTTTTCAGATGTTTATGATGTTTATATAAGAGAGAATAACTTTTATAGAGAAAATCTAAGTTCAATAGAGTATAAAAAAATTCGAAACTCAGCAGCAAAACTTACAGGTATTGCGCTAGTTAGATATAAGTTTGGAGTTTTTTATAGTTTAGGATTATTTATAAAATTGATAGGAAATAAACTTGTGCCGATTAGATTAACAGATATTAAGATTGATAGATTGAAAAATTTTTTTAGAAATAATCACTTTTATAAAAAAGAAAAAAAACAAATATAAAATGAGCTTTGAGAATAAAAAAATGAATCATACTCCGAATGACGTTAAATATATTAGTATTTTAATTGAATTTTAGAGGGTTAATAGAATACTGTGTTTAAGAAAATGTTTATTAAGTATCCCCTGACAAACAAAAATCTTATAGCACACTATTAAACATATTACCTGAAAAGTATTCTTCTTAAAAATACTAAACGGCTAATAATTAAGAAATATAAAAATTGAGTTAATTAATCTGTGTGTAATAAGAATATATTTAATGCTTGTAAGAACACATTATCAAAGGATATTAACTATCACTACACCTACACAAACGATTAATTTACAAAAGGGGTGAAAAATTATTTCTATATTGCATAAAATGAAGGGAAAAGGATTTATTGCCTTAGTAATTATAATAATCACTTTTATAATTGCATTGTTTTCTGTTTTGGGTAAATTGAATATTTTATTAGCATTATGTTTTTTTATTTTATTGGATTTTACACTCCGAAATATTATTAAAGCAAGGATAGAATTACGATTATTGTATTATCTATTGCTTTTATTTATTTTTGTAAAATACGTTACAGGATTAGATGACACACATAATTCAATAAAGTCAATAGTGAAGACAATGCACTATGGTGCACTAGTAATGGTACTCTTGTTTGTGATGTTAAAGAATAAGCTACCAAAAAATATTGAAATTATTAAACTCACATTAATACTCTTTGGTTTTCTGCTTGTTAATTTTATTTCTACCTTTGTGACGTATAATGATTTAAGTATTTTTATAAAATCCTCTTTGGACTATTGTAAGTATTTTTTACTAATCTTTATAGTTATATTTTCAAGATTTGATGAAACAGATATTTTAAAGTTGCTAAAAATCATTATGCCAATTGTATTATTAGGATGGTTATTGGCTGTACTACAATTTTTAGGGATGGAAAAGGTCTTTGATATTTTCAGAGGAACATACGGTATTGTAGAAAGAAATGGATTTTATCGGTCAATTGGTTTTTTCCCACATGCGATTGAATTCGCGAATTTTTCAGCAGTTTTATTTTGTATTTATTACTTTTTATATAAATATAAATATAAACTAAAATGGCAATTGTTTACTTCGGTGATATTATTTTTAAATGTCATTCTTTCAGGAACAAGAGTTACACTTTTAGTTCTAGTTTTTCTATTGTTTTTTGATAATAGAAGATATTTATTAAAGCAGTTTAAAGCATTTTATTTTTTAATATTTGTTGTTTTAATTTCTAGTATATTTTTAGATATTAAATCTTATATTATGCTAATGGTTAACCAATATTCTGGAACATCACCGCGTGAATATTATATTTTTAAAGGAATAGATGTGTGGAAAGATAATTCTTTATTTGGAATAGGCTATAATACTTACGGTACTTGGGCATATAGGGAAGCAACAAATGATTTAATATTCGATAAGTATAACATCCATCAGTTTGATTATTTTAATTTAAAAACAACAGATACGTTTGTGGCTCAGTTACTTCCTGAATTTGGTTTGATAGGAATCTTGTTAATAGTAATTCTTACGATTTTTATTTATAAAAGATATAATTATTTGTTAAAAATAAATAATAATAATAAAGCTTATGGCTATGTGATTCTTACATGTTCATTATTAACATTAAATTCATCCTTTATTTTATTTGATTCCCATATAGGCTCTTTCTTTTGGATTAGTATAGGATTGATAATAAATAATTATTGGAATGAAAGGGAAAAAAATGTTGCAAAAATTAGAGAGTAAGAAAATCATTTTTGTATTAACTAACCTGTAGATGGCTTAAGCTATCTGCTTCCTTAGGAGAATATTATTTTTTTTAGAAACCTCGGCTTTTTTGAAACAAAGTACTAGGTAGGTAAAGGAGTAGTAAACTTGAAAATATGTATTATAAATGAGTCCTTTGATGTTGGAGGGGTTGAGAGAGTTACTAGTGAATTGGCAAACACACTTCAAGAAGACGGAAATACTATTACATTAATTGACTTTTCAGGCAAAAATCAATTTTATTATAAATTAAATAAAGAGATAAATACTCCTAGAATAATAAAAAAACGAAAAATAAGAAGTAAAATAATTGGTAAAATTTTGAAATATAGATATGAACTGACTCAAAAAACTTATGATATAAAAGCTTTATTTAAAGATTCAACAGAAGAATTGATAAAATATTTAAAAGAAGACGAGCCTGATATACTTATTCTATGTCAAGGCAAATTAACATCACTTATCCCTGTTCTAAAAAGAGAAACACATAATATGAAAATTATAGCGTGGCAGCACAATGAATATGAAGTTTATGTGGAACAATACTATAAACCCTTTATTAATTATTATAAATTAGGCTTAGAACAGGCTGATTTAGTTGTATGTTTATCTGAAAGCGATAAGGGAAAATATGGTAAAATCAATGCAAATACTGAGTGTATTTATAATCCAATAACTATAACTAATAAGGAAAGTAGTATTAGTAATATGGAAAATAAGTACATTATATTTGTAAGTAGGTTAATAATTAAACAGAAGGGGTTAGACTACTTAATTGAAATAGCTAAAAATATAGAAAATGGTTGGAAAATACTGGTTGCTGGTGATGGTTCTGATAAAAAGGAATTTATAAAGATGATAAAGAAAAACCACTTAGAAGATAGAGTTATATTAAAAGGTGTTCTCAGTACTAAAGAGTTAAGTGAGTTATATCAATCTGGTTCTATTTTTATCTCAACATCTAGATGGGAAGGGTTTGGTTTAGTAATAACCGAAGCAATGACTTTTGGCTTACCTATAATTAGTTTTAATAATTCTGGACCTAGAGAAATTTTAAAAGATGGAGAATTTGGTATCTTAATTGATCAAAATAACATTCAAGAGTTTACTAGAGAGTTAAACATTTTTTTGAAAAATCCTCAAAAAAGAAAATTTTATCAGAAAAAAAGTTTAATACGAGTTCAAGATTTTAAAAAAGAAGTTATACTAAACAAATGGAATCGTAAGATGAACGAACTAATTTAAGCCTTTAAATAACATTTATAAAATAGGATTTTAAACTAGAAAGAAGGTTTAGAAAGGACTTAATATGAAAAAAATAGGAATATTAACAATTAATGATTATGATAATTACGGAAATAGATTACAAAATTATGCTTCACAAGAAGTTTTAAAGTCTTTAGGTTTTTCAGTAGAAACAGTTATTCATAAAACAAAGAAGGATATGAAAACTTCTTCATTAGAAAAAATGAAAAATCTAAAAGGATTATCTGTTAGTGAAATATCAAAAAGATTCAATAACAAGTGGAAAAAGTATCTTTACAATAAAAAAGTTAAAGATATTAAGCCGAAAAGGTTAAGAGCATTTAAGGAATTTACAGACACTTATATAAGTGAAACAGATTATTATATAACTGCTGAATATATTCCGGATGATTTAGGTAATAAATATGACTATTTTGTTACTGGTAGTGATCAGGTTTGGAACCCTACATTTACGGATAGAAGATACTCTACAATTGATTTTTTAACTTTTGCTCCTAAAGAAAAAAGAATTTCTTATGCAGCGAGTTTTGGGGTATCTGAAATTCCGAACGAATTTGTTGAAGAATATACTGGGTTGATTTCAGGAATGAACAAAATTTCTGTTAGAGAGCAAGCGGGAGCTGAAATAGTAAAAAAATTAACTAAAAAAAATGCAACTGTCCTTGTGGATCCAACAATGATGTTAACAAAAGATAAGTGGCTTTCGATCTCTAAGAAGCCGAAAACTAAATTAACTAGAAATAAATACTTATTAACTTATTTTTTAGGAAAACAATCAAAAGTAAATAAAAAAATAATTAATGAGATTGCTAGAAAAAATAATTTAGAAATTATTAATTTAGCAGATGTTGAAGATAAAGAGGCATTTATTACAGGACCAAGTGAGTTTATTGATTTTATTAATTCAGCGAGTGTTTTCTGCACAAATTCTTTTCACGGGGTAGTTTTTTCTATCTTGTTAGAAACTCCGTTTATTGTTTTTCCTAGAGAAGGAACAGTAATGTCAATGAATTCTAGAATAGATACTCTTTTATCCACATTTAACCTCCAGACTAGAACTATTAGCAATATTAATACAAATGAACAAGTTTTTGAAATGGATTATACTCATACTAAATCTATATTAGAAAAGGAACGAAAAAAAGCAATCAATTTCTTGAAGGATGCACTTCAGGTCGATTAACAGGTTTAGTTTATAATGAGGAAGGTTGTAAAATGTTTACTACCTTGTATTTTTTTTATTATTTTGAAAGAAGTGTGATGAATTGAACCAATTGAAAATAGGTGCCATTTTATCGTATGTTTCGGTGATAATAACAATTTTAATTGCTCTTTTATACACTCCAATTATGATAAGGTTATTAGGCCAATCAGAATATGGTTTATACTCAATGATAGGTTCTTTATCAGCATATCTTAGTATTATGGATTTAGGACTAGGAAATGCAATTATAAGATTTACTGCAAGGAATAGAGTAATTGGAGATAAAAATACTGAGTCAAACCTTAATGGAATGTTTTTAATAATATATACTCTTATAGGATTGCTAACTGTCATAGTTGGTACGGTGATTTTTAATACAATAGATAATGTATTTGGACAAAACTTAACACCGTCAGAAATAGAAAAAGCAAAAATTATGGTTATTATATTGATAATTAATTTTGCACTTTCTTTTCCACTTTCTATTTTTGGTTCAATTATTCAAGCATACGAAAGATTTGTGATAGTAAAAGTTGTTGCAATTATTCGTTCACTTAGTATTCCACTTGTAACCCTACCATTTTTATTTTTTAACTTTGGATCAATAACAATGGTAGTAGTTTCAACTGTTATAAATATTTTATGTTTACTCTTTAATGTCTATTACTGTTTAAAAAAATTGAAAGTATCATTTTATTTTGGAAAAATGGATTTTCAAGTATTAAAAGAGATTATAGGGTATTCTTTCTTTATATTTTTAGGTATAATAGTGGATCAAGTTAATTGGAACACAGGACAAATAATCTTGGGGTCTATAAAGGGAACATCGATGGTTGCGATATTTGCTATAGCTATACAATTTATTAAATTATATCTACAGTTTTCAACTTCGTTGAGCGGATTATTCTTACCTAAAATATCAATGATGGTGGCAAATAATTCAAGTAACGAGTCTTTAACAGCCTTTTTAGTTAAGTATAGTAGAATACAATATATTATAATGGCATTTATATTAACTGGCTTTATATTATTTGGATACCAATTCATTGGAATTTGGGCAGGGAGTAATTATGTTAGTGCGTATTATATGGTGTTGCTCATAATGATCCCAATAACAATTCCATTAATTCAAAATATATGCCTATCTATTTTACAGGCAAAAAATATGCAAGGGTTTAGATCAATAATATTAATTTTAATTGCTATATTTAATGTCATTATCTCAATCCCTTTATCCAAAATATATGGTGGGATTGGAACAGCCTTTGGAACAGGAATTTCTTACTTAATAGGAAATGCATTGATTATGAATATATTTTACCACCGAAAAATAGGATTAAACATAATTCTATTTTGGAAGAATATTTTTCATATTTCTCTACCAGTATTTATTGCATTAATAATAGGGTTTGGAATCAATTCGTTACTTCAATTCAATCTATTTATTAATATAGTTTTATATTCAATAATCTATTTTATATTGGTATGGTTTATGGGGTTAAATAATTATGAGAAGAATCTAGTTCATCAACTTACTAGAAAATTTAAACCAAAATATAATACTTAATATATAAAACATAAATTAGGAATTACAATGCATAAGGATGTGTAATTATTGAATCAAAATGTTAGAGAGTTAATGGAAAAAGTTATTGACAACGATTATTGTGTTGGTTGTGGTATATGTGCAAGTGTTAAAGGTTCTCCATTTAAAATGAAATTAGACGAAAATGGTAAGTATAGCCCTTCTTTATTAGATAATATACCAACTGAAGAAATGGATATTAATGTACTTTCAGTTTGTCCGTTTGCTTATGGAAAAAATGAAACGGAAATTGGGAAGCAGCAGTTTGGAAAAGAAGAAAATATTAAATATAACGAATATACAGGATATTATTTGAAAAATTATGCTGGATATGTGAAGGAAGGTGAATTTAGAAAAAAGGGTAGTTCTGGAGGAATGGGAAATTGGATTGCGAAGCAACTTCTAGAGAATAAACTAGTTGACGGTATTATTCATGTAAAATCCTCAAATGATAAAGAGGAAGCTTTATTTGATTATCAGGTTTCATATAGTAATGAAGAGTTATACATGGGAGCAAAATCAAAATATTATCCAATAGAAATGTCTAAAGTTATCCAATTTGTAAAAGAAAATGAAGGCAGATATGCCTTGATTGGTATACCTTGTTTTATAAAGTCAATTAGATTATTAGCTGATAAAGACTTGGTTATAAAAGAAAGAATAAAATATACAATTGGTTTAGTTTGTGGGCATTTAAAGAGTGACATGTTTGCTAAATCTATGGGGTGGCAATTAGGCGTCGAACCGGATAATTTAACAGGAATAGATTTCAGAAAAAAGCTAGATACACAATATGCCAATGATTATGGAGTAGAAGTTGAAGGAAATAAAGATGGGGAATATGTGAAATCTAGTGCTCCAAGAAGAGAACTTTATGTAGGGAATTGGGGACATGGTTTATTTAAATACAATGCATGCGAATTTTGCGATGATGTACTTTCGGAGACAGCTGATGTTACAGTTGGAGATGCATGGTTACCAAAATATACGAAGGATAGTTTAGGGACAAATGTGATTGTAGTAAGGAATCCAATAATCCAAAAAATATTTGAAGAGAATATGGATAAAGTACATTTAGAGGAAATTAGTGCTCGAATGATGTATGAATCACAAGCTGGAGGTTTTCGCCATAGAAGACAAGGATTATCTTATCGCTTGTACTTAAAAGATAAGAATAATCAATGGAGACCTAAAAAAAGAGTAGAAGCTAGTAATAAAATGAGTTCAAAAAGAAAAGTGATATACGAAAAAAGAACATTACTTTCTCAAGAAAGTTTTACTGCGTATAAAAAAGCTCTTAAAGTAAATGACTTCAATGTTTTTATTGAATATATGAACCCTATAATAAATGAATATAATAATATAATTGCTCCATCCATGTTGGAAAAATCAGTGCGTAAGATTAAAAGAGGAATATTTAAATTGATAAGAAAATAGTTTCATTATATTATTTGAAAATTTTATTTATCTAATCTTAATTAATAAACATCGTTTTAAATATGAAAAATGGAAAATGTTTATGATGAGTTTTAATATGTATAAGAAGTGGGGGTAACCAATGAAAATAACTGTGGCAGGAACAGGTTATGTAGGTTTATCTAATGCAATTTTATTAGCTCAACATAATGAAGTTATAGCACTTGATATTATTCAAGAAAAAGTGAATTTGATTAATAATAAGAAATCACCGATAATTGATAATGAAATTGAGGAATATTTAGCTACAAAGGATTTAAATTTGACAGCAACAACAGATAACTATACTGCATTCAAAGATGCGGAATATATAATTATATCTACTCCAACAAATTACGATCCAGAAAAAAACTACTTTAATACTAGAACAGTAGAAGCTGTAATTGCAAATGTACTATCGATTAATCCTAATGCTATAATGGTAATTAAATCTACTGTACCCGTTGGATATACTGAAAAAATTAAAGAGAAATTCGAAACAAATAATATTATTTTCTCTCCTGAATTTTTAAGAGAAGGTAAAGCACTATATGACAATTTATATCCATCTCGCATTGTATTGGGAGAACAATCAGAAAGAGCAAAAGTGTTTGCTGATCTGTTAGTCCAAGGTGCAATTAAAGAGAATATAGATGTTTTATTCACAAACTCTACTGAGGCAGAAGCTATTAAACTATTTGCTAATACATATTTAGCAATGAGAGTAGCATTCTTTAATGAACTTGATTCTTATGCTGAAGTAAGAGGTTTAGATTCAAAACAAATTATTGATGGTGTTGGATTAGATCCAAGAATCGGAACTCATTATAACAATCCTTCATTTGGATATGGTGGCTATTGCTTACCCAAAGATACAAAACAACTTTTAGCTAATTATGCAGATGTTCCAAATAATATCATGACAGCCATTGTCGATGCCAATAGAACGAGAAAAGATCACATAGCAGAAATGATTATCAAAAAGAATCCGAAAGTTGTTGGTATTTATCGCTTAACAATGAAAATGGATTCTGATAACTTTAGACAATCAGCTATTCAAGGTGTTATGAAACGTATTAAAGCAAAAGGGATTGAAGTAGTTGTTTATGAACCAGCATTGCAGGAAGAAACTTTCTATAATTCTAGGGTGATTAATGATTTCGATCAATTTAAAGAAATTTCTGATGTGATTGTTGCTAATAGATTATCTAGTGATTTAGCAGATGTTGAAGGAAAGGTTTATACGAGGGATTTGTTTAGTAGAGATTAGAATTATATATTATAAAATACTCTTTACCAATATAGGTAGGAGTATTTTATTTTTTGAAAATAAAAGTAATTGTTTAGTCAACATTTTAAATGCGAGAATAATTATTTTAAGTTAATAAATATAGAAATAATATAACCGTATGGGAGGTTTGAGATGACAATAAAAAAGAAATTTACATATTGTATGTTAATTCTTATTGTTTTTTTTAGTAGTGCAACCATCCATATGGATAGATTACAGCAGAATAATGTTGAATATAAAGGAAAAAATGATATTTCATCATTAAAGGAACCACCAGCACAAGTGATTATAAATGACTTAAAGAAAGTATCTCCTAATAAAAAGCATCCTAGATTATTGGCAACAAGCGAAGATTTAAAAAAAATAAAAGAATCTCTAAAATCTGATTCAAACTTAAAGCAATGGTATAAAGAGCTTACAATAAATGCTAATAATTTATTAGAAAAGCCTGTTGTGACATATGAAAAATCAGATGGGGTGAGATTACTTCCAATAAGTAGAACGGTCTTAGAAAGAACCCTAACATTGTCTTTAATGTATAGGTTGAGTGGTAATAAATTATATGCTGAAAGAGCTTGGAAGGAGTTGGAGCGAGTTTCTGATCGTAATAGGTTCTATGATTGGAACCCTTCGCATTTCTTAGATACAGCTGAGATGGCTGCAGCAGTAGGGATTGGTTTTGATTGGCTTTATGATTTTTTAAATCAGAACCAAAAGGATATTCTAAAACAGTCCATATTAAAAAATGCACTTAATCCAGCACTTATAGTATATAATGATCAAAATAATCAAGCTCAAATACCTCTTTTTTGGAGAGATGGAAGTAATAATTGGAATACAGTTTCTAATAGCGGTATATTAATTAGTGCCTTGGCAATTGCAGATGAATCACCATTTACAGAAAAAATTACTAGTGAAATCATTCAAAAGGCTCTTTCCTCATTAAAAAATTCTTTAATGTCGTATGGTGACGATGGAGGAACTGAAGAAGGACCTGCATATTGGAATTATGCAACAAAATATTTGGCATTGCTTTTCTCCTCTTTAGAAACTGCTTTAGGGACAGATTATGAGTTTTCCAAAGTAAAAGGTATAGCCAATACAGGATATTATGCTATCTATACTAAAGGCAATAATGGTGTATTTAATATAGGTGATTCTCAAGAAGATAACTTTATTAAATCACCGCAATTATTTTGGTTTTCTACTAAATTTAATAAGCCGGAAATGGCTGATAGTGTGCTAAAAACATATAGTCCTTTAAATATGATTTGGTACAGACCAAATGAAGAAAAAAATTATTCTCTTCCATTAGACAAAATTTTCAATGGTAGTGCTGGGATTGTAACTATGAGAAGTTCATGGAATCCAGAGTCATCTTTTGTAGGGATACATGCTGGTGATAACCAAGCTAGTCATGGCGATTTAGATATAGGGACATTTGTAATTGATGCATTAGGTGAGAGGTGGGCTATTGATCTTGGTATGGATAATTATAATCTGCCAGGCTACTTTGATAAGAAAAGTAATCGCTGGAATTATTATAGGAAAAGAGCGGAGGGCCAAAATACACTAGTGATAAATCCAGATGAAGATCCAGATCAAAATATTTTTGCGAAGGGAAAAATAATAAACTTTACTTCAAATAAAAATGAGGCTAGTACCCTTATTGATATGACAGGTGCGTATAAAAATGCAAAATCTATACAAAGAAGAGCATCTTTGATTAATGATAGAAATGACATACTTATAGAGGATAATATTAAATTAATTGCTCCATCCGAAATTTATTGGTTTATGCATACTCGAGCAAATATTGGTCTGAGTGTAGATCGAAAAACGGCTATATTGGTGAAAGGAGAGAAATTCATTACAATAAATATAAAGAATCCTTCTAATGCTAAATTCTCAGTAATGGATGCTAAACCATTATCTAGTTCGCTGGATGAAAATCAAAATAAGAATGCTCATATTAAGAAATTAGCTATTCATCTAGAAAACATTAAGGATACACAGATTTCAATAGAGATTGAGACTCAGTTTACGAAATAACAGCGTGATGTTCTATAAGCATAAAATAAATTCCGCTGCTACACTTATTGATGGATTTACAATCAATTATTTACTACTTATGATCGCTTTTCCAATATTCTTGGAAAAATTAAATATTACAAAAGCATAAAATCGAATAGGAGGGAGCAGAGGATGGCTTTCTAAGGTAAATATAATACCTTACAAGAAGCTGTTCTCTTTATCCCAACCCATCAAAACACAGGCAACTTCTCTACAATAAACGATGTTATCTCTTTCCCCTTCATCCTCTTCGGCAAGAATAGCAGCTTTTTGAAACAACGATTCCTCCTGCTTTGGTAACTAGTTCTTCTAATAATCTTTTGGACTCTTCCGTGCTAATAACATCATCTATTAAGGCAATGCGTTGTCCTTTAATCTTGGCGGCGTCTTTCCATCTAAACAGAGTAATTGTTCTTTTTGTGTGGTAATAGACACAACTTGATTGATTAGTGGTTCGTCCATATAGGGTTTTACACTTTTACGTGGCAGTCCTTGGAAACATTACAGCCATCATCCAATCATCATAACAGAGCCAAGCAATAATTTGTTCCATCAATCTCAAAGTACCTATAATAACTAAAATGGTACCAAAAGGGACAGAAGAGGACCGTTCGAGCAAGTTTTTTCCATTGTATCTGTACTGTAATGATTTCCGCATAAAAGGAAATAACGGCAAAGTTGCTTGTTAGGCTATTTTCGGTAGCTTCTATATGAAATGCAAATAAAGTTTGTAGAGAAGTAAAGCCAAAAAAAAAGGCCAGTAATCCTTGTGACAATCTAGTAAATACAATAAAGCACGTCCCATATAAGCACAAAATCAATCCAATCTTGTTCAAACAAATTACCCACAATTCGGACCAAATGAATACGCTTTCTTTAGTAAGAATATTTTATACTGTACGTAGAAGGAGGTATTAGGATGTTGGATCAGAGGGCGGCAGCTTTATTGAATGTACTAAAAAATTATGGTCCTCAAAGAATCAAGAGATTGGAAAAGGAGTTAGGGTGTACGCGGCGGCAAATTACGTATGATGTGAAGAAAATCAATGATTGGTTAATAGATCAGGGGATGCCTCCCATTCAAAATGATCGTTCAAAAGGGTTAATCTTTCCTACTCAATGGAAGGAACAGGCAGATGGAAAGATACCAGTCGTAAAGACACATACTTATATTGCTTCACCGATGGAAAGAAAAGGGTTAATTTTATTGAAAATATTTACGAATACAGAATACGTGTCTGTGAATCACCTCATCGATCTTCTAAAGGTAAGCAAAAATACGGTTCTTGCTTCTATTAAAGAAGCATCTAAGCTCGCTGAACAATATCATGTAATTATTAAGTATACGAGAAGGCATGGTTATGAATTGGTTGGTGATGAGGGCAATATAAGGTTTCTTATGATGCTTTGCATTTCGGAATTTATTCATTATGAGGAAGGCTCTAAGCTATTAAAAGACTTATATAATCAAGAAAATGGCCAAGGGGCTTATGAATGTAGTCATAAAAAGATTGCTGCTATTATAGCAGAAGTGGAAAAGCAGCTTGGTATTAAATACGTTGAAGAAAAGGTCCAAGAAGTAATCGTCTTTCTGCTCTTTCTTCTATTGAGAATACAAAAAGGAGTCAGTATTTTCTATCCAGAAGATAGGAGAGAAATCATTGCGAACTTAAACGAGTATAAAGTTATTTCTGAAAAAGTTACTCAGCTTGGCATTTCAAAGAAGACTGATGAACAGCTTTATGTGACAAGCGTTCTAATAGGATTGCAATGCAAGGATAGCCATCTAAACGAAGCTTCATTCATAATGGAAAGGCAACTATATGCGTTGACGCAAGTAATCATTCAAGAATTTGAGCTGCTAGCCTGTGTGTCGATTTCCAATCAGAAGGAGTTAGCTCATTCCCTTTATTATCATATTAGACCGGCTTACTATCGAATGTTATTTCATATTCCCATTGTCAATCCATTATTAAAGCAAATAAAGGAAGAATTCCCGGATTTGTTTGTGTTAGTAAAAAAGGCGCTCAAGCCCTTAGAGGAATTTGTAAAGCGTCCTATTTCGGAGGAGGAGGCTGGCTATATTACCTTGCATTTTGGTTCCTATGTGGATGCGGCAAATATTCATGTGAATCTGCGCAAAAAAGCAGTCATTGTCTGCCTGAATGGAATGGGGACATCTAATATGCTTAAATACCAGATAGAAAAGCTTTTGCCAGAGGTAGAAATACTAGCTATCTATTCTTTAAGTGACTATGACTACCAAAGGGAAGATGAATTTGACTTGTTATTTTCAACCGTTCCTTTTCAAACAACAAAACCAATTATTATGGTTAATCCTATTTTAACAGCGTTGGATAAAGCGCGTATTCTTCAAGAATTTGATTTTCATGTATTAAGGAAAAAGGATTTAAAAGGAGTCAGCGTTAATCAAATAATGGAAGTCATCAAGCTTTTTACGACCATCCATGATGAAAATGGGCTCTATGAAACACTTTGTGATTTAGTAATGGGGCATACTGCTGCTCAGTTTAGGGGGTACAAACCAGTGATAAGTGATCTGTTAAAGCGAGAAATGATTCAAATAAAAGATAAGGTAGATAATTGGCAGGAGGCAATTCGCCTTGCTTCGTCACCATTGCTTGACATACAAGCGATAGAACCATGCTATATCGATGCTATGATTACCAATATTGAAAAGCTGGGGTCTTATGTTGTTCTCGCACCAAATGTAGCGATTCCACATGCGAGACCAGAAGATGGGGTGAAAAAATTAAGCATGAGCCTACTTAAATTGAACGAACCTATCTCTTTTTCGCCTGATGATCCCAATAAAAATGTTCACTTGATTTTTGTATTGGCAGCTGTAGACAATTATTCTCACTTAAAAGCATTAAGTCAGCTTACGGAATTATTAGAGGAAGAGGAGAATATTGAGCAAATGATAGAGATGACGAAAGCAGAATCTTTTATCAAGCTTATTCAAAGCTATAGTGAAATATAAAGGAGATGTTTATCAATGATTACAATTGTAACCGTTTGCGGAAATGGAATTGGCAGCAGTTTAATGTTGAAAATGAAGATAGAAGAAATCTGTGCCGAATTAGGAATTCCAGCACAGGTTGAATCATCTGACTTTAATGGAGCCAAGGGAAGTAATTGTGATTTGATTGTGACGATCGATGAATTAGCAAAACAATTTGATCAGACGGCGCAAAGAGTTTGTGTGGTACGAAGCTATATAAATAAGAAGAAAATTAAAGCGGATGTTCAGGAAGTGTTGCAAGAGGTTGCTTCTAATAAAAAATAACATATGGTTGAGGGGGCTTTAAAATGGGCTTTTTAACAAATGTTTTAGAATTTCTTAAGGATATTCTCTCAGAGCCAGCACTTTTAATAGGGTTAATTGCATTCATTGGCCTAGTTGCATTGAGGAAACCATTTCATAAAGTTTTAACCGGTACACTTGGTCCTATTCTCGGCTATATTATGCTGAGTGCTGGTGCATCCTTTATTGTTGCCAATCTTGAGCCGTTGGGAGCAATGATAGAAAAAGGTTTTCACATCCAAGGGGTTGTTCCCAATAATGAAGCAGTAGTTGCTACCGCTCAAAAAATGCTTGGCGTAGAAACGATGTCGATTTTATTACTAGGTCTCATTCTTAATATTGTCATAGCAAGGTTTACAAAGTACAAATATGTATTTCTAACCGGTCACCATAGCTTTTTCATGGCTTGCTTGTTATCCGCAGTGCTAGGTGCATCTGGTTTATCAGGAGCATTACTCGTTATGATCGGTGGCTTTATTTTAGGCGCATGGAGTGCGATTTCCCCAGCAATCGGGCAGAAATATACATTAAAAGTTACAGATGGCGATGATATTGCGATGGGCCATTTTGGGAGCATCGGATACTATCTGTCTGCATGGGTTGGTAAGTTTGTGGGAAGTCCAAAGGATAGCACGGAGAAAATTAACATTCCGGAGCAATGGTCTTTTTTAAGAAATACAACCTTATCTACGGCACTAACGATGTGTGTTATTTATCTTATTGCCGCAATCGCAGCTGGTTCTGAATTTGTTAGCACGCTATCGGACGGTGTTTCTCCTTATTTATTTGCTATTATGAGTGCTTTGAAATTTGCTATTGGTGTAACGATCGTTTATAACGGGGTGCGGATGATTCTTGCAGACCTTATTCCATCCTTCCAAGGAATTGCTACAAGGATAATCCCAAATGCAGTTCCAGCAGTCGATTGTGCCGTCTTCTTCCCATATGCACAAACAGCGGTGATCATTGGCTTCATCTGTAGCTTTGCTGGAGGAATTATTGGAATGCTCATTCTTGGATTTGCTGGCGGTGTGTTAATTATTCCAGGGCTCGTTCCTCATTTTTTCTGTGGAGCTACGGCTGGCGTCTATGGAAATGCAACAGGCGGAAGAAAAGGAGCAATGCTTGGTTCTTTTGTAAATGGGTTGGCACTAACCTTCTTACCTGCATTACTTCTCCCTGTATTAGGAGATTTAGGCTTTGCCAATTCTACGTTCGGTGATGTGGATTTTGCTCTAATTGGGATACTTCTTGGGCAAGCAGGAAACCTATTTACCACAGCTGGCATCTACGCGATTGTCTCTTTGCTAGTACTCATTTTAATTATTCCAAACTTTATTAAAACGAAAACCGTTACGATCAATCATGTCGATGAAGATACCAATATGTAGGAGTGAAGTAGAATGGATAAATTAATCGATCAATTAAACGTCAAAATCTATGCAGATGGAGCAGTATTAGCTGATATGTTAGCAGCATATAAAAGTGGAATCATCCGTGGATTTACGACAAATCCAAGTCTAATGAAAAAAGCCGGTATTCAAGACTATGAAGCATTTGCAGTCGAAGCACTTCACCATATACCAGATTTGCCAATATCTTTTGAAGTATTTTCCGATGACTTTGCCATCATGGAAAAAGAAGCAGAAAAGATAAATAGCTGGGGAGAAAATGTCTATATTAAAATACCAATTACTAATTCGATGGGGCAATCATCTATTCCCTTAATCAAAAAACTATCCAGTAAAGGAATGCAATTAAACATTACAGCCATTTTAACACTAGACCAAGTCGAAGAAACGGTTCAAGCCTTCAAATCTGGAACAAAGAATATCGTTTCCGTATTCGCCGGCAGAATTGCAGATTCGGGAATCGATCCTATTCCCACTATGAAAGAAGCCGCCAAAATATGCAGCAAAAAAGAAGGAACGGAGCTATTATGGGCCAGTTCGAGAGAGCTATTAAACATCATGCAAGCAGAGGCATGTGGCTGCTCGATCATCACCTGCTCTCCAGACATCCTTAACAAACTAGAAAACGTAGGTAGAGACCTAAAAACTATATCCCTAGACACAGTAAAAATGTTTAATAAGGACGTACAAGAATTAGGATATTCCATTATTTAGCAGGATGGTTTCTCCTGCTTTCTTTTTTGAGGGAGTATTGTAGAGCTTCGGGTACTGTTTTTAAAGTGAATAAAATAATGAAGAGCCATTAGAACAATGTTTGTTCCAATGGCTGTTTTTACTACGCAATTTTTTTAATCCTTCACCAAAAACATTCTTTGTATCCCAACCTATTAAAACACAGGCAACTTCTCTAAATAAACGATATCATCTCTTTCGGCAGCATCTCCTTCAGCAAGAATGGTAGCTTTGGAAACAACGATTCCTCCTGCTTTGGTAACTAGTTCCTCGAGTACTCGTATCGATTCCCCGGTGCTAATGACATCATCAATTATGGCAATGCGTTTTCCTTTAATCTTGGCGGCGTCTTTTCCATCTAAACAGAGTAATTGTTCTTTTTGTGTGGTAATGGACACGACTTGATTGATTAGCGGTTCGTCCATATAGGGTTTTACACTTTTTCGAGCAACGATATATTCTGGCATGTTTAGTTGTTTCGATAGTTCATGGACGAGAGGAATTCCTTTTGCCTCGGCTGTTACTAAATAATCGATGTCTTTCAATTGCTCTGCTAAGAGGGAAGCGGCTGCAACGACGATTTCTGTATCGCCTAAAATAACAAAGCTTGCAATCTTTAAATCATTTGAAATAGGGATAATCGGTAACTTTCTTTTTACTCCGGCAACAGTTAGTGAATAAGTCTCCATCATAAATTCTCCTTTTTCTTAAACTCCAAAGAGTCCTAGTAAAAATTCCATCACAACGCCAGCTAATAACCCTAAAAATGGATCGGCAATGGCTGTTACGATGATAGTAATGGCTCCAACAATAGGGGAACTAGCTTCTGTACCAGTTAGTGCGGCTGTTGCATTGCCTGGTAATGTCACAATCGCACCTAAGACGAAAAGGAAACCGGCAATGGATGAACTAGGTACATATTTTCCAATCTTCGGCAAAAGTTTGAAGAACAGGATCGCTGCCATGATGGCCATTGTTAGAACACCTGCCCATACTGCATGGGGAGCAGAAGCAGTCGCAGAAATAATGATTTCCACAGGTCCTCCGCCAAATAAAGAAGAGACCATATCTGCTAAACTACTAATAATCGTTAGCGTGTCAATATTTACATTTGCTCCGGCGATTTCTCCATTGATTTTTCCAAAGGCAATATTAGCACCAATATTCAAACAAACAAGAGCGAGTGCCCCGCGAATAACAGAAGGGTTGAGAATAAACTTTTGGAGCTTAAATTTATCTTCTGTTAGCATATTTGTTACAGTGGCAGATTCTTTTTTAGTGAAATGATAGACAATGCTAGAAAGCAGCACAGAAACAGTGATTGTATATACTAAGTCTTTTGAAATAATATAGGTTAATAAGGCACTAGCGAATGAAGTGACCCCAATCAATCGATCGTTTTTTGCCATATCCCAGGCAACCTTTGCAAGCATAAAACCAACACCAGCCATCATCCCGTTTGTAATAACAGGACCAATCCAGGCAACGATTTGTTCCATCAATCCAAAAACACCTATAATAACTAATAAAAAGGCACCAAAAAAGATGGAAGAGAGCCGTTCGCGCATATTTTTCCCCATTGTTCCTGCAACTGTTATGGTTTCCGCCTGAAAGGAAATAACGGCAACATTGCTTGTTAAGCTATTCCCAGCAGCACCTATGAGAAAGGCAAGCGCAGTTGGAACGGACGCAAAGCCAAAAGATAGTGCCAGTAACCCTTGGGGCAATCCATTTAATACAACACTTAATGCTGCTAGTATGTCTTTTAGTATATCTTCCATTTTCCTTCTCCTTTACTATTTCCCGCAATGTCCTATAGAAAAAAAACGTTCAGCAAAGTAGAACGGTTTCTAGAAAAAGAAATTTTCCGTCCATAGTAGAGTGATTTAGGGCCACTCTGTAGAGACTCCCAGACCATATTACCGGGATTATACGGGTTATTTACGTACAATATTTACATTGTAACTTAAAAAGTTCGTATTTTGAATAAAAATTTTGAATAGATAGAAGATGAGGACTTCTTTTGGTAGTAGAATCTGCTGAAGGATGAATACAGCAGTTCGAATAATGGACTCAAATATTGTTATGAAAAATCTCATATCTGTATTGATATGGTTGAATTAGGCCGTTAAAAATAATAATTAAGTACACTAATCCTTTACCTGTCGTTTTCTTTAATTGCTTGTATTAGGGGTGGGAAAATAAAAACTGCAATAAGTATAGGGTATCGAATTTATATTTTATTTAAAGTAAAAATTGCAAAGCAGGAAATCAATTGGTCTATTTGACAGGAAGCATATCAATTTTCCTCTTCGTAAAATTTCACCGCCTTTTCATTTCTGCGGAGAGGTTGGTCCTAGTCTTATCAAAATATAAATCTATAGGACCAAATGGTAATTATTAAGTCTACTAACTATATATAGGATAAAAAAGATATAATAGATTGGGCGCTAGTCCTTCTTGGATTAGCGCCCTTATAAATATTACACCATTAATCTACCAATCCTTGCTTAACACTGCCTCTTACTACTACTTTTAAATAGGGTTCTTTTTTTGAGTATTCAAAGAGACCAATGTAATCTATTCCATTATAATTCAAATATATTTCTTCTGCCTTGTCTTTTGTTGTTATTTTAGTACCTGATAAATGCCTTTCATGAGGAGTAGACATAAGCTCTTCTCTTCCATTAACAGTAACACCATTATCGATAAGAATATAAGAGACTAGCATGAAATAAGGAATATCTAAATCACTATCTACAAATTTTTTAATATCTAATTGTATTTCTTCTTTTTCTAAGAACGTTTTAACATATTCTACTTCATTAAATTTCTTCACCACTTCATAAACCTCCGTAGATTCGGCGAGATGGTCTATCGAAATAGGAGGAATAAAAAAATGAAGCAAAGTGTTAGTTAAAATCCCAAAAATTAATGAGAAAAGCACTATTTTTTTATCCTTTTTGACTAAGAATAGAAAGATTATTCCAAGTATTATTCCTATTGGTATAGTAATAGATTCTGTTTTAAACGAAACAAATGTAATAATGTATATGAATGTTAGCTTCAAAAAAAGAATAGAACTTTTTTTCTTCTGAAGAATAAAAACAGAAGTACATAGAAGGAAATAGATGGAGCTGGCTATAATTAAATACATAAATCCTCCTTTCCTTTTAAATACTTTATTAGTCTCAAGTTTAATCTCTGAAAAAATAAAACCTGTAAATTGTGTATAAGAAAATTATTTGTTAATTACCAATTTTAATATTAAAATCTAATACAAACTCTTGACATAACCAACCAGTAGGTACATTTACAGACGCCTTTCCAATACTTACGGCTCCAGTGAAAGGAATTAATGAATGAATATACTTAGCTTGAAATTTTCCAGTCTCATTTTTAAATTTAACGGGAACTTTTATATCTTGACTAAGTCCACCAGTCATAAAGTATGTATTAGGTAATAAGAACTTCCCACTTATACCATACAGATTTTGTGAGGTATCCATTTTAGCGCTGACATAATTATTGTTAAATACATGAAGGTAAGAATAAAACCCATCTAGAGAATTTGTAACCCCAATAAATCTATTATCCCAGGCAATAGCGACATTATCTGTCCACTGCAAATCAGCATAATCAGACCAAGTGAAATTTAAAAATGCACGATATGAATACTCAGTTGCATTACTTGAAGACTTATCTACAAATGCAGAAACTGATAATTTATCATCATTATAATAGATTACGGTGTCAGGCACCACAAAAAGACAACCGGTCTTTTTTGTCCATAGGAGATAGACAGTTAGGTTAACAGAAGCAATTTATTTATCATTCTTTTTAAAAGCAGGATTTTTTCTGAAGGTGATTCCGCTTAATGCAATCGTTTGCGTTATTTTTGCAATTGATTACTAAAATTATGAATATTTTTCTTGTAAAATGGTAGATATATTACTATAATTATAGATATGATTTAATGCAAACGTTTTAATTGGAAATAGGAGGGAACACAATGAAAAAGATGTTGTCATTTGAATTTTGGCAAAAATTCGGAAAAGCATTGATGGTAGTGGTAGCTGTTATGCCGGCAGCTGGAATTATGATTAGTTTAGGTAAGCTGATTGCCATGATCGATGCTTCTGTTTTTATCACAATTGGAAGCGTTGTAGAGAATATTGGTTGGGGGATTATTGGGAATTTACATATTTTATTTGCTTTAGCAATTGGTGGTTCGTGGGCAAAGGAAAAAGCAGGCGGGGCCTTTGCTGCGGGGATTGCCTTCTTATTAATTAATAGAATTACAGGCTCTATCTTTGGAGTTACAAATGAAATGCTGTCCGAAGAAGGAGCATTTACGCATACTTTATTTGGAACCAAAATTTTAGTAGATGGATATTTTACAAGTGTATTGGAAGCGCCTGCACTTAATATGGGTGTGTTCGTGGGGATTATCTCCGGTTTTATCGGAGCCATTGTCTATAATAAATATTATAATTTTAGAAAGCTGCCTGATGCACTTGCCTTCTTTAACGGAAAACGATTTGTACCGTTTGTGGTTATCTTCTGGTCTGTTATCGTTTCCTTGATTCTTGCAGTGATTTGGCCAACGATTCAAACAGGAATTAATCACTTTGGACTATGGATTGCGACCTCGAGTGAAAGCGCTCCAATCCTAGCACCTTTTATCTATGGTACGGCTGAACGTCTTCTTATTCCATTTGGTCTACACCATATGCTGACGATTCCAATTAACTATACTTCACTAGGTGGAACGTATACGATTATGTCTGGTGTAATGGCTGGTAAAGAAGTATTTGGACAAGATCCATTATGGTTAGCTTGGGCAAGTGATTTAGTGAATCTACAAAATGCTGGTGACACTGCGGCATATAATCAACTACTATCATCTGTTACTCCAGCCCGTTTCAAGGTAGGGCAAATGATTGGTGCGACAGCAATTTTGATGGGTGTTGCTGTTGCTATATACCGAAATGTAGATATGGATAAAAAGAAAAAATATAAATCAATGATCTTTTCTGCGGCTATCGCGGTCTTCCTAACAGGAGTTACAGAGCCTTTAGAATTCATGTTTATGTTTGCTGCACCAGTACTTTACGTTGTGTATGCTATTTTACAAGGATTAGCTTTTGCCTCTGCAGATATTGTCGATTTACGTCTCCATTCCTTTGGAAACTTGGAGCTGATTACACGCTTACCGATTGCTTTTAAAGCAGGGTTGGGAGGCGATGTTCTAAATTTTGTCATTGTATGTATTGTCTTCTTTGTAGTAAGCTATTTCATTGCGAATTTCATGATTAAGAAATTTAATTTTTCAACACCAGGTCGTAATGGTAACTATGAAAGTGATGCAGATTCTAACAATATAGAAGCTGGAAACGCTGGTCCTGCTAACAGCCAGGTCTTAGAAATTGTTGACTTATTAGGCGGAAAAGCTAATATTACCGATGTGGATGCCTGCATGACAAGACTGCGTGTCTCCGTAAAAGAGCTAGATAAAGTAGGCGATGAATCATCATGGAAAGCAGCTGGCGCAATGGGCTTAATTAAGAAGGATGGCGGTGTTCAGGCCATTTACGGTCCAAAAGCAGACATCTTGAAATCGGACATTAATGATTATTTGGAGCAAAGTGAATGAAATTATTAACATTAAATACCCATAGCTGGATAGAAGAAAGCCCTTTGGAAAAACTGGAAGCGATTAAGGAGCAATTGTTGGTAGATTCCTATGATGTTATTTCCTTGCAGGAAGTAAATCAATCAATGGATGCAGAGGAAGTGGAGGTGGATTCCTTTTTCATTGCCCCCAATCCAGATACAGTGATTAAAAAAGATAACTTTGCTTTTCTTCTCCAGCAGGAGCTGTTGAACAGTGGTCTTGAATATTATTGGAGCTGGGTTCCTAGTCATATTGGTTACGACCAATATGATGAGGGAATCGCCATTCTTACTCGATTTAAAGTAACAAATGCAAGAGGGATATTGTTGTCCCGCAATGATGATTATATAGACTATCATACAAGAAAAGCCTTGGAAGTTCGTTTTCAAGTAAATGAAAGAAACTATTTAGTGTACGGATTACACTTCTCTTGGTGGCAGGATGAAACCGAAAGCTATCCTTTCTTGTTTGAATGGAACAAACTTCTCGAAGCATGGGAAACGGAAGCGCAGACAGGCGGATGTATCTTGTTGATGGGCGATTTTAATAACCCTGCCCATATCGAGGAGGAAGGGTATAGCGCTGTTTCTAAGCACCCCCATATAAAGGATGCTTATCTAGATGCCACGCTCAAAAATGGTAGCCACACTGTTGTGAAGAAAATTGATGGCTGGGAGAATAATAGTGATCTTCTTCGGATTGATTATATCTTTGTTTCTTCTAACCTATCTGTTCACTCATATGAAACGATTTTTGATGGAAGAACAACGCCGGTTGTGTCTGATCATTTTGGGGTGAAGGTAGAGATAGGGTGACAGGCACCATAAAAAGACACCAGATAGGGTGACAGGCACCATAAAAAGACGCTGTCTCTCTACAAGGGACATTTAAATATATTCTTCCGTATTAGCTTTTTTACTTAGCAGAAGCACCCTAATCAAACGTTTGATTAGGGTGCTTCATGTTATCTGATTGATTGTAGACCAATAGAATTCTCAAGAACGGGAGTGAACTTTCTCTCCTTGAACCCAAACTTCCGAGATATTATCTGGGCGTACGAGATAGAGGATCTTTTGGAAAATATCATCTAAATCTTCTGCTTCAGAGAAAATCGGTAATTTTGCAGTTGGTACTTTTGTATCGATGATTTGTACATCCCATGTGTAGTTTTCTTGTAAACGTCCGATTGGCAGACTTAAGCTTTCACCCCCGCCGGCAGTTGCTAAATAAAAGGCTTCATGAATTGAAATTCGGGAATCTGGAACGCCTCTTTCCTCTGCGGGAAGAGCTGGATTTACGCCATCTTCTAGCATTCTCGATGAAACAACGGCCTGCTTCGCATTATCATACAGACTTGGAGTGGCACCAGCGGAAATATCTGTCCCGAGTCCGATATCAATTCCCATTGATTGAAATCGTTTTATGGGCAGTACGCTATTAGCAAAGTAGGCGTTGGATAGCGGGCAATGGCTGATGGCTGTACCAGTTTCCGCAAATAATGCGGCATCGTTGTCATCTAAGAAGTTACAATGAGCCATAACCGATTTGTCGCCTAATAATCCAAAGTCATGGAGAGCAAACGCATCATGTTTACCCAGGCGTTCTTTTACATAACCATGGGCCCAGTCACTTTCACTGCAATGGGACTGAATATGGGTATCATATTTTGCTGCCAATTCCCCAAGACCCTTAAGAGCTTCGTCTGAGCAGCTTGGAATAAATCGAGGTGTAACAACAGGATAAACACCTTGTTTTGCCTCTTTTGCTAACTCTTTCACGGCTAAAATAAATGCCTCTGTATCAGCAATAGCTGTTTTTGTATCGGCATCTCGGTAATAGGATGGATTTTGTTCTGGATCATCCATGACGACCTTGCCTACTAAACCCCGTTGCCCTTTTTCTGCACAGATTTTTGCTAATAACAAACTCGCCTCTTTGTGGACTGTTGCGAAATAAAGAACGGTTGTTGTTCCATTTGCGAGCAAGGTGCTTACCAAGTCTTCATATACCGTTGAGGCAAAGGATAAATCTGCATATTTTGCTTCTAGCGGAAATGTATAGGTATGCAGCCAATCGTATAGCGGGATATCTAAAGCTGTACCCGACTGAGCCCATTGCGGTGCATGAACATGCAAGTCTACAAAACCAGGCAAGAAATATTGCCCCTCTGCTAAACGGTGAAAATTAGCTTGGCCCTCATAAGTCTCTAACAAGGAGGAATATTCGGCTTGTTCCGGTCCGACCATTTTTTTTATCATTCCATTGGTATCGATAAAGAATAAATAGTCTTTTAATATGGTTACTTTTTTGGGAGATTCACTAGAAAAAGCAGTTCCGTGAAAAATATGCGTATAATTGTTCATAAACACCTTCCTAATGTTCGTGTTTTGTGTTAATATAGTCATTGTAGCAAGTTGATAATTACTAGTAAATAAAAAAATTTTTATTGTGTATTTTAAAAATGAAGTGAATGTTGATGGTGAGCTTGAGGGTTGCAAAATGTTTTAGGTCGCTATAATATTCAAAAATAAATAGTGTATTTTCATATAATCGTAGGGATATGGCCTACAAGTTTCTACCTGTTTACCGTAAATAAACTGACTATGAAAAGCAGAGATAAAATGGACATTTACGTCCCTTTATAGGGAGATGTCTATTCTTGCCATACTTTGATTTATAAAGGGCTCGAAGTGCATGCTTTTCTTTTGTTAAGGAAGGTATGTACTTCGAGCTTTTTCTGTTCGGTGAATTTATTCGTTAACGAAGAAACAAAGATTATATGAAGGTATCATCAACAGGGGGTACTGGGATGGAAAATATGGCAAAAGATTTGGAAATAAAGGGGAATATAAAGGAAGGTAAAGAAGAAATTACCGTTGGTAAATCTATCTTTTTAGGAATACAGCAAATATTGGCAATGGATTTGTTTATCCCGCCGATTATCTTGGCTGGCTTATTGTCCTTTTCTGTATCGGATAGTGCATTGCTGATCCAAATGACTTTTATCGCATGTGGAATTGCTACGATTATTCAAGCAGGTTTTGCAATGAAACTACCTGTTATGCAGGGACCTTCCTTTGTGCCATTGAGTGCACTTGCAGCAATTGGAACGACATCAGGAATTGGAACAATGATAGGCAGCTTAATACCTGGTGCGTTAATTATTGCCTTGCTTGGTTATCCGCTTAAACTCTATAGCAAAGTGGTTAGAAAAGTCATCCCACCGATTGTTGCTGGGACTGTTATTGTGGTTGTAGGGATTTCTTTAATGCCGAGTGCGATTAATTCTATTTATACAGCAGAAGGTAGTTTTGGCGAAAATATCTTGGTTGCGACCGTTACAGCAGCTGTATTGATTTTCTGTATGTACGTAGGGGAAAAGGCTAAATCTAAATGGAAATATATAAAAGTAGTATCGGTTATCTTAGCACTAGGATTAGGCTCGCTTGTTGCCTCTTTCTTCGGTTTAGTTAGTTTTGCCTCATTAGAAAATGCAAGCTGGTTTCAAATGCCAAGTCTATTTGCATTTGGAGCGCCACAATTCAATGTTCATGCCATCCTAGTCATGATTGTAGTTTACTTAATTGTCACTATTGAAACAACGGGAACATGGTTTACTGTAAGCAATGTAACGGGTGAAGAGCTTAATGACAAACGTTTAAATGGCGGTGCATTCGGTGAAGGGTTAGGCTGTTTTGTCGGTTCTTTTTTTGGTGGAACGCCAGTAACGGGCTATTCCTCTAATGCTGGTATTATTGCGATTACAGGAGTAAAGAGCCGTAAGCCAATTATTATGGGTGGAATTATGTTAGTAGTTCTAGGCATGATGCCAAAACTGACGAGTTTGATTGCCTGTATCCCTAGTGTGGTGATTAATAGTGTATTTGCGATTTTATGCGTAATCATTATGATGAATGGATTTAAAGTCGTGAAAGGATTGGAATTTACGGAGAGAAATATGATTGTTATTGGAGTCCCAATCATGCTCGCTTTATTTGCTGTATTAATGCCGGCGAATGTGTTAAATGGGCTGCCTGAAATTGTTACTTACTTTGTATCATCAGGGACAGCTATAGGAGCCATTGCTGCATTAATTCTTAATCTAGTTTTGCCGCAAAAACAAGTAGAGCGTGTAAATACAAACAAGCCAACGGTAAATGTTAACTAAAAATAGGAACAGGAGAGGCGCGATTATGCAACAAGATAGACTATGGAATGAATGGCATCCAGTATGTAAAGCAGAGGAATTGCAGGATGATCCGAAACAAGTATTTGTTCTTGGAGAAAGAGTAGCTATTTTTCGAAATGAGAAAGGCGTTCATGCCTTTAAAGATTTGTGTATTCATAGAGGAGCGGCACTTTCGCTTGGTAAGGTGAAAAACGGAAATTTAGTTTGTGCATACCATGCTTGGGAATACGATTGTGCAGGAGCATGTGTCAAGATACCGGCATTGCCAAATGGACGAGCTATTCCAAGAAAAGCGAAAGCAACCGTTTATCATTGTGAGGAATACCTTGGACTTATTTGGGTGAACTTGGGGGATGATCCAGCACCGCTTATTTCTTATCCTGAATATAGTACAGAAGGATATCGAACAGCGATATGTGGTCCTTATGAGGTAAAAGCAAATGCACCGCGAATCATTGAAAACTTCCTCGATGTTTCCCATCTTATGTTTGTTCATGAAGGCTTGCTTGGAGATGAGGATCATGCCGAAGTGGTCGATTATAAAGTGGATTTTATCGATAACCGTTTTATTACAAGTAAAATTCCTGTCTACCAGCCCAATCCAGATGGACGTTCAAAAGGTGGATATGCCAATTATGTGTATGAAATTTTAAATCCAACAACTGCTCGTTTCACGAAAACAACAGATGGATCAGAAGATGCGTTGACGATTTTGCTTGTCGTCAATCAAGAAGATAACGAACAGTCGAAAGCCTTTATGCTGTTAACAAGAAACTATGATTTAGATAAACCAGATGAACCATTTATCGAATTCCAGGATAAAATCTTTTATCAAGATTTAGATATTGTTCAAAGCCAAAAGCCAGAATTACTGCCATTGGATCTGCAGGCAGAATTGCATCTTAAGTCAGACGCCCTGACGATCAGCTACCGTAGATGGCTGCAGGAACTTGGAGTGGAAAATGGAACAACTCCTAGTGACAGGCACCATAAAAAGACAAAAATCTAATTCTGTCTTTCTCAGGAGGACAAAAGGGAAAGGGATCATTCTTTGGTTTCTTTTCCTATTTTTTTGTCAGAAAATGCAGGGATTTTGTATGGAATGTAGAATGTTGTATTTTAAGAGGCCTCTTTCTATTAGAGGGCATAGAATAAAACCCTCTTGCTAATCTCCGTCGATTTTATCCTTCATAATATGCAAGCAAAATTCATAAAAAGGGAGGTTGTTCGTTGGCTAGAAAAAAGCGTGTTTGGTATCCTGGTGCTAGTTATCATATTACGAGTCGAGGTATTCGCCGTACTTCTTTATTTTTGGACGAGGAAGACCGCGAAAAGTATCTGCGATTATTGACAGAAGTAATGGAGGAAAGGCCATTTATTCTGCAAACCTATTGTTTGATGACAAATCACATCCATCTTCAAATTAAAACTCTTCAACATTCCCCAAGTGACATTATAAGAACTCTTCATTTTAATTACGCGATATATTTCAATAAGAAATACGATTTTACAGGACATGTGTTTGAAAGTCGTTATGGATCTGAGTTGATTACTTCTGCTCAATATGAATTAGAAGTGAATCGGTACATTCATCTAAATCCAATTCGAGCTGGTATGGTAGAAAGCTTGGAAGAGTATCCTTGGAGCAGTTATTTTGACTATATAGAGACCAAAGAGGGAAGTATGGTAAATTCAGAACGGATTTTTGCGTATTTTCCTGACCCCAAACCTGAGCAATATCTTCAATTTTTACATGCGAGAGGAAAAGAATCTGATCAATATCCAATCTAGGTTTTGCAATACTTAGGAAAGTTAAATAAGTTGACCTTATTTAAAGAGTTTTTCCACCAAGGTTTACGTTTTTCTTCTATATCTGTTGTGGGAGTCAATAGAATTTGATGCTCTCCGTTGTTATAATAAGTCAAGGCTCACACTTGTTCTCCTTTTTCCAACGATATGATTTTATGGCTTAAGGTAATACCATGTTCTTCTGATGCATTTAAGCAAATGTCAGAATGAATTTTTTCTTCAAACATACTTCCCCCCTCCAAACACTTATTTTAAAATCCACTAGACATATTTATCCATAATATTAGGTTTAGATCCAAAAACAAAAAGAAAATATTGTTAATCAGTATAATTCATGGTGTATCATTAATCTTCCATATTTCTTGATAACTTATGATTCAATTCCTAAAAAATTAGCGTAAATAATAGTGGTTTTTATTTTATTTCCCAAAATAGTATATTAAATCGCTAAAAAACAGAAAATAAAATAGAGGGAGATTATCATTAAGCTCAAATAAATATAACATTTGTACTTTATTAACACGAAGTGAACATTTAATCTATAGTATAAATTAGTTCATGTCTGCTTCCATGGATAAAGGTAACATTTAAACTTTTTTCCAATGTCTTGGACAGAGCTCAATTAAGGATATTTTATCGTTCTTGAACATATTAAAATGAAACAATGGATATAATATTTATAAACACTTTATGTATTGCAAAAGTAATACAACTATGATCCCTCTGTCTAGACTGGCGTTCATGGACGTTGACGAAATTTCTTCTTTGGACAAAAAAGAAATTTCCAGACAGTGTGTTTGAGGTTAATAATGATACCGAGCCGTGGTACAGTCAAATAGAATATCAAAAAGAGAAAGTGAAGTAGAAATAGATCATTTTCTCAACAAAAGTTGAAGGCAGAAAACAATCTTCATCAGGAGGCTGTTTTTTTATAATACTTCCTAAGGACAATCATATTAATGAACTAGCTAAATTTTACCTAGTTAACCTAATAAAGGGTAAAGAGTAAGCTGGAGGTAAAAGCAAAAACAAGGATGCTAAATTGTTTCCACTAAGGATAAGTGATTTCGTTGTTTTTTTTCTATGATGATAAAACGGTACCATCGACGCTGTTACTAAAGTCCCCTTATTTTTCATAAACTTTTGTCTAAATCAATTCCTTGACAAGCATTTTTAGCAGGAGTATATTTGGTAACGGATTATAACTAGGGTAGAAAAAATTATTAAAAAAGAGGAAGAATGACCTATAGAGAGAAGGGGGAAAGTTTAATTAGAGGTAGGAAAGAGGCTTAGAGAGAACCTCATAAGGAAAAGAAGTGTCGGAAATTATCTTGAATTAAAGATTTCTTAATTTGAGAATTTCTGTTAACTTACAAAAAGAAAGAAGGAGCAAGACATGGCAATAGGAACAATTAGTAAACAAGATGTTATTCAAACAAATTTAAAAGGAAAACAGCTCTTATTAAATCCTTTTCTTAATAAAGGCGTAGCTTTTTCGAAAGAGGAGCGTCAAGAGCTTGGTTTAAATGGTTTATTACCAACTCAAATTCTAACATTAGAAGAACAAGCAAAACGTAGTTACGAACAATTTTCTGCCCAAACAAGTGATTTACGTAAAAACGGTCTTTTATATGATTTGTACAATCGAAACGTTGTTCTATTTTACAAAGTACTTCAGGATAACCTGAACGAAATGCTGCCCATTATTTACACTCCTACTGTTGGAGAAGTGATTCAAAAGTACTCTCATGAATACCATATTCCTGGTGGATTATATTTATCTATCGATAATATGGAGAACATGGAAGAAGCTTTTAACAATTTAAATATTCCTAGTGATGGAATTGATTTAATCGTAGTAACTGATTCAGAAAGCATTCTTGGAATTGGAGATCAGGGTGTCGGAGGAATTAATATTGCGATCGGTAAACTAGCTGTGTATACGGCAGCGGCTGGCATAGATCCTAGTAGAGTGCTTCCAATTGTGTTGGATGTAGGAACAAACAATGAAGCTTTAATTCAAGATCCATTATATCTTGGTAATAAATTTAGTCGTGTTCGCGGCAAAAACTATGATCAGTTTATTGAGCGATTTGTGGAAAATGCCTTGAAGACTTTTCCAGATGTTCTCCTTCATTGGGAAGACCTTGGAAATGTAAATGCTCGTGCAATCATGGAAAAATACAGTGATAAAATTCTTACTTTCAATGATGATATCCAAGGAACAGGCGCTGTTACTTTGGCGGCCGTCATGTCTGCTTTAAAGGTTACGAAAGAGTCTCTTTCTGATCAGCGAATTGTTATCTTTGGACCAGGTGCTGCTGGCATTGGGAATGCAGATCAAATGGTAGAAACAATGGTATTAGAGGGAGTTTCGAGAGAAGAAGCGTATAATCGCTTTTGGCCAATTGACTTCCGTGGATTATTAACAGATGAAACTCCAGATGTTGTTTCTTTCCAACAGCCATATGTTCGTTCTGCAAAAGAAGTAGAGGATTGGGAAAGAAACGAGGAAAATATTATTCCGCTTCTAGAAGTTATTAGAAAAGTAAAGCCGACTATTCTTATCGGTACATCTGGACAAGCTGGTGCTTTCTCTGAAGAAGTGGTAAAAGAGATGGCTAAACATGTTGAACGTCCGATTATCATGCCGATGTCTAATCCAACTCCATTAGCAGAAGCTACACCAGAAGACATTATTAAATGGACAGATGGGAAAGCACTAATTGCTACTGGTAGTCCATTTAAAGCCGTGGAGTATAACGGTGTCACATATGAAATTGGTCAATCGAATAACGCGTTTGTGTTTCCAGGACTAGGGTTAGGAGCAATTATTGCAAAAGCTTCCATTATTTCAAAAGGAATGTTTGCAGCCTCCGCAAATGCTGTTGCATCATTATCTGATAGCAGCTCGCTTGGGGCATCTATCCTTCCTTCCATTGACAAATTACAAGAGGTATCTAAAGCCGTAGCTATAGCAGTAGCTGAAGCTGCGATCGAAGAAGGAATTGCGCAAGCGGAAATAGAGGATATAGAACAAGCGCTTAATGATTATATGTGGAACCCTGAATATAAAACAATAACATTAAAACAAGACAATTAAATAAATAGAATCGTCTTGCAATCACTGTAAGACGATTCAAACAGCTTAGAAACGAACAAAGGGAAAGTGAAGTGAATTACCATGTCTCTTGGACATATATTTTTAGTATTAATCCCCATCTTTTTTACCATTATTTTAGGATATTTAGGTGGCTATCTAAACATTTTTAATGCTGATTCTTCTAAAGGTCTCAATACATTAGTAACAAAATTTGCACTACCAGCGCATTTATTTATTGGAATTACAACTACATCGAAGCAAACATTAATCGATCAATGGCCGTTTTTCTTAAATATGTTTATAGGTATTATTGGTTTTTATGTCATATTACTACTTATTGCGAAGTTTATTTTTAAATATGATGTTACAAAAGCTTCGATGTTCTCATTAAATTCTACGCAGCCGGCATTTGCTTTTATGGGGATTTCTGTGCTTGGTAGTTTATTCGGACAACAAGAAGTTGCTATTCCTATTGCGATTACAGGAATTGTGGTTAATGCTATTTTAGATCCTTTAGCAACAATTGTGGGGAATATCGGCGAAAGTAATAAAGGGAAAGCAAAGGATGAGAAGGGAAGCACAATAGGTATTATTTTGCATGGATTAAGTGAACCACTTGCTTGTATTCCATTACTAGCAGTTGTATTGACACTATTTGGTTTCCACTCACCAGAAATAGTACAAAGTGCGCTTGATCAAATTGGCTCCGTAACATCTGGTGTTGCTTTATTTGCGGTAGGGGTAACCGTAGGTATTCGCAAGATCAATTTCCAAGGAGTTGCTTTTGGTATTTCACTATTAAAAGTGATAGTGCTGCCAGTATTTATGATATTGGTTGCTCATCTAGTAGGGTTAAACCATGCCGATACAGTAAAAGCTATTTTATTAGTAGCATTCCCAGGATCAGCCGTTGCAGCGATGATTTCAACTAGATTCGATTCGCTAACAACAGAAACAGCATCTTCTTTCGTAATTAGCACTATATTATCATTAATTACATTACCAATCTTTATAACCTGGTTGATTTAAATAAATAAAAAGGAAGCAGAAGGGGGGTTTTTCTGCTTTCCTTTTTTTATTGGTGACAGGCACCATAAAAAGACATCCTATCAATTTTGTCCATCTTAGAAGGACAAATTGATGGTAGAGGCTATGTTAATGGTATATAGAAATAGGGCCTTGATAACTAAGGAGAAAAATACTCTGCCATTCCACAACAAAAAAACACTAACATTAAGTTATTTTAAGAATAGATGACAACAGCTTCTTCTAACCAAAATGAAAATGGTAAGATAATATTAATCAGATAAGGGAGGGGACTCATCATCATGTTTTTCCTAAAAGATGAAGGATTTGAATATAGCAAGACACAACTAAAATAGAAGTAATCGATATACGTAATATAGAAGACTTTATTCAATTACAATTAAGATTTACATTTGACTTTAGTTTTGGAACATTTTCTCATGAGGTAACTTGGTCTAACCATGATATAGAAGCGGTGGTGTCCCAATTGGAAAACCTCCATCTTTCTGGAGACATCACAGCCATTGAACCCGACATTTCATTCAGCTATCAAAAAATGGAGGGAAATCTTTATACATTTTATATTCACTTTGACAATGGAATGATTCATTCAAACATGGGAACAGACTCAGGGATTAGCCTTAGATTAATAATTAATAGACAGTCTTTAGTAGATTGGGCAAGGCAGCTAACCAAACTATTACACCATACATAATAATTTATTATAGTTAAGTATAAAAATCCTTCCCCTCATCGCCATTCCAGATGAGGATATTTTTGTATGGATCAAACTAGAAATAAATATCTGAAAATAAAAAATATTGTCATATTTTCTGACAATATAATAGATTTTCAAAAAAGTTAATAGTAATATACGTTTATGTTACTTAATTTTGAAACATCGTTCCGTTCAGTGAAACACTGCTGGTAGAAAGACATACAAGGGTTATTTTGGGGAGAGGAGAAGGGGAGCAGGTTTTGATAGAAAGATAACAGGATAGAATCGGTCATATTTAAGTTAAGGGGAGGAGTTATTCAGTGAATATGAAAGCATATGAAAATTCAGAGGTACCGGAAAAGAAGATAACGGGTTATCAGTGGAAAACGCTATGGTCTTCAACGGTTGGATATGCCATGGATGGGTTAGATATGATGATTTTGGCTTATACACTGCCGCTCATAATTGCTTTTTTTGGCATTAATCAAGCGCAAGCGGGAAGCCTTTCTACTATTACATTGCTTGGAGCTGTAATTGGTGGAATTGTATTTGGGGTAATGGCGGATAAATTTGGGCGAGTACGGGTGTTTACTTGGACTATTTTAATATTTTCTGTTTTTACAGGTTTATGTGCTTTAGCTCCTAATTTAGAAACATTTGCGATTTTTCGCTTTTTAGCTGGTTTAGGTCTTGGTGGAGAATTTGGAATTGGGATGACGCTTGTCAGTGAGACTTGGCCGAAGAAGTATCGCTCTCGTGCTACATCTGTAGTAGCGGTTGGATTTCAGTTAGGGATTGTTCTTGCTACTTTAACCGTATTGTTTATTGCACCGAAATTTGGATGGCATGGTGTATTCCTTGCAGGGGTAGTACCAGCGGTTTTTGCGTTTTGGTCCCGCAAAAATTTAAAGGAACCAGAGATTTGGACAAAACTTAAAGAAGAAAATAAAAATAAAATTGCCATTGGACAATTATTTGCTTCAAAGGAAACAACGAAGATAACGATTGGCTTAATTATCGCCACAAGTGTTCAAAACTTTGGCTTTTATGGCATTATGACGTGGATGCCGACGATGCTTGCTTCGGAACTAGGCTACAATTTTAATAAAACAACTTTATGGACGGTAACAACAATTGTCGGGATGATATTAGGGATTTTAATCTTTGGTTATTTGGCAGACAAAATTGGACGCAGACCATCTTATATCACTTTCCTGATTGCTGCGGCAATTATTGTTTGGGTCTATTTCCAAGTAACATCGACAGCAGCTTTATTGCTTCTTGGCGGCGTATTAGGATTCTTTGTAAATGGGATGATGGGTGGATATGGAGCCCTGCTAGCAGAGCATTATAATACAGAAGTCCGTTCCACTGCAGAAAACATTATTTTTAATGTAGGGAGAGCAATCGCGGGATTTGCGCCATTTATTATTGGTTATATTTCTCTTAATCATTCTTTAAGCTATGCACTTAGCTTATTGTCCGGTGTTTACATTTTATCTGCACTAGCATTTATCTTTTTAATTCCTGAATCAAAGGATAAAGAGATTGTTTAAGAATTAAGGTTACAATCTATATTTTAAGAGAGAAGGGTGTTTTTATGACACCTTCTCTTATTTAAAAAATGGAACGATGTTCCGCTTAGAGAAACTTTTTTAAAAGGAGAGACATGGCTTGGAATGGTTAAATCGCTTTACAGTTGTAATGGACTGCCTCTCTTCTAATGCCAATATAGGAATGGGTGTCAGTGAACTTGCGAGAGAGACAGATTTAAGTAAGGGTACGATTCATCGAATGCTTACAAGTATGTGTGAACATCAGCTTGTTGTGCAGGATAAAACGACTAAACAGTATTATCTAGGACCGAAAACGATGCTGTGGGGCAGTCAATTTTTAAGATTGCAGGATCCGATTAAATTACTGGGCAGATATGGAGAAAAATTATCTAATGAAACCAATCTGTATACCTTCATTTGTCGTTATCATGGAGGCGATGTCTATTGTGTTTACACCCATCAGCCATCAGATCTGCGCAATAAATATTTTGTTCATGTGGGACAACGGATGCCGATTCATAGTGCCGCAGCAGCAAAAGTAATTTTGGCGTATCAAGAGGAAGCAATGATTGAGAAGATGGTGCAAGAGACACCCTTTGAAGCTACCACCCCCTATACGAAAACGAATCCTCTCGATATCAAACAAGAACTAAAAGAAATCTATCATTCCCAACTCGCATTTTGCATTGAAGAATTGGAAATAGGCGTATCTGCTATTTCCGCGCCAATATTTTATGATGACAAAAAAACGAATGTCAGTATCAGCATTGTTGGCGAAAGTGACTATATCGAAATGCAGCAAGAAATATTAGTGAAACAAATAAACGAAGTGGCCAAAGAGGCAAGTGAACATATGAAATCTATGCATCTATTAAGTTCTATTCGCTTATAAAGAGAAGGGCGGAGCTCCATGGCCCATAATCAAGGAGATAGAAAGATGGATCGAAAAAGAAGATACGAAGAACTGTTGAATAATATGAATCAATATAATTCGGGAACGAAAGGAATCACAAGAGTGGCCTTTACAAATGAGGAACAGGCATGCAGTCATGCCTTTATGCGTTTGTGTAAAAATGAGGGCCTAGAAATTAGAATGGATTATTGCGGCAATATTATTGCGAGAAGAGAAGGAAAGCAAAAAGATCTTCCACCAGTTGTCATAGGGTCCCATCTAGATACCGTTTACCAAGGTGGTAAATACGATGGCGTAGTAGGAGTTACAGCAGGTTTAGAAGTGATAAAACGCCTCAATGAACAAAACCTGGAAACGGAACATCCGATTGAGATTATTTCTTTCGCCTGTGAAGAATCGTCTCGATTCGGGGTCTCAACGGTTGGAAGCAAAGCAATGGCAGGAACACTGCAAAAGGAGAAGTATCGTCATCTGAAGGATAAGGATGGAATTACCTTTGAAAAAGCTCTTTCACTTTGTGCTCTGCGATTTGATCAATTGGATTTGGCAAGCAGAGCGACAGAACGTTTTCAAGCTTTCTTTGAATTACATATTGAACAAGGTCCGATTCTGATGAATACCAATAAGAAAATTGGGATAGTAACAGGGGTTGCGGCACCCGTCCGCTTCATTATTGAAGTAAAAGGCGCTGCTTCACATTCTGGTACAACACCGATGAATATGCGCAAGGATGCATTGCTTGGGGCAAGTGAACTAGCGCTTGCTTTAGAAGAAGCAGCGAAAGAAGAACAGCATAACGGTACCGTCGCAACAATCGGGGTGCTTTCCATTCCAATGGGGGCGATGAATGTGGTACCAGGTACAGTCGAAATGAAAGTCGATATTCGCTCCACTTCGACTGCCTCTAGAAATAAAGTACTCACTGCTCTTTTAAAAAAAATGGAGGATGTTCAGGAAAGACGAGGTTTAACGATAACTTCACAGGAGATTAGCAAGGAAGAGCCTGTTCAGTTATCAAAAGAGCTTACTTTTCAAATAGAAAAAATTTGTCTGGAAAAAAAGCTTCCTTATCAATGGATGCAAAGTGGCGCTGGGCATGATGCCATGAATATGACTTCCTTCGGTCCAGTTGGCTTAATCTTTATTCCGTCTTTAAACGGGATTAGTCATCATCCAGATGAACATACCGATTTAGACGATATTTTAATCGGAATTGATGTATTAGAGGCAGCTGTATTACAGCAAGCAATAGCCGTGTATTAATTAAAGAAAGGAAGGAGAGAAAAAGGATGGCAGTGAAGGCAGAAATAATATTTAACAAGCAAGTAAGCAAGCGGTATTTTCATTTAAAAGTAAAAGTTCCCAATCAGCAGCTATTCCCAGTTCAAGCGGGTCAATTTTTTCATATCAAATGCAATGATGGACCTAAGCCCTTGTTACGCAGACCACTTAGTATTTTTCGCATCAATGAAGCAGAAAGTACATTGGAGTTTCTTTATTTAGTAAAAGGAGTTGGGACAAAGGCTTTAGCGGAGCGAAAGTCGGAAGAGAAGCTGGATATACTTGGTCCATTAGGGAAGGGATTTAGCATAGCGGAAGGAAGTGAAAATATTCTTGTTGTTGCTAGAGGTGTAGGAATTGCCACCCTTTCCGCTCTTGCTTTCAAGATGAAAAGTAAGAATATTTCGTGTTTTGCGATTGTCAGTGCTAGAACAGAGGAAGATTATTTAGTGGAAGCGGAGTTAAAGGCAGCTGGTGTGGAAGCTGTGTTTGTAAATGATGAAGCTGGAACGAGTGATCCTCAGTACGTAAAACTTTTAGCAGAAACATGGATAAGCGAAAAAAAGATAGATGGCATCTATACATGTGGATCAAGAAGACTATCTATATTAATGAAGGAATTAGCATATGAACACAAGCTTTTTGCTGAAATCGCCTTGGAAGAAAATATGGGATGCGGGATTGGTTCTTGCTATGGATGTGTCTGTCAGATTGAAGAAGAGGAACGCATCCGTCCAGTACGGATTTGTATGGAAGGTCCAGTCTTTCCGTTAGAAAAGGTGGTATTTGCATGAGTGGCTTGGAAGTAACATTAGGCAATCTTCATTTGCGAAATCCGGTTATGCCAGCGTCTGGAACATTTGCGGAACAAATGACTAATTATATTGATATCAATCAGATTGGGGCCATTATTCCCAAAAGCATTACAAAGAATCGGCGAACAGGCAACCCCACCCCTCGTATTTGTGAAACAAAGGCTGGTGGCATGATTAATTCGATTGGGATTCAAAGTGAGGGATTAACGTATTTTAAAGAAAAGACAATCCCCTTTTATGCAGCTTTTTCGACTCCTCTTATCCCTAGTGTGTCAGCCGACAGCATCGAGGAATTTGTGGAGGTTAGCGCAGAGCTCGGTGCTATGGACGAGGTGGATGCCATTGAATTAAATATTTCCTGTCCCAATTTGAAAAATAATGGGATGGCGTTTGGCATGGATCCATCTATTTCGCATGAATTAGTAAGCCAGGTACGAAAGTCGACAAATAAGCCGCTCATTCCGAAGTTATCTCCTAATGTAACAAGTATTGTGGAGATTGCCAAAGCTTGTGAAGCAGCCGGCGCCGATATTTTAACGGTTTCCAACACATTTTTGGCTATGTCTATTGATGTTCATACTAGAAAACCGAAGATCAGCAATGTAATGGGCGGCTATTCCGGCCCAGCTATTTTGCCCCTCGTTGTCCGAATGGTTTACCAAGTGTATCAGGCAACCTCCCTTCCGATTATAGGATGCGGAGGCGTCATGAATGGAGAGGATGCCATCGAATTAATGCTCGCGGGTGCGTCCGCTGTACAAATTGGCACAGCTTCCTTCGTCGATCCAGAAGCAATGATAACGATCCGCGATGAAATAGAAGCCTATATGCAGGCGCATGGAATAAAGGATATACAAGAGATTATTGGTGGAGTGGTGGTTCGGTAGTCGAATGGATGGAGGTTTGGCTGAAAAGGCAGCGGTTTTGGCTGATAAAAGAGAAGTTTGGCTGAAAAGATAGCGATTTTGGCTGAAAAAACGAAAGAATGGCTGATATCCATGCCGTTTTGGCTGATAAACCCCAAAGAATGGCTGATATCCTCGCCGCATTGGTTGATAAATCAATTTTTTCATATAAAAAAGGAGTGGAGAATATGTTGTGGGATCATGTTATTAAAAACGGCTATTTATATACCGGAAATGGATTTAAAAAAGGGCATCTCTATATAAAAGACGGAAAGATTGCGGCCATCTCTCAGGATGAATTAGCGGGAGAAGCGGCAGAGGTAACAGATGGAGAGGGATTATATGTTTGTCCTGGCTTTATGGATACCCATATTCATTCAAGGGATCCAGGTCCAACGTATAAAGAAGATTTTTATTATAGCACCCAAGCTGCAGCGGCAGGTGGGATTACGACTGTTTTTGAAATGCCGAACACTAATCCTCCTATAAATAATGTCGAAAATTTTGAGAAACAAAAGAAAAACCTTGCGGCCAAAGCACATGTGGATTTCGCCATATGGGGAATCTGCTTAGGGGATGCTAACCGAGAGGATATCGTTCCACTGCACCATGCTGGGGTTATTGGCTTTAAGTTTTTCTGGGGCTATGCCATTAATAAAGAGACTTATCAGTTGATGTATAACTATAAGGATGGAGACGAAGGCGTCATTCCGCCGCTTTCAGATGGAGAGGTCTATAGTATTTTCCGAGAAGTTCAAAAAACGGGACAAATTCTTGCTATTCATGCGGAAAATAATCAAATAATTCAACGGCTGACAGAGGAAGTAGAAGCTTCCGGGAAAAGAGATTATGAGGCACTTCTGCAAGGACGCCCGAACTTAGCAGAGGAAATGACCATTCAATCTGGGATTGCATTGGCGAAAAATCTTGGCACTAGACTGCATATTCTTCATGTAAGTACAGGAGAAGGGGTAAAGTTAATAAGACAAGCACAAGCAGATGGCTATACAAATATTACATCAGAAACATGTCCGCATTATCTCTTTTTATCCAATGAGGATTATGAAAGAGTTGGCCCGCAGATGAAGGTATATCCGCCTATTAAATATAAAAAGGATCAGGAAGAGCTGTGGAGAGGAATTCAAGATGGTACCGTAACGGTTGTCTGCTCCGACCATGCTCCTCATACCGAGGAAGAAAAGGATGGCAGCTTATGGGATATTCCTGCTGGAATGTGCGGTGTTGAAACATTAGCACCACTACTATTAAACGCAGTAAGTGAAGAGAAAATCTCTTTAGTCGATGCCTGTAAACTCCTTTCCGAAAACCCAGCAAGGCAATATGGAATCTATCCGCAAAAAGGATCATTACAAGTAGGAACCGATGCAGATATTACAATAGTAGATATGAAGAAAAAACATACTATTAAAAGAGAAGAGCTCCACAGTAAAAGCAAGGTAACAGCATACGACCAAACTCCTATTACAGGAATGCCAGTCGCCACCATTGTCCGCGGAACAAAAGTAATGGAAAACGGCCAAATTATCAGTCAACCAATTGGAAGAATCGTGGTGCCAGGAGGGAATGAGAGGGACGGTTCTTCTTTCCAGCTTAGGAGCATAGGTGATTTGTGATTGCTTCTATTAAAGTTTTGTAGATAAAAAAAACAGGAGGAGAGCGGGATAAATGAATAAAAAAGAGAAGCTAGATTCTTTTATAAAACTATACCACCTAATCAACTTTTACTACGAAAACCGTGACCGCCCAGCAGATGGAGAATTCGACTTTTTTGAAGAAGTAAAAACCAATTGTGAAACATTAGAAATTGATTACGATGCGTTTATCCAGGAACTTCGATTGCAACGGTTGTGAGGGGGGAGAAGGGAATCAGAGGGAAGGCTCTGGATTCCCTTTTTCTAAAGGATTTTATGACTTATTGGAGTTTTTTTCTGTTAAACTTAATCATCAATAATAATAAAAGTATTGATCCAGTTTTTTTAAGCAATTATTAAGGAACTGAAAATGATGGTTAACATCAACTTTACTTATAAAGCTTCACTGTATCCTCCAAAAAATTTAAGTATTCAGCAATAAAAGCTTTAGGCTTTATAATTTTCACCTTATTACCGAATCCCGCTAAAAACTGGTAGGCAAATGGATTCATAGGCAATTCAATAGTGGCAAGATAACTTTCTGAGTTCCTCTTGTTAACAGCGTTCTTGCCATATCTCTCGATAAATTGATCTCTGACTGCAACGTCTATCAATAGCTGTACATTAACTAAATCTTGTTGTTCATTATGTTGCTTTTCTGCTTCCAATACCTTATCAGTTCTCGGTATAAAAAAACCGCCTTTGTTGATATTAGTCATCCTCGTCAATTTAAAGGTTCGATAATCTTCCCGTTCTAAACTATAACCAAAAAGGTACCAATGCATTTCTCGCAAATGCATCTTATAAGGTTCTACAACTCTGGAAGTTATATTTCCTATTGAGTCTACATACTCAAATTTTACTAACCAGTTATTTTCCATTGCTTGTTTTATTAATAAAACATCTTCATCTATTTGACTTCTTCCTTTCCAATCATAAAAAGTTACATCCAATTTTGGAGATATATTTGCACTGGTCATTCCTTTGATTTTTAGAATAGTCGTTTGAATTTCTTGATTTGTAATCAGCTGCTCAAAGCCACCTAAAGCTACGAGTATATTTTCAATATCATTCTGATTTAGTAATCGTTTATCGAATTTATACTCATCCATTAGTGCATATCCACCTTCAGCACCATATTTCGCATAAATAGGGATGTTTGCATAGCTTAATGCTTCCATATCACGTTGAATCGTTCGTTTCGTTACATGAAAAAGTCGACTAAATTCTGATGCGGAAACAACTTCTTTTTGTAATAAGATCATTACTATTGAAATAAGTCGCTCAATTTTTTTCATTTTCTCCTCCTATATACGACATATAGTTGTCGCTTATGTCCTATTATACTTTAAATATAAAAAGGAGGAATTAAATATGAAAGCAATAGGTTATTTACAATTCGATGGAAAAGCAGAAGAAGCGATAGACTTCTATGAAAAGGCATTACATGCAACAAATGTAAAAAAGGTGAGATTTGGCGCTTTTGGTCAAGATCCTAATGCTCCATTAACGGAAGAAGAGCAAAACATGATTATGGAATCTCGTATTGAGTTTTCAGGGAATATTCTAATGATTTCTGACGTCCTGCCTTTTATGCAAGTTATGACGGGCGAAATCGTAAAAGGGAATACCGTCTTAATCAGTATTATTGATGCAGATCAAAATAGGAATCAGCAAATATTTGAAAAGCTTGCAGAAGATGGTACTGTAATCATGCCGTTAGCTTCTACACCATGGTCAGCAAGTTTCGGAATGGTAGTGGATAAGTATGGAGTAACGTGGAAATTTAACAGTGAGGCGAGTAAATTTCTAGATAGTTTTAAGTAGGCGCAGGCAATACAAAAATTGTACTAATAGTTCTTTGTAAAATAAATCCCTATCTATTTTCAAATAGATGGGGGTTTTTTTGCTGTGATTTTCTAAAAGTAGAATGTGCTTCGGTAGGCAAGTCTTGCAGTATAATAACTGCTAGAGTACCATTAATTAAGAATAAATTAGATGAGGGGATAATAAATTTGAAAAAAGAAGTAGTAATCTTAATTGCGATTGTAATACTTGTTGTCATAATTTATGGGTTTATCGATTGGAGAGGAAAAACAGAGGATAGAGAGACAGAACCCAAAATAAACCAGGAGCAAGAAACTGGAATCCAATCTCTTTATGTTTCACCAACAGGAAATGATCGAAATGATGGAAGTAAGGAACATCCCTTTCAAACATTAAAAAAGGCGACAGATAAAGCGGTAGCAGGAACAACTGTTTATATACGTGAGGGGATTTACAAAGAACCGCTCACGGTTAAACATAGCGGCAAAAAAGAACTTCCGATTGTCTTTCAAGCCTATGATCAAGAGGAAGTAATAATTAGCGGTGTGGAGAAGGCAGAAAAAGAAGAGGAGACATCTCTCATAACCATTCAGAATAAAAATTATGTTTCTATTAAAGGATTAATAATGGAAGACTTATCTACTAGTCTTGCTGATGAAACAGTAATGGGAATATATATAGCAGGGTCAAGCAGCCATATTGTGATAGAGAACAATGTAGTAAGAAAAATCAGCACCCTGAACGAGGATGGGAATGCACATGGAATAGCAGTTTATGGAACAGAGGGAATGAAGAATATTGTCATTCGCAATAATGTGGTCCAAGATTTAAAGCTTGGAGCAAGTGAAGCACTTGTCTTAAATGGTAATATAGACGGATTTATCATTGAAGGGAATACAGTTCGTAATAATGATAATATTGGCATTGATCTAATTGGATACGAAGGAACGGGAAAAAAGGATGATTTCACCCGTAATGGAATAATCAGAAATAATATAGTATATAATAATTCTTCATTTGGTAATCCCGCTTATGGAGATGATTATAGTGCAGCGGGGATATATGTAGATGGCGGCAAAAATATAAAAGTGAAAGCTAATACGGTTTATCTTAATGACCTTGGGATTGAGGCAACATCTGAGCATCGAAAGAAGTATGCAGATAATATTGAGATTACCCACAACATAGTTTATGAAAATGTTTATACCGGTATATCTATTGGGGGATATGACGAAGAGCGTGGCGGTACTACCAACACTATTATTGCAAAAAATATTCTCTATCAAAATGATACAAAGGGGTTAGAGGGGGGACAGCTGCTTCTGCAATATGATACCAAAAAGAATACCATCCAACAAAATATCATGACAACTAGTTCTTCACAGTTATTTATCGTTAATGAATTTCAAAAAAATGTAGATAATCGACTAGTGAAAAATATTTATCATAAAGAAGAGAACAAACAGGGAAGATGGATCTGGAAAGGAGAAGAATATACAGATTTTATAGATTTTAAAGAAGCCTCCAACAGTGATAAGCAATCCATGTATATTGATCCAAAATATAAGAATCCCTTAAAGCATGACTTTGACTTGAAACCAAATTCCCCTGTTTACAATATTTTGAGTGAATGAGTAAGAAAGCAGGGGGGCTTCTGCTTTCCTTTTGTTCTATTGATTCCCATTTTATTCTAAATGCTTTTTGAAATACAGCTGACTACTTGTGAAAGAATATACACTTGGTTTTACACTCAATACCATTCAGAATGAAATTATACCTTTAAATAAAATAGTACTTTTGCAGTATATATAGCTAAAGTAAATGCAATCAGTCAGTAATATATGTAAGCAAGCAAACATTAAAGTTATGTAACGAATACAAATAAAATGGGGGCTTAAATAGTTGAAAACCATTTTTTTATTGAACTATGGTTCTGACTTAGAACATGAAAGAATAGATACTTTAGTCAAAGAAATGTTAATGCCATTTAGGAACCTTGGATATGATAAAATCAACAAAAATATTCCTAAGAATCCAGATGTAAAATTAATCATAGATACTTTTGACATTAATAAAGAGAAACATATAGAAAACCTATATTATCTAGAAGAGTTTTATATAATAGATAAGCAGTTTGAAAGATTTAAAGAAGAATTTACAAAGTTTAATGGATGTCATCTATATTGCAGGCCGAATCACAGAGGACATTACTATATACATATTAATAATATAGAATATACTGCACGATCGTTCGTTACAATTGACAATAAAGAAATTATACTAATAGATTATGAATCACCTGATAATGAGAAATTAAGAAGAAAGGTTTATCATTTACCTGAAAATTTTCAGTCGTTTAAAATATCGCTTGATAAAATACCCAACTACGAAGATAGAGAAAAAATGGTTCAAAAATGGATAAGCGAAATTATAAATTTTTAATAAAAAGGAATCTTATTTATTATTGTAATTCCTTTTAAAATAATGAATTCTCCTAGAAAATATCCTATTAAAACCATAAAAAATTTTCATTATTTTTGATAAACTTATAATTGAATTGGAGGTTAGATGAGTATGAATGTAACGGAATTTCAGCAATGGGTAAAGGATTATTATGAAGGCAGAGGCTGGTCTGATCTAGACATATTTATTAGAATTGGCTTTTTAGCAGAAGAAACAGGTGAGGTAGCACGCGCTATAAGAGCTCTTGAAATTGGTAGAGACAGGCCAGATGAAGTAGTAGGCTCATATGAGGAAAATAAACAGGAGTTAACGGAAGAACTAGGTGATGTGCTAGGTAATTTAATAGTAATTGCCAACAAGTACAATATTCCACTAGAAGAAGTGTTTCAGTCACATAAAAAGAAACTATCTGATCGTTATTCACAAACGACAACTTCTCAATCGCTTTATTGATATTATTTCAAATATTTTCTCCCCAGTTTTAGGTTTGCTAGCTGCCACAGGTATTATCAAAGGTTTTAATGCATTATTCGTGGCATTTGGCTGGATCAGTAATGTACTAGTAAATGCTCAGACAGGCACAATGGAGTCTACCTATGGAATCTATGCCTTATTAAAATGCGATAGGCGATGGTTTCTTCGTATTTTTGCCAATCTTCTTAGGTTATACGGCAATGAAAAAATTTGGCGGAACACCTATGTTAGGGATGGCTATCGCTACAGCTTTGGTACACCTAACTCTTGTGGATATCAAAGCGCTTGATTCAATTATGACAGTTTTTCAAGGAACACTATTTGAATCACCAATTCAAATCGAATTTTTAGGAATTCCCGTTGTTCTAATGACTTATACATCTAGTGTTATTCCGATTATCTTAGCAACCTATTTTGCGGAAAAAGTAAAAAAATGGTTAGTAAAAGGTAATGCCAGCGGTGGTAAAAAGCTTTTTTGTTCCACTATTCATCTTGTTATTGATTGTCCCGCTCACATTCTTAATTATTTTATACGAGTTAGATAGTCTAAAAGTATGCCACTACCACCCGTAGCAAAACTGGTTGTTTTTGTTACAGTAATTTGATTTCTTATTTATGCTGTTGTTGTAAAAAACTTCAGTATATTCCGAAGAGCCATTCAATGAAATAAGGCTTATTGTGCTTTCTTGGCAGTTTTTCGAAGAAAGAATTGGTTTTGTAAAAGAAGGAGCCCAGAAGAGGTTGGGAATTGCCTGATGGTATTGTAGAAACCAAAGAGGTAATTAAAGATGCAGTAATTCAGAAAAAATATCTTTAATATGTGGTGATTAGGTATACCTGTAAGTGGGGAACTACAAACAAGTTCAGAAAAGTTTAGAAGTTGTACTTTTTATTATTGAAGAGGCTTTAAATCTGATTGAGAATAATGACTATAAAGATATATCGGAAGCTGGTTTCAATCTTTTCAGAAAGGATTCAAAAGACTTCAAGCTTTGGGATTTTTGGTTTGCTGTAATGAGAGGGAAAAGTAATAAGAGAGAGTGCTCAAAAGTCAGACTTTTGGCACTCTCTTCCTTTTCTTGGTTTATTTTTAATAGCGTAATAAGGAAACACAAATTATGGATTACTTACCATTTCACATAATTTGAAAATATCTCATCATTAAATTGATCAGCCCCATCCACATTTGAACTCTTAAATACTGGAGGGGTAATACCAGCTTCTATTAAAAGCTTTAGAGATTCAACGATGAGAGCTTGAGCAAGGAAGCATCCAACGGCATCTGAAGTAGCTCCAGAATAAATGTCAGAGTTTGAGATCCGGAAACCAGCATCACCGATAACAGCGCCATTATCGAGTACTACATCAGCAAGTTCATAAAGTTTTTTTCCGCTCTGGTGTCTTGAAGTTACACTTTGAGAATGTTTAATGCTCGTCATAGCAATGACCTTTGCTCCCTTTTTCCTTGCCTCTATAGCCATTTCAACGGGTACAGTATTTCTTCCTGAGTTTGATACAATCATAATTACATCTTTGTCTGATACTTCATGTAAATTTAAGTACGACTTCGCAAGTCCTTCGATTCTTTCAAGATAGGTGCTTTTATTTGGGCGTTCATGCAACATTAACTCTGGAGGTAAAATAGCTGTGACTAAGGCAAGTCCACCTGCACGATTATAAATCTCTTCGGCAATCATATGAGAGTGCCCAGAACCGAATACATAAAATCTTCCACCCGACTTAACAGCTTGTGAGATGAGGTTAGCACCTTCTATAATGGATTCTTCTTGTGTTTCTTGAACTTCCATTAAAATATTGTTAAAGAATTTACTATAATCCGCAAATAATGATCCCATTGTTCTTCCTCCATTAAAAGTTTTTATTTTGAATTTATTACTATGATAGCTTTTAAGCTTTACCATCCATAACGATGAGTGTCCCATCCTTTTTCAATTAGAGTTTGTTGGGCATACAATAACGTCTTAGATGGTATATCTTTCTCCACTGCAACACCTGATCCGATAACGCAATTACTGCCTACTTTAGTTCCCGGCATATATAGACTCAAAATACCGGTCCGAGTAAAGTCACCAAAATAAACAGCATTTCCAAATTTCTCAGGAATTTCTCTTCTACCATTCACCTTTTGAGTTTGAGGCAGATCATCGAAACGAGTAATACCTACTGTGACTCCAGCAGCGATATCTGTTGATTCACCTATGATTCCGAACACTTCACCAAAATGTATAAAACTGACGTTATCAAAGGTAATACCGCTAAATTCTGCACAATGTCCAATGCGATTTTTACTCCCAATGACGCTATCAGGACCTATCCTACAAAAGTTTTCTATGCGACAATGAGAACCTATTACTACGTTTCCTTCTATAGTTACACCATTTTCAATTTTTGTATGATCTCCAATAATCGCATTTCCTTTTATCGTTACATATTTTCCTATTTCCACATGTTCTCCAAGCTTTATACATCCTTGAATATCAGCTGTCGGATGGATATTACAAGTCTCAGGAATATCATTATGTTGAAGTTTATTTGTCATAACCGATAGCGCCAGCTGATTAGCTTGCATTAGGTGCCAAGGCTTATCTATATCAATTACTCCATCTGTGATAGGATAGGATGAAACCGTATATCCTTCTTCTACTAACCATTGTAGACTTTGCTCAAATTCCATCTCGTGTTGTGGCATAACTCCTGTCGGTACATTTTTCATGAAACCTGGGTTATGGTGCAACATTCTCTTCAACGCTTTTGTACTTAGAGCAAAGACGCCTATGAGTCGCTCTTGTACATAATGAGGACGAGGGTGACCATAAATATTCTGAACACTGTTTCCGGTCCCTTTGGAAATTCCAAACCAATCAGGTGCAAATTCATTTGTTATAGGTTTAGATAAAATGAGTGTATCTACAGTATTAAGTTCTTTTTGATAGGCATCAACAAAACTAGTTAATCTCTCTAGAGTAATAAAGATATCTCCATACATGATCAACAAATGTTCGTCGTTAACGAGGGACACTACTTTTTCTAAACTATCTGCAGTCCCCTCAGTTACCGAGAGTTCAATAGTTTCAACTCCTTCAAAATCGCAAACAAGAGATTTAATTCTGCGTCCTAGATAACTAGTCACAATAATAATCCGGTCAAAAGACAAGCTCTTAAGATGGTTTACGAGATGAACGATATTTCCTTGGTTAGCTACTGGTAATGCTGCCTTAGGCCAATAATCATTATATGGCCACATTTTTTTTCCTTTACCTGCAGCCAATATAATAGCTGTTTTCACATCAATCACTCCGTATGTTTATTTAGTCAATTTAATCAAACCCTAAAAAGTAATGCAGTACGTCCTTTAAGTTGTTTAAATCTAATGAATCATATCCATAAAGATTTACACCATAATTCGAATTTATACCTCCTTTATAAATTGATATATACCAATTCTCTTTAATTATTATAAAAATATGTATATAATGTCAATAGAATAATCTTAAATAAAAGGAATGTGAAACATGAACAATAAAAAAACCCCTTTATATAAACAACTGAAAAAGGAAATTATACAAAAAATTGAAAGAGGGGAGTTGAAACCGGGTGATGTGTTACCACCTGAAAGAGAACTTGCAGAATTATTCGAAATGAGTCGTATGACGGTGAGGCAAGCTATTTCAGAATTGGTCAATGAATATATTCTCATAAGACGACACGGCAGCGGGACATATGTAGCTGAATCTAAAATTCCACAAGGTAGGCGTTTAAAGAGCTTTAGTGAGGACATGAGAGCGCGAGGGCTGTTGCCCGGATCCAAGGTTCTAGAGAAAACAATAATTGTAGAACCTCCTGCAAACATGATTGCTGATTTAAAATCTGAGGGAAAGATTCTTATGCTGAAGCGTTTAAGATTGGCAGATTTGTATCCTTTAGCAATTGAAACAATAATGCTGCCGATTGAAAAGTTTAATAATCTTGAAAGTAGAAACTTCGAGAACGAATCGCTATATCGAATCTTAGAGGATGAATACAGTATAAAGATTACAAAGGCTCAACAAAAAATCGAGGTAAGAATGCCTACTCCTCAGGAATCAGAATTACTTGAAATAAACTACTCTGTACCCGTCTTTCATTTTAAACAGATAACCTTTGATCAAAATAACGAAATTTTCGAGGTTGCTCATTCAGTATATAGGGGAGACAGATATGAAATAAATACTGAAATTTATAGCTAGACTATGAATACGAATCCAAAATAAGGGATTCGTATTTTTTTAAAATTAAATTGACAAAAATATCAGGTAAATATAAAATTTATGTAAATTGGTTCGTACCAATTTAGGGTTGGTATAAACACTAAATAATTGGTGCTCTCGTTATGTTATTGCCGATCTATGGCTCCATTTTTCCGTTTCCGGACTGGCCATATAATTTGGTATTGATACTAGTTTTGGTCTATATCTTAGTTGGTTTCATTTTAGGATTAGTCCTAAAAAAGAAAAACGCAAAACCTTGTACAGGATGTTAGTAAAATTATTAGTTCAGATGGTTCAGAAAAGATGTAGAAAAGGTGATAAAATGAGTGGTTTGTATGGATTAGTGGATATTGGAGGAACTAAAACCCTAATTGGAATAGCCACTAATGAAAAAATTATTGGCACACGTCAGTTGATGTCTAAAACTATAGAATCACCACAAATGCTGATAGATATTCTTATGAAAGAATTCGATTCATTAATAGCTGAAACGGACCATAAATATGGAAGGTTAAACTCGGTCGGTATAAGTGTCCCGGGTCCGTTAAATCGAGAAAATGGAGTTATTCATTTCACAGGAAATTTAAAGTGGTCCAATTTTAAGATTGTGGAAGAACTAAGAAAAAGGCTCAATAATCATAGATGATGACGCTAACGCTGCTGGTATTGCAGAAGCGATTTATCGAGCAGGAAAAGGCTATAAGAATCAAATATATTTGACAGTCAGTACAGGTATTGGAGGTGCAATCATTATAGATGAAAAACTATATTATGGAAAACAAGATCTTGCGGGCGAAATCGGCCATATGACGGTATCACCAGACGGACCACCATGCTCCTGTGGGAATTTCGGTTGCCTAGAAGCTTTGGCTTCTGGAACATCTATTGCAAAAAAAGGGGAGCAATTATTGATTCAAGAGCAATCTGAAGTATTATTAGAACTTGCCGGTAAGAATTCGGTTACTGCTGAAATGGTTTTTGAGGCAGTTAGGTTGGGAGATCAAGCCTGTTTTTCTATCATCCAACAAACTTGCCGATATTTAGGGATTGGTTTGGCAAATATAATACAAATTTTCAACCCTGACGCGATAATTTTAGGAGGCGGAATTATGAATAATCAGTCAAAACTATTAATTCCATTAATAGAAAATGAAATGAATCAACGCTTGTTCAAAATTCACAGGGGTCATCTGGATCTTAAATTGGCTGCACTTAGCGGACAGAGCGGTTTATGGGGAGCGTGGCATTTAGCCAAAAATTTCCCTTCTAGAGCGGAGAGAAACTCATCATGCCATATTTAATAGTAAATGCTGATGACTTTGGTCTTTCAAAAGGAGTAAATTACGGAATTATTGATGCACATGTAAGTGGAATTGTTACATCAACAACGCTAATGGTGAACATGCCGGCAGCGAAACATGCCTCAAGCCTAGCCAAAAAATATCCTTCTTTGGGTGTTGGAGTTCACCTCAACCTAACGGCAGGTAAACCTATTCATCAAAATGTTCCATCACTAGTCAATCAAAAGGGATATTTCCATAGCAAGAAAGAAGTTTTAAACAAGGCAAATGTAATTGAGATAGAAAAAGAACTTAGGGCACAAATTAACGAATTTTACACTTTTGGATTGAATCCTACTCACATAGATACTCATCATAATTTACACGGCACAGAGCCAGTTTCTTCGATTGTAAAAGTTTTGGCTGAAGAGTACCGGCTGCCAATACGTCAATTAAATAAGGATGATTCAGCGATAAACACTCTAGAGTTTTGTTCTAAATTCCATGATGATAATGCTTCTTATGAAACTTTATTGGATATTTTTGAGCGTGCAAGTGTGACCCCTTTAGAAATGATGTGTCATCCTGGTTTTGTTGATCAACAACTTTTAAATCACAGTTCTTATAATATACAAAGAATAAAGGAATTAGGTATATTAACTGATCCCTTTACAATAACTGCCATTCAAAAAGCTAGTATCCAGTTAATATCTTACAAGGAGCTCAGATGGTAATAATTCTGTCTATATGCAGTACTTTTCAATTTTTACAATTATATGTGTTCAAAGATATATTGCAATGGCAACGATGTTAGGGATTGTAGTCATTGGTGGTTTAATCCCGCAACTTGTACAATTAGCCACTCCTTATGTACTAAAAGTGGGAGGTGCAGAAATAAAGTTCCAGGAAATCTTTGATTGGATTTTACCTAGCTTACATCCCTTAGCTATTACAGTTATTAGTTTCCTATTAATTAAGTAAGGTTTTAGTGCAATCAAAATTTTAATGGGAATGATTATTTTTTGTGTATTGGGTAAATAGATTGGTATTTTATAATGAATAAGGTGATAAAATGAATATTTATTGTGGATCAGCTAAAGTTGATATCACACCTACTGAAAGTAAGCTTTTAGCAGGTTATATGGCTACAAGACAATCTAAGGGAATTCATGATCCAATTTATGCACGAATTGTTGCAATCAGATCTCAACAGACTTTTATAATTCTAGTTAGCTTAGATTTGATTTGTATAGATCAAAACTATACAGTCGAACTTCGCAAAAAAATTTCAGACCAAACGAATGTTTCAAAAGAATGTATCTTCCTTCACGCTACGCATACTCATTCTGGTCCAGGGGGGACTATTCAGGAAACATCTCCCATCTGGAGAGCATTTCCTGATTTATGGATGCCATACGATAGAATACTTGTAAATGAACAACATAAAAAAATTGTTGAGGCTGTTAAACTAGCATTGGAAAATTTAGAAGAATGTAAAGTTAGTATTTGTGAGGGGGAAGTCAGCGGCATTGCTGCTAATAGGATATCATCTGAAATAGAATATTCCTCAATTTTAAAAGTAATAGAATTTGAATATTGCAGAACGAACAAAAAGATTATAGTGTATCACTTTGCATGCCATCCAACGATAATGAATAGAGACAACCTCCTAATTAGTGCTGATTTCCCTGGAGTAACTAGCTCTAATTTAGAAAATGAAAATAATGTAGAAATTGCATTATTTATAAATGGTCCGTCAGGTGATATTAGTACACGTTTTACAAGAAAAGAGGCAAGTTTTTATGAAGTAAGAAGGGTAGGAACAGTATTATCAGCAGCGGTACTGGAATTATTAATTCACAAAAAACAAATCAAGGTTGATACCATAAGTTCTAAAATAGAGAAAGTAGATTTGGCCCTTCGCAACATAGAAGATTCTGCACAACTGCAGCATAAATTGCACGAACTTAAACAAAGACATAAAATCCAAAAAGTAACAGCTGGAAATAACTGTGCCTATTTAAGAAAGATAGAATCAGAGATTGAAGGTGTTTCTGCATTAATCAAGAAATCAGGAGCGTTAGAAAATTCATTAACCATTTCTACCGAAATACAAGTATTAAAGCTGGGTGAGATCTTATTTGTATCAATACCTGGAGAAATATTTAATGAAACTGGAACAGAAATAACTAATAACTACAACGGAGTACCAGTATTCATAGCTGGTAACACTAACGACTACATAGGATATATAGTCCCAGAAGGCTACTATGCGAGTGACAGCTATGAGGCATATATGACGTTATTAGAAAAAGGATCCTCAGAAAAAATAAGAGACACAATACTCTATATGATGGACCAATTATAGGTGAGTATTTTACTCCATTAATGGCGCGATTGTTTAACAACACAAACAGAAAATGATCAAATTTTTTATAAAAAACGTCCATGAAATATATTAAGAGAAAAAAACAGGCTCTGTCCTCCGTTGGCATTATCCCTTCAGCAGGGCGGACTGTATCTCCAGTAAACGGTATTGTTACGACTCTTTTCAAAACAAAGCATGCCATCGGAATTACATCTGACAATGGGGCAGAAATCTTAATTCATATTGGAATGGATACAGTCAAGCTGGAGGGTAAATACTTCACAGCACATGTAAAACAAGGAGATAAAGTGAGTGCTGGTGACTTGTTATTAGAATTTGATATGGAAAAAATTAGAGAAGAAGGATACAATCTGATTACTCCTGTTATTATTACAAACAGTGCAGATTATAAACAAATTGATACGATAAAGGAAAGGACAGTAAGTGAAAAGCAAGTTGTCATTACGGCTGTTTAATCAGCGTTATTCAGAATAAAAAGTACTGTGTTTTCTGGGGGGCGGACGACACTAGCTAGATGGCAGTAGCGATGTTTGTTGGAAGCGCTTCCTTAATTTGCCGTTTATACAACGGAAGAAATTCAACTATTGATTAAAAATACTAATAAGAAGAAGGAAGGTCACCATATGGGAGAAACCTTCCTTTTTCTAATCGTGCGGGAATAACGGACAAATCTCCTCAATAACAAGTGCGTTCTTACCGCTCCATATAAAATAAACACTTTTATCCATTTTAAGGGGGTATCTCATTAAACAAAATCTAAATAAAATCAGTCTGAATCAATCTTTAAATTTGTATCCACCTTTGAAAAAATAAAATGTGTTACAGTGTGAGCAAAGGGGTTTATATCTTCAATAAATTGTTCTGCTTTGGCAAATGTATCGAATTGCATTTTTAGCATATAGCAGGCATTTCCAGCAATTCTGTAACAAAACTCTACATTTGGCTGCTCCTCAATATACCTTTTAAAAGAATTATAATCGCCATTTTTGACGGTTGCTTCAATAATACATTGAATAGGAAGTCCAAGTTTACTGTAATCCACTTCTAAAGTATACCTTTTGATTATTCCAAATGACTCCATTTGCCTTACGCGTTCTGTTACAGACGGAGAAGATAAATTAATTCTTCTTCCAAGTTCACTCATCGATAATCGACTATTTTGGTTTAATTCATCGATTATTTTCTTATCAATTGAATCTATTTTCATTTTTAATAAAAAACCTCCATATTTGTTAAGTTTGTAAAGTGTATCTATAAAAAATGTATCATTTTTAATGGGAACCTTTTATAATCTCCAGTAAAATTAATTCTACAAGGAGGTAGTAAGGATGGCAAGAATTAATGAATCAAAAAACGGTGAAACACCTTTTCAAAGACTCTTAGGATATAATGTAGATGTCTTAAATGGATGGAATCAATTAGGAGATGTGTTAGAAAAAGATTTGAATCTATCATCCCATCTAAAAGAACAAGTAAGAAGAACATTAGCACAAAGCAATGGGTGTGAATATTGCAAGGCAAAGGGAAAACCTGAATCTCACTTGTTCGATGAAAAAACGTCGATTGCAGTAGGGTTTGCAGAAGTCTTTTTGAAGCAAAAAGGGGACATTTCAGATGCCCAATTCAATATATTGAAAGAGTATCTTTCAGAAGCGGAAATCAGTGAGCTTATTGCGTTTATCACCTTTACTACCGCTTCCCAATATTTTGGCGCAATAATGAAATTAGAGCCTGTGACAATATAACAGATTCAGAGGGACGGTTCGGCCGTTTAATTAATGGCAAGAAGATTGGAGATAAATAGAAATAAAGATAGAGAAACATACCGCAAAAGGAGATTTTTGCTATAAGCAATTAAGGTATTACCAAGCTCTAAGTAATAGATTGGTAAAAATTTGTTTACAGTTATGTCTGGCAGCCGATAACAAGAAGAGGTGGTGAAAAAAATGGATATTGCTGCATTATCAATAGGAATGAAGCAAGCAAGCTTATCGCAAAATGTCGGCATAGCTTTAACAAAAAAGGCAATGGATACAGCTGAACAGAATAATGATCAATTACTAAAAATGCTAGAAGCCCCACATCCTACATTAGGGAAATCAATTGATCTTTCGGTTTGATATTGGTATCCAGCGCCAAGCAGGTGAGGGCAAGGAAAAGGAACCATTTTTCATGGTTCTTTTTTCTTTCCAAATCAATCGTATCAGATTTGAAGGATATTGGTTCCATCCCGAGAAACGTAAAATTCATATTCTAACCCCTAATACACTCATCCATACAATGTTTGTTTTATAAGATTGGTTTATAAAGAAGAAGTATTAGAAAGAACCTCGTAGTCGCTAAAAGCATCCCCTGTTTCCCTTTCTCCCTGGCTTATCTTCTTATTTGACCAAAATTTTAGAAGTATTAAGACTAGCGGAAGCGGAGATAAAAAATCCTTTTGATTTTGCTTGTAATTTATTGAATATTCAAATTTGTTCAAAGTATACAAAATATTATGAAAATATCTACGAAACTGCTAATGTATATTTGCAAAGTAACCACTAATATAAATATTATGTTTATGTTAGTAAATATAACATCAGTCGTAATGGTGTGGCATAAAAAGTTGATTTTGGGATGAGGGGTACGAAAATTCATAGGTTTCTTAAAGGGAGATGGGAAAAGATGTTACATGGTAGATATAGCGGTCATGCTTTTGAAAAAAGGTTCTTACCTAGATTGACGTCCAAAGAAATTAAGGAATTAGATAAGGAAAACGCACTTGTTATTTTGCCGATCGGTGCAGTAGAACAGCATGGACCACACTTGCCTGTTTATACAGATACTTTAATAGGCGAAGGGCTGTTAGTGGAAGCATTAAATTTAATCCCAGATGAGGATGTTTGGATTTTACCATCCTTACCATATGGAAAGAGTACAGAGCATTTAGGAATGTCAGGAACAATAACATTGTCAGCAGACACTTTACAGGCTGTCATTCGTGATATTGCGAAAAGTGTAAAGGAAAGTGGGTTTAAAAAATTGCTTCTGTTCAATACGCATGGAGGGAATCATGATCTTCTAAATATGATGGCAAGAGAAGTACGGATTGAAACAGGGATGAATGTCTTTCGACTAAACCCTGATTATTCGGTCCTACATTCCCTTATTTCTGATAAGGAACAAAAGTATGGGATTCATGGAGGCGAGGTCGAAACGTCCATGGTGTTAGCGTTAAAAGAAGCATGGGTGGATATGGAACTTAGTCCAACAGAGTTTGTCCACTTACCTGAAGATACACAGCATTTATATTTGAAAGGAAACAGTTACTTTGCGTGGGTGATGAAGGATATATCGGAAACAGGAATTGCGGGAGATGCTGCTAGTGCGACCATTGAAAAAGGGGAACAGATTCTCCAATTAGTTAGTGAAAGCTTTGCCGGTGCTATTAAGGAAATGATTCATTTCGATCTTCGTACAGTCAAAAGCATAATATAATTCGAAAACTCAGGAGGATGTTCTGTATGCAAAATACCAATGTGATGGAAGGACAAAAGCTGCATCCTTTAAATGAAACGATTGTTCATCTCCAAAATGTTAATAAGATTTATCCAAATGGGAAAACAGCCGTTCAAAATGTCAGTCTCGATATTGAACAGGGAGAGTTTGTATCCTTTGTTGGTCCATCAGGCTGTGGAAAATCAACGATTTTTAAGATGATTTCCGGGTTGATTGAACATACAGATGGAGAACTAACGATTCTAGGGAAGAGCCCTCGTCAAGCTCAAAAACAGAGCACAGATGTATCCTTCGTTTTTCAAGATGCTACCTTATTACCTTGGAGAAATGTAATGGACAATATTTTGCTTCCACTCGAATTCCAGCAAATCCCTAAAAAGCGAAAAGAGGAAATGGCAGAAAAAGTGTTGGAATTAGTAGGATTAAAGGATTTCCGCAAAGCTTTGCCAAGGGAATTATCTGGCGGCATGAAAATGAGGGTATCGATTGCCAGGGCGCTTGTGGCGAAACCAAAATTACTATTAATGGATGAGCCCTTTGGCGCATTAGATGAGATAACGAGACAAAACTTGCAAGCAGAGTTATTAAAAATATGGGAAAAGGAAAAAATGACCGTTCTATTCATTACCCATAATGTATTTGAAGCCGTATATTTATCAACGAAAATTGCCGTAATGACCCCTAGTCCAGGAAAGATAGAAAATACAGTCGAAGTGGACTTACCCTTTCCGAGAAATGCTGAATTAAGAACTTCCCATCATTTTAGTGATATAGCAGCAAAGGTTTCTCATTATTTACAATTTTAATAGGTGGTGATTTTTATGTGGTTAGATAAATTAATAGAGTTAGTGGGAGAAGAGAAGGTCATTGTAAGTGATAACTTAAGAGAACGATTGTCTAAGGATTATTACTGGTATTCGCCCGTACTATTCGAAGAATTAAAAGATAAAGTAGCTGATTGTGTAGTAAAACCGACATCGATAGAAGAGATACAAGGGTTGGTAACTTTTGCAGTCGAAAATAAAGTACCTGTAACGATTAGGGGAGCAGGAACAGGTAACTATGGACAGGCAATTCCTTTAAAAGGTGGAATTGTGCTTGATTTAACGAAAATGGATAAATTACTAGATTTAAAAGAAGATACCGTCAAAGTACAGGCGGGAATGCGTCTTGGCGCATTAGAAAAAAAATTACGAAAACAAGGAAAAGAACTAAGGATTTATCCAAGCACTTTTATGACTGCGACAGTAGGTGGTTTCTTGTGCGGAGGTTCGGGTGGAATTGGTTCCATTCGGTGGGGTAATTTATGGGATGGCAATATTCTAGGTGTGACGGTGATGACTTTTGAAGGCGAGCCGAGAATCTTTGAGGTAGTAGGAGAGGAAATAGAAGATTATATACATAATTACGGGACAACCGGAATTGTGTTAGAAGCTATTTTACCAGTGGAGGAGAAGCAAGAGTGGACCCAGCACATCATTTCCTTCCCGACCTTTAAAGAGGCGGTGAAATTTGGGGATGAGTTAGCCCATAAGGAAGAGATAACAAAACGTCTCGTATCTGTGTGTGAATGGCCGATTCCTTCTCACTTTCATTCATTAAAAGACGTTCTTCATGAGGAGAAATCTATTACGATGCTAGAAATAGAAGAGTCCTGTTTGGATGCATTACAAAGCTTAGTAGATAAATATAAAGGAAGTACAGATTTAATGATACCTGCTAACAACTATCATAAAGGTTTAAAGGTATCTGATTTTACATGGAATCATGCAACCCTTTGGGCTCATAAACATGGTGAGAATATGACATACCTTCAAGCTAGATTTAAAGTTGATCGTATTTTTGAACAGATGGATACATTGAGGGCTGAATTTGGAGAGGAGATTCAATTTCACTTTGAGTATATCAAGATAAAAGGAAAAATTACTCCTGCCTCCTTACCAGTCATACTCTATCAGTCAAAAGAAAGATTATATGAAATTATTGATTTCTGCCGAACGATAGAAGTGGAAATTAATGATCCCCATACGTACTTACTTGGATTTGGCGGTTATAATCTGAAAATGGAAAAAATCTTAATGAAGAAACGAGAAAATGATCCTTTCGATTTACTAAATCCAGGTAAGATTCCGGTGAAACAAGAATCAGAGATAATTTAAAAGGAGGGATATTATGGAACAAGCATCACAAAAGGTTACGGAAGTGCAGATAATAGGAATAAAAACGGATAAAAAATGGACGAAAGCGTTTAGCGTTTGGATTCCCCCTTTGATTGTATTTGTATTGTTTATGCTCCTTTGGCAATACGGTACCGTGCTATTTCAAATACCACCCTATCTATTGCCGAAACCAACAGATATTCTTCAAGCTTCACTAGAGAACTGGGAGAACTTGCGAAATGCAGTGACTAAAACGATTACTGCTTCTATCATTGGATTTATTTTTAGTGTGATTGGGGGAGTCATTGCAGCAATATTAATGGCTAGTTCGAAAATGCTGGAAAGAAGCTTGTATCCTTACGCCATTCTTCTCCAGACGATTCCGATTGTCGCGATTGCCCCGATCATTGTTATCTGGTTCGGATCTGGAACAAATGCGATTGTCATTATTGCCTTTACGATTGGATTTTTTCCAATGCTGTCGAATACCTTAGTGGGTTTAAATGCAACGGATCGAGGAATGATTAATCTACTAACCTTGTACCAAGCGTCTAAATGGAAAATTATGTGGAAGGTCCGCATTCCTTTTGCCCTCCCTTATATTATGGCAGGGCTGAAAATCTCCTGTACCCTTGCTGTGGTTGGTGCCATTGTCGGGGAGTATATTGCAGGCATTGGCGGTGGAGACGGTGGGTTAGGCTATGCGATTACCGTTGCCTCTAGTCGCATGGAAACAGCCTACTTATTTGCCTGTGGAATTTCTGCGAGTATTTTAGGGATTGTCTTTTTCCTGTTGGTCAATCTATTGTCAAAATGGGTTTTAGGATCCTGGCATGAATCAGAAATGAAACGAGACAATTAATAGGCATGTGATTTTTTACTAGATAATCGTAAAGGGGGAAATTAGTGAATGAGGAAAATAAAATCATACAAAAAAATTGGTGTGTTCGTCACTGCTATGTCTATGTTGCTGCTTACGGCCTGTGGAGATGCGAAGGAATCAGGCGGAAGCTCTAAGGATGGAGAATTAACGAAAGCTAAATTAGTTACAAATTGGTTTGCTCAGCCGGAGCATGGTGGGAACTATGCCGCCTTAAAACAGGATTTCTATAAAGAAGAAGGACTTGATATGACGATTGAGCCAGGCGGTCCGCAAATTTCGTCTACACAAATAGTTGCTTCTGGTAAAGCCCAATTTGGTTATACGCAAGCAGAGGACGTTCTAATCGCCAGAGATAAAGGAATACCTTTAGTAGCAATTGGAGCAATTTTTCAAAAAAGTCCTCAAGTATTAATAGGGCATGAAGGTGCATTAAAGGATTTCAAGGATTTAGATGGTAAAACAGTATACACAGCACCAGGCAGTGGCTATTGGGAGTATATTAAGAAGGCAAATGACTTAGAAGTGAAGGATATGGCTTATACCGGATCATTGGCAACATTTATTGATGACCCTAATGCCGTCACGCAAGGGTATGTTACTTCGGAGCCTTATGTTTTAGAGCAGGATGGAGTAAAAACAGACTACTTATTCATTCATGACTCTGGTTTTGAAACATATGCCAATGTTATTTTCACGACAGAGGATGTTATTAAAGATAATCCTGAATTGGTTCAATCCTTTATGAAAGCAACGGTAAAAGGCTGGGAATATTACCGTGACCATTCAGACGAAATTAATCCTTTTTTAAAGGAGAAAAATCCTGATTTATCCATGGAATTAATGGATTACGGAGCGAAAGCAGAAGAAGAGTTGATTTTCGGCGGGGATGCAAAAGAGCATGGATTTGGTTATATGTCTGATGAACGCTGGACAATGCTCCAAGATGAGCTGCTGGATCTTGGCATTATTAAAAAGAAAGAAGATGTTTCAAAAATATTTACGAATGATTATTTAGGTGAATAAGATGAAGGATATTCAATTGATTAATGTTTCTTTGCCATTGCTGAATACAGAAAAGCTTTATACCATTTTGATTCAAAACGGCATGTATACAAAAGTAGAACCACAAACCCAAAAGAGAAATGGGAATTTTTCCGTATTTAAAGACATTTGGAGCAGTAAGGAAGATTATCAACCAATAATAGATATGGGGGGAAGAATTCTTCTTCCCTCTTTTATTGATATCCATACCCATCTTGATAAAGCATTCTCTTTAGAAACGGTGCCGAATAAGTCAGGGACGCTAATCGAAGCAATCAGAAATTATAGCGAAAAAGCTGCCTCTTTTTCCAAAAACGAAATAAAACGGCGAGTAATGAAAGGAGCACTTCAAGCACTCTCACATGGCACCACTCATATACGAACCCATGTTAACTTTGAATGGAATATATCGAATGAGTTGGCATTAAGCCATCTGCAAGCGGTACTAGAGGCAAGGGATTTGTTGAAGCCCTATGTAACTATACAAGTTGTTCCGATGTTCTCGGATTTGTCGGTGAAGTCGGAAAGAGAAAAAGATGTATTGAGAGAAGCGATTTCCTATGGGATAGATGGAATAGGCGGAGCACCACATTTATCACCGAACGCAACGAAAGATATCGATCAGCTGTTTGAACTAGCCGCTAAATATGATAAGTTCGTTGATTTGCATGTGGATGAACAGGATAATCCGGAAATTTGTACGATTGAAAGAATTATTGATAATACGAAGAAATGGGATTTTCAAGGAAGAGTAACGGCGGGGCATTTATGCTCTCTATCTGCTATGACTGAAGAAAAGTCCGATCGCATTATAGAAGAAATGGCTCTTCAACATATCTACGCTGTCACTTTGCCTGGTGCCAATATGTATTTGCAAGGCAGAGGAGATAAGGGAATCGTTCGAAGAGGAATAACGAGAGTACGTGAAATGCTGCAGAAAAAGGTCGGATTAGCAACAGCCTCCGATAATGTAAGTGATCCATTTCATCCCTTTGGTCGATTTGATTTATTACAAATAGGATTGCTTACTGCTTATACAGCACATTTGGCGAGTGAAGAGGAGCTGATAGCTGTTTTAAATATGATAACTCAAACTCCAGCTGCTATTTTTGGGAAAAAAGCCCATGGAATGAAAGAAGGAGGGGTAGCTGAGTTTGTGTTATTCGATGCTACAAATATATATGATCTTTTTGCGAATCTATCTCCCGCGCGGTATGTATACAAAGATGGTGATTGGATTAGCAGCTCCCAATTCGAGCATCGATTCGGCGAAGGCAGTTTAAGTAGATTAGTAGAGATGGGATAAACAGATGAATGGAGTGAGAAGATGTTTGATCTAGTTTTAAAGAATGCTCAGCTTCCTTTTAAGGGAAATCCTACTAATATAGGTATAAAGGATGGGAAAATCCACTCCATTTCATCAAGCAATTTAATGGGGAATGAGGAAATGGATTTAGAAGGAAATGTATTACTGCCTCCTTTTGTGGAGATGCACACGCATTTAGATACGGTGCTGACAGCAGGGGAACCTTGGTTTAATCAATCTGGTACATTGGGAGAAGCAATTGATATTTGGTCTGTCAGAAAGCAATCGCTGACTAAAGAAGATGTGAAAAATAGAGCATTCAAAGCCCTTAAAATGTTGATGGAATATGGCGTGCTATATGTGAGAGCAGCAGTTGATATTTCCGATTCTGACTTAACAGCTTTGCATGCCATCATGGAATTAAGAGAAGAGCTGAAGTCATTCCTTTCTCTTCAAATAATCGCTTTCCCGCAAAATGGAATTATTTCTTGTCCGGAAAATCAAGAGCGGTTAGAAAAAGCAATATTACTAGGAGCTGATGCAGTTAGTGCAGTTCCGCACTTGGAAAATACGAGAGAGGAAGGAATTCAATCATTGGAATTCGCTTTTTCTCTAGCCAAAAAATATGAAAAAGAAATTCATATTTTTTGTGATGAAGTCGATGATGAACATTCTCGTTTCCTTGAAGTTGTCGCAAGCCTGACAATGCAGGAGAAAATGGAGGGAAAGGTAACCGCTAGCCACGCTAATGCCATGCTTTATTATTCAGATGCATATGCCAACAAAATCATGTCATTAGTGAAAAAGGCTCAAGTTACAATTGTCTGCTGCCCATTAGTTAACACTACGATGCAAGGGAGAGCAGATGCTCATCCAAAGGGGAGAGGTATTACACGTTTGAAAGAGTTAGCGGAACAGGGTGTAAATGTATGCATTGCCCATGATGATATCCAAACTCCTTTTTACCCATTCGGAAATGGCAATATCCTTCAAGCGGCTCACATGGCTCTTCATTTAGCACATATGACTGGAAGAGAGGAGCTGAAGCATATAGTGAACATGATTACGGTTAATGGAGCACAAGCTTACTCTATAAAGGATAAGTATGGGATTGAAGTAGGAAAAGAAGCGAATTTTGTCTGCTTTTCAGTAAAAGATGTATATGAGATTTTCTTTAAGCAACCAAAATGTAGGTATTTATTTAGGAAAGGAGCGTTAGTGGTAGAGACTGTGCCGGAGAGAACTAGCTGGAAATGAAAAGATTAGGAGAGGAAGCTCGAGCTAGAAATGGAGGGAAGGGGGATAAGAATGGCTAAATATGTAATGGTTGATAAGGATACATGTATTGCGTGCGGAGCATGTGGAGCAGCGGCCCCAGAGATTTTTGATTACGATGAGGAAGGATTATCAGAGGTGATGATAGATCATAATACAGGAACAGTAGCGTTAGCAGATGAATTATATGATGATTTATTCGATGCACTTGATGGGTGTCCGACTGGGTCTATTTTGGTAGAGAATTGTCCGTTTGGTGAGGAGAGTTGAAGTTTGTTAATGTGTTTACAGTTTTTTGGGGAAGAGAAGAGTGAATAGAGTCTATTTTGAGAAAAAGATAAAGGCATCCCCGTCTAAATTAGATGGGGATAAATTTTACTTGTAAAGCAGCTTAATTAGTGAATGTCGTTGTTTTTATTTAATTAATAAGGTATAAATATAGTATCTACATAGAAATTCTATATATTTATAGAAAAGAGATGATACAATGACAAAAACAAAATGGCCCCTGGCTTTACTAGCCGTAATGGATATAGTACTACTCATCATGCACTTTTCAGGCTATTATTTTATCTTCCTGCTGCCAACTGGTTATATCCTTCCGCTTATCCTTAACATTTTGATTTTATCTATTATGGGATTTCGTTCTGCTCGCATTCGTTCCTTTTGGGTGATAATTGGTTTAATGCTCAGTATTCCTATTTTGCTTTTACACGCGCTCATGGTTTCCCTTTTGGAAAATAATTATACGACCATTGATTCTCCGGATAACAGGCAGTCGTTAGTGATTGAACATCGGAATTTTACCCTTGGTGAAACCACTTATTATTATGAATTCTACAAAACAAAGTTCGGACTTATCGGCAAGCATCTTGACGGCCAACCCATTAGAGTAATGGTTCGTTCTTCCGATATGGGTGATGGGGGAGATGAAAGTGCCATAGGGTGGGAAAACGCCCAATGGATTACAAAGGATGTGGTTCGTTTTCCAACGCTAGAGGGAGAAAAGGATGTGTATCTAAATCCCACTTCTACTCGTAATAATGCTATCCAAAATAAGAAGGAAGAAAACCAATCCTTTTCGTCAGAAATGACGGAAAGGATTGACATTTTTATGAAAATGGCGGAGAAGAAAGAGGATGGGCAAGCAATAGAGATTAATGGTAATCGCCTAGAGGTTCGTTATGATAAATCAGCGAATGAAAGCTGGATAGAAGTTGAAAACGACAAGGAGTCAGGAACGATTCCAAGACAGCAATGTTCCCGGATAGTGAGGAATGAGGAGAACGGCTATTATATGCTGGAGGAATGTACACATAGATGGGAATATCGGTTGTATCCTTTGGGGAACGGGGAAGAGCGTATATACAGATAATAAAATTTGTTTTCGAATCATGCTGATTAACGAGTACGATTTTGCACAAAAGCTGTTGATTATAATCGGTCTTTCCATATAGACAGATAGGGGGTAGAATCAAGCTAAGCAATTGCCCTTTATCTTTTTGCACATTACTTAAGTGCGAGGAGGAATATGACATGTCATTAGATAAACGCAGTACTGCGATATTAATGCAACTCATCCATGCAGACTCTTATATGTCTGTGGAAGAATTAACAGAGAAATTAAATGTTTCCCGCCGAACCATCTATTATGATATAGAGAAAATCAATGACTGGCTCGATAGCCTTGGAATCGACAAGGTGGAAAAAGTGCGGAGTGCGGGATTTATTCTTCCAGATAAAGTGAAAAAGCTTATTCCAACCAACATACAGAAAGTCCAAGCCTGGCATTATGAATACTCACAAGATGAACGCAAGGCATGGATTGCTATTTATATCTTAATGGGCGGAAAACGATATTTTCTGGAAGACCTAATGGAAAAAACTAGAGTTAGTAGAACGACTACTATTGAAGATATTAAATCTTTAAAAATGGATATTTGCTCTTTTCATCTTCATTTGGATTTTGAACGGAAGCAAGGATACACCATATCAGGGGATGAAACGGAAGTTCGGAGAGCAATTGGGTATTATTTATCGATTGCCATCCCCGTCCAAAATCAGCATTCATTAGTAGCTGCTCTGCAAATTCAACTTAGCGACGCCAAAAACAGTGAGCAACTTTTAGCATTGCTGAAACAAGTTTATCATTTACTGTTCCAAAGCGAAAAAGAATTAAATATTAAGTTTACCGATAATATGCTTTACAGCTTAAGTTTGCGATTTATGCTATTTAGCATGAGAATAACGCAAGCAAATTATATAAAAATGGATGTAGTGGAAAAGGAAGTATTACGGAACACGAAAGCATTTTTGGTTGCAAAACAAATTTGCAGGGAACTCGAACGTATATTTCAAACAACCTTTCCTGAAGATGAACAGATTTATTTAACTACTTACTTATTAGGGGCACGTGTTAATTACTCGGAAGAAGATTTAAATGACAATATCCTTTCAGAAGAGTTAATGAAGATTGCCAAAATAATGACGAATCAATTTCAAATCCTTGCTTGTACCTTATTTGATGATCAGGAAACCCTGGTGAAAAATCTCGTTCTCCATTTAAAACCTGCTTTTTATCGGGTCAAATATGGACTTGATGTCGAAAAAAATATTGTTGACGCTGTTAAATCCCAATTTGAAGAGGTATACTTCCTCACGCAGAAGGTGATTGAGCCCTTCGAAAAGCTGATTGGGAAGCAGCTGCCAGAAAATGAAATCGCTTATATTTCTTTTCACTTTGGAGGGTGCTTAAGGAGAGCTGGGACAACACTAATTACTAGGAAAAAAGCATTAGTCGTGTGTGCAATTGGGATTGGCACCTCTCAAATATTAAAACAGCAATTAGAAGGGTTATTCTCAACAATTGATATTACTGATTCTATTTCCGTTAGAGATTATGAGAAGAAGAACTATCATGTTGATCTTGTCTTTTCCACAACAGCGATTCAGAAAAAGGATACACCAGTTTTTATCGTTAGTCCTATTCTATCGGATGCTGAAAAGGAAAGCTTATTAAAAAAAGTAAACGTTATCTTTAATAGCACGCAAAAGCAGCATCTTGCCACAAATCGAATTATCGATGTGGTGGAACGATATGCAACGATACATCAAAAAGACGAGTTGATGAAGGAATTAAGACAATATTTAAATAGTCCAGAAATGACAATAACCGAAGCCTATAAACCAAACTTACTTGATATTTTAAAAGAAGAACATATCCAGACAACTTTAAATGTTCCAAATTGGAAATCAGCTATTAAATTAGCGGCTCGCTCCCTGATAGAAGGTGAATATATTACGGAAGCATACCGAGATGCGATGATTTCAAAAATTGAAAAGTATGGACCTTATATTGTTATTTCACCGAAGGTAGCGATTCCTCATGCTAAACCAGAAGATGGCGTCAAGAAACTAGGCATCAGTCTATTGAAACTTGAAGAAGCCGTTTCATTTTCAAATGATGAAAAGCATGATGTTTCCTTAATCATTACATTAGCTCCTTTGGATCAAGAATCACATCTCAGGGCTTTATCCCAATTAACAGGATTATTTTCCAAAAAAGACACAGTGAACAGATTAATCAAACTTCAAACAGCACAGGATATCTATCAATATATGAAACAATCCTTAATTGATCAGCAATTGGTTAACTAACATGGAGGTGTGATACATGAAATTTTTGGAGGAATCTCTAATTGCTTTAGATGTAGAAGCTGCATCACCGGAAGAGGCTATTATTAGCACGGGGAAGCTTCTAATGAATAGTAAACTTGTTGAAGAAACTTATGTACATGCTATGGTGCGTTCTTTTCAAACAAATGGTCCTTATTTTGTCCTTGCGCCAAATATAGCGCTCCCTCATGCAAGACCAGAAGACGGCGTGAAAGAGGCATGTGTATCATTTGTCAGACTAAAGACACCAGTTAAATTTGGTCATTCTTCTAATGACCCAGTGAGGTTAGTATTCGCTTTAGGCGCTTCCTCTAGTACAGAGCATGTTACCGTGCTGCAAAAATTAACGGCACTGCTATCAAATCAAGAAAATGTAGAAAAACTACTGAATGCACAAAGCTATGAAGAGATTAAACCATTAATAGGAGGACAAATCTAATGAAAATTTTATGCGTATGTGGATTAGGACAAGGAACAAGCTTGATTTTACGAATTAATGTAGAAAATGTACTGCGCCAAATGGGGATAGACGCAGATGTAGAAAACACAGACGTTTCCAGTGCTTCTGCCGAACGTCCTGACTTTATCATTACAAGTAATGAATTATCCCAGTCATTAGCAGGACATTCCTCCAAAATCATTATCGTTAATAATTACTTTGATACAAATGAAATTAAAACAGCTCTTGAAGCAAATATCGTTTAATAAATCCTAAATAATAGAGGAGGAACAAACAATGGAGGTCATTCAATGGCTAGCATCTAACTTCTTCGGAATACCGGCAATTTTATTAGGCTTTATTGTGTTGCTTGGTTTGATCTTACAGAAAAAGAATACAAGCCAAATCATCAGCGGCACATTTAAAGCAATGATTGGTTTCTTAATCATTAATGCTGGTGCAGGAGTTATTACTGGTTCCCTTGGAGTATTTGAACCGATGTGGAGCGAAGTATTTGGGATTGAAGGAGCAGAATTTAGTGCTTTTATGGGACAAGAAGCCTTCAATGCGAAATATGGCTCAGCAGTTACATTAGCGATGTTTATCGGGTTTATCATTAACGTGTTATTAGCAAGATTCACTCGCTTTAAATATATCTACTTAACAGGGCATATGATGTTCTGGACAACCATGATATTTGCAGGTGTCCTTATCGATACAACAACAAATATCCCATTCGCAGCTTTAGTTCTTATATTATCCGTATTTATGGGGATTTATTGGACCTTCCAACCAGCTATCGTCCAGCCGTATATGCGGAAAATTACTGGCCATGACCAAATAGCGCTAGGACACACTTCTGCGCTCGTTGCATTACTTGCATCTTGGTTTGGAAAATGGTTTGGGAATAAAGAGAATGATGCGGAAAAAATCAAATTGCCGAAAGGTCTTGAATTTCTTAGAGACTCCAATGTTATTACTGCCCTGACAATGAGTATTCTCTTCGTAATAGGTGCTGTTATTCTTTCCTTAAAAGATACACCTGCTGCAGATGCCTTAGTTGCTCAAGCTGGCGATCAGAATTTTATCATGTATGCCATTATTCAATCCTTTACCTTTGCAGCTGGTATTGCTGTTGTCCTTTTCGGGGTGAAAATGTTTATTGGTGAGATTGTTCCTGCCTTCAACGGAATCGCTACGAAACTAGTTCCTGGTGCAAGACCTGCATTAGATGCACCTATCGTATTCACTTATGCTCCAAATGCCGTTATTCTTGGATTCCTTGGCGCATTTGCTGGCGGTATCATCTGGCTAATTATTTTAGGGCAAACAGTAGGGTATGTGTTTGTGCCAACAATGATTGTACTATTCTTTCATGGAGCAACTGCTGGTGTTTTTGGGAATGCAACTGGCGGCGTCCGCGGCGCTCTAATGGGTGGCTTCATAACAGCAACCGTTGTCGCATGGGGACAATATCTAATGGTTAAAACGCTGATTGCTTCGACGATTCCAGACACCGCCATGTGGGCTGCGGATTCTGATATGTTCATCTTAGGACCATTATTCAGATTGATCGGAATGCTCTTTAATTAAATAACAATTATATAATCCGACATTGATTCATATGTCGGTTTTTCATTTAATAGATCAGGAGGTAAATGAAAATGAGCTTTATTCGGACATTAAGAGGAGATATTCAACCTAAAGAGTTAGGTTTTACTTATTCACATGAACATATTGTTTGCCGTCCAGCCTATTGGGCTGAAAGAGATGCGGATGATTTACTATTAGATGATAAGGAAAAGTCTAAAAAGGATGTGGCTGATTTCAAACGCCATGGAGGCCAAGCGATTGTTGATGCTACAGCCGTTGATTATGGCCGCGATGTGCAAGCGGTAAAGGAAATATCGGATGAGCTGGATCTCCACATTATCGGTACAGCTGGTTTTAACAAGAGTTTTCTTTGGGATGGAAAGATTAAAGACGAGCTTAAACCGCTTATTGGAAATTACGATACTTATGCGGAATGGATTGATCAAACAAGTATTAATAAACTAACGGAGTTTGTCATTAGAGAAGTGGAAGAAGGACTGGAAGGCACGCCGTTTAAAGCAGGACAAGTGAAATTCGGAACAGGCTATAACCGAATTACGCCCTTAGAAGAGAAGACTTTACGTGCAGTAGCAAGAGCACATCATGAAACAAAAGCTCCAATCCATTCCCATACTGAAGTTGGCACGATGGCATTAGAGCAAATAGAACTATTAAAATCAGAAAATGTGAATCTTGAATTCTTAAGTCTAGGACATATGGATCGTAATCCAGATCCATCTTATCATGAAAAAATAGCGAAAACAGGGGCACTCTTAAGTTTTGACGGCATAGCGAAAATCAAATACGCACCAGAGTCGCTAAGAATTGAGTGCATTCTACATTTAGTAGAAAAGGGCTATGAAAATCAAATCCTTATTTCGGGTGATACAGCTCGTAAAAGCTATTATAAACATTATGATTACGGCTTAGGTCTCGAATACATTATTGCCAAGTGGGTTCCTAGATTCATTGAGGAAGCAAATCAAAAAGGCTTTAATGGGGAGCAGCTGGTTCATAAATTCTTTGTAGAAAACCCAGCAAGATGCTTTACATTTAAAAAATAATGAGCGAGGTGTAAGCATGCAATTCCAATACGAAAACTCCTTTGAGGTGAAAGGAAAAATAATCGATAAAAAGGTCGCTATCTTACCAATCGGAGCTGTAGAGGCTCACGGCCCGCATTTACCATTAGGGACAGATAATCTTTTAGCGGAACGGTTAAGTGCAAAGCTCGCCGAACAAGTTAATGGATTTGTTTTACCGACGTTACCTTATGGACAGGTTTGGAGTTTAAAGAACTTCCCTGGCAGCATCAATGTATCGAATGAATCGTTAATTAGTATGTTATTCGATATCGGAGAAAGTTTATACCGTCAGGGCTTCCAAATTTTCGCCATGGTTAATGGACATCTAGGAAATGCTTTTGCCATGAAAGAAGCAGCACGAAAGCTTTATGAAATTTACCCAGAGTTAATCGTACTCTACCTATTTTATCCTGGTACAAGCAAAGTTATTGCTGAAGTTAGAGAAACGCCAGCAAGCCATGGCACATACTTTCACGCAGATGAAATAGAAACATCCTACATGTTATACCTAGCTCCAGAGTTTGTTGCGATGGAGAAAGCATTAAATGATATGCCAACCATTCCAATGATTGCCGATGTGACACCAACACCTTGGGAAGAATTCACCGAAACAGCCATTTTAAGTGATGCAACATTAGCCCGTATAGATAAAGGGGAAAAAATAATCAAAGTTGCTCTTCAAAACATGGTACAAATTATTGAAAAAATGAAAGAGGGCCGCTAACATGTTAAAAGAAAAGCTTTTTGATTTTGTTTTATTCAACTTTCTAGCGAAGGATAAAGAAAATGTACAGGATATCATGGAAGCTGGAAAAGGCTTTGTTGTTCCAGGAATCGTAGCGTCCGATTTTTCCAATAAGCAAGAAGGGGCTAGTAAGGTTAAAGAATTGAAGGAAGTAGTTGATATCGTCTCTATCGGTCTTGGCGGTGGCGGAGATCCTGTGTATGCAAAACGAGTTCTCGACATAGCCGCTATTTCTAATCCAGGACATATTAATCAGCCATTTGAAAGTGCCATCTATGCAAAAGGATTTCTAGAAGGAAAAGGAGCATCTCCTCAGCTTGTTAATGCATTGGTAAAACCAAGTGGAACCGTTGGAACTGTGAAATTAGCTTCAGGTATGGAAGTAAAAGTAGAGGAATTCGTAGAAATTGCGCTCGTATTAGGAGTGGAGTCCATTAAATTTATGCCTCTATCCGGCGAAGTTCATTTAGAGGAGCTTGTCTATTTAACAAAAGTTGCTGCACAAAAAGGAATTCGTGGTATTGAACCTGCAGGTGGTATAAGTGCGTTCAATATAAAGACAATCATTGATGCAGTAAAGAAAATAGAAATAGAATTTTTTATGCCGCATATATTTGGTTCCACAATTGACCAAGCAACAGGGAAAACCATTCCGACGGAAGTTGCACAAATACTAAATAAACTGGGGGCTTAACTTATGCTAACGAACTATTTTGAAAAAGTAAGCAATCTACTGCAGCTCGTTTTAGAAAAGGAAAAAGCGCAATTGCAATTGGCTGCGGAGAAAGTCGCAGACAGCATTGAAAATGATGGTATTATTCAATTGTTTGGATGTGGCCACTCGCATATCTTAACAGAAGAGGTTTTTTACCGCGCTGGTGGATTGGTACCCCTAAAACCAATCTTATTCGAACCGCTAATGCTTCACGAAGGGGCAATGCATTCTTCCCAGCTGGAGCGCAAAAATGATTATGCACAAAACTTTATAGAGGAATATGAGATTAAGCCAAATGATATCGTTTTTGTGTTATCCACATCTGGGCGAAATCCTGTCCCTGTAGATGTAGCGCAATATGCGAAAGAAAAAGGCGCTTTTGTCATTGGGATAACTTCATTAGAATATTCCCAAAGCCAGCCTTCACGTCATAAAAGCGGCAGCCATCTTTTTAATTCAGTCGATTTAGTGATAAATAATCATTCTGCTAAAGGAGATGCAATCTTAAGCTACGATAAGGTGAAGGTACCATTTGCCCCGACTTCTACTGTTATTGGTGCGACTATTCTTAATAGTATCTTCGCAGAGGCAATTAAAATCATGGCAGATCATGATTTTGAACCACCAGTTTTCTTAAGTGGAAATATAGAAGGATCTGACGATCATAATGAATCATTAGTAAAAAAATATGAAAAAAGAATCCCGTTACTAACTTTAAATATGAAAGAGGAGTAAGTAACGAGGCAGCTAATCATTGGCATGAAAAAAGAATTTTTAACTCTATAAGAAAGTCTCTTTTATTAACTTTTAACAGGGCTTCTCTCTACTGTATGAGAGAGCCCTATTTTAGTATAAATAAAGATAATTCAGTAAAGGAATCTTCAAAATAAATTTTCTTCCCCCATTTGGCTGATATACCCTTTACATTGGCTGATATGCTCCCCGTTTTGGCTGATATATCCCTTACTTTGGCTGATATCCTCCTCGTTTTAGCTGATATACCCCTTACTTTGGCTGATATCCTCCTCGTTTTAGCTGATATATCCCTTAAGTTCCCTGATATCTTCCCCCGCAACTAAAAAATACTAATAAAATTCGTAGAATGATCAGAATTTTTTTTAAAAAATATTGAAATGTCAGAAAACTCATGCGATAATACAAATAATTAGTCCAGTAACAAAACTAATTAAAGTGTAAAAAATAATAGAAATTTTTAAGGATTTACAAACTAGTATTGGAGATAGGATAAAGCATTATGAAAAACAAAGTTGCAGCACATCATGACTTGATAAAAAAAATTAATCGGTCATTGATATTGGAAGAAATTAAAACAGAAAAGTTAATTAGCAGAGCTCAAATTGCGAAGAAATTATCACTAAGTAAGTCAACGGTTTCATCTATTGTGGAAGAATTGTTAGAAAAAAAGTTAGTAATTGAGATGGGAGAACAAAGTCCAGTAAAAGGTGGTGGGAGACCTGCATTAATGTTAGGATACAACACGGATTCAGCCTATGGTATTGGGTTAGACATTGATAGAGTAAGAATTTTGATCATTATTACCAATTTAGTTGGAAAGATAATCTTTAAAAAAAAGGTGAAGCTAACGAATCAAGTAGAAGAAATTATCAGTATTGTCAAACAGAGCATAAAAGAATCTGCTATACCAGAGGAAAAAATTCTAGGGATGGGCATAGGGGTGCCTGGTAGAGCTAATTCAGAAATAGTATTTCGGGCAAAAGCTTTAAATTGGACTAATCTTAACCTTCATGAAATTTTCAAACCGCATTTTCCTTTTCCCACTTTCATAAACAATGATGTCAATTGTGCAGGTCTAGGCGAAATGTGGCTGGATCCTTCAGGGATTAAAAATCTCTTATTCATTGAAATAGGGCAGAGTGTTGGAAGCGCAGTTATTAACGAAGGGAATCTAGTTTATGGTCATGATTACCAAGCAGGTGAGATTGCCTATCAAATAAGCCGGAGTGATTTTGAAAATGGCAAGTTTAACCTGATGGGAAAACCAGGTGTATTCGAATCAAAAGTATCTGGAGTTGCATTGGCAGAGTCAGGTTATTCCCCTGAAGTTTTGTTTCAAAAGTATTCCCATGGAGAGGAACAAGTGATTTCTATCGTAGATAGTTTTGTTATTGAACTATCTGTTTTTATCGCTAATGCAACAAATCTAATAAATCCTGAAAGAGTTATTATTGGTGGAGATGTTTCCGAATCGATGGATATAGTAATCAATCAAATAAGTGAATTAGTTACAAACCTTACTCCAATAAAAACAGAAATAAGTCTGGCTAGGCTTGGAGGGGATGCTGGAGCACTTGGTGCGATAGCGTTTATGTTTAAACAGATAGAAAATCAGTAACACAAAAAGCCATCTTATGGAGGGATGAATAGTGAGAATCATTATTGCAACACATGGTGAGTTAGCCAAGTCATTAATCGAGACTGCTGAATTAATTATAGGTACAAACCACCAAATGAGTTATTTTTGTATGACAAAATCAAAATCAGGAGAAGTAGGAAAGAAGGAATTAACAGAGTTAATTTATAGCGATACTTTAACAGATCTTGTTATTTTCACAGATGTGTATGGGGGAAGTGTCAATAATATTTGTTCTGAAATATTATTGAGTTTACCAGAAAATGAAACATTTCATTTAGTTTCGGGTGTGAATCTTCCTATGATTTTGACTACCATTATGACTTCATATAACGAAGATTCATTGGAAGCGATATTAACTGAATCTATTAAAGAAGGAAGAAATGGGATTAAATACATCAATGAATTAGTAAAAGGAGTGGTGTGAAAATGATTTCTTTATTCAGGATTGATGATCGTCTTCTCCATGGGCAAGTTGCTTTTGGATGGTCACCTTCTGTTGGTGCAAATGTTATTCTTGTGGTAAATGACGAAGCGAAAAATGACAAAGTAAAAGCAATGGCTCTCGATTTGGCTAAACCTAATAATGTGAAATTATATATTAGAGGAGTTGCAGAATCTGGAGAAATAATTAGTAAATTTGCTGAAGCGAAAAAAAGTAATGTATTAGTTCTGGTAAGAAATACAGATGATGCACTAGAAGTTGCTAAGAACTCCCAAGGTGCTATAAGTGAGATAAATATTGGGGGGCTAAGATACGAAGAAGGGAAGAAAAAATTGACTGATTTAGTTGCAGTCAGCGAAAAAGATATCAATAACCTGAAACAAATAGAGCAGCTAGGTATAAATTTAGATTTCAGAATATTGCCAAGAGATAAAAAACAATCATTCAGTGATTTACTAAAATGAAAAAATATTTCATCAAGATCTACGAACAATGGTCGTCATCATATCTAAGAAAATGGTAGTAAGAATAAGGGGAGGCGAGATTTTTGTTATATGAGGCAATATTATTGGGGTTAATAGCCGGTATAGGAATATTGGATAGCAGATTATTCGGAGTCTTGATGTTAGAACGCCCTTTGGTATTAGGTGCATTGGTTGGATTAGTTCTTGGTGATTTTAAGACGGGGATTATTATTGGTGCGCAACTAGAATTAATCTGGATGGGGATTGCTGGCATCGGTTCATCTACACCACCCGATGTTGTGACAGGAGGAGTCTTGGGTACTGCTTTTGCGATAATTTCTGGAAAGGGTCCGGAAGTTGCCTTGGCACTTGCAGTTCCTATTGCAGTTTTAGCTCAATCACTAGGTGTACTTGTAAGGGTAATTAATACTTATTTTGTACATAAAGCTGATCATTACGCGCAAAAAGCTGATTTTAAAAAAGTTACCCTCATGATGTGGATACCTATCTCTTTATTTTTCCTAAGTGTGTTTGTTCCAACCTTTTTAGCAATTTTATTTGGGGCAGATAAAGTTACGTATCTAATTAATTCAGTTCCAAAAGTGATTTTAGAGGGAATGACTATTGCCGGAAACCTGTTGCCAGCCATTGGATTTGCTCTCTTGATGGATATGCTGTTTTCTAAAAAAATGGCCGTATTTTTCTTTATTGGTTTCTTAGCGGCATCCTATCTAGAACTTGATGTTATGGCAATAGCGTTAATGGGGGTATGTTTAGCAATTCTATTAAACTTTTTCATTGATAATAACGATGCTGGAAAGAAGAAGGACGAAAGTAATAATTTAACGGAGGGAGAGATTAACTTTGAGTGAGGGGAAGAAGCTTAGTAAAAAGGACTTGCAAAGCGTTTTTTGGCGGTCATTTGCTCTGCAGGGTGCCTTTAACTATGAGAGAATGCAGAATCTCGGCTTTTGTTATACGATGATCCCGGTAATCAAGAGATTATATGAAAAGGAAGAAGAACAGGCACAAGCTTTAAAAAGACATTTGGAAATTTTTAATACAACACCAGTTGTTTCTCCTACTATTGCCGGAATTAGTGCAGCGATGGAGGAACAAAATGCAAATAATAAAGATTTTGACACTGGTTCGATTAATGCGGTAAAAACAGCGCTTATGGGACCGTTAGCTGGTATTGGAGATTCATTATTTTGGGGAACATTGAGGATAATTGCCGCGGGTATTGGTATATCCTTTGCAGAGCATGGCAATCTGATTGGTCCAATCCTGTTTTTGCTGCTTTATAATGTTCCCAATTTATTAGTAAGAATTTTTGGATTAAAGTTTGGTTATTCTGTTGGTGTGAATTCATTGGAAAGAATACAAAAAGAAGGCCTGATGGACAAAATTATGGCAATGGCTACTACAGTTGGTTTACTTGTAGTGGGAGCAATGGTAGCAACTATGTTAAATATCACCACACCATTGAAATTTAGCGTAAATGGAGCAGAAGTAGTAATTCAAGACATATTGAATCAAATTTTGCCTAATCTTTTGCCAATATTAGTAACATTTGTTGTCTTTTGGATGATTAGAAAAAAAGTAAGCATATCTAAGATGACAATTGCGACTATTTTTATTGGAATAATTATACATTGGATTGGAATATTATAAAGGAGAGATTATTAATGAATATTACAGATTATTTAAAAGAAACCCCAGCAAAAATGAAGGAAATAATTGCACTATCAAGTGAGCTTTTTTCTACTGTTAAAAAAGAGGAGATTAATAGAATTATTATTACAGGATCTGGAACTAGTTATCATTCAGGGGCGCAAGTTCAACAAAAAATGCGTGAGTTAACTGGATTATCTGTAGAAGCTTATTATCCTTTTCAAATTACAAAGGAATTATTAACAAAGGACACAAAAAATACTCTCTTTATTGGAATCTCGCAAGGGGGAAGTAGTTATTCTACCTACAATTCTATGAAATTAGCCAAAGAGTCAGGATGTATCATAGCATCCATGGCGGGAACAGATAATGCACTAATTGATGAAATTGCCGATTATGTACTGACTGTTCAATGTGGGGAAGAGAAAGCAGGTGCAAAAACAAAAGGATTTTATTGCACAAAATTAAATTTGCTTCTTTTAGCTCTTTATATTGGAGAAGAAAATGGGAAATTGAGTAGTGAGGAAACGAAGCAAGTGATGGAAATATTAAATAAAACAAGCGATGCCTTTCTAGATATTTACTATTCTGCGGAAGACTGGGTGCAAAAGAATAGTGAAAAACTAAAAAATGCAAAAGAAATAAGAATTGTCGGCACCAATGAATTATATGGGGATACTTTAGAAGGTGCTTTGAAATTATTAGAGACGATGCGTATTCCTGTAACTGGTTATGAATTTGAAGAATTTATTCATGGAATCTATAACGCAATTAATGAAGATTCTACGATTATATTCTTGCATACAGGAGAAGAGCCGAGAGTAAATAAATTAATTAGCGTTCTATCAGACTGGACAGATAATATCTATATCATTGGCAGTAAGGTAGATGGTTTTGAGGATAAGAATTTGGTGATAGAAAATGGAGATAATTATTTGTATCATTCATTTGTGTATCCAATAGCAGTACAGTTAATATGTGCAATAATCCCTGCTTTAAAAGGAATTAATCCAAGTACACCAAAAGATCCGAAATTCCATATGAAATTAGAAAGCAAAAAATTGAGTGGGAAAATATAAAGATTAGCAATAGCTGATCAGTAAAAGTCTATCTTTCTAACCTAAAGGAAGATAGGCTTTTTTGAATTTAAAGATGTCCTATCTATTTTAAGGAGTGATTCTGTACTTTTAGTTTTTGCTCCTTATTTTTTGATATAAATAGAGAAAATATGATGGCAGGGAGTGAGAGCTTGATTCGAGGAATAGAAGAAGAGAGGTTAATAGAGTTAGATTTGTTTATTTTTTTCTCCACATATATTTTCTATAAATGGAATATAAATAGAGATTTAAATTGAAGGGTTAGTAATACAATGTGTCTCTGTACACCAATCAAAAATGCAAGAGACGGAATTCGTCCTATTTGCGTAAACTCCGTCTTTCTATGTTTGGGAAATTATCATATAAGGTAATCTCTAGATCCTTCTTTATCCTTCTAAATGCTACCTCACTTTGCCTATTCTATCGTTTCTTTCTCAGCGGTAGCAGCGCTCCCTTACATCATTTGCAGATTATAAAAATCAACTATCTTCTTCGCCATTTGGTAAATTTCCTGTTTCAGCGTGGAAGGGGAGATGACTCTGATTTGATCGCCAAAGCCTAAAATATAGGCAATTGCTTCTTGTTCTGTATCACTGCGCAGGCTTACAGGGAGCCATCCCTCTGCAGTTGGTGTTCCTATTCTTTCGATTTGCACAAAACGTGTGGTGAATTTCATTCTATGAATAATCGATGGCGATGCTTCCACTTCTACCTTATATTCAGGAAGAGAGCTAATAAAAGTTTGTGTGGATTCCAGCCAATATTTCTCTAAATTGAAGTCGATTGGTCTAGTAAAAGCTTCCTCTGTCATCACTAAGGACAGGAGTCTGGATGCTCGATAATTTCGTATCTTTTCGTCTGAGGAGGCAATTAAGTACCAAGTACTGCCTTTAGCTACTAATCCTAAAGGATTGACCATTCGAAAAACTACTTTTCCGTCAGCTCGCTCATATTGAATATGCAGTACTTTTTCTTTCCAAATTGCTTCTTGGATTATTTTAAAGGAAACAAGTTTTTCCGCTGGTTGTTTCCATGCGGTTGTATCTATATGAATTCGGTTCCAGACATCGAGGGAACCTTGTCGAAAAGTATTCGGGAGTGCAGCAACCATTTTCTGGCGGGCATCATGCCATTCTTTTGCTAATCCGAGGTCGGATAGCAATTGAACAGAAGGAGAAATAAGCAAAGACAACATTTCATCATACTTTAATCCAGTTAAGTTCGTACGATACTGGTCAAGCAATGTCCATCCCCCCATTTTCCCTCTTTCTGCTACAATGGGTATTCCTGCTGTACTTAAAGCATCCATATCCCGATGGATTGTTCTTTCTGTAACTTCTAATTCCTTCGCTAATTCTTTTGTTGTCATTTTCCCTCTATTTTGTAACAGGAGCAAAATGGATATCAACCGATCAGCCCGCATACAACCACCTCTAAAATTATATATATGACAAAAGGTGTCATTATTAAATATTATACTATAACCATCGAACGTTTTAGGAGGAATGTATATGAAAAAACAGCGGAATATCGTATTATTTACAGCAACAAGTCTAGATGGTTATATTGCTGGGAAGGATGAATCATTAGAATGGTTATTTAAAGTAGAGGGAGAAGGAGATAATGGGTTTTCTGCATTCTACGAAACGATAGATACTATTCTAATGGGAAGAAAAACATATGATTGGATTATCAATCATACGAACGATTTTTCTTATAAAAATAAGGAATGCTATGTTTTTTCGAGACAGGAACACAAGGATACAGACGAGGTGACATTTATAAAGGATGATATCATCGAGTTTGCAAATAAATTAAAAAAACAAGAGGGAAAGAATATATGGATGGTTGGCGGGGGAGAACTATTACACTCTTTTCTTAAAGAAAAGTTAATAGATGAGTTCATTCTTACCATCGCCCCTGCGATAATTGGAGAAGGAGTTCCTTTATTTAAAGAAGCTGATTATCAAGTGGACTTGATCTTAAAAGGAACAAAATGTTTCAACCAGTTTGTAGAGGTTCATTATGAAAGAAGAAGGTAAGAGATTGGGCTAAAAAAAAGTTGAAATATCTTAAACCCGGTCCCTTTACTGCGCCCCAATTGTTAGATACATCTAACAACGGGAGGCGCAGTTTTTTTATGTCCAAATAGGATAGGAATTTAAGCAAAAGGAATCTTTTCTCACGTGTACTTTTCGTAAACTCCATATAAATGCCATTATTAATTTATACTACTTATAGTAGTATAAAAGGTAAATAAATGTTTTATAGAATAATTAGCTCTTATATGTAGGGAAATAAGAGAGGGGGAGTCTAGGTGCAAAAAACTATTTTACTTGTGGAAGATGATCTTGCGATTAGTGATATGGTAAAAAGATATTTACATAATGAAGGATTTAATGTGGAATGTGTTTTTGATGGAAAGACGGCAGGACAAATGTTTAAGGAAAAGCGTTATGATTTGATTTTATTAGATATCATGTTACCGAAATTGAGTGGGATGGATGTTCTTCAAAGTATCAGAACAACTAGTTATATTCCTGTTATCATCATGTCAGCGAAAGACACAGAGATTGATAAAGCTTTAGGATTAGGGTTTGGTGCAGATGATTATATTACAAAACCATTTTCCATGATTGAACTAGCTGCAAGAGTAAAAGCAGCGATTAGAAGATCGACGCAGTACGCTGACAAAAGCCGTGAAGAATCTAAGCCATCAAGGATGAAAGTCTATGAATTGGAATTAGATAAAGAAAATCATCGGGTATGGAAGAATGGTTTGGAAATTAATTTGACAGCGACAGAATGGAAAATCCTGCTTTTGTTTTTTAGCAACCAAAAGAAAGTGTTTACAAAGGAACAAATTTATCGTTCTGTTTGGAGCGATGATTATTTTGGTGATGATAATGTTATTAATGTCCATATGAGACGATTGCGCGAAAAAATTGAGGATAATCCCTCTGATCCTACTTATATCAAAACAATATGGGGGATTGGTTATAAGTTAGGGGAGTTTGAATGATTATCTGGATCAGTATTATTTTGGTTCTTCTTATTTTTAACGTCTATCAATATCGACAAAGGAAAAATCGGGATCAACATATAGCATATATATCAAACAAACTAAAAAAAATTCTGCAGAGGCAAACGAATGAAAGAATTCTCGTGGTCTCAAATGATCAACAATTAAAAGATCTCCTTATAAACATCAATCAAGTATTAGATGATCGTCACGAAAAGTCCCGAGAATTTATCAAAATGGAACATTCCATGAAGCGCATGCTTGCAAATATTTCCCATGACTTAAAAACACCTCTTACGGTAATTGCCGGTTATATTGAAATGTTTCAGAAAGATTTTCCCATTACAGAAACAGAAAGAGTGCAATTATTAAGTCAGGTGCATGACAAAACAATGGAGCTTATTCAATTAATGAATACATTCTTTGATCTCGCAAAGCTTGAGTCTGGTGATAAAGAAATTCCCCTTGAAATAGTAAATTTATCTGAACTATGCAGGAAAAATATCTTAACATTCCATGATTGGATAAGAGCCAAAGGGCTAGAGGCAATGATTGATATCCCTGATGAGTCTGTCTTTGCGCTGGGAAATGAGGAAGCTGTAAATCGTGTTTTACATAACCTCCTTTCGAATGCGCTCCGTTATGGTCTCGATGGGAAGGTAATTGGATTAAGCCTGCATTTTGATGAACAGCAGGTTTATATAGAAGTGTTTGATCGCGGGAAGGGAATTGACGAAGCTGACCAAGCTAATATCTTTGAGCGTCTATTTACACTTGACGATTCGAGAAATAAAGCATTTCAAGGCAGTGGTTTAGGGCTGACTATTACCAAAAGGCTAGTCGAAGAGATGCACGGAGAAATTTCCGTGCATTCTATTCCATATGAAAAAACTTCATTTTACATTACCTTTAGGCGAATGAATGGGTAAGGAATCTTAAGGTTTTTGTAAGATTTAAGACAGAAAAAAGCAAGGGATAGGAGCTAAAATGAAGACAGATAGTAAATGAGGAGGATTTAGATGGACTATGCTGTACGAACAAAAGATTTAACCAAAACCATACAAGGACGTGAAGTCGTATCCCAGGTTTCCCTTCATATTAAACAAGGAGAAGTATATGGATTTCTTGGTCCTAATGGTGCAGGGAAATCTACGATTATGAAGATGCTGACCAATATGATTAAGCCTACACAAGGTAGTATTACAATCTTCGGAAAGCCCCTTCTTCCGAATTCCTATGATTACCTGACGAGAATTGGCAGCATGATTGAGTATCCGATTTTTTATGAGAAAATGACTGCTTTAGAAAATCTAGAACTACATTGTGAGTACATGGGTTACCATAACAAAAAAGCAATTAAGGAAGCGTTAGAGTGGGTTGGCCTTGAAAATGTGGAAACGTTGAAACCAAAAGACTTTTCCTTGGGGATGAGGCAGCGTTTATGTGTTGCCAGAGCAATTATCACTAAGCCGGAATTATTAATTTTAGATGAGCCGATTAATGGGCTAGATCCAGCTGGGATTAAGTCAATGAGAAAATTGTTTAATATCCTTAATAAAGAATATGGAATGACCATTTTGGTTTCTAGTCATATAATCGGTGAAATTGAACAAATTGCAGACACGATTGGTGTGATAAAAAACGGTAAACTTATCGAAGAAGCAACGATGGATTCTATAAAGGCGAAAAATACCGATTATCTAGAATTAGTAACAAATAATCAGCGCAAAGCAGCTTTTGTTTTACACAATAAATTGAATATGAATAATTTGAAAGTGATCGATGATGAGGTGATTCGTATTTATGATACAGCCATTACTCCATCACAAATAACGAAAACGTTGATAGTAGAGGATATTGATGTAGAGTCTATGACAAAGAAACAAACCTCATTAGAAGAGTATTTTATAAAGAAAGTTGGATTGGAAAAAATCAATCATTAATTAACTTTTAATGATAATAGGAGGATATATTTTGTTTCATTTAATCAAGCTGGAGCTTAGAAAACATAAATTAGGTTGGTTTATTAAAGGAGCTATTATTGCTAATATCGTTATTCTTGGGTTATTATGCATGATTACTTTCGAGCAAATAATGGAAGGAGAGGAATCCTTTCAAAGCTTTGCGGATTATTCCATGGTTGCTGGAACAATGGTTCGTGGCGTATTTGTTGTTTTTGCTTCTGTGCTAATTTCGAAGGTCATCATAGATGAGTTCAAAAATCGAACTGCGCTTGTTTTGTTTTCTTACCCAATAGATCGGAAAAAAATAATGAGCGCAAAGATTGTCTTGATTTTTATTATGACATTCGTGACGTTGATTATTTCTAATCTGTTTGTCATTCTGAGTTTTCTCGGGCTAAATCAAGTATTTCATCTAACAATTGAAATGAATGTAACGATTAATCAATTTCGTTCCGAGCTATTAAATATATTGGTATTTAATGTGGCAACTGCAGGTGCATCGCTTGTGCCTCTCTATTTTGGGATGAGAAATTATTCAACCCCTGCAACAATTGGTTCCTCTCTGTTGATTGTTATGATTATGTGTTCCTCGATCGGGACGGACTTTTCCTTGGCTAATATTATTTATATCCCTATTACTTTAACAATTGTTGCAATTGGCATTGTTAACATGACTATACGCAAGATGGATTCAATTGATTTACAGTAATTATTTCAGGCTCCAAGAAAACTAATGAAAAAAGGGAAGCAGAGGAGATTCTGCTTCCTTATTTTATTTGTGAATATCCTTGTTGTCGTAATGCTTCAAATACTAGTATTGCTGCTGTATTGGAAAGGTTTAGGGATCGAATGTGTTCGGTCATTGGAATTCGTAGAAAATGGTCTTTGTGTGTTTCTAGTAAGTCTTTTGGCAAGCCCGTTGTTTCTTTTCCGAATATGAAGTAATAGTCCTTTGATTGGTCAGTGAAATCATAGGCTGTATAGGTTTTTTCAGCGAATGTTTCAATATAGTAAAATTCGCCTTGATTTTTCACAAAAAAATTGTCTAATGAATCGTAATAGGTAATATTTACGTTCTCCCAGAAATCTAGACCTGCTTGTTTGATCATCTTTTCATCGGTTGAAAAACCAAGTGGTCGAATTAAATGCAGCGCTGTATTTGTTCCTGCACAAGTACGTGCAATATTGGCAGTATTAGCCGGAATTTCTGGCTGATACAAGACAACGTGTATGGCCATGAATGTCACCTCTATTTATATTTTCCCTTTCGAATTATAGCATATTTTGAGGCAGCGGCAGATTTATTTAAAGGATAACAGCCTCTTAAAATAGGGCTATTTATCAAATAACCCTCACTCTACCTTCAAGTTAGACGTCAATTCTAAATTTTACTTGTATTTTTTGTATTCTATCGTATCTTTTCTTCTGTCGAAAGTCTCCTTATTTTTCCATAAAGTAAAGGTACCTAGGAATAAAAAGGAAAGGCGCTTTTCTGGAAGGAAACGAATGTGGAAGGGAAGAATTACGAGCAATTAGTAGAGGAGTTTACTCCGATGATCCACCATATGATAAAAAAGTTGCTGATTTATAAAGACAAGCAAGAGTTTTTTCAAATTGGTTTAATAAGCATTTGGGAAACGATGAGTCAGTTTAAGGAGGAAAAGGGTAAATACAGCAATTACTTATATCGACATATGCAAGGAAGATTTCTTGATGAATTGAAGCGGCGGACAAGAGAGGCAGAAAGGAATGATTACCCAAGTGAAGAGTTTTGGGCGCTGATGGAAAGTCCTATTCTATACCGAGAAGAAGAGGACTATATAAAAGGTCTTTGCAAGGAACTATCTGAGGGGGAGACAACTTGGGTAATAGCCACCTTTGTTCATCAGCTAACTGTAAAAGAAATAGCACAGAAAGAACGAGTATCGCCTTCTGCTGTGAAATGGTGGCGGAAAACAGCGAAGGAGAAGTTGAAGCGGATATTGGAATTCTAGAGAGAAAGCGATGACTAACCACTACGAATAACATCCCTATTGATTATGAGAATCTTTTATTTGGATGGATCATCCTTCACTTAATAAATTGTTCGAGAATTCATATAGTCCAAATTTTACTGAACCTATATAATGGATTGTATATGACCGTAAAAATAGGGAGAAAGCTATGAAATTAGAACCGTTTATTAATGCAAGTCCTGATATTATTATTTTAAAGGATAAAGAAGGCCGCTGGATAGAAGCGAATCGTAACACATTGGAACTTTTTAATATAGAGAAATATCAAGGGAAAACAGACGAGGAATTAGGAGAGCTATATCCTCATATTGCTGCGTATGTGCCTGGCTTTGTGAAAAGTGATCTCCAAGCTTGGCAGACAGGAAAACAGATAGAAGTAAAAGGGTCGTTTTTTTTCCAAAACTCAGAGCGTATATTTGAGATAATTAAGGTACCGATATTTGATTCAGCTGGAAATCGTCAAAATCTAATCGTATTTGGACGAGACATTACGAAATTAGAAAAAAGTGAACAAATATATAAATCTCTATTTCTACATGACCCAGATGGAGTCTATACTTTGGACAAGGAAGGCAATTTTTTAGATGTTAATAAAGTTGCAGAAGAAATCAGCGGGTATACAAAGGAGGAATTAACGAGATTAAATTTCCGTGATTTAATCGTACCTGAACAACTTCCGAAAGTGCTGCTGCGTTTTGACAAGGTCTGTTGTGGAATGACTCAAGGGATTGAGTCGCAAATCATTCGAAAAGATGGGAAAATCCGGGATATCAAATTGACCACGATTCCATTGAAGTTAAATGATCAAGTTATCGGTATACATGGAATCGCCCAAGATATAACAGAAAAGAAAAGCATTGAGGAACTGCAAAAGAAACAAAAGGCTATTTTATCGAGAATTGCCGTGGGTGAACCATTAGAACAAATAATTGAATATATTACTGAAAGCGTAGAAGAACTTTTAAAAGGAATTTGTTCGATTATGTATTATGAAGATGAGCATAATTGGCTGCGTTTTGGCTATGGTCCAAAGCTAGATTCTACATTCATTGAAAAAATTGATAAGTTTCCTGTAGGAGAGAATTTTGCCTCCTGTGGCCATTCAGCATACACGAAGGAATTAAAAATTACAGCGGATATAGAAACAGATCCATCTTGGTCAAATTGGAGGGCAATTGCACTCGCGAATGGATTGCGTTCCTGCTGGTCATTGCCCATTATCTTATCTAAAGATTCCTTATTAGGAACATTTGCTGTTTATTATAAGGAACCATTGGAACCAAAGGATTCTGATATTGAAATGTTAAAAGATTTTAGTCATTTGACAGGAATTGCTTTGGAACGCCATTTCCATGAAGAAAAGATTAAATATCTAGCAAATTATGATAGTTTAACAAATCTGCCGAATTTGCGGTATTTAAAGGAGATCTTCTCGCAGCGCTTACAAGAAACGAGCCACCTTGCAGTTATGTTTTTAGATTTAGATAACTTAAAACCACATAACGATACTTTTGGTCATTCATCAGGAGATAGGTTAATACAAGAAGTAGGGAAACGAATTCAAGAAGCCATTGGTGAAAAGAATGTGGTGGCACGAATGGGCGGGGATGAATTTGTTATATTAATTAGTAATTATATTAGCAAATCCATGTTACGTGCATTAGCTGCTAAAATTCTCCAAGCAATTGAAGAACCGATCATTATAGATGGTCAAGAATTTTCCACCCATGGAAGCATCGGTATAAGTCTTAGTGGGGAACATGGCCAAACGTTTGAGGAACTGATGAAGAATGCTGATATTGCTATGTATAGTATGAAGAAAGTGGGTGGCAATGCCTTTAATTTGTATGATCCAAAAATGAATGAAAATGCTGTCACTGCTTTTCAGTTAAAGAGCAATCTAAAAAAAGCACTGAAAGAAAACGAGTTTGTTCTTTATTACCAACCTAAAGTGAATATAGAAACAGGTAATTTTATTGGAGTGGAAGCATTAATTAGGTGGATTTCGCCAGAGAAAGGGGTAATCAGTCCTGCATCCTTTATTTCCCTAGCGGAGGAAAGTGACTTTATTTTACTGCTTGGTGAGTGGATTCTAAATAAAGCATGTGCTCAAATAAAAGAATGGGAAAAGTTAAATATAAAAATCCCCATCGCCATCAATGTATCGATTAAACAGCTCTTAAAACAAGATTTCGCTGCACTAGTGAGCAAAAAACTGATGGAATATAAGATTTCTTCTGAATACCTAGAAATAGAAATAACAGAAAGTGTGTTATCTAACCATGAATTTCTCGTTCGAGATATGGTTTCTACATTGCGGAGCATGGGCATAAAAGTCTCCATTGATGACTTTGGAACGGGATATGCTTCCTTCATGTACTTAAAACAGTTTCAAGCAGATACGATTAAAATTGATAAGTCATTTATTAGTCATCTTCCTGCTAGTCAGGAAGATGCAGCCATTGTTTCAGCGATTATCATCCTTGCATCGGAATTAGGTATGAATGTGATTGCAGAAGGAGTAGAAACCCAAGAGCAGTCCGACTTCCTAAAAAGCAAAGGATGCACTAACCTACAAGGCTACTTATATAGCAAACCCCTTCCACCAAGCGAAATACTTTCATTTTTAACGGAAGCAGAGGGACGGTTCTTGTGAGGTCAATGACCTTCCATCGAACCGTCTTTTTTCTGTTTTACAGTTGATTCCTAAAAATTAACAAAATGTTAACAAATTCCTACCTATAGGAAGTTTTACTGGTTATTCATTTCCTTCATAATAGTTCTAAAGGAGGTGATAAAGTTGAAAACAAGAGGGGAAAAAAGTTGTATTGATTATAAATTACTTAAAGAGAGGAGGTTACAGAAAAAGCTCACTCAGTTTGAGCTTGCGGATGAAACAGGCTTACACTATGCCCACCTTGGTCAAATTGAAAGAGGGCAAAAGGAACCAAAAGTAAGTACCCTATACAAAATTTGTGAAGTACTTGATTTACAGCTGGATGCAGTTCTTATTAAAGAGACGATGGAGGAACTAGATTAAAAAGTGTGTGAAAAAGAAGGAGTGTTAAAGATGAAGAAAGAGTGTATTTTAAATAAATATATTGCCAATGAACGCACGATGACCATCATGCCCATGGAAGCAATCGAATATGGCACAGTGGTAAAAGAAGTAGATCGGACTGTGTATGTCAAAGAAACTCCCTTTGACATAATCAAGGAGAATCTATTAATTGGAGGTTCTGATTTTGATGGAAGACGTCGTTCTATTACATATAAATTAGGAATGCAGAAAAGACTGCCTATGCCAATTAACCCCCCAAGAAATATATATGCATTTCCCACCCATGCTCCTAGGCAATTTCACTGTCAATGGATCTTCACCGAGCATATCGATCACATACACCCAGTAAAACACAATGAAAAATTTAAAAGCGCTATCATTTTTAAAAATGGAGAAAAAATCTTTACGGAAGTATCTCCCTATATCCTAGAGACACAGATTATCAAATCATGGAGGGTAAGAAAATCAATGGAAGATAGAAAGGATATCCGGCAATAGGCTCTTATAATGAATAGTGGGTTCAAAGGAACAGGTTTCTATGAGGTCCCATTATTTATATAGAACAGTTTATCCCTCTTTCCAAAGGATTAGGAAATGTCTGAAATCTAGCAGGAGAGGATATAAGAGAATCGGAGGGGTGGTTCTACTGTTACCCTGTTATAGGCATAAGATATGACTGGGTAGAACCATTCCCCCTTTGGTAACGAATGCCAGTACAAGAATTGTCGACCGTTACCGACTTTCAAAATCGCGTTTCATTCGGGCAATCATTAATAATTCGGCAGCATCTCGTTCATTTAAATCATTAAATATGGAAACTAGTTCTTTTGCTTCTTCTGTTAGTGTTTCGTTGGCTGCATGTTCATTAATGGATTCTCGTTCTTTTATTATACTAGTGCTGATTGATGGTTTGTCATCTTGGATTACTATATTTCCGCTTTTTAAGGATGAATCTCCTAAAAATTCCTCTCCAGCAAGCAGCCAATCAGCAGATACCTCAAATTCCTTCGCAATGGTGTAAATGGCCTTAGCTCCAGGTAATGATTTCTTTTTCTCACTTTCCCAGTCTCCAACATTTCCCGAAGATACCCCAATTCTTTTTCCAAAAGCAGCTTGCGACAATCCGTGTTTTTCTCTTAATAATTTGATACGTTCCCCAATATGTTCGATCTTTTTCACTAATTTAAACTCCCTTCACACGAAAAAATGTATTTATACGAAATTTCGTCTATTTTCGGTTGACTCACTCGAAAAAACGTGTATAATTTGAATTAACAAATGATATTTGCCCACCGGTGTTCTAGCTAGTAAATATCACTTTGTGAAAAAATAGTAGTAAATTTCCGGTAGTTAAGCTTAGAATGGACCGGAAAGTTGTAAGAGCTGTCTGACATATAAATAAGTTCCGATTTATTTGGTACATCATTTCTAGGATGCTCGATGAGCGAAGCAGATAAGCGTAGGGAAGCTATGCCCATTTATCTATTAACCTAGCAATTGTACACGAAAAAAAGTAGATTCATGCATAAAATAATCTGAATGTAAGATTAAAGAAAAATGGTAATACTTTTTCAAAGTCACAAGCATTTACAAAGAATAAGCTGTTTGTAAACAAGGAGTGGTTTGATGCAAATTGGAATGATTGGTTTAGGAAAAATGGGATTTAACCTTGCGTTAAACTTAGCAAACAATCATCATTCTGTCTATGGTTTTGACGAATCTAGTGATGCTAGAAATAGAGCGAATGAAAATGGGATACATATTGTGGAAAGTATAGATCAAATGCTTATAAATATGCAATCTCCAAGAGTAGTATGGGTAATGGTACCAGCAGGAAAACCAAGTGAAATCGTGATAGAAAAGCTGCTCGAAAAAATGAAAGCGGATGATATTGTCATTGATGGAGGAAATGCAAATTATAAAGACTCTATCCGCCGTGCCGCCTTAGCTGAGGAAAAGGGCATTCATTTCTTAGATGTCGGCACATCAGGGGGAATTTTAGGCGCCAACCAGGGTGCATGTTTAATGATTGGAGGCAGTCAGGAAATTTTTGAACGAATAGAACCAATATTTAAAAGTGTTTCTACTCAAGATGGTTACTTATATGCAGGAGAATCTGGCAGCGGTCATTTCTTAAAAATGGTTCATAACGGAATTGAATATGGCTTTATGCAAGCAATTGGTGAGGGATTTCAAGTGCTGAATCAAAGTCAGTATGATTTTGATTTAGCTAAAATCGCTGCTGTCTGGAATAATGGTTCTGTCATTCGGAGCTGGCTTATGGAATTAATGGAATCTGCCTTCCAAAAAGATGCCAGACTCGAAAAAATTCGTGGAATGGTAGCATCATCGGGTGAGGCAAAGTGGACAGTTGAAACAGCATTAGATTTAGAAGTTCCTGTTCCCATTATTGCTTTGTCGCTTATGATGAGAAACCGATCACTGGAAGAGGACAGTTTTTCTGCGAAAGTGGTTGCTGCTCTCCGTAATGAATTTGGCGGCCACCGTGTGATTAGGAAGTAATTTTATATTTTATATAATTATTTCATATTTTTCTGCGGAAGGAGGACAGTGTTGTAGTAATTTGTGCAATTATGAACATTTTTAAAAATATAAGGGAGTGATAAGACAAATGGCAACACTATCCATTGGTCAAGCACTAATAATCGCCATTTGGGTTGCAATCGTTATGTCCCGAGGGATAGGCTATGCAACTTTAACATTGCGCTTTAGCCCGTTAATGACAGGGTTAGTTGTTGGAATTGTAACAGGACATATAACAGAAGCGATGATTATTACAGCGGCAATTCAATTAGTTTATATGGGCGCAGTTGCGCCAGGAGGTGCATTACCAAGTGAGCCTGCTATCGCGGCAGCTATTGCTGTAACAGTAGCTGTATTAGGGGATTTTACACCGGAAAAAGCAGTGGCTATCGCAGTTCCAGTTGGAATACTAGGTAGTTATGCTTATCAATTCCGCTTCTTTTTGAATACGTTTGCATTACGGGTGTTAGATAAATATGCAGCAGATGTAAATGACAGAGGAATATTTACATCTGTCATCATTATCCCGATTGTCATAAGTTTCATTCTTTATGTTCCATTAGTGTTTATTGCTCTTTACTATGGAGCTCCGGTTGTTGCTGATTTTGTTAATTCAATTAGCGATGGTCCAATTATCCACGTGCTTGAAGTAGTTGGCGGCGGTCTTGCTGCTCTGGGTATTGCCGTTATTATGCATGTTATCGGTAAAAAGGAACTGCTTTTATTCTTTTTTCTAGCATACTTCATGAGTGTTGCTTTAAAAGACTTACAGATTAATACGGTAACGTATGCGATTTTCGGTGCTATTCTTGCTGGTCTGTATGTATTATTCACGAGAGGGAAGGAAGCAGCTTAAGAACTTAAAAAGGTGGGTTGATTGATGAGCGCAGAAGAAAAGAAACAAAGTCCAGAGAATTACCCTGAGCCAATTACAAAAAAAGATTTGCTTAAGGCTTGGGCAAGATGGTGGTGGGCAAATGAGATCCCGCATACCTTTGATAGAATGGTGGCTCCTTCCTTTTTATTTGGAATGACGCCAATTCTGAAAAAATTATATAAAGATAAAAAAGATTTAAGTGAGGCGTACCAAAGGCACTTATTATTTTTTAACACGCAAGCCATTTGGGGCGGAGGTACATTGACTGGTATTACAGCATCCCTTGAAGAATCCCGCGCGAAAGCACTTGCTGAAGGAAAAGAGGAAGAAGCGCCGAGTCCAGACATGATTAACAATACAAAAGTAGGATTGATGGGAGCTCTAGCAGGGATTGGAGATGCGATTGACTCCGGTACTGTCCAGTATATTTTTATAGCAATCGCCTTGCCATGGGCGATGGCAGGCAGTCCTCTTGGAGCATTATTTCCGTTCCTTGGTTTCACGCTCGTAACATTTCTTTATGGCTATTATTTTGTCAGAATGGGCTACGGGCTGGGACGTAATGCAGCCAAAGAAATTTTAGCAGGAAGCCGTATTAAAACGATGATTGACGCATTATCTGTTCTTGGATTGTTTATGATGGGCATCTTGGCAGGGTCCTATGTAAAAGTAAGCAGCTCACTATCCTTTACTCTATCAGAAAAACAATTCGTGCTGCAGGATATTTTAGACTCGATTTTACCAGGGTTACTGCCTTTATTAACCGTATTAGGTGTTTACTTATACTTCGATAAAAAAGGCTTTAATATTACCAAAGGATTATTATGGCTAACTGGTACATTAATTGTACTCGGTGCAATCAAAGTTTTATAAATCTATTATTTTTGAGAAGTGATTATATAGGTAAGGAAAAAGTTGATAAGATTATCCCAAAGTAAAGGAGCAGGTGTATGGAAAATCGAGCAATTTTGGTGATTACACATGGGGAATTCGGCATCGAGCTCATTAAAAGTGCAGAAATGATTATGGGACCTCAGCGAAATTTACGAGCTTTAGCACTGCGACCAGGTGAATCAGTAGATGATTTGCGTGAGGATGCAAGTAAAATAATGGAAGAGAATGAGAAAAACGGCTTGGAAACCATTTTACTTGTAGATTTATTGGGCGGCAGCCCTTCTAATGTATCTTTATCGTTATTAAGCAAGTATGACTTACACATATTAACCGGTATCAATATGCCGATGTTAATTGAATTATTAACTTTCTACCAAACAGTAGAAGATACCAATAATTTAATCGAAACAGTGCAGGGAACAGGTACAAGTGGAATTCATCATTTGAATCGGAATTTCTTAAAGAAATAAATATCTAATATGAAAAAGGAGGCCAGCATGGGGAAAATCAATTTAGTAAGAGTAGATGATCGCTTAATTCATGGACAAGTAATGACAAAATGGTCAAAAGGTTTAGGGACTAATGCCCTTTATGTTATTGACAACGAAACAGCATCTGATGAATTTATGAAAGATATTTATATAAATACAAACTCTTCTTCTGGATTGAAGATTCAGGTATACAGCAATCAAGAAGTAGTTGAAAAATGGAATAGAGATCAGTTTGGAAAAGATAACGTTGTCCTACTTTTTAAATATATTGCTAGTGTGAAGGAAGTTGTGGAACAGGGGTTACCTGTTACTAGGCTGAATATAGGAGGCGTTTCAAAAAAGGGAGAGGCACAATTTGTTATCCCTACCGTTGCGTTAACAGAAACAGATGTTGATCATTTAAAGTCGTTAGATGCCAAAGGAATCGAAATATTTTTCCAAACGGTTCCAGACAGCAAAAAAGTTCCATTGATGGATGGGTTAAAAACGATTAAGAAATAGTTCTCAAGGAATGAAAGTACCGTTTTCTAAAAGGTGATTTCATTCCTTCCCCATATGTTCAGTAATGCACAATTTAAGCGGAAAGGAACAAAGCAATGGCAAACAAAATTGCAATTGTAAATTCAAGTAGTTTTGGAGAAAGATTCCCTGATCAAATAGAACGTCTTGCAAGCATTGGAGAGATAAAAAGATTTACCTTCCCTGTAAATATTTCGGGAAAAGAGCTAGCTGAAAAATTGCAGGGATTTACGATCATTATATCCAGCGTTACTCCTTTTTTTACGAGGGAATTCTTTGAACAAAAGGACGAAACACTGATTATTTCCCGACATGGGATTGGCTATAACAACATTGATATAGAAGCTGCAACAGAAAAAGGGACGATTGTGACCATTGTATCTGCATTAGTAGAAAGAGATGCTGTAGCGGAAAATGCAGTTACTAACCTCTTAGCAGTAGTGAGAAAAACATATCCAGCAGCAACGGCAGCAAGAGAAGGCCGTTGGGCAGATCGGGCTCAATTTGTTGGACATCAAATCAATGGGAAAACAGTTGGTGTAATTGGATTAGGGAATATAGGAAGCAGAGTTGGCGAGATTTTCAAGGATGGCTTTAATGCTAGATTACTAGCATATGACCCCTATCAAACAAAAGAGGAACTGGAACAAAAAGGTGCGGAAAGTGTTTCTTTAGAAGAATTATTAAAACAGTCCGATATTATTTCATTAAATGCATTTGTTAATGAGGAAAGCTACCATCTTCTGTCTGATCACGAATTTTCTTTAATGAAAGAAGGGGTGTATCTCACTAATACGGCACGTGGCGAATTGTGGGCGCAGGATGCTGTATTGCGGGCATTGGAGAGCGGCAAAATTGCAGGGCTCGCAACAGATGTTTTAGAAGGGGAACCAGTGGATAAAACCCATCCCTTTTTCCAATATGAAAATGTTCTGGTGACCCCGCACACTTCCGCCTATACAATGGAATGCTTAAGAGGAATGGGAGAGAAAGTAGTGTCAGACATAGAAAGAACGCTTAAAAAAGAGAGACCGGACAATGTGGTCAATGTGGAGTTGTTTCAAGGATGATTTTGTCCTAAGCGTTGTATTGATTGAAAGGAGAATTAGTTTGGAGATTCCATCGTTAGTTATTTTTGATATGGATGGTTTAATGTTTGATACGGAAAAGTTAGCCTATCAAGCGTGGCAAATGGCAGCTGCCCATTATGGCTTTTCTTTTGAAAGGACTCTATTTGAACAGTTTATCGGCATAACGAATCAAGATATTGTTCGAAAAATGGCTGATTATTATGGTCCAGATCAACCTGTGCAAGAGTGGCGGGCATATATGCGTTTAAAAAAGCATGAATTAGAATACTCGTTTAGTAGAGGACCTCATTTTAAAAAGCCAGGATTGGACGAATTACTTTCCTTTTTAAAGTCTCAGGGCATAAAGATGGCTGTAGCTTCATCAAGTGCGAGAGAAGTAATCCATCGATTTCTAACTTTATCAGACACACTTCCTTTCATTGATTTATATGTTTCGGGAGAGGAAGTACCAAGTGGAAAGCCAAGTCCTGATATTTTCCTTGAAGTTTGTACTCGATTAAAGGTGAGTCCGAAAGAGGCACTTGTATTGGAAGATTCCCCCGCTGGTATACAAGCGGCCTATCTTGCTGGTATTCCAGCAATTTTTATCCCTGATTTTGTGAAGGAAACAGCTATAATTCGTAAGCTTAAACCTAAAATTTTTCGGGATTTGGCGGAAGTTGAACAATATTTACGATTCGTATAATACCTAAAATTAGGAAACGAGAGGAGGAGGGAGACAAATGCCGAAAGTACTCATTACTCCCAGATCTTTTGGAAAATACAGTGAGGAGGCAAGCCGAATATTGACTGCTCATGGCTTTGAAGTGGTTACTAACCCATATGGTAGAATCATGACGGAAGAAGAAATGAAAAAAGAAATAGTGGATGTAGATGCAGTTATTGTTGGCGTGGATCCATTGAATGCTGATGTCCTAGCAGAGGCGAAACGGTTAAAGGTTATTTCAAAATATGGCGTTGGAACAGATAATATTGACGTCGACTATTGCAAAGTCAACAACATTCCAGTAACGATTACTCGAAATGCCAACGCTGACTCTGTTGCGGATTTTACTTTCGCTCTAATGTTAGCGATTGCGAGAAGAATAGTAGAAATCGATCAATCATGCCGTGTAATGGATTGGAGCAAAAAAACAAGTATTGGTATATACGGAAAAACACTTGGTGTGATTGGGACTGGTGCCATTGGAAAGGGCGTTATTAAGAGAGCCCATGGCTTTGACATGGATATTCTAGCTTACGATGTTTGCCCAGATAATGAGTTTGCTAAAAAATACAAGGTGACTTATGTGGAACTGGAACATCTTGTGAATGAAAGTGACTTTATAACTCTTCACTTACCAGCAACTCCAGAAACAACCAATCTATTTAGTGAGAAAGAATTCAGCATGATGAAGGAAACGGCTGTATTGGTCAACACAGCTCGTGGAGAACTGATTGATGAAGATGCCCTTTATAATGTTCTGCGGGATAAGAAAATTTGGGGAGCTGGAATAGATGTTTTCAAAAAGGAACCACCAGAAAAGAAGGAACTGCTGGAGCTGGATAATATGATTATCGGGTCACATGCTGCTGCCTCTAGTGTGGATGCAGTCAATAAAATGAGCTTAATGGCAGTTGAAAATATCCTTGCTAATTTTAAATAAAAGGAAAAGGTGATCTTTTATGGATAAAATAGAAGTTTTAGCAAAAATGAAAGAGGAAAAGATTGTAGCAGTAATTCGAGCGCAAAATATAGAACAAGGGCTGCATGTAAGTGAAGCGATCCGGCAAGGCGGCATTAAATTTTTAGAGTTAACCATGACAATTCCTGGCGCATTGGATGTGATCAAAAAACTAGCTGATAAATATGCAGGAGAGGATGTTATCGTTGGAGCTGGAACAGTATTAGATCCGGAAACAGCAAGACTTGCTATTTTGGCAGGAGCAAAATTTATAGTAGGACCAAATCTGTCCCCGGAAGTCATTACGATGTGCCACCGCTACAGAGTTGCTGTTATGCCTGGCGTTATGTCACCAACCGAAGCACTAACAGCAATAGAACTTGGTGCAGATGTTATCAAAGTATTCCCGGGTGGAGCCTTTGGACCAAGTATTGTGAAAGATTTTAAAGGACCTCTTCCTCAAGGGAACTTTATGCCAAGCGGCGGCGTTACTGTCGAAAACGCAGCTGAATGGATCAAAAATGGCGCCTATGCTATAGGAACAGGCTCCAGCCTAACAAAAGGAGCAGCCACAGGCGATTACGAAGCAGTAACCCGCGAAGCAGAAAAGTTTGTAGCGATTGTGAAGTAGAGAAGCAGATGGACGGTTCTTGTGCGGGCAATATCTTCCATAAAAAACCGTCCTCTGCCATATCATTTATAAAATCTTTGGTATTCGTACCTCTACCGTTGTCCCTTTTCCTAGCTTGCTAGTATAAGATAAACCATAGGCTTCCCCATAAGCCAACTTAATTCGATGATGAACATTCTGTACGCCATATCCTGCAGTTTTAGTAGTTAGAATGGTTTCTAGTATTTCTGGTTCCATGCCATTGCCGTTATCTGAAATAGTAAATAGGAGATCATTATCTGCCTGTTTTCCAATAATCGTTACTAATCCTCTCTCTCTATCTTCTTTATGGTCTATTCCGTGATTAATAGCATTTTCTACTAATGGTTGCAGTAGGAGGTTAATCATCGTATGTCCAAGAATTTGGTCGTCCACAATAATTGAAAGATCAAAGGAATTACTGTGCATCATCTGCTGTATTTTCATATAAGAAATCGTATTTTCTATCTCGTCTTTAACGGTAATCATATTTTTCCCTTTGTTTAAGGTAGTACGATAAAATGTAGAAAGGAGTTGTGCCATCTCGCTAATGTCTTCTTGCCCCACAAGGATAGCCTTACTATTTATCAGAGAAAGACTATTATAAAAAAAGTGTGGATTGATTTGTGCCTGTAATGCTTTCATTTCATATTCTTGCTGAGCAATTTTACTTTTATAAACTTCATTAATCATTTCTTGCAGATTGTGAACCATGTCTCCAAATTGTCCAATTACATCACCAATTTCATCTTGAGAGGAATGGGTCACAGTCACAGTTAAGTCTCCTTTTTCAATTTGCTTCATATTTGCTGCAAGCAACTCCAATGGACGAACAACAACCTTTGAAAGAAAAAAAATAGAAAGATAAAGAGTAAAGATACATAAGATAATAACGATAATTACCCAAGTCATAATAGGTGAAGTAGATTGAGATACGATATCAAATGGTCGAAATAAATAAGCTGTCCACTCGTTTGATTGAAATTTAGCACTTTTGTATACATATTCGTTTTTCAGCGATCCATTATTGATTTTGTTTAATAACTCGTCTACAGAGAGTGTATAAGATTGTTTATTTTTATTAAAGTTTTGATGATTGTAAACAGGTTGCTTTTTCTCATCCAGAATAATGAGTCCATAGGAATTCTCAAATAGGTTGGATAATGGATTAAAGAAAGATTGATAATGGATATTCATGTAGACAATATTTATATTATTTCCATTATAATCAAATATTTTACTAGCCATTTCAAAAGAGTTTTTATCAGAAGAAACGATTAAATGGGCGGAAGCATTTTTGATAACTTCCGGAAACCATTCTAATTTTTCTACATCTGTTAGAGGTCGAAGAAAGGTCCCATGTGGGAATAATGTATTGTTATTGCTATAAACTGTTATCCGATTGATATCGGTTTGTGAATTCTTTACATTGAAGATAAGTGGCTTGAGATGATTTCGATACATCGTATACATATCAAAGTTATTGTCATAATTAACGGTTAACCCGCTTTTTATATTTTGATTCCAAACAATTTGATTCAGGGCATCATTATAGGAATTAATTTTATAATCGAGACTGAGAATAGCCTGATGTAAGGTTTCTTCTAAAACTTCCTTTTCTCGATTGATTAATAGTTTTTGAATTTGAAAGTAGCAATAGCTTCCTAATGCAGTAACAGGCAATAAACTGGATAGAAGGCAGATTACCAATATTTTTCTTCGATATTTTAAATCTTTAAACCATTGGGATAGTTTATTCATTAATTCGTCTTCTCTTTCGTATTTCCATTTGATTGTCTGAATTTTTCAGGGCTTAGACCAAAACTCTCGCGGAAACTGCGGACAAAATAGGAAATATTCTGATATCCTACTTGCTTGCAAATATCATTGATTTTCATATTTGTATGAATTAGTAAGTTCTTGGCCGCATCCATTCGAACCTGTTTTATATATTTGTTGATCCCAGAACCGGTTTCTTGAATAAATACATCACTTAAATAACGCGGTGATAAGTATACTTTATCAGCAAGAATATTCAGGCTTAAGTCTTCAGCATAATGTTCATGGATATATTGCATTACAATATGAATGACATGTTTAGGTGACTTTTCCTTTTTCTCTAGGAAGGATAAGACACCCCTTTTTACTTCTTCTATTATTTGTTCTATTTCTGAAAAATGAGTGCATTTATAAATAGCTGATATTTTTTTATTTAATATCGTTTCTTTGTACTCCGGTAGGGCATTACATAAAATCTGAAGCAATCGTGAAAATAAATAACGTACATAAATATGCGATATTTGTTTTTTGCTATGATATTTTTGAAAAAGGGCATCTATGCTAATTCGAAAGCTAAATGTATCTACATATTGAATGGCATTCTGTATCGATAGCAGAAAATTTTCATCCTGCTCTAAATATTCCTCTTGTTCAAACTTTCCACATTCAATCGGATAAAGATAGTTATCTTTATAGAAAAATCGATCTTCTAAATAAAATTCGATTTGTTTAAATCGTTCAGGAATTTTTTCTGGGGCTTCTACTTCTTCACTAATAGAAAAATAACCATGTATCCCAAGAGCGGAGTGAATCTGCTGATGAATATTCTTGGCAATTAATCTTATTTCTGTATGCTCTATCGGCTTCTTTAATAAGAGTAATAATTGATAGGGATTTAGATGAAGATAGTCAAAAGACATTCCTTCCATACATTGCTTGATTTGTGTGAAAAGGAGGGAGGTCTCTTCTTTGAGCAATTTATCAAATAAAGGTTCTTCAAATTGCATAAGTATCATTCGGCTGTATGCATATAAATAATCCATATCTATGAAAGGGTATTCATTTTTTAATATATCTATGGAAGTGCCATTCAATAATCGATACAATAGATGGTTTTTAAGGAAAGCAATATTCGATTTTTCTCTCTTCAGCTCCTGATTTCGTTGTTCCATATTTTTGATAACAGATGCTATCGTTTGTTTTAATTCATTTGGATTAACTGGTTTTAATATATAGTCAACGGCTCGCAGCGACAAAGCATTTTTGACAAAATCGAAATCGTCATGGCCGCTAAAAAAGATAAGTTGGATATTGGGATTTATCGATTTGGCCACTTTAGCTAAATCTATGCCATTGACAAAAGGCATTTTCACATCTGTAAATAAGATATCAATTGATTCTTTCTCTAATAAGTGGATGGCATCTTTTCCATTAGCTGCTTCTACTATATCGAGTTGAAATTGAAATTTATCAAGAAGAAACCGAATAACGCTACGTTCGTCCTTTTCATCATCTGCTATTAATATACGATGCATAGTAATACCTCCTGACTAAAATTCTAGTTGATTATAACATATTGTCTTTTTTTTTAATGATCAACAGAAAAATTTCCGGAAAAAAGTACATGAAAACGGTTTATTTAATATATTCATCTCTTTGTTAATCCAGTAAACTTTAACTATATTTTGGTAACATGTAAGATTCCTTAAAAAACTTGTTTTTAACTTATATAAAAAGGGGGAGGACATTTTATGAAATACAAAACATTTTGTAAGCGTGCGGCATTTGGATTAATGGCAGCTTCATTAACACTGTCATTAACTGCATGTATGGATAATTCTTCATCTAGTGAGAGTGTGACAGAAGATGGGAAAACTATTATTAAGATGGGGAGAGTAACCGCAGCCAATTCTAAATTGCCTGAAGGAGACACCTATGAAAACAATGCATACACAAGATTAGTAGAAGAGAAACTAGATGCTAAAATAGTGGATCAATTCGAAGCAGAAGGTGAGGACTATAATCGACAAGTAGCACTTGCAATCGCCTCAGGTGAGTTACCAGATATGATGCGTGTAGATAGTCGTGAAGAACTAAAAGAGCTAGTGGAAAATGACCTAATTGCTGACTTGACAGAAGTATATGATAAAAATGCAAGCGATTTCATAAAAGGGGTTTATGGTACGTATGATAACAAAACGCTAGAAGATGCAACATTTGATGGAAAATTGATGGCTATTCCAGGTACAATTGGCGATTCTGCACCAAATATAGTGTGGATTAGGAAAGATTGGGTGGAAAAGTTAGGTATTAAATTAGATGCAGATGGAGATAGACAAATTACTTTAGATGAGTTAGAGAGCACAGCAAAGGCATTTGTCGATAATGATCCAGGTGCTACAGGAAAGCCAGTGGGTATACCTTTTGCTTCTTGGTTAAATGCAGGTGATTACGGGGGAAGCGGCATGAATATGACTAGCATTGCCGGAGTGTTCAATGCTCATCCTCGAATGTGGTTAGAAGATAATAAAGGAAATATTGTCAATGGTTCTACAACTGAAGAGACGAAACAAGCATTAGGGGTAATGGCAGATTGGTTTAAAAAAGGTATCATAGATCCTCAGTTTGGAACAAGAACATGGGATGATATTATGGCGCTTGTTACAAATGGTCAAACTGGGATAGTTACGGGACCATGGCATATACCAGATTGGGGATTATCAACAGTAAGGGGAATGGATAAGAATGCTGAGTTTGCCGCTTATGGAATAAAAGGGGAAAACGGAAAAGTGAATGTATTTCATAGTAACCCAACAGGTCAATTTATTGTTGTCCGAAAGGATTATGAGCATCCAGAATTAGCAATAAAAATTTTAAACTTATTCTATGATGAAATTGTAAATGCGGATGACTTACAGAAAGATTATCCAGAAATCTATAAATATGGCGAGTTAGCAGTGGACGGTTCCACAAGGCCATTTAATATCGAAGTTTATAAATCCACCAATATTATAGATGAATATAAATATATTCAAGAAGCAGTGGAAGGGAAAATTTCCATAGATGATATTCCTACTGCTGGTTTAAAAATTGACACGGAAAGTATAATGGCATATCAGAATGATCCAGAAGGAGCAGGGACTTCCGAGTGGGCAAAATATCATTCTAGAATGCTCGGAATGAGTTTGATTGATAAATTCACAAAAGAAGAGCAATTCAATTGGACTACTCCAGTATTTTTCGGTAACACCCCAACTATGGAGAAAAAGGGTGCTAATCTTTTGAAACTAGAAGAAGAAGATTTTATTAAAATTGTAACAGGTAATAAACCGTTAGATTATTTTGATACATTTGTAGCTAATTGGAAGAAACAAGGAGGAGACGAAATAGCTGCTGAGATAAAAGAAGAGTTAGCTGATAAATAATATAAATTTAAAGCTGTTCTAATCATGGAATCCTTCTGTTAAGAAGGAAAGATATTATTAGAACAGCTGAATGGTAGGGAGGAATAATATGTTTCAGCAGCCGCATTTGAAAATAGAAAATGGTAAAAATTCATTACCTAGCGCCAAAAGGAAAAAATCAAAAAGAATAGTAACGAAAGAAGAGATGTTTTATCATTCGATGTTGCTTCCTGGGATGATTTTTTTGATTATCTTTACGTTTGTTCCAATGTTTGGGGTAATCATGGCATTCCAGGATTATGTACCCGCAAAAGGAATAATGGCTTCAGAATTTGTAGGCTTCGAACATTTCAAGTATATGTTCTCTTTACCTGATATTGGGAAACTATTCAGAAATACAATTGTTATCGCTATTGGAAAAATCGTTTTAGGATCTCTGTTGGCTATTGTTTTTGCCATTTTATTAAATGAAGTCAGATTGAAACTGCTGAAAAAATCTATTCAAACAATTGTTTACTTACCACACTTTCTTTCATGGGTGGTACTAGCATCTGTGGTTGTTAATATGTTCAGCTTAGATGGAACAATCAATCAGCTTCTAGCCTTTTTTGGCATAGATAAGCAGAATTTCCTTGGAAGTAATAAACTATTTCAACCATTGCTGATAGGGACAGACGTATGGAAAGAGTTTGGTTTTAATTCGATTGTTTATTTGGCGGCATTAACTGCTATTGATCCTGGGCTTCATGAGGCAGCAAGCATAGATGGAGCGAATTGGTGGAAACGCATCTGGAACATTACCCTTCCAGGTATGCTGCCAATTATCCTGTTGTTGGCCGTATTAAGTTTGCCTAACGTTTTAAATGCTGGATTTGACCAAGTGTATAATCTCTATTCCCCAATGGTATATGAATCAGGTGATATATTGGATACTTATGTCTACCGAGTGGGATTAATAGGGCGAGAATATAGCTTTGGTACTGCAGTAGGTTTATTTAAATCGGTAATTGGAATTATCCTGATTCTATCAGCAAATAATGCAGCAAAAAAATATACGGATCGCAAATTATTTTAGGAGGGGAGAACATATGATAGAAAATAAGAGCTTTTCTGCAAAATGTGGCAGATTAACTATTTATGCAATCGTTATTTTCCTTGCCCTTACTTGTTTGCTTCCATTGTGGAATATTGTAGCGATATCATTTAGCGGAGGCGATGCAGTAGCTAGTAATAAGGTTGGTCTAACACCAATTAATACGACCTTAGAGGCATATAAAATGATTATGGATGATAGTCAATTTTGGCGCTCCTTTGGTATTTCCATTCAGAGGGTAATTTTGTCCTTGGTTATTAACATGGTATTAATTGTTACAATGGCCTATCCTCTTTCAAAAACCAAAAGAGAATTTAGAGGCAGAGGAATCTATATGAATCTGCTTATTTTTGCCATGCTGTTTAATGGTGGAATGATTCCAACCTATTTGGTTGTGAAAAACCTTGATATGTTGAATACGATTTGGGCACTAGTTCTTCCAGGAGCTGTTCAGGTTTTCAGCATTATCCTTGTAATGAACTTTTTTATCGGCGTTCCCAAATCACTAGAGGAAGCAGCAATTATGGATGGTGCCAACCCATTGCAGGTACTTATTAAAGTATATATACCGATATCGATGCCTGCTTTGGCGACAGTTGCTCTATTTAGTATCGTCGGAAACTGGAACGACTTTTTCTCAGGGTTGATTTATATGACAAAAGTAACTAATTATCCATTAATGACATATATCCAGTCATTGACAATCAGTATTGAGGAAATGCTAAAAGCTGGAGCAACTTCAAGTGACCTAGCAAATGCAGGAGAAGTATCTAACAAGAATCTTAATGCAGCAAAAATTGTTGTTTCATGTGTTCCTTTGCTATTAATCTACCCAATCCTTCAAAAATACTTTATCACTGGTATTGTAGTAGGTTCAGTGAAAGAATAGCCTTATTGATTTGATTAAAAGAAAAAAGTAATAAGGTTATCGGTTTCATTGATTCTTGTAGTTTTAATGAAACCGATAACCTCTGATCTTTGGAAGGGAAGGATTTACAGTGAACAATATTTTTGAATGGAACGGACCCTTTTATCGATTTTTAGAAAAAATAGTTAATTTATTCCTACTAAATGCTCTATTTCTCCTTTCTTGTTTGCCTATTGTCACAATAGGATCTGCACTAACAGCTATGTATTCGATAACAATAAAAATGGCTAAAAATGAAGATGTATCAATCGTTAAAGCATATGCCGCTGCCTTTCACAAAAACTTTAAACAGTGTACGATCATATGGTTGATTTTATTAGCAGCCGGCATTATTTTGTATATGGATTACTATTACCTGAATCAATATACAGGAAACTTAGTTTTTCTTGTTAAGATAAGTCTAGGACTTTTTTCTTTTGCTTATATAATATTGTTTAGCTTTATATTTCCTTATGTTGCAAGATTTAAAGATTCAGTAAAGGATTCAATCATTAACACTTGGAAAATAGCACTAGTTCACCCTTTTAAGACAATTTCCGTCCTAATGGTTACTGGGACTCCTATTATAACTTTGGGAATATCAGTCTATTCCTTTTTCTTTCTTTTATACTTTAGTCTATTTATTGGTTTTTCCTTATTTGCTTATATAACTACCTTTATCATTCTCAATATTTATGAAGGATATGAGAGGTGAAGAGGGAATAATCCCTCTTTTTCGCCGCCCTTGTCGTTACTTGTCAAATGCCGTCAAACATGTCAAAAACCCTCGAAATATTTCTTCTTTTATTAGTTGTATCTCTATTTCCACAGTGTTAACATTATTTTGTAAGCGTTTTCCATTATTAGTGCCTGACCATTAAATTATCTACTTTTTAAGGAGGAATTCGATGAACCAACAGACTGTAGTTTTGAAAGAAAAGGTTGGAAAGTTCCTAAGTGGTAAGAAAAAGTTATTTATTAATGGTGAATTTGTGGAGAGTCAAACACAAAAAACATTCGACAGTTATAATCCAGCGACAGATGAGGTTTTGGCAAGTGTATATGAAGCAGGTCCAGAAGATATTGATTTAGCGGTGAAAGCGGCACGGAAAGCTTTCGACGAAGGACCTTGGTCAAAAATGAGTGCTTCGGAGCGCAGTCGTCTTATGTACATACTGGCCGATTTGATGGAGAAAAACAGTGCGGAGCTTGCCCAATTAGAAACGTTAGATAATGGGAAACCGATTCGCGAAACAACTAATGCGGATATTCCATTAGCCATTGAGCATATGCGCTATTATGCGGGTTGGTGTACAAAAATTACAGGACAAACGATTCCAGTTAATGGTCCATACTTTAATTATACACGCCATGAAGCAGTGGGAGTAGTTGGGCAGATTATCCCTTGGAACTTCCCGCTGTTAATGGCAATGTGGAAGCTCGGAGCGGCTCTTGCAACCGGATGTACAGTGGTATTAAAACCAGCTGAGCAAACGCCGTTATCTGCTCTTTATTTAGCAGAATTAATCCAGGAAGCGGGGTTCCCGGATGGGGTTGTGAACATTGTTCCTGGATTTGGGGAAACAGCTGGCCAGCCGCTAGTTGATCACCCTTTAGTAGATAAAATTGCTTTTACTGGTTCTACGGAAGTTGGAAAAATGATTATGGCGAATGCCTCTAAAACATTGAAAAGAGTTACATTGGAGCTTGGTGGGAAATCACCGAACATTATCCTGCCAGATGCAGATTTAACAAAAGCTATTCCAGGTGCATTTAATGGTGTTATGTTCAACCAAGGACAGGTATGCTGTGCCGGATCTAGAGTTTTTATTCAAAAGAAACATTTTGATAATGTCGTTGCCGATATGGCAGATCAAGCGAAAAAAATGAAGCAAGGTGCTGGTATCCACGCTGATACAGAAATTGGACCGCTTGTTTCTGCTGAACAGCAACAACGAGTTCTTGGTTATATTGAAAGAGGGTTAAACGAAGGCGCGCAGCTAGTCGCAGGTGGTTTTAATCCACGTGAGGAAGGATACTTTGTTTCCCCAACTGTTTTTGCCGATGTACGAGATGAGATGACGATTGCCAAGGAAGAAATTTTTGGACCTGTTATTTCGGCAATGCCATATGACGATTTAGATGAGCTGATTAAACGTGCAAATAACAGTGAATATGGCTTAGCAGCAGGCGTCTGGACGAGAGATGTTGCTAATGCCCACTACATCGCCAGCAAACTCCGCGCAGGAACAGTTTGGGTCAACTGCTACAATACATTCGATGCAGCCTCTCCATTCGGCGGATACAAACAATCAGGGATCGGCCGTGAAATGGGCTCCTATGCCCTAAACAACTACACAGAAGTAAAGAGTGTATGGGTTTCTATGCAATAAGGGAATCGGAGGGACGGTTCTTATTGCTTTTTAATCGCATGATATAGCAAGTAGTGGCTGACGCAAAAGTCGTTTAAGAACAACTTTTGAAGTCAGCTTCTTTTTGTTCATATACTAGGATTAATGGAAAGAGTACTCTGTATAAATGTGTATTTCATTTTCACGAGACATAGTAATAAGGAAGGAAGAAGGGAGGGCAACATGTAATGAAGAACATTCTTTTGATAGTCATGCTAGCTCTGACCATTTTTGTTATTTACCTTATTGCGATGCATCCAAATCCAACTAAAACTGTCTTTATTCCTCCTACATCATCTTTGGAAGAAAGGGTATGTGAAGAAGTATCGGAACAATTTGGTGATTGCAAACGAATCCTGTTGTTTGATGCGCAGTCCCGTATCGTTTTTGCGGAAAATAGGTCGGGGATTGTTCCTGTACTTACTAATAAAGAATTTACTGACTTTCAAAAAATTATTTATCCTATAATAGAATTTCAGGAGTTTCAAGAAGAGAGACAAGAGAGAGGTTCTATTACCTGGCAGGCAAATAATAAGCTCGAAAAGAATTTTTCCATTATTTATGGATTTGCCGAAGATAACGCCAAAACCATCATTATTACTAGTGAGGGCAATATCCAGCCAAATAAGTTTTTCCTTCAAGATAACCTCTGGGTATGGTATGCGACTTTCCCGAAGGATAATGTTAAACTGCCAGTTGAAGTAGATGCTTATGAATAAATGGAATCGTAGGGACAGTCTTTTTGCTTCCCTTATTAAAGATTAAAGAAGCTTAGGAGTCTTCCTATGCTTCTTTTTTGGTTTACTTAGGGACATTTCTCGCGATTGATGAATGTCGGGCCAAAGCTAATATGAAAGTAATTTTTCATTCAGGGAAGTAATATCATCGAGAAGAGAATAAGCGTTATATGGTTGAATGTTTCTCGAAAATAATAGGGAATAGGTGGAACAGCCTCTCTGAAGACTAATTCGGTAGAAAAATGTCGAAAACGGTTGTCGAAAGTATTGATATACGTCAAATTTTGTCGATATGTATATTAAGCAGTATAGTTATATGTTTTATGATACTAAATAGAGATGCATAAAGGAGACGAGGAAGGATGAAAAAAAGTAAAGACAGATCGATTAAAACAAAATTTATTTTGTATTTTTTATTAATTGGTCTTATACCAGTAATAATAGCTTCTAGTATTATTTATTATGTAAGTAGTAATAATGCGTTAAACAAGGAAGAGGAATGGCTTGGTAATCAAACAGCTTCTACTGTTGAAAACATGGAGGAATGGATTCAAAAACGTTTGGATGAGTTAACGCTTATTTCGAAATCAGATACGATTATTAATGGAGATCTTGCAGCTCGCAGTAAACAAATTAATATAGTTAAAGAGCAAGATCCAACTTATGAATCAGTTGTAGTTATCGGAAAAAATGGGATGGTGGAAGCACATACAGACCCTAGTCTAGTTGGTAAACTAGACTTATCAAAAAGAGATTATTTTATTAAAGGGATAAAAGGAGAACAAAGTGTTTCGAATGTACTTGTATCCAATTCAACAGGGAATCGGGTTCTTGCAATAGCCACTCCGATTATAAATGCCAATAAAGAAGTAGTGGGAGTTGTATCTGCTACCGTTAACTTTGAAAGTCTTATAAAGCAATTTTTCCAAAATGAGACTTCTCAAAATAGTAGCACATATCCTGTTTTAATTGATAGTAATGATATCATCCAATATTATCCTAATGCAGATTTAATCGGTAAGACAATTAAGGAAGCAGGATTTTCCCAAAAAGTAATGGATATATTTGAGGAGGGAAAAACAGCCAGTGGTAATAAGAACGCAAATGTTAACGGAGAAGAAGAACTAGTTACTTATGCTCCACTAAAAAGTGCTGGTTTAGGGATTTATTTATTTACTTCCTTCGATGATATATTACAAGTTACAAAGAGTATAAAGAGTATTACTATTATTATTATAGCAGTGGTTTCTGTGCTGATAATTGGTGTAGCAATTTGGATTGCAAACGGGATGACAAAACCAATCCGAAATATTGTTGCTCAGCTTCGTTTAGTTGCAGCGGGAGATCTTACAAGCAAGGATGTAGCTGTTCACTCTAGAGATGAAATTGGCCAGTTGGCGGAAAATACGAATTCGATGAAACATAGCTTGCGGGAATTGATTAAACAGTTGAAGGAAAGCTCTGAACATACAGCAGAAACATCTGCGCAATTGGCTGTGAGTGCAGATCAATCCAATCAAACAAGTGTAGCAATAACGGAATCGATTCAAACTGTTGCTGAAGGAGCAGCCGATCAGGCGGAAATGGTGACCGAAAGCACAGAAGCGCTTGATGAAGTGGCACAAGGAGTACAGCAAATTGCAGAGGCTTCGGCGACTATTTCTGAAAAGGCGAGCTCAACATTGAATAAAGCCCAAACTGGTAAGGAATCTGTTGAAAAAAATATTACCCAGATGAATACAATTCAACAATCGGTTCAAAACTCAGATGAATTGACGAAATCACTTATTGTAAGATCACAGGATATTGTAAAAATATTGGAAGTTATTACTTCTATAGCTGATCAAACAAATCTGCTTGCGCTTAATGCGGCAATTGAAGCAGCTAGAGCTGGAGAGCATGGGAAAGGATTTGCAGTAGTTGCCGATGAAGTTCGGAAACTGGCAGAAGAATCACAGCGTTCTTCTCAAGAAATTGCTGGGATAGTAACGAAAATTCAAGGGGAGATTAAACAAACGAGCGAATCAATGAATGCAGTCATGGATGAAGTTCAAAGCGGTGTATTGATTGCTAATAATTCAAGAGAACTATTTATGGAAATCTTAGAATTGACATATGAAGTTTCTGATAATATTACCAATATGTCTGCCACTTCAGAAGAGATTTCAGCAGGCGCAGAAGAGGTATCTGCTTCCTTTAATCAAATCTCTACTATTACTAAGAACACAAAGGCAAGCACACAAGAAGTTGCCGCAGCCTCAGAAGAACAACTAGCAGGAATAGAGGAAATTTCCTCAGCTGCCCAAAGCCTCAAAAACTTAGCAGCTGAATTAGAAAAAACGATCACAAAATTTACAATATAGGAAAAAAAGGGGACGGTTCTCATCCGTCCCTTTTTTTATACTCTTTATGAAGGAAGCAGGAGAATCTCACTTTTGGGACTTTGATGGCTAAAATTTATATTTTTTGCAAATACTAACTTCAAACTCTTTCGCAAAACCATGGATTATATTCTCAGTAGATGCAGATCACTAAGCTGTACGCTCAATTACTTTATCTATTAAAAAGGTGGCCGGGGAAAGATGTGAATAAGAATTCATTTGAAAAACTTTTATGGTCCATCGCTTTGCCTGGCTTTGGACAACTACTTAATAAGAAATATATAAAAGGAATTATTTTTATCTTACTTGAGTTAGTTGTGAACATACAAGCTAACTTTAATAAAGCCATTATTTTAAGCTTTCATGGACATACTTCCGCATCTTTAGAGGAAGTTAATCTGAAATGGCTTATGTTTTATCCATGTCTTTATTTTTTTGCGATGTGGGATGCTGTAAAGGATGCTGATGAGGAAGGAGAAAATTCTCCCTTACTATTTCTTCCGTTTGTGTTTGCAGCTTATTTTGTAACAGTAGGATTAATCTATTCATCAGAGGTTTTCTTATTTGGGCATCTAATCGGCCCTATTTTTTTACCAATGCTTTTTGTGTTACCAGGCGTAATCATTGGATTGGTCATAAGAAAAGTAATATATATATTTACGAAATGAAACGCCATTTTTTAAATGGTGTTTTTCTAATATTCAAGTAAAGGAACGAGGAAAACAACGATTCTTTAAAAGCACCTTAACTAAAATAAGGGAAAGTTCACAAAAAATTTCGGAATACTTTAAAACATATTACATTCTAGTCAATCATAAGCTATTTAAGAAGTAAGGAAGGTTTACTAACTGTCATGATTGGAGGAATGAATGAGTATTTTGCAATCAGGAACTCCCACCTACTTGAAGATAATCAATAAGAGAAAAGTGCTGCAAGAAATTATTGAGGGAAATAAGCTTTATTCAAGAGCGAGTTTGGCAAAAAGATTGAAGCTGAGTAAACCGACTATATCAGCATTGGTAGATGAGCTGGTGGAAGAAGGCTGGATTATTGAAAAAGAAAGCAAAAAGACGGCAAAAAAAGGGGGGAGAAAACCTGTCCATTTATTGTTTGCCAAAGAATACAAATATACGATTGGCATTGATATTGGAGGAACGACGACCGAAATAGCAATTATGGATTTAGATGGTAAATTTATTCTTCACCGCAAAATCGACACGCAAGAAGCGTTGAAGAGGAATTTTGTCCAATTGCTTGTTGATCAAGTAAACAGCATGTTATCAGACCAGAATATTAGTCATACGAAGGTGTTGTCTTTAGCGATTGGTGCACCGGGTATGACGGATTCTGAACAAGGAATAGTGATCGAAGCACCAAGCTTAGGGTGGCTGCATTATCCATTAAGGGAGCAGATGACAGAACATTTTTCTTTCCCAATATACATAGAAAATGATGTGAATATGGCGGTACTAGGTGAATGCTGGAAAGGAGCGGCTAAAGATAAAGCACATGTTGTTTTAGTAACAATAGGTACAGGAGTCGGCTGTGGAATTGTTATAAATGGAGAGTTATTTCGCGGCAGTCAATTTGCCGCTGGAGAAATGGGTTATATGATTACCAATAAAGACCAGGCAACCGAAGGCTTTGAATCCATTTTCGAAGGCTATGGTTTTCTGGAAAATCATACTGGCGGCCCATCTATAGTAAAGCAGTATCAAAGAGGTCTAGAGATTAAGCAAGAAAAGGAGTATAGTGCAGAGGAAATCTTTGAGAAGGCTATCGCAGGAGAAGCATTTGCAAAGAAAGTCATAAATGAGGCATTAGATCATATTGCTGTCTCCTTAATTAACATAGCAGCATTGCTCAATCCAGAATGCATTATTCTAGGGGGAGGAATATCGAAGTCAGGATATTGGTTTCTCCCTAAATTACAAGCCAAAATTAACCATTATTTACCCATTCAAAGCAGGACAGAGGTTATGCTGACAAAGCTGCCTCAAGCATCCTTATTAGGTGCAGCGGTTCTAGGTATGAAAAAACATGAATTATTATCTAGTTGAAAAAATAGATTAGAAGGGAGATATACATGCTCGTTCAAAATGATTTTCAAGTGATTGATATACATGGTCATTTGCCAGCTAAAGAAGGGAGCAGCTTTATCAAAAGATCAAAAACGGGCGATCAATACAATGCAGAAAGATTAGAAAGAATCTTATTTGGAACAGATTCAAAAGGATTTCCGAGAGGTTTTTCCAATCGGTATTTACAAGAACAAGTAAGAGTATGTAGAGAGATAAATATGCAGGAGGATGCTATCGAAACTATATTTGAAAATAATGCTCGCCGTTTTCTCCATTTAGAGAAGGGAGTGAAGCAGTATAATGCCAGACAGTAGATCCCAAGTCTATGTAAACCATATCTTAGAACCCATCTATGATTTTACGAAACAACATTACCTTCCCTATTTATTAGAGATTAACATCGCCCATGCTACTATGCTAGCCCGCCAAAAAATCTTAACAATAGAAGATACCCAAAAAATCATTAAAGCGAATCAAGCGATATTAGCAAAAGGTTATCCCAAAAACTATAATCCTCTTTATGAAGACTTATTTTTTATGCTAGAAGAAGATTTGAAAAAGGAAATCGGCGAGGTGCTTGTTGGAAATATGCATATTGCCTTTAGTCGAAATGATATGGATGCAACCATGTATCGAATGGTATCTAGAGAAAAGCTCCTGCAGTTTCTTACCTTACTTGTAGAGTTAAAAAAGGTATTGTTACGTTTGGCAAAAGAGCATGAACTAACGATTATGCCAGCCTATACCCATAATCAGCAAGCACAGCCGACTACCTTAGCCCACTATCTGTTAGCCATCGATTGTAGTTTACAAAGGGACTTGGAACGTGGTTTCACTCTTTTAAGAAGAATCAATGAGTCCCCAATGGGAGCTGCTGCTTTAGGGACTTCTGGTTTTCCAATTGATCGTTCATTTGTGGCAACCCAATTAGCTTTTGATAAACCAATGGAGAATTCCTATGATTCTATTAGTGCTGCTGATTATATGCTGGAAATAGCTAGTGTGATCAAGATTACTTTAAGTACCTTATCGCGTTTTACTCATGATCTCTTGTTTTTTACGACAAATGAAGTAGAAGCAATCAGATTAGATAAAAGCTTAGTGCAAACATCGAGCATCATGCCTCAAAAACGCAACCCTTCATCTTTAGAACATACGAAATCTCTCATTAGTCGGACAATTGGGGAAGTAAATGCTGCTTTTATGATGTCCCACAACACACCTTTTGGGGACATCGTCGATATTGGGGATGATATCCAGCCTATTCTTATCAATGGCTTTTCTCACTCTTATCAAATTATCGAATTGCTGACAGAAATTCTTAAAACGATGGAGGTGAATGTAGATAAACTCCTGACCCGTTGTTCAGAAGGCTTTTCCACCGTAACGGAATTAGCGGATGTACTGGTTAGGGAGTGCCAATTATCCTTCCGCGATGCCCATCAGATTGTCAGCATTTTGGTTCAGCGATTAGCTAGTTCTAGGAAAAAAATAAAAGATGGTTCTGCTGAACTAGTCAAGCAAATTTCTCAGGAGATATTAGGAACACATCTTCCTTTAACAGAAGAACAATATCAAACTGCGATTAATCCTTTTCATTTTGTTATGGTTCGCTCTGCTTTTGGAGGTCCTAACCCAAAAGAAACAGAGAGACAGCGAATAAAGTCCATTCAAAAGCTTGCTGACTTTTCAAAAGAAGTAGCAATATATAGAAACAAATTTACTTCTTATAAGCAGCTGCTTCGCAATAATAACTAACTTGTTTAATAGGAGGGGTTCTATTGAAAAAGTTTTTAAGTGTATTTCTTTTTCTAGCCATAGCAATGGTTATTGTTGGTTGTTCGAAGGGAAAGGATTCTAGCGGGGAAGCAGATGGTACGGTAACAATTGAATATTGGCAATATGCCTATAAGGCGAAAGTGGATTTAATGGATGAGCTTATTAAAGAGTTTGAAGATAAAAACCCAGGAATTAAAGTAAAGCAGACAACTTTTCCATATGAGCAATACAATGAGAAGGTTGCTACACTAGTTCCAGCTGGAAGAGGTCCCGATGTTATCAATTTATATTATGGCTGGCTGCCAAAATATATTGATTCAGGCTATTTACAGCCTCTTCCTGAGGATACATTTCCAGTGGATAAAATCGAAAGTGAATACTTCTCCTTAGTAAATGCAGCAAAATTGGACGATAAATATTGGGCCATTCCGACTGCGGTTCGTACTCTTGCCCTATTTTATAACAAAGATCTTTTTGAAAAAGCAGGCCTGGATCCAAATAGTCCGCCAAAAACATGGGATGAATTAGTAGATTATGCGAAAAAACTGACAGTAAGAGAAAACGGAAAGCTTGTAACAGAGGGGATGGCGTATGAAATTGGTGCACAGCTGAACAACTGGTTTTATGATGCTCTTGTCTATCAAGCTGGCGGTCAAGGATTGAGTGAGGATCGTAAGCAAATTCTTTGGGATGATACACCTGCTGGTTTAGAAGCATTTACGTATTTAGTGGAATTCGGATCCAAACATAAAGTTGGCGAAAGTGGTTTTTATACAGATGATGTAACAGCATTTAAGACAGGGAATGCGGCGATGAATATTGACGGTTCCTTCCGCTTAGGTACATTGGCGACAGATGCACCTGACTTAAATTATGGGGTTGCGCCACTGCCATCTTATAAAGAAAAGGCTACACAATCTTCGTTCTGGGCAAATGGCATTACGGCTAAAGTAGAAGGAGAGAAATTAGAAGCTTCTAAAAAATTCTTAGCGTTTTTAACAAGTGATGAAGTGATGGAACGCTGGATTGACGAGGTAGGAGAATTGCCAGCAAAAGAAGCGGTCGCAACACAAGATAAATATGTAAACGATCCATTATACGGACCATTCATCGAACAGCTTCCATATGCTAATGCACAATTCTATGTCGACGAAACAGCACAAAGACAATATGTTATTGATGCAGTGAATGAAGTGTTGCTAAATGGAGTTTCAATTGAAGATGCCTACAATGATTTCGCAGCTAAGTCACAAAAGCTATACGATGATTATTGGAGTAAAAAGTAAAGATACTGGAATAAAGAAAGGCGGTAATCGTCTTTCTTTATTCAGAAAGGAGGGTTTTCATGTCTGGGAAGAACCATTCTGCCGTCTCCAAAAAGACTGCTAGATTTACGTTAAAGCAACAAAAATATATCTTTGTATATACATGCTTGCTGATACCTCTTCTTTTTTTTATTTCGATTCGGTTTTTGCCAACACTTTATACATTCAATATCGGGTTTCGGGAATGGGATATTCTATCAGAGGATAAACCATTTGTAGGGATGGATAATTATGTAGCCCTTTTTAAAGATGAAGTCTTTCGTAAATCACTAATAAATACATTTATCTATGTCGTTTTTGGTGTAGTAGGACAGCTGATGTGTGGATTAGGAGTAGCGCTGCTTTTGCAAAGGATTAATAAATTTGTCGGGGTATTTCGCGCTATTTATTTCATTCCCTATGTGACAAGTATTGTTGCGGTAAGCTGGGTGTTTAAATGGATTCTAATGAACAACGGCATTGTGAATGATATTCTCATGAAGTTTGGCTTGGAAGCCCAGCTCTTTCTTAAATCACCTGATCAAGCAATTTATATTATTATCTTAACGATGATCTGGCAAGGGCTAGGTTTTCAAATGATTATTTTCCTAGCAGGACTTGAGAATATTCCCAAAATGTTCTATGAAGCTGCGGAAATTGACGGGGCAGATGGTTGGAAAAAATTTATTCATATTACCTTGCCTTTACTAAATCCAACCATTGTATTTTCCGCAGTCATTGGCAGTATTAGTTTCTTACAAACCTTTACCCAAGTGCAAAATATGACACAGGGTGGACCACTTCATTCTACTATATCCGTTGTTCTTTATATTTATGAATTAGCCTTCCAGCACTTTGATATGGGTCTCGCTTCTGCTGCAACAGTTATCTTATTTCTGATTATTTTAGTTATCACAATCATTCAAATGAAAGTTTTGACAAAGAAATTTGAGTACTAGTTTTTTATGGGGGTGAGGAGTTGAAGAAAAGAAACTATTTAAAAAAATCAATCGTCTATATTCTCTTGACCGTTGGGGCTATCTTAATGCTGTTCCCTTTTATTTGGATGGTATCCACATCCTTTAAGCCGCCGACGGAAGTATATGGACTGAAGCTGCTTGCCGACCACCCTACATTAGAGAATTATCGGAAGATCATGGTGGATACCCTGTTTAGTAAATGGTTTTTAAATAGTTTTATCGTGGCAGTTATTACTACTATAAGTGTTGCATTATTTGATACCCTTGTTGGTTATGTTATTGCTAAATTTTCCTTTGTTGGCAAGAGTATTATTTTCTTATTCATCTTAAGTTCCTTAATGATTCCTACCGAAATGCTGATTATTCCTTGGTATATCATGTCTACTGACTTAGGCTGGGTTGATACGTATTGGGGGATTATGTTTCCAGGCGTAATTTCTGCCTTTGGTATTTTTCTTATGAAACAGTTTATGGAGTCTATTCCAGATGACTTACTCGATGCTGCAAGAATTGATGGCTTAAATGAGTTTAAAATTTTCTTTAAAATCGCCATTCCACAAGTATATCCAGCATTAGCAGCGCTATGTATTTTCACATTTTTAGGAAACTGGAATGCCTATTTGTGGCCGTTAATCGTTATCGAGACAGAAGAAATGCGAACACTGCCAGTCGGCCTTGCCTTTTTCTCCGGTGAAAACCAAACTTACTGGGAAATCGTCATGGCAGGAGCTACCATCGCTGTTGTACCACTAATCATCGTCTTCTTAATCTTCCAACGCCATATTATTAAGGGGATAACGTTGACGGGGTTGAAGTAAGGGGAAGTGGAAAAGAAGTTTTTCCAGTTAGACAAACTTGATTAAAGGCTGATCACAAGCATTAGAGGGAAGTAGTACAACTGTCCCTCTGCTGCCATTCCCATCTATACTTAGACAGATGGGAATTATTTATGATTATTGGTAGATGTTGATTAATGACCAGAACCCATTGCATCCACATGATGGACATGTTTGCTATTAAACCAGATAAATAATACGGAAACTAATACAAATCCAGCTCCAACAAGGAATGGGACAGATGGATTAAATATTTCTGCTAACTTTCCTGCTGTGAAAGGTGCAATGGCTCCACCTATAAAGCGCAAGAAGCTGTATGCTGCTGAAGCGGTAGATCGTTCTACAGGAGCAGCATTCATTACGGCAGTTGTAATAAGCGTATTGTTATTTCCTAATAAGGCACCAGCGAAAATAACTGCTGCGATGATAACCCATTGGGTTGTTGTCCAAATTCCCATAGCAACTAATACAACTGCAAACAAGGTTAACATTGCACACATTGATTTTACGGTTCCAAAACGTTCCTGCAATCTTGGTGCCATAAAAACAGAAGTGACAGCTAATAAAATACCCCAGCCCAAGAATACAAAGCCAAGTCCATGTTCGTCTAAGCCCATTACAAACGGTGCATAGGCTAACAACGTGAAAAATCCAAAATTATATAATGCTGCGGCAATCCCTAAAACTAGTAAGGAGCGGTGTTTTAATGCTCTAAACGGATCTGCCAGGGAAGTTTTAGGTTTAACTGTATTCGTTGTATTCATGGAAGTATTTTTTGGCATTAAAATGAAAATACCGAAAAAGGCAATGATCATTAAAACAGCTACCCCTAGGAAAGGACCTCTCCAGCTCATGGCTCCTAACCATCCGCCTAGTAGTGGACCGACAGAGATACCAAGTCCAATCGCTGCTTCATAAAGAATAATTGCTTTAGCAGTACCACTGTTTGATAGGGACACAATTGCCGCTAAAGCAGTTGCTACAAACAGGGCATTACCAAGTCCCCAACCTCCGCGAAGACCAACAAGCGACCAAATCCCATTTGATAGTCCGCCTAGGCAGGAGAAAATAGCAATGATAACAATCCCCAAGATAAGTGTCCACTTAATTCCAAGTCTGGAGGAGATCATCCCAGTCACTAGCATTGCTACAGCCATCACGGCATTATAGCTAGTGAAAAGCAGCGTTACCTGGCTTTGGGAGGCATGAAGTTTCTCGGCAATAGCAGGAAGGATCGGATCTACGAGACCCAGCCCCATAAAGGCAATAATCCCCGCAAAAAATACAGCCCATACTGCTTTAGGCTGTTTTAATAAACTAGCTTCTGTTTTCGTATTTAAATTGTTTTTGGTTGAATCTGCTGATACAGATTGTGAAGATGACATTTCATTCTCCCCTTTATTTTTTTACTCCCTTTGTTTTTATAGACTAGATTAATTCTTTAAAAGAATTCCTTATAACATCACCGCGACTAATAATGCCTACTAAAACTCCATTTTTTTCAACGGGGACTTTTTTTATTTGCTTTTTACCTAACAGAGCAGCAATCTTTTCTAAATTTTCATCCCAAGACACTTTAATAACCCTTTTTTTCGCAATTTTCATTACGTTCAAATGTAAGAGACTTTGCAATCTATGTTCAAAGTCTTCATCATCCCCTTTAATGACAACCGTATAATAAATACTGTCGATAATATGATCATCATGTTTACCAATGTATCGCAGTACATCTCCATCACTGATGAAACCGACAATCTCATTGCGGTCATTAACGATAGGAAGACCGCTAATTTTATATTGAATGAATTTTTCGATGACAGAACGGACGGTGTCGTTTTCCTTCACTTTATATACTTGGCTTACCATAATATCATGGGCTAACATTTATCTTTCCCCCTTTTTTGGACAAGTAGTTGTATAACGAAACCATATAATTGTATTATACAACTATATGATGAAACGTCAAATGTTTTTATAGCCAGATGGATTCCTTCCTCCTTACAAATCTTTAATCAAGTATGCTATCATATCTTATAGAAATATTGGAAACGGTGAGGTAGTTAATCAATGGATGAACAATCGCTGGAAGAACTTGAAGTGGAATTATCTATACTGATAAGAAGGGTTACCCATACCTCTTCTCATAAAAAAACTGGCAGTCTGGATCGGTCAGCATACCTGTTATTGCATGAAATAGTGACATCAGGACCTGCCGGTGTTAAAGCGTTAGCAACTGAATTTCAATTAGATGTTTCTACTGTAAGTCGACAGGCGGCTGCGTTGGAGCAAAAGGGCTTTTTGCTGAGAATTCCTGATGAAACAGATGGAAGGGCTTATACGCTCCAGATAACCGAAACAGGATTAGAAGAATTTCAAAAGGAAAAGAAGTTTAGAAAAAGCAGAGTGGAAGAAGTTACTAAATGTTGGACAGAAGAAGACCGTGAGACTTTTGCCAAGTTATTAAAAAAATATAATCAGTCTGCGATGAATGTTCATATATGACTGATTTAATAAGAGAATAGGCATTTGGAAAAAGAAGTGCTTGCTTAAGAGGGAAGGTATTTTCACCTTCCCCTTTTCTATTGGGAGACAAGTGTAATTGGAGGCTATTTGCGTTTTTTGCATGATTTTTATAGGGCCGTTAGAGAGAGGTTCCTTTATGTCTATTTTATTAATATTTTTATATAGTTTGAAAAGCAAAAGAAGATTATTTGCTGGAGATTTAATGTTGATATTCCTTAGTTATGGAAGTGCTCTGATATATAGGGGAAGCACGATTGGGGATTAGTGCGGGATTTGAAGTTTGAAAATAATTAATTTTCTGATATAAAAGTACTATTTTGAGAAAATAAAAAGGGGAATTGACTATCAATTTAGAATATTAAGTCTCGTAATATTACATATTGTGATCAGAGGGGGATTTTTTGGTGGTAAAGAAGAAACTTAAAAAAACAGCACTAGCAGCAGTACTTGGAATTAGTACTCTCTCACTAGGGTTATATGATCCTCCTGAGAAAGCCGCTGCAGAAGCAGCATATAAAGAAGTTGTCTCCAGTTACGGTGGAGCTCCTATTGATTTAGGCATTGCCAATGATGAGCGGATTATTGAAATGCTGAAAAAAGAGGGAAAGTTAGCAAAGAATGCAAGTACCGGTGAAACGGAAAAAGCCTTACAAAAGTATTTACAAGGCAAAGCAGAAGGAGCTAAAAAAGAAACAAAGGATAAACTGCCGAAAGCCTTATCAAAATTAGAAACAAAGGGAGAAAATGAAACATCTAATCATAGTCTCCAAAAGGGAAAAGGAAATAAATTAGGACAGGCAAAGAAAAATACAGTTGATTCTGTCAAAGAGGAAGCGTATGAAGGGGAAGTTCGTGAAGATAAGGTTCTCGTTTTAGCGATAGATTTTCCAGATTATAAAAAAAGCTCGATTACAAAAGATGAGACAGATATGTTCTATGAAGATTACACACATGAGCACTTTCAAAATATGATTTTTGGCGAAGATGGTTATGAAGGTCCGAACGGCGAAAATCTTGTCTCCATGAAACAATTTTATGAAGAGCAATCTGGTGGCAGTTATTCGGTAGAAGGGGAAGTTGCTGGCTGGTACACAGCTGATCATGAGGCCGCTTATTATGGAGGAAATTATCCTGGGCCAGATGATAGTGATGCACGTCCTCGTGAATTAGTCTATGAAGCATTATCAAAAGCTGCACAAGATCCAAATGTAGACTTAAGTGAGTACGATGTATGGGATCGTGATGATTATGATGGCGATGGTGTATATAACGAACCAGATGGAATTATCGATCATTTAATGGTTATCCATGCAGGAGTTGGTGAAGAAGCTGGTGGAGGTGCCTTAGGGGGAGATGCTATTTGGTCTCATCGTTGGAACTTAGGAAACCTAGTTGCAGTGCCAGGAGCTACATCTAATAGCGATCGTTTCGGTGGCTTGCTTGGTGCATATGATTATACCATTGAACCAGAAGATGGTGCGGCAGGTGTTTTTGCGCATGAATTCGGACATGATTTAGGATTACCAGATGAATATGATACGCAATATACTGGCGGCGGTGAGGCTGTGGCTTACTGGTCTATCATGGCTAGTGGCAGCTGGGCCGGAGATATTCCAGGTACGGAGCCGAGTGGATTTAGTGCATATGCTAAGGAATATTTGCAAGGTGCCCATGGGGGAAATTGGTTAAGCGGCACTACGTTAAATGCGGATGAAATTACAAGTAAAGGAACAGAACTACTGCTGGACGAAGCGGTAACAAAAGGAATAAATAATGACGCAGTGCGTATTAATCTTCCAGATAAAACAACAGATGTAAACACACCGGCAAGCGGGAAATATGAATACTTTAGTGGTAGTGGAAATAATATCGATCATTCTATGAAGACAGCAGTAGATTTGACTAATGCCACAAGTGCCGAGTTGACCTTTAAAACATGGTACGACATCGAGGCTGAATGGGATTATGCATCTATTAAGGTAAATGGCGAGACGATTAAAGGAAATATTACCACAAGCGAAAATCCCAACGACCAAAATCCAGGAAATGGGATTACAGGCAGTACCAATGGTGAATGGGTGGATGGAGTCTTTGATTTAAGTGCATATGCGGGACAAAAGGTCGAAATTGAATTTAATTATTGGACCGACGTGGCAGTTGCTAATCCTGGTTTCTATGTGGATGATATTAAAGTGACAGCTAATGGAGCGGAAATATTAACAGATAATGCAGAAGGGGATTCTTCCTTTGCATTAGAAGGCTTTCAGAAAGATGAAGGAAAATTTTATTCAAAACATTATTATTTATTAGAATGGAGATCACAAAATGGAGTAGATGAGGGTCTTGCGCATATTCGCCGTGGTGCTAGTCTCATGAGTTATGATCCAGGTCTTGTCGTTTGGTATGTGGATGAATCATATAGTGATAACTGGACGGGGGCGCATCCTGGAGACGGATATTTAGGAGTAGTCGATGCAGACCAGCATACAAACTACTGGAGTGATGGAACTGTAGGAGCTACCCGATATCAATTAAATGATGCTGCCTTTAGTTTAGCTAAATCTAATAAAATGTTTTTAGATTATGCTGCTATTAACGGAACTACATTAAAAGATAATTTTACAAAACGAACTCCACTATTTGATGATAGTGCTGACTACAGCAACCAAGGAAATCTAGAAGCAGGACGCAATATTCCATCCACCGGCTTGAAAATTCGTATAGTTGGTGAGAGCAAAGACGGTACAGTAGGAAAAGTATTATTATATAAATAATAATAAATAGAAGAGGCTGTCCGAAAAGTCTCTAATATAAAGCAAGAGGAGAAAAAGGCTCGTTTTTCTCCTCTTGCTTTTCTATTCTGTTGATTCTATCCGAAAGTAGCTGGTGGAAATATGTATTGAAATTCCACTTATAAAGAAAAAAATGGAGAGCATGGATTCATGCTTATACAGGTGACCAAATGACCCTTGACGGCCCACATGCAAAGGGTGACTTGCGAAGAGCACGTGCAGCGGCTTTAAATATTGTACCAACTTCTACTGGTGCAGCTACAGCAATAGGACTGGTCATTCCAAAATTAGAGGGCAAATTAGACGGTGTATCTCAGCGCGTGCCAGTACCGGCTGGCTCGGTGACAGAGTTAGTCGCTGTCGTCAATAAGACGGTAAAGAAAGATGATATAAATACTGCTATGAAAGCGGCATCTTCCGATTCATTTGGATATACAGAAGAACAGTTGGTATCCTCAGATATAATTGGTATAACATATGGTTCATTATTTGATGCTACACAAACAAAGGTTACCTCACTTCCTGATGGGAAGTCTTTAGTGAAAGTTGTGGCATGGTATGAGAATTCGTATACAAACCAAATGGTTAGAACTATTAAATATTTTGCCGAACTATAATCTGTGGCTTAAAAAGATATGGCACTAAGAACTTATGAGAAGTCCTCAATATCTATTGTCTTTTAATACACGCTTGGATTCCGCATTGGGAAGTTGGATCACTGCGTGTTAAAAGCAAATGGCATTTTTGAGCTAAATCAAAGCCGCCATAACTTAATAAATTAGGAGGGTGTAATTAATGCACCCTCTTTTTGTATATATGCTTGCGGCTTTAGGATAGGAGGTTCTTATGTATTCAAAGCGGCTGTTTTATTTTGGGAAGGAACCGTTACCCTGCGGTAACGGTTTAGCCTAGATGAAGCTCCCATCCTTTATAAATGCAAAAGAAATATCAAAATGATGACCAGTCAGGGCGGTCATTTTTTATTCGACACTTTTCATGCAAATTTTGTGCAGGGATGTTTTTTGTACCTTTTTTTCATTTGTAGCATATGGGACATCCCCTTCCCTTTTTTATTTTTCCTTAATTAACTGTACACGACCTACTTGTCCATCTTCTAGGCGAACCTTAATTCCATGGGGATGGAAGGAAGACTTGGTTAATATATCTTTTACAATGCCTGCTGTTCGTTTCCCGGTTCTTTGATCTTGTTTTAGTACTATTTCAACAGGCGTGCCTGGTGTTATGTCTTTGCGATTCTGACCGTTCATTATACACCCATGCGTTTTCTTTGGTTATTTGGCTTTTTGGTTAACTGGCTTTTCATTTTTTGCATTTTTTGATTGCCGCTCAAACTTGCTTTTCCACCTTGTCCTTGCTGTGCTTTATTTGCCAGCTGCTGCTTCATGGCTTCTTGTAAGCTAATTTTCTTTTTACCTTCTTGTTCCTTTGTCTGCATATCGTTGTTCATATCGTTCACGGATTTTTCCTCCATTATTATCGAAATAAGGTTACTCCCTCATCATAACATCAATTGGGTGTCAGGCACCATAAAAAGACAGAAGCCAAAGGGTGTTCACCTCAGAAGGACAGTTTTTCTGCAAACATATTCTCTTCTTTTTCTGAATAGGCTGTAGGAGAACAGGAATGGATGGTGGTAACGATGGATCTGCCGGTTATTTTAGCTGGGCCATTGGTGCGCAGAGTGGAGGAAACATCAGCTTATCTTTGGATAGCTTTAAGTGGAGAATATCAATTGAACGCCAATCTATATGTAATTCACTTCAATCAAACGACAAAAGAGCATGAATATCAGCCGTTTGACATTCAGTCAGATATACAAGTATGCCGATTAGGAAAAAACTTATATATTTATTTAATCAAACTTCAGCCTATCTCCCAAAACTTTCCCACCCAAACATTGTTAGGATACAATCTAGGGTTTCAAAAAGACAAAACAAGCTATGACTTAAGTGATTTTGGATTATTATCATCTGATAGTCCAGTCTCTATTTGTTATGGAAACTTACAATATCCCACTTTCTTCATTCCAGCAACAGTTGAAAAAAACTTCTTATATGGTTCCTGCCGTAAACTGCACGGAAATGGCAAGGATGCTCTTAGCCTCGGAGATGCCAAACTACAGGAGGAATACTTTCAGCTAGAAAAAAGGCCGAGTGCCCTCTTTTTGACAGGGGATCAAATTTATGCCGATGATGTTCCAGCGCCAGCTGCCCTCATTTTATTCGCATTAGGCAAGCTATTAATGGGAAAAGAAGAACCATTAAAGGAATTGTGCGAGGCAGAGGATGATAAAAATAATGCTTTTGATATTACCATCAGCCAGATAAATGGAAGACGAGAAATGGTAAAGGAATACTGCCAATTTACTTCGCGAAAAGCGGATAATCACCTTCTGTCCATGGGCGAGTATGCAGCGATTTATATCTTAAGCTGGAATACGGAGATATGGGAGATAGCAAAAGAGGCAGGGTATCTAAAAGACTTCGATAACTATTTAGAAGATAACCAGATTTATATAGAGACAGGGGCAGATCAGGCAAAAGAGTATGAAAGAAAAGTAAGCAGCTTAAAAAGAGCATACGGTCAGCAGCAAAAAGACATAACCTCATTCCAACAATCTCTGCCAAAGATACGCCGCATGTTGGCGAATATTCCCACCTATATGATATTCGATGATCATGATGTAACAGATGATTGGAATATAACGAAAGAATGGCGGGAAAAAGTAGCTTGTTCTCCGCTTGGAAACCATGTTATCGCCAATGCATTAACAGCCTACTGGGCTTTTCAAGGATGGGGGAATAATCCAGATGCTTTCCCAGCTTCTTTTTCTCGCAAAATCAGCAAGTATACCAAAAGACTAACGGTAAATACACTGACACATACAGAATGGCTGCATATGATGTTAACTTTTCGTGCATGGAGCTTTGCTGCGCCAACCAATCCAAGAAGCCTTGTATTAGACACTCGGACAAAACGGGCCTATCCACAAGAACGAACCTATGTTGTGGGTAGTATGTTGAAGCAGCGGACAAATGGCCCGAATTTAATCCGCAAAAAAGAATGGGATTATTTATCGGAACTCTTATTATCAAGTGGATGGCAGCAGCAAACACCGTTAGTCATTATCTCTGCTACCCCCTTATATGGCGTTCATTTGATTGAATCCTTTTTAAAAAATGTCATCATGCCCCTTACTGCGGTCCTTCCATCGCTACAAAAAAGCTTAGATTTAGAATGGTGGAAATTTAACGGCAGAGGATTCTCCTTTTTTCATCAACAAATAGCAGAATGGAACCCAAGTGAATGTCTTATTCTTTCTGGTGATGCTCATATGGCCTCTGCCATCGAAGTAGAAGTATATTTCCAGCAAGAACAAAAACGGATTCTACATCAATTTACAAGCAGCCCCATTAAAAATCAGTCTTTTGAAGGATTATCTGGTTTTACATTAAAAAGAATTCTCGAATTTAGACAAAGTCGTACGAAGGAAAAGAAAATATCCCGCTATTGCGGACATGATTATTTAATTCAAGAAAAGGAAGCAGATGTCCCTTTTCTGTGGAAAGAAATAATTGCCCATCAAGTATTGTCGAATGGTTCATTGATTGATACAAAGAATAATTTAGGCTGGCTAGCTTTCGATAAAAATGGGTTTAATCATCGTTTTTTAAGAAAATAATCAAGTTATTGTATAAAGAGCACTTCTTTTTTACTTCCTTTTGCATATTGCTATTGTAAAAGAAGAAAGGAAAAAGGAGAAAGAGCTCTTTTTTTTTAACTATTAGTCACTAGTCGCTCTAAGATTTTTAAAGTTGCTATAGATTAGAAAATTCAGAAAAGTGCGGTTGCTAATTCCGAGTAAGTGTATTAGAATAATAGAAAATTAAACTCTTTACAAGATAAAGGGAAGGTTCAGGAGGTTAATCATTGATCGATTTAGTGCATCGTTTTGGCCCTCAAAATTATTATCATTATTCAGGAGTAATTAATACACTACCGAAGTTTTTGGAAGATAACCATTTACAATTTCCATTAGTAATTCATGGGGAAAAGTCGTGGCAGGCAGTTCAACCATATTGGCCCGAAACTGAATTTCAGCATCCCTATAAAAAAATTTTGTTTGCTGGTGAATGTAGCTATGAAGAAATAGACCGAATAGGGAGCGAAGTCATACACCATCAGCATGATGCCATAATAGGAGTTGGAGGAGGTAAGCTTTTAGATACGGTAAAGGCGGTAGCTAGTAAAGCAAAAATACCTTGTATCTTAATTCCTACATTGCCTTCCAACTGTGCTAGCTTTACTCCAATCAGCATTGTTTATTCTGCTGAAGGAGACCATCTTGGTACGATACGGCATAGTCAATCAAATTATATGGTAATGGTTGAACCAGAATTATTAGTAAATGCACCAATCGAGCATTTAACTTCTGGTATTGGTGATACCTTGGCTAAATGGTATGAAAGTAAAATTCGTTTTAATAAATTAACAAGTGAAGAAATATCCATTCTATTGGAACTGTCTCATACTGCTGCTAAGCAATGTCGAGATAATATTTTAAAATGGGGGGAAGCTGCTGTTCAAGCAGCTGAAGCTAAAAAGAGCAATGCAGATTTCTCCCGCATGATTGATACGATTTATGCAGTAGCCGGTCTTGTTGGTGGTTTAGGAGGGAAATTTGGGCAAAGCGTTGGCGCACATGCCTTTAATTACGGATATGTCAGTTTGGGGAAAAAGGGACATTTACATGGCAGTCTTGTTGCGTATGGAATATTATTCCAGTTGAGTTTAGAAGAAAATTATGAAGAAATAAAACAATTAGTTCCTTTATACAAAAAATTGAAGTTGCCAATATGCTGGAGAGATTTGCATTTATCCCCTGAGAAAGGGGACCTTGATAAAATGGCTGATCAAATCTTAAGACCATCCTCTAGAATTTATGCATTGCCAATGGAGCTAACCAAGCAAAGCGTAATAGATGGTCTGCAAAAATTAGAAGCATTTATTACGGAAAATGAGGTGGGGTTAAATGTATTTTGATTGCTCGGAACGTCTGGGAAAATTAAAGCCGAAATATTTAGTCGTTCAAAACAAACGGATAAAAGAACTCCAGCAATCAGCTAAGCAGGTAATTAACCTGGGAAGAGGAAATCCGGATCAGCCAACATTCCCCCGTATTGTGGAGTGTATGCAAGAAGCCATCCATGATAAGAACAACCATGGTTATCCACCATATGGAGGAAAACAAGTGTTTAAAGAAGCCATTGTGGCTTTTTACCGAAAGGAGTATGGAGCAAATCTTTCGCCTAATCAGGTTGCGATCATGAATGGTTCTACAATCGCCTTGTCTGGGTTAGCACAATCCCTTTTAAACCCCGGGGATATCGCGTTAGTTCCTGATCCTGGTTTCTTTGGGTACCAAGCGGCCGTTGAGTTGGCAGGTGGAGAACCGTTTTTCGTGCCGATTAGCGAGAAAAATCATTTTTTAGTTGATTATTCAAGCATCCCAGAAGAGGTCAGTCAAAGAGCAAAGATTTTATTTTTAAATTATCCGAACAATCCAACAGGTGCAAATGCCACAAGGGAATTTTTCGAAGAAACGATTACATATGCCAATAAATACGAAATTGCAGTCATTCATGATTTTGCTTATGCAGATATCTACTATACGGATGAAAAGCCAATCAGTTTTTTATCTATTCCTGGAGCAGTTGAAGTAGGAGTGGAAATTTACACCTTTTCCAAAACGTTTAATATGGCTGGTTGGCGGAGTGGATTTACGGTCGGGAATGAATCGCTTATTAAACATCTAAGCGCCTATTTACAAAATGCCGTTGGCGGTGTTTTTGGTGGAATACAGGATGCATCTGTGTTTGCTCTATTACATCAGCAGGCCGAACGTAATGCTTTAAGAGAGTTATATCATGAGCGGCAATTGTTAGTTGAATCTTTTTTAAAAACACTAGATTGGGAGTATGTTGCCCCACAAGGTACATTCTTCCTTTGGGCTAAAGTCCCGTTACCAATAAATTCGATTGAATTTGCCGACCAATTACTAGAGGAGGCATTGGTAGCCGTGGTTCCGGGCAGTATATATGGCAAAAACGGAGAGGGATGGATTCGCATTAGTTTGGTGACCTCTTTGGAACAATTGAAAGAATCATTTGAGCGAATAAAGAGATTTTTACTAAGGAAGCGGGGGTATTAAAATGAAGAACTTTCTAAAGCTTAATGCACTTCTTATTTTTGTTATTTCTATAAATCTATTAGCTGCTTGTAGTAATTCTACTAATTCTCAAGAAGAATCAACGAAAACTGCTAGTAAAAGCGAAACTTCAGATGAAAAAGTTATTCGCGTTGGCGCAACTGGTCAAAGTTTTCCAAACTCTTATCAAGAGGATGGAAAATTAATCGGATTTGATGTAGAAGTACTTGAAACGATTGCAAACAATTTAGGGTATAAAGTGCAATGGACACTGGCAGGCTTTGAAGGGTTAGTAGGGCAGCTTGGAGTTGGAAAACTGGATACGATTGCTAATGCCTTTGAATATACAGAGGAAAGGGCAGAACAATATAATTACTCGACAACTTATTCTTATACAAGTACAGGGATTGCTGTTCTTAAAGATAGTCCTTATGATTCTGTAAAAGATTTAAATGGACAAACAGTTGCTGGTGTATTGGGCTCAAATAAAATTAATGTACTAGAAGATTATGTGAAGAAAAACGGATTAGATATTGAAGTCAGACAATATGAAACAAGAGATGGTCCACAATCAGATACAATTAAGGGTGCTGTAGCAGGTTATGTCCAAGGAAAGCCAATTTTGCAAGCAACAATAAATAAATCGAAATTACCACTGAAAATATTAGAAGATGACTTAAAGAAATCAGAAATTGGTTTCCCGTTTGCAAAAACAGAACAGGGGGATGCATTAAGAAAAGTGTTTAATGCAGAAATAGAAAAGCTGAGAGCGGATGGAACACTAGCTAAAATCTCAGAAAAATATTATGCAGATGATATTACCTCTGAGGATTAACGAGAAGTTTAATTGATTAAGTAGAAGGAAAAGAATTTCTATTAAATAGTGTATAGGCTTCTTCGTGTAGAAGGAGCCTAATTACATTTTGCCGTTTTAAATTGCGAGTTTAGAACGTCTTTTTTTGCTCAATTATAAATGCCTGCAACACTAAAAAATATAATCTAATAAATGCAATCAAATGAAAATTATAAATAATTGAAAAAAAGTGTGGGATTAACCACTTGGAATATGTTAGAATAGTCAATAATTCGGATTAGTTTTGTTGGAATTAATTATTTGATAATTTAAATAATATTGGTACTAGGAGAGGATAGGAAATGGGTTCACATGTAGTAGCTTTAAAAATGCTGCAGAACAATTTTAGTACAGAAGAAATGCGTTCTGTGTGGGATGATGAAAATAGATTACAGAAGATTTTGGATGTAGAAGCAGCATTAGCATTAGCAGAAAGTGAGTTAGGAATCATTCCAAAGGAAGCTGGAAGAGCTATAAAGGACGCTGCAAAAATAGAAAATTTTGATATTGAAGAAATTGCAAAGGAGTCTGCTAAACTAAAACATTCCTTAATGGCTACAGTTAACCATTTGCAGAAACTATCAGGCGATTATGGAGAATATGTTCATTATGGTGTAACAACACAGGATGTAACGGATACAGCGATGATTCTTCAATTGAAGGAAGCAGATGAAATCATAAGAAGAGATACAAAAAAAGTAGCAGAGCTTCTAATTGGTTTAGCATCTAAGTATAAGAAAACGCCGATGCCAGCAAGAACACACGGAATGCAAGGACTGCCAACCACATTTGGCTTTAAGCTCGCAGTCGTTTTGAGTGAGTTTGAACGTCATCTAGATAGATTAAAGAGCGTCCAGTCGCGTATTTTCACAGGTGTTCTTGCTGGTGGTGTTGGTACATACGCCGCTTTAGGAAGTATAGGACCAAAAATTGAAGAACGGGCATTAGAAATTTTAGAACTTAATGCGCCAAAGATTTGCTGGCATTCTTCACGTGACCGAATTTCGGAGTATGGCTCAGCGCTAGGGCTAATAAGTGGTTCATTAGGAAAGCTGGGAAATGAATTCTATAACTTAATGCGGACAGAAATCGACGAAGTGGAAGAGCCGTTTTCAGCAGGAAATGTGGGCTCAACTACGATGCCGCATAAACGTAATCCAGCTATTTTTGAAGGAATTGCCAGTCTGACAAAACCTGTCTTACATAGTGTTGCCTTGCTGCATGAATCATTAGTGATGGAACATGAAAGGGATGCGATGAGCTGGAGAAGTGAATGGATAGCCTTACCAGAAATTTGTTTATATTTATCCTCTCAATTGAAAAGTATGCTAACCGTTCTGGAAGGGCTTGTAGTGAAACCTGAAAACATGCTGAAAAACTTGGAGCGATTAGGTGGACTGATTTTATCAGAACGTGTCATGTTTGCTTTATCAGAAAAAATAGGTAAACAAACTGCCCATCATCTTATATATGAAATCGCAATGGAATCTGCTGAACAAAAAACTCCATTTAAAAGATTGCTTGGTCAGAATGAAAAGGTGGCTGCTGTATTGACAGAAGAACAAATTAATCAGTTATTAGATCCAAGTCAATATATTGGCTTAGCTAGTGAGAAGGTAGATGAAGTAATTGCTTCGATTAGAAATGGGGGACTTTTAAGTGAGTAATTTATCTTTTCATCAAGCAACTTCCAAAGATATTCCCGAATTACTTGATCTATCTCTAAGAGGATATGCCTCTATTCGAGAGCTGGGAATTCACTTTGCTGCTGCAACAGCAGATGCAGAATTGGTAGAAAAGAATATCAAGGAAAATATATGCTTCTATTTACGAGATGAAGGCAAAATGGTTGCAACTGCTTCTGTTCGCATGCCATGGAGCAGTCATCCTGGTCCATTTGAAATTCCCCATATTTGGTGGGTTGCTGTTGCTCCAGAAGAAAAAAGAAAAGGATACGCAAGCAAAATCCTTCATTATGTGGAGGAAAGTTTTTTAAGAGATACACTTCATTGTCCATCTGTATCGCTGGGCACGGCGAAGGAGCATCCTTGGCTTAGAGAAATGTATGAAAAACGGGGATACAAAAAGGTTGGAGAAACGGATTTAGGGAAAGGTCATATTACCATCTATTTAGAAAAATTACTTTTAGCAAAATCATATAAGAAAAGGTAGGAATTGATAATGTGGAAGAAACTGACTGTAATCATGAGTATAGCATTTTTATTATTATTATCTGCTTGCAGCGGAAACGATAATAAAACAGAAAATGGGGGATCCTCAAAGGAGCAAAAAACACTCCGTGTAGGTTCAACCGCACAAAGTTATCCAAATGGATATGAGGAAAATGGTAAATTAGTAGGTTTTGATATAGAAGTATTAGAGAAAATCGCAAAAAATTTAGGCTATCAAGTGGAGTGGGTTAGATCAGACTTTGCAGGTTTAATGGGGCAATTAGAAACCAAAAAAATTGATACAGTGGCAAACTTTGTTGCTGTTACAGATGAAAGAAAAGAAAAGTATCAGTTTTCAGAGCCGTATGCCTATGCAGGTGCTACCATTGTTACAAATAAAGACAATGCATATGATAGTTTAGATGATTTAAAGGGCAAAACAGTATCCGGAGTATTAGGTTCGAATAATGTGAAGAACTTAGAAAATTTCGATCCTGACATCATCCCTAAAACATATGAAAACCGTGATGGTGCAATGAATGATGCGATTAATAAACGTGTCGATGGTTATGTTAACTCTAAATCTTCTTTGATCGCAGAAATTGAAAAAGGAAATTTGCCATTGAAGTTTGTAGGGGAGCCATTTGTGTATGAAGATGTTGCTTTTCCGTTCCTTAAAAATGAAGATGGAGAAGCTTTGGCAAAAGCATTTAATGCTGAAATAAAAAAATTACGTGAGGATGGTACCTTAACAGAAATATCGAAGAAATATTTTGCAGACGAGGATATCACCGTTAAGGAATAGTTTGGAGGACCAGTATGAATCTTAATTTAGATTTTCCATATTTAGTTGATATATTACCAGAACTGTTGGAATTCATACCGCTTACTTTATTTCTTGCTGTTCTATCCATGGTTTTTGCCATCATTGGCGGATTGATTTTAGCTGTGATATCCAGATCGAATATCCCAGTATTAAAGCAGCTTGCCGCTGTATATATTTCGTTTTTTCGTGCCATTCCAACACTGGTTCAATTATTTTTAATTTATTATGGGCTGCCACAAATCTTTCCAGCTCTAAGTGCGATGACGGCTATAACAGCAGCGATCTTAGGGCTTAGTTTAAAACAAGCAGCATTTTTAGCAGAAATATTCCGTGCTGCACTGAATTCGGTTGATAAAGGACAGGTGGAAGCATGTTTATCAGTTGGAATGACAAAAGTGCAAGCCTTTCGTCGAATTGTTCTACCTCAGGCGACGCGAAATGCTATTCCTGCAACAAGTAATATTTTTATTGGTTTAATTAAAGAAACCTCATTAGCGTTTACTTTAGGAGTAGTGGAGCTTTTCGCCCAAGGGAAAATAATTGCTGCTAGTTCTCTTAAATTTTTTGAAACCTATTTGGCTTTAGCGCTGCTTTACTGGGTGTTAATTATTCTTGTTACTTTCGTTCAGCGGGCTATTGAAAAAAGAATGGAAAAACCGTATTTATCATAAAGGAGTAGTAGGATGATAGCTGTTACAAATCTAAAAAAGAGGTTTGGAGAGAATATAGTATTAGATGGTGTTAATTTAAAAGTTAACCGTGGAGAAGTGTTGGCTATTATCGGACCGTCTGGATCTGGAAAGTCAACATTGCTCCGGTGTTTGAATTTATTAGAGCTGCCTGATGAAGGGGTTATTCAAATAGGCGAGACAAATGTAAATGTACAAAAAATGGGGCGGAAAGATATTCATCAGCTTCGCCAGGAAACAGCGATGGTGTTTCAAAACTATAACCTTTTTAAAAATAAAACTGCCTTGCAAAACGTTACGGAATCCTTGATTGTTGCTAAGAAAATGAATAAACAAGATGCAGAGAAATTAGGGAAAGAACTTTTAGTGAAGGTAGGGCTTGAGGATAAGTTTCACCAATACCCTGCCACATTATCAGGCGGACAGCAACAACGTGTGGGCATTGCTAGAGCGCTCGCTGTTAAGCCACATGCCATTTTATTTGATGAACCAACCTCAGCACTTGATCCAGAATGGGTTTCAGAAGTGCTGCAAGTTATAAAAGATATTGCACAACAAAATACAACCATGATTATTGTGACCCATGAAATGAAATTTGCGGAAGAAGTGGCTGACAGAGTGATTTTTATGGCAGATGGAAATATCATTGAAGAAAATGAGCCGAAAGAATTATTTCATCATCCACAAAATATAAGAACAAAACAATTTTTAAAAACTTTAGAAAGAGATGAATAATAAATCATGAACATGTCTCCTGAACTATTAAACGATTTAATTGTCAAACGAAGATATTTGCATGAGCATCCAGAGCTAGCTTTTGAAGAATTTCATACAACGGAATTAATCAAAAAATGGTTAACAGAACAGGGTATTGCCATTGTTGAACTTGGTCTAGAAACAGGAGTTGTTGCGGAAATAAAGGGAGCGTTTGCGGGACCAACCATTGCTATTCGGGCAGATATTGATGCCTTGCCGATAATAGAAGAAACAGATGTTGCATTTAAATCAAAAAATGAAGGGAAAATGCATGCCTGTGGTCATGATTTCCATACAACTGCTATTTTAGGAGCAGCGATTCTAATCAATAGTCAAAAGGACAAATTACATGGAAATGTAAGATTTATTTTTCAGGCTGCCGAGGAAATTGCTCAAGGTGCAAAGAAATTTGTAGAAAAAGGAGCAATAGAAGGAGTAGAAGCAATTTTTGGAATGCATAACAAACCTGATTTGCCAGTAGGAACGATAGGGGTAAAATCAGGTGGACTTATGGCAAGTGTAGATAAATTTAGTTTAAGGTTTATCGGTGTCGGAGGTCATGCTGGTATACCACATCGTGCTATTGATCCGATTGTTATGGCTAGTCAATACGTAACAGCAGTTCAGTCAATTGTCGCAAGAAGAATGGATTTGTTTGATAATGTAGTAGTCAGTATCACAAGCATCCATGGAGGAAATACATGGAATGTCATTCCAGATGAAGTCAAACTAGAAGGTACTGTTCGAACATTTCAGCCTAAAGCTCGTGAGGCAGTTCCGACAATAATGAAAAAGCTAGCGGCGTCTATTGCAGAGGGAAATGGTGGTTCGGTTGAATTTGTTTGGGATGATTATCTTCCCGTGGTAAACAATCATCAAGATTATGAAGATATTGTCCGAGCCACAGTTTTGGATGCAGGGTATAATGTCGTCGATGCTGTGCCAAGTGCCGGTGGAGAGGACTTTGCGTTTTATCAAAATTATATTCCGGGATTTTTCGTTTGGATGGGAGTGGATGGACCCCAAGAATGGCATCACCCTAAGTTTGATTTACAGGAAGAGGCCATTAAAGTGGCTGCTGAATTTTTTGCTAAGCTAGCGGAGAACCTTTTGAAAAATGACTGATTTAACAAAAGCGATAGTTGACTTGATTCAATCCTCCCCGTCTTACAAGGAGCTTACTAATGAGACAAAAAAGAATTTGGAAAAGGGAGTATTCGATTATTTTCTGGCGTGTTTTGCCAGTGTGAGGTTCGATATAAACTTTTCCACTGTTTTACGTACTGCTATTTATCCTGCTGGAGAGGGAGCAGCAATAATCGGCACGGATTCAAAGGTTCACCCTTTTGATGCTTGTTTAATTAATGGGTATTCTGCACATGCATTAGATTTAGATGATGTTCATTCTGAGATTAGAGGACATCCGTCTGCGATTATTTTGAGCTTATTACATGCCCTAATAGAAAAGAAGCGTGATAGAGACCGCTTCTATGAAGCCTATTTAATAGGAATAGAGACGATGAAGTGTTTTGCTCAACTATTAGGTGCCCAGCATTATGAAAAAGGGTTCCATACAACTGCGACTGCGGGAATTTACGGAGCAGTTGCAGCTGGAGCCCATTATTTACATTTCGAAACAGAGAAATTTTCGCAAGCTATTAATTTATGCGTATCCAAATTAAGTGGTTCTCGGAGTCAATTTGGAACAATGGTGAAACCGCTGCATGCTGGTCTAACTGCCCAAAGTGCTTGGCAGATTCTTCATTTTGTTGATAAGGGAATCGCCGGAAGTAATAATACCATTCAAGCAAAAAATGGTTTACTTTCTATGTATGTGGAGCAGAGAGGAAATCCATACGAGGTTTTTGAAAAATGGGGAGAACCTTGGACTATAGATAAACCTGGATTATGGTTCAAATTATATCCATGTTGTTCTGCAAATGCACATGCCATTGAGGCCATTCAGAATATAAAGGCACAAAGAAATTTTTCCATTGATGAGGTTGCTTCTGTTGATTTGTATTTCCCTCCCAATGGTGATGCTGCATTAGTTTACACGCGCCCGAAGAATGGAGAACAGGGGCGTTTTAGTGTAGAATACTGTGCAGCTTTATTATTGCGGGGTGAAGCATTATCTATTGAAAATTTTTCTGTCAATCAAATTGCCGATGATATTCAAGAAGGAATAAAAAAAATTCATCGAAAGCATGATCCTGCAATTCCCGTAAAAGAAATTAGTTATCCAAAAGGAAGATATTGTATAGCTAAAGTAATGTTAAAAGATGGTCAACAGTTGGTATCTAGAGTAGATGCACCAACAGGCTCACCAGCTAAGCCGCTTAAAATGAAGGATTTAGCCAATAAAGCAAACACATTATTAGGCGAACAAGCCAATACTTTAAATAAGTACTATGCTGCAGGAATAGAAGGCTGGTAACAGAGGGGCGGTTCTTGTGAGGTCATTTGGCCATCAAGAACTGTCTTTTTGAGCAGGAGAATATCTTTAAGAGATAAAATTCATTCTTTTCCCTCTTTGAACATGCAATGGGTCCCAATGTTTTAGGGACCTTTTTTATTTTAGAAATTTGTCCAGGTGGCTGCTGCATGAAAGAATAACAAGGTATAATAGAACTAGAATTTTGAGGTGACTAAATGAAAAAATCAATTGGAATTATTATAGCATGTTGTATCTTTATCCTTTCTATTATAAGCATTGTCTATTCTAGTTGGTCGAATCATACTAGAGAAGCAAAAATCTCTAATGGGCAAATAAATCTTACATCTGTATCGTTTGATAATAAAGATATCATTCACTTAAATGGGGAATGGGAATTTTATAAAAATCAACTGATTACTCCAATTCCAAACAAGAATATATTTGATTCATATGAGAGGGAGTTAAGATACGTCCCTGGATTATGGAGTGATAATAAGAGTAAGGCTCCTTTTATTGCGGGAACTTACCGAATTACAATTACAGTTCCGAAAGATGGTCTTTATGGTATAAAAGTAAATGCTGTCAATCATGCCAGCAAGTTATTTATCAATGGGATAGAAGCAGGAGAGAGTGGCAACCCATCGAAAGATAAATCAGACTATCGTCCATATATTCGAAAATATATCGGTATAGGAAGAAGCGAAAATCATAAGATCGAAATTGTTATTCAAGCAGCAAGTCATAATCAACCGCTGCGAGGCGGAGTAATACAACCAATAGAATTTGGATCGGCAACTCAAATATTAACAAGCAGAGAAAGTGATAGAACAATTGAAACTTTATTATTAGGCGGTTATTTAGTCTTAGGGGTATTCTATCTTTTTAGCTTTTTTTATCGAATGAGGGATATCCATCAATTATACTTTAGTCTTTTTTGTATTCTTCAAGGGGTATATGTAGCTTTTATCAATGAAAAGATAATCGAGCTAGTTATTCCTAGCATAAGTGTTTACTTGTTATCCAATATACAGCTGTTATTATTTCATAGTGCTTTGCTCTTCTTTTTATGGTTTATCCATGGGTGTTTTAAGGAGTTTACTAGTCAAAAGGTGATTCAGGTTATCAGCATTCTGCTTATGATAGACGGATTATTATATGGCGTTCCAGGTGTTAGTGCAAATCTATTATGGTTCCTTCCTATTTTCACCAAACAAATAATGATTGTCCTATTAGTAGCACCAGCCTATGTGTATATAGGATTTGTTTTGATAAAGGCTCTAGTAAATAAATCAGAAGGTTCCCAGTATCTTATTATCATTGTGTCATCGTTTATCAGTTATGGTCTTGTGCTTGGGGTTAATTTTCTCTTTGCTACAGAAATAGGCAGAATCCCTCTTATTCTATTTTTATTTATGACGATTGGCCTTGCTTTATATATGGGACTACGATTTTATCAGGCTTTTATTAAAATAGAAAAACTATCAGAGAGTCTGCAAGTACAGGATAAATTGAAGGATGAGTTTCTAATAAAAACTTCTCATGAACTTAGAACTCCTTTGAATGGAATTTTAAATTTATCTAGGCTGATGCTAGAGGGCAAGGAAGGACCACTTTCTATAAAGCATCAGGAGAGCCTAGCACTGATCCATAATGTTGGGAAGCGTTTAGCAAATTTAGTGGAAGATTTATTAAATGCTTCTGATATAAAAACAAATAATATTGCATTATTCCCAAAAAGTTTAAATTTAAAAATAATAGATGAAGTCATAAAAGAGATGTATCTTTTGGTTCCTGTAAATAAAAATATTACGATTTCCAACAAGATAAATGCCCATCTGCCCAATGTGTATGTCGATGAGGCTAGGCTTATCCAAATTTTTTATAACTTAATTTCGAATGCTATTAAGTACACGGACAATGGTGAAATCACTATCACGGCAGATGTCATTAATAATAAAATGGAAATCACTGTTACGGATACAGGAATGGGAATAAAAGAAGAAGAGCTAGAGCAAATTTTTACGACATTTTACCAAAGTGAAAGAACAATCAACCGAGGAACAGATGGACTGGGATTAGGGCTGGCTATTACGAAGCAGCTGGTCTTAAAATCCGGTGGCGAAATTTTTGTGAAATCAAAAGTGGGACAGGGCTCTCAATTTTCCTTTACCCTTCCTTTAGCTAGTACAGGGGAGAAATTGCCAGTTGAAACACTAGTCCGTCCAGAGGAGTCTATCGTTAAATCTCAAGAAAACAAGGAAAAGTTACAACTTCCGCTGCCTTTAATCGAAAATGGCAAAAGTCCTTATACCATACTTGTTGTCGATGATGAACATGCAAATTTAAAAGTGGTTGTTAATCTGTTAAAACTGCTTAACCATAGTATAATTGCAGTAGATAATGGAAACATGGCATTGGAAATAATCAAAGAAAGAAAAATAGATTTATTGGTGGCAGATTTAATGATGCCCGAAATAAATGGCTATGACCTCTGTAACATCATTCGAGAAGAATATCATTTAGTCGAATTACCAATTTTAATTTTAACGGCTTCAGGGCAAATAGCAGATTTAACAAAGTCCTTTATCAGAGGAGCCAATGATTTTTTGCGAAAACCTATTGAGCCAGAAGAATTAAATGCAAGAGTGACATCGCTTTTAACGATGAAAAATGCCGCAGAACAGGCGGTAAACAATGAACTTAATTACTTTTATGCCCAAATAAAACCACACTTTTTATTTAACACATTAAATAGTATCATCGGTTTAAGTTATAGGGACATGGAAAGAGCCAGAGAAGGGTTATATCATTTATCCACTTATTTCCGCGGAAAACTTGATTTATATCGAAAACCAACCCTGATCTCTATACAAGAAGAAATGGAATTGGTTCAGGCATATCTAGCAATTGAACAATTGCGCTTTGGCGAAGACTTACAGGTGAAGTTTGATATAGAAGAAGATATTCAGATGGAAATTCCGGCCTTAACTATTCAGCCTCTTGTCGAAAATGCAGTTCAGCACGGATTTTCTTACAAGAAAAAAGGTGTGATTTCTATCATAATAAAAAGAGTGGAACCAAAAATAGTTAACATTATTATAAGTGATAATGGAAAAGGAATGAACGAAGAGTCAAGGAATAGGTTACTTCAAGGTAAGAGTAATGGGATGGGCTTTTCCAACGCTTTAAAGAAGCTAAAACTGCTTAAAAATTCAAAACTCTTACTCGAGTCTACAGAACATCAGGGTACTAAAATAATCATCATACTTCCAGAGGTGAGAAGGAATGAGGGTCATAATAATTGATGATGAAAAGTGGGCGATCGAAGTATTAGTACGCCAACTTAATAGATTAACGAATGTAAATATTGTGAAGACATTTACCAATCCGCTTGAAGCCTATCGGGAGCTACCGAAATTAAATGTGGATGTAGTTTTTCTTGATATTGAAATGGGAGAAGTGGATGGTCTAGAATTTGCAGCAAAGCTACTCGCTTTGCCGACACACATGGATATTATCTTCGTTACTGCCTATAATCAGTATGCGTTAGATGCATTTGAAGTAAATGCAATAGATTATCTAATAAAACCTGTCACTATTGCTAGATTGAAAAAAACTTTTGATAAACTGCGTATTTATGGACGAGCAGATTCACAAGTTTTAACTGATAAGAAACAGAGATCCCTATATGCAAACGTGATGGGAGGATTTCAACTGCTTGATCAGGATGAAAGTGTTGTGAAGTGGCGGACCAAAAAGGTTAAGGAGCTGTTTATTTATCTTTGGCAGCACAAGGGGATATTAGTGCATAAGACAAAAATTATTGACAACTTATGGACAGATATTCCAATAGATAAATCCTTAACATTATTGCACACTTCTATCTATCAATTAAGGAAAACACTCAAAATATTAGGATTAGAAGATCCCATCGTCTTTTTAAATGATCATTATAAATTTGATTGCATTATTAAAAGTGATATAGATCGGTTGTTAGAGATTTTTGCTAAAAAAGTGGTATCAGAGGAAATGATAGAAGAAGTTCTCTCTCTCTATAAAGGTGATTACTTGGAGGAAGAAGATTTCGAATGGGCCATCGGGAAACAAAAGCAAATAAAATCCCAGTTTGTAAATTTTTTAGAACAATATATTGAGGGAAAACTTGAGCGTGTAGAAAAATCAAGCAGCATTATTATAAAATCTTTAGAAAAATTAGTAGAGATGGAGCCATATAGTGAAAAATATCTCGCATATGCTATTAGATATTTGGGGGAACAAGAAAGTAAGCAGGAGCTAATTCGCTTTTTTGAATATTTTCAAGAAAAGTGGTCGAGTGATCTAGATTTGCCTTTACCCAAGGAGTTATTTGATTTGTATCAGCAATATATAGTGAAGCTTTAGAAAAAGAGGATGTCCCGAATGGATGGGATATCCTTTTTATTGTTCAGAATTTGTTCAGAAGGTCCTGATAATATATATAAGGTTTTAGATAGACAAATAAAAATTAATACATTTGAGAGTTTATTATTCCTATAGATAAGAATTAAAGCTAATCTTGAGTATTTGTTTATCTAGCAATATATATTGAAAGGAGAAAATAGGTTGAAGAGGATAAGTATTAGTTTTCTACTGTTTGTTTTTATTATGCAAACAGTAATGAGCAGCATTCTTTTACCTTCATCAGTATTAGCAATAGAACTGGATGATAATCCGATAATAGATGTGAATCTATTGGATGAGCAAGGGAATGCTGTTAATCTAGCAAATAAAGTTACGTTAGACTCCAAACTGGATTTGAAATATCAATGGTCTCTTGCTGATATCGATGTATCAGAGGGTAAAGGATTATCATTTCAAATACCTTCAGAGCTAACAGTGACTGAAGAGAAGCAAGGACCTTTAGTAACAAGTGATAATCAATCAGTTGGAGAATATAGTATCACCACCCAAGGGATTGTCACTCTCCATATTAACGCAGAGGAAGAAACTACAGAGGCTTATAACGGATTGCTTTCTGTACCAGTAAAGCTAAATGCAGAAAAGATAAAGGGTGACGAGAAGTCTCTCTCTATTCCATTTACTTTAAGGGAAGGAAGTAAAGTTATTGAGGTTGGTTTAGAATCTATCCAAAGCCAAGAAGAAAAGGATAGCTCAGGTCAGGAGAAAGCTCCTGAAACAGAAGAAGCGTTAAAAGAAGAGCAACCTAGTGATAGTGGTCAACAAGAAAAGGATATAACTGATTTACCACTAGAAAATGAAAGAAAAGAAGTAAATATAAGGGAAATTAAAAGTTCAAATATAGAAGAGAACATCCTTGTAAAAGCAGAGCTTACTTACGAGGATGAGAATGGAAACAATCTAGAAAGGCCTAATAAGAACTCCTACATTGGTGTTGATTATACGTGGAAACTTCAAAATGGCCATGGTTATAAGGATGGGGCTACCTTCACGTTTACATTACCTGAGGAGCTAGAGGTTTATAATATAGTAGATAAAGAGGAAATACGATTCAATAATCAAGTTATTGGTCATTTTTCGGTAGCGGAAAATGGAACAGCAACTATTGTATTTAATGAATTTATTGAACAATATTCTAATATAGAAGGCACGCTTAAAGTATGGACAAAGTTAAGTGAAGAGCTTGTTGTCAATGAAGAAAAAACAGTCACTATTACACCTATTAAAGACAGTAACTCAATAAAGATTCCCATTGAATACACTCCGAATGGACCAACAGTGACAAAAAGCGGGCTCGCAAATAAAGCATATAATGCTAATAGCATTTCATGGACGGTTGATTTTAATAAATCTTTAGAAAATCTGGAGAATGTTGTTTTAAGTGATCCCATTCAAACAGGCCAAGAATTAAAAGCTGGTTCTATAAAATTATTTCATTTTAATACAAAATTGAATGGTCAAATGACGTTAGGGGATGAAGTAGATCCATCCTTATATGAAATAGGAAAAGCAGAGGATAACAAAGATTTCACTATTAAGTTTAAAAATACAATAGGAACAGCTTATCGATTAGTTTATGAAACTACTATTACAGATGAAAATCAGAAGAAATTTGATAATAAAGCCATCCTTCTTTCAAATAATAATCCGAAGGGTGAAGCAGCAGCATCTGTAAGTGTAAATAGAGGAAGTCATCTAGAGAAAAGTTCGACTGGCTATGATGCAGATAAGCAAAGCATTAGTTGGGAAATCAAATATAATTACAACGAAAAAGCAATTAAGAAGGATCAAGCTATTTTAAAAGATCTATTTACAAATAGTCAATCCTTAATGAAGGAATCATTGAAGATTTACAATGTCACAATAGATGAAGACGGCAAAGAAAGTGTGGGAGAAGAAATTCCCGCATCATCATACACGCTACAAGAAATAAACGAAGATAATAAAAATGGGTTCAAGTTAAGTTTTAACAACGATATCCAGACAGCTTACAAAATAGTATATCAGACTAAAGCGATTGACCGTGTATTTGAGGGAGAAACGATTAAAAATACAGTTATATCCCCCAATGAAACAAAAGAGGCTTCAAGGAATATTGGGCAGCGTATCTTATTTAAATCACATGGAACACCTAATTACAAAGATAAGAGTATTGACTGGACCATAACATTTAATCACGATCAGTATGAGATGAACAATGTTAATTTAGTAGATATATTTGTAAATGAAGGATTGACTTTAGACAAGGATAGTCTAGTTATAAAAAGTGGAGAAAACACATTAGAATTAGGCAAAGACTATACGCTTGCTGAAACAAGTGATGCAAAATTTTCCATTAAGCTTTTGCATCAGATCGATCACATGACGACTATAAAATACAAGACATTCTTCGACTATGAAAAACGACAAGACAAAACGCATAATTACCTTGAAAATAAGGGTGTATTGACATGGATTGATGAAAATGGTGAAGAAGCGGAAAAAGAAGTAGTATCTAGGTTTACTCCGGACAGTTTTACTCAATCCAATGGCTTTAAAAATGGGAATTATGATGCAATTACGAAAGAAATTACGTGGAACGTTGGAATTAATTATAATGAAAAGCTGCTGCGCAATGCGGTAGTAGAGGATTATATTTTAGGAAACCAGCGCTTAGTAGATGGGTCTATTGAAGTCTATAAAATGAACTTAACAGGTGGTTCCAATGGAACAGAGAAAGGGGAACTAGTTTCAAGTGATGACTATTCTATATCATACCCAAAAGATGAAAAGGAGAATAAAGGATTTAGAATTGAATTTAAAGAGGAAATTCAATCCGCCTATTATATTACCTATAAAACTAGTTTAAAAGATTTAGCGTTAGTAAATTCGAAATATGATAATAGGGCTAATTTATATGATGGTGGAACAAAGGAAACAGAATTATCTGCATCTGTAAGTATCCCGCATGGTGGTACATATATTACGAAGGATGGAACGCAATCCGGAAAGCTAATTGATTGGAAAGTAAATATCAATTTTGCCCAATCTCGAATCGTTGATGCGATAATTGAGGATATTCCTAGTCCAAACCAAATGTTATTAAAGGACTCTTTTCATCTTTACTCAACTAATGTAGATTCGAAAGGGAATGTAACAAGAGGGGAAGAGCTAGTTAGAGGAGAGGATTATTCTCTTCAACTAAAAGAAGAACCTAGTTCCTTTAAAATAGTATTTACAAAGGAAATTAATGAACCGTATATATTAGAATATCAGTCTTTTATTCAAGCGAATGTAAATGATACGGTTAGTAATGATGTCCATATTACGGGGAAACAAATTACTCCAGGTGACATTACTTCAACTAAGAAGGCGGTTATAGTCAAAAGAACAGCTGGTATGGGAGATGGAACTGGCGTACTTGCAAACTTGAAAGTTGTTAAAATCGCTGCAAGCAGTCAGGAAAAACTACAGGGAGCTACTTTTTCACTCGTTGATAAGCAGAGTGGCATTACATTAAAAACAGCGGTCACTGATGACAAGGGAGAAATCCTTTTTGACAAACTGCTTTTTGGTGATTATGTCTTAAAAGAAGATAAAGCACCAGAAGGATATTTAGCAGGCATTAATGGAGAACAAAATATAACAATTGAAAAAGAGAATAGCGAAATAACGATAAAGAACCAAAAAATAATCAAAGCCGTACAGTTAACGAAAGTGGATATGGCCTCAACAGATACTACATTGGCTGGAGCTACTTTTAAGTTGTTGAAGAAGGTTGACGATAAGTTTGTTGAATTAGAAACATTGACAACAGATGGGGAAGGCAAGGTATTTAGAGACAACCTAGAGCCTGGAGAATACCAGTTTATAGAAACGAAAGCACCTAATGGATATGAGCTTAATGAGGAACCGATAGCTTTTACTATTAAGGAAGATCAAACGAAGGCGATAGAACTAGTAGCAAAAAATAAAAAACTCGGTTCTGTAGAGTTAACGAAACTAGATATGGATGACAAGCAAACGCCGTTAGCGAAACAGATGAAAAAGGGCTCCTTTTTGTAGAAAATCTTAAACCTGGATCTTATCAGTTTATAGAAACTACAGCACCTGATTATTATAAGCTGGATTCTAAGCCCATTGACTTTACGATTGAAGATGGTAAAACAGATCCAGTTAAGGTAACAGCCTATAATGAGTTAGTTGAGGGTTCCGTTGAATTAACAAAAGTGAATCAGGCTGATTCAAAGGAAGCATTAGCAGGAGCAGAGTTTGAACTCCGCAATGAAGCAGGGGAACTAATTGCGGAAAAACTAGTAACAGATAAATCTGGTAAAATAACGGTTGATCAATTAAAACCAGGAAAATATCAGTTTATAGAGGTAAAAGCACCAGCTGATTTCCAATTAAATAGTGAACCAATCAGCTTTACGATTTCCAAGAGTAAGACAGCAGCTGATGCAGAACAAGTAAAAGTGACAGCAGCAAATACGTTGATCCCAGGCTCTGTTGAACTGACAAAAGTAGAGAAGGATGATCATTCGATTGTTTTAGCAGATGCTGTATTTGAGCTGCAAGACAAAGATGGAAATATAATCAAGTCTGATCTTATAACAGATGAAGAAGGAAAAATTTTAGTAGAAAATCTGGTACCAGGCACTTATCAATTCATCGAAAAACAGGCTCCTTTTGGATATGTATTGGAGAAGGAACCAGTTATTTTCGAGATAGAAAGAGGGCAAACGGAAGTACTATCCATTCAAGTTGAAAATGAATTAATTCTTGGAGCGGTTGAACTTCTTAAAGTAGATGCGGATAATGATATGATGCCATTAAAGGACGCTGAATTTGAATTACAAGATCAAGAAGGTAATAGCATCAAAAGCGGACTAATCACCAATGAAGAAGGAAAAATATTCATTGATGGCTTAAAACCAGGCAACTATCAATTCGTTGAAACAAAACCGCCATTTGGCTATAAAAAAGTGGAAAGCCCAATTAGTTTTGTTATTGTTAAAGGACAAGAAAAACCACTATTGAAGGTAGTAACGAATGAACTAACATTGGGTTCAGTCGAATTAACAAAAATAGATGCGGACAATCACAATCTGGTCTTAGAAGGAGCGGAGTTTGAACTTCAAGATAAGGAAGGAAAAACGCTGCAAGAGGGATTAAAGACAAATGAAGAAGGGAAAATTCGCATTGACGGCTTAAAACCAGGCAGCTATCAATTGGTTGAAACGAAAGCGCCAGTTTACTATCAATTAAATGAAAAGCCAATAATTTTTACAATCGAAAAAGGACAAGAGAGAGCATTGGAAGTGACTGCCGAGAATAGCCTTATTACTGGATCGGTAGAATTAACGAAATTAGATGCTGATCAACAAGATCAATATTTAAGTGAAGCCGAGTTTGTCCTTCAGGATGATAACGGTCATATCTTGTTCGAAAAATTGGTAACAAATAAAGAAGGAAAAATTGTAGTAGAAAATTTAAAACCAGGAAATTACCAGTTTGTAGAAGTGAAGGCGCTGAAAGATTATGTTTTAAATAAGAAACCCGTAGCTTTCACTATTTCTAAAAGCGAAACAGCCGCAGATGTAAAAGTAGTAACCGTTTCTGCATTTAACGAACTAACACCAGGTTCAGTTGAGCTGACGAAAGTAGATGCAGACGATGAGAATCTTGTTTTAGAAGGAGCGGAGTTTGAACTTCAAGATACGGAAGAAAAAACACTGCAAGAAGGATTAAAAACAGATAAAGATGGAAAAATCTACATCGATGGCTTAAAACCAGGGAAGTATCAACTAGTAGAGACGAAAGCACCAACTTACTATCAATTAAGCAAAAAACCAATTGTTTTCACCATTGAAAGAGGACAGACGAAAGCATTGGAAATAACAGCTGAAAATAGTTTAATCACTGGTTCAGTGGAGTTAACAAAAGTAGATGCAGATGATAAGAACCTTCGTTTAGAAAACGCTGAGTTTTCGCTGCAGGATATCGAAGGTAATACGATACTAGGTAACTTAAAAACAAATAAAGATGGAAAACTTCTAATTGAAGGGATAAAGCCAGGCAAGTATCAGCTGGTAGAGACGAAAGCGCCAGTTTATTATCAACTAAACAATAACCCAATTGTCTTTACGATTGAAAAAGGGCAAGAACAGTTATTGGAAGTAAAAGCTGAAAATAGCTTGATAACTGGTTCAGTAGAATTAACAAAAGTAGATGCAGACGATAAGAACCTTGTTTTAGAAGGAGCGGAGTTTGAACTTCAAGATACAGAAGGAAAAACACTGCAAGAAGGGTTAAAGACAGATGAGGATGGAAAGATCCGAATCGAAGGCTTAAAACCAGGGAAGTATCAATTGGTAGAAACGAAAGCACCTGCTGACTATCAGTTAAACGGCAATCCGATTGTCTTCACGATTGAAAAAGGACAAGCGAAGCCATTGGAAGTAGTAGCGGAGAATAGCTTAATACCAGGTTCAGTAGAATTAACAAAAGTAGATGCGGACAATAAGAATCTTGTCCTAGAAGGGGCAGAATTTTCACTTCAAGATACAGAAGGGAAAGTACTGCAAGAAGGGTTAAAGACAGATAAGGATGGAAAAATCCGAATCGAAGGCTTAAAACCAGGGAAGTATCAATTGGTAGAAACGAAAGCACCAGCATACTACCAGTTAAACAGTGATCCGATTGTCTTCACAATTGAAAAAGGACAAGAAAAACAATTAGAAATAACGGCCGAGAACAGTTTAATTACTAGTTCAGTAGAATTAACGAAGGTAGATGCTGATCAACAAGAGCAATATCTGAGTGGGGCTGAGTTTGTCCTTCAAGATGATAAAGGCAATATCCTGTTTGAGAAATTAGTAACAAATGAATCAGGTAAAATCCTAGTTGAAAATTTAAAACCAGGAAATTATCAGTTTGTAGAAGTAAAGGCACCAAAAAATTATAATTTAAATAAAAAGCCTGTTCCTTTTACAATCTCAAAAAGCAGTACAGCAGCAGAAGTAAAGAAAGTGACAGTTATAGCAACAAATGAATTAACACCAGGAGCAGTAGAGTTAACAAAAGTAGATGCAGATAAGAACGATCTTGTTATTGGAGGAGCAGAGTTTGCGCTTCAAGATATGGAAGGGAAAAACCTTCTAGAAGGGTTAATAACAGATAAGGATGGGAAAATCCACATCGATGGCTTAAAGCCAGGGAAGTATCAATTGGTGGAAACGAAAGCACCAGCTTACTATCAGTTAAACAGCGATCCGATTGTCTTCACGATTGAAAAAGGGCAAGGGAAGACATTGGAAGTGAAGGCCGAGAATAGCTTAATACCTGGTTCGGTGGAACTAACAAAAGTGGATGCCGATCAACAAAACTTACCATTAAGTAATGCGGAATTTGTGCTGAAAGATAGCCAAGGGAATGTTTTAATCGAAGGCTTAGTGACAAATAAAGCAGGTAAAATTCTGGTAGAAAATTTAAAACCAGGTGATTATCAGTTTGTGGAAGTGAAAGCGCCGAAAAACTATGATTTAAATAAGCAGCCAATCCCTTTTACTATCTCCAAGAGTAAAACATTAGCTGATGTAAAAATGGTACCAATCACAGCAACTAATGAATTAACAGCAGGAGCAGTGAAATTAACAAAAGTAGATGCAGATGACAAAAACCTTGTCTTAGAAGGGGCGGAGTTTGAACTTCAAGATACAGAAGGGAAAGTACTCCAAGAAAGCTTAAAGACTGATGAGGATGGAAAAATCCTTATCGAAGGTTTAAAACCAGGGAAGTATCAATTGGTAGAAACGAAAGCACCAGCTTACTATCAATTGAACAGTGAGCCGATTACCTTTACCATTGAAAAAGGGCAAGCAAAAGCATTGGAAGTAGTAGCCGAGAATAGCTTAATACCAGGTTCGGTAGAATTAACGAAAGTTGATGCAGATGACAAAAACCTTGTCTTAGAAGGAGCGGAGTTTGTTCTTCAAGATATAGAAGGGAAAGTACTCCAAGAAGGCTTAAAGACAGATAAGGATGGAAAAATCCGCATCGAAGGCTTAAAACCAGGGAAGTATCAAATGGTAGAAACGAAAGCACCAGCTTACTACCAGTTAAATAGTGATCCGATTGACTTCACTATCGAAAAAGGACAGGCGAAGACATTAGAACTTATGGTCACTAATAAGTTAATACTGGGAAGTGCAATAGTGAAGAAGGTGGACGAGAAAACAAATCAACCATTAGAAAATGCACATTTCAAGTTAACTGATAAACAAGGTAATATCATCATGGAAGAGGGAATTAGCGGGAGAGATGGCAGTTTAGAATTAATAGATTTATTGCCTGGTGAATATCTCTTATTTGAAACGAAAGCACCTAATGGCTATAAGAAGTTATCAGAGCCAATCATGTTTGAAATTACCAAAGGGCAGCAAGAACCAATTGTTGTTAAAGTAGCAAACGAAAAGATAGTTTCCGGAGAACAGAAACCAACGAAAGAGTCTGACGATGAGAGTGGTACTAAAGGGGAAGATTCTTCTGGTTCGAAAAATAACCCTGGAAAGACGCTTCCTGATACAGCAACAAGTTACTTCAATTACATTTTAGCAGGAGTGCTCTTAATAGGTTTTTCTGTTTTAATTAGAATTAGAAAAAGAGGAAATTAAGAAACAGAAATCTACTATCTTCAACGTAAGCTAATAATAGAGAAAGCAGCTGAATTGTCAGCTGCTTTTTTTAGTGTGCTAGAGATAGCAACCATCTAGTCGATGTAAGTTCTCTTTAGTGGGATTCCTTCTGTGCTATTTTCCCGACACTCGATTTCATAGGAGTAATTAATACCCATTAATTACTTTTATAAAGATATATCCTCTTATTCGTTTTAATAGGTCTTTAGAGGGAATCGGTAGAATGTCCCTTAATAGGAAGCTATTTTTGCTTTGGATAGTCGAACATTACTAAAAGCGATTCCTCCTAATATTAAGGCAACACCGATCCATTGCAGCATGCCAACCTGTTCTCCTAAAACGAGTGCAGACATCGAGACAGCTACAGGAAGCTCAGAAGCTGTTAAGATAGTGCCAAGTCCCGGTCCAATTTGTGGCATTCCAATAGAATAGAGCAGAGGCGGAAGAACTGCACCGAAAACTCCAAGCAGCAATCCATATGGTGCTACCCCTATTAACGTAGAGAAATCCATTAAATAAACCGGTGGAAATACTAGAAAAACAACGAATAAGCCACCTACGGAAAGAAGGCCGCTCTTTAGGAGAGGAGCAGTGTTCTTTCCGACAGATCCGCTAAGAAAAATAAAAGTAGCAAAGGTGAAGGCAGAAAGTAATCCCCAACCGGCACCTTGCCAGGAAATATCCATGCCCCCTTCTAAAGAAATGCCTCCTGCGAGAACAGAGCCGAATAGAAGAATAATAATCGAGATGACCTTCTCCTTTGTAGGCTTTTTCTTATAAATAACCATTTCGAAAAGCGTGCCAATCCAAACAAATTGAAACAGTAAAATAATTGCAAGGGAAGCATTTATTGTTTGTAAGGATTGATAATAGAAAATTCCTGTCATCCCAAACGGAATACCAGATAATAAGAGTTTAATAGCTTGCATGAACGTTACTTTATATTTCTTTGTAAGTAATACAAGAATCCATGTAATGGCTGTACCAAATAAATATTGTGCACCTGTTACTTCAGCTGCCGAAAATCCAGCAGCATAGGCAAGTTTAACAAATGTAGACAAAATTCCGTAACAGCAGCCACCTAAAAAAACGATTAAAGCATAATTCCATTTTGCCAAAATAAATTTCCTCCTTTTCAACATAAAAAGCCACACAATTGTCAAAAGACAATCGTGTGGCGAAAATAGAGTTTCCTCTAGAAAAATCCACGTCCTACATCAGGTTTTATTATTACATTCCTCATTTATTATAAGAACAAGCCTGCTCGTTGTCAAAGGGTTAGAAAGAGAAAAAGAGGATAAGTTCTAGCGTGGGCATTTAACTAAGGATAAAAACAAGAAACATGTTAAGAGAAAAATTCAAAATAATCTTTTTTAGCTAAAAAGGGAAACGGAAGAACTTCTCTTGCTTCCCTTTATGAAATGTATGTGAATTAGTACACAAATAAGGTTTTTTCGAATCTATGTGGAGTACAATAAGGGGAGAAAAAGAATTTGAGGAGTGAATTGAAATGTGTTCTGATGATCAAGCGTTTTCAGGTGTTGATGGAATTGTAAATGAGCTTCATGTAAATCAGGTACAGAATACTAATTTCTATGGAGCGGGAGGGGATTATTCAAATGGGATACATCTGCAAGTGCAGCTAAGTTCCAAGCAATATTCAAATCTATTAAAATACGGATACTCAGGTAAAAAGAACAATGTCTATTTCGCAGTAAGATCGAATAATCATGTCCATCTCTATGCGGCTTCTACAGAAGATATTAACAAACTTTTAGAAGTGATCAGTAATTAAGGGAAGCAGAAGGAGGGTTCTAGTGAGATCATCCGACTCATAAGAACCGTCCTTTTATGTACCAATCTGATATATCTTTCTTGGTCTTCCTCTTGTAAGAGGAACTTCTTCGCCGATTATTTTGGCTAGTCCTTGTTCTTTTAAATTTGTCAGTATTCTTCTAGCATTTCTTGGTGTCATTTTGAGCCATTCAGCTACGTCTGATGCAGTTATTGCATGTTTTCCAGTATTTTTTTGGATAGAGATCAATTTGTTATAGGTGCTAATAGTCACTCCTGCTTTTTTGAGTTTATTGCTAAGCTCTTCATCTGTCACCCTGTAATTAAATCCTATGGTTTGATTTTGCTGAAGTGGACCAGTAATATTTCCTATATCATCGACAAGAAAACCGGTATAGGTTCCATATGCCTCTGCATGTTCCAGTGCTAGAATGGCGTTTTTCTCCGCAATCATGGCGGTATCCCCATAACCAATTCCGACATTTGCTTTAGAATCTGTAAGCAGCTCTATCTGAGAAAGAAGGGAAATTCCTTGTTGACCGTTTCTTTCAATCGAGCCCCTTGTCGAGAAAATAATAAAGCTGCCGATACCTGTCGTAATAAAAGACCCTGAAACAGATTCAGCAAAATCTAATACGGAATTTTGGATTTTTAAATTTAATCGATGTAAATCATAGGAAATCGAATCCTTTGCAGCTGTATCCATCATTTCCCCAATTTTTATCATCATGACTGCAATTTGGGAATTACGGAAATGGAGCTTTTCCCATTTTTCAAACCCTTCGCTAATCGTTTGTTTAATATTCTCTTTTGTGGCAGTCACTCGATAGACAGGAATATTCAGCGAAACAAGCTTGTCATAAACGGAGCGAAGGGAGGTGATGCAAATATCTACTTTCCTATTCCGAAAGAGATTAGTATGATATTCAACAATGTCATTGGTTGAGAGTCCGACATTATGTAATAAATGTAATTGGTCTAAAGGAATATGGTTTTCCTGATAAAGGTCGATAAATTGCTGTTTAAAAAAACTATCGATACTAATTTTTTCAATGTTTTTTCCATCCTTATAAAGAATATTTAATAGGATGATGGCAATAGCGCCTTGATTAAACCGTGGATAAAAAAATAATTGCTGCTGGTGAAATTTTTTCGTCAAATGGTAAGGGGTATATCCTGTACATATCCAAAAATCAACAAATTGCTGCTTTTGTTCTACAATTGCTACCGAGTCACTTGGTTCGTTATAAATACATGGAATAACTTCTAGAGTGGGCTGGAATTCTTTAGCGATATTCATTATTTTCTGGACCGAGTCTTTTGGGCCGAGCAGCCCAGCTTTTGCTTTCATGATTGCATTGCCTCCGACTATTTTTTCCTCGAGTATACTATAGGAAATAAATAATGAGCAAACTGAATTTCCGTAATAATTCTGTAATAATTGGAGAGAAAAATTATGTCAGATAATCTTACAGGGTTTTTAACATGTGTTATTGACTTTGATATTTTGTCTCTCTATACTTTAATTTAAGGGTTAATTAAGGAAATATTCCGAATTTAACAAAAGAATAAAGGGGGAGGAAAAATGCAAGATATCATTACATTTGCGGCGACTGGTGATTCCTTTATCACACGTAAGCTTCCAGTCAAAACTGCATCCTATAAAGAAATTGCTGGAATTATTAATCAAGCTGATTTTCGATTTACGAATTTAGAAGTCACACTTCATCATAATGAAGGTATTCCCGGAGCAGAAAGTGGAGGTACTTGGGCGATGGGGTCTCCAGAACTTCTGTCTGATTTAAAGAATTATGGATTTAATACCCTTGCATGGGCGAATAATCATACCTTGGATTATTCTATTGATGGATTGAAAGCGACAGAAAAATACTTAAATAAGTCAGGCTTTGTACATGCAGGTGCTGGACAGAATTTGGCCTATGCGAGTGAACCCAGATATCTAGAGACAGATCCTGGCAGAGTTGCCTTAATATCAGCCACATCCACCTTTCATGAGTCATGGGTAGCAGGAGAGCAACGCCCAGATATGATGGGAAGACCTGGCATTAATCCACTACGTTATAAAACCACCCACCAGATTACACCTGAAAATATGAATACTTTAAAGCAAATAGCCTCAACCACTTATATAAATGCAGCTCAAGAATTATCCATTAAAGAAGGCTTTCTTTTAAGAAGAACCGATGAGATTTTTTCTTTTGGAGACTACTTATTCGAAGAAAGCAAAGAAGAAGGACAAACGACTACACCGGATGAAAGAGATATGGAACGGATCATAAGAAGTATTAAACAGGCCAAAAGACAAGCTCGCTATATTATTGTAAGTATTCATGCTCACGAAATGAGAAAAGGAGATAAGGAACTACCTGCTCAGTTTTTGGAGAAGTTTGCTCGAAGATGCATTGATGAAGGAGCACATGCTGTCATTGGTCACGGTCCGCATGTATTAAGAGGAATAGAAATTTATAAAAATCGTCCGATATTTTACAGCTTAGGTAATTTTATTTTTCAAAATGACACTGTACCTTATTTACCAACAGACTTTTATGAAAAGTATCAATTAAGTCATACGGATAATGTCGCAGATGCACTAGATAAAAGAAGTAAAAATAACACAATTGGGTTTGGGACAAATCATAAAATTTGGGAATCGGTTATTCCAGTTTGGACAATGGAAAAAGGTGAATTATCAGAACTAAAGCTCTACCCAGTGGAATTAGGCTATGGGAAGAAAAGATATGAAAGAGGCTGGCCGGTTCTATCCGATAATCAGGACATATTGCAAAGACTTGCTAAACTTTCTGAGCCATATGGTACGCAAATCAATCTAGAAGGAAATATAGGGATCATTCGTTTAAAAGAGCATACAACCGCAATTTGAAAAGACAGAATATTTTTAAAATAGAGGAAAAAGCTTTTAAGTTCTTAATAAGGAGTGTATTTCAATATAAGATGTCCATTTAGAATGGATCGATGTAAGCAGGAAGTGCCTTCGGAAATTACAAATTAACGATAAACATGTTGTTGCTTTTCATTTATATGATTGATTAAAAAGTGAGAGAGGAGTGCAGATTTCATGACAAATGTTGAGCAGAAAACAGAGGGGGTTACCAAGAAGGTGGGGCAAGTATATAAACTACTTGCTGAGAATGAGCAAGTCCAAAAAGCACTAGAGTTTTTAGAAGAGGATAATGAAGCAACAACTGAGGAACAAATTGAACTGACGGAAATAGAGGCACCAACTTTTGAAGAAAAGGAAAAAGGAGAATGGTATAAAAAGAGATTAGAAGCGTTAGGTGTTAGGGAAGTAACTACAGATGAAGTAGGAAATGTTTTTGGTGTGCTGCCAGGAAGCGGGAAAGGTCCTTCCTTAGTTGTTTGTGCTCATTTAGATACCGTGTTTCCAAGAGGGACAAATGTAAAGGCAGTCCGCAAAAACGGATTAATTTATGCTCCGGGGATTTGTGATGATGGAAGAGGGTTAGCTGTTGTTTTAACCATTATTCGAGCGCTTGCTGTGGCGGGGATAAAGACAGAAGGGGATCTTATTATTGGTGCCACAGTGGGGGAAGAAGGACTGGGAGATTTAAGAGGGGTGAAATCATTATTTGAAAGTCGTCAAGATATAGATGGTTTTATCTCGATTGAGCCTGGGGATCCAAGTCGTATCACTTATTTAGGCACAGGAAGCAAAAGATTTAATGTTTTATTTAAAGGACCTGGTGGGCATAGCTTTGGGAATTTCGGTATTCCAAGTCCCATTCATGCATTAGGGCGAGCAATTGCCAAAATTTCTGACCTAGCGACACCTATTGAACCAAAGACGACGTTTAATGTAGGCATGATAAAGGGAGGAACATCTGTTAATACGATTGCGGAAACAGCGGAAATGCTAGTTGATTTACGTTCGAATTCACAAGAAGAACTTGAAATAATCGAAAGTAAATTTTTACATTTGATGGAGCAAGCAAAAGAAGAAGAAAATGCTCGCTGGAATGTGGAAGCACAAGTTAGTCTTCAGATAGAAAAGGTAGGTGATCGTCCAGCGGGATCACAAGATAAAAATAGTGTCATTGTGCAAGCTGCTCAATGTGCGACAGCAGCGCTAGGGTTTGAACCGATTCTAGATCAGGCGAGTAGCACTGATTCGAACGTTCCTATTCATTTAGGGATTCCAGCCTTAACGCTCGGCGGCGGTGGGGAAGGTGGAGGATTCCATACATTGCAGGAATATTATAACCCTGCCGGCGCTTATACTGGGGCACAAAAAATATTATTAACAATTCTCGGCTTAGTTGGATTAGAACAGGTTACCGCTCCACTATTGGAGAAAGGTAAATAAAATCTTAAATGGCTGCTTAACTTTGGTAAGCAGCCAAGTGTAGCTAATCGAGGTATTAAAGAAACGGCTGAAGTAGTGGCAAGATCCATTTGAAAGGCTTAGGAGCAGATGGAGAATTAGTCGCAATAGAAGAAAATCCGATTGATCAATAATGGGGAAGTGACTCTTTTTCGTCAAAAATTCGTTACGGTATGCAAGAGGGATCGCTAATAATAAAAGGGCTCTTCTTGATAGAATGGTGCTATGCATACATATTAAGCAGTAGTTGAAGAACTATCGATTAATCTGATTTTTTTTAGTACTTTTAATAAGTAAAGTTTTTTTGTTAATATTATGATGAATATAAATATTAGGATTTTAAAATAAATGCTTTAGAAAGGGAAAGCATGTTGAAGAAAAAAGTAGTTTTGATATTTGCTTTAGTAATTCTGTTAATAGGAGGCTGCTATTATTTATTTATCTATTTTCCTTATCAATCTTCCAAAGATTTTTTCGGCTTCCCCGTTCCTAGAAATGCTGAAATAATTAGAGGAAATGAAACGACAAAAACTTATAAATGGTCAAGCGCATCAGAAGAACATGGTATTCCCTTTGGATATGCAAAAGCCATACAATCATATGGTTGGAAAAAGGGAGAACAAGAGGGAGCTTTGGTTTATTATAGCAACGGAGAGCATCAAATCATATTGATTTCTTTAACAGAAATAATAAGCATCGAAAAAGTAAAGTAAGAAAATAAAGGAAAAGTGAAATGGAGAAAAAGAGCTATTCTAAATGGAGTTGTGGCTTTTTTGGGAGTTAAAATATATAAGTCTAACCGACGGCATAGGTGGAAAAAATACAAGAATCGACTATAAAATATTTTTCCAAATAAATGAAACTAATTAGCTCTTTAAAACGTATTCTTAAGTAGCAATTGTTAAACAATAGATGTGGAGGTGTAAAAATGATATTTTTATGGCTATTTGCCCCAGTGGTAATTGTGGTGGGACTTGTACTATTTTTCGCAAAGAAATCTGGAATGACTGCACCTGACGAAAATAAACAAGCAGATAAATTAGGAGAAATAGTCCATTATAATCGAGTTAATTCAAGTAGTGGTCCAGGAGGAAATAGTTGAATAAATGAGAGTAGAAGAAGCAAAAGGACAGTTCTTGTGAGAATTTATAATAATCACAAGAACCGTCCTTTTTGTGAAGTGGAGGGCGGGGAGTACTAGAACCGTCCCTCCGAGGTCATTACTTAATCACGACATATTCTAAATTAACTAGTTTTGCATAGGTGATAATTTGATCGGTTGTTAGGTTTAGAGAAACGACTGTATGGTGGCCGCCACCGTTTTCGATCCATGCCTTTACGCCGTCTTGAAAATTTGGTTTGATATTCCATAATACCCGAGCTACTGGAAGATTTGGGGCTGGAACGGTTGGTTCGAATGCGGATACTTCATTGATTAAAAGCTTGTAATGAGTACCGAAGTCAGCCATGGAAACAACAACTCCATCTCCTGCTTTTCCATCAAATACTAATCGAGCTGGATCCTCGCGATTGCCAATCCCTAATGGAGATACAATAATTTTCGGTTTATTGCTTGCTAAAGTTGGATCGACTTCGAGCATATGTGATTGAAGTGCGGCTTCTTGACCAACTGCTAATTCATAGGTGTAATCCTCCATAAAGCCTGTTGACTCGTTATGGCTCATTACTTTTAGAAGGCGATCAAGTGCAGCGGTTTTCCAATCGCCTTCGCCGGCGAATCCATAGCCTTGCGCCATTAAACGCTGGACAGCAAGACCAGGGAGCTGTTTCATGCCATATAAATCCTCAAAGTTTGTGGTAAAAGCGTTGTATCCACCTTCATCAAGGAAGCGTTTAATGGCAATTTCATAGCTTGCCTGCACTTTTACGCTAGCTTCCCAATCTTCCTTATTATAGCTTCCGTAGTCAAAGTCATATAGTTCTTCATATTGTGCAAATAAATCATTTATTTCATTTTCGTTTACTTCATTTACATATTGAACAAGGTCGCCGATTCCAAAATAATCAACGGTCCAGCCAAATTGTATTTGTGCTTCGATTTTATCTCCTTCTGTCACCCCGACATTACGCATGTTGTCGCCAAATCGCGCAACCTTAATTTGAAAGCTTTCGTTATAAGCGACAGCTACGTCCATCCAATCAGCAATTTGCTGCTGTACTTTTGCGCGCTGCCAGTGGCCAACCACTACTTTATTTTGTTTTTTCAAACGTGCATTAATGAAACCGTACTCTCGGTCCCCATGAGCTGCTTGATTTAGATTCATAAAGTCCATATCAATTGTATCCCATGGAATGCTTTCATTGTATTGTGTTGCTAAATGAAGCAAGGGCTTTTGTAATAGCTTGGTGCCGCGAATCCACATTTTCGCAGGGGAGAAAGTGTGCATCCAGGTGATAACACCAGCTACTTCATCTCGGTAGTTAACTTCTTTCATCATCTTTGTAATGGTATCTGCGCTCACTGCTAAATCTTGCAAAACAAGCGGATAAGGGAGCAGACCACTTTCATTTAAAGTGTCTGTCATTGTTTGTGCATGGGCTTTGACTTCCTTTAACGCTTCTTCGCCGTATAGATGCTGGGATCCTACAACAAACCAAAATACTTTATTAGTTGACATGCTATTTCCCTCTTTCTAATAATAGTTTAGTAGCTTAATATTACTTTTGACCATAATAAGCATTCTTTCCATGCTTTCGTAAATAGTGTTTATCCAAAATACGCTGCGGCAATTCTTTGGAAAAATGGTTTAATTCTCTTGTAAATAAATTCATCTTGGCCACTTCATCCAACACGACACTGTTCATAACAGCTGATTTAGCATCTTTTCCCCAAGTGAAGGGACCATGACCATGCAGCAAAACGCCAGGGATTGCTAAGATGTCTAATCCCCGTTCTTCGAAAGTTTCAATGATTACTTTACCAGTCTCTGCTTCATAACCACGATCAATTTCTTCTTGTGTTAAAAAGCGAGCACATGGTACAGCACCATAAAAAGTATCAGCGTGTGTAGTTCCCAGAGCGGGAAGATCAAGTCCTGACTGAGCCCAAATGGTTGCCCAAGTGGAATGAGTATGGACAATTCCGCCGATTTCTTGATAATGTTTATAAAGAACAGCGTGAGTAGCTGTGTCAGAGGAGGGATTCAACGTTCCTTCTACAACATTTCCCTCTAAATCTATTACGACCATATCGCTTGGCTGCATTGTTTCATAATCAACCCCGCTAGGTTTAATCACGAATAAACCACTTTCGCGATCAATGGCGCTGGCGTTTCCCCATGTGTATTTCACGAGTCCCTGCTTAGGTAATTCCAAATTTGCGAGAAAAACTTCCTCTTTCAGCTTTTCTAACATGTAAATCCCTCCAATTATCCTTTAGAGAATCAAATTTTCGATTGCAGCTTTTTCGATTGCTAGCCCTTTTTTATAGCGTTCGATAAATTCTTCAAAGCCTTCTACGTCAAAGCGGTCTGGATAAATCGTCTGTTTATCTACCTCTTTAAATACTCTTTTGTCGAGATAATCTTCTAAACTATCATGCTCGTTATTATTTAACATATAAGAAGCGAGAATAGCGATTCCCCATGCGCCGCCATCTCCAGCAGTATCCATGACAGAGACAGATGTGTTCATTGCAGCTGCCACAATTTTTTGTCCCACGACAGGCGTTTTGAATAAACCGCCATGTCCTAAGATGCTGTCTATGGTAACATTTTCTTGTTTGGTCAAAATATCCATTCCGATTTTTAAAGCTCCAAAGGCCGTAAAGAGATGGGTTCTCATAAAGTTTGCTAAATTAAAATTGCTCTCTGGCGAACGGACGAATAAGGGACGGCCACTTTCTAAACCAGTGATATTTTCACCTGAAAAATAGCCGTAGCTTAGCAATCCGCCACCATCTGCATCCGCTTTCAAAGAAGTGTTTAATAAAACATGGAACAATTTGTCCATTTCTACCTTTTGTCCCATTGCTTCTGAAAATTCGCGGAATAGGCGCATCCAGGCATTTAAATCACTCGTACAGTTATTGGCATGGACCATTGCAACTGGAGATCCATCTGGAGTTGTGACAATATCAATTTCTGGGTGAACGGCTGAAAGGTCTTTTTCTAATACAATCATGGCAAAAACAGAAGTTCCAACGGAGACGTTTCCAGTCCGTTTCTTCACGCTGTTGGTTGCAACCATCCCTGTACCGGCATCTCCTTCTGGAGGACATAGGGGAATACCTGGTTGTAAATTCCGTGAACGATCCAGAATTTTTGCGCCGATTTCTGTTAATTTTCCGGCTTGTTCTCCGGCTATAGCGACTTTTGGAAGGATATCCTTCAGTTTCCAAGGGTATTCTTTTGCAGCAATTAATGCATCGAATTGTTCTATCTTTGATTCATTATAATCTTGCGTTGTTTCATCAATTGGGAACATACCGGAAGCATCGCCAATGCCGATGACCTTTTGACCAGTTAATAACCAATGAATATATCCAGATAAAGTAGTAATATGGTCGATACGCGGGATATGCTGTTCATTATTCCAGATAGCTTGGTAAAGATGTGCAATACTCCATCTTTCTGGAATATTGAATTGGAATACATCAGTTAATTTTTTTGCAGCAGTACTTGTGGTAGTATTGCGCCAAGTTCGAAATGGAACAAGTAGTTCACCAGTATGATCAAAGGCTAAATAGCCATGCATCATCGCAGAAAACCCGATCGAACCAACTGTGCGAATAGTTACCCCATAATTTCGTTCAACCTCTTGTTTCATTTCACTATAAGCTGTTTGTAAACCAGTAATAATGTCCACTAAATTGTACGTCCAAAAACCATCTTCTAAAAGATTCTCCCACTCATAACTTCCAGTTGCGATGGTTTCAAAACGGTTGTTAATTAAGACAGCTTTGATTCGCGTGGAACCGAATTCAATTCCAAGTGAGGTTGCCCCCTCAACAATATCTTGTTTGGTATTTGCTCGATTATTTTTCATATATTCCCTCCTTGACAGCGGTTTCGTAATCAGTGGAGATAATGGTGTTTATTAATATCATTTTTATACCTATACTTTATAATGTGTACGTACATTTGTCAAATGTATTTATAGATGTTCATACAAATAAAAAGAATTATGAATAGCCTTATTACTATTACTACTAGCCTGAATATAAATTTATGTATATTCGTATAAAAAATTGTCGGAAAAGTAAAATGGCATTAGCTGTGTTTAATTTGTATGCACTAATATGCATTGTTTTGTTTCTGTAGCAGTTATGCTAAAATATGACCATACAAATACCAGATCGTCATTACATTGAAGGAAGTGCATTAAATGAAATTAAAGTATCAGATCATCATTGATGATATAAAAAGTAAAATTCTTTCTGGAGATTATCAGGTTGGAGAACAAATTCCTACTGAATCAATCTTGCAGGAAATGTATAAAGTTAGCCGTCATACGGTGCGAAAAGCAATCTTGGAATTGTCTAATGACGGATTTCTCCGAAGTGAAAAAGGATCTGGTACCTATGTAAGTAACTACTATCAATTAAAAGGGAATGGAAAATCCAAAAGGAAAACAATTGGTGTTATTACTACCTATATATCTGATTATATCTTCCCTTCCATTATTCGAGGAATTGAAAGTCGGTTAAATGCAGAAGATTATTCTTTATTATTAGCAAGCACAAACAATGATGTGGAACAAGAAAAGAAGGCATTAGAAATGATGCTGGCATTTGGAGTAGACGGTTTAATTGTTGAGCCGACAAAAAGTAATTTATACAATCCAAATATTGCTTACTATCTATCCTTTAAAGAGCAAGATGTTCCATTCATTATGGTCAATGCCTATTATGAAGAACTAGAAGTGCCATTCTTCTGTCTTGATGATGTGAAATCTAGCTATCTTGCAACAAATGAATTAATCGCAAAAGGGCATACAAAAATTGGCCTTATAGCAAAAATGGATGACTTACAAGGAAAGTTTCGTATGAAGGGATACATAAAAGCATTAGGAGAAGCAAAGCTGCGTTTTCAAGCAGAGCATGTTTATTCTTTTACAACCGAAACAAAGCCTGATTTAAATGTAAAATTAAAGGAATTTCTACAGGAAAACATGGATGGAATGACAGCGATTGTCTGCTATAACGATGAGGTAGCGTTAGAGGTTGTTCATGTATGCAGAAAACTGAACATCGCCATTCCAGACCAATTATCGATTATTGGTCAGGACAATTCCTATATGGCAAAAAACGCTAATATCAAGTTGACTACTTTAACACATCCGCAAGAAAAAATGGGACACGATGCAGCAGAATGGATCATTAAGAAACTACAAGGCAAAAAAGATTTGAAAAACGAAAACTATTATCAACCAGAACTCATCCAAGGAGAAACAGTGAAAGGTCTGATATAGGATGCAGAGTGGCGGTTTCCACGCAAAAAGGTTCCCCAGCCCTAAAGGAAAAGGACTGGGGGAATATATAAGTAATTAACCATTTTGGGGAAAGGGAGAGCTTTACTATATTTGCAAAATAAGCTATTTCGTTTTTAAAGTGATTAGTCCAATGCTCGGAGTATTGAATAATCGAAATGAAGCAAACCATGGACCAGTTACCCCTAACCCACCATTTACATATTGTGTATGATTTTTTACAGTATGAACCCCTGTTACATTTACCTTTCCTGGAAATAATCCATAATTCGGTGCATAGAGAGGACCGATAATTGGTAGTTTGAATTGGCCGCCATGTGTATGACCATTAATGCTCAAATCCCAATGTCTCCATTCTTTATCGGTATCCTTTAAAGAGGTTATCCGATAATCATGGAGTGTAGTGCTTTCTTTATCAATTTCTGTAGGGCGATGCGAGATTTCAATGGTGAAAGGCTCGTTCTGCTGTAGGTAACGAAGCTCAAATTCTTTCCTTGCTTCTATTAAGTGATAGGGGATTTTATCTGCCCCTACTTCATTTATTCCAGCATATGGATTGGTTTTTAACCAAATAGACTCATCACCTTTTTTTAGTTCCTGACCAGGATATAATGGCTTCACTCCATATTTCATAAATAATTTATAAAATGGGTTGCTTTTTGTCAGTGCTGCTGTACTATTATCAGCATCTTTGTCTCCTAAAATATAGTACATTTCTTTCTTTTGTGGCATTCCTTGTAATAGGTGTTCGAGTGGTTGTAAATTTTCTTCTTCGGAAATATAATCCCCTGTGAAAACAACTAAATCATATTGTTGCTTTTTTATTAAATGAATCAGCTTCTGCTGATCTTTTCCGAATTCCTTTCCTTTCAAATCAGAAATCTGTAAAATATTGAAATGGTCAAATGCTGCTGGCAAACGGTGGTTGACAATCGTTACCTTATCTACTACCACGCGATTGTTATCCCAAATAATTCCTATAATTAACAAGGTGAGTGCTGTCATTATAACCCAAAAAGGTTTTAGCTTTTTCATTTCAATTCTCCTATTGCCTGATTATTTTTTTGTAGCTTTTTTCTGTCAAAATAAAGAGAAATCCATAAATAATTATAAAAACAATGGCCGCAAAAAGACCACATCCTATCACCACAAGCCAGTCATCCATGGCTGCGATTCCTATTAATTTCATTACTAGTGGCAAAGCCATTGTAAGATGCAAGAGAGCGACTGCTAACGGGGCAAAAAACATAATCCAAGTTTGTTGCCGAATCGTTTTCGTCATTTCTCTATCGCTCATTCCGACCCTTTTCATAATGACAAAACGCGTACGATCATCGTAGCCTTCGGAAATCTGCTTATAAAAAATCATTAATGCTGTTTCCGCGAATAAAACAGTACTAATAAATATTCCGAGAAATAATAGGCCGCCAAATCGTACTAATAAAGATTCTTTATAAATGGATTTTGCTTCGACATAGATATTTTCGATGGATTCTGCCTCGTCAGTGATTGCGTGGGAAAGCTTATTCACTGCATCTGGATCTCCTTGTAAAGCGATGTCTTGGAAGCTTTCCGCAGAATCGGGCAATCCAATTTGGTTTGTGAATCTGCTGTTTAGTGGTGCAATAACATAAATCCATTTATTCTCCGGGTTAGTAGATAAGGAGGTGTCTATTGGAAGCTCTTCGATGAGTTTCTTCACTTTGAATTGGTGATCAGCTAAGTGAATACTTTGTAGTGGAGCTGTTTTCTCATTCCTTAAAAGCAGTACCTCATCATCAGCCAAGGAAACCTGTTGGTTTGTTAACCTGTTATAGTCGTTCAAGGGTAAAATAAACACAAAGTCGTCCTTCCCATCACCCGTTAGATCAGCAGCAAACTTTCCTCCTTGATAAGAAGTAATAGAGGTAATCTTGACTTTAAAAGCGTCTGCACTTTTTTCTATAAAGGTTTTCAGCTTTGTTTGTTCCGTATTGGATTCTCCACTGCTGCTAATTTTTATATCATACGGAAAACTGTTCGTTAGTATTGTGTTAATGCCCATATATAAAGAAAGTGTTATGGTCATAACCATCAATGTTCCAGTACTTAAAATCGTAATATTGGAGAGGCCAACTGCATTTTGTTTCATTCGATAAAGCATGGTAGAAATTAACGTGAAATTATTTTTGCTATAATAAAGGTTTTCCTTACTGCGCAGGGCTTTTAGCAGGGCAATACTAACAGCTATAAAAAGCAAATAGGTAGCTATCGTTACAAATCCGATAGCTAGCAGCATGGAATATAAGTCATCTTTCGGGTCTTTTACGGTAAAGGATAGAATATATCCAACTATTAAAAGCACTCCACCAAGCATAGCAGCTATTAATCTTGTTTTTGGCTCCTTTTCGCCAGCTTCGGCACCCTTCATTAAATCGATTATAGGAACGGAAAGGAGTTGTTTTTTATTAAATAAGTATAGGATAAAAAAGATAACAAAAAACGTAGCGATTGTTTTGAAACATGCTCCTAATGATATAGTGCTTACAGTCAAGGGAACATCCATGATGGCCGACATGGCTAATCCTGCCAATTTATTGAAAATAAGGCCTATTAATATACCACTCGTAATTGTTAAGCTTGCAATGATATTATTTTCTAGCAGCAATAGTCTTTGGATATGTTTTCTCTCAAGTCCCAATAAATGATAGAGGCCAAATTCCTTCTTCCGCCATTTCAAAATAAAGCTATTTGTGTACAGTAAGAAAAAGACAGAAAGAACCGTAAATAATAGACTGCCAAATTTCATAACGTCTATGGTGAAGTTCCCTCCGGAAATAGACTTTAATGTTTCGTCTGTCACTAAGTTATTGATGGTATAGTACAAAGAGATGATAACCGTGCAGGTTAGTAGATAGGGAAGGTACATTTTCCGATTTGTTGTAATGTTAGTTACAGCTAATTTGATAAAGACTTTTTTACCCATAAATGTCACCTCTAGCAGCTTTTGCTGCCTGTACTTCGAAGATTCTCTGTATCATATCTTCCTCGGAATGTGTTTTGCGAATTTCTTGTTCCATTTTTCCGTCCTTGATAAATAACACACGGCTTGCCTTACTTGCTGCATGAACGCTGTGTGTGACCATAATAATTGTTTGACCTTTTTCATGAAATAACTGAAATAAATCCAATAGCTCATCTGCGGAGCGAGAATCTAATGCCCCGGTTGGTTCATCTGCTAAAATTAAGCTTGGCGATGTGATAAGCGCCCTTGCGACAGCAGCTCTTTGTTTTTGTCCCCCAGATACTTCATAAGGGTACTTTTCTAAAATGGAGTCTATTCCTAATGTTTTCGCCAACGGCTTAAGTCTTTCTTTCATTTCTGCTACAGACTTATTGGCTAATACAAGCGGTAGAAAAATATTATCTTTTAGACTAAATTGATCGAGTAATTGAAAATCCTGAAAGACAAATCCTAAATGTTCTCTGCGGAATGCTGCCATTTCATCATTTTTGATTTGTTTATAATCTGTCCCGTGTAATATTACATGTCCTTCTGTGACATCCTCTAATGATGCTAATATATGGAGTAATGTTGACTTCCCTGAACCGGATTCCCCCATAATAGCAATATGCTCCCCTTTGTGAACAGTGAAGCTTATATCTGCCAATGCCTCTACCTTTGCGCCAAGCCGGGGTTTATAAACTTTTTTGACATTTTTCACTTGTAAAATTTCCATCATCATACCTCCAACAATAAAAAGCAGCTTATTATTTCGTACTTTAATCATACGGAATAATAAGCTGCTTTTTATTTGCTCTATCTAACAATTATCTTCTTTTTTTCTTCTAAAATTCTTACGAAATTCATACGGTGAGAGGGATGATGACTTTGAATAGAATATGTTGGTCTTCGCTTTTCGCCGTAATGGTACCATGATGTTGTTCGATAATTTGCTTAGCGATTGCTAATCCTAATCCTGTGCCGCCATTTCTAGAGGATCTAGAGGTATCCAAACGAAAGAATTGTTCAAAAATCCGATCTAATTTTTCTTGTTCGATTGGATAACTTTGATTGCTAAATTGAATCACAGCATTACCGTTATCCTGCGTAACGGAAACAATGATGCTGCTATTTTCCAAGCTATAATGCACAGCATTACTAAGGAGGTTATCAAATACTCGTTGAATCTTCTCTGTGTCACAAACGATTTCTACATCCTTGCTTCCGTCCAACTGATACGTTACATTTTTCCTTTTTAAGGCTGGCTGCAGCTCAAATAGTAACTGCTCGAGCATAAAGGAAATATTCACTTTGCTGTAATTTAACGAGACATTAGCTAAGTTAAAGCGGGTAATTTCGAAAAACTCATTGATTAAATCGTCTAACCGCTCTGCGTTATGGAGTGTAACTTGGATAAACTTTTGATGCATCTCATCTGAAATGCTTCTCTCATCCCGCAACAGTGTTAAATATCCGATAATGGAGGAAATAGGTGTTTTTAAGTCATGTGCTAAATAAACAATTAAATCATTTTTTCGCTGCTCAATTTCTTTCCTGGCCTGCTCCTTTTCCCGTAATGCTAATTGCAATCTTTCTATGCTCTCTTCCGTATCTTTTAATATGCCTGGTAGCGGGAAACGGTCTTTCTCTTGATCTTCTTCCAAGCTTATTGTCTCAAAATTTGCTGAAAGGGTAGCTAAATAAGCTATTAATTGTCTTCGCTGAAAATAAATAATAGCAATAATACAAAAGATAAAAAGTAGTGGAGCGAGGGTTAAAATTCGGTTACTAAGCCATTTTAGCGCGGTCCCTAACATCCCATTAAAGAGTTGCTCACTATCTGCTTTTAGGATGAGAACAGAGAGGAGGAATATAACCGCAAAGCAGAAAAGTGCAAGGATAAAAAAACGAATTCTTAAATAATGGCTAATTTGCTTTTGCTTTGCTTGTTTATTCAACTTTATACCCCACTCCCCAAACGGTTTTAATAAATTTCGGCTTTTTGACAGGCTCCTTGAGTTTTTCTCGCAGTCTCGCAATATGTGCCATAACCGTATTGTTGTTTTCTAAAAACTTCTCTCCCCAAACATTCTCAAACAGTTCTTCAGAGGGAATGACTTTGCCCTGATTTTCGGCTAAATACCACAGGATGGAAAACTCAATTGGAGTTAAATCGATTGGTTCCCCAAATAAAGAACAGGTGTGGGTTGCTTTGTTTATTTTTAATCCTCTAATATCATGCTCCTCGACCTGCTGTTTTCCTGTTTTTTCGTTGTAGCTCGTATAACGACGCAAAACAGTTTTCACTCTAGCCATTACCTCGAGAGGATTAAAAGGTTTCGTAATATAATCATCAGCACCAATTGTTAAACCGGTAATTTTATCGAAATCCTCTATTTTGGCTGTTAACATAATGATGGGATAGTAGTATTTTTCTCGAATTTTCTGGCATAATTCAAACCCATCGACATTAGGTACCATTACATCTAATATGGCTAGATCGTACTCTGTATTTTCAATATACTCTAAGGCAAGCTGCCCATCATGAACGGTTGTAACGATGTATCCTTCATTTCTTAAATATAGCTCTAATAATTTCGACAGATCCTCTTCATCTTCAACAAGTAGTATTTTTCGACTCATTTTCTATCTCCTTTTTGGTTTAAACATGATAAATGCTAGGGATGTGGAGTGGAAATATAAATTTACTATACCAAATAATAGGACGAGAGGGGAACTGTCCTTTTGCGTCTTTTTTTACTGAAAGTCTTTCCTAAAAGGGAAAGATAGTATTTAATAGAAATATGGGTAGATATGGGTGAATATACTAAACTATCCATTTTTGTTGTGTTCAAAAAAGAGGAGGAATGGCATGGGCTTTAAAGATGAATTAAAACATGAAATGCGGAATTTAAAAAAGGATATAGAGAAAGAGGTTCAAAAGAGTTGGACCGTTCATTATAAAGGACATGTGATAGAAGTGATCAATCAAATGAAAGAAGAGTTGCTTATCATTGACGGGATAACGGTAGCCCAAAATAAACGGAAATCAATACTATCGCATATTATTCCTTATACAAAGCTATCGGGAGTCCTCACTTTGGAAGATGGGAAAAAGCATAAAGTCTCTGTAAAAATTGGTGGCTACGTAAGTTTAAACTGCAGCATCAAAATTGATAATGAGACTGTTCTGCAGGAATCCGAAAAACTTGAATTTCTGCCCTGGGACCATAAAGAGAAAATAGTTCCGTTTATTCAACGACAAGTTCTAGAAAATAATAGAATAGTAGAAAATACTCTACCAGATGATACGTACTTTTTTGGAGAAGATAATCCACCATTGGAGCCAGGGTTATTTGATATAATCGTGAATGAACCGAAAACGCCATTTTTTGTGAGTAAGCTGATGAAGCTTTTTAAAGAACAGCTGGAACAACCCACTATAAAAACAAGAAAGGCGACATATGATCAAATTATTTTTGACCATATTGCCATCTATCGAGATGAGCTTCTTGACCAGTTAGGGCAAGCAGAATTGGATGAACACATGGCACAGCAAGAGGCATTATGGCTATTAGAGCATGCTGCACATAGAGATGTTGTTAAATTTGCTATTCTGGTTCTCGGGTTTACGAACTGTGAGGAATATCAGGAGCTCTTATATACAATCGGCTTGCACGATGAGTTTACCCCATATGCTATATTCGCTATAAGAAGCGGAGGGAAGGGAGTAAATGATCAAATATGGAAACTAGTTCAATCTGTCCAAGGGATTGGTAAAATGACAGCGATTGAGCTAGTGGAAGCGAAAACGCCAGAAATGAAGTATTGGCTGCTTACAAAAGGATGTGAAAATAGGAAATTTGCTGATTTCCTAGCGCATCGTTGTGCAGTAAAGGGAGAGCTAGATGTTGCGCTCTACGAAGTGAATATTTCCAAGGAGCTATACACGGGAGCGGCTATGATTATAGAAGGCTTATTAGACGATGAAAATCAAGACGGCATGGATCAATATCCTTACGCCAGTGCTGTAATGACTCGCTTCCTTCACCACGCCGCAACCCACTGTGAAAGCTTGGAGGATTTTTATCCGATAATGAAAATAAGCGAATTTGTTCATGCCGAAGATGACATTTGGGAAGAGCGATTAAATGGACAATGGAAGCCGCATGAACGCAGGGCAATTCAAGAAGCTGTTCAACCGTTCATAGACAACCCTAAATGGTCACAGCTGGCATTGGATGTATTACAATCGAGCGAGAAGGTAGATTTCCGAGCAATGGAGATAGCTCGATTCTATCAATTAGACATTACGGCACTATTATTTGAAAAGCTGAAGAAAGAGCCGACAAACAGTATATTGTATGGTGCTATCATGGAAACAAGGGATTTACAGTCTATTCAAGATCTTTGTGCCTTCGCAGAAACACATTTTTCTATATCCAGTTTATCGCTGGAAGAACAGTATTGTCTAGAGTATATTATTCAAGATTTACATGAATTTGAGGGTGTAGGGGCTCCATTAGTCCGTGCAGCACTGGAAACTAAAAATGAGAGCTTACGCTGGCAGGGATTAAGTGTGTTGGCAGAATGGTCCCCAGCTATAAGGCAGTTACCAGAAATACAACACAGCCTTAGAACTATAATCAGCACAACAAAAGATAAAGAAGAACGGAAATTGGCCAAGCAGTTGGTGAGATGAGAACAGCAGAGAGACGGTTCTAGTGAGGGATATCTTCATTAGAACCGTCTTTTTGCTTTTTTTTTTTAATGTTTTTTTCGGTAGTTTAAAGAAGAAATGCAATATTTTTTCTTGAAGATGCTTGAGAAGTATTGGCTGTATGTGAAGCCGCATTTTTCTGAAATTGTTTGAATGGTGTTATCTGTTTTTAATAGTAAGATTCTTGCTTGCTCTAACCGATAAGAATTTAAATACTCTAATGCGGTGAATTAATAAAATAGTTTCATGTATTTAGATATTGTATTTTCATGTATGTTAAAATGAGCGGTTAATGTATCGTTTGTTAGAGGAAGATGATCATTTTCTCGTAAAAACTGAACAACCTTTTCTGCGATCACATAGCTGCTATCTTTTGCAATTCCTTGAGATTCTAAGAGATTAATTAATGAAAAAAAGCTTAATTGGATATCCCAAAATGAAAGCTCTAAGGATTCGGTTTGTACAGATGTGTATACAAAGTATTTAAATGACATGCAGGAAATCCAGAGAGTTTCACTTCTGCCATTTGTTGAAAAGGAAGGAAGCAAGTATAAGCCTTCTCTTTTATTCGATGTGTTATGAGCTCATAAAATCACGATTGGAGTAAATCGAATCCAATCAGATAGCGTTGTGTTAAATGCAATGGAGCTAATTCAGAAAGTAATTGAAAATCGTTTGTCCATTTCGCTAGAGCTCTAGTTAGTCCATATTTTCGCCAGAAAAATTATGTGCATTGTTTAAGCACGTATAAAAGCTTATATAAAAATTGCAATAATAATATAAATGATAAAAAAGAAGTTCTAAAAATAAAATGAAAACACCATATTTTTTAATTGAAAAATAATAAAATGTTATAACATATAAGAAAGCGCTAACATTATATTTCGAATTCCTTATTGGTGTTTTTACCAATACAATCAATTAATTTGAAATTAGAAAGGACAGGATAACATGAAGCTAAATGTTATTAGATCTTCTTCTATTGAAAGGGCGTTTTTTCCTGGAATTTCTAAAACAGCAAGAACTACATATACTTTGATGGAATATAGTTAGTAAAAAATAAAAAAGGGAGTGATAATTGTATGTACAAACATCATCAAGATTCCATTAACAATTTCATTAATATATATAAAGATAATTTAGAAATCATAGCTGCCATTTTAGGAGGATCGGTTGCAAAAGGTAAAGAAAGAATAGATTCTGATGTAGATATCATGTTAATTGTTAGTGATGAGAAGTATGAGGAACTTACAAAACAAAATAGGCTTTCAGAAGTAATTACGGATAACTGCACTTATGAGAAGGGTTATTTTGACATAAAATACTTTACAAAAGATTATCTCATCCAAGCTTCTAAAGTTGGAAGTGAACCTACTCGAAATGCCTTCGTAGGAGCCCAATGTATATTTACCCATGATTCTGAAATAGTTGAGCTAATTAAGAAAATCCCTATTTATCCAGTCTGGGAAAAGGAAGAAAAAATAATATTATTTTACAGTGCTCTCATGCTAAATAACTTTTATTTTTGGGAACAGGCTATCATCACAAATAATGTCTATTTAAAAACAAGAGCGGCCACGGACATTGTTTTGTTTGGTTCAAGAATGTTACTAGCTTACAATGAGAAACTATTTCCTTGTCAAAAGGGATTAATTTCCACGCTCAGAGAACTGGATCAAAAACCGCAAGATATTGCAAATAAAGCCAATTTATTTTTACAAAAACTCGATGAAGATACAAAAAACGATTTTGTATTTTCTATCTTAAATTTTTGTGATTGGAATGTATCAAATGATACGGCAGCTATTTTGAGCAGATCGATTGATGATAATGAATTATGGTGGTATAAGAATCGCCCTGTTCTAGCAGAATGGTAATGAGATTTAAATAGAGTGATAGAGGAATATTAAACATACTGATATTATTACAAAATTGAATTTAGAGGTAATATTTACTTACACTAATTTAGAAGTCATCAATAAAAACTCATATGAAATGAAATTAACCTGGACGAATAAAGTTGTGGGAATTATGATGCTGTTTAAGTTTCGTTGCAGAACAAACAATAGGGGATGGGCTTTATCGTCCGAGCAGCATTCTTTCTTTGTTAATTGGGGTAAAAAGTTAAAATCAATTATAAGATTAATTAAATGAGGAGGAACATTTAATGACTATACTGAACCATAATGGCAATAATTCAAAAATTGATTTCCTAAACACAAAATTTATCGATAATCCATATCCAGCCTATGCTGAGATTCGTAAAAATGATCCGGTACATCGATTTCTATTGCCAAATGGACAATTTGCCTGGATTATATCAAGATATAAAGATGCCGCCAAACTGTTAGCTGACTCTCGTTTTGTTACAAATTATCCTGTCCACTCTTCTATTAAAGGAAATCTGCCTCCACACCAAGAAATAATTTCCAGAAACTTACTTAGTGTAGACCCGAAAGATCATCGCCGATTACGACGTTTAATCCAAAAGGCTTTCACACCAAAAATGGTTGAGAATCTTAGAGGAAGAATAGAGGAAATTGCAGAAGAGTTACTTTTTCAAGTTGAGCATAAACAAGAAATCAACTTGATAGAGGACTATGCCTTTCCGCTTCCTATTATTGTTATATGCGAAATGCTGGGTGTTCCCTTAAAAGATCAGGAAAAATTCAGGGAATGGTCGAATGTGATCATGGAAGGAGTTAGTAATCCAGAGCTTTCTCAAAAGACTGAAAACGCGATGATTTCCTTTATCCAGTATTTAGAGGAATTAATTGCCGAAAGAAGAAGGCATCTTCAAGATGACTTAATTAGTGATCTTCTGCGTGTGGAGGATGAAGGAGATGTATTAAGTGAAAATGAATTATATGCACTTGTTTTCGTTTTAATCATTGCCGGTCATGAAACAACTGTTAATCTTATTGGGAATGGTATTCTTGCCTTATTAGAACATCCTGAACAGAAAGAAAAATTAGTATCTCACCCTGAGCTTATTCATGGTGCAATTGAAGAAATATTGAGATATAACGGTCCTGCCGAAGTTAGCAATGTCCGTTTTGCAACAGAGGATGTCATCATTGAAGGAAAGCATATTAAAAAGGGGGATATGGTATTTATAGCATTAGCAGCTGCCAACCGTGACGATAATCACTTTATTGAACCAGATTCATTTGATATAACCCGTGAAGCTAATACCCATATCGCGTTTGGTAAAGGAGTTCATTTCTGTCTGGGAGCTCCACTCGCAAGACTGGAAGGTGAAATTGCGATTAATAAACTGCTGAAAAAAATACCGCAAATAAAATTAAAAGAGGATTTAAACACAATTGAATGGCGACCTGGGATTATTATTCGCGGAGCAAAAGAAATTCCGCTTACTTTTTGAAGTATATAATTGGAAAAAGTAATAAATACTATGCCTAAAAGATTTGGTTGCAATATGGGCTGCCAAATCTTTTAAGCAACAGTATTTCCAACATTACTATACTTATTAATGAAACAGTTCTTTATCGAATTGAATCTATTTTTTTGAGTTACTAAGGGAGGAGGATAAAACAGTGAACTTCATAAATCAGTAGTACTAACTATTTTCTTTCCCAACTGTTTTAGTTAAAATAGCAAATCCCTGACAATGTTGACTATACTCTTCTACACTTGGACCATCCTGATATAATCCATAAGCACCTCTACAGAATGTATTTATTGCCTTTTTAACTTTTAGAGGGCGCAGTAAATAACAGTTTGTCTGCAATAATTTCTGTCATAATATCCAAACATCCTTATATACCTCCATTATTATAAACAAAAGAAGAAGTGACTTTTTCTTTTCACGATAGAAATTCTTTCCTATTGACCAAAAAGTAATAAAGTGATAAAATTATTTCGAATTAAAGATATCTTAATTAATTATATTTTTATATAAATATCTCAATTTCGAGATAATTAATAGGAGGAAATAAATAATGAATGAGTTAAAAGGACTTCATCATATTACAGCAATTACAAGCAGTGCCGAAAAAATTTATGAGTTTTTTACCTATGTATTAGGGCTAAGATTAGTTAAGAAAACAGTAAATCAGGATGATATTCAAACCTACCATCTATATTTCACGGATGATGTCGGCAGTCCAGGTACGGATATGACATTTTTTGATTTTCCTGGAATACCAAAAGGAGTGCACGGCACAAATGAGATTTCCAAAACATCATTCCGAGTGCCGACAGATGCAGCTTTAGAATATTGGGTAAAACGCTTTGATAAGTATGAAGTGAAGCATAAAGGAATTCAAGAACAGTTTGGGAAAAAGACATTGTCATTCGTAGATTTTGATGACCAGCAATATCAACTGATTTCAGATGAAAAAAATGAAGGAGTTGCATCAGGGACTCCGTGGCAAAATGGACCAGTTCCATTAGAATTCGCGATTACAGGATTAGGACCAATATTTGTTCGGACTGCTTACTTGGATTACTTTAAGGAAGTATTAGAAAAAGTGTTTTTAATGAAAGAAGCTTCTCAAGAGGGTTCATTCCATCTATTTGAAATGGGTGAAGGAGGAAATGGTGCCCAAGTTATCGTAGAATTTAACACCATTCTTCCACAAGCAAGACAAGGGTTTGGTACCGTTCACCATGCTGCTTTCCGAGTAGAAGATCGTGGTGAATTAGATCAATGGCAAGAACGTTTGAGCAGTTTTAAATTGCCAAACTCCGGTTTTGTAGAGCGCTATTATTTTGGTTCTTTATATTCCAATGTTGCACCGCAAATCTTATTTGAATTAGCAACAGATGGGCCTGGATTTATGGGAGACGAGCCATATGAAACATTAGGAGAAAAATTATCCTTACCACCATTTCTCGAACCAAACCGTGAAAAAATTGAAAAGCTCGTAAGACCAATAAACACCGTGCGCAGTAATATAGAAATCAAGAAAGAATACTTGTAAAGCAAACAGAGGGATGGTTCTATAGAGGTTAATGACTTCAATAGAACCAGCCTTTTTTATATTTAGAATCATATATTTACTGTCCTCACAAGATCCATCACTCTGGCAAATAAGATTATCTTATACTATATTTAAATTTATAGTGTTTGAGGAAAGTAGGGTTAGTGTAATGAAAACGACGATTTATCAAGTGGCAGAGAAAGCTGGGGTTTCTATTTCTACTGTTTCGAAAGTTATAAATAATACGGGACGTATTAGTGAGGAAACGCGGAAAAAAGTCAAACGCATTATGAAGGAATTGAATTTCCAACCAAGTGTGGTCGCTTCTGCCTTAACGGGAAAGCAGACGAAAACAATTGGTTTTCTTATTTCTGATATATCCAATCCCTTTTATGCAGAAGTTGCGCGGAAAGTAGAAAATAGAAGTAGAGAACTTGGCTTTCATGTCATGATGTGCAGTACTGATAATGAAGAAGAAAAAGAAAAAAATTATTTATCCTTGTTAACTAGACAGCGTGTCGATGGATTAATTATAGCTTCTGAGTTTCATAATACGGATATATTGGCAGAAGTGATTGAAAATCAGCAATTGCCAGTTGTACTGATTGCTTCTGATATTCCTAAGCTTCCCATTCATTCCGTCAGAGTTGACGACTATCAGGGGAGTTATTTAGCCACTTCTCATTTAGTGCAGCTAGGACATCAGCGAATTGCCATGATAGCCGAGAAAATTAGAAGTAATCATCAACGGGTAGTAGGTTATAAAGATGTTTTAGGAGAATATGATCTCCCTTTATATGATGAATATGTTATCTATACAGAGGCTACTCATCAAAGGGGCTATGAAGCTGCGATGAAGCTTCTTTCATTGGAGAATAGACCAACAGCTATTTTTGCAAGTAATGATTTATTAGCAACAGGTATTATTAAAGCAGCGAAGAATTTAGACATAGAAGTTCCTAATAAACTTTCGGTGGTTGGCTTTGATAATACTATTTTATCAACGGTTATTACCCCGGCATTAACGACTATAGCACAGCCTGTTCAGGAAATGGCTTCGAAAGTAGTCGATTTGCTTATGGAAGAAATGGAGCAGCCAAGTAAATATAAACAGCGTCTACTATTTACTCCCGAATTAATCATTCGCGATTCTACGTTGTGATACGAAATGTAAAATGAGTTGACATCAAAGTTGCTCAATAGTTACTCAAATAATGAAAAAATCATGGGAACTTTTTTAATAAATCATGTTGCAATAAATGGGATTATCAGCTAAAATGAACCTAGCTGCAAAAGAAAGCGTTTTACCAAAAATTTTTTGGTATGACCAATCATCTATGTAACTACCAAATCTAAAGTAGAAAAAGGAGGGGATTTATAACTCTAATACTTTATGGTTGTATCTGTTCAATAATGAAGAACTAAGGGGATTCAAAGATTAAACAGTATATAGGGAGTGATTAGGTGAATAAAAAAACAAAATGTGCTGTTATGGGAATTGGCAGATTGGGATATTGGCATGCTGTAAATGCATCAACAAGAATTCAACATGTAGAAGTCGCTGCTATTTTTGATATTGATATAATCCGAGCGGAGAAAGTAGCAAGGGAGTTAGAGATTCCTAAATTCACTTCAAATGCAGAGGAGATATTTCAAGATGAGACGATAGAAGCCGTTATCATTGCTACGCCAACAAGTACCCATTTTGAATTTTTAAAGCAGGCTTCTTTTGCTAATAAAAAGATTTTTGTGGAAAAGCCATTGACCATTGATATACAGGAGGCAAAAGAGATTACTAGTTTAATTGATAAGAATCATACATATTGCCAATTAGGCTTTATGAGAAGATATGACCCGGCATACGCAGAAGCCAAAAAGAGGATACTTGCTGGAGATATTGGGAAACCGCTTTACTTCAAAGGCATATCAAGGGATCCAGATTGTCCTCACGAAAGCTTTATTCAGAACAGCGGCGGAATTTTTGTGGACGTCTCTATTCATGATTTTGATATAGCAAGATATTTATTAGCATCCGAAATCAGCAAGGTTTCCGCTAATGGGAAAGTAGTTAAATATCCTTTTGTGGAAAAATATAACGATATTGATCAAGCGCTTTCCTATATAGAGTTCGAATCAGGTGCAGCTGGCGATGTTGAAGCTAGCAGAAATGCTTACTATGGCTATGATATTCGCGCCGAAATTATTGGTTCAGAAGGAACCATAGTGGTAGGAGATAACTTACAGCAGCATAATCTTCATATCTTTACAAAGGCAGGTAAGACACATAATATTCTCCCTCATTTTCCAGAAAGATTCGCAGATGCTTACTATTTAGAATTAGATGATTTCTTTCGAGGCATTCGAGAAAATAAACATGCTTCCGTTACAGCTTACGACGGATTGAAAGCGCTTCAAATTTCTTATGCAGCAAGATCTTCTTATCTAACACAACAACCGGTCTCATTAGCAAAGGAAGAAAGTGCCATTGCAAATATAGATTAATTGGTTCAGCTCATCTTTATTGTCATTACTATAAAAAAAAATAATCGAGAATAGAGGGGTATATGCTATGAAAAAATTGGGTTTGTTGCTTACGATTATTGGTTTAGTAATTGCGATGGTGGGATGTGGCAAGAGTGCATCCGGAAGCGGGGAAGATGGAAGCGTTGCGGTTGTATTGAAAACATTGAGTAGTCCTTACTGGAAGTATGTAGAAGCAGGAGCGAAGGCAGCAGGAAAAGACTTAGGTGTGGATGTTACTATTGTGGGACCTGCTTCTGAGTCACAAATTATGGAACAAGTAAACATGATTGAGGATTCTTTAAACCAAGGGATAGGTTCACTTGTTGTATCTCCAACCCAACCAGATACTGTCGTACCAGTGTTAGAGCAAGCGAATGTGCCGGTCCTTTTTATTGATACGGACGCCGATTTTTCTGGAAAAACTTCTTTTATTGGTACAGATAATTTAACAGCAGGGAAAGAGGGCGGAAAACTGCTTGCTTCTTTCCTAAAAAAAGGAGATGAAGTTGCTCTGCTTGGTGGAGCGTTAGGAAATACAGCAATGGATCAACGTATTAAAGGTGCGAAAGAGTCTCTAGAAGAAGCAGGAATGGTTATTGTGGCTGAGCAGCCTGCAGATAGTGATAAAACAAAAGCTAATTCAGTAGTGGAAAATATTTTGCAAAATAATCCTAATATTAAAGGGATATTTTCGGCAAATGATGATATGGCAATAGGGGCGTTACGTGCGACAGAGTCGAAGGGAATTAAACTTCCGATTATTGGAACAGATGGAACTGCTGAAGCAATTCAATCGATTATAGATGGAGATTTAGCTGGATCTATTGCCCAAAATCCATATGAAATGGGCTATAAAGGGGTAGAAAATGCTGTTAAAGCAATGAAGGGGGAAAAAGTAGAATCAAGAATCGATAGTGGAATTGATATCATTACGTCTGACAATGCGCAGGAGAAATTAGATTTCCTTGAAGGAATCGCAAAATAATGAAAGTAACTATATGAGTTCTACTGTCTATTTGAGGATGAATTCGTATAAATGTTCTTTATAACAGATATCTTCGTAACTAGAAAACATGGAAATAGAAGCTTAGAAAGGAGAACAAGTATGGAAGATGGGAAACAATTGCTTGTGATGAAAGGGATTAAAAAAAGCTTCTCAAATAATCATGTCCTAAAAGGGATTGATCTCGAAATAAAGGCGGGAGAAGTCCATGTTCTATTAGGAGAAAATGGTGCCGGAAAATCAACATTAATTAAAATTTTGACTGGTGCATATGAGAAAGATGGCGGAGAAATATATTGGGAGAATCAATTAGTCTCCATCAATTCCCCTGTCGATTCTATGAAGATAGGCATTGCCACGATTTATCAAGAGTTAAACGTTATCCCACAGCTTAAAGTATATGAAAACATTTTTTTAGGGAGAGAATTGAAAAACAAGGGAAAATTATCTTTTTTAAATCGAAAAAGCATGCATGAAAAAGCGAAGGAATATTTACGAATGCTTGGGCAGGACCCATCGATTGCGGATAAAGAATTAAGTGAATTAGGAATGGGGCAGCAGCAACTTGTTGAAATTGCGAAGGCCCTAACTTTGGATGCAAAATTACTCATTATGGATGAGCCAACATCGAGTTTAAGCGGGGCAGAAGTAGAACAATTATATGATACAGTTGAGAATTTAACGAAAAAGGGAATGGCAATCGTTTTTATATCCCATCGCTTGGAAGAAATTAAGCGAATAGGGGATCGAGTAACCATTTTAAGAGATGGCTATAAAATTGAGACATTGCCTGTAAAAACAACTAGTAGCGATCAATGGATTGAGTTAATGGTTGGAAGGTCATTAGATGAAAAATATCCGAAGAAGAATTTTCCATTAGGAAAGGAGGGGTTCCGAGTTGAAAATTTAACAGTGAAAGGGACTCTTCATCCAATAAATTTTCATGTTAATCACGGAGAAATTGTTGGATTTTCTGGTTTGGTGGGTGCGGGCAGAACAGAACTTGCGAGGGCGATCTTTGCAGCCGATCCAAAAGATGGGGGGAAGATTTTTGTAGAAGGAAAAGAAGTTTCCATCCGAACACCGAGAGATGCTATCAATGCAGGAATTGCCTTTATTACAGAAGATCGTAAAAGTGAAGGCTTGCTATTGGATCAGCCGCTTGATTTTAATATCGCATTAGCTAATATGAAGGGCTTTCAAGGAAAAAAATCAAAGTTGATCAATCTTCAGCAAATTAGAAATGTGGCCAATTCATATATTCAAGAGCTTCAGGTCAGGCCGAATAATGTGGAGCTAAATGCAAGAAAACTAAGTGGAGGAAACCAGCAAAAAGTTGTGATTGCAAAATGGCTGGAAACGAAAGCAAAGGTGTTTATTTTTGATGAGCCAACGAGAGGGATTGATGTTGGAGCGAAGGTAGAAGTATATCGGTTAATGAATCAGCTGGTAGAAAACGGTGCGACTGTGATAATGATATCTTCAGATTTACCTGAAATTCTTGGTATGTGTGACCGTATTATTGTCATGCATGAAGGAAAGATAACTGCTACTTTAGATCGAACAGAAGCGACACAAGAAACGATTATGAAAGCAGCTACAGGAGGGTGATAGTATGTCAAAAGCAGCGATAAATGATGTGCAGGCAGAAATTAAGGCCCAGGAAAGAAAAAAATCATTCCGATATTATTTAGATAAATTTGGTGCGGTTATTGGCTTAGTTGTACTAAGCATTATTTTAACGTTTTTATCCGATCGATTTTTGACACTAAATAACTTAATGAATATTGCTCGTCAATCTTCTATTAATGCTTTACTAGGACTCGGGATGCTGCTGCCGATCTTAACAGCGGGCATTGATTTATCTGTTGGGTCTATTCTTGCTATATCCATTATGGTAATGGGAGTCGTGGTTGTGAATATGGGAGTTCCTCCTGTAGTTGGAATTTTAGTATGTTTATTAGTGGGGGGATTTTTTGGCTGGCTAAACGGAATTATGCTGACAAAGCTGCGTTTACCACATCCGTTTATATCCACTTTAGGAACAATGAATATAGCGAGAGGGTTAGCCCTTATTATCACAGCAGCAGCTCCAATCGCTGGTTTTCCTTATTTGATTCAATTTTTGGGGAGAGAGTTTGTCGGTCCTATTCCGGTTAGTTTCGTATTGGTTCTTATTATGTATGTTATCTTCCATCTTTTCTTAACCCGTACGAAAACAGGAAGATATATTTATGCAATTGGCGGTAATAAGGAAGCTGCACACTTATCAGGAATTAATGTAAACAGAGTCCTAATCATTGTTTATTCCATAAGTGGCTTTATGGCCGCACTTGCAGGATTAGTAATGGTGGGGCGAGTAAATTCTGCCTTTCCACTTGCAGGCCTTTCGTATGAATTAGATGCTATTGCAGCAGTAATTATAGGCGGCGCCAGCTTCTTTGGTGGAGTTGGAACCGTATGGGGAACCTTAATTGGAGCCATGATTATAGCCGTTCTCCGCAATGGATTAAACCTCTTGAACGTATCAGCAGACTTTCAAATGACCGTAATTGGGGTGGTTATTATAGCAGCAGTATTCGTAGATGTTATCAGACAAAGAAGATCAAAAAAAGATTAAAGGAAATGAAGGGAGGGTTCTTGTAGAGTTGAATCCTTCTCACAAGAACCGTCCCTGTGCTTGCCCTTTATAGATAGGGAACTTTTCTAGGCTGATAAGAAATAGTTTCTGCTGAATAGATCTCTATGAGTAAATGATGTCCTAACATTTTGGCTTGAATAAGGACGGGAAGTTCGTAGTTATTTTCAAAAACAAAATCTGGTCCGTCCCAGCTGACGGTGGCATCTCGCTTGGGCGGAACATAAGAGATTTTTCTACTATGTGAATATCGTTGAATGATATTTAATCCCGCATTATCTACAGCATTAAAAAGGGTAGAGGAAACTTGGCAAATTCCACCGCCAATATCTTCTGAAAATTTCCCATGAATAATTACAGGAGCCTGTAAATATCCCTTTTCCACAGTCCTTTTCCCAACAATTTGATTAAAGGAAAATTTTTCATTTGGAAAAATGACACTGTTATTAATCGCTTCTGTAGCTAGGGAAATATTCATGCTCCGTTCTTTATTTCCCTTGTTAAAAGATGTTATATATCTGCCTATTTTTTTGCGGCGAATACTTTCTAACAATTCACTATCTACCTTAGGATAAATCACTTCTAGGGGGTACCCTTTGTTACTAGAAGTATCATTAAAATAATGTGCATACATTTGCTCTATAAATTTAACTCGATGCAGACGATAACCAACTTCTTCAGGGACAATCCCTCCATATTTATTGACGGCAGCATCTTTTGGTGCGATATACACTTTTTTATCTATTTCATCCATTACTTTATTGAACTCATCTGTATGGATAACAGGTAAACCAGGGGACTTCCATAAAAAATTTTCTTCTTTCTTAACTTTAGGTTGTGATATACTTTCTGTTGCTTTAATAAAATCACCTGATAAAAGTACAGAATGAGAAAATAGCAGCACTCCGAGTAAAAAATGAACATACATAAGAAATACCTCCGTAAAGATCTCCGTTATTCATTAATATGTGTTTGTTTTTTTATTTAATGTACTTAATTGTAATTTTAATGAGGTAGTAGAGGTATTCACTTGGAAAGTGCGAAGATTGTAAAGAAGCAGAGAGACATTTTTGGATGCTGCTTTGGCTGATAGTCTCTCTACTTTGGCTGATAAGTCCTCGAGTTTGGCTGATAAACCCCCGAGTTTGGCTGATAAGTCCTCGAGTTTGGCTGATAAACCCTCGAGTTTGGCTGATAAGCCCTCGAGTTTGGCTGATATCCACCTGTTTTTGTGAGGCTATGACTTCACAATAACCGTTTTTCTATCTATCTTTTTTAATAATGGTGTACGCACCGCTAAACATGGCCATTAGCAGTCCAGCTATTGGGAAGATAATCCAATTGATATGCCAGTTTCCATACACGATGCCAGTAATTAAGAAAATGACAACAGCTAGTGGCCAGATAACCGCTGCAAAGGCACCGATTACTTTATCCTCTTTTTCTTTTTCGAAGGAATAGTCTTCAACTTTTAACAGCTTTTCATATGCATCTTTTTTGCCGCCACTAATAATAAATAGATATACTGCTATTGCAATAAAGGCTAATAAAAGACAGACCCCATAAACCGCTGCTTGATCACTGATACCAGAGGTTACTAGTATTGCAATTGGGGATAAAATACATAATGCTACACCGATAGTTACGGAACGAAAAAAGATTGGCTGATAAGCATCTTTTTCTGCCGTTATTTTCTTTTTTAAAGGAATGGAAAGCTCAAAACTAGCTGTTTTTTCCATAAATTTATATTTTTCTAACAGCTGGCCACTATAAATGAATAAACTAACAGCGATTGCTACGAATAAAAGTAATTGAGCAACACCGATTAAAGTGGCTGTGTTTTCGGTTATGCCGTTCAGCAATCCTTGATCATACATTTGAAGGCTGAGAATTAGCAGGGCGGAACCAAGTATACACAGCATCACACCGATACCGATAAAATTCATTGCCTTTGCTGTTTTTTGTAAAAAAGTTGTTACTTCTTCTTCAGTAAGTTGGCGTTCTAATGATGTTTCCTCGGTTAAGGGAAGATCAAGCTCACTTAACAGTTCATCCATATTACCAAATTCAGAGATGACAATCCCAATTGCTTCATGTTCCATTTTTCCAGCCTTTTTTAATTCATTATATTTATCCTCCATATTTGAGAGCATTTCTTGTTTCAGTGTTTCCATTTCTAAAGTTTTTGGTAAGCTGGCAAAGACATTGTCTAAATAATTTATAATGCTATTCATTATATCCCTCCTTAATAAATAAGTTAATTACTTCCTGGGTTACGAACCATTCTTGGCATTTTTCCTGATAATATTTTCTGCCTTCTGACGTTATGGTGTAATAAGTTCTTCTTTTTCCAAATTCTCCTTCTTTGTAATAGGAATGAATATAGTTATTTTTGATTAATCGATTAAACGCAGAATAAAGGGTTGTTTCTTTAATAATGTATTTTTCGTTAGTTAATGTTCGTATATCTTTTGAAATTTCATAACCATAAGAATCCTTTTCTAATAGTAAAAAAAGAATGATGGTGTCATTATATCCGCGAATGACATCACTGCTAATCAAAAAATCACCCCTTCCAAATACTTCATCTATCATACTATGTCTGTCGTAGTAATTATACTTTACCATATATACTACGACAGGTGAAGTAAAAATGTTAAAAATTTCTGATTTCCCTTTCTTTACATAAATTTTATGTTTATTAATACTTGCTTAAAGGTTCCTTAAAATAGGAGCTCTATGATTTGACTGAGTAGGATAATCACCTTAAGGGAGGAATGAGCTTGTGACTATAAAAAAGAGGATAACAAAGAGGGCTTTGGTCATCTTTGTGATGGGGTTTTTTTTCTTTTCAACCTATTTTCCTATTTTTCCAGGTTTAACGATGTATGCGGCAGAACCAACTGGTAAAAAAGTAGAGGAAAACCCGCCAAAGACAGTAGAAAATAACACGGTAGAAGTACCTGAGACTACAACCGACAAAGAGAAGGGAGAAACAGTCGAAGAAGAAAAAGTAGAGGAAAAGGATCAGCATGAAAATGAATCCTCATCTACTTCCAAAGAGAAGAAATCAACTCTGACTGCTGAACAAAAGGAAGAATCAGTAATAGAGGAAGTGGATAAGCCTCAGGAAACGGAAGAGAAGGAACCAGCAAAAGAGGAAATAACAAATAATACGGAACAAAATCAGGAGAAAGCAGAGAATCAACAAGAATCTGTTGATTACACAAAACTACCGCCATTACTTATTACCGAGCTAGCTCCTGATTCGAAAGGAACCGATAACTTCGAATTTATTGAGGTCTATAATAACACTAATCAGCCAATAGACTTAAATAGCTATTATTTTTATTACCAATACATAGGCGGTAATACAGCAGATAAAATAATGTCTATTCCAGCAGCCACACTAGCACCCCAAGAAACCATTGTTCTTTTGTTTAATGTCAAGGAACTTTCAGTAGAGGATTTCAACAAGCATTTTAGTACTTCATTAACAGAACAACAAGTAATTTCCATTAAAGGGGATTTTTCAGGTTTTGCCAATGGTGGTAATCGAGGTGTCCTAATAAAAAACCTTGCAGGGCAGGAAGTAGTATCAGCAAACTATTTACCAGGTGAAACGGACAATACAGGTGCAGATGTTCATTATGCTTTTCCAACTGAAGGTACAGAGATGGTAAAGCAGGAAGTTAAGGCTGCCCCAACACCAGGTACATTAAGTGATGGACAAGTACCAGCAGAGCAAGTTCCAGTGAATCCCGAAACTAAAGATACAGAAGCTCCTGTCATAACGCATGAAGCAAAAACAACCATGAAAGCAGGAGAGGCAATTTCTATCGAAGCCACTATTGTAGATGATAGAAAAAATCCAACAGCTACCTTGTATTATCAAGGTAAAACAGACACAGAGTTAAAGGTATTAGAGATGAAACAAGATTCAGCCCAACCACAAAAATTCACAGCCAGCATACCTAAAGAGGCTGCATTGGGCAAAGTAGTCTATTATCTGGAAGCTTCAGATGGCATGAATATATCAAAAACATCCGAATATACAATCGAATTAGAAAAAGAACCAGAGAAGGAACCAGTGCAAGATACATATAGCGATCGCCCCCTTTTAATCACAGAACTTGCTCCTAATTCAATGGGAGGAGGCACAGATTATTACGAATACTTTGAGCTATATAATAATTCCAACCAAACATTGAACACAGCAAGTTACACTTTCTACTATGTATATACGGATAATTCGAGAGAGCCGATTCTCTTTCCATTACCAGCAACTGAAATAAAGTCAAAAGAGAAGCTTGTATTCTGGTTTAATAATGGAAATAAAACATTAGCTGATTTTAATAAAGAGTATGGGGCAAATCTTACAAGTAACGAAGTAGTAATGTTTACAGATCAAACATTCCCAGGTTTCGCGAATGGGGGTAATCGTGCTCTTGAAATCAAAGATGCCAAAGGGAATATCACGATTTCAGCTAGTTATTTAGGTTCTGAAAATGATAATAATGGCAAAGTGGTTCATTATCAATTTCCTCAAGCGGGAACGGAAATGGTTAAGTATAAAGTATTAGCAGATCCTACACCTGGGAAAATAGAAGCAGACCAAGTTCCAACTAATATAGTGGATCTACCTGATGTTCCGAAAGATACGGAACCACCGGTCATTTCTCATCAAGCAATGAAAACAGCAAAAGCATTTACGGCTGTTACAGTAGAAGCAAAGGTAACGGATAATGAGACAGCAAACCCAATTGTGACTTTACAGTATAAAAAATCAGCGGATGAAAATTTTAAATCTGTATCTCTTTTAAAGGATACGCAAGGGAAATACTCAGCAACTATACCAGCAGCAGATATAGATGGAGACATTATTTATTATTTGGCAGCTAGTGATGGAATCAACGAAAGCAAAACCGAAGAATATACAATTTCGGTGGAGAAAACGGATATTGATTTTACCAAAGTTCCGAAATTGCTTATTACAGAAATAGTGCCTGATAGTGCTAATGTCGGGACTGCAGATGGCTATGAATACATCGAAATCTATAATAATACCGATAAGGCAATAAACTTCAAGGATTATAAAATTCAATATCGCTATAATGCAGACCCTAATACAGATATGATTTGGCCATCTGTACCAGATGATACGATAATCGAACCGCAAGGCACTCTTGTCTTCTGGGTGATTAATTCTCAAAATGGGGATAAAACAGTAGCTGATTTTAATGCGAATTATGGGACAAACCTTGTCGAAAATAAAGATATTGTTCGTATTAAAAGTGATGGCATGGCCAATGGAAGTATGCGTGGTCTAGTAATTGCCACGAATACAAAAGAAGAGATAAATGTTGCTTATTATAATGATGAGGCAGCGCAATTAGATACGGCAATGAATATGGGCGTTCTTTATAAATTCCCGGAGGATGGCTCCACGCAATCGGTCAAAATTAGTTCGAAAACAAAATTAGGAACACCTGGCTCCATAGAACCGTCACAAGTGCCGAACGAGCCAGTTCATGTAGAGGATGATACGGTTCCGCCAACTCTCATCAACGCTACGAATGTTCAAGAAATTCAGCAGATGAATGATTTAACCATTCGAGCAAAAGCAACCGATGATAAGGGAATTAAATCTGTGCTTTTGTATTATCGTACAAATGATCAAACAGATTATGAAAAAATATTATTAACAGTAGATGCGAGCGACAGCGAATATTATGCCACTATTTTATCGGCAGCTAACTTTATTGCGAAAGAGAAAATCGAATATTATTTCGTTACCACAGATGGGCAAAATGAGGTAACATCCGAAAGATATGTCATTACTATTAAAAATGAAATAAGCAATGCACCTATCTATTTAAATGTTAAAGATGATGATATTTTAACTGGAAAAGCAATCTTAAAAGCAGTATCCAAAGAAACAGCCGCTGCGGATGTAGAACTTTTTATTGATGGGAAAAAAGTAGAGGAAAGCACCTACAGCACATTAGAGACACAAGCTTATCTTGCTGTTGATATTAGCGGTTTGAATATGTATTTCAAAAATGCTATTACAATGGGAGAGGAAATAATCCACCTTTTGGATAAGGATAATAATTCTGATTGGAAAACTTTTACGATTCCGATTGACCCTAATAAATTAGCCGTCGGAGAAAATATTATTACCGTTCGCTCGGGGAATAAGGCTTCTCCATTCCAATTAGAAGAAAGTGAAGAAAATAGAGATGATTATAATCTAAGAAATGTAAGGTTAATTTTAGCTGATGGTACTGTTATTAGAGACCCTCAAAAGGCGGATCCTTCTCAAGTATTCGATATGGGGGATGATGGCACATATCGTCCATTCGAAGATTTTACTTTTACGATAACAGAAGAGCAGTCAAAAGCAAAAGCCTATGTCTGGGACACTACGTCTGTTTCTGATGGAGCTTATAGTATTAAAGCAACAGATGGAAAAAGGGAAGCAGCTGCTACTGTAAAAGTAGATAATACAGCCCCAGTAATTAAAACAAATATAGAAGCAGAGAAAGAATATAAGGGTGTCTTTACCATTGAAGCGAGTGCAGAAGATACACTTGCTGGTGTAGAATCACTGGAAGTAACCCTTGATGAAGAGGAGATAAAGGTACCATTCGATACGGCTTCTTCCAAGCTTGCTCCAGGAAAGCATACCTTAAAAATGGTCGCAGTAGATAAGGCAGGCAATAAAGGAGAATCCGATATTTCCTTCTCTGTGACAAATGAAAATCCCAATAAGCCAGAATTAATTGCACCAGCTAATAACACAGCAGCACCAGTCGAAGGCAATCCGAAATTGAAGGTAAAGGTAACGGATCCAACAAATGATTCGATGGATGTTACGTATTATAAAGGATATAAATATGAAGCATCGGATAGTAAAGTAAAATCATTTGAAAATGCTAGTGACACAGAACCACCAGTTGAGCTGGCACCAGCAGGGGAAAAGGCATTAACTGCTAAGGATGTTTCAGCGATTTCTTCCTTAGACGGAAAGTATCTAACAACGAATTCAAGTACTAAATTCCCTTATCATCGCTTTGAAGTAGCGCTCGATCCTTCTATTAGTAATCAAGATAAAGTGGAGCTAGTGTGGAACGGAAAATCACTGCAAGGAAGAAAGGTTTCCATGTATGCTTGGAGCATTCAAGAAAATAAATGGAAGCTACTAACATATAAAATTGCGGGTCCTGAAGATTTCACATTAAAAGCAAACGTCGATGTCAGGGCATTTGCTGATGAGGCGAATAAAGTTAATGTGTTAATTCAAGATGAAATTCCAAGCACACCAGATGAATATGATTATACATTTGTTTGGATGTCAGATACGCAATATTATGCAGAGAGCTATCCATATATTTATAAGCGACAAACAGAATGGATTGCGGAAAAACAAGAAGAGATGAAAATTAAATATGTCATGCATACTGGTGATGTTGTCGACGAGTTTAATGATGAGAAACAATGGGTGTATGCAGATGAATATATGCGAACGTTAGAAGAAAATAAAATTCCCTATGGCGTGCTTGCCGGAAACCATGATGTGAACCAATTATCTAATGACTACAAAGAATTCTCTAAATGGTTCGGAGAATATCGGTTTAAAGATAAGCCATTTTACGGAGAATCTTACAAGAATAATCGTGGTCATTATGATTTGATTTCTGCTGGTGGAAATGACTTTATCATGGTATATATGGGCTGGGGAGTAAACGACGAGGATATGAAATGGATAAATGATGTACTAAAACAATATCCAGATCGTAAAGCCATTCTTAATTTTCATGAATACTTATTAGTTTCCGGAAATAGAAGCCCGATTGGGGAAGAAATTTTCCAGAAGATAGTAGAGAAGAATGAAAATGTCTTTCTTGTATTAAGTGGACATTATCATGATTCGGAGACATTAATCAGTGAAGTGGATGATGATCAGGACGGAAAAGCCGATAGAAAAGTCTACCAAATGCTTGGCGACTATCAAGGTGGTCCAGAAGGCGGGCAAGGCTATATGAAACTACTTCATTTTGATCAAAAGAATAATAGAATTCTTATTAATACGTATTCACCATATTTAGATGATTATAATTTCTATGATCCAATAGAGTATCCATTGAAAGATGAATTGGCTATTGATTTAGATTTAACAGTCCAAGAGAAACAAGTCGCTACGGATTACTTTGCAGTAAATGTTTATACAAAGGAAGAAATCGGCAAGCAAGAAAATGTAGCAAGTGGCGAGATTGCTGAAATAGCATGGAAGAATCTAAAAGAAGGGCAAGTATATGATTGGTACGTAGTAGCTTCTGATCATTATACAGGGTCAGTAACTTCCGATATTTGGTCTTTTGCCAAAGGCCAGCCGGCACCAGAAATTCCAGCAGAACCAGGTGATGGAGGAAGCGAGGAGCCAACGCAGCCGAATCCAGGAGGAGATGATGGAGGAAGCGAGAAGCCAACGCAGCCGAATCCAGGGGGAGATGATGGAGGAAGCGAGGAGCCAACACAGCCGACTCCAGGAGGAAATGATGGAGGAAGTGAAGAGCCAACACAGCCGAATTCAAGTGTTACCAATCCAAGTGAACCAAAAAATAATCAGTCCAGCATACTCCCGAATACAGCTACAGCAAATTATACAATTATGCTGGTAGGATTAGTGTTATTAATTGGAGGAATGGTAGTTGCTTACTGGAGTAGAATACGTAGAGAAATATAGGATCTGGTTCCATTTATTCCTATTTGCGGTTTAACTACAGGGAATTCTAATAATCATTTATCAATAACAATAAAGAGCGGTAGAATCTATTTATTAAAACTATCGCTCTTTAACTATAAAATGTACTATTTTCAATATGATAATAATATATTGGAATTATCTACACTATCTTCACGAATATTAACCTTTCAGCTCCCTTACTTATCTCGCTCTTCATTAAAATCTTACGGTTATAAAAGGAGGTCAAAAGAAATAAAAACAGTTATCGTTTGAAAAATCGAATATTTAGATGGTTATGAAAAACATATTTACAACACAAGATATTTATTTTCCATACTTAATAACGACACTAGAAAAAGTAAGTTGATAGAATTTTCCCTATACCACGATTCCCCATTCATTTCCTACCATACTCATCCTAGTCGAACTAATTTATATTTCATTTCAAGTAGCATTTTCATTTCTTTTTAAAGTCATTGGTAAAAGTAAGTAGAGGGAGAGGATTTCATTTGTGCAAAGAACAGGGGATTTAAAGCTCATACAAGAATTAAATCGATCCATTATTTTAGATACGATCCGAAAAAAAGGACCGATTTCAAGAAGTCAGGTTGCAAAAGAAATAAAAATAAGCCCTACTACCGTTACATCAGCTGTCAATGATTTAATTCGTAAAGGCATGGTAATTGAAGATGGTGTTGGTCATTCCAGTGGCGGGCGAAAGCCGGTATTACTTCGCTTTAACCCGAGTAAGCATTCCATTATAGCTATATCTATCACTAATTCTTATATCAAAATGGCTGACATGGACTTAGAAGGAAAAATTTTAAGGAAGAACGTTCATCCAGTAAATCAGCTTCAAGGTGATGATATTATTTTGCTTTTGATAGACTTATTGGAACAGTTTGTCGCAGGGAATGACCGATTAGAGTTTTGCGAAGGGATTTCCATCATAACTCCTGGCATTGTAGATTCCAATAACGGGATGATTGGTTATAACACCAAACTTAAGCTTTATGATGTTCCGCTAACAGAAATGATAGAAGAAAAGTTTAACTTACCAACCTTTTTAGATAATGATGTAAATGCATTTGCGGTGGGAGAATATTATTTTGGTTCTTTTAACAGCTATAAAGATATCATGTATCTCACTATAGGAGATGGTGTAGGATCCGGTTTGATGATTAATGGGACCATCTATCGTGGATTCAAAGGAAGCTCTGGAGAAATTGGGCATACAACTGTTGTCCCAGGTGGTTCAAAGTGTGAATGTGGAAACAATGGATGTCTAGAAAACTATGTAAACTGGCCAGCTATTTATTCCAGTATCGTTTCCTCCATCCTAACTAAAGGGCGTGATACGTTAATAAAAAATTTAATTGAAAATGACGTCCGAAAACTTACCCCTGAAATTTTTATTGAAGCAATTAAACGGAATGATAAGTTAAGTATCGAAATTCTTGATGAAATTATCAGCTACTTATCGATTGCAATTTCTAATACGATTCACTTACTAAATCCAGAAATAATCATAATAAGTGGAGAAGTCGTACAGGATAATCCCTTATTTATCAAAAAGATAAGAGAGAAATTATCTGAAATGGTGATTCCTATATTAAAAGAGGACATAAACATTCAAAGTACTTCTTTGGGTTCGGATTTTGACTTATTGGGAGCGGCAGCGGTCATTCTTCAAGGGAAATTTCGTTTTCAATTATAAAGAGTGGAAAGGTATTAAAAGAATATTCAGTCATTATTAGAGGGAAAATGGAGGGGTATTATGAAAAAGTTATTAAGCCTTTGTATCTTTGTGTTGATCTCCATCATGCTTGTGGCATGTGGCGGGAAGTCATCGGGTGATGGAAAGAAAACGATAGAAGTTGCATTATGGGATGAAAATGTTAGTGCTGCTGTTGATGCATCGATTGAGTCGTTCAAAAAAGAACATCCTGATGTGAATGTAAAAGTTACTTATACTCCGTTTGCGGAGTACTGGACAAAGTTGCGAACAAGTCTGGGAGGTGGTAGTGGTCCAGATATTTTTTGGATGAATGGCCCCAACTTTTATCAATATGTAACTTCTGATTTGATTAAAGATTTAGAACCATTTCTTCAAGGAGACGAAGAGTTCGCCAAGGAAAATTATTATCCAGCCGTTGTGGATCTTTATTCCTATGAAGATAAACTATATGCTGCTCCATATTTTGTAGATTCTATTGGCCTATTTTACAACAAAAAATTGTTTGATGAAGCAGGCGTAGATTACCCTGATGAAACTTGGACTTGGGAAGACATAGAGACAGTTGGTGCAAAGCTTACAAAACCGGACGAAGGAGTCTATGGCTATTTAAATCAAGTTGTGCGAAATCAATCAGGCTACTATAACTTAATGCATCAAGCAGGTGGTTATGTCATCAGTGAAGACAAAACAAAGTCTGGATTTGACACACCAGAAGCAAAAGAAGCATTTGCATTTTTGAATAGATTAATTGAAAAGAAGATTTCTCCGACCGTGCAGGCACAAATCGAAACAGATGCAGATCAGTGGTTCATGTCTCAGAAGGTGGCTATGACTCCAGAAATTTCTGTTCATGCAGCTGAGTATGAAGAGGTTCTTGGAGAGGATTTAGGGGTAGCGCCCCTGCCGAAAGGAAAAGTAGATACATCCATTGTCCATGGTATTGGATGGGCAATGAATAGCAAAACAAAAAATGAAGATTTGGCTTGGGAACTAATTAAAAGCTTATCTAATAAAGAAGGAACAACGGTGATGGCTGAGACAGGATTTGCTACACCAGCCCATATGGAAATTAGTAAGGTTTGGTTAGATTCTCTGCCGAATGTTGATTTACAAATATTCTTAGATGCGCTTGAAAAAGCAGTCCCATATCCAGTTTCCGAAAAAACATCAGAATGGCAAAATATTGAAACAACGGAAATCCAAGGTGCCTTCTTAGGACAAAAATCGATTGATGAGGCTTTAGATAAAATTGCTGCTGAAATGAATGCGATTTTGGAAGAAGAACAGAAGGATTAAGCTGGTTTTAAATGTAATTTCCCTTTTCATTGATTCCTAATGGAAAGGGAAGGGGGGAAATTCAAGAAAGAAGGGAGAGTTACGATTGGAAACGATGGTAGTGAATAAGAAGAGCCCAGAGACTGTGGCAAGAAAGAGAAAGAAATTTAATCGTGAAGCCATTGCTGCCTATTTATTTATTGCTCCCACCATGTTAGGGCTGTTTATGTTTTATATTTTTCCTGCACTTGCCTCATTTGCTTTGTCCTTTACAAAATGGAATGGTATTTCCACGCCGGAATATGTAGGATTGGGAAATTTGATCCAATTATTTACTGATTCTTCCTTTCTTCGTTCGATCATTAATACAGCAGTATTTACCTTTATTTCCGTTCCATTTACTGTCATTATAGCGATTTTTATAGCAGTCATGCTGAATCAAAAAATAAAAGGTATTGTCTTTTATCGTACCTTGTATTTCTTGCCGGTAGTTACGATGCCGGTCGCCGTTGGGATGGTATGGAAATGGCTATATAACACCGATTATGGCTTAATTAACTACATTCTAGGTATCTTTCATCTTCCGCAGCCATCGTGGTTATTTGACCCGAAGATTTCCTTAATATCCGTTATTATCGTCTACATATGGATGAGTGTCGGCAATAATATCATTTTAATCTTAGCGGGACTTCAAGGAATAGAAAAAACGTATTATGAAGCGGCCGACATTGATGGTGCTTCAAGGGCTCGGAAGTTTTTTAGCATTACCTTACCACTATTAACACCTACTATTTTCTTTGTTTTTATAACAGGAATGATTAGTTCCTTACAAGTATTCGACTTATTATTTGTCATGATTGGTAATAGTACAGCGCTACTAGAACCACTGCGTACTATTGTGTATGGCGTTTACGAATCAGGCTTTAAGTATGGTGAAATGGGGATTGCTTCTGCCCAAGCATTTATCTTGTTTCTTGCCATTCTATTGATGACCATTATTCAATTTATTTTCCAAAAGAAATGGGTTTATTACGATTCATAATAAGGGGGGATTTGCTTGAAGCGGGTTTCTAGACATTTACTGCTCATTATCGGAGCTTTTATCATGATTGTGCCATTTCTCTGGATGATTTCTACCTCTCTGAAATCTTTTGGAGAATCTATGCAAGTTCCGCCGACGATTATCCCTAAGGAATGGCATTTCGAGAATTACGGGAACGTCTTTGAAGCTGTGGATTTTTTAAAATATTATCTGAATACGATTATTCTCACTTTAGGTAGAACGATTGGTCAACTTATTTTATGTTCTTTAGCTGCATTTGCTTTTGCCCGTTTAAATTTTCCTGGGAAAAATGTTCTCTTTATTTTAATGCTATCCGTGCTTATGGTACCTGCTCAAGTAATTTTAATACCAAATTATGCAACATTAACACAGCTGGGCTGGATTGATACATTCTTCGCTTTGATTGTTCCAGGCATTTTCAGTGCCTACGGTACCTTTTTGCTGCGCCAATTCTTTATGGGCATTCCAAAAGAGTTGGATGAAGCAGCTAAAATTGATGGCTGTTCGTACTTTGGAATCTATTGGAGAATTATTTTACCAAATTCGACACCAGCCCTTACTGCTTTAGGAATCTTTACGATTCTCGCAGCATGGAATGATTTCTTATGGCCGCTTGTTATGACAAACTCTGAGTCAATGAGAGTATTGTCTGTTGGGATTTCCACCTTCTCAGGACAATATTCTACGGACTATCCGCTGTTAATGGCTGGTGCTGTCTTGTCCACGATTCCCATGTTGTTCATGTTTATTTTTCTGCAAAAGCATTTACTGGCAGGGATTGCACTTGGAGGAGTTAGAAGATAGCTAGTTAGAAGGAGAAAGAATTGATAAATAGAATAGGGAGTGTGTGTATATGTTAAAAGCATTAGTTATTGGCGCCGGAACAATGGGGAGTACTCATTCCTTCGCTTATTCAACCATGGATGATGTTCAATTAGCTGGAATTGTGGACAAAAACCTGGAAAAAGCGGAAGAATTGGCAAGAAAAATAGGAGTTCAGGCATTTGCAAGCTATGAGGAAGCGATCGAAAGCCTTGGTGCTGTTGATGTTGTGTCTGTTTGTGTTCCTACTCCATCTCATAAGGAATATGTCATAAAAGCAGCAGATGATTGTTTCCAAGTTGTTTGTGAGAAACCATTGGCTCGCAATTTAAGGGACGCCAAAGAAATGATCGACTATTGCAAGGAAAAGGGCGTGAAGCTTTTTGTAGGTCATGTCGTGCGGTTTTTTCCGGAATACCAGCGCGCAAAGCGAATGATAGAAGAAGGGAAAATTGGCAAGCCAGGTGTTGTAAATACGAAAAGAGGCGGAGGCTTTCCATCTGCTTCTAGAGATTGGTATGCAGACTATAACAGCAGTGGTGGATTAGTGCTAGACTTAATGATTCATGATTTTGATTATTTACGCTGGTGCTTCGGTGAGGTAGAGCGAGTCTATGCCAAAAGTGCCCAAGGAAGAGCGATGGCAAAATTAGACTATGCATTAGTGACACTGCGCTTTGAAAGCGGAGTAATTGCTCATTTGGAAGGAACTTGGGCTCACCAAAATTTCGCAACAAAATTTGAAATAGCTGGAAAAAAAGGAATTATTCACTATGATAGCTCGAAATCAACTCCGCTTGTAAAAGGTATTAATCACAATAATACAGGTTCAGCTGGGGTCGCCGTGCCGGAAAGTCCATTAAAAGAAAATCCATATATAACAGAATTAAAACATTTTATTTCATGCATCAAGAATAAGGAGGAATCGATTGTGACTCCCTTAGATGCGTATAAAGCAATGGAAATTGCGTTAGCTGCTATCGAGTCACTAAAGGAAGGAAAAGTAGTAGAATTGCGTAAACAAGAAATGGAGGTAAGACGATGAGAGTAGGAATTATTAGTTTTGCTCATGGCCATGCGTACGCCTATGCAGAGGCATTAAAGAAAATCGATGGAGTAGAGTTAGCAGGAATCGCAGATGACCAGGAAATCCGTGGTACAGAAGCAGCAAAGAAATACAGTACCAATTACTACTCAAACTATGAAGATCTATTAGACCAAGCTATAGATGCTGTCATCATTACTTCCGAAAATTATAAGCATCATGAACATGTGCTTGCTGCAGCAAAGAAGGGGAAACATGTTTTATGTGAAAAGCCGATTGCGACAAATAGGAAGGACGCATTGCAAATGATTGAAGTTTGCAAAGAAAATAATGTATTCCTGCAAATTGCTTTCCCTGTACGCTTTAGTACACCAATAGCAAAAGCGAAACATATAATCGAGACAGGGGAACTTGGCAGTATTATTGCTATAAAAGGAACGAATCGCGGTACTAACCCAGGCGGCTGGTTCGTAGACAAAGAAAAATCAGGCGGCGGTGCTGTAATGGATCATACGGTTCACCTTGTGGATATTATGCGATGGTATATGAATTCAGATGTGAAAGAAGTCTATGCGGAAGTAGATAATCTCTTTTCTGATTATGAGATAGATGATTGCGGAATCGTCACAATGGAATTTGAAAACAATGTGTTTGCTTCTATTGATTGTAGCTGGTCAAGAAATAAGACATTCCCAACATGGGGAGACGTTACATTAGAAATAATCGGGACGAAGGGAACATTGTCAGTAGATGCCTTTGCGCAGAAAAGTGAGGTGTATAGTGCAGAGGGAGCAAAATGGGATTATTGGGGAGATGATATGAACCAAGATCTTGTAGAAGACTTTGTTGCAAATGTGATGAAGGGAATTGCACCTACTATAACAGGGGAAGATGGCCTGAAAGCAATGGTGGTTGCTCTTGCAGGCTATGAATCTGTGAAAAGCAAAAGGCCTGTTTTGATAGAAAAGAATGGAATCAAATAATCAATAGATATAGCTGTATGAAGGGATGCTATTTAGGGAGGAATAAAGATGCTAAAGGGGATTAATCAGTGGTGCTATCCCGATGATACACCATTAGAGATGGTATTTAAGTACAGTCATGATGCTGGCTTTGATGCAGTAGAGCTCAATGTAAGTATAGATGGCATTGGGCTTACAATGAATACGTCAAGGGAAGAAGCAAAACAAATTCGAGAAATGGCTGAGCATTATCGTTTACGTTTAAGCAGTATTTCTACGAATCTATTATGGAAGTTCCCTCTTTCCCATCGAGATGAAAAGGTGCGGGAACAAGGGAGAAAAGTGGTAGAAAAACAAATAGAGTTAGCCGGATATATTGGGGCAGACACTGTTTTAGTTGTCCCAGGGGTAGTTAATGAAGAAACGTCTTACCTTGATTGTTATAGGCGTAGTCAAGATGAGTTAAGAAAAGTTCTGCCATTAGCTGAAAAACATAATATTCATGTGGGAATCGAAAACGTATGGAATAAATTTCTACTTTCTCCTTTAGAAATGGCAAGGTATATTGATGAGTTCTGCTCCGATTATATTGGCGCTTATTATGATGTCGGCAATACATTACAATATGGCTATCCAGAACAATGGATTGCCATATTAGGGGAGCGAATCCGAAAAGTTCATGTTAAGGATTTTAAACTGAACGTTGGGAATATTACTGGCTTTGTTCCATTATTAGCAGGGGATGTAAATTGGGAAAAAGTGTACCAAGCATTAAAGAACATAGGCTATAAGGATACAGTAACCGCTGAAATACCAGCCTATGCATTTGGGCCAGAGTATCTTGCCCAAGACACATCCAAGCATCTGGATGTCGTGTTAAATCTGAAAAAGGTTAGCCCTTAGAGGAGTGTCCGGTATGAGAAAAGTTCGTGTAGGCTTTATAGGTGTCGGGGGGATTGGATCCGTACATTTGAAGAATATTGCTTTGATTGAACAGGCAGAAATGGCAGCGGTATGTGATATATCCGAAGACCAAGCAACAGCTGTAGGGAAGAAATATCATATTCCAGCATATACAGATGTAGACAAGATGCTGGAAGAGACCGCATTGGATGCACTTTTTATATGTGTCCCTCCATTTGCCCATGGGGATATCGAGGAAAAGGCTGCTAAAAAGGGCATTCATATTATGGTAGAAAAACCTGTTGGATTAAATCTGGATAATGTAAAGAGAAAAACTGCGGTTATTAAAGCTTCTGGGATTATTTGTGCTACAGGATACTGTTTACGGTACTTAGATACAGTGGCAAAAGCAAAAGAGTATCTACAAGGCAAACAAATTGCGATGGTTAACAGCTATTATTTAACAAAATTTGTTCCAACTCCATGGTATCGGGAACAATCCAAATCAGGTGGACAATTAGTAGAACAAGCCACACATATTTTGGATTTAATTCGCTATTTAGCAGGAGATATAGATAAAATCTATGCAAATATGAATCTATTGGTTTCAAAGGATATTCCTCATATTGATATACCAGATGTCACTTCGGTCAATTTCACTTTAAGGAACGGGGCAATCGGCCAATTAGGCTGCTCTTTTATACAACCAGATCACCGGATGGGTCTAGAAATTTTAGGGAAGAATTTCCGTATTGCTTTTAACGGTTCCAATATAACGATTACAGATGAATTTTCAACTACTACGTATCGACCAAAGTTGAATTATTATGAGGCCCAGGATCGAGCTTTCATTGAAGCGATTGCTGCCAATCAGCCAGAACTAATCCTGTCATCCTATGAAAATGGTGTTCAAACATTAGCTGCTACCCTTGCTGCAAATGATTCTCATGAAAATGGAGAGCCTATTACTTTAAGTAATTATTATTCTTTGTAAAAAGATTTTTATTGATAAAATGACAATATGACTTTTTTAGATTGACTTCCTATTTATAACCCCGTTCTAAAAGGAGAACGGGGTTATAAATATAGCATGTAGATTTTGATGTGTGTCTTTTCTTTTAATAAGATTTTTCGATTAAGATTTGAGAGTGAATATGGTGTTCCATATGCTCAAGATAATCTTGTATCAGCCACTCTAGTGTTTTATGCTGATTATTTCCTATGTCGCAAAGATAGGAAAGCTTTTCGTGCGGAACATTTTTCACAATATGAACCATTTGTTTATGGAGTGCTTGATACAGATCTATTATGTCATCAAGTGGTCTATCCTGATAATTTTGCATCTTTACCCAATGATCTTGGTCATATGATTGGATAGCATACACTGGTTCTTCATATTGAATTTTGATAAACCTTTCTATATTATTTATCGCTGAATCACAAAGATGCCCTAAAATTTCTTTTTTTGACCATTTGTTTGGCATGGGACGATGAGAAGAACTATTTTCAGACATAGATTTGAATTCTTCTGGTAATCTTTTTATCCAATAATTTATTCCCTCCACAACCTTTTGCATGATTCTATTCCTCCTTCTTTTAAAATTTAATATTCGATTGCCATCTGTAATATTCCTTTATTGTTCCTGAGTTAAAAGTATGACTAATGTATGAAGGATTTATTGACAAAAAAATGCGACGGCTGAATTTAGGAGGAAAAGGGAGGGGCGCTCATTAGTTATTAACCTTATGTAGAAGGGCTACCCATATGTAGTCCTTGCCATTTGGGCAGCCGTTGATAACTCATTCTGTCAAAAATTCATTAATTCTCTCCACATAATCACTTTTGGGGTAGTTATTATATAAAAATCCAGAAAGGCGGACAGGATCGCCAAAAAAATATCGCTCATATTGTGTCTGTCTTGTGCCGAAGGAACTCATTGTTAAATCCCAAGCTAATCGAAAGATTTTATTGCGTTCATCTGCAGATCTGCACGTTGCTTGGAGATATTGATTTAAATCTTTCCCAACTTCTGAGTGAAACATTTTCTCTGTTGGCAGCGATACTAAACCGCTGGCGCCAATTAGTTGAAGGATTTCGGAAAAACGAGGATAAATTTTTGGGAAAATATTACTAGCAACTAGCAGGATGGTTTTATTTGGAATCATAAATCCTTGGTCATTTAAGAGAGCATCGTTCTCTGCCTTTTCTATTAGTGCTTTCAACGTTTCTAATCCAATAATGATTTCGGCCATTTTTTCTTGGATATGTTGATATTCGCCTACATTAATTGTGTTTATCATATTTTCCGCTAAGCCTAAAATAAACTCTGTTTTGACAATTTGTCTAGTAATAACTTGATGATAAGCAAATGAATTAAAAGAACTTTGGCTTAAAAACATATTTGCAGTTTCCAGATCTTCGTGGAAAAAAACACGTTCCCATGGAACAAGGACGTTATCAAATACAACAATAGAATCCATTTCTTCAAATCGCGAGCTTAATGGATAATCAATAGTAGATTCTCCTCCCACATAGGATTCTCTGCATAGAAACCTTACTCCTTTAGTGTCTGAAGGTATTGCAAAAGCAAATGCTTCCTCTTTCGCGAATCTGGGTGCTCCGAAAACCAACAGTTCATCGGTGAGACCACCCTGTGTGGCTAGGAGCCGCGCCCCTTTAATGATTAGTCCCTTATTATTTTTCTCGATTATTTGAGCAGAGATTGGCTCGTTGGAATATTCTAGATACATACTCGAGCGATTAACTTGAGGTGTTATAAAAGTATGGGTGAAGCTAAGATCCTTTTCTCTTGCCGCTTCGTATAAGGATTGGATATGCTTAGGGTAACAATTTTCCTTTCCTTCTAAAAGGGAAGCAGAAGTGGCAAAACTCATGATTACTGTATTCAAATAATCTGGGCTCCGTCCCATCATTCCTGCTGTTTCCTTAGCCCACCGTTCGATCATCTTTCTTCTTCTTCGCAAATCCTCTTTTGTCTTCGGCTGTAAGTATGACATACCTATAGAGTCCCCGGATAGTGGGGATAAGAAAGTCATTTCCTCCTTTAAGTTAGGCTGACATTGTAAATCATAAAGAGAAGCTTTTGAATGTAGTATCCCTTTAAAGGCAGGATGGTTAGAGAGGTCCTGGACTTTTTCCCCATCTAACCAAATTTCTGTAGATAGACCGCTGATTCGTGATAAATATGTCTTTCCATTCACTATTCCCATTTTTTCTTCTCCCTTATTCATTAATAAAATGGATATAAACTATTTTATTATTTTATTAATGAATATAGTCCTCAGTTCCAGTTAATTGGATAAAGATGGGGATTTTTTCTTTTCATTTGATTTGGAAAAATAGGTTTCCGGGTTGCTCGCCCCTTTATTTCCTTCTTAGTTATGAACAAAAACTGTTTCAAAAACAAAACTCTCGTGCAGATGGCGTGTGATCGAGTATTCGAATATTCTTCCATCTTCTAACTGGGCTAATTTTTCGATTTCCATCATGAAGGAGTTGTCTGGAATCTTTAGTAAAGAAGTATCTTCGCTATTTGCTTTGTCTCCTCTAATCCAGACATGGGTGCTATGCGTTTTCAGCTTTAATTCCTCGCGAATATAATTATAGATAGATCCTTCTAGATGTTTTGGCTCTAATCCAGTAATAATAGATAAGGGCATGTAAGTATGTTCCAGCGAATAAGGTTTATTATTAATATGCCTTGTTCGAATAATTCGATAAATGTATTCGTCATCAATCTCAAGTTTTTTGGCAATTTCTAAGGAAGGTTTTTCGATCGAAAAAAGAATGATTTTTGAGGAAATGTTCTCTTTTCCAACAATGTTAGATAAGCCTTCTGATGGACCTAATGCAATAGCTTCTCCGTTAGTAGAAACCCCTTTCACATAAGTTCCAGAACCTCTACGTCTAACAACCATTCCTTCTTTAACAAGAATATCTAATGCTTTTTTTACTGTCAGTTTACTGCATTTGTAATAATCAGCAAGCGTATCCCCGTCAGGTAACTTTTCATTTATCTCATATTCGTTATTATTTATCTTATCTCTAATATCTGTATATATTTCCATATATTTAGGTAGTTGGCTCAAGTTAAATCCTCCATTTTGTAACGGTTTTACATTTAATAAGTATACCATATAGTTAAAAACAAGTATATAAATCAATAAAGGTATATACTTTTTATTAAAAGTATTTACTTATATTAAAAAGAGTGGTATAGTTTGTTCGTAAAGGAATGAAGGAGGCATTTATTATGAAAGAAATGTTAACGTTTCCGAGTGATTTTTGGTGGGGAACGGCTTGGTCAGCTGAGCAAGCAGAAGGTAGAGGTAATACAGGAAAAGCTGAAACAGTTTGGGAACATTGGTTTAAAACGGAACCATCACGTTTTTATCAGGGGATTGGACCTGAAGTAACAACTGATCATATAAATCGATACAAGGAAGATATTCGATTAATGAAGGAAACAGGGCATAATTCTTTCCGCATTTCCATCTCATGGGCAAGGATGTTTCCAGATGGTGGAGTAGGAGAAAGAAATCCAAAGGCAATTTCTTTCTATCGAGACCTTTTGACTGAAATGAATGAAAACGGTATCAAACCTTTTGCTAATCTTTATCATTTTGATATGCCGTATGTACTTCAAGAAAAGGGAGGATGGGAATCACGTGAAGTGGTTAATGCATATGTGAACTTTGCAACTGCTTGTTTTGAAGAGTTTGGTGATTTGGTTTATCATTGGTTCACATTTAATGAGCCGTTAGGGCCAATTTTAGGAAGTTATTTAGAAGATTTTCATTATCCAAATTTAGTAGATTTCAAGCGTGGTGCACAGGCAGCATTTAATACTATATTGGCACATGCGAAGGCTATTCAATCTTTTAAGGAAAAGCAACTGCCTTCTAAGATAGGAGTAATATTAAACTTAAGTCCAACTTATCCGAGAAGCCAAAATGAGTTTGATGTAGAAGCAGCTGAAATTGCGGATGCCTTTTATACAAGAAGCTTTTTAGACCCCATGGTTAAAGGAACATTTCCAAAGAAATTGGTAAAAATATTGCAGGAATATAATCAGATGCCTTCATATGAAGAAAACGATTTAAAAGTAATTGCAGAAAATACTTCTCAAATTTTAGGGTTGAATTATTATGAACCAAGAAGAGTTAAGGCACGCCTGACAGAAATTAATAAAAAAAGCCCTTTTTTACCAGAATGGTTTTTTGAACTTCATAATATGCCAGGGAAAAAAATGAATGTGTACCGCGGATGGGAAATTTATGAAAAAGGTATCTATGATTTATGTATAGACATTAGAGATAATTACGGCAATATAGAAGCTTTTATATCTGAAAATGGTATGGGAGTAGCGAATGAAGAACGATTTCTTAATGAGCATGGACAAATTATAGATGATTATCGAATTGAGTTTATTAAAGATCATCTCGCCTATGTCCATAAAGCCATTCAAGCAGGCTGCCATATCAAAGGATATCATTTATGGACATTTATTGATTGCTGGTCATGGATTAATGCTTATAAAAATCGATATGGACTAGTTTCTCTTAATTTAGAGACACAAGAAAGAACAATCAAGAAAAGTGGAGAATTTTATAAAAAAATGAGCATGGACAATGGATTTGAGTACGAAACGAGTAAATTGGGATAAATAAAATATAAAGGGTGGATAGATCATGAATAACTCAACAAAGCAAGGTATTGCAGATCGGTTTGCTTTTGTTGCACAAAAATTAGGAGCGCAGATTCATCTAAGAAGTCTACGCGATGCCTTTGCATCGATTATGCCATTTATGATACTAGCTGGATTTATGACTCTGATTAATTATGTCATTTTAGAGCCAGCTGGATTTATGGGGAATTTGGTTAATCCTGATACTTTAACAACCTGGCAATCTATTGGGGTATCAATTGCTAACGGTACACTGAATATCATGACACTTTTAGTAGCTGTTGCCATTTCTTATCATCTATGTGTAAATAGGGGATATAAAAATGTAATAGCTCCGATCTTAGTTGTTCTTTCTACAATGATAGTAGTTACACCATTAACAACGACTTTTTCACCAGAAGGATCAACCGAAAGCTTTCTTATTTCTAATGTGATTCCTGTGAGTTATACAAGCGCATCAGGAATGTTTGTTGGGATTATCGTAGGGCTGCTTGCAACCGATTTATTTATAAAATTATCTTCAAATAAAAAAATGCAAATCAATATCAGTGGGAATATACCACCGGCAGTTATTAAATCTTTTAATGTGTTAATTCCGATTATGGTGAATGTTATTATCTTTGCAGTTGCATCCTTTTTATTAAATCAAGTATTTAATATGGATTTTAATACTTTAATATCCACCATTATTACTAAGCCATTAAGCTATGTGACAACCAGTTTACCAGGGTTCTTATTAATTATTTCAATCGCTAATTTGTTTTTTGGATTCGGTATCCATCAGGCAGTTATTTCCGGAGCGCTTTTGGATCCCTTTTTATTACAAAACATGCAAGATAATATGTTAGCATACGCTAATCATCAAGAGATACCCCATATAATTAATATGGCCTTTAAAGATACCTTCGCTGTTATGGGGGGGTCTGGAAATACGATTGCATTGTTGATTGCTATTTTTATCTTTAGCAGACGTAAGGATTATAGAGATATATCAAAAATGTCCTTAACACCTTCAATCTTTAATATTAGTGAGCCAATTATATTTGGGCTGCCAATTGTATTTAACCCAATGTTAATTATTCCATTTGTTCTTGCTCCAATTTTTTCTTTATCAGTTGCCTATTTTGCGACAGCTTTAGGTTTAATAAATCACGTGGTTGTTCAAACCCCATGGACTACACCACCGATTATTTCAGGATTCCTAGCTACAGGAGGTGACTGGAGAGCATCTGTCTTACAATTATTGATCATCATAATAACAGTATTTATGTATCTGCCATTTTTAAAAGTAGATGAGAGAGTAAGTGCGATGCAGAATAAATAAGGAATAAAAACAGTCTATTCTATAGGAGGAGTGGTTTGTATGAAAAATATTTTATTAGTATGTAATCAAGGAATGTCTACGAGTTTTTTAGTAGAAAAAATGAAGCAGGCAGCAAAAGAGCAAAGCATAGAGGTAAATATTTGGGCGGTTTCAGATGCAGAATTACATGAAAACTGGGAAAAAGCAGATATTGTTTTATTGGGACCACAGGTAGGATATTTAAAAAGCAATACAGAGAAAGTAGTCGGTAATAGTATTCCTGTTACTGTCATTGATTTTGTTGATTATGGAAGAGTAAACGGAGCGGCAGTTCTTAAGACCGCATTAGAAATGATAGAAAAATAGTTTATAAGAGGCGAGGGATTGGAATGGAAGGAACAGAACTAATTGCTTTTCAAATCATTGGGAATGTTGGGATGGCGAAGACAAAGTTTATAGAAGCACTAGCTCAAGCGAAAAACGGTGATTTTTCCAGTGCAGCTTCATTGATGAAGGAAGGATCAGACCTTTTGGTTGAAGGCCATAAAGTTCATGGTGAATTAATCAAAAATGAGGCTGCGGGTAATAAAACAGAATTCTCCATTTTATTAATGCATGCAGAAGATCAATTTATGAGTACAGAAACAATTAAATTGCTCATTGCAGAAATGATTGAATGGAGGCAAGAACTAAGTACCGTTAACTGAAGTTGGAAATAAAGGGTTTATTTTGAAGTATCTGCTAAGTAGGATAACTATATATTTCAAGACCTTTTAGGAGGATAGCGGCCATACTATCCTCTTTGCATTTATTATTTTTTAAAATTATTGGTGCTACTTCATCTTGAAGCTTGTTCACACATTCTCATTAAAAAAGAAGACTGTTTCACTCCCCTTAAACCGTCTATCTGTTTCTAGTTTGCTATTTTCTTCTCTTTGGATGCAGGAATTTTAATTTCAGAACGAAAGTATTGTTTATCTAAGATGGCAAGGAACGGAATCCAGATTACTACGACGATTGCTAAATTAACGAGTTGAAGAATTCCACCTGCTATTGAATTAGTAACAAGCATCCCACCGATAAATATGGGCGTAGTCCATGGGACGTGTACCCCTGTCGATACGGGGACAAGCCCTGTTGCCATGGAGAAATAGGTAACGATTGTTACAACAACTGGAGATAAAAGCCATGGAATGATAATTAAAGGGTTCATAACAATTGGCAAACCAAAAATAATCGGTTCATTTACGTTAAATATCGATGGTCCTCCCCCCAGCTTCCCAAGTTGTCGTAATTGCTTACTTTTGGTAATGAAAAAGATACCAAGAATAACGGCCATTGTCATTCCAGTTCCGCCCATTCCAACGATGAACGTATCAATGAACTGATTATTAACAATATTGGGCCGCTCTAAACCAGCGTTAAAGGCTTCAAGATTTTCTAAAGAAAGAGTCATCCAAATTGGGTCCATAATGGAATTCACAATGATTTGGCCATGCAGTCCAAAAAACCAAAATAACTGAATGATTAAAACGGCGATAATGGTTGCGGCAAGCCCGCTTCCAAGAGAGGTTAAAGGTTTTTGAATCACAGTGAAAATAAAATTTTGTACCGTTTCAAAGGAGGTGTAGCTAAATAGGATACGAATTAAGAGAAATATTGTTAAGGTGAAGGTAATAGGAATTAAAGAACTGAAAGATTTCGATACGGCCTCAGGCACACCATCTGGCATTTTTATGGTCCAGTTTTTTTGTAAAAAGAAACGATATAATTCAACCGATAAGAAAGCGGTGAAAATTCCTAAAAACAGACCTTGTGCACCTAATGCTGCAGAAGGAATAACACCAGAAACGCCTTCCAATACTTGTGGAGTTAAGATAATGAATGCCGCAATCGATGCGAAACCGCCATATAGCCCATCCATTTTATAATATTGCGTTAATTTAAAGCCAATCCCACATATTACGAATAGTCCCATAATACTTAATGTAGATGCAGAAGCTGGACCTAGCGCATTTTTATAAGAGGTAACAGCACCCTCATTCAGGATTTTATCTAAAAAGGGCAATTTAGCTAAAACAACAAAGATTGATCCAAATATAATCATAGGTAAAGCACTCATAAATCCGTCACGCAGTGCACCAAGATAACGATTTGTATTTAATTTCCGGGCTATTGGCAATAATATTTTTTCTAAAAAGGTAGTGAATTTATCCATTAACAACACTCCTCTAAATATTTTTTAAACGCTTACAAAAAAGAATGAAGCTTTAACGAAAGCCTGTTTGTAAAAAATATCTGTATGATAGCAATACTAAACTAAATTAGGAATGAATAAAGCACTCTTACTGGACCATCTCCCTTTTGCTAAAATATTTTCAACTATCTTTTTACTATTCAGTTTAGTTCAAGCTGTTTATAAACTACAGCTATGCTTTTTCCGTTTAATTTGGAAAATGTTATCTAGGACAATACAATAGTAGGTGAAACATAATCCTTGCTAATTCGTAAATACTTAGAGACATTCTTTAGGAGGGAGTTAAATGAACAGGGAAATTATTTTTGAAGAGGACGCTGCTGTACTGAAGATAAGAGGATTTATGATGCTGTTCACTTTCAAGCATAAAGTGAAGATGCCCTATAACATGATTAAGAGTGTATTTGTTGATTATTTTGATCCACCGAAATGGATGATTCGTATGCCTGGAACTTCTATTTCGCCGTTAAATATATATGAAGGCTCTTATAAATACCAAGATGAATGGTATTTTTTATCTTACGAAGGAAGGATTCCAGTCGTAATCATCGAATTGGATAACCATGAGAAGTATCGCTATGTCATTTTCCAAATTGAAAATCCAACAGAGGTGGCAGCTGAGCTGAGGAGGAAAATGGCGGAAGCAGAGGGACGGTACTACTGAGGTATGTCTTCAGTACAATCGTTCCTCTGAGGACTAAAGAGGGGGAAATATACAGGTGAAATGGCATATAAAGAAATTTAATGAGTTAACAAACGTGGAATTATATACGCTTTTGAAAGAGAGAACGGCTGTTTTTGTGGTGGAGCAAAATTGTCCTTATTTAGAGGTGGATGGAAAGGATTTAGAATCGTTTCATCTTTTTGCTGAAAAACAGGGGGAGATTGTTGCGTATTTAAGAATTTTACCTCCAGGGGTGTCATATCCAGAGGCCTCTTTAGGGAGAATTTTTGTAAAGAAAGAATATAGAGGACAAGGATTTGCAGAAGAGCTTGTAAGTCGCGGGATTGATTATATCAAGCAAGAGCTAAAAGAAGAGAGGATAAAAATTCAGGCACAGGACTATTTGCGGAACTTTTATCAGTCTTTTGGCTTTCAAGCCATATCAGATGTATATTTAGAAGACAATATTCCTCATATTGATATGTTATTAAACGGAAAAATAGTGCAAACTAAGTAACGAAGATTAGATTTGGATACCTAATTTCGGTATAAAATACAGCATTCCTGCCTACCCTTTAATAATGCAAGGGGTGTTGTGAAATGTTCTACATAGAAATTATAGTAGCGATTCTTTTAATCTTGGCTTTTATGAAATACTTATGGACTAAAAAAGAAAATGATTATCAGACTACTCTGCTGGCTAATCATATCGAGTCAAGTGACGAGTTAAAAAAGACATTGGCAATGGGGCTTTATTTAAGGTTTTGTAAAGAGGAAAAAGACAATAACTATTCATCTATTTATTTAAAACAAGATCCTCACCAATTTGAAAGGTTTGCTGCGGAAATTATGGAGGAGACAAGAGGCGGATCGACATGGGTGACTCCTCCGACAGGTGATTTTGGAGTAGACTTTGAACATGAAACAGAAAAAGGATTGTTTCTTGGACAAGTAAAATGTTATCAAGGAGATTTACCATTTGATTCAATTGCCCTGATTCATTCGAATATAATCAAACGAGGAGCTCAAGGTGGATATGTTATTACAACAGGCAGCTATACATCTGCAGCTTATGAATATGCCAAAGGATTAAATGTTGAATTAATCGACGGTGTTAAGTTTGTGGAAAGCTGGTTAAGTAGTTTGAGCAAAGAGGAAAAAGAAATGAAGGAATTATTGCTCGTTTAAGGGAAGCAGAGGGACGGTTCATCTGAAGTTATGTATTCGGAAGAACCATCTCTCTGCTTCTTTTTTAGATGTATTGGAAAATAGGAAAAAGGAATAATAATGGAAATGGTTCTGTCAAAAATGATTTGGAGGGGGATTTTTTATGAGGAAATTTACGTATGCTTTTCTGGCAGTATGTATGATATTGCTTGTTGCTTGTTCAGCGGATAAGAATAAAAAGGAAAATACGGATAATAACAAACAAGCAGATGAACAAAAGGTGAATGTGGATAAAGGTCTTTTAAATGTTGAAATCACACTGCCAGCCTCTTTGTTTGAAGGGGAAGATATTGATTCCGTAATTGCGGATGTAGAAAAAGAGGGCATTAAAGTTACTAAAAATGAAGATGGTTCCCTTACTTATAAAATGTCTAAGGCAAAACATAAAGAGATGATGAAGGAAATGGAAACCTCGTTAGAAGAATCCATTAAGGAAATAAAAGAGAGTGATGATTATGTGTCTATTAAGGATATCACGCATAATAAAGCATTTTCTGAATTTACGTTAGTGGTTGATAAAAAGAAATATGAAGATAGTATGGATAGTTTTGCTATTTTTACCCTTGGAATAACAGGCATGATGTATCAAGTGTATAGTGGCGTAGACCCAGATGATTATCAAGTCAAGATTTGGACAAAAGACGAGGCTACAAAGAAAGTTTTGGATGAAACCATTTATCCTGATGATTTAGAAGAGGATTCGGATAAATAGAAGGAGTTTTTACATAGAGAAAAGTAAGGAGAATGAACATGAAAATTAAGCTACCCAATATTTTTAAGCTGTGTCTTACTAGTTTATTTATTATCGCTATTCTTGGAGGATGTGGACAAGATACCAAGGATGTAAAAATGAAAGAAGATGATGAAGGTCAGGAAGAAGCACAGACAAAAGAGTCAGATAAGAAAGAAGAAGCAAAATCAAAGCTCGGCACTCGAAGCAATCCAGTCCCATTGAAGAAGACAGTAACGGTTGATGATGAACTATATAATGACGAAGGGGAGTCTTTTCCCATAAAATTTGATTTAACCGTATTGGAAGTGACACGAGGAGAGGATGCTTATCAAAAATTGAAATCTATGAATGAATTCAATGAGCCTGCTCCAGATGGATATGAATGGCTTTTAGCAAAAACAAAAGTGAAGTTTACTGAATCGGCTACAAAAGATTTGTCCTTCTATATTGACGGAATAATGAATTTCGAAATGGTTAGTGAAAATGGGGATATATATAGTGGTGACATTCTCGGTACAACTGACCCTGAATTTAGTTATGAAATGTATGTAGGAAACGAAAAAGAAGGATATATCTCTGGGTTAGTGAAAAAAGGAGAAAAAGCGCAGCTACGCTATGAAGAGATGCTCGGGGGGAATGTGTTCTTGAATTTACAGTAGAAAAAGGAAGAGGGGAATCAGATTCTACTGATTCCCTATCGCACCACGTACTGAAGATGGTAACCATTTGAGAAAAACACGACAAATGCTGCGTTTGTGTGTGCCTAATGACAGGCTAACAAGTCTAAATTCCAAAAGGTCGATAATTCATCTCTATACACCTAGTATGTTAGCTGTTTGTTTAAAACATGATAGTTTTTTTCTCTAGATTATTATTTTCTAATTCTTGCTTATATATTGTTGGGTGAATTCATTTAATGAATACATCAGTGGAGCTCCTCTAATAAAATATGGATAACATTTTTGAATTATATAGATTGAGTCATTTTCTTTCATTATCTTATCAGACATAAGTGCATGCAGGTAGTTCCCTTTGTTAATGATAAATATACTAGATTCTAATATAACTAGTTCAATAATGGCTTAGTATCATAGTCAATTTCTCTGTCAACAACAGGCATTCCTTAATTAAAAGGAAAAACTCTCTCTATTTCCTTTCTTATTTCCTCCTCCAAATTCCCTATTTTTTAAAATTGTTAATATTATAATGTCGTATATGATAGAATAGTTGTAGAAAAAGAGAATATTAGTAGGACATAAGAATGAAAGTTTTATCATTTTATGTCCTGAATTTTTTTAATAGGGGGAAATGACAGAAAATCTATGAATATAAAAAGACAAATTTTTTACTTTTTTGTAGTTATTTTACTAGGTATGATATATGGCACAAATGTTACTAACGTCAAAGCAGCGCAAAATCCAACGATTAGCTATTCGTCACATGTTCAAAGCTATGGCTGGATGGATAGTGTATCTAATGGCAAGCTATCTGGAACGACAGGAAAAAGCAAACGAGTGGAAGCGGTTAAGATTGATTTGAAAAATAAACCATACTCAGGGAACATTACCTATAAAACTCATGTTCAAAGCTATGGTTGGATGAATAGTGTGAAAGATAATGCTATTAGTGGAACTACTGGAAAATCTAAACGGGTAGAAGCTATTCAAATTAACTTAACGGGAGAAATGGCGAAGCACTATGATGTATATTATCGTGTCCATGCCCAAAGCTATGGCTGGTTAGACTGGGCAAAAAATGGCCAGTCAGCTGGAACAGAGGGTCTTTCAAAGCGAGTGGAAGCGATGGAGATTGTCTTAGTGAAAAAAGGACAAGCAGCGCCTGGTTCCACAGCTAAGCCATTTGTAGCCAAGTTATCCGTAAATTATTCTGCACATGTTCAAAGCTATGGCTGGATGAATGCAGTCAAAAATGGAGCCACTGCTGGAACAACAGGAAAGAGTAAGCGAGTGGAAGGGATTAAAATTTCCTTGAATAATACTCCATACTCAGGTGGAATTACGTACAAGACACATGTTCAAAGTTACGGCTGGATGGATTCAGTTTCAAATGGAGCAGTAAGCGGCACTACAGGAAAAAGTAAACGAGTAGAAGCTATCCAAATTAACTTAACAGGAGAAATGGCAAAGCATTATGATGTATATTATCGTGTCCATGCTCAAAGTTACGGCTGGCTAGGTTGGGCAAAAAATGGCCAACCAGCTGGAACTGCAGGGCTTTCGAAACGAGTGGAATCCATTCAGATTAAGCTTGTAGAAAAGGGAGAAAATCCACCTGGACCTACAGAAAGGCCATATATAACAGATCTATCCGTTGCTTATTCTACTTATGTTCAGAATAATGGCTGGACAAAAACAGTGAAAAACGGTGCATTATCAGGTACTTCTGGTCAGAATATGAGAATCGAAGCGATAAAGGTTGCTTTAAAAAATACTCCATACTCAGGTGGAATTAACTATAAGACAAATGTCCAAGGACATGGCTGGTTGAATGCTTCTGCCAATGGAGCTATAAGTGGTAAAGCTGGAGAAGGCAAACGTGTTGAGGCCATTCAAGTAAGCTTATCTGGAGAAATGGCGAAGCATTATGATGTGTATTATCGTGTAAATGCAAATGGTTATGGCTGGCTAGGTTGGGCAAAAAATGGTCAATTAGCAGGAACAGAAGGATTAGGTAAGCAAGTAGAGGGAATAAATGTGGTATTGGTAGAAAAAGGAGGAAAAGCTCCGGGTTCTACTTCTAAGCCATTTTTAACAAAGCCTTCTGTCACTTACGAAACCTATGTTCAATCTGATGGTTGGACAAAGACAGTGAAAAATGGCACATTAAGTGGTACACAAGGACAATCTAAACGGATAGAAGCAATAAAAATTAATCTTGAAAACTCTCCTTATAGTGGAAATGTTATATATTCTTCTAAAATGCAAGGTACAAATTGGTTGAGTAGTGTAACTAATAACGGTGTATCTGGTATCGAAGGCTATTCCAAACCGTTAGAAGCGGTAAAAATTAACCTATCTGGTGAAATTGCTAATTACTACGAGATCTATTATCGTGTACATGTTCAATCCTATGGCTGGCTGGGATGGGCAAAGAATGGAATGAAAGCCGGAACAGAAGATTTATTTAAGCGAGTTGAAGCAGTTGAGATAAAGCTTGTCGAAAAAGGAAAAGGAGAATCTGTTAGTGAAAAGAACTCCTTTAAAACCAACCTGACTATACAAAATACAAACTATAATATTTCCTTTCAAGATGCATTAGCATTGCAAATGAAAGTTTCACCGCAGACAGATAAATACCGCAACGAAAAGGCATTTGCGAGCAAAGAGTATCTTGAACTGATGAACAAAGCGACAATCAATGAAAACGATGTGAAACTAAGAACTTCTCCAGAGTTAAAAGATGATAAAAATGTGGAGGAGAAAGTGAAGTCCGGTACGGCCATTCTCGTTTTAGATAACAATGTTAAAGGGGATAAAACCTCTAACAGCGAAAAATGGTATAAGATTGAATATAATGGAAAAGACCTATTTGTTCATAGCTCGCTCGTGAAAATGGGAGCGAGAGTAGGAAGAGTAAATGCTGATACTCTAAATATTCGCTCAAAAGAAAGTACGACAAGTCATACCTATGGCACGGTAAAAAAGGGAACCGTATTAACGGTTATAGAAGAAAAAGACAAGTGGGTAGAAGTAAGCTACAATGCTTGGCGTAATGCTACTTCATCAGATGTAAAGTACTATCTAGATCCAGTCAATTTTTCTAAAGATAAAGTGCAGAGATTCCAATTCATGGACTTGACGAAATCAAGTCAAGTTCCAGTTAGTATTCTAAACCAATACCTTAAAGGGAAGGGAATTTTAGAAGGACAAGGACAAGCGTTTATTGATGCAGGGAAGAAGTATGGCATAAATGAAGTTTATTTAATGGCTCATACTTTATTAGAAACTGGAAACGGTAAATCCACGCTTGCAAAAGGAATAAAGTACAATAACAAAACAGTCTATAATATGTATGGTATCGGTGCATACGATGACTGTCCAGAAAAGTGTGGAGCAGAAGCCGCATACAAAAATGGCTGGGACACTCCATATAAAGCTATTTTGGGTGGAGCTGCCTTTATTGAAAATGGCTATATAGGCGGAAATAATGCCGATCGAATTGTACAAAATACGCTATACAAAATGCGTTGGAATCCAGAAAAAATGGTAAAATCTAAAGCGGCTGGGCATCAATACGCGACAGATATTGGCTGGGCCTCCAAACAGGTACAGGTGATGTCTGAAGTATACAACCTAAGACCGTACGTTCTATATTTAGATATTCCAGTATATAAGTAAGGGAGCAGAGGGACGGTTCTACTGTTACCCATAGGTAAAAGAAGAGGGAGCGGTTTAAAAACCGCCCCTTTTTTATTTTTTAACAAACATTTGTACCCATTCATAACCGCCTTCATCAAAACCTACACCGATATGCGTATACTTGTTATTTAGAATGTTTGCGCGGTGTCCTTCGCTATTCATCCAAGCGTTTACTACTTCTTCTGGTGTGCGTTGTCCTTGAGCAATATTTTCACCGGCTGACTCGTACGTAATTCCAAAGTCTCTCATCATGTCAAATGGAGATCCATAAGTGGGGCTTGTATGTGAGAAATACCCTTTGTCATTCATATCTTTTGCTTTCATATCCGCTACATTATTTAATTCTGGATACGCTTGTAAATCAGGAAGTCCTTGTTTTTTTCTTTCAGCGTTTGTTAAGTCGATTACTTCCGACACAAAGTTACTCGGTTCTTTTTTTGCCGTATTATTAGGTGCTGTATTATTATTAGGTGTTGTTTGCGGAGCTGATTGAGCACCTGGCTGCGTACCTTGATTTGTTTGTTGTTGCTGCTCTGTAGCCTGTTGCTGTGGTGTCGCTTTTTGCACTTGTTGTCCATTAGTTGCATTTGGATTATTTGAATCATAAGTTCCGACAATTGTCCGGAATTCGTATTTAGCATTTTGAATTTTTACAGGTTGTGTATGCGGATATTTATTACTATTTACATTTGTTGTTAAGCTAGAAATTGTAGAATCATTATAACGATCCATATTCATGTCTGAAGCTTCACGGTCATTATTGTTACATCCAGCTAGCATAAGGAAAGGCATGCAAGCAAGGATTGATAATATATTTTTAAACTTCATCATTTTGCTCCTTTTATTAAGATATTTACTTTTTTATTTTTTCATCTTTTCATCAAAATACAAATGGGAATTAAAAACAAATGCAGAGAGACTGTTCTTCTGTTTGCTTTTCCCATAAATTGGAGTATGGTGGTGACTCATTAGAACCGTCCCTCTGAATCCATACTAATGGCAGGAGGAACTTGAGTCTTTTTCATCAGATGGAAATAAAGGAAGTGGATGGGGAGTATACGCTTATTTTGCATTTAAGGAAGCAGCAATCCTGTTATGATAATTTTTAATATGTCTCATCTTTACTTCGGCAATACGAAATTGTATATTCCTCAATTGATAAAACCCAAAGAAATTTAAGCATAGTGTCTCCTAGTTACTTTGATATAAATGCGGATGGCCCGTAAATACGTCGGCGGGAATATAAACATCAAGGACAGTCATTCAAAGAGCCAACCTACAGTCAGGTAACTTATTTTTGGCACCATTTCTCATGTAGGAATTTATCTGGGAGAAAATCAATTTATTTCTGCTAATAGTATAAAAGGCATTGCTGTTTATTTTATGGATAACACTTATTGGTTTCAAAATGAGAAGACGATACTCTTGTTCCCAAAAGAAAGGGGAAGTGAGCATATCGTCCCTAATTTTCATCATTTTCTCATTTTTATCGTATAAAATACAAAAGTGTTTAAAATACCCATAAAAAATAAAGAAGGAGAGCGCAAAAAATGGAGAAGAGAGTAAGGAAAAAAAGGAAGAAAAAATTATGGATTATTGTATGGTCGATTATCGGGATACTTATAATAGGGGCAGGGTCTTATATTTATTATTTATTTCATTCTGTAGAACAGGCAGCGAATGAAATGTATGAGCCGCTTGCAGAGGATTCAAATTCAGCAAAAAAGGAAAGGGAAGAGAAGCTTTCGCATCAAAAGCCAATTTCTATTTTGTTAATGGGGATAGATCAAAGAAAAGGGGATGTTGGAAGATCCGATACCCTTATTGTAATGACGCTAAATCCGAAAAATGATAAGATGCAAATGGTAAGTATTCCACGTGATACCAAAACAGAAATTATCGGAGATGGGCGAGTAACAAAAATAAATGCTGCTTATGCTTATGGCGGCGTTAAAATGGCCAAGGATACAGTGGAAAATTTCACTGGTGTAAAGATGGATTATTATATCCAAGTCAATATGGAAGCGTTAAGTGATCTTGTTGATGCTATAGACGGAATCACCGTTCAAAATGATTTGGATTGGATTGATGAAGGTTATTATAAAAAAGGCTATCATTATGAAAAAGGTACATTAACTTTAAATGGACCACAAACATTAGGATTTGTAAGAATGCGTCACCTAGATCCAAACGGGGATTTTGGCAGAAATGAAAGACAGCGCAAAGTTATTAGTGCGATTATTGACAAGGCTACAGGAATATCTACTGTTACCCATTTTAATGAAATACTCGACGCTCTTGGAGCAAATGTAAAAACAAATATTACCTTTGACCAGATGATGACGATACAGAAAAATTACCGAAGTGTGCGTAAATCAGTAGAGCAGTATGAGGTTACCGGACAAGGAACACCGCCTGGACAAACATACTATTTAAATGTTCCTGATGAAGAAAAGGCAAAAGTTCATGATATGTTGACAGAGAATTTAAAGTAAATGGACGAAAAAAGGGTATTAACTATGAATAGTTAGCACCCTTTTTTGTTTTCAGAGGAATGGTTCTCTTGTTTAGATTCCCTCAATGAACGAAAAATGGAAATAAAGATCCATCTCACTGCTTTCCCATGATTATTATAATTTTTTAGCCTTATTTTACATCTTTTGTTTGAATGAACTCTGTATTCATGATGCCGTCAAAATCGACCGGTCGTAATTCGTACCAACCTTTAATGCTTGGCCAAACTGTTAGCTCTACTCCCGCCTCTTCATAATGGTTCACTTTAATTGCATTAACAGAAGGACGAGCATATGTTGTGACATTTTTTAATGTTTTCACTTTTTTCATCTATTTATTCCCTTTCTTACTTTTATCCTCAAGTTTAACTTCCAATGAAATATTGCTAAGAGGTTTCGTGTAAAATGGTTGAATAGAATAAACTTTTCCAAACGAATGTAGAGAAGGAATAATATCATGTTTTTTAAGAAACTCAGCGCGAGAAGAGCCTAACCTTCTTCTTTTTACATAGCCATTAACCGTTGCCTCTACAAATAGGTCCCAAACCCCAACAAACTTTTCATCAAAGAGTATTTCTTGATAATCTACCACAAATGTAAATTTATCTTGTATACCTGGGAATTGATTTTTATGATGTACTTCTAAGCCTGTTGGTCTGTGGACTAAACGTAGTTCATATTCCACATCCTGGTTAATTAATAAACTTTGTGTCATTTGCCCATTAATCGTGAATGTTCTATCATCAAATTCTAATTCGGAAATAAACACATTAGAAGTGTTAAATTGATTTACAACATGTTCTTCATCATAGGAAATTTCTTTAGAAACTTTTCTTAACCTTGCATAGATAAAGCCGTTTTCCACTTTCGAAATGTCATTTGCGGTTACTTTGTTTATATGACGATGAATGGCTAATAATTTATCCACATCATTTTCTTTAGCTACCTTTAGTAAATATTGAAATCTAGAATGCATAGAAGCAATAAGGTCATCTCCTACATGATTATCAATAAATAATTTGGTCTCATTTAACCAATCCTTTTTCTGTTCTTTGTTTAGCAAACCAGATAGTAGATGGCCTTTTAATCTACTTGCATGTAAGAATCGATTTAAAAAGGCTATCTTAAGCTCCCTTTTATAAATAGCATTCAGACTGCTATTTTCAAGAAACTCCATAATACGGTTGAAGGAGAAGAAAAATTCATTTGCAGGAAAATATTTCAGGCTTAAATTTTCATTTCCTCTTGCGACCACATAATAGTAATCATAGTCTGATAGCACGGTTATTACTTTAGCATTTATGAAGCATTGCATTACAAATAGCTGATCTTCTCCAACTACTGCTTTGGGATGGAATTGAAAACCATTTTCTTTAACAAATTGTAAATTGAACATTTTATGGGGAGCTAAACTATACACTAGATTATCCTCAATGATATCCGCGTTGTATCTATTGCCTTTTTTAAACATAGATTGAGGAACTACCCGACCGTTTACCCCTACATATTTTCCAAAAATAACGTCTGACTTATGTTCTGTTGCTGCATTATAAAATCTTTCTAATGTTTCTTCACCTAAAAAATCATCATTATCTAAAAATAAGATATACTCTCCTCTAGCTGCTTCAATGGCATCGTTTCGAGGAATCATAGGACCGCCTGAATTTTCCACACGATCAATTAGGATTAAATTACTCATCTTCTTTTGATATTCATTTATTACACCTAAACTATTATCTGTAGAACGATCATTGACACAGATAATTTCGAAATCGGCAGCATCCATTGTTTGGTTCATTAATGAATCTAATGTAACATTTAAATGTCGAGCCGCATTATAAATTGGAATAGCTATCGTTACTTTCAATTACTTACCCTCCAAAATTACATGTTTCCTTTTATTCATAAGATTTATCATACCACACTTTTTGCGATAAATAATTATCTTCTTTATTACAATAGTTAAGTTTATGATAGGACTATACAGTGTTCTATTTACCTAATTCAAAAATAGTATAATACTATTTCCTTTTAATTACTACCATTTATATCCTTTATAATAGAGGAAACTAATAAGTTTGATGAAAGAAGACGTTATATCCTTAAAATTTGATTACAACAATAGGGTTTTCTATTTGTAGAAAATACAATCTTTTTCCATAGTAGGAAGGAATTCAATAAAGATTTTTGACTTTTTCTATCATTATTGCTAATTTTTATATGTAGCATTCATTTCCATCGTTTTTTTCTATTAATTACTAGCTAAAAATTATTTTTTGATTACATTCATATAAGTTGTTATTTATTTAGGGTAAAATAAAATTGTAAGCTTAAAAGAAAAGGAGAATTTCTTACATGAAAGGAATTATACTAGCTGGCGGAAGCGGGACAAGACTTTATCCACTTACTTTAGTGACAAGTAAACAGCTTTTACCGATTAATGATAAACCAATGATCTATTACCCCCTATCTACTTTAATGTTGGCGGGAATTAAAGATATTTTAATTATTTCTACACCCGAGGACACCCCTCGATTTGAAGCACTGCTAGGTGACGGTTCTCAATTTGGCATTACCTTGCAGTATAAAGTGCAGCCAAAGCCAGAAGGACTTGCTCAAGCATTTATTATAGGGGAAGAATTCATTGGCGATGATTCGGTTGCGATGATTTTAGGTGATAATATATATTATGGAAGCGGAATGAGAAAAATCCTCCAACGTGCAGCACAAAAGGAACACGGGGCAACCGTATTTGGCTACCATGTTCAGGATCCGGAACGCTTTGGTGTAGTAGAATTTAATGAAGACGGAAAAGTGTTAAGCGTGGAAGAAAAACCAGAAGTGCCTAGGTCTAATTATGCGATTACAGGTCTCTATTTTTATGACAATCGAGTAGTAGATATTGCAAAAAAAGTCCAGCCATCTCATCGTGGAGAGCTAGAAATTACGTCTATTAATGAAGCGTACTTGCAGCTTGGAGAATTAGAAGTAGAGTTACTTGGCAGAGGCTATACATGGTTAGATACAGGAACGCATCAAAGTTTATTAGAGGCTTCTAATTTTGTTCGGACAATTGAGGACCATCAAGGAATTAAGATTGCTGCACCAGAGGAAATTGGTTACATCAATGGTTGGATTACCAACGATTCGCTAATTGAACAAGGAAATCTCTACTCTAAAACAGGTTATGGACAATATTTATTAAAAGTGGCAAAAGGCGATATTAAATATTAAGTAGATTTGAGGTGCATAGGATGCAAATTACAGAAACATTTATCCAAGGATTAAAAGTAGTGGAACCAAAAGTATTCGGGGATCATCGTGGCTGGTTCATGGAAACCTATAATGAGGAAATCTTCCAAAGGGCAGGAATCGATATTCGTTTTGTCCAAGATAATCAATCGTTTTCGGCAACAAAAGGAACGCTTCGCGGCTTACATTATCAATTAAACCCGAAGGCACAGACAAAATTAGTCCGCTGTACAAAAGGGGCTATTTTTGATGTGGCGGTAGATATTCGCAAAGGTAGCCCTACGTTCGGTAAGTGGTTTGGAATCGAGCTTTCTGCTGAAAATAAAAAGCAATTATTAATCCCACAAGGGTTTGCGCACGGATTTATGACGATTACGGATGATGTGGAAGTGCAATATAAAGTCGACAACTTATACGCCCCTGATTGTGATCGAGGAATTAGTTGGAATGATCCTGAAATTGGCATTGAATGGCCATTAGAAATTACGCCGGTTCTTTCAGAAAAAGATGAAAAAGCACCATTATTGAAAGATGCTGATAATAATTTTACTTTTGGTGAGAATAAATGAAGATTTTAGTGACAGGCTATTCCGGTCAATTAGGTTATGATGTGGTATTAGAAGGAAAAAAGCGTGGATTTGATATGATTGGCGTCGGTCATAAGGAACTGGATATTACGCAAGAAGAGCAGGTGCGAAACTATATACATACCGTAAAGCCAGATGTGGTCATACATTGTGCTGCTTATACGGCAGTCGATAACGCAGAGGATAACAAGGATGTCTGCTTTGATGTGAATGTAAATGGGACAAAGTACTTGGCAGCGTCGGCTAAAAGCGTGGATGCTAAATTTATTTACATTAGCACCGATTATGTCTTTGAAGGAACAGGGATAGAGCCTTTCACAGAAGAAGATGCAGCTAATCCAGTTGGCTACTATGGAATAACGAAACATGAAGGTGAAAAAGCTGTACAAAGCTTATTAGATAAGTACTTCATTGTCCGTATTTCTTGGGTATTTGGCATCAACGGCAATAACTTTATTAAAACGATGCTTCGTTTGGCGGAAACAAGAAAGGAATTGAATGTAGTCGGGGATCAATATGGCTCTCCTACGTATACATTTGATTTAGCGAAGCTATTACTAGATATGGCTGAAACGGAGAAGTATGGCGTGTATCATGCTTCTAATGAAGGATTTACTACATGGGCAGACTTTGCGAAAGAAATTTTTCAAGTAGCGGGAAAAGCCGTGAAAGTAAATAGCATTACGACTGAAGAATACCCGACTAAAGCTGTTCGTCCAAAGAATTCCCGGATGTCAAAGGACAAGCTAGAGAAGAATGGATTTACTCGTCTTCCTGCATGGCAGGATGCATTAACGCGATATATCGCTGAATTACAAGAAGAGGTGAATTAAATGGCAAGAAAGAAAGTACTAGTAACAGGTGGAGCAGGATTTATCGGCGGTAACTTTGTTCAATATATGGTCAACAAATATCCCGATTATGATATCTATAATTTAGATTTATTAACCTATGCAGGAGATTTAACGAAGCATAAGGAAATCGAAGCGAAGGATAACTATCATTTCGTAAAGGCAGATATCGCAGATCGTGAGGCCATTTTCGCACTTTTTGAAAAAGAAAAGTTTGATTATGTTACTCATTTTGCAGCAGAAAGCCATGTCGATCGTTCGATTACCAACCCTGAAATTTTCGTGGTTACTAATGTACTAGGTACACAAGTATTACTGGATGCGTCAAAGGCAATTGGGGTAACAAAATTTGTTCATGTATCGACAGATGAAGTATATGGTGAATTGGATTTTGATCCAACAACCTTCTTTACAGAAGATACACCATTACAGCCAAATAGCCCATACAGTGCAAGTAAAGCATCCTCCGATATGCTTGTTCGTGCCTATCATGAAACATTTGGCTTGCCAATCAATATTACGCGTTGTTCCAACAACTATGGACCATACCATTTCCCAGAGAAATTAATTCCATTAACGATATCTCGCGTGTTGAATGAACAAAAGATTCCTGTTTATGGAGACGGTAAAAACATTCGTGACTGGTTACACGTATTAGATCATTGTGCGGCAATTGATTTAGTGCTGCATGAAGGTGCAAATGGAGAAGTATACAATGTTGGCGGTCATAACGAACGTACAAACCTAGAAGTAGTAAAAACAATCATTAGTACACTAGGCAAGTCAGAAGACTTAATCGAATTCGTAACGGATCGACTAGGACATGATAAACGCTATGCGATTGACCCAACAAAATTAGAAGCATTAGGCTGGAAACCAACCTATACATTTGAGTCTGGCATTGCCCAAACGATCCAATGGTATTTAGACAACAAGGAATGGTGGGAGCAAATCATCAGCGGGGAATATCAGAATTATTTTGAGAAACAGTATACATTGTAAATAGAAATAAAAAAAGCAGAGAAAGCAGTTTTTCTGCTTTTTTGTCTTTTTTAGAAAAGACATGGAGACTGAGAAAAACGGGGAAGAGATATTTTTGTTAGATAGGTAATGGGTTGAAATTTTTCTTGTTTTTCTCTAACCTTCCTTTATAATTTACTCCTATTCCTTCAAGCAAATAATTTTTTTTCTTGTTAAGCAATTGATATGATTAAGAATGACTTAAACAAGAAAGGATCTTGCAAAATGGCAAATTTAAATATACCTATATCTGTATTAAACCTTGCCCCGATTCGTGAGGGACAAACTTCTAACGAAGCTATTGAATCAATGGTGGATTTAGCTCAAGCAACAGAGAAAATGGGCTATAAACGTTATTGGATTGCTGAGCATCATAATACATCTACACTTGTTAGTTCGGCAACAGCTATTCTCATTAAGCATACGCTTGAACATACAGACAGCATTATCGTAGGATCTGGCGGCGTGATGCTTCCGAACCATTCTCCATTGGTAGTTGCCGAACAATTTGGAACGATGGCAACGATTTATCCAAATCGAGTAGATTTAGGACTTGGCAGAGCACCAGGAACCGACATGCTGACTGCGAGTGCGTTAAGACGGTCACAAAAGGATTCCGTCTATACGTTCCCAGAGGATGTTAATGCTCTTCTAACGTACTTTGGACCTGAAGAGGATCAAGGTTATGTGAAAGCACATCCGGGTGTTGGTACAAATGTACCGATATATATTCTTGGTTCTTCCACTGATTCAGCTTATTTAGCGGCAAGTCTAGGACTGCCTTATGTGTTTGCTTCTCATTTTGCACCGAGATATATGGCGGATGCAATCAAGATTTATCGTGAGCGTTTCAAACCTTCGAAGTATTTGGATAAGCCATATATGATGGTTTGTTTAAATTTGATTGCCGCTGAAACAGATGAAGAGGCGGCTGTTTTGCAGACGTCTACTCATCAATTTTTCCTAAATGTTGTACGGGGAACACAAATGCCGCTTCAGCCACCGGTGAATAGTTTAGATGGTCTTTGGAATCCACAAGAAGAAGAAATGGCCAGATCCATGTCTAGCGTGACTCTTTTAGGAAGCAAAGATTCCGTTCGCAACCAGCTTACAGCTTTCCAGGAACGCTTTAATGTCGATGAAATCATGGCAGTTTCTTATATTTTTGATCCTGAAAAACAGAAACGCTCTTATGAAATATTAAGAGAAGTAGTAGAGGGAAAATAAAAGTTCAGCAAAAAATTAAATCATAAAAAAGGGTACTAGCTCCTGAAAGAGCAAGTACTCTTTTTTACCATTATTTCTCTTTATCCTCTTTTTTCTTTTCTTGCTGTTTCTCTTTTTGTTCCTCTGTTATTTTAAAATCACGATCCACTGTTTTGTTTTTTAAATCTTCATTTTTAACCATCTATAACGCCTCCTTTTTTCTTATATATAGACGATTTTAAGCAGATTAAACGGTAAAGTAATAGGAAAAAGTGGGATTATTTGGGTTTTGAGGAAGCGGAGGGATGGTTCTCCCTTTTTTTAATAACTAACATTTGAACTTTCTATTTATAATCCAGTTCGATTTTTCTGGACACTTTCTACGCCTACAATTATGTAATTTATCATATTTCATATTTTTTTGATAATGAGATGAAGATGCAATAACTATGCATATGAATAATTATTTAATCGCTTACATTTTTGCCAGTTAAAGTTGCAAAAACATATACTAAACTTCTTATAAACAGTTAATTATAATCAAATTATGAAAGGGGTTACTTTTCATGAAGGAACGCACAAAACAAGTATTGAAAAGACTTCTAACGGCAAATACGTATTTAACTTTAGAAGATTTAAGTAATGAATACCATATTAGCCAACGAACCTTGCGAAATGAATTAATGCTAATTAATGAGTTTCTCCAAAGCAACAATTATTCACTGGTTACCACAAAAAGAGGGAAGGGAATGCAGCTTACTCTGGCACATAGAGATGCAAAAACCTTATTGGAGCGAATGAATGCGGAAGGAACGAAAGAATATTACCATCCTGACGAGCGTTTCTTAGTATTACTTTTAGATATTGCTGATACTAGTAAAACCACTCTCTTATATGAAATGGAAGGACGTTTACAAGTATCGAAAAGTACAGTGGATGAAGATATGCGTAAGATACGTCAGCATTTAAAAAAGTATGGTATTCAAGTCGTAAGTCTTCCGAAGCAAGGAGTTGTTTTACAAGGGGATGAAAGGTCTATTCGGTCGATGCTTTTTGATGTCATTAATAATCGGACAGATTTCGATTATATAACGCTATCGAGCAGAATGCCGAAGGAAATTAATTTTGAGGCTAGGCTAGTATTAAACTTTTTGGAAAGAGAACGGATAAAGATTATTGCACAATTGTATAACCAGCAATTGAAGCAGTTGAACCCAGATGTTAATCCTTTATATCATAATCAAGTTATCTTATTTTTAGCCATTTGGATTAGACGGATACATGATGGCAATACCATTAGTGATACGGTAAAAGGAAAAAGAGAATTAACGGAAGGGCAAATTAGAGATTTTATCGATCAAATTTGTGAGCGCTTTAAGCTATATCCCTCCCTATCAGAAATGAAATATATTGCCTTTACGATTGAATCTTTTGATTCGAAAGATATGAGTAATTCACTCGATTGGGTTACAGCACAGCTATTGACAATTCAACTAATCATTCATGTGGAGAAAGTAACACTTATCCCTTTCTCTTTGGAAGAAGAAGATTTATATGAGGGATTGTATAAACATATTACAGGCTTACTCAGTAGAGCAAGGAATGACATAAAGGTATTCAATCCATTAAAAGAGACAATTAAGGAATCCTATAGTTGGATCTATCAAGCGGTAGCAGGATTTAGTAACCATATAGAAAGTTATATAAAGAAACCATTATCAGAGGATGAAATAGGCTTTTTGACTATTTATTTTTCTACATCGACAAGTCGGATGAAGCAAGAGGAGCAGTATATTTATCAAGCGGTAGTTGTCTGTAATCACGGTATTTCTACAGGAAGGCTGTTGGCGGCAAATTTAAAGGAGCAATTCAATATAGAGATAGTCACTGTTTTGAGTTCCTATGAACTGTCTTTTATCGACAAGTTAGATGTAGACATTATTTTCTCAACCATTCCGATTGACTATTCTAAGAAACCCTCCCTTTTGCTTAATCCTATATTAAGAGAAAGTGATAAAAAAGAGATTGATGCTTTCTTAGAACAAAATAAAGAAAAAAGAAGATTAGTGTCTAATGAAAGAGATGCAACCAAGATGCTGCAGGACATACTAACCTTAATGGAAGCGTGCGGTGCAAAGATAACAGCGGAGAGCTATCTGAACCTAGTAGATACCTTTAAACAACACCGCTTGAAATTTAATACAAGGGAGATTCAGCCAATGTTACAAGATATCCTCAGGGATAAGAATATTATACTCCATCAAGAATGTGAAGATTGGAAGGAGGTGATTGAGCGAGTCTCTCTCCCTTTAGTAACGGAGCAAGTTATCGAAGCTAGATATATTGAGGCAATGATTCATTCTGTTGAAGAATACGGTCCTTATATTGTGATAGGGAAGCACTTGGCGCTTGCGCATGCTAGACCAGAAGACGGTGTGAATGAATTAGGAATTAGTGTGATGACATTGAAAGAACCAATTATGTTTGGAAATGAAGAAAATGATCCTGTGAAAATTATTTTTTGCTTAGCAGCTGTAGATTCTTACTCTCATCTAAACATAATGAAGAGCTTGGTTGATTTGATAAATGATAAACAAAAGGTAGAAAGATTAATCCATGCAGATAATCTAGCTATTTTTAAGCAAGAGTTGTTTGAAAAGAATTCATGCAATAAAAATTGATTTTGCTAATGCTATCAAACTATTAAAAAGTTAAAGGAGAATGCTAATTGAAAAAGTTAAATATTTTATTTGTCTGTGGTGCTGGGTTAGGAAGCAGCTTTGCGTGTCAGATGGCAGCGGAGGATGTGTTAAATAAACTAAAAGTAAATGCAAAATTAGATCACAGTGACATTTCCTCAAGCGCGGCAGCAAAACCAGACATTATTATTACGGCACAAAACTTCCAGACTCAATTCGAAAAGTTCACTATTGATCCTTCCAAAACTCACATCATCTATTTGAAAAATATTGTTTCAAAACAAGAAATTGAAGAAAAACTAACACCGGTTTTACGAGAAAAAGGTGTGCTATCTTAATAAATAGGTAGAGAGAGGGATAAAAATGAGCGTCATCAACTTTATCATCCAAAATATCTTAACGCAAGCATCTATTACGGTTGCTTTAATTGCGATGCTTGGACTTATTTTACAAAAAAAATCGACTGGACAAATTATATCGGGTTCTTTAAAGACATTGTTAGGATTTATGGTTTTATCAGCTGGCTCCAGTATTATTGTAGGAAGTTTACTGTATTTCGGAGAGATTTTTACAGAAGGTTTTCATATGCAAGGGATTATTCCCTCCATAGAGGCTATTAATGGTCAGGCTATGAATGAATTGGGGTTAGGTCGCGATATTGCACTTACCTTTTTAGCTATATTTGTTTTTAATATTCTGATAGCTCGATTCACTAGATGGAAATATATATTCCTTACAGGTCAAGCGATATTATGGATGGCTACTATGACCACTGTTTTTGGATATTTTGCTGGCTTACGCGGATTAGCATTAATACTGATAGGCGGTTTAATTGGAGGAATCTTTGCGGTCGCTATGCCGGCAATTGCTCAGCCATTTGTACGAAAAATTACGGGTATGGATGAGATTGCATTAGGACATTTTTGTACAATTGGTTATGTTTTTGAAGCTGGGGTAGCAAAAGTATTCGGGGAAAAAGGCGAAAAGAAAAAATCAGTGGAAGATATAAAGCTGCCTTCTCAATTAGAATTTTTGCAAGATACGTATCTTTCCTTAATGACAGTGATGGTTCCTCTATTCATTATTACAGCTATTTTTGCCGGTGAGGAATTTGCTTCTACTTTTTCTGGAAGCACGAATTATATCATGTATGCATTCTTGCAATCCATCCAATTTGTAGTAGGAGTTTATGTACTGTTATCAGGGGTGCGCTTGTTATTAGGGGAGATTGTCCCGGCGTTCAGAGGGATAGCTATGCGTGTCGTTCCAAATGCAAAGCCTGCACTTGATTGTCCAGTTCTTTTTCCTTACAGTCCTAATGCGGTAATTGTTGGTTTTATTACGACTGTCATTGGATCAATCATTGCGATGTTTGTTCTTCCTATCTTTGGTTTAGCGATGATTTTACCAGGGATATTAACCGCCTTCTTTGCAGGGGGGACAGCAGGAATTTTTGGAAATCTAACAGGTGGAAGACGAGGAGCCATTATAGGAGGAATATTCCACGGATTTTTTATCACCTTATTACCGGCACTATTAGTAACCATTTTTAACTCTATGGGATTTGTCAATGCAACAGCAACAGATGTAGATACTGTAACAGTTGCTTTATTATATGCATGGCTGATTGGTCCATTAATGAAGGCCTTCTAAGAGGAATTAACTGGATTTGGAGGGAATGATTATGTGGTTTAAAAGAAAATCAGAGAAAAATAAAAACGAGAATACCATATCGAAAAAGAAGCTTACGGAGGATCAGAAAGAAGAATTATTAGGTTTTATATCGAGAAAATCAATAGAAGTACAGTCGTTGACTATTGAGAATCAGGCAAGGGTCTTTGAAGAGATAGGTTTAGCCTATTACGAGCTTGGTGATGAAGAGAATGCAATAGCTTCACTAGAAAAAAGTCTTCAGCTGAAAAAAACAATTGGAGAAAGCTTTAAAACATTACTAAAGCTATATAACAAAAAAAGAGCAGAAGCAGCGGAAAGTAATGATGTCGATAATTTACAGACTTTTTTGAATAAAATAGATCTGCTGATGCAAATTTCAAAAGATGTTACCCGTGGTGTTAAGTGATACTTATTTAGGGAGGAAAATCACAATATGTATACAACATTAAAAGAAGTTACTCGTAAAGCCGAGGCACTAAATTATACAGTAGGTGCCTTTAATGCACATAATTTAGAGATGCTGCCAGAAATGATACGGGCAGCAAAGGAAATGGGCGCACCTATCATTATCCAAACAAGTATAGATACGGCTAAATATATCGGGCATGAAAACATAGTAGCGGTTTGTAAGTCTATGGCTACTAAGGAGATGGTAGATGTAGTTCTCCATTTGGATCATGCACGTGATTTCAATGACATTAAAGAAGCGATAGATAAAGGGTATACATCTGTTATGTTTGATGGTTCTCACTTGCCCTTTAAAGAAAATATTATGAAGACAAGTGCAGTAGTGGAATATGCTCACCAGCATGGTGTATCTGTAGAAGGAGAGTTAGGAACTATCGGGGGAACTGAAGAAGGAATTCATGTGGAGGAGAGTGACAAGATTTATACAGATCCGCAGGATGCTTTGAAATTTGTAAAAGCAACAGGAGTAGATGCATTGGCAATTGCCATTGGCACCAATCATGGACAATACAAATCAAAAACAGATGTAAATATACCGCTATTGAAAGAAATCAACAGATTAGTAGATGTACCTTTAGTTATTCATGGAGGAACAGGTGTAAAGGAAAACGATATTCACGAATTAATAAATAACGGTATTCGGAAGTTTAATGTAGGTACAGAATTACTGGTGACTTGGACAAAAACAGCAAAAAAATATTTTGATGAAACAAAAGAAAATAAATCCCTGCGACACAATATTATTCCATGTAATGAAGCTGTAAAGGAAATTGTAAAACATAAAATAGAAATTTTCATGAATAAGGAAGGGGCTATAAATAACGTCTTATAATTACCCCAAATATTGCTCCTTATTGCGAGAAGAGAGTACAAGTATTTAAAAAAAGTACTCTTTTTTCTTGTATGAATAGTGGAAGAGGTGATTAGAAATGAATGGGGTCTTAATTTTATTAGCGGGTTATCCAGGAACTGGGAAGACTTTTCTAAGTAATATTATTAAAAAGAAGCTAGGCGGTTTAGTCAGGATTTCACCAGACGATATAAAAGAGGACTATTTCGATAGGTACGGCTTTCGTAATATAAAAGAGAAGCAACAAATTGAAAGAATAGCATGGGAAAAATACTATGAAATAATGGAAAAGCAAATGAAAAGAGGTAACGGCATTATTTCAGATTATCCTTTTAGCAGTAAACAAAAAACTTATCTAGAAAAATTAAGCGGAAATTATAACTATAAAGTTATTACCATTAGGTTAATCGCAGATTTGGATATATTATATGAGCGTCAGCAAAAACGAGACTTAGATCCAACTAGACACTTAAGTCATATAGTTAATTCTTATAAGAAGGGAGATTATTTAACTAATAGAGAAAAAGCAGATAACTTACTAACTTATGAAGAGTTCATAGAAAGATGTAAAACAAGAGGTTATAACACATTCAATTTAGGGAGACTTTTTGAAGTGGATGTGACCGATTATACTAATGTGAATTATACGGATTTAATAGATAATGTTGAAACGTACCTAAGTTTAGAATAGGAGCATATATATCATTAGGGGAAGCGACGAGAACGTTTTACTGTCTCTCTTTTTGAAGAGAACCACGAAAGGGAATTAGAAAAACATCCTCGTGATTCCCCTTTATATTACCAGCTTGCTTTTTTTAGTCCAGGAATTTGGCCTTTGTAGGCTAATTCTCTTAAGCAAATCCGGCATAATTTAAATTTGCGGTATACAGAATGAGGTCTTCCGCATTGTTCGCATCGTGTATATTCTTGTACTTTATATTTAGCAGTACGTTTTTGTTTATTGATAAGTGCTTGTTTAGCCATTATTCAGCCTCCTTTTAAAATAATTATAAACTAATAATTATTTTAAAAAAATAGGAGATTAATGGCAGATAGAGATACGGTTCTTGTGGTCCCCATCATTACAGTTATTCTTAATGGGAAACAGCAGAACCTCTGAGTACTTTCTATGAAACCCGGGTATAAATAATATAAATAGGGAGGTGACGCTGATGGCTGAGAATAAAGGAAAATCTACTTCGAATAAGACACAGATGAATATGGAGAATCCAGAACAATACCCTACAGAAAATGAAAGTTTATTTGATAAGTTTGAGATAGAGCAGACAGTTGATTCCATTCCAATGGAAGATTTAAAAGAAGAACAAAGAGAAGAAAAGGCAAAACATGACACCAAAAATACATCCTCAAGTGAAAAGAAGTATAAAACAGGTATGTAAAGAAACCGGAGGGATGGTTCTATGGAATCCTTATTTAATAGCAAGTCTAAATGGAAACAGAAGAACCTTCCCTCCGATTCCCCACAAAAAAGCACCCGAGATCAACTCTCAGGCACTTTTGGAATTTTATCTTTTGGGAAAGGCAACAGCATATTGTTTTGGCATTTCTGTTTCTTTGCGCAATTGCGCCGCTGCTTCGATAGTCCAATATGGGTTGCGAAGCATTCCTCTTCCTACAGCAACAAGGTCTGCATCCTCGTTCCCAATAACAGAGTTTGCTAGTTCTGCTGAATCCAGTCTTCCAACAGCAATAACGGGCACATTTAGTTCTTGTTTAAATGCACGAGCTAGAGGAACTTGGTAGGCAACATGTGTCCCAGGTCTGCCAGCAGCTGCAATTGGGCCTTCTCCACCTGCACTGACATGGAAAATATCTACTCCAGCTTCTTCGTATTTTTTAGAAAAAGCAACACTGTCTTCAATATCGTATCCGCCTTCTACATACTCTTTACCAGAAACACGCATGATTAGTGGCATGTCAGTCGGCATTTCTGCTTTCACCGCTTTAATGACTTCTACACCAAACTTCGTCAAATCTTGACCATATTCATCTGTACGTTTATTTGTATAGGCAGATTGGAATTGATGAATTAAATATCCATGTGCACCATGAATCTCGATAGTATCAAAACCAGCTTTTATTGCACGGGCAGCTGTTTGGCGGAATTTTTCTACCATTTCTTTTACTTCTTGTGTTGTTAATTCTCTTGGAGTTTTTGATTTATCATCAAATGGAATAGCAGATGCTGATACTGGTTGTGGAGCATCTTCTGCTTTTCTACCAGCATGTGCAATTTGTATACCCACTTTTGCGCCATATTGATGACAAGCATCGACAATACGTTTCAATGGTGCAATTTGCTCATCAGACCATAAACCTAAATCGTTATCTGTAATACGGCCATCTGGTTCTACATCAGTCATTTCAATAATAATTAATCCAGCACCGCCAATCGCACGGCTTACATAATGAACATAATGCCAATCTGTTGCAATTCCATCTTTCTTCTCCACTGAATATTGACACATTGGAGGCATTACCACTCGGTTTTTTAATTCTAATCCTTTATAAGAAAAAGGAGAAAATAGATCCTTCATATTTTTGCCTTCTTTCATCAATAAAATATATGTTTGTCTAAAAACTTACCACCAGCCGCTATTTAATTCAAATATTATGCTTTCACCAATGATTTATTATGTACAAGATGCTGAAAATAAATCCTATCGATTGTTATAAAAAATATTTATTTTAATAGATGAAATCTTACATATTTCATCCATGATAAAAATAAAATAAGAAAAGAGAAATGTAATTGCACAAATTACTATTTAAATATTAAAAATATACAGTAAATTAACAGTATTACCTTTTATCTTATTAATATGTTGTTATATAATGAATACAATATATAGAGAGCGGCTTAAATCTTTCATAGGCGCAACATCACAGAATAAGATAATTGGATACTCAAATTATTTATTGGGGATGGAGATGATAAAGTGAGACTAGGTTCCATTATCTGTTTTTTTAAAAGACGCCATAAATTTAGTTATTACTCCAATAAGTGTGTGCGTTGCGGCAAAAAAAGAGAGATTTAAAAGGATAACAAATAATAAGGTGTTTTTTAAAATACTCTCGGACATGAAGAGTATTTTTTTATTTAAAAAACAATGACTTGCTAAAACTAATAGCATTAGTTAAAATGAAACTAATACCATTAGTTTTTTTAATCAGGAGGTTTGACTATTGAGAATTATCCACCATAATTATTTATATCAATTGACTTTTTTGCCAAGAATTTTTCCAGTGAACTGCTATCTCGTCGAGGAAGGGGAAGAATTAACATTAATTGATACAGCTTTGCCTTTCAGCTATAAAAAAATTCTCTTATTTGCTGAAAAACTGAATAAACCGATTACGAAGATTATTCTTACTCATGCCCATGGAGATCATATTGGCTCATTAGATGCCCTAAAAGAAAGATTACCAGATGCGAAAGTCTATATATCTGTACGAGATGCTCGCATATTAGGCGGGGATCATACTATTGACAAGCAAGAGGAACCCTTTGTTTTAAAAGGGGGTTTACCTAAAAATATCAAGACGAATCCAGATGTGCTAATAAAAGATGGGGATCAAATTGGTTCGCTAATAAGTATTTCTTTACCAGGACATACACCAGGGAGCTTTGGCTTTCTCGATAAACGAGATAATAGTTTGATTACTGGAGATGCTTTTCATACAAGAGGAGGCTTTGCTATAAGTGGTCAATTTCGGACTTTCTTTCCTTTTCCAGCATTGGCAACCTGGAATAAGGAGAAAGCCATTGAGAGTGCGAAGAAAGTGCTGTCTCTAAATATTAGTCTTTTAGCCACTGGGCATGGAGATCTGCTGGAAAATGCTCAGCCTTCTATTGAATCATTACTTAAAAAAGAAAGAGGATAAATATGTCGCCAAGAGCAGGAATAACACATAATGATATTATTGCCATGGCAATCGAAATTGCCAATACGGAAGGATTAAAGGAAGTAACGATAGCTAATCTAGCAAAGCGACTTCAGGTTAAATCTCCATCCCTATATAATCATATCAATGGGCTTCCCGATATCATGAATCTGTTAACATTGCGAGCATTAGAAAGTCTATATCAGTTATTAAAGAACGCAATAATGGAAGGTGGAAAAGCAGAGACTATCCATAATCTAAGCTTCGCCTACTTAACCTATGCGAGAGAGCAGCCAGGGCTCTACATGTTAACTATTGAATCGGCATCGAAGAAAGGAGAGGAAATTCAAACGGCTGCTAATCAAATAATTCAATTATTAATAGAAGTATTAAAGCCATATGATTTAAACGAAGAAGAGACCATTCATGCCATTCGCGGGCTAAGGAGCATTCTTCATGGATTTGCCTCTATTGAAAATCAAAAAGGATTTGGCATGCCGATAGAGCTGGATAAAAGCTTTCATTATCTGGTTTCTACTTTTATTGAAGGGTTGGAAAAACATTCATAAGCGAAGTGGAAAGGGTCACTATTATAGTCGCCCTTTTTTTATGGTAAAAGTAGGCGTATTCACTAATGACTTTTGTTTGGTTTAAAGAAAAGGAACATGTTAAAATAGTTCAGTCGTTTAACTATTTATCTGCCTATTTGTAATGATAAAAACATTCATTTTTGATAAGAAGTTTTAAGAAAATAAGTCTATCCTGTTGCATTTAATAGAAACATAGAGAAAGGAGTTACTATGTTAATTAGGGTAATGATAGCCGATAAAGATAAACGAGTGATCGCTCGTATTCGTTATTATTTAAAGGATCATAAGGATATAGAAATTATTGCTGTGTGTGATAACGGCAATGATTTAGTTTATCAATATCAGAAGTGGAAGCCTGATTTGATAATAACAGAAGTAGATTTACCATCTATGAACGGACTGGAAGTCATGAAGCAATGTTACCAATTAGGGGGAGAAATTCATTTTATTTTTTTAGCAGAAGGTGAGAAGGATGCATTAGAAGCATTGGAATTAGATGCTATTGATTTTTTGGTCAAGCCATTCAGAAGTTTTCGATTATCTAAAGCTATTGAAAAAGCAAAACGAGTGATAGCGAGCAAGAGAGAAAGGTTCTCTTTCAATAATTTACCAGTTAAATATCATAAAGGCATGTATTATATTAAAAAGGAAGAAATATATTTTATTGAGAAAATAGGCAAGAAATGTGTTATATATACGGCCAAAGATATAGTGGAGACTCGGGAAAATATTGGAGAGTTATTACCTCAATTAGATGATACATTTTTTCTGTCGCATCGTTCCTATATTATCAATCTAGAAAAGGTGACAGAGATTAGTCCCTATAAGGAAACGTATATTGCCTATTTTGATGGAGTAAACAGACAAGCGAAAATATCAAAGTTGAAAATTAATGAGGTAAAGGAAAGAGTATCTATGCTTTTATAAGTTAGCTAGTACTTTTATATCTCCTAAATAAAAATAAATATGTCGAAACATGGAATATTATGTAGATACTCTCAAATGGCTAAAGTTCTGTTTAAAAAGTATCTTTTTCATACAGAAATGACTAAAATTATGTCTAAATGGCGTTAAGTTCAATAGACAAATACTGACAGAATCGGTAAATTTACTTGTATGATTAGATAAATTTGAAAAATCAGGACTTTTCGTTTATTTTGGAGGATACCCTAAGTGGATATAATAACAAGATTAAAAAGCAAAAAGTTTTATCATGTATATCAGCCAATTTGGAATATAAAAGAATGGAAGATTATCGGATATGAATCATTGCTGCGTATATCCCAAGAGCCAGACATCTCGTTAGAAGCTTTCTTCGCTGATGCGAGAAAAGAGAATTATTTATCTGAATTAGATACCTTTCTTATTAACAATACGATTGAACACTACCAGATACTTTCATCAAGAAGAAAGAAGCCACTATTTATCAATATATTTCCATCAACCATCATACATGAATCATTTGATTCGCTGATTCTATCTTTACTTGAAAAATTCCCAGCCATGAAAGGGAAGATTATCTTTGAATTAAATGAAACAGTATTAGAGGAAGAGCTATGGGATTCCTCTCTATTTAAGGAGAAGATTACCTTTCTAAAAGACAATCAGTTTCAAATAGCTTTAGATGATTTTGGGAAAGGCATAGCAAATTTTGAGAAAATCTTAGAGATTTCTCCTAGCTATCTTAAACTAGATCGTTATTTTTCCAACAATTTAGCTTTTTCCACTGAAAAACAAAAACTAGTTCATCTATTAATGGATTTTGCAGATGAAAAGATGAAAATTATCTTGGAAGGAATTGAAGAGGAGACAGATTTAGCGATGACTAAAGCATTGAAGGTTCCTTTTGGCCAAGGATTTTTGTTAGGAAAACCAGAGATGCTGGTCTAAAAAGTTTTTTAATGAATTATTAAGTACAAGGAGTAATATAATTGTTTTTTATAGAAAAAGCACGCTGCCGTATCATTGTGTTTAGATCTCAATTACTTACATGTGATCAAACATCTTATGGCAGCTATTTTTATATAAGAGAATCATAAAAAGTCGGATGGAATCATTAGAATGACATTGAAATTAAGAATAAAATAAAGTTATATTTACATAAGGTTATATGAGGCATTTAAATTAAGGGCTATTGGATGAATATCTATTACAGGAAAAATACAGGGTATGCGATACTTTTTTTTGAATCTTCCTGTATAGGTGAATCCGTTAGTTTCATCAGTGAATAGGGAGTTAATGAGATGGATCATCAGGGGGTAGTTGTCTTATATAGAAAGGAGAAAGAATGGAAACGCTAACGATAGCGGTAGCTTGTATCGATTCACCTATTAATTCATCTATCCATAATTTGATTGCTATCCATTCTAGTTTTAAAATAATAGGAGAAGCAAAGACTGGAGAAGAATTATTAGAATTAATTTATCGAGCGAAGCCTAATATTATAATTGTTGATTATGACTTACCATCTATCCATTCCACTATTTTTAATAGTGCCTATAAAGACTATCTCCCCGATTTCCAGCTTATTTTAGTAGGCAAGGATAAAAAACAGGCGATTGAAGCATTTAATTATTCAGCAGTTGGTTATTTGCAGAAGCCTATTATGGAATCACCATTCCTATCCCTTTTATATAAAATAAAAGAATCTTATACTAAGAGTAGAAGACAGATTCATACCGGGAAGGGGAATCGGATTTTAATCAAATTAAGTAATCGATTTGTTTATATCCCAATAGAAGAAATTTTGTTTATAGAAATAATCGCACGAAAAACAATGGTACATACAATCAAGAAATCATATGAAACGACAGAAACCTTTCTCTCCTTCGTAGACCGATTACCGTGGTATTTTTATCGTACCCACCGTTCCTTTCTTGTTAATTTAAAGAAAATTGTTCGCATTGAATTATTCGGCGAATCCTATTTAGCCTATTTCTCTGGAACGGATAAGCGTGCAAACATATCAAAATTAAAAATACGAGAAGTCCATTCCTTGTTGATTCAATAAGAGGGGGGATATTCTTTTTCCATAAAAAAGGGAAGCAGGAACCGTGGTTCTGCTTCCTCATTCTTTAATTAGAAGATAGATAAAATATGGAGCACCTAAACAGGATAGAACGAGCCCAACTGGTATTTCTGAGCCAACCATGAGACTTTTGGCGATGATATCAGATGTTAACAGGAGAAGTGCTCCTATTAGTGCCGCTATCGGCAGGAGTCGTTGGTGTTTTGGACCAACTAGCATTCTTGCTAAATGTGGGGCAAGAAGCCCTAAAAAGGAGATTCCTCCGCCAACTGATACACATGCTCCTGAAAGTCCGACAGCAAGCAGCAAAAGTAATCCTCGCTCTTTTTCGATCGAAACACCAAGACCCTTTGCTAGATTATCACCTAGTTGTAGTAAATTAATGGATTGGAATTTGCTTATTGCAATCGGAACAAGAATAAGAATCCAAGGTAAAAGGGCAAGAACATAACTCCAACTTGCGCTCCAAATACTTCCGGAAAGCCAAATAGTCGCTTGGGTAAAATCCCGGGGATCCATCATCAATTGAAAAATGATGATTAAAGCACCGAACGCAGCGTTAATGCCGATACCGACTAATACTAAGCGAACAGGCGTAACCCCATCCTTCCATGCAATGATGTAGATGAGTGCAGCAGCCATTAGAGCTCCAGCAAGTGCAAAAAATGGCATGATATAAACCGATAATGAACCTGCTTGAAAAGCACTTCCTTGAATAAAGAAGATATAAAGGATAACGCCAAAGCCAGCTCCAGAATTGATGCCTATAATACCTGGGTCGGCTAAACTATTACGCGAAACCCCTTGTAAAATCGCTCCAGCAATTGCCATTCCCATTCCTATTAAAACGGCAATTACAGATCGAGGCAGTCGAAAGTTATATAGAATATTAAAGTTTTGAACGGTGCCTTTACCGGTAAAAGCTTCTATCATTTCCATCGGACTAATTTTTATGGTTCCCATATTTAGACTTAGAACAAAGACTAAAACGATAGCCGTAAGTAAGGCAGTGCTAACAATATATATGTTTTTGTTCGTTAATTTTAAAGAAGACATTACAGACCCCTCCCTTCTCGACGTGCTAAATATAGAAAGAAAGGAACGCCAATTACCGCTGTTATGGCTCCTAATGGTGTTTCAAAAGGAGGATGAATCAAGCGTGCAACGATATCTGACAGCACTAACAAAAGTGCACCAACAACTGCCGAACAAGGAATAATTAATCGATAATCCGATCCTACAATAAAACGAACAATATGGGGAACAACGAGTCCTACAAATCCAATAGTTCCCCCGACTGCCACAGCAGCCCCAGTTAAAAGCAAAACGACAATCGTACCTAATAATTTCACTAGACCAACCTTTTGGCCTAAACCAGCAGCAATATCCTCACCTAAACTTAAAATAGTAATAGATTTACTAATGAAAAAAGCGAGAATTAGTCCTAGTATAGCCACAGGGATAAGTAATTTTACATTAATCCACTGTACTCCAGCTACTCCTCCTGCATACCAAAAGCTAATATCTTTAGCTACATCAAAGCGAAGGGCAATTCCAGTTGAAATGGAACTAAGGAAGGCACTGATAGCAGTACCAGCGAGCGCTAATTTCATTGGTGTTAATCCTCTTTTGGAGAGTGCGCCAATCAAAAAGACTAAAGCTGCCCCTAAACCTGCGCCAATGAATGCAAAGAGCATAATAGTCATATTGGAAACAGCAGACAGAAAAGCAAAGGCAATCGATACGGCAAACATAGCTCCAGAAGTTACCCCCATTATAGAAGGAGAGGCGAGTGCGTTTCTCGTCATCCCTTGCATGATGGCACCAGATACGGCAAGGCTTGCTCCGATAAAGGTAGCAGCAAGTGCTCGTGGGAGGCGTAAACGATAAACAATTTGATGAGCGGTGGACGTACTATCAAAATGAAATAGTCCTTGTATAACTGTTGATAGGTTAATATCGGCTACTCCTAAAATGATGGACATACAAATAGAAAAGAAAAGCATTATAAGACCAATTAAGACAACCAAAGTGGCAGCTTTTGGTCTAAATATAGCAGCTTTATCATTTTCAAAAGAGTTACTTTTACTCATGAGGAACCCACTTTCTAATAAAATAGAGAGAAAAATAGTAAATAATAGTATGTAAATGGTTAAATAATAATCGATATAGGAAACATTTCAATTAATTTTACTATAAAATTAATTGAAAATCGATATTATTATTGAAAGTGATAATCGTTATCATTTATAATCGAAATATAACCTATTAGGAGGATACATAATGAATAACCGAAAGATGAAATCAATATTATTTATTTGTTTACTACTAGTTTTCACTGTTCTTGCGGCATGTGGAAATAATAATAGTAAAGAAAATAACAATAAAGAGAATGGCGCTTCCCAAGATGCAACGGAACGTACATTAACAGATGCACTTGGAAATGAAGTAAAGGTTCCGGCAGAGCCAAAAAGAATTATTGGTTCATACTTAGAAGATGATTTACTATCATTAGGGGTAACTCCAGTTGCTCAATGGTCCATTAAAGAGGGAAAAGGGGTTCAAGCTTATCTGCAAGACTCGTTAAAAGATGTCCCAACCATTGACTCTTCACTGCCTTATGAAGCAGTGTCCAGCTTTGCTCCTGATTTAGTATTAATGTCATCGGGCGCACAAGTAGAGGGGGCAAAATATGATCAATACGCGAAACTTGCTCCTACCTATGTTGTTTCAAAAGAAAATAATAATGACTGGCGCACGAGGCTCCAAACAATTGGAGAAGTAATTGGGAAAAAGGCAGAGGCAGAAAAAGTGTTAGCAGACTATAACAAAAAGGCAGAAGATGCGAAAGGAAAGATTCAGGCATCTATTAAAGATGAATCAGCAGCAGCAATTTGGCTTGTATCGAATCAATTATTTATTGTCGGAGAGAATGTATCAAGCGGAGCAGTCCTATATGGCGATTTAGGCTTGAAGGTTCCAGAAGTAGTAAAAGAAATATCCGCTACTGCAACAGGAAACTGGTCAGCCATTTCATTAGAAAAACTTGCTCAATTGGATGCCGATCATCTATTCCTAATCAATAGTGACGGTAAAGGAGCAGAAGTGCTTAAAGATTCCCTATGGTCCAATATTCCAGCTGTGAAAAAAGGAAACATTTATGAATACGGTCCTGACACAAGCTGGCTATACTCCGGTCCAATCGCCAATACACAAATCATTGACGACGTAGTAGAAAGTCTAGTGAAATAAGCAAAGGAATGGTTCTTCCGAGGACTTTCTCCATAAAAAAGCCAAGTAGAAGTGGAAATACTTTTACTTGGCCTTTTATTTTTATGAAATATGTTTAAAAAACAAATAATTTATCCTCATATGAATCGTCCCTATGATTCCTTTCTTCTATAGTATCTAAATCTTGAAACGAGCATGTCCATTACGATTTGATAGATAAAGGAGTGGGTTTGGATATCTGTTTGATGTGGGAAGAGGATAGAATCTTGAACGAAATCGTAATCATTCACCTTTGGATTGGAGGAGATTACAACGATTTTTGCTTTCGTATTTTTAAAAACATTTTTCTTTGGTGTTCCTGCCCGAAGCTGTTGTTTTTCTAAGAAGTTTCCTGAGTTAGAAAAAATGATAATTAATGTATCTTCTTCCGCTTCTTCGATATACTCCTCTTGTTTCCTATCACTTTGAAAAGTGACAATAAATTTCCCGTTATAAGCTAATTTATATTGCAGATCAAAGGCGGCTGATTCCGAAAATAATAAGCCAAAGGAAGCAACATTTTTGAAATGTAGGATATCTTTAGCCAGTCTGTCAATGGCTTCTAAATCAATTTCTCTTTTATATGCTTCTATATCTTTGATAATGGCATCAAAGTAGCTTTCCGTCCCTAATTTTTCAATAGAAGACAAAATATTGGAGACGTAATTCAAATCATTTTGATAGCGATTCTCTATAAAAGGGGCTGCATCCTTCAAATCAAAGTAGTCATCAAATCCAATAGAACGGGCAAACTTAGAGATCGTAGACTTTGAAACATTGCAAAGCTTGGCCACTTCAGAGATGCTTAAGTGTGAGATTTCATTATAATGATTTAATAGAGTAATGGCGATATGATAGTTAGTTGAATCTAGTCGTTCATTGTTAAGAACAGTAAGCAATCGTACAATTAGCTGCCCCACCTAATAATCCCTCCTGAAATGTAATGGTTTCCAAAAAACGAAATTTTAATGAAAACGTTAACTATGTTGCTATATTTAATGTGTAATTAGAAAACTTCATAAAAATTAAAAGGAGCGTTCAACATGTCAAAAGATTATGGCAAGCTTTCTCAAGAAATCATTGACGGCGTTGGTGGAGAGCAAAACATTATTAGTTTATATCATTGCGTAACAAGACTACGCTTTAAATTAAAAGATGAGACAATTGCAAAGATCAATAAAGAAAAGATTCAGAAATTACCCGGAGTTCTTTCCATTGTAGAATCCAATGGTCAGTTCCAGGTTGTAATTGGAAATGAAGTAGCAGATGTGTATCAGTATATCATGGATAAATACAAAATAAAAAGTGCTTTAGGATCTGATTCGGATAATCCTAATGAGGGAGAGGCAGAAGAGAAAAAATCAGGCAATCTCCTTATTCGATTTTTTAATGTAATCTCTTCTATCTTTAATCCAATCATCATTGCGCTCGCTGGTGCTGGGATGACCAAGGCTCTCCTTGTTTTATTATCACAGTATCACATATTAGATGCAGATGGCAGTACGTATAAAATACTATCAGCAGCAGGGAATAGTGTATTTTACTTTTTACCACTTTTTCTAGCAATTAGTGCTGCAAGGGTTTTTAAAGTAAATCAATTTGTTTCATTAGCTATTGTGGCCTCTCTATTAGAGCCTAACTTTGTAGGACTCGTAACAGAAAATGGAACTACTGTTGATTTTCTAGGTATACCAACCGTTTTAATGACTTATTCTGGGACGGTAATCCCAGCAATTGTAGCTATTTACGTTTATTCTCATTTAGAGAAAATTTTGAAGAGGTTTATTCCCAAAAGTATTCAAATATTTGCTCTATCAATGGTTGCATTACTAATTATGGTACCACTTACAGCGATGGTCATTGGTCCTATAGGTGTAGGATTAGGTAATGGATTAGGAAGCATGATGAATTTAATTAGCAGTAAGAGTGGTTTACTAGCTGGTCTTATCATTGGAGCTGGTTGGACATTCCTTGTAATGTTAGGGATTCATTGGGGTATTGTTCCAATCATGATTAATAATCTTGCAACATATGGGTTTGATACTTTACGTCCAATGATTGCTGCTGCAACCTTTGCCAGTGCTGGTGTTGCACTAGGTGTGTACTTAAGAAGCAGAAATAAAGGAACAAAGAGCTTGGCACTGACTTCCCTTGTACCTGCATTGTTAGGGGGAATAACAGAACCCATAGTATATGGTTTATCCGTAAGATATAAAAGGCCGCTCATCGCTCAAGCAATAGCAGGAGGAATCATGGGAGCCTTCATGGGAGCCATGCAAACAAAAGCAATTGTCTATGTGTTTCCCGCATTGACTACTTTACCAGCTTTTCTTGGTGATACCTTCATCTATTATGTAATAGGTATAGCTGGTGCATTTATATTAAGTGCGGTTTTGACATATTTTATTGGAATTAAAGAAGAGGAGCAAGATTCAATAATCAATAAAAAAGCAGCTGAAGGTAAAATGGAGCTGCCGGTAATTGGACATGCAATTTCTTTAGATGATGTGAACGATGAGGTATTTTCATCAAGAGCAATGGGAGATGGTATTGCCATTGTTCCAACAAAAGGAATTCTTTATTCGCCGTTTGATGGAAAAGTTGAGGTTGCATTCCCAACTGGTCATGCTTTCGGCTTAAAATCGAATACCGGTGTAGAGATGTTATTGCATATCGGAATTAATACGGTGGAGCTAAATGGGAAAGGTTTTAATGCAAAAGTAAAAGTGGGAGATTCAGTTGAAAAAGGCCAGATTCTGGGTGAATTTGATCTAGAAGCAATAAAAAATGCTGGTTATGATCCGACAACAATGATGATTTTCACTAACTTAACTGCTGAAGTTCAAGAGGAGATCATTACAGCAAATGATCAAGAAATGATTCATTTAATGAAATGGAAAAATAGTGGAGGTGCAACAGTATGAGTAAGTTTCCAACAGGATTTCTATGGGGAGGAGCTATTGCTGCTAATCAGGCGGAAGGTGCATATTTAAAGGATGGAAAAGGACTGAGCATAGCAGATATTTTACCTGTAGGAAAAAATCGTTTTGATAACTTAACATTAGAGATTCGTGATGGTGTATTTTATCCAAGTCATGATGCAATTGATTTTTACCATACGTATAAAGAGGATATTGCTATATTAGCAGAGGCTGGATTGAAATGTTTCCGAACCTCTATTGCATGGAGCCGTATTTTTCCGGAAGGAGATGAAGCAGAACCGAATGAAAAAGGTTTAGCCTTTTATGAAGATATGTTTCAAACTTTGCGTTCTTTCAACATAGAACCTGTTGTGACTCTATCACACTTTGAAACTCCCCTTCATTTAGTAAAAAAATATGGAGGATGGAAAAATCGACAGCTAATTGCCTTTTTCGAACAATATGCTCAAGTTGTGTTTGAACGGTATCATGGTTTAGTGAAATATTGGATGACTTTTAATGAAATTAATCATACACATACCCTTCCTTTGCTAGCTGCAGGTCTTTATATTGAAGGAGAGGATGAGCAGCAGAAATTGCAAGATATGTATCAGGCTAGCCATCATATGTTTGTCGCTAGTGCGAAGGCTGTAAAAATTGCGCACGGTATTGATAAGTCCTTACAAGTCGGCTGTATGCTTTCCTTAAGTCCTATTTATCCAGCAACTTGTAATCCGAAAGATGTTTTCGAAGCAAACGAATTAAGAAGAAGATCGTTGTTTTATAGTGATGTCCATATTAGAGGGAAATACCCTGCCTATTTTAAACGGATTGTAGAGGAGAACCATTTAAGCCTTGATATTCGAGAAGAGGATCTACAGGTAATAAAAGAGGGAACATGTGATTATTTAGGATTTAGTTTTTATCGAAGTTCTCTTCACGAGGCTGGGATGAAAATTCTAGGGAATACTGGTGGTTTGCTAGGAAAGAAAAATCCATATTTAAAAGAAACACCATGGGGATGGCCAATTGACCCACTCGCACTTCGATATGTTTGTAATGAACTAACAGATCGATATCAAAAGCCGCTATTTATCGTGGAAAATGGAATTGGATTACATGACAAAGTAGAGGAAGATGGCAGCATTATGGATGTGGAGCGAATGCAGTATTTAAAGGAACATGTAGAAATGATGGCAGAAGCAATAAAAGATGGCTGTGAAATTATAGGCTACACTTGGTGGGGACCAATTGATATTGTCTCAGCAGGAACAGGAGAAATGGAAAAGCGCTATGGATTTATTTATGTCGATAAGCAAAACGATGGAACCGGCAGCCTGAAGAGAATAAGAAAAGAAAGTTTCTACTATTATAAAAGAATCATTGAATCAAATGGAGAAGACTTAGAACTTCTTCAATCAGTAGAAAAGGTGGAGAGATAAATGGCAATGAAAAGTTATTTTCCGAAAGATTTTTTATGGGGTGGAGCAATTGCTGCCAATCAGGCAGAAGGAGCTTGGAATGTAGACGGGAAAGGGATGTCGGTTGCAGATGTGGCCAAGTATAAACCAAATATTGATAAAAAGGACTATGTCAGCCAGTGGCATGTAAGTCCAAAGCAAATTGAAGAAGCAATGAAAACAGATGATACAGTCTATTATCCAAAAAGAAGAGGAATTGACTTTTATCATCGATATGTAGAAGATTTGGCATTATTTGAAGAAATGGGCATGAAATGTTTACGTGTATCGATTGCTTGGACCAGATTGTTTCCTAACGGTACAGAAAAGGAACCTATTCAAGCAGGAATTGACTTTTACGTTCGTCTTTTTAAAGAAATGAGAAAAAGAAATATTGAGCCTCTTGTTACTTTGTCTCACTATGAAATGCCATTGTATTTAGTCAACCATTATGATGGATGGGTCTCAAGAGAAGTGGTAGATATGTTTGTAAATTATGCGAAAGTTTGTTTCGACCACTTTGGACAGTATGTAAAATATTGGCTGACGTTTAATGAAATCGATAGTGTTTTCAGACATCCTTTTACTACTGTCGGTGTAGTAGAAGAAAAGTATTCTAGCAAAAAAGAAGCAGAAAATGCCATTTATCAGGCTCTTCATCATCAATTTGTTGCCAGCAGTTTAGCTACTAAATATGCGCATGAAATGATCAAAGACGCAAAAGTTGGCTGTATGTTAACGAGGACCCTTGCTTACCCACTAACTTCTAATCCTGAGGATGTAGTACTTGCCCAAAGGCATAATAGAGAAAATTATTTTTATTCCGATGTTCAAGTGTTTGGCGAGTATCCGTTGTTTATGAAACGATATTTTGAAGAGAATAATATTGTCATAGAAAAGGTAGAGGGGGACGAAGAAATTCTCAAACAGCATACAGTAGATTTCGTATCGTTTAGTTATTATATGTCGATGATTAAAAGTGTTAATGAGGAATCGATGGAAAAGGTTGGTGGTAACTTAATAACAAGTGTGAAAAATCCATACTTGGATATTAGCGATTGGGGCTGGCAAGTAGATCCAGTCGGCTTGCGAATTTCCCTCATTGATTTATATGATCGTTATCATCTTCCATTATTTGTAGTGGAAAATGGCATAGGATCAATTGATGAACTAGTGGATGGTCAGGTACATGATGATTATCGGATTGATTATTTCCGTAGACACTTTGAGCAAATGAATCTGGCATGCAAAGAGGGGGTAGAGATGATGGGATATACATCTTGGGGTTGCATAGATATCGTAAGTGCCTCTACCTCCCAAATGAGCAAAAGATACGGCTTCATCTATGTCGATGCAGACGATCTAGGAAATGGAAGCTACAAACGAATTAAAAAAGATTCCTTTTACTGGTACCAAAAAGTAATTAAGAGTAATGGGGCGGAGCTTTGATAGAAGAGGTAATTAGGAATATTAGCAGATGACAATGGAGGACTTCTGACTTTATCAATAGAAATTAGAAAAGGATACTTTTAAGTAAAGGGAAATCGCCGGTTAAACTGGCGATTTCTTGATTTTAACCATACAGTACTAAAACTACTGGAATAATAGGAGGACATCTGCAAGCGGAAATCCAGTATTTATTATATGTTACAGCAGAGATTCAGCGATATTATTAATCGTTATCAGGAAACACTGATTTTAGTACATTCTTAAAAATTTCTGGAATTTCCCATATATCTAATTTTAATTGGGCAGGGGAAAAAACAGGGAATAATTCTTGCTCGACTACTTAGCCTCCCAAAGCATTGATAGGGATCTGTTGCAGCTACATTTGTAACAAAATAACCAAAGTTTTCATCAAACTTTAATAGTATCCTATTTCCATTTAGCTTTACTTGAACTTGATCACAATTGGAAAAAAGATGACCTCAACTTTTTCACTTTTACAGTGATCCCATTTTTCCGAAGAAAATAACGAGTTTTCTCATTTACGGCTAAATCTAATACTCCTGCTGAAGATCCATGTATGGGCCATCAGTGAGCTTCTTCAAGATAATCGTTACCAGTCCAAGCTTATTTCGATAGCTATCAATGGAAAACATTATTTATCTAAATACTCTCCCAAAAAAGATTCTCCATTTCGGTAAAAGCGCGGATCATAAATGCCGATTCGATTGTCGTCATCTACTACAACTACAAATGGTGACCATCTGTATAATGTTGCAGCTGCAGGATTTTCTGCAAATAGGTAATCAAGGTCCACTTCATCGCTTGAAGTAAGTCTATCCACAAAATTAGCTTTTGTTAGAAGGGAATCATTCATGATATCGACCGTATCAGCATTTTTTCCGATAATGGTAAAATGCCAAGGGATAAAGCTGGCAGACAGGGCAACATCCTGATAATCCTTTTGATAGTTTTTATATAAAACAGCACCTTGAAGAGATTGGATAGCGATATGAAGTACAATTAGAATCCAGCCAATACGGAATAATACATGTGGCTTTATTTTAGGATACACTTTGGAACCAATAAAGGTTAATAAAAAGATAAACCATATCACTAAATCAACAATCGGAACTGTTCCAAAAGTTAAACGAACAGATGAAAATGGTTCGAGATAACCTGTTCCCCATGCGTTGAATACATCACTAGTATTGTGGATGAAAACGGCGAGAAGTGCAATATAATATGATTGAATTCCTTTTATTTTAAAAGCGAAACGATTGATCATGTAAAAGATTAAAGCCCATATAGGAGCTAGAAAAATAGAATGGGTGATGCCTCTATGCCACATCTGATACTGCCCTGTAGTGTCCCAGAGCTGGGAGATAACATCAATATCAGGGATTTGGCTGGCACCTATTGATGTAACAAGCAGGGCATATTTTTCTTTTCTAGTCATTTTTTCTTTATTAACACTTTTATAGATTCCTATACCAAATAAAGTATGTGTAATAGTATCCATATTTCCCCCGTTCTCACAATCAGTCCTTTAGTTTCTCCAATATTTCGATAAATAGTTCATTTTTGGTGGATGCTCTTTTATTCATTTTGACAAGATGATACATCACAATGATAAAAAAGAAAATCCAAGTAAATAGCTGTACAATGAAAGCAAAGTCAGCATTTACGCTAATTTCTATACGGAATATCTCTGGGTGTTGAATAAAATACAACAGGATACCAGCGAATAGAGTAGATAAAATGGCCATAATGGTGGCAGGAAGGGAAACTGAGTTTCTTTGTGCCTTAAAGTAAGCTAGTAAGAGTTCTCTTTTTTCCTTCTCGATTTTAGTGAATGCCTGTTTGATAAGCTCAAGGTTGTCTATAAGATTATACTTCGGTTTAATGTCTTTCAAAAGGTTTTGTTCCAGCCTTCTGCCGCCGTTTCCTCCATCATCAACCCATTCTAACAAACTTTTATAATGCTTCTTTTTCCAGCTTGTTTCACCATTAGACAGCAGATGCAAGAAGCTATCTAATAGAAACATAATAAAAACAGAAAGAAGGATGGAGAAAATGCCATTGATAGTGGTTTGATTTAACACTTCCAGTGAACTGCCTATTGCCAGTCCCGCAAATAACACAACAAAAATAAAAGTAGCCCATAATATCCTGTTCATAAAAATCATCACCAATACATGTATAATTTAAGTAATCTTTAACTTTACTTCCATTATAGCAAGTTCTTGGTAGGAAACATAGGGACGTTCGAAACTAGTAAAGTACGACTTAAAGTAATGAGTTGAAAATGGTCTATCATTAAAATGCGACGTTGCACTGGATTTTTCCAGTTAATTATCATGCTTTCCGGAGCTATTTCGAATGTTTTTGTAACCTCCATTCAATTTATTAAAATAATAAGTCTAATTACATGGGTATAATTAACTATAATCCCCGAAGTGAATACTATTTAATTTCATTTTATGATAATATTGTACTATTGTTAGAAATTAATAAGAGGAGATGGGAAAATGAAAGAAGTAGTATTCTCGATGAATTTATTATTCTTTTGGATTAAGGGAAAAGTCGAAGTTGATAGTAGGTTTGTGAAAACAAATCTATCAAACACAATATTAGGATTTATTCCAGCAGGAAAAGATCAACAAAGCATTCCATTAAAAAATATTTCTGGGGCTATATTATCATCAAAATATCATATTAAACGCATTATTTTAGGACTATTTATATTTTTTATAGGATTAGGTTCTTTAAGTTCCAGTATTTTTGGATTGATTATACTCCTAATAGGTATAGGGATTGCTGGGAATGGTGTACAAACTATACTTACAATTGAAAAATCAGGGACAACCAATGTTATTAGTGTTCCTTTCTTTGAAAAACAAAAGATGCAATTATTACAGAATAGTATACATAATGCCTTAGCAGAAGATACAGATAAAACCGATCTAAATTTATTTTTTGATAAAAAATCACAAGAGGTATAAACTTTAATTTCATGAGATTAATGCTATTATATCAATATTATTAATTGTAAAATGAGGCTTCTAAAAAAGGGTTTATAGGTCTTTTTTAGAAGCCTAATCTATTTAAATTCACCAAAATGCAATAGAAATCCAACTCACTCTTATACCAAAACTCCTTCTATCTCCCCAGTACTTCAAAGGAAACAACTTTGCCTTCGTTTACTGCAATTAAGCCGTGGTCTGTTATTTTTAGTGCTGGGCTTACTGGCAGGGACAGGGTGCTTAATGACATGATTACATTATAATGTTCGTAACCTAATGACTTTAAAGCATCTGTTAATTCTTCTACTTGTGATGCTATGACTTCTAAAGGTTCTTCCGATAGAATGCCTCCAACTGGTAGTGGCACCATGGAGAGAATTTTTCCGTTATAGACACAGCAGATGCCGCCTTGGTTTTTGATGACTTCATTTGCAGCTAGCTGCATATCTGCTTTATTTTTCCCGACTACTAATAAGTTGTGATTATCATGGGAGTAGGTGGTGGCAACAGCACCCTTTTTTAAAATATCACCGCCGATTAAGCCATGTGCTTGATTGTTATTTTTCCCATAGCGTTCAAATGTTTTAACTAAACAATAAGCGCTATTCATCCATTGTAATTTTCCTGCTTCCACTGCAAGTGTATCTTGTCTTTCTTCTGTAAAAGTAGAGCCATTTTGTACATGGATCGTTCGAACAGTGACACTCTTTTTCTCTGTTTCGATAGGTACTTCAAAATCCTCTGCCTTTAAGGGAGCAAGCTTTACACTTTCATAGAAAGGGGCAGGAAATTGTTTGGAGACCGCTCTCTGCACATAAGGGAGGTCTCGCTCAAAAACTTTTTGGCCGTTTTTATATACAGCATCAATGGAAAAGTCTGCGACATTACTCACCATTACAAAATCAGCTATTTTGCCTGGGGCGATAACGCCTCTATCATACATTCTCATCCGCTGTGCAGGAGTATAGGTGCAAGCATAAATGGCATCCTCCATGGACATCCCCATGGCAATAGCTTTCTTCAGCAAGACATTTAAATGGCCTCTTCTTTGAAAAGAATCTGCCATTACATCATCTGTCACAAAGCAAAAATGTTCTTTAACTGGATTTGCACTGAGATAGTCGATTACTTCTTTTGTCATCGATTTCTCTTGAATTTCTAAAAACATGCCAATTGCAATTCTTTCCATCATTCCTTCCACAGTCTGGTGAGTATGGTCGGAGCCGACGCCAGCAAAAGCAATTCCTTGTAATTCATCATCTAATAGTTTAGGAACATGGCCTTCAATTATTAGTTCAGGATAGTTGTTGCGAACAAAGTCGAGAATTTGATTGGTTTTGCAATCTGGCTTTGTGAGAACATCATAGTAATTCATGATTTCGCCTAGGCATTTGATGGACTCTGTCTGCAGCAGTTCTTCGATATCCTCTATTTCAATTGCGCCGCCGGTCGTTTCCATTGCAGTAGCGGGAACAGAGCTCGGAATGCCATAAAACATATCGACCACTTCATTATTGCTTGCCTTAATCATTTCTTTTACCCCAGCAATTCCAAAAACATTGGCCATTTCATGGGGTTCTGGAACGATAGTTGTTACTCCATTCTTTATTAATCCATAGGAAAAGGTTGCAGGTGTAACCATCGTACTTTCAATATGCAAGTGAATATCAATTAAGCCTGGAATGATATATTTTCCATCAGCGTCAACCGTCTCTTTTGCTTGGAAAAATTCTCTTCCCTTTTTTCCGATATAAAAGAACTTTCCATCTTTAATCGCGATATTTTCTTTTCTAAATTGTTTAAAATAACTATTAAACACAATTCCGTTCAAAACGAGTGTATCTACTTGCACGAAAAACCCTCCTCTATTCCACTAGTACCATTTGATTCTGTGGAATAATTACCGTTACTTCTTGTCCGTTTTTAAATGGCTGAACCATTTCTTTATTAATCGTGAAATCACCGAGGGCTGTTTCTACCACATATTGATAGCTTCTGCCAAGGAATGTCGTAATTTTAATGATTCCCTTCATTCCATTCGTTGGGATAGCATCTATGCTTGGCTCCATCATAAAATCATCGGGACGAATGGCGCCCACTTTTTTATTGAGATTTTCCATATGTGCATGTCGATCAACCTTGAAGATCAATCCAGCTTTTTCAAGCTCGATATGATCCTCATGATCTATTCGTTTATCAAAAGGAATGAAGTTTTTAAAGCCGATAAAGTCAGCAACGAACTTTGTTTCGGGATATTGATAAATGGTCGCTGGGTCGCTCAGCTGTTCAATGACTCCTTTATTCATAATGGCAACTTGATCTGAAATCGAGAAGCATTCTTCTTGGTCATGGGAGACGTAAACAGTAGTGATTCCTAGTTCTTGCTGAATTCTGCGAATCTCTACTCTCATATTGACTCTAAGGTTTGCATCAAGATTACTTAGTGGTTCATCAAATAGTAGAATATCAGGTTCGATTACTAAAGCTCTTGCGATTGCCACACGTTGTCTTTGACCACCAGATAGCTCGCTGGGAAATCGTTGTTCAAATCCCCTTAAGTTTACGATCTCCAGCATATTTAAAACGCGTTTCTCGATTTCCTTTTTGTTGATTTTTCGTAATCGCAAGCCAAATGCAATATTGTCAAAAATAGATAGATGAGGAAAGAGCGCATAGTTTTGAAAAACAAAGCCGAAATTTCGTTTGTTAACAGGAACCTTTGTATAATCTTTACCTTCAAAAATAAATTTTCCTTTACTTGCTTCTAAAAATCCTGCAATTAAGCGCAATGTCGTTGTTTTTCCACAGCCGCTTGGACCTAACAGGGAAACAAGCTGTCCTTTTTCAATACTTAAATTAAAATCTTCTAATATATTTTTCTTTTCATATGCAACAGATACATTTTCTAAAGTAAATAAAGCCATTTTTATCCTCCATTATCTTTTCGTGAAATAAGACAATCCCATTAATCTTTCCACTACAAACATAAAGATAGCAGTTAAGAACATTAATAGAACAGAGATGGCTGCAACAGTAGGATCAAAATAATTCTCTACATAAAGCAGCATTTGAATAGGGAACGTACTGACACCGGGTCCAGTCATATAAACCGAAATATCCACATTGTTGAAGGACTCTAAAAAGGCAATCATGACAGCCGCGATAATGCCAGATTTAATGTTCGGCAATACGACACGAAAGAATGTACCAATTCGATTCGCACCAAGACTAAGTGCCGCTTCTTCTATGGAAAAATCAAAGTTTGCCAGACTAGAAGAAATGACGCGAATAATAAATGGCAGCATGATGACTGTATGACCGATAAATAAGGATAAATAAATAGGAAGGTTATAGGTCACAACAATATAACGCAAAAAAGAGAAACCTAGAACGATTCCTGGAATAAGAATCGGAGAAACGAAGATAGCATTAATGATCCCTTTGCCAGCAAAGTTAAAGCGGCTAAGCGCATAGGCTGCTGGTACACCAAGTAGTAATGCTAAAATGTTTCCTGCTATGGATACAATAATGGATGTTTTAAAGGTGCTTAAAAACATTTCCACTTTAAAAATATTCTCATACCATCTAAGGGAAAACTCTTCTGGAGGGAATTTCAGAATACTTCCACTCTCAAAAGAGGTAATCGATATTATTACAAGCGGCCCAAGTAAAAAAATAAAAACAAGGATCGTAAACAGGGCCAATCCTCTATGTTTTTCCTGCATACACGTTTACCCCTTTGGATTTAGTTTTTTCGCAACACCATTCATGATCGTAATAATGATAAAGGTACAAATAATCATTATAGTTGCCACAATAGAGGCAAGTTTCCAGTCATTTAAGGTAATTGCATTTTGATAAAGAAAAGTGGAGATAACCCGTTGTTTTCCACCGAGCAAAGCAGGCGTAGTATATGCGGTAAAGCTGCCCACAAATACTAAAATACTTCCAATTACAAGACCGGGAACACATAATGGCACAATGATTTTCATAAAGGATGCCATTTTGGAAGCACCAAGACTTTCTGCTGCACGCAGTAAATCACTGTCGATATTCTCCATTACACCAACAAGCGTTACGATAATTAATGGAAGAAAAAGGTGAACTAAACCGATAATAATTGCATTAGGCGTATATAAAATATTTAAAGGTTCTTGGATAAGCCCTAGACTCAATAACGTTTTATTTAACACACCATTTTTCCCAATAATAATCATCCAGCTAAAGGAACGAACAACAGGACTTGTCAGCAATGGAAAAATCGTGAATAACAGGAGAACCGCCTTTCTTTTGCTAGGAAGCTTCGCAATATAATAGGAAACTGGAAAGCCAATTAAAATACAAATAAAAGTTGTGAGTAAACTAACGCGTAAAGTAGTAAGAAGGATATCGATAAAGTATTTATCCTTAAAAAAGTCGATATATCCTTGCAAACTAAAGGATCCTCCCTCATTAAAGGTTGTCCCCATCATTGAAAGAATAGGTATTACTAAAAATATCGTTAAAAATAATACTCCTGGCAGTAAAAGTAAATATAAATATCGTTTCTTCAAGACGTCACTCCCTTTCCTCAAAGTGACCATTCAAAATATCAATAAACATCTGGAAGAAGACATCAGCATCTACTTGTAGGGAAATATGCAAATTCGCTTCTCTTTGTAGACGATTTTGAAAATCACAGACGAGCTGACCATCACATAATTCACTTCTTGTTTCAACATCGACAAAATACTTTTCTGTTTGTACTAGGCCTTTGTTGAGGGCAATTCCTACAGCGAGCGGGTCGTGCATAGCGCAAGCATGGACTCCGTACCGGTTAAAATATTTTTGTTGATAGTCATTTGTACTTTGAGCAATATAATCTTGTAAAGATTTATCCGTTATTAACTGAAGATGATCTTTCGTTAATAATGCTTTTCTTGTTACATCTAATCCGACTTGCGTGATAGCAGGAAAGCCTGCATGTAAAACAATTTTTACAGCTTCGGGATCAACATAGCTGTTAAATTCAGCAGTTGGCGTTACATTACCTGGTCCCTTTACAACCCCGCCCATAAAAATAACTTCTTTCACGTGATTCGTGATTTGCGGACATTTTTTCACGGCTAAAGCTAAATTGGTTAAGGGGCCAGTAAACACTAATGTTACTTCGCCCGAAAAGCTTAAAATGGAATTGATTAAAAAGTCAGGAGCGAAGCCATCACTCACTGGATGAGTGACAGCTGTCTCCTTTAGTGCTCCGCCTAAACCATCTTCTCCATGTATGCGATGTTCGAAGAATGGTGCTCGTACGAGGGGAGTGGCAGCTCCTTTTATTACTGGAATATGATTTGCTTTTACTAAATCTAGTATTTTGCATGTGTTTGTTGTTGCTTGATCCAGGGAGACATTGCCATTAACAGTTGTAATCCCTAGAATATCAAATGATTTGCTTTTTACAGCTAGTAGAATACCAATTGCATCATCAATGCCAGTGTCTACATCCAATATCAGCTTCTCTTTCATGATGACCCTCTTTTCTATTATTGAACTAGCTCGCGGTTCCAGCGATCAATCCAGCCCTTTAAGTTATCGTTGATAAATTTCATATCTAATGTGTGCAAGCTGGTGATTACCTCTTCGCCATATGTTAACCCTTGTGCTTCTTCTTCTGTTAATTCGACTTGCGTATTAACCGGTGAATCTACTTTATTTTTAGCTGATTTTTCTTGTGCTTCTTTTCCTAAAATATAGTTGATGAATTTTTCTGATAGTTCTTTTTGGTCTGAACCTTTTACGATGTTTACTGTATTCATAACGGCATATCCACCTTCAGCAGGTGTAACAAATTTAGCATTAGGGACTGCTTCTTTTAAATCAGCAAAGTACATTTCCATGATTGGCCCAGCGGCAATTTCTCCTTGAGCAAACATATTTACATATTCAGAAGTTTGACCATATTCTTTTACAACGCTTGGCATTAAGGATTTTAATTGTTCAAAGGCTTTATCTTCGCTAAAAGTTTGTTCACCGCTAACTAAAGAAGCCACGTCTACCATCATTGGCCCTGTTGTAGAGGTAATGCTAGGGATCGTAATTTTTCCCTTTAAATCTGCACTCCATAGGTCTTTCCAAGAAGCAACGGGTTTTGCTACTTCATCTGGATTATAAGCAATTCCAAATTGCGCTATGGTATAGGCAGGTCCGTACTCTTCACCAAGTGGAGCTTTAGCCGTTTCATAAATATTGTCTAGATTAGTCAGCTTGCTGCGATCAATCGTTTCAAAAACATTATCTTCAATTCCTTGCTGGGCGTAATAGTCGGATAAAAAGATGACGTCAACATCTGAATTTCCTTGTCTCACTTTATTTAAGCGGTCTGCATTATTACCTGTATCTAAGACGATTTCTACATTGTTCTCTTTTTCGAATGGTGCATAAATTTCACTGCGGAAGAAATCTTCATTAAAACCCCAAGTGGAAACAACTAGCTTTTCTTTTTTTTCTTTACTGTTTGATGTGTCATCGGAACTGCATGCTGCTAATAATAAAAAGGATGATGCGGCTACTGCACTAACTAATTTTTTCATTTTCATTTTAGAACCCTCCGAATGATTTAGTTTTTTAGGCTTTAGGAAACGATCTTTCTCGTAAGCTATAAATAATAAAAAAAGACAAGCTTAAATAGAATTATCCTTCTACTTAAGATTGTCTTTTCTTTGTAAACAAAGATTAAACTTATCTTTTGTATATAGTGGCGTTCTGCTTAGATAAATCCAAGAAGAAATCCAAGATTAATGTTTAGTTAATACAATGTTTGTAAAAGCAAGCTGTGTGAAAGAATCATAATCCCTAAGAATCGCTTCAATATTCCAATTTGTCGTTTCTTCTAGTTGTTCTTTTAGCTTTTTCTTAAAAAGTAAGGACAGATGAAAGTCAACCTCTTGTTTAAGGCTCGGTACTTCTCCTTCGAGAGCAGCAGATCGAGGGGCACGTGGATGCTTCGCTTGAAGTGTAATCACATTCTGATCAATCGTTACCTTCAATAATGTCGTTCCAGCACCAAACAAATCTTTTGAAATCTTATTGTATACCTGAGATAGAAATCTTTTCATTTCATTTGCATCGATGATAAATCACCTGCCAAACTTATTGATATTGGTTATTATACATATCATTTTTAAATAATTCAATAGAATGTGCGGATTTTGGCGAAAAAAATATAAATTTGTCGTTTGTAGAGGAAATAATATGGTAAAAAACGAACTATGGAGAGGTTTATGAAATGTGTTCTTCAGTTTCTCTATAGAGCATCATAGCAGGAACCGCTTAAAGGAAGATTGATTTTAATATTGATAAAATTTTATATATTCCTAACTTTAGTATATTCTCTTTTATTTTTCTAGTAGGAGGGAAGATTTTTTGACATTATTTTAGTGTAAGCGAGCGAGTAGTCATGATAGATTGTAATGTTGCATGAAGAAAATTCTTCTTTTTATAAGGGTGATAAAGAAACTGTTTATATATTTTTAACTTAGTTTTTGTGCAAATGAACAAGGAAATTTGGTTGGTTTATCAATTGTTAAAGGGCTTACAATACAATAAAATGAAACCGTATTCAAACAGTTCTATTTGCAATTGGTTTATAAGGGGTATACACCAATTTTAGTAATATTACCAAACAAGGGCAGAACAAAGGATGATTTTTGGAGAGATTCGAATGTAATAGACCGTTATTGTCAAGATTAATAGATTAGGAGGATTATTTATGGCAGCTGGGTTAGAAATTAGTTGGATTGGAGCTTTATGTGGTTTGGCGCTGGCAATCATTTTAATTTTGTTTAAGTTAGCCCCAACTTATTCCCTTATTTTGGGGGCGATTGTTGGAGCATTTATTGGTGGTGCTAATTTTTCAGAGACAATTACGATTTTAGTGTCAGGGACACAAAGTGTTCAAGGAACAGTTATCCGTATTATTGCTGCAGGGGTTTTTGCTGGTGTCATGATGGAATCTGGGGCAGCAGAAACAATTGCCAAGTTTATTGTTGATAAACTCGGTGGGACAAAGGCGATGTTATCTTTAGCATTAGCAACGATGATTATTACAGCAGTAGGAGTATTCATTCCCGTAGCGGTATTAATTGTCGCACCAATTGCTCTGTCTGTGGCAAACAAAATGGGTTATTCTAAGATTGCCGTCTTAGTCGCTTTATCCGGAGGAGGAAAAGCAGGAAATATTATATCTCCAAATCCTAATACAATTGCTGCTGCAGGCGGATTTGAGCTTCATGTTAATCAGGTAATGATAGGGGGACTAATTCCAGCTATTTTTGGTGTAATTGTCACAGTAGTCCTTGCATCGCTAATTAAGTATAAAGGAACGAAAGTGACAGATAAGGAGGCAGAAGAACTTGAAAATGCAAACACCTCCAATCTGCCGTCTTTATCTAAAGCTTTAATAACACCAATTATTGCTATTGTTCTATTGATGATTAGTCCAATAGGAGCATTGCTTGGAATAGATGTACTTACAAAATTGAACATTGACTCCTTGTTTATTTTGCCTTTTGCGGCAGTTGTCGGTACGCTGGCGTTAGGGAAAAAAGAAAAGCTGCTGGATTATTGTACAGCTGGCTTAAATAGAATGACACCAACCATTTTAATTATTATTGGTGCAGGTGCTATTGGTGGATTGATTACTGCTTCAGACTTGCCTTCACAAGTAGTTGCCTTAGTAGAATCATCTGGCATTTCTGGCACATTCCTTGCTCCAATTGCAGGAACTTTAATGGCAGCCGCTACAGCATCTACTTCAACAGGGGTTATTTTGGCAACTGGTTCATTCTCAGAAGCAATCTTGAATACTGGCGTAGCACCTATAGCTGCAGCAGTGATGACACATACTGGCGCTACGGTGATTGACCACTTACCACATGGAACTTATTTTCATGTTACTCGCAACGCTATGAATATGAGTATGGCAGACAGAATGAAAGTGGCAGGTTATGAAAGTATTGTTGGCTTAACCATGACTATTGTAGCAATTATCCTATACGGATTTATTTTATAAAAAGAGGTGGAAGCAATGGGGAAAACATTTTTATTAGCTCCTGATTCATTTAAAGAAAGTATGACAGCAAAAGAAGTATGTGTTGCTATGGAAGCAGGGATAAAAAGAGCAATCCCTGATGCAGAATGTATCCATGTTCCAATGGCAGATGGCGGAGAGGGGACGGTTCAATCACTAGTAGACGCTACAGGCGGTACACTAGTTATAAAGGAAGTTACAGGACCCCTTCATACACCAGTTTTAGCACAGTATGGTATTTTAGGAGACGGTAAGACTGCTGTCATTGAAATGGCATCTGCAAGCGGAATCCATCATGTTAACAAAGAAACAAAAAATCCCCTTATTACCACAACTTTTGGAACAGGGGAATTAATAAGGGAATGTATAGAGCAAGGCATTACAGATATTATATTGGGAATTGGCGGGAGCGCAACAAATGATGGCGGAACGGGTATGGCCGCTGCGCTTGGCTATAAATTTTTAGATAAAGATGGAAATGAATTGTTGTTTGGCGGCGGTTATTTAAATGAACTTAATACAATTGATTGTTCTCATGTTATCCCACAGTTGAAAAATGTGCATATATTGGTTGCATCGGATGTCACAAACCCATTGTGTGGAGAAAATGGAGCATCGGTTGTCTTTGGTCCCCAAAAGGGTGCTACTCCAGAGATGATCCAAATTTTAGATAGAAACCTACGTCACTACGCTAACAAGGTGAAAGAGTATCTTGGAATCGATATAGTAGATACAGCTGGTGCAGGTGCTGCAGGTGGCCTAGGGGCAGGTTTACTTGCTTTCACTCATTCAACGATGAAGAAAGGAATAGATATCGTAATCGAATATACCAATTTAAAGGAAAAGTTAAAAGCAGTAGATTATTGTTTTACAGGAGAAGGCGGCATTGATTTTCAAACAAAGTTTGGCAAAGCCCCATATGGAGTTTCACAAGCAGCTAAAAGTGTGAACCGTGACATTAAAGTAATCGCACTGGCAGGGTGTATTGGTCAGGATGTGGAAGTTTTGTACGAAGAAGGTTTTGATGCCATTTTTGGGATTGTCCCTGGAGCAGCTTCGATTGACACTTTGCTGGCTCAAGGAAAAGAAAATCTTGCAAGAACGGCAGAGAGTATTGCAAGACTATTAAAATAGCATTGCTTGATTTCATACGAGTATATAGCTGAAGCTGTTCCTTTGACTTAGGAGCAGCTTCTTCACTTGATACGATTAATTAACATAAAGATTAGTTCTACAAGATCCAATATATTTTTAGGATCTTTCCCTGTAATTTTATGAATACGATTCAATCGATAATTTAATGTATTTCTATGTACAATCAGCTGGCTGGCTGTTTCATTCATATTCATATTGCAGTTAAGGTAAGCCTGGAGTGTCTTGATAAGTTCATCATTTGTTTCCAGCAAGTCTGACTGAAGGGCTGTTTTTTTTATTTTTTGCAAAGAATAAGATAAATCGGCAATAAACTCACAATCAGCATAAAATATGATTTTCTGATGAAGAAACAACCCTTTTAGTACTTTTAATGCCAATTTTGTCTGAAGAAAACCATCCGCGATTTTATCATTTATTTTGCTAACGGAAATAAAGATATCTTGATATTTAGCTAGATTCTCTAGCAGCTCTTCCATGTTGTTTGGCTCTTGCACAACCACACATAGTGTAGTTTGATAGGGCTGAAAGAAAGGAAAATCTTTGACTATAGTCTCATCAACGTTTTTCTGAAATTCGATATAGACTAGTTGACTTGGTTTATTTAGCTGAACATTATAGGAGGATGCCTGGTCTATTAAATCCTTTGTATAAATAGTATTTGAGTCTATTAATAAGTTGAAAAATTCCTGTTTTACATTCTTTCTCCTATTTTCTTTTTCCGAAGCAATGCTCTGTTCAATTAATAGCAGAACGGTTGACTTCACTAGTTTTCCAAAAGGGCTGGTTTCCTTTATCTCCCCGCTAATACCAACTACTCCTAATATAGACTTATTCCATTCAATAGGCAGATTAATTCCTTTCTTGACAAATTCTTCATCCTTTTCAATAGGAACTATTCTTTTTTGTTTGATGGCAGCAACTGCACCATGATGGAGCGTGCCGATTCTTTCTTTATTGCCACTGCCAATGATAATGCCTGTTTTATCCATAATATTAATATTATATGGAATATCCTTCATCATTTTATTTACAATTTTTTGTGCCTGTTTGGGTGTTAATTCATACATTTTAACTGGCTCACCACCTTTTAAATAAGAAAGAAAAATACTTGCTATTATATAGTATATATGAGAATTAGATATTTGATTTTTTATATTGCAAAGGAATAGTCGAAAGCACTTCATTTAATGGAAATTAAAAGTAGAGAGAAAACCAAAACAATTCAGTACTCTAAAAAATATCTGGATACTTTTTTTGAAAATACTTTAAAAGAACGGGTAAATTTTTCTGAAACTCTAAACAAATCTGCTGGCCTAATGGAGCGGCATAAATATTCTTTTGGCAAAACGGGCAGACATCCTTTTCTTTGAATATGTGTTTTACATTCAAGGGAAAAGGTTCAGTAGAATTTCCAATTAGAAAGTGATAATCATGATTTTCTATGCGGAATAAAATTTCCAGTCCCTTAAAGCTGCTTGACGGATAAATCTTGGTTACCTCAATAGGAAGTTCGTTAATCAAAAGCATAGTTAGATTCAATCCTTAATATTTATTGTATAGTCTTATTAATAAAATAAACTATATCATTAAATGATAGCGTGTTCAAATAGGAATAAACACCACAAATCAGCCAATATTGTGGTGGTAAAGAAATTTAACTTCCCTTCATAAAATCCAAAATCTTATCCTTCAAATTTCCGATACTTGTAAAAATAATATAATTATCTGTTTTGGTATGTATGATGATCCTGTCAGTGTTTCCATAAGGGAGACCAATTCGTATTCCGCTTATTTCTTTCCCGGCATATGTTTCATCATTTGTTACTGCTGTTATATCTGATAAGAGTATTTCAATGGTACTTAGCTGCCATTTTATTTGTAACTTGTTATTGTTCTTTGTTACTTTGACTTCCAACATTCCCATTCACTCCTTTTAACTATGTTTACGGAGATGATGGGGAAAAGTTTCATGGGATAAGTAACTCTCTAAAAGAGTATGAGCAAGCATACTGACTGGTCTTAACACAAAGTTTTATTGCTCTGTATAACTTGGGGTGAGCATGAAAAAGAAACGGAAATGGTGGAATAGAAATGAAAGTTCTGATGATACTCCGGTGTTTTTTCTTAGCAGGTTGTTGTGTTTTGATTACTTGCGCTTTGTGTGAATTCCTTTCTTCATTTATGTTTAGTTGAATCACTTGAAATGGTATCATAGAGAAATATTAGGTTTTTTCCAATATATACTAAGAAAAAAGAGGATGGATTCTAGATGACTGCCGTTATTAAGATGATAAGGATTTCAGGAGGAAGCTTTTGTTTGAGACTTTATAAGAATCGCTCCTCTGAATGCTTTTCTATTCATCTTCATAAACTAACGAAGGGTGATTTTTTTGAAGAATGTTTTTACTATTTACCGAAATGATTGGATTCGTATTTTTAAGGCGCCTGTTGCGGCACTTCTAATTGTGGCTTTAATGGTGCTGCCATCTCTATATGCTTGGTTTAATTTGGCGGCTTCATGGGATCCATATTCGAATACGAGTGGGATAAAAATTGCAGTAACAAGTGAAGACGAAGGAGCAGTTATTCGCGATTCCTCCGTCAATATTGGCGATGAAATTGTTTCAAGCTTAAAGAAAAATGATAAGCTTGGCTGGGAATTTGTAAGTAAAGAAAAAGCGAAGGAGGGTGTTACGAAAGGAGAGTATTATGCAAGCCTGTACATCCCTCATGATTTTTCCGCTAAGATTGCAACTATTTTAGAGGACAAACAAGTAAAACCAGAGATTGATTATAGTGTAAATGAAAAGTTAAATGCAATCGCACCAAAGATGACTTCTACTGGTGCCTCGACGATTGTGCAGCAAGTAAAGGAAAACTTTATTCATACGGTAAGTGAATCCGTATTGAGTGTATTTAATGATGCTGGAATTAAGCTGGAAGAAGAATTGCCGACGATTAGAAATATAGAAGAGAAAATTTTCGCATTAGAAAAAGAAGTTCCGAAAATAAATGAATTAGGAGAAAAAGTAGTAACACTGGAAGGTAAGTTGCCTGAAATCAATAAGAAAGCACAAAAAATTTTAACATTAGAAGCAGCTTTTCCAGATATTAATGAAGCGAGTAAAAATATCCTGTTATTAGAAGAAAAGCTTCCGGAACTAGATAAGGTTGGTGAAGGCATTCTAGTCTTACAGGAAAAGGCGCCAGAAATTCAAAAGTTAGCGGATGGCGTGATGGAGCTAGATGCTCATTTTTCTGACATTAGTGAAATGGTAACAAAAGCATTATCGAATGTAGAAGACATGCAGTCATTTTTGGAAACAGCAAGTGGTTCATTAGAGAAAATCGAACAAGGGATAAATAACGGGAAGCAATTAGCAGATACACTGCCGGCGTTTATCGATGCAAATGGGCAAGCGCTCGATGCAGTAGGGCCAGTATATAAACAAAATCTTCTTCTCCATCAGAAAACGGCTGATGCTGTTCACCAATTTGCTGCATTAGTTCAAAATGGTAATCTTACTGAAGAGGAAGCAAAAACAAATGCAGTAGCTTTGCAAGCACAAGTGCAAACTAGTATCGATAGTTTAACACGTTCCGTTGCATTATTTACTACTCTAAATAGTGTAACTCCAAATGGAGATGATGCTCTTTTGTCTGAAATTAAAGACTTACAGGCATTACAAACCAATTTTCAGCAAGAAAAAAAGCTGCTACATACGATTCAAGCAGAGGATAAGGAGAAAGCATCCAGTTTATTGGCGTTGTCGCAAGAGGCAATTGAGCTTAGTACTACTCTAATGAATCGTTATGACAAGCAAACAGAGCCAGCTATACATCGTGCTATAGAGGGGATAAAGGATTCGGCTCAAAATGCAATGAATGATTTGGAAAGTGCACAGGCGAATATACCAAAGCTAGAAGAGATATTAAAAAATACGGATGAGTCACTTGCCTTTGCGCAAGAAGAATTAACAAAGCTTCATTCTGACTTACCTACAATAGAAAAGAAGATTCATGAAGCAACAAACCTTATCAAGAAAAATATGGACAAAGTTTTAGCAGGCATTAATGATGCCGCAGAATTTTATCAAAAATCTTTTCCGAGTCTGAAAGAGAAGTTTCATGAAGCAGCAAACTTTGTTCGTAATGATCTTCCCGCGGCTGAACAAGATATTTCTAAAGTAGCTGCATTTATTAAGACGGATTTACCTAGAGTGGAAGATGCTGTTCATAAAGCGGCAGATATGGTACAAAATGAATTGCCAAATTTAGAAGCGACGTTGACTAAAACGGCAGATTCTATTCGGAAATTTGAAGATGAATATGATTTAGGGGAAATTATTTCCTTGTTGAAAAATGATATACAACAAGAAAGTGACTTTATATCAGATCCGATTGTATTAAATGAAAATTCTTTATTTCCTATTCCTAATTATGGATCAGCGAATTCGCCTTTTTATACAACCTTGAGTTTATGGGTTGGTGCCTTGCTGCTCATTTCTTTATTACGCGTGGATGTTCGAGATCCTGAGGGGATTTACACACCGAACCAAGTATACTTTGGCAGATGGCTCACCTTTGTCACAATTGGATTATGTCAAAGCTTGATTGTGACACTAGGAGATATGTTTATCTTAAAGGCATATGTAGCTGAACCAGTTGCATTCGTATTGTTCAGCATGTTTATCAGCTTAGTATTTATGACAATTGTTTACACATTAGTTTCTGTTTTTGGCAACTTAGGTAAGGGATTAGCGATTATTTTTCTTGTATTGCAGCTATCTGGTTCTGGAGGGACTTTTCCTATTCAGGTTGCACCACCTTTTTTCCAAAAAATTAATCCTTACCTACCATTTACACATGCGATCAACCTGTTAAGAGAAACCGTAGGTGGGATGGTAAAGGAAAAAGTACTATTTTCAATCAGTATGCTTATAGTCTTTAGTGTAATTGCTTTGATTATTGCTCTATTTTTAAAAAAGCCATTAGCAAATGGAACAAGAAAAATGACAGAAAAGGCAAAAGCAAGCGAGATTATACATTAATAGGGACTACGTGGATAAGGAATCTCCCATTATGGAAAGCGAAGGACTGTTTCTACATGATAGAACAGTCTTTTTGCTTTTATTTTTAAGAATAATGTAATGCCGAAAAGGGTAAAAGAAGGAAGGAATCAGCCTTATTAAGTGTTTATGTTAATTATGTAAGCTTTAAGGAAAACTGATGTTGGCTGAAAAAATTCGACTTTAGCTGAAAAGCCAGTGAGATTGGCTGATAAAACAGAAGTTTGGCTGAAAAGCCCCCAGTTTTGGCTGATAAAAATGAAGATTGGCTGAAAAGCCCCTAGCTTTGGCTGATAAAAATGAAGATTGGCTGAAAAGCCCCCAGTTTTGGCTGATAAAAATGAAGATTGGCTGAAAAGCCCCTAGCTTTGGCTGATAAGATCGAAGTTTGGCTGAAAAGCCCCTAACTTTGGCTGATAAAACAGAAGTTTGGCTGAAAGCCCCCAGTTTTGGCTGATAAAAATGAAGATTGGCTGAAAAGCCCCCAGTTTTGGCTGATAAAAATGAAGATTGGCTGAAAAGCCCCTAGCTTTGGCTGATAAAATCGAAGTTTGGCTGAAAAGCCCCTAGCTTTGGCTGATAAGATCGAAGATTGGCTGAAAAGCCCCTAACTTTGGCTGATAAAATCGAAGTTTGGCTGAAAAGCCCCTAACTTTGGCTGATAAAACAGAAGTTTACCTGAAAACCCAACAGATTTGACTGATAAAACCCCATTTAGGCTAGAATCCTCTCATCTTTGCCATAATGGGAAGCCTTTTTCCAGTAATTTCTCCTATATTTTACTACTCCTTTGACATAAACAGCTGATGGCTAATGGTCCATTGTAAGTATTTGCTTTCCAAACTCAAACTATTGAAACATACCTGAAATACTACAGAAAAGAATTAATATCTTCTCCATTCAGCTATGGAAGGTTGGCAGGTTTTAATATCATCAACAAATAAAATACTATTCTACTTACTTAATCTTCTGCTTGTGTTAGGACTACTAATAGGATTTATTTCTCTAATCTAATGGAAAAAAATACTATTGTAAACGTATTATCCTTTTTATTGACAACTTGTATATACATCTATATCATTAGTTTTATGACATGTATATACAAGATTCGACAAGATTTGCAAACGTTTTTATTAGTATTGGAATAGAATTTACTTTCATCATAGAATAGGAGGACGTAAGAAATGAGCATAGATAAACAGCAGGTTAGTAATATAATTGAAGCGATTGGCGGCAAAGAGAATATTTATGCTGCAACGCACTGTGTGACCAGATTACGATTTGCATTAGCAGATGAAGCAAAAGTAGATAAAGAGAAGCTTGAATCATTAGATTTAGTGAAAGGGTCTTTTTCGACAAATGGTCAATTTCAAGTAGTAATTGGTCCAGGTACGGTGGAGAAGGTTTATAAAGAGTTAATCAATCAAACGGGTGCATCCGAAGGGTCGAAGGATGATGTCAAAAAAGCCTCAGAACAAAATTTAAATCCATTACAGCGTGCTGTAAAAATGTTAGCTGATATATTTATTCCGATTTTGCCTGCGATTGTAACAGCTGGTTTACTAATGGGAATCAATAATGTCTTAACAGGTGAAGGTATCTTTTTTGAGCAATCGGTGGTTCAAGCGTATCCACAATGGGCAGACTTTGCTAGTATTATCAATTTAATAGCTAATACAGCGTTTACTTTTTTACCTGGTTTAATCGGCTGGTCTGCAATGACTAGATTTGGCGGCAGTCCTTTATTAGGGATTGTGCTTGGATTAATGCTCGTTCATCCTGATTTATTGAATGCATGGGGATATGGAAAGGCAGAAGAAATACCGACATGGAACATTTTTGGCTTAGAAGTAGAAAAGGTTGGCTATCAAGGTCAAGTTTTACCAGTCCTGCTTGCTTCCTATGTTTTAGCTAAGTTAGAAATTTTCTTAAGAAACAGAATCCCAGATTCCTTTCAAATGTTATTCGTAGCACCTATTGCTTTACTTGTAACTGGTTTTGTATCATTTATTGCAATAGGTCCAATCACATTTTTTATCGGAAACATGATTACAGATGGAGTTGTAGCAATCTTTGATTTTGCGCCAATTTTAGGTGGATTAATATACGGCGGATTATATGCACCGCTTGTTATTACTGGTATGCATCATACCTTCTTAGCAGTAGATTTGCAGTTGATCGGAAGCACTGGAGGAACATTTCTATGGCCGATGGTTGCTTTATCCAATATTGCTCAAGGGTCAGCAGCACTTGCCATGTTGTTTATATTAAAAGATGAAAAATTAAAGAGTTTGTCAGTAACTTCAGCTATCTCCGCGTATCTTGGTGTTACGGAGCCAGCGTTGTTTGGTGTTAATCTGCGCTTCCGCTTTGCCTTTATTTCGGCCATTATTGGATCTGCTATAGCTGGTGCTTTTATTTCTATCCAAGCAGTAAAAGCACCTTCAATAGGAGTAGGCGGCTTGCCAGGATTCCTGTCCATTTTCCCTAATAATTGGGGAGCATTCTTTATTGGAATGGCCATTGTAATAATCGTCCCATTCCTTTTAACAATATTATTTGCAAAAGTGCGCAAGGCGCAATAAATAGTAGAGTATTTATAACAGAAGGTATCAATGATTCCTATTGATATCTTCTGTTTTTATTTACATAAATGACTAAGCAAAAAAAGTGAAAAGAAATCTATGCTTCTTTTTATCTTATATGGTGAAGAATTCATTAATATGCGACTTACAATATGATCCTGAAAGTCATATAATTCGCATAGAACAATCCTATTTATCTTGAATTGTCTCTTCTGCTGTTTTTGGTATTTAATAGTTTGTGAGTATCGTTTTTCAAATTACCTTTCCAATTTTTAATTATCTTGGTAAAGTAGTCGTAACAATAAGGAGTTAGTAGAGAAAGGTGGGTGAATCATTTTTTGAAAACGTTTAAATTTAAAGATAGATTACGAAAGGAAATTATGGTAAGTTCGCTTATTACTATCTCGCTGGCTTCCTTGGTGATTTTTGGAGGACTATTTGGCTACTATTACTATTCAATCAACCAAGAAATAACAGAAGAAAGGGAAAGGATTACTAAACAGTATAAAAGTATAACTAGTTACCTTGATGAAAATTTAGAAATGTACAGCGAAACCATATTTGCAAGATATGTAGATGGAAAATTAACTGATAGAGATTTATATGAAGAGTATTATCACCTTCTAAGCAGAAAGGAAAGGAATGTCAGAATTCGGTTATTATTATTGGATAAAAATAAAAATTTATTATTTGATAGCGAGAAGAAAGAAGATATTAGGTTGATCTATTTCTTAAATACGGTAGTAGATAATAATCCATTAGAGGAAAAAGTTATACGTCGGATATTTATGACTCCTCAAAGAGAGCATACCTTATTATCTTTAAAAAAGATAAAGGAGGATTCCTATACGATTGGATATGCTGCCTTTTTAATGAATGGAAATGATTTTCTGCAAAACTCTTCAGGAAATGGAACCCAATATCTACTGTATGATAATTATCATAATGTTTTCTCCAGTAGCTCATTCGAATTTTTAAAAGGATCTTTAGAAAAAGTAAGTTCAGAAGTAAGGGATGGAAATTTCCAAAGTGAAGAAGGGAACTATTACTCCAAACATAGACTGCTGGAATCAAATATGAATTTAATTGTTTATAAAAAATTAGAATCACTAAACATATTATGGCGCTTTTCGTTTAGCATCGTCATGATTTTGGTTTTCTTTTTATTACTTTTTTCTCGTTATTCCTCTAAAAAGATTGCTTACAATAATTCTAGATATGTGGAATTTATATCCAATGAAATGAAAAAAGTAACAAATAATAAAAACTATCGCTTTAAGATAGAGTCAAAAGATGAATTCCAATTTTTGAGTGAAAATATAAATCAAATGCTCGATGAATTAGAGGAATTAAATCAAAATAACATTTCTTTACTAAAGGAAAATGTCATCTCAGAACGCAAAATGCTAGAGGCGCAATTTAATCCTCACTTTCTGTATAATACATTGGAAACGATACGAGTAGCAACTTATTATGATACAGAATTAGCTAACAAATTAATCTTAAATCTAAATACCATTTTGAGATATAGCATTTCCAAAATGAATGAAGTAGCAGCCATTAAAACCGATATGCTTTATATTAAAAACTATTTGGAAATTTGCAAAGAACGGTTTGAGCGATTTACGTTTGACATAACGATAGAGGAACAAACAGAGGAATTCCTCATTCCGAAATTGTTAATTTTGCCAATAGTAGAAAATAGTATGAAATATGGATTTAGAGATAGAAGAGATTTACATTTATCAATTAATATCGTCAGAACTGGGGAAAGTTTGACGATACAAATAAGCGATAATGGAGGAGGTATAGATGATAGTACGTTAGTTAAAGTAAATTCAAATGTATTTAAGAAAAGTGGGAACCATCATGGCCTATATAATGCAAAGAGAAGATTATTATTAATGTACCCAAATTCTTACTTCAAAGTAAAAAGTCCTGGGGAACATACGACTGTAATTATGAAAATCAGGGAGTGAGAGAAAAGTGTACAGAGTTCTCATTATTGAAGATGAAAAGTTAATAAGAAAATGGCTGCGTTATGGTTTTGATTATGAATCAGTTAATTGCGTAGTAATTGGAGAAGCAAGTGATGGGGAAGAAGGAATTGAACTTATAAATGAACTAAAGCCTGATATTGTCATTACAGATATTAATATGCCAAGAAAAAATGCCTTTCAAATGCTTGAAGAAACAAAATATCTTATTTTTTCAAAAATTATTGTCTCGGGATATAATGATTTTCCTAATGCAAAAAAGGCAATTTCTTATGACGCAGTTGAATTTATTGTAAAACCGATAAATGAATCAGAATTAAAAGAAGCTATCAGAAAAGCAGGGTCAATGGTAGATATATTGAAACTGGAACAAAAGGAAAAGCAGAAAATAGACGATATGATTAAGGGGTTAGCACATTCATCTTTTGAGGGTCATTATGATCATTTAGTTAAGCAGATGATTCAATATATTGAGAAAAATTACGCAAAAAAGTTTACTTTTAATGCAGTGTCAAATGAACTGGGATATAGCTCATCTCTTCTTTATAAGAAATTTAAAGAGGAAACCAAACAAACTTTTAATGAATACCTGAATCAATATCGAATAAAAAAATCAATTGAAGAGGTTCAACGCGGAGAGTATAAAATTTATCAAATAGCTGAAAAAGTTGGTTTCACTGATTATAAGTATTTTAATCAAGTGTTTAAGAAATACACAGGATATACTTGTACTGAATTTTTGGAGAGAAAGTAGTGTAGAATTTTCTCTGAATTTATAGAATAGTACCATTTGAAAGCGTTTGCTTATATATTATCCTAAACATATCAATGATAAGGAGAGGATAATAAATGAAAAGATATTGGAAAATGTTCATTTTAGTAGTTGTGGGTGTATTAGCACTAACTGCTTGTTCATCTGAAGAGAAAGCGGGAGAAGGAGCATCGGATAAATTAGTTATTTACACACCAAATTCAGAAGGGTTAATTAATGCGACAATCCCTGCATTTGAAGAAAAATATGGAATCAAGGTTGAGTTAATTCAAGCTGGTACAGGAGAGTTATTTAAAAAGTTGGAAAGCGAAAAAGACTCTCCAGTGGCGGATGTAATGTTTGGAGGAACCTATACTACTTATGCTCTTCATGGAGAATTATTCGAAGAATATGTTTCTGCTGAAAACGAAAACGTAATAGAGGAATATCGTAATACTAATGGATATTCTACTCCATTTACTTTAGATGGAAGTGTACTTGTTGTAAATAAAGATCTGACAAAAGGAATGGATATTAAAGGATATGCTGATTTATTGAATCCCGAGTTAAAAGGAAAAATCTCTACAGCTGATCCAGTTAATTCATCAAGTGCATTTTCTCAATTAACGAATATTTTACTTGCAAAGGGCGGATATGATTCAGATGATGCCTGGAATTATGTAGAAGATCTCTTTACAAATATAGATGGAAAAATCAACTCTAGTTCTAGTAATGTATATAAAACAGTGGCAGATGGAGAGATGGCAGTTGGGTTATCTTATGAAGATCCGACAGTGAAGTTATTGAATGATGGAGCGAATGTTGAAATTATTTATCCAGAAGAAGGTACGGTTTTCTTACCTGCAAACTCAGCGGTTGTGAAAAATGCCAAAAATATGGATAATGCGAGAAAATTCCTTGATTTCATTATTTCTAAAGATGTTCAAGAGGTACTAGCAAAATCAACAACTAATAGACCAGTTAGAGATGATGTAGAAATCGGAGAAAATATGAAGCCGCTTGCAGATATTAAGACATTAACAGAAGACTATGAATATGTTATTAAGCATAAGGATGAAATTGTCCAACATTATAATGAAATATTTGTTGATATTCAATCTAAATAATGAGAGGCCAGGAGGTGAAAGAGAATGAGTTTTATTAATATAGAGCATGCCAAAAAGGAATATGGAGGAGTAGCGGTAATTCCAGATCTAACCCTGAACATAAAAGATGGATCATTATTTACCCTATTAGGTCCATCTGGATGTGGGAAAACAACCTTACTGAGAATGATAGCTGGTTTTAATTCAATAGAAGGAGGAAACTTCTATTTTAATGAGAACAGAATAAATGATAAAGAACCAAGTAAAAGAAATATTGGAATGGTATTTCAAAACTACGCAATCTTTCCTCATTTAACGGTAAGAGAAAATGTAGAATTTGGTTTAAAACAAAGAAAACTTACGAAAGAGGAAATCCAACAGAGGACGACTCAATATTTGAAATTAATGCAAATTGAGCAATATAGTGAGCGGAAACCAGAAAAATTAAGTGGTGGACAACAGCAGCGTGTTGCGCTAGCACGTGCATTAGCAATAAATCCTGATGTACTACTGATGGATGAACCGCTAAGTAACTTAGATGCTAAATTAAGACTTGATATGCGCCAAGCTATTAGGGATATCCAAAGAGAAGTGGGAATAACAACCGTATATGTTACCCATGATCAAGAAGAAGCCATGGCAATTTCAGATCAGATTGCAGTTATGAATAATGGAGTAATTCAGCAAATTGGAAGTCCGAAAGAATTATATCACCGCCCAGCTAATGAATTTGTTGCTACCTTTATTGGGAGAACTAATATACAAGAAGCGAAACTAGTTTCCACTGGAGATAGTGCCACAATAGAGTTCGAAAATGGTTTTAATCTTCCCTTTGATGAACTAGCCAGCGAACATAGTCAAAGAGTTAGAGTGAGTATTAGACCAGAGGAATATGTAAGAACAAAGCAAAATCCTGATACTATTCGTGGCGTAATAACTGATAGTGTCTACCTAGGAATGAATACGGAATATTTCATTCATCTGGATACAGGAGAAAATATTCAAGTAAGTGAAGAGTCAACATTTGAAGAGGATTTGAAGGCTGGGGATGAAGTCTGGCTGGCGATAAATAAACAAAAAATCAATATATTTACTGATGATGGTTCACGTAATTTATTGGGGGTGTAAATAATGAGAAACAAGTTTAAATTTAATATTTGGACCGGATCCTCCTTATTTATCCTTCTTACGTATACCGTTTTCCTTATATATCCGGTATTAATGATTTTAATACAAGCGTTATTTATAAATGGTTCCTTTTCATTAAAATACTTTGTTGAGTTTTTCTCTAAAAGTTACTACTCGGAAACATTAATCAATAGTTTTAAAGTTTCTATTTCTGCAACGTTCTTTGCTTTAGTAATTGGAATAACTTTAGCTTATTTATTTTCCATGTTTCAGTTTAAAGGAAAAAAAGTGCTGCAAGTATTAATTATTATAGCTTCCATGTCAGCACCCTTTATTGGTGCCTACTCATGGATCCTATTATTAGGAAGAAATGGAGTCATTACTAAATTTTTAGTGGAATATCTTCATTTTCCTCCATTTGATATTTACGGATTTTCTGGAATAACCCTAGTTTTTACTTTGCAGTTGTTCCCGCTGATTTTCTTATATGTTACGGGTGCCTTCAAGAGTATTGATAATTCGATTTTAGAAGCAGCTGAGAGTATGGGATGTACAGGAATAGCTCGGTTTTTCAAAGTGTTATTACCACTGTTGATTCCTACCATTTTAGCAGGAGCTTTACTAGTTTTTATGCGGGCGTTTTCTGATTTTGGAACCCCGATGTTAATTGGAGAAGGTTATCGAACTTTCCCGGTGTTAATTTATACGCAGTTCATTAGTGAGGTAGGAGGAAATGCAGCATTTGCAGCTTCTTTAGCTATTATTGCAATTGTTATTGCCTTAGTAATATTTTTAATTCAGAAGTATGTGTCCAATAAAAATTCTTTTAGTATGAGTTCGCTTCACCCTGTGCAGCCCAAAAGTATGAAAGGATTTAAGAAACTTTTTGTTTATATAGTAGTTTATGGCATTGTATTTATTGCGATGCTGCCACAATTTTACCTGATGTATACCTCGTTTTTAAATACAAAAGGGATGGTATTTCAAGAGGGATATTCTTTTAATAGTTATATAGAAGCATGGGATAGAATGGGATCAGCGATAATTAACACGATAAGGATACCTTTCTTAGCCCTAGTAATAGTAGTTATTTTTGCTATCTTTATTTCTTATTTAGCGGTAAGGAAACGTAACCTATTTACATCATTGATTGATAGTTTAAGTATGATTCCTTATATTGTTCCTGGCACTGTTTTAGGGATAGCCTTATTAGCATCATTTAATACGGGAATAGGTGGAAGTGGAATAATCGCAATTACTGGTACAGCGTTTATTATGATTATTTCTTTATCTATTAGAAGATTGCCGTATACGATAAGATCATCAGTAGCCTCCTTACAGCAAATTCCACCTTCTATTGAGGAAGCGGCTGAAAGTTTAGGCAGTAGCCGGTTAAATACTTTTATCAAAATAACCGTTCCAATGATGTTGCCTGGCATTATCTCTGGAGCAATATTGAGCTGGATTACCATGCTTTCAGAGCTTTCTACGTCCATATTGCTATATACGGTGAATACCAAAACAATGACAGTAGCAATTTATACGGAGGTAATTCGGGGGAATTATGGTATTGCAGCAGCACTGTCTACAATATTAACGATAATAACAGTTCTCTCTCTCTTAATATTTATGAAAGTATCTAAAAATGATAGTATTACGCTATAACTTTTGCCTATAGATTAACGAGTAGTTGTTTAAGAGAAGTAGATGCAAATCAAAGAGGCTCCCATCTCATCAAATCTGCGTTATATTGGTTTTGTGAGATCGGAGTTTTTTGTATTGAGATAGTAAAATTAAAAGGAATATGCAGATTTTGTCGAAAGAATTTTATAGAAATATAGGAAAAACTACCGATAGTAAATTGGTGGGATTTACTTCTTAATGACTACTTTTCAAGTTATAGGAAGAGACTCCTAAATATAATTTTTTGGAGGACAGCATGATTGGCTTAGGACTTATAGGATTATTATTAATGGTATTTGCGCTTATTTATTTCGTTATCTATTTACTTAACAAGGTGAGAGGCAGAAATCCAATTCTTTCAAAGAAAATATTTTATTTTTCCTTAATTGGTGGTTTCTTATTAATGATTCTTTCGGCTTCTTTTCTTGATACAGGAACTCAAGGACAATTACAAGAGGCAAATGGAAAGAATAGCAAATTAGAGTCAAAAGTAAAGGAATTAAAAACAAAAGCAAAAGAGCTTGAAAATAAAGTCGTAGAACTTGAATCAGATAAAGAAAAACTTACAACTGAGCTAAGTGATACAAAAGCTAAGCTCTCTGATAGCAAGAATCAAGAAAAGGAATTTGCAGAATACAAAAAATCACAAGAAGAAAAAATTGCTAACTTAGAAAGTGAAAAGAAGGAGCTTGAAGAAAAAGTAAATAACTTAGAAGACAAAGTGGCTGCGGCGAATACACCATCAAATTCTTCAACGAAAGCTTCGAATTCTGGCAGTACTGCTAGTTCAAAAAATAATAATGCAACTGCTTCTACTGTTAATTCAAGCAATAATAATTTTGCTAATTGTACGGAATTAAGGTCTGTCTATCCAAATGGGGTACCAAGCTCTCATCCTGCTTATCAGTCTAAAATGGATAGGGATAAGGATGGGTATGCTTGTGAGAGATAAGAAATCTTTCATTAATTGATACATATTTTAATTGTACTATACATTCTTATGATTAATAGCTGTCTCTTTGTAGAGACAGCTATTTTAGTAGCTAGCATTTAAAGCTTCTGTGTATCAGAAACAGGCTCATTTACATCATTAGTATCAGCTTTTTTAATCGTAAAGTAGGCAATCAAGAAAGCGGATCCGATGGCAATAATAATTCCAGCTATCGCATATGGGAAGTAAGGACCAACATAGGCAACTAGACTTACGATACTAGAAAGGATATAGCCATATATTCTCACTCCAGCAGCGGCAAAGAAGGTTGCAGCAATGGCACTTCCGATTGTACATGCAATAAATGCTTTTTTATTTTTAATTAATACACCGAATAAAGCAGGTTCTGTAATGCCGAGTAGTGCTGATATAGTTGCAGAAATGATAATCGATTTCTCCATTTTATTTTTTGCTTTAAAGAACATAGCAAAGGTTGCTCCAGCAATTGCCATATTGGTCATAAACATCATTGGCATTAACATATCATAGCCTTTATCGGCGAAGTTTTGCAGGGCGATTGGCGTGATAGCATGATGCACGCCGAATACAATTTCAATGGGTCTTGCTCCTCCCATTACAACACCAGCTACTATAGGCGAAATATCAAATAAAAGTTCGATAACATAAGCCAATGCCTTACCGACATAACCACCCAATGGTCCTGTGACAATTAAAGAAAAAGGAATAGCAATAAATAGAGCCAACGTAGGTGTAAATACCGTGCGTAAAACATTTGGCATGAAACGATCCACCCATTTGTGAATATGACTTAACGCCCAAACCGAAAGGATAACAGGTATAACTGTACCAGAATAATTAATAACTGGAATCGGTAACCCGATAAATTGAAATTGACTTATTTCTCCTAATTTAGCTGCATCCAATAAGGTTGGATACATCAATCCTCCAGCGATGGCAATAGCTAAGTATTGATTGGTTTTAAAGATTTTTGCTGCTGATGCTGCTAAAAAGAATGGTAGAAAGTAAAAGACACCGCTTGCAACTAAATCTAAAATAGTGACAGTTTCACTTTCCTTGGAAAGAATATTTAAAGCAATGAGTCCAGCCAATATCCCCTTTATCATTCCAGCTCCGGCAATAGCAGGAACTATTGGTCCGAAAACACCTGAAACAACATCTAGTAATCTGCCAAAAACTCCTTTTTTCTTGTCACCCTCTTGTGCTTCTGACTTATCCTCATCTATTCCTAACTCATCGATGATTGCTGTATAAAATTTTTGCACATGCGTACCAATAATGATTTGATATTGATCGCTTTGTAATTGTTCTCCGATTACTCCATCCAGTTGTTTTATTTGCTCTCTTTTTATTAACGACTGGTCATATAAATCGAAGCGTAAACGAGTCATACAATGCCAAACTTTTTTAATATTACTGTTACCGCCAACGTATTCAATGATCTTTGAAATCGTGTCTTTTTCCCTCATAGTTTCATAGCATCCTTTCCTTTTACATAAATGCGGAAAACGTATAACTGCACTTTGATTTGACAAGGAAATCATAGCACAGCTCTTTCATTTTTGAAAACGGTTTAAAAAAACCAAAAAAATGAAGAAATCCTTATAAAATAAGGCGTTTATTCGATTTTTTTATAAAATTGGTATGGTAAATTAACGCTATATTATGACTTGCCTAACCAAATTGACGCTTCATTTTTCCTATGTTTAAATTTAAGTATTAATTGGCTTTGATTTGACAAGAAGAAGCAAAGAGAGAAGGAGATTTTGGTGGAACCGACAATCATAACAGATATAAAATCTTTTGTAACCAATCCACATCGGCATAATTTAGTTGTCGTGAAAGTGGAAACTGATAAAGGGATTTACGGATTTGGATGTGCAACCTTTCAGCAGCGGCCTTTAGCAGTTCAATCCATTCTTGACGAATATCTTAAACCTTTACTATTAAATAAAGATGCCAATCATATTGAAGATTTATGGCAGATGATGATGGTCAATTCCTATTGGCGCAATGGACCGGTAATGAATAATGCGATTGCCGGCATCGACATGGCCTTATGGGATATAAAAGCAAAGCTTGCTAATATGCCTCTTTATCAATTGCTAGGCGGAAAATCTAAAAATGCGATTGCCGCATATACCCATGCTGACGGATTAACACTCGATGAACTTTTTGCCAATGTAGATGAGTTAATCCAAAAAGGATATCGTCATATTCGTTGCCAGTTAGGAAAATATGGTGGGAAAAATCAAAAAATGCATTTGACGAACGAACTAAGTGAAGGGGAATATTTTGATCCAGATATTTATATGACAGATGTCATTACTATGTTTAAGGCACTTCGTGAAAAATATGGCTATTCTATTCACTTCTTACACGATGTTCATGAAAGGTTATTTCCAAATCAAGCCCTTCAGTTGGCAAAAGAACTGGAACCATATAAGCTTTATTTCTTAGAAGATATTTTGCCGCCTGATCAAAATGAATGGCTTTCCCAACTAAAAGCACAATGTACGACACCTATTGCGACGGGAGAACTTTTTAATAATCCAATGGAATGGAGAAATCTAATCGTTAATCGACAAATTGATTATATACGATGTCATGTTTCCCAAATTGGTGGAATTACCCCAGCACTTAAGCTAGCTGCTCTTTGTGAAAATTTTGGTGTGCGCATTGCGTGGCATGGGCCTTCTGATATGACGCCAATTGGGGTGGCGGTAAATACGCATTTAAATATTCATCTTCATAGCGCGGCTATTCAAGAGATTCAGGAACCAGATGAAACGACAATGAAAATGTTCCCGCATTCGGTAAAAGTGCATGAAGGTTATATTTACCCAATTGAAAGAGTGGGAATTGGCGTAGAATTTGATGAGGAAATGGTGAAGGAATACCCTGTTATCTATCGTAAACATGAGTGGACACAAGCACGAATACCAAACGGTGCTATTCATACACCATAATAGAAGTTAAGAGAGAGGTCTTAGTAAAAGGGATCTGTCTCTTTCTTTTATTTTTAAGAAATAAATATATGTTAGAATGATGGGGCGGATGAAACCTATTCTGTTTGAGAGGTAATAATGATGAAAAAAAGAGACTTTATAGCAGAAGATATTTTAAGTAAGATTTATCAAAATAAATACAAAGCCGGCGAAAAGATCCCAACGGAAAGAGAACTGGCAAAACATTATGATGTATCAAGATACACTATTCGTGAAGCACTAAAAAAGCTTGTGAATATAGGGTGTGTAAAAGTTATTCAGGGTTCAGGAATTTTTGTAAAGGAAACACGATATAAAAGCCCTTTAATATATAATTCACTCACAGAAAGAAAGTTTAAAGATATCCAATCAAAAATTATCTATTTTAAAAAAATAGAGGCAGATCATGCATTAGAAAAAATATTTGACTTAAGTGGTAAAAAAACAAAAGTATGGGAGTATAAACGCGTTCGTATTGTGGATTTTCAAAAAATGCAAATAGAAACAACAAGACTTCCTTGTGCCTATTTCCCAGATTTAGAGGAGGAAGCAGTAAAAAACTCCGTTCATGAGTATGTCCAGCAATGTGGCTATCAAATCTCTCATTTTATTACTACCTATAGTGCTATAAATGTCAGTAAAGAAGATGCCGAGCTGCTTAATTGCAAAAAAGGTACAGCTGCTATGAAGATTTTTAATAGAGGAATTCTGCAGAATGGCACCGTTTTTGAATATAGTGAGATGATAAATTTGGACTACTCCGTTTCTTATTTCACTCCATTTAATCCATATAGTCATCAGTATAGGAAGAATTAGGGGGAAATATTTGTTTTTTTCCTCCAAAGGAATAGGGACTGTAAACAATGTCCCTTCAGACAGTAGATAAACTCCTGTATTTTGGAAATAGAAGTTTGAGTAAAGTATAGATTATTAATGTCTTTGAATTAGGGTGTTGTTTTCCGCTCCGGGGGTTCGCGCTGAGCCGCGGTCTGCCTTCAGCCTGCAGGGTCTCAGGCTGCCTCGCTATCTCACCCCCCTCTGCTCCAAGCAACGCATGAAAATGGGTTTCTACTTCTTCCATATCTTTTTGTCGACAAACTGTAAGTACTTTAAAATCTCCCATTTATTTGTATATCAATAAAACAACCTTCCATATCTCCTTCACCATATCATTAAAATCCTCTATATTTTTGGATGAAAAATCCAAAAAAATAAGACAAATTAAATAAATCATGGCTTTTTTGAGTAATCTCTTTAGAATGTATGGATGAAAACATTGTTTACATTTGTTATGGTTGATGAAGAAAGCGTTTTCTTTTTTTGGAGTGAAAAGGGGGGAGGATAAGAAGGACCTTGCTATCTTTAATTTATAGGGAGTAAATACATCTTTATTTTTATTGGTTGAACAATTATCCGGAGGTGTACAGATGAAGAAGATACTATCCGTTTTATCTTTGTTTTTAATAGGTTTATTAGTGCTCTCGGGCTGCGAATCAGATAAGGAAACATCGTCAAATGTGGATGAAAATGGAATAAAAACTTTTACTGCATTTATGGCTGTGCCTGGTAAAGAATTACCGGATGATAATAGAATGATGAATAAAATTGCTGAAAAAATAGGAGCGAAAGCAGATGTTACATGGTTAACAGGACAAACGGCTTCCGAGCGAATCGGTGTAATGATTGCAGGAGGAGAATATCCTGATTTTATTGATGGATCAGATGGTACAGCTGCATTAATCAATGCTGGTGCATTAATCCCATTAGAGGATTATTTAGATGATTATCCCAATATAAAAAACTTGTATACGGATGCTCAATGGAATCAAATTAGGAATGAGGATGGCCATATTTATATTATTCCGCAATTTGGTGTCGTTAAAGGGCAGAATATGGCAGTTAACCATAGTGATGAAGCGTTTTGGATTCAAAAGCGTATTTTGGAATGGGCTGATTATCCTGAAATCACCACATTAGATGAATATTTTGATCTAATTGAAAGCTATCTTAAAGAAAATCCTACTTCAGAGGATGGCCAGAAGAATATTGGATTTTCCATTTTGTCTGATGATTGGAGATATTTCTGTTTAGAAAACCCACCGCAATTTTTAGCGGGATATCCTAATGACGGAGCTGCGGTTATTGATCCTGTAACAAAGGAAGCAAAAGTTTATGATCAAATTCCAGAAGCAAAAGAGTATTACAAAATCCTAAGTGAGAAATTTGCCAAAGGAATAGTTGATCCAGAAACTTTTACGATGTCTTATGATCAATATATTGCAAAAATTTCTTCAGGGCGTGTATTAGGAATGGTTGATCAATATTGGCAATTCCAAGATGCAGAAACTTCTCTTAAATCACAAGGTTTAGATCATCTAACTTATGTTCCGCTTGATTTAGTCTTAGATAAAAATGTTACACCGCAATATTTTAGCCCGCCAACATTAAATGTTGCAAATGGCCTTGGCATCAGCATTAGTAATAAGGATGTTGAGGGCTCCTTGAAGTTCCTAAATGACTTACTTGATCCAGAGATTATGGTTATGAGGACTTGGGGAGAAAAGGGTGTTGATTATGAAGTAGATGATAAAGGTTTATTCTATCGAACCGAAGAACAACGTAAAAACGCAAAAAACCAGAATTATGTAACGAATAATTTTTCTGATTATAATTATTTCCCGACATACACTGGAATGATGGAAGACGGAATCAATGCTGTATCTCCAGGTGAACAGCCAGATGAATTCTATGCTACTTTATCTGATTTGGATCGAAAAATTCTTGATGCTTATGGCTATAAAAAATGGACAGATTTCTTAACACCAGTGAAGGAAAACGCACCTTGGTATCCTATTTATTCAGCGACAAATGGATGGACTGCCAGCACACCAGAAGGAATTTCAAAAGAAAAAATGACGGAAGTAAAGCAGCAGTGGTTACCAAAAGTTATTATGACACCACCAGATAAGTTTGAAAGTGCTTGGAGTGATTACATGGATGCTTATAATTCTCAAGTTGATGTAAAGGCCTATGAAGATGCCTTAACAAAGGAAGTACAACGAAGAATTGAAGTCTCTGAATCTACTAATTAACAAGGCTGGTAATGATTATTTAACGAAATATTGGGATGCGCCCTGAAATATAGGACGTTTTCCCAATCCCTTTCGTATTAAAGAAAGGTGTGTGTAAAAGGTGCAGCAGGAGAAACCGGTAATGTTAGAAACTGTCGTACAGCCATCTCCGAAAAAGGTAAGTTCTTTAAAAAAATTATTTAAAAAATGTAAAGAGCAAAAGGAATTAGTGTTACTATCTATCCCATTTGTAATTTATGCATTAATTTTTTATTATGCTCCTCTTAGTGGCTGGTTAATGGCTTTTCAAAATTATCGGCCAGGAAGAGGAATATTTGAACAAGAATGGGTGGGGTTAAATAATTTTAAATTTCTCTTTTCTGATCCTACATTCATTAATGTAGTCCGTAATACGTTAGCAATGAGTATGATAAACCTAGTGCTAGGATTCATTTTTTCCATTGGATTTGCACTTCTCTTAAATGAGGTAAGAAATAAAACAGTCAAAAAGTTTATGCAAACCGTATCGTATCTTCCTCACTTTTTATCTTGGATTATCGTGACAGGAATTGTAATGGAAGTTTTGTCTCCGGAAACAGGCATTATTAATCAATTATTGTTAGTCTTTGGCATAATTGATGCACCTATTAACTTTTTTGCAGATCCCAAATACTTTTGGTGGATTGTAGGCTTTGCAAATGTATGGAAATCAACTGGATGGGGGAGCATTATTTATTTAGCGGCAATGGCATCGATTAATGAAGAACTGTATGAGGCAGCATCTATTGATGGAGCAAATCGCTTAAGAAAAATATGGCATGTTACACTGCCGGGAATTAAACCAACTATCTTTATTCTCTTGTTAATCAATATTGGAAATATATTAAATGCTGGATTTGAAGTTCAATATTTATTAGGCAATGGATTAGTTCAAGGAGTATCGCAAACAATTGATATCTTTGTATTAAAATACGGAATTAGCTTAAATAATTATTCATTAGCTACAGCTGCTGGAATATTTAATGGAATAATTAGTCTTACCTTAATCTTCATTGCTAACCACTTAGCGAAAGCAGCGGGAGAAGAAAGACTATTCTAAAGGAGGATGGAGAGTGATGAAAAAGGTCTATTATTCTGATGTACTTTTTGATATTTTAAAATGGATTTTTTTACTGTTTTTTATTCTTGCAACACTGTACCCCATTTTAAATACGCTAGCAGTTTCCTTTAATGATGGATTAGATTCTATTAAAGGAGGAATTTACCTCTTTCCAAGAGAATTAACACTTGAAAACTATATAACTGTATTAAAAAAAGATACGCTTATCCAAGCTTCTATTATTACTGTTGCGAGAACGGTAATTGCCACAATCGTTCAATTATTTCTAACTGCTCTTTTAGCCTATATATTAAGCAGAAAGGAATTTGTATTTAGAAAATCTATTACATTACTTTATATCTTTACTATGTATTTAAATGCGGGTTTGATACCGAATTACCTTTTGATGAGTAAGTTAGGATTGTTAAATAGCTTTTGGGTGTATATTATTCCGGGAATGATAAGTGCGTTTAATATGTTAGTTATCCGCACGTATATTAATGGATTACCGGAAAGTTTAGTGGAATCTGCCAAAATGGATGGTGCATCTCATTTTAGAATATTTATAAGTATTATAATGCCGTTATGTAAACCAGTTTTAGCAACAGTTGCGTTATTTATAGCAGTATATCAATGGAACTCTTGGTTTGATGCGATGTTATACAACGGATTTAATGATCGATTAACTACATTACAATATGAATTAATGAAACTGCTTTCTTCTGTGACGAATCAAGGTGCAAATGTGGATTCCATGAAAAACTCGTCTTCTATGGTCACTCCTACATCAATACGAGCCGCAACCACAATTATTACGGCATTGCCGATTGTTTGTCTCTATCCCTTTTTACAAAAGTATTTTATGAGTGGACTAACAATAGGTGGAGTAAAAGAATAAAGATGTTAAAAATAAATGATGGAGGTGAGCTGCCTTACTATCAGGAAGTGATAGTTCGGTAGATTAATATGGTAAAAGCATTTCAGACGGGAGAATATACTAATTTATTTAAAAAATATGGCTATCAAGAAGAGGAAATTAACAATCGCTTAGCGCTCATTTGGCAAACGCTATTTTTGGGAAAGGAAGAGGAACGAATTTATTATGAAACAGATAACCAGATGGGATATGTGGTAGATACGGGCAATAACGATGTAAGGACAGAAGGTATGTCCTATGCAATGATGTTAAGTGTGCAATTAGATCAAAAGGAAGTATTTGATCGGTTATGGAAATGGACAAAAACATATATGTGGATGGATTCTGGACTCCATGCTAACTATTTTGCATGGTCTGTTTCACCCGAAGGAGTAAAAAATTCCTATGGACCAGCTCCCGACGGAGAAGAATTTTTTGCAATGGCATTATTTTTTGCTTCGCATCGCTGGGGAGATGGAGACGGAATTTTTGAGTATTCAAAAGAAGCGAAAGATATTCTCCACTATTGTATTCATAAAGGAGAAAACAATGATGGCTTCCCAATGTGGAATCCTGAAAATAAGCTTATTAAATTTATTCCAGAAGTAGAATACTCTGATCCATCTTATCATTTGCCACACTTTTATGAACTCTTTTCCTTATGGGCAAATGAAGAGGATCGTGATTTTTGGAAGGAAGCAGCTGAAGCGAGTAGAAGCTATTTGCTAAAAGCATGCCATCCAGTTACGGGGCTTACGGCAGAGTATGCCGATTATGATGGAAACCCCTACTATGACAGCGAACATTTCTACTTTTATAGTGATTCGTATCGGGTAGCGGCTAATATTGGGCTCGATTACGAATGGTTTGGCAAAGACGAAGAATTAAGAAATTGTGTGGCAAAGATTCAAAAATTCTTTTGTGAAACAGTCAAAGGGGAAGAGGATTACGTTTATGCTATAGATGGAACAAAGGTGGAGCAGAAGGTGTTACATCCTGTTGGACTATTAGCAGCAAATGCGATGGGTTCCCTTGCAACAGCAGGAAAGTTTGATTATGCGAAAGAGTGTGTAGAGAAATTTTGGAATACCCCACTTAGAACGGGAGAGCGAAGATATTATGATAACTTTCTTTATAGCTTTGCGTTTTTATCGTTAAGCGGAAATTATAGAATATGGTAGTGCTATTTTTGAGAAGAAGGGATGATTGGCAGTGCAGACTTTTCAGAATCCAATTTTAAAAGGATTTTCGCCTGATCCATCTATTTGTGTAGTTGGAGATGATTATTATTTGGTTACGTCCACTTTTTCTTATTTTCCTGGTGTTCCGATCTACCATAGTAAGGATCTTGTTAATTGGGAATTAATCGGAAATATATTGGACCGAAAATCGCAGCTTCCCCTATCAGATGTTACACATTCTCAAGGAATATTTGCACCTTCTATTAGGTATAACAAGGGAATTTTCTATATGATAACGACAAATGTTCCGAAGGGTGGAAACTTTATTGTGACAGCAACTGATCCAACAGGACCCTGGTCTGATCCATATTATTTAGAAGGAGCAGAAGGAATCGATCCAAGTCTATTCTTTGATACAGATGGAAAAAGCTATTATGTAGGGACAAGGCCAAATCCCAAAGGAGTGCGCTACAATGGAGACTGGGAGGTATGGCTACAGGAAATAGATCTTCAATCCATGAAACTGATTGGAGTCAGTACAAAACTTTGGAAGGGTGCTCTAAGAGAGGCAATCTGGCCAGAAGGACCACATTTATATAAGCGGAACGGTTATTATTATTTAATGATTGCAGAAGGTGGCACTTCGTTTGAACATTGTGTCACGATTGCGAGAAGTGAAAAAATTGATGGTCCGTATATAGGAAATCCATGTAACCCTATTCTTACACATAGGCATCTTGGACGTGATTATCCTGTATGTAATGTAGGGCATGGCGACTTAGTGGAAACAGCGGATGGGCAATGGTATATGACTTGTCTTGCAAGTCGTATTTTTGACGGATATAGCAATTTAGGCAGAGAGACATTTCTAGCAGAAGTAGTCTGGGAGAGTGATTGGCCAGTCATTAATCCGGGATTAGGAAGGTTAGCAAGAGAGCAGATGCACAGGCTGCCACTTTTTCCAACAGAAACAGTAAATCCTCGAATTCTGTTTGAACAACCTTTAGATAAGCGGTTATTATTTTTAAGAAATCCTGATATAGAAAAGTATGTTTTTGATGAAAGAGACGGTTGGTTAAGAATGTACGCTTCCCCACATACAATCGCAGATATTGCATCCCCTTCTTATATAGGGATTAGACAACAATCCATGTGGTATACGCTTAAAACGAGGCTGGATTTTATACCTCAACAAAATGGGGATGAAGCCGGGCTTGTCATTCTGCAAAATGATCGTTATTCTATTCGCTTTGTCTCAGGATTGTTTGATGGAAAAAGAGAATTGAGAGTCATAACAAATTATAATGGGGAAGAGAAGCTGGAAGAACGTATAGTAGAGGATTCTCGTAATTTAACCTTAAAAATAAGAGGCGATTGTCAAAAACTTCACTTCTATTATTCTCAAGAAGATGGCGAGGAAATAGAAGTGGTGAAGAATATAGATGCACATATCCTAAGTACGGAAGTGGCAGGAGGATTTGTTGGTTGTACAATGGGAGTTTATGTAACTAGTAAATCGGATCTTACAAACATTTGTTATGCAGACTTTCAATGGCTGGAGCAAGTAAACGAGGAAGTAGAAATGCGTATAACAGAAAAGGTGAAACTGTATGAATAGATTAATGAATGGAATATATATGAGGAGATTGACAAAGGTAGCCAATTTATTATACTTAAGTCTTCTTTGGACAGTATTCTCGTTACCTATCATTACGATTGGGGCATCCACGGCTGCATTATATTATGCAGCCCACTATGCAATTAGAGAGGAAGAGGGATATATATTTCAGCAATTTTGGAAAGCGATGAAAAGTAGCTTTAACCAGGCTACTATTACTTGGATATTTTTTGTAGCTGTCATTTCTGTGTTTTACTACAATAGCCTGTTTTTAGGGGCACAAGCAAATGGGAGTGTTGTATCTATAATAGGGCAGACAATATTTCTTCTACTTATCCCTTTGGCATGTTGTTGTTTTATCTATGCTATCTCCTATATAGCGAGATTTCAGTCCCCATTAAAAATTGTTTGGAAAAACGCGGCCATTTTAGCCATCAGCCATTTGCCTAAATCGCTATTTCTATTAACACTTCTAGTGCTTTTTATATTTAGTATATGGCTATTACCAATTTTAGTTGTAATCATTCCAGCTTTTTTCTCCTATATGATAAGTCGCTATATGGAAAATATATTCTCCAGTTATTTGAAAGAAAAATAATAGGAGATTGTAGTAAAAAGGAGAGGGATCAAGTTCAGATTATAACTAATTCTTCAAAGAAACATAGCAATAATGATTTTATGAGAAAATCTATAAAGTAACAGTAAATAAATGGTAGAATACACATTATAGAAAACGTTTACAATTAGTAGGCTAGCAGTCGCTGTTGTTTATTATTTCTTTCTGATTATGATAGATAATAGCCTTTAGCTTTACTATTTGTGTAGAGCTTAGTTTGGAAGGATGGGAAAAAACTTGCTTGCTCTGCTTCTGAATAATATTAAAATAAAGAAAAAAATGATTCTAATTTATTTATTAGCTGTAGTGATTCCTATCGTTCTTACTAATTTAGTCATTATCCATTCCATTCGAGAAAATGAGGATATCCAAAAAAATAAATCAATGGAGATTACGATAGAACGGCTGAAATATCATCTTAATGAGAGCTTCAACGAGATTACGGAAGTATCCAATTATATTAGTAGAGATTTGAAGATCAATGAATTTCTCCAAAAGGAGTATAAGGATAATGTAGATTATTATAGTGACTATATTTCACTTGTTCAAGAAAACATCATTAATAATTTTTATGTATCCCAAGCATTGGAAAGTATTGAAATATACACTACTAATCCAACTATTATTAACGGTGGGGTTTTTTGGAATTTGCGAGCGGTCGAGCATACGAATTGGTATAGAATTTACAAAGAGAATAATCAGAACATGGTTTTATATCCATATTATGAAGAGAATAAACAATTCCCACCAAAGTTAGAGTCGAATCGAACGATCAGTTTTATAAGAGAATTACCAAATGGAAGCAACGGATATAAAAGTATTGTAAAAATAAATATTAATTACTATCGATTATTGGCAAATATCAAAAATGAAGATACGAGTAATAATATTGTAATAGCGTATAATGATCAGGTTATTTTTAGTAATCATGGTTCAGAGAAGAAGAATACTATATTCCGAAAGTTAGAATCAAAAGAAAAATCCAAATTTAATCTATCTGATTCTTTTCTAGCAATCAATGATCGATGGGATATCTATATATCTAATAATCAGACTAATATTTTTGATCTCATTGAGAACAAGAAAACCGTACTACTTGTGTTAATAATTTTTAACTTTCTATTTCCCACACTTGTTATTTTGCTTATTAATAAGTCTTTTCAAGATAGAATTGCTCTAACAGAGCAGCATTTATTGAAAGTAGAAAAAGGGATATTCGAAAGAATCAATATAAATGAAGGGAAAGATGAAATAGGTGATTTAATAAGGAGTTATAATTTCATGGTGGTTAAAATCGATGAATTATTAGGTGAAGTGTACAAAAAAGAAAGAGAACAGCAGAAAATAGAATTAGCCAAAACAAAAGCAGAGCTTAATGCGCTTCAAAGTCAAGTAAATCCACATTTTCTTTATAATACGCTTGATAGCATCAGAATGAGGAATTTACTAAATGGAGATCGAGAAAGTGCAACAGTTATTAATGAATTAGCACAGTTATTTAGAAGAATGACCAAATGGAGTGATTCATATTTTGTTACTGTCGAGGAAGAATTAGCATATGTTCAAAGATACTTAAATATTCAAAAATATCGTTTTGTAGATAGATTGAACTTTTCTATCTATGTAGAAGAGGAATGCAAGGAGCATTATATTCCAAAGATGCTGATATTAACTTTTGTGGAAAATGCCTGTATTCATGGGATTGAGAAAAAGAAAAATGGAGGAGAAATTAGCATCATCGTCTCTGCACAAGAGAATGCTATTTATATTGAAATTTTAGATAGCGGAGTTGGGATGGATGCAAAGAGATTAAGGAAAATAAGAGAGTCCCTTGAGAAAAATGATGTGACAACATCCAATTGGGAAGAAAGCACAGGAATCTTAAATGCCTATTTACGGATAAAAATGCACTATCAAGAGGAGGGGGAATTAGAAATTGAAAGCCAGAATTACACTGGAACAGAAGTATACATTAAGTTACCCATTATATAGAGATTAAGCTTGGCAGCATATTTCCAATACAGGTGTTAATTACTTTTTCGTTTAGTGTTTCTTTCACAAATTCATTTTGAATAGGAGAAAGGTCATTTAGGAGGAATAGATAATGTTAAAAGCCCTTATTGTTGATGATGAGCCATATATTCGGGAAGGAATTAAAGTCATGATTGACTGGGGAAAATACGGTTTTGAACTTTGTTATGAAGCCGGAAATGGGGAAGATGCTCTTCAAATTATTCGAGACTATGATGTTGACATTGTTTTTACCGATATAAAAATGCCTGTTATGGACGGATTAGCATTAATTAAACAAGTAAAGCAGAGCATGGATAAGGAAATAAGATTTGTAATCTTAAGTGGATATTATGAATTTAAATATGCGAAGAAAGCTATTCAATATCGGGTCACTGATTATTTGTTAAAACCAATACAGGAAAAGGAGCTAATCGATTTACTAGAAACCATTAACAAACGATTTATAGTACTAAAGAGAAAAGAAAAAGAGGAAGAAAAAAAGAACAAGGCAATTATTGATTATCATTTAAAAAATATTTTATATGATAAATTTACCTCAAAGGACATCGAATTTGTCAAAGAAAGGTATGGGAATTTTAGAAACTATACCTTTATTAATATGGATGTTGTACAAGAAAATAGGCAGGAACGTGTTATGCCAGATGAAAAAAAGAAATGGAGAAAAATGCTCTATAAAGTAATAGAAAAAATGGTACAGGAAGAGAATTTCCTTATTCTTTATGATATAGAAAATACAAACATGGAATACTCAGTAAGTGTTGTTTGGCAATGCAATCGCTCGGAGGTTTATAGAGCAAATTATATAGAGAAACTTCACAGAAGATTAATTAGTGAAGTGCCGTTCACGGTGAAAATATATATCGGAAATACAGTACAGAAAATAGAAGAAATAACTGATTCCTATAATAAAGTAGTTTTAGGGAAAGAATATGAATATTTTTATTGTGTCGATAAATCAATAATTTATTGCGATAACACACCAGTATTTTCTTTAGAGCAATATCACTTATCTCAAAAACGGATAAATCAATATATTGATAGTATATCAGAAAATAATGAGCAAAAAATAAACATTATTGTTAAAGAAATATACGAAGAATTTCAACAGAAATGTCTGCATCCTCAATTAATAAAAAACAATCTTACTCTGTTAATTTATCAATTAGCAGACCTATGGAATAAGAATAATAAACCGAATTTTTCTAATGATGAACCCCTCCTTTTTATTCATGATCAGAAGAATATTTTATCTGGAAAAATTTCAATGGATGAGTTTTTAACCTATTCATTACATTTTGCAAACTATTTATATAGTATCAGGAATTATTCATCAAAAGACATCTTAGTTAAAATCGAAAGTGACATTGCAGAGCGCTATATGGAAAAATTGAGTTTAAGAAAATTAGGAGATAAATATAATATAAATAGTGTATATTTAGGCCAATTATTCAGTAAGAAATATGGAGTAGCCTTTAAAGATTACTTAAATGAATATAGAATAGAAAAAGCATGCCGGCTTTTAGAAGAAACTGATGACCGCATTTATCAAATAGGGACAAACATAGGTTTTCAGAATCCCGATTATTTTATAAAAAAGTTCTTACAAGTTAAGCATATGACCCCTAGAAAATATCGTCTTATGTCTAGAAGTATAAAGGAAGCATAAAGACAAGAAGCATGGAGACAGTATAAATAAAGAACTAGTTATCCTTTTTTACTCTCCCCCGCATTAATTATAGTCACTAAAGCGGGGAGAGTTTTCCGTTAGGCAATTTTAAACAAAACTTATACCCACTTCACCACATCATCAAATTCTCTGCGTGTTTTTGGATATGGATCTTTCGCACGATAACCGAATGCTACCATGACGGAAATTCCTAAATGGCCATCTTCTAAAAGTCCTTCTTTATTTAATAACTGATTCATTTTTTCCATATGAAAGCCCTCTATAGGACAAGAATCGATGCCGATTTGGGCAGCAGCGGTCATCATATTTCCAAGTGCGATATAGGTTTGTTTAGAAGCCCAGTCAAATAAAGAACGATCGGTGTCTAAGCGGAAATCCTCCTTTTGAAATTCTTCTATCCGTTCAATCATTTTTGGAATCACTTCAGCAGGAAGCTTGGATACATTGGTAAACTGTTCTTTTAAATAGGCGGAATCATAGGCTGTATCTAATTTTGTTCTAGCTAATAAAATAACAAAATGGCTGGCGGCTGGAATCTTTGTATACGCTCCCCAAGACGATTGTTTGATTTTATTCAGCAATTCTGGATTTTCAATCACAAGAAATTTCCAAGGCTCAGTACCAAATGAGCTTGGAGAAAGACGAGCTGTTTCTAATATAAATTTCATATCACTTTCTGGAATCTTCTTCTCTGGATCAAATTCTTTTGTAGCATGACGAAAATGATAGGCAGCAAGAATTTCTTGTTTTAACTCTTCTTTATTGCGCATAATTTATCTCCCTTCTTATAACCATCTGCATTACCCCGTATTTCTTTAAGGTAACCAATTTGTTTATGAGTATAGCATAGGAAATTATTGTGGTAAAACAGTCTGATTTCTCTTCATATATATCCATTATTTGTGTATGATATATATAAAATTCCATTAATTTACAACGGAAAAGGGGAGAGTAGGCGAATGAAAAGCAAGAACACTAGCATATCTTTTTATTGCTTCTTAGCTTCTATTGTTGTCTTTATTCTAGCTAACATGATGGGGAAGTTATATGATGAAACAGGATTCAGCATTGGAATTGGGAACGATTATCTCGGTTATAGCATATTAGCAAGTATATCTATCATCCCTTTAGTCGGACTGATATTCGGATTAAAAGGCGAAAAAAGTCGCTTGAAATACCTTTCTATTGTTGGAAACTTATTAGTATTCTTGACAGTGGGCCTCTTATCAATGGCTTTAATCGTTTACGACTTCCTACCACAATAAGCCAGGATAAGTATTCAGTCTGCGGGAGATTGCCACCAACTTATCTTTCTTAAAAAAACATAGCCCCATTATAATTAGACGAATGGATTTAATATGTCCGTATAATTGTTCTAAGGGCTGTTTGGCTGGAATACTTATTCCAGTATTTTTTTTGATGAAATAACTGCAGCAGAAGGCATCTTGGTGAAGAATATAAATGAAAGCCCTTTACTGTAAAAAATAGATAAAGAATCAGTAATTTTTGCATAAAAAGAAGCAAAATCAGCTATTATTTTCTTGACACTTCTAGAATGTCACATTAATATTATGTAGACCAGTTGTTATAATACTTTTAAGAAGAGATGATCGAATGAAAAAAGGCAACAATAAAAAAGAAGCAATTCTAACTACTGCAACGAAACTATTTCAACTGCAAGGATTCCATGCAACGGGTCTTAATCAAATAATTGATGAGAGTGGTGCTCCAAAAGGCTCCTTGTATTATCACTTTCCAAACGGGAAAGAAGAAATTGCATTAGAAGCAATTAAGCGAATGCGAGAGCTAGTAGTAGAGAAAATGAAAGCAGACTTATATAGCGGGGAAACACCTGTAGCTGCCTTTCAACAACATGTGAATTCTATCGCAAATGAATTTGATCAGATGGGCTGCAGTGCACTTGAAGGCTTGCAAATTAGTCTGATTGCTTCTGAAACAGCGTTAACACATGAAACGCTGCGCTTGGCATGTGATGCTACTTTTACCGATTGGCAGGCGCTTTATACAAATAGGCTAGAGGACTTTGGCTTTGCAGAACCACTGGCAAAGGAACTGGGTATTACGTTAAATGCAATGATAGAAGGTGGGTGCATGCTTGCTCTCACGAATAAGAGCAGTAACCCCCTGCGTTGCATTTCGAATCAAATAGCAGTGCTGTTAAAACAGTGATTTTTTGGATTTAAAGGAGGAAAAGAAATATGACAATGGATATTCCCGCTAAAGGCGAAACAATTGGGAAAACGGAGTTTAAGACGGTGCCGATTATTGCCTCCTTTTTAATTGCGGGCTTTATTGGATTATTTAGTGAAACGGCACTGAATATGGCATTAAGAACAATTATTACGGATTTTAGTATTAACGAAACAACCGTACAATGGTTAACAACAGGTTATTTATTAACACTTGGAATTTTAGTGCCTGTGTCAGGACTTATTCTACAATGGTTTACGACAAGACAGTTATTTATTACTTCCCTTATTTTTTCGATTTCGGGAACGCTTATAGGAGCAATTGCGCCGACCTTTACAATCTTAATGGTTGCTCGTGTTGTTCAGGCAATTGGTACAGCACTATTATTACCGCTTATGTTTAACACAATTCTTGTGTTAATTCCCCCGCATAAACGGGGAAAAGTAATGGGGATGATGGGGTTGGTCATTAGTTTTGCTCCGGCAGTAGGGCCAACTATTTCTGGATTAATTCTTCGCTCTCTTACTTGGCACTGGATTTTCTGGATTTCCCTGCCACTGCTTGTGGTTGCGCTTGTTTTCGGCAGTATATTTATGCAAAATGTAACGACATTAACGAAGCCAAAGATTGATATTTTATCGATTATTTTATCAACAATTGGATTCGGTGGTATTGTTTACGGGTTTAGTAATGCTGGAGAAGGCGGCGGATGGGGCAGCTTAGAAGTAATTATTTCTATTGCCATTGGACTAATATCATTAATTTTGTTTGCTATTCTTCAAGTGAGAAGTGAGCAGCCAATGATGAATTTAGGTGCTTTTAAATATCCAATGTTTGTTATAGGTTTAGTACTTGTCATCATGATTATGATGGTTATGCTTTCATCCATGATTTTATTGCCGCTATATTTACAAAATGTGCTAGCATTAAGCACATTTACAGCAGGGTTACTTCTTCTGCCGGGTGGTTTAATTAATGGATTGCTTTCGCCAATTATGGGAAGTCTCTTTGATAAATTTGGTCCAAAATGGTTAGTTATTCCTGGTCTTGCACTAGCAACTCTTGCATTATTTGGATTCTCTACCATTGATATTGATACATCATCAGGTTTTATTATTGCTTTGCTGATTGTATTAATGATTGGTGTCTCTATGGTAATGATGCCGGCACAAACAAATGGCTTAAACCAATTGCCGCCTGAATTATATCCACATGGAACTGCAATTATGAATACGTTGCAGCAAGTTGGTGGAGCTATCGGAACAGCAATTGCTATTTCTCTTTTAGCTTCAGGGTCAGCGGAATATATAGATAGTGGTGCGACCGATTTAACCAACCCGTTAAGTCCATTGCTTGCCTTTACAGCTGGTGTACAGAAATCATTTAGCTTTGCGATTATTGTTGCAATCATTGGTCTAGTTCTATCGTTCTTTATCAAACGAGTGAAAGTAGACCATCCATCTCATTAATAGCAAAATAATATAATGAAAAATCGATTGGAGGAATATCGATTTGCACTTTTCAGTGTGAATCCCATTCTTTCAATCGATTTTTTTTCTTACAATTAAACCATTCCACCATTAACGCGAAGAGTCTGACCTGTAATCCAACGAGCATCTTCACTCGCTAAAAAGGCGACAACTTTTGCGATATCGTCCGTTTCTCCGAAGCGGCCGAAGGCGTTTAGTTTTTTTAGGTTTTCTAATTGTTCAGGGCTTTTGCCATCCATAAACAGCTCGGTATTTGTAGGACCAGGTGAAATCGTGTTTATAGTGATTTTTTTGGGACCAAATTCTTTTGCCAGCTGTCTTGTAATTTGTTCGACAGCTCCTTTTGTTGCTGCATATAGGCTGTAACCAGGGAACATCATTCCTGCTACAGAGGTGGAAAAATTAATAATTCTTCCTTCTGCCTCCATATGCTGAAGCGCTTGTTGGCAAGCAAAATAAGTTCCTTTTACATTGATGGAGAAATGTAAATCAAATTCTTCTTCTGTTACAGCCTTTAATGGTATAGTGTGCATTATGCCAGCGTTATTAACAAGAATATCTATTTTTCCAAAGTGCTGAAGGGTTTCTATAAATAAACGTTCTACCTCTTTAACTTTACTGACATCTGCTTGAACTGCAATAGCTTCTCCACCTTTATTCACGATGCTTGCAACAACTTCTTTAGCTTTTTTTGAGCTACTTGAATAGTTAATTATCACCTTCGCCCCTAATTGAGCAAGTTCTTCTGCGATAGTTGCTCCTATTCCTCTCGATGAACCAGTTATAATAGCGACTTTATCTTGTAAATGCTTCATTTCTTCCTCCCATAGCTAATTATTAGTCTTTAGATAACATACTGTAATGATAAGAAAACTTTCAGCAAGAGTGATAGAAGATTTCTGTATAATCTTTGCCTAATTCTCCAAATAAGAGGTAAAATGTATGAAAAGTAGGGGGGGATATGGTGAATAATAAAAATGAGTTAACGGAACTGGTAGAAAAATACTTTAAAACAGATGGTACACACGCAACAGAAATTAACCATCTAAGCATTGTCCGAGCATCCACATTAACAGAACCGCTTCATTCTATTGTCGAGCCTTCTGTTTGTTTCATTATACAAGGTTCCAAAATAGTGATGTTGGGGGAGGCGATATTTCGCTATGATTCCAGCCAGTATCTAGTTATATCTGTGCATCTGCCTATTCGCGGGAAAATAACAGAGGCTATGAAGGAAAAGCCATATTTATGTATTAGACTTGGATTTACGACAGAACAGATTTTAGAAGCAGTTGCTAATCATAAGGAAGTAGTTTCAGATCCTCCTAAAAGAGCGATGCTTGTAAATAAAACCACCTCTGAAATGACAGATGCCTTACTTAGATTAATAAGGCTGCTTGATACTCCAAAGGATATCCCTGTTCTTGCACCATTATATCAAAAGGAAATATTATATCGGATTTTACAGAAGGAGGATGGTGATCAGATAAAGCAATTTGCCATTTTAGGAACTCATGCCCAGGCGATAAAAGAAACCATTCAATTGATAAATCAGGCATATGCCGAGCCGCTTCGCGTAGAGGAATTAGCTAAAGCTGTGAATATGAGTCTTTCTTCCTTTCATCATAATTTTAAGGTGATTACGGGTATGTCTCCTTTGCAGTTCCAAAAAATGATTCGTTTACAGGAAGCGCGCAGGTTATTGATAGCTGAAGGATTAGAAGCAGCGGAAGCAGCTTTTCAAGTTGGGTATGAAAGTCCGTCGCAGTTCAGCAGAGAATATAGCAGATTGTTTGGATTGCCGCCAAAAAGTGATGTGAAAAAATTACAAGATAATTGGAAATAAGGAAAACCTACTATTTGGAGCACAAATGGCAGGTTTTTCTTTTTATGCTGACAATCATTAAGTTTTCAAAAGTGCGTTATGATTGAGTACATATTAAGGATGTAACCTTATTTAAGATTTTGTTTATCATATTTATATTTTACCTAAAAAAACATATAATTCGTTTAGTTTTTCCTATAATTTGTTTATTGGTTAGCACTCTCTTCGATATTATAATTTAGCTATACCGAAAAGAAAGCGTTTTCTAAAGAAAGGAGGGATAGAAAAATGGCCATGTTAAGAAATTTGTGGAGAAATAAGGCCTTTTTGTTAATGGCATTGCCTGGAACTATTTGGCTTATTTTATTTTTTTATATTCCGGTATTCGGGAATGTTGTGGCATTTAAAAATTTCCACTATTCAAGTGGCGGATTTTTTCAAAGCTTGCGGGAAAGCCCGTGGGTTGGGTTTGATAATTTTAAGTTTTTATTTTCTTCCAATAATGCTTACTTGATTACAAGAAATACTGTCTTATATAATGTGGCATTTATTGTGTTAGGGTTGATTTTTGCTGTTTTCTTGGCAATAGTACTCAGTGAACTGCGTTCAAAAAGAATGATTAAGATTTATCAAACTTCGATGCTATTCCCTTATTTTTTATCATGGGTTATTATCAGTTATTTTGTCTTTGCATTTTTAAGTCCAGATAAAGGATTAATGAATAGTATCCTTACTCTTTTTGGCGGGGAAGAAATTAATTGGTATAACGAACAAAAATATTGGCCATTTATCTTAATCGTCTTAGGAATATGGAAAGGTGTCGGCTATAATAGTGTCATTTATTTTGCGAGTATAATGGGAATCAACTCGGATTATTATGAAGCTGCGATGGTTGATGGAGCATCGAAATGGCAGCAGATTAAAAATATCACGATTCCGCAGTTAGTACCTTTAATATCTATTCTATCTATTTTATCTGTCGGCAATATTTTTAGAGCTGATTTTGGATTATTCTATCAAATCCCGAGAAACTCAGGTGCTTTATATGAAGTAACAAGTGTCTTAGATACTTATATCTATAACGGACTGACAAGTACAGGTGATATTGGGATGACAGCAGCTGCAGGTCTTTATCAATCAGTTGTCGGCTGTATTTTAGTAGTTCTCGCTAACTTCATTGTTCGCAAATTTGATGAAGAATCTGCATTGTTTTGAGGAAAGGAGGTCCAAATCATACAGTGAAAAAGAAAAAAATAGAGCATGTTCGTGTCCGAACTTTTAGTCGAAAAACAAATATCTTTTTTAATATCATGGTAGGCTTGTTTGCCTTCTCTTGTATTTTTCCCTTCTTATTCGTAATCATTATATCGTTTACAAGTGAAACAGCCTTAATAACAAATGGATATGCATTGTGGCCAAGTGAGTGGAGTATTCAAGGGTACACATATTTAGCTGATTTAAAAACGCAAATTATTCAATCCTTATTTATTACCGTATTTGTAACAGTTGTCGGAACTTTTATCAATGTTGCATTCACATCAACCTATGCTTATGCCATCTCTCGGCCGAATTTTCGTTATAAGCGATTTTTCACCATCTTTGCCTTAATTACGATGTTATTTAGTCCTGGAATGGTACCAAGCTATATTGTGATGACGAATATGCTACAGTTAAAAGATACCGTGTGGGCTCTTATTCTTCCTATGGCTTTAAGTCCGTTTAACATCATCGTGATGCGAACATTCTTTAGAAGACAGGTGCCAGAATCGATTATTGAATCTTCCCGTATTGATGGGGCAAGTGAAATGAGGATCTTTACACAAATTGTTTTACCATTAGCGGTGCCAGGAATTGCAACAATAAGCCTGTTTGCCGCACTAGGATATTGGAATGATTGGTTTAATGCACTGCTATACATTCAAAGTGATAATCTAATTCCACTGCAATACTTATTGATGAAAATCCAAAGCAATATTGATTTTATGACCCAAAATGCGGGCTTAAGTGGAAACTTATCTGGTGGCCTTGCCGCTATTCCAAAAGAGGCTACGCGAATGGCGATGGTTGTGATCTCTACCTTACCGATTGCATGCAGCTATCCATTTTTTCAACGTTATTTTGTTAGCGGCTTAACAATTGGCGGGGTAAAAGAGTAAGTAAATAAAAGGGGGATATGGTATATGAAAATGAAGAAAAAAGTTCCTTTTCTACTTGTTTTGATGTTACTGATTGGCACTGTGTTAGCTGGCTGTAGTTTAAAAGGAAATTCAACAGCAGATAACAGTTCTAAAGATGGTGTAACCACCTTATTAATGTATCAAATTGGTGATAAACCGGAAAATTTTGATACATTAATGGAGAATGTTAACAAGAAAACGGAAAAGGAAATTGGCGTTCGTGTTAATTTACAGTATATTGGCTGGGGCGATTATGAGAAAAAAATGTCCGTTATCGTATCCTCTGGTGAAAATTATGATATTGCCTATGCCAATAACTATGTAACAAATGCGCAAAAAGGTGCTTATGCAGATTTAACGGAATTACTTCCAAAATATGCGAAAGAAGCCTATGACATGCTGGATCCAGCTTATATTGAAGGGAATACAGTGAATGGAAAGCTTTATGCGTTCCCGGTAAATGGTAATGTGTACGCACAGACGATGTTTTCATTTAATAAGCAATATATTGATAAATATAATTTAGATATTTCTGATGTGAAAGGATACAAAGATCTTGAGCCGCTTTTGAAAGTGATAAAAGAAAACGAAAAAGACGTCATGCCATTTTCTGTTGGGCAAGGATTCCGCGTTCTCCCTAATATGGATTTTGTCTTAGGAAATGGCATGCCTTTTGCAGTGGATTTAAATGGAGATACCGCCAAAATTATTAATCAGTATGAGAATAATCAAATGCAAGAAAACTTACGAATTATGCATGAATACTACAATAAAGGATATATTGCTAAGGATGCAGCAACAAGCAATACGGAATACCCATTAAATAGTGGTACATGGTTTGTTCGCCAAGAGACACAAGGACCGTATGACTATGGTGATACCCTTTTATCAACAGTTGCAGAGCAGCCAATAGTTTCCATGCCGATTACAGATCCGATTAAGTCTACAGCACAAGCGCAAATGGCAAACTTTGTTGTTTCTAGTAACTCAAAGAATAAAGAAAAAGCAGTAGAGTTCTTAGGTCTTCTAAATTCTGATCCAGAACTATTAAATGGTCTTATTTATGGGGAAGAAGGAAAAGCGTGGGAGAAGGCCGGAGAAAACAAAGTAAAATTATTAGATGGCTATAAGTCAAATAATCATATGGCAGCTTGGAATACAGGCAATAATAAGATTGTTTATGTTCAAGATTCTATTACTGACGAACAGATCAAAGAGCGAGATGAAAATATTGCCAATGCTACAAGCTCTCCAATTCTAGGCTTCACCTTTAATACAGATTCCGTGAAAACAGAAATCACCAATATTTCGAATGTAATGAGCCAATACCTTGATGGATTAAACACAGGAACATTAGATCCAGATAAAGCAATCCCTGAATTAAATGAGAAATTAGAAGGCGCGGGGTATGAAAAAGTCCGCGAAGAAATGCAGAAGCAATTTGATGCATTTCAAGCCTCTAAAAACTAATCTTTAAAAGGTGCGTTAGCTCTAGTTAACGTGCCTTTTCTCATCATATAATAGAAAGGAGAAAAGCGATATGATTGCCTCTTTTTTGACTACTTTTTTTAACCGATTTTATGTAGTAGTAAAACTGAATCTGTATTTTTGGCTGCTGACTATAATGGGGGGGATTATTTTTGGTATTGGCCCTGCATTGTTAACGATTGTAAAGCTATCTTTAGAGTGCCGTTGGGACCATCAGGAATTAACATGGAAGAATGTTTTTTCTACCTTTAAGACTAGCTATAAACGTGGCAATTTCTCCTTTTACGGATTTTTGCTATTAGGTGTCATTTTAAGCTATAATCTTTATTTTTCCCTTCAAATTAATCATTTGCTCTTTCTCATCATTGACTTCTTGCTTATCTTTGCCCTATTTTTAATTGCTATCAGCTTCCTGTTTTCGCTCTTTATTGAGGCACAATATGAAGCAGCGATAAAAGATGTATGGAAGCTGTCGTTTCTCTTGTTCTTTATGGACTTCTGGACACTCCTTAAACTAGGAGGGCTGCTCGCTGGCATTTCTGTTCTTACTTATTTTAATCCTGCCCTAATTTTATTCGGAAGTATCTCGCTGTTTATCATACTAGCTAGCTTTATTTCCAATAAGCTATTTATAAGACTTAGTCAAAAACTCGTATATGTATCTTAAGGATGATGCTAATTGGGAAGTAAGTATTTTATTAATTCACTATTAAAAACATATTCTATTATCTTAATTTCTGCTGTTACTCTTTTTGCTTTATTAGTCAGCTATAATACAAGCCAGGATAAGCAAAGGACAGCAATCGATTCTGTTGAGAGGGTCGCTAATCAATTAGAAAATATTGTGACAGACAATGAGAAAAAGTTAGATAAAGTAGTTGCTAATTTAATGGCCAGCTCAGAGATGATCACAAGTATGTATCAATATTTTGAGTTAGAACCAGCAGCATATTTACAAAAATCGTTAAGTGAGCAAAGAAATAATGCCTTTCTTTATCTTCCGCGAATCGTAACAGAGATGTATTACTTGGATGATGATATTGAATCGGTAACCATTTCATTAAATGATTATAAAGAAGTCTATTATTCAACGAAGGAAAACAAGGGAGGCAAGAAGTATTTCCATACTCCTATCCGCAACAATCAAGTAGTCTACCAAAAAGCAATAAAGGATCCCAATACTTTATCACAAATTGGAATTGTATCAATTGTTTTTAATGATAAAGAATTAGAACGGATTTTAGATAATGACAAAGAGAAAACGTCTCTTCAAGCAGCAATTATTTCTGATACAAAAAAACTAGTATACTATCAAGGACAATACAGACAAGACTCTGTGCTCCAACAAAAGATTGCAGCAAATTTAGAAGAGTCTTCCGTTATTAGTCTTAAGGATTTAGAAAAACAATATTATATTAAAAGTGTTCATACAAGCAATGACTTTGAGGTGCTCGCTTTCATCAGTAAAAAGGAAGTAAATAACGAATCGATGAAAAGTCTGTTTTTCTTTTTATTTGTTAGTGCTATTTTAGACGGTATTCTCCTTTTTGGGCTCCGAAAAACGTTTAAACGATATGTGATTCAAGTAGAAGATATTCAAAAAGGAACCAATCAAGTTTCAAACGGGAATATGGAAGTACGCATTGAAGAAAAGACGAAGCAAGGGGAGCTAAAGGATATTTCTCATAGTATCAATCAGATGTTAGATAGCATTAATCGCAATATTGAGGATATCTATAACTTAGAAATCAAACAAAAGGATGCTAATATGCGGGCGCTTCAGTCTCAAATTGATCCGCATTTTCTCTATAATACACTTGAGTACATTCGTATGTATGCGGTAAGTGAAGGGGCCGATGAATTATCGAATGTTGTTTATGTTTTTGGAAGCTTGTTAAGAAACAGCATCACCCAAGAGAAAGTAGTTACAATCAGACACGAGCTCGAATTTTGTGAGAAATATGCTTATTTGTATCAAATGCGCTACCGGGATCGCATCGCTTACGGGTTTCAGATAGAAAAGGAGCTTGGAGAAATTAGCATCCCTAAATTTTCTATTCAGCCGCTGGTGGAGAATTTTTTTATACATGGGATTGATCATACAAGGAAAAACAATACAATTAGTGTAAAGGTCTCAAAGCAAGATGGGTATACCTGCATTTTAATCAAAGATAACGGAACAGGAGTACACGAAGATAAATTAAAGAAAATCAACGAATTATTGAAAACGCCTTCTTCAGAAAATCAGTTAGAGTCCTCTATCGGCATACATAATGTAAATGCAAGATTGCGATCCTTTTTTGGAGATACATACAGCATGAGGTTAAAGACCAATCCATTAGGCGGATTAACAATCGAAATCTTGTTTTAAAAGGAGAGGATAGCTTTGTATAAAGTTCTGCTTGTTGATGATGAATATATGATTGTAAGAGGTTTGCAAAAGTTGATTCCTTGGGAGAATCTTGGATTTGAAATTGTCGGCACAGCAGGTAATGGGCAAGAGGCTTTTGAATTTGTAAAAAGACAAAAGGTAGATATTGTGATAACCGATGTAACCATGCCGATCCTTTCTGGGATTGACTTTCTAAAACAAGCACAAGAAGCGTCCATCTTTTTCCGTTTTATTGTGTTGTCTGGCTATCAAGAGTTTGAATATGTGAAAGAAAGTCTCCAGATGGGAGCAGAGAATTATTTAATTAAACCGATAAACAAAGAGGAATTAATCGAGACGTTAAAAAAGTGTATCAAGGAGTTTGAAGAGGAAAAGCTGCGAATCCAAGGCGAAAAATATTTATTTGCACATTTACTCAAACGCTGGGTACATGATGATATTGATTATATGGATTTAAAAAAGATGCTTGCTGCCTTTGATATAAGTACGGAGATGAAAAGGTATCAAGTGCTGATCTTTACCTATAAAAAGAAACTCCATGACCAAGTTCATCAGCTGTTACATACGAATAAAGATTTATATTTTTTTCATCATTATGAAGAAGACCAATGGGTCGTTATCTATTTTGGTGGAAGATGGGGACTGGAGAGCTTAATGAAATCAATCCAAGTGCTATACTGCCAAAATAAAGTGACTTTTGGAATCGGGGAAGAAGTAAAGAAAATGGCTGATGTTTCCTTAAGCTATGAACATGCAAAGAGTAGTTTATATCTTAGTTCTTTTTATGAAAGACAGCAACAATTTATGGACACGGCAACCGCCAATGTTTTAAATGAAAATGTACCGAATATATCGTTCACAGCGTTTAAAAAGGCATTAGGAATAAGAAATATAGAAACAATTCAAACGGAGATTAAACAAATCTTTGCGGAGTTAATGGAATCCGCCGCTTCACCTGCATACACTCGCTATATTATCTTCCTGGTATTCATGGATATTTATCGCGAACTTGAGGTTCAGGATGAATTCATCTATGAAGAGATGGTGGAGAAAATAAATAAAGCTTGTTCTTTTAAAGAGCTGCAAATGATCATTAAAGATCTGTTGGACAATCTGAAGTATAAGAAGTTTAGAAGAGAATACAGCATGAATGTTCAAAATGTCCTCAAAATCATCCAAGAAGAATATCACGAGGATTTAACATTAAAAGCAATTGCCGAAAGGCTCCACTTAAATGTGATGTATGTAGGGCAGATTTTTAAGAAAGAAACCAATAAGAGTTTTTCTCAATATTTAAATCACTATCGCATAAAGCTAGCGCAGAATCTATTGCTGAATTCAGAGCTGAATATAAATGAAATCTCCGAAAAAATTGGCTATATGAGTCCAGGTTACTTTTATAAAAACTTTAAAAAATATTGTGGTATTTCTCCAAAAGAGTTTAGGGACAGCTATCAGCAATTATTTGAGCCGATTGATGAATGAGGAAGTGGATTTGAATATAAAGAAAACCTACCCTTTGGCTTGGTCGGCGCGGGTAGGTTTTTGGTGTGCTTTTATTTATAGGAGGGAGGCACTGTCTGTCGACAAGGAATAAGGTAAATCTGTTTCTGCATAGTCTTTATTTGGCGGCACAATACCAAGCTGGAAGTCGATGGTGCAGCCTTTTATAAGTACGTCATGCTTTAAAAATAGCTTGTTGTAAATTTCATTGTTGACAGTAACCTGATGAACAAAATTAAATTGTGGCTGGTTGAATGCAGTTGAAATTTCGATTTTTTTGTCATTTGGTAGATGTATTGTAATCTCATCAAAAATCGGCATTCCAATTACATATTCCCCTGTACCAGGGCAGATAGGATAAAAGCCCATACTGCTAAAAATAAACCAGCCAGACATACTGCCATTATCTTCATCACCAGGATAGCCAGTTGGACTACTAGAGAATAACTGGGTCATTAATTGTTTTAATAAAACTTGAGACGAAGCGGGATCACCAGCATAGGTAAATAAATAAGGCAGATGAAAACTTGGCTGATTGGATATGGCAACTTGGCCAAAATCAATTGCAGCCATTTCGCTCATTTCATGTATTTCCAATCGATAGCCTTTGGTATCAAAAATCGGTTCTTGATTGCACAGATCTACTAATTTGTTTCGAAAAGGTTCTTTTCCACCATAAGCATTTATTAATCCAGCGAAGTCGTGAAAAACCGCAAAGCTGCTTTGCCAAGCGCTTCCTTCTGCATAATCCTGCCCCCAGCTAAAGGAATTGAAGGGTTCTTCTACTTTGCCTTGTTTATCTTTGGCACGCATAAATCCCGTTTCTTTATGGAAGATATTGCGATAATTATAAGCGCGCTTTTCGAAGGTCTTCCTTAGATCATCCTGTCCTAATTTTTGGGCTACTCTGCTAATGCAGAAATCACTAAATGCGTAATCAAGTGTATGGTTTACACTTTCATGATGGCTGGAAGGAATGTAGCCATATGTATCATAATCTTCGATTCCTTGTCGGCCATAGGTTCGCTTTGAACTTACGGTAGAAGCAGTTTTCACCATTGCTTCAAACAACTCAGGAATGATATCAACAGCAATTCCTTTTTGCGACGCATCTGCAATAACAGCATCGATTAACGTACCCGGCATAAGTCCACGTTCATCGGGAGACAGCCATTTAGGGAGAAATCCCGTTTCTTTATAACTATTCAGAAAGCCTCTCAGCATTTCTTCATATTCTTCTGGAATAAGAAGAGAATAGAAAGGATAGACGGTTCGGAATGTGTCCCAAAAGCCGTTATTTGTATACAGGACACCAGGTTTTACACTTTTGCTTGTTGTATCATAATGAATCGGCTCACCTTGTTGATTTATTTCATAGAATTTTTGCGGAAAAAGAAACATCCGATACATACAGTGATAGAATGTCTTAACTGTAGAAAAATCTTTATTCTTCACTTCAATTTTATTTAAGTAATGTTCCCAAGCTTCCTCTGCCCTTTCTTTGAGAGCATTAAATGAAAAAGGTGATAGTTCTTGACTTAGATTCCATTCTGCTTGAGCACTGCTTATAAAAGAAGTGGCAAGACGAGTTTCTAGCGGTTTGTCTTCGGTTAATAAGAAGCGCATCAAAAAGTGCTGGTCTTCGCCAGTTGCTGAAAAAGCGGAAGTAAACGTCTTATCCTCTTGGAAAAAGCCAGTATGCACTTGATCGATGGGATGACTAAAGGTCATGACAAAGTACATTTTAAAATCAGGATCTTCGCAGCCAGCAAAATTGGAAACATATCCAGTTAGCTTGTTTTTCTCTATATCTAGTGAAACGTTTCCTTTGCCAGGAAGATGTAGGGATAAACCTGGTAGATTGAAATCTCTATAGGCAGAACGAAGTATGGAGCCATATGTAGTAGGAACCAATTCATTCTTAATTTGATAGCGTGCTTGCGTTATTTGTAAATAATGTGGCTGATATACGGCATTTTCAGGTCGATAGGAACTTTGATTGTGGTAAATATCGTCATGGTGAACAGCGCCTGAAAGGGGTGTTAATAATAAATGGGAGAAATCCCCCATCCACGGGCTCGGCTGATGAGTTAACCGAAAGCCTTGAAAAACCCGATCACGCGGATGAAAAAACCAGCTTCCATTCGTATGTTTTGTTTGCGGAACAAAGAAATTCATGCCAAAGGGAAAGCCTGTATAGGGAAGCGTATTCCCGTTTGAATAGCTATGTTGATTTTCTGTACCTTGTCTTGTATCAATTAATTCTAACATAGACACCTCTCCTTACTTTTTAATTAGTAGATTCTCTAATGATCATTTCAATCGGAATTACTACGGAATGAATTGCTTCTTTGTTTTCAATTAATTGAATAAGCTGTTTAGCTGCTTGATATCCGATCTCCTCGAAGTTTTGGGCAATCGTGGTTAATGCGGGGTCGACAAGTTCAGCTGCTTGTATATTATCAAAGCCAATAATCGAAAAGTCTTTAGGGATTTGATAGCCGTATCTTTTGATTTCTTTCATTAAATGAATCGCATTAATATCGTTCTCTGCTATCAGGCCAGTAATTTCTTCTTCTTTTAGCTGACGGATAAAAGCGCTGTTGTCCTCAGCTGAATGCACTACTTTTGAATCATGATACGCAATATTTGCTTCGTGTACTGCTTTTAAATAACCTAAATACCTTTCTCGAATAGTGGAACTTCTCTCTAAATTTTGTGTAGCATAAAAAATGATTTTCTTATGTCCTTGGTTAATTAAATACTGTGCTGCCAGATAACCACCTTGCATATTATCAGATGTAATAAAAGGAAATGGGATGCTTTCGATTTTCTTATCGAGCACCACTACCGGAAATTTTTCGAGATATAAGGTATAAAGAATATCTAAATGCGATGTTCCAGCCTCTGGATAAAGGAGGAGACCTGCGTACATAGATGATATTTTTTTGGCATCAAGCTGACTTAAGTAAGCATTTGTCTGAATTTGCACCGTATAGGATGTGTTCGCAATAAAACGGCTAATTCCTTGAGCATAATCTCCTAGTCCAGGATTATTAGGAAAAGGAAGAATAAAGAGAATAACATCAGAAGGAAACTGTTTTTGTTCGGCAACAAAGCTTCCTCTCCCTTGGATTCGTTCGATTAGTTCTTTGTTTTCTAGCTCGGTTAATGCTCTCTTTGATGTGATTCGACTGACGTTGTATTGCTTAGAAATTTCTAATTCTGTCGGTACTTGATCGCCTGGCTTTAAATCACCAGCTTGGATTTTGGCTAGTATGTCTGTGACAATTTTTTGATAAAGTGGTTCTTTTTTCATCATAAACTCCTTAAATGATATATCAAATTTATTATAACATGAAATTGCTTTCCGTAAAGAGTAAAGCTAAGCAAATTTTATGAATATAAATATGAGAGAAGTTTTCCCGATTTATAGACAGACAATTTTTCATTAAAATAAGAAAAAGAAACACTAGACAATAAAGGCGATTGAAATTAAAATGGGTTTAAATGATATATCAAATATTGAGAGGGGTTCGAAAAATGTCATATCAAAAAACAACGATGTCTTCGGTAAAAGAATTTATGAAATGGATTACAAAAAAATGTGGGGATGAACATGCGAATTGGGCTGTTAATTTCAATACTTGTTTTGCTAATACATTAGAAACAACAGTTGAAAAGCTGGAGGATGGAACTACTTTTCTCCTTACAGGGGATATACCAGCGATGTGGCTGCGAGATTCCACTGCACAGGTAAGACCATATTTAGTATTGGCTGAAAAGGACGAAGAAATGGCTAATATGATTGCCGGTCTTATTGAGCGACAATGTCAGTATATTTGTTTGGATCCTTATGCGAACGCTTTCAATAAAGAAGCGAATGGGGCAGGACATCAAACCGATTTAACGACAATGAATCCATGGATATGGGAAAGAAAGTATGAAATTGATTCACTGTGTTATCCAATCCAGCTTAGTTATTTGTTCTGGAAGGCAACAGGGAGAACAAATCATTTTAATCAGTCGTTTCAGGAAGCGGTCCAAAAAATAATTGAGGTATGGATGATAGAGCAAGATCATACGAATTCCTCCTATACATTTGAAAGAGTGACCGATCGACAAGAGGATACGTTAATAAACAAAGGGAGAGGGGCAGACGTCGTTCCTACTGGCATGACCTGGTCAGGATTTAGACCAAGTGATGATGCTTGTACATATGGTTATTTAGTGCCTTCAAATATGTTTGCTAGTGTAGTGCTAGGTTATCTAATCGAGATTTATGAAGATGTTTTGAAGATAACGGAGCAAGTTCCTGTCTTTCAAAAACTCAAAGAGGAGATAGAAAAAGGGATTGAGGAGTTTGCCGTTGTACGCAATCATAACGGTGAAGAAATTTATGCCTACGAAGTAGATGGAAAAGGCAACTTTACCATTATGGATGATTCTAATATACCTAATCTACTATCTGCCCCCTATCTTGGATATGTGGAGGAAAATGATGAAAGATACCGAGCAACACGGCAGACAATACTTAGTAAAGAGAATCCTTACTTTTATAAAGGGAAATATGCGGAAGGGATTGGAAGCTCCCATACACCGGAAAATTATATTTGGCCGATTGCTCTTGCGATGGAAGGTCTAACGGCAGAGGATAAAAAGGAGAAAGAAAGAATACTAGATTTGCTTGTAGCCTGTGATGGAGGAACACATTTAATGCATGAAGGCTTTAATGTGGATGATCCTTCTCAATATACGAGAGAGTGGTTTTCATGGGCGAATATGATGTTTTGCGAATTAGTAATGGATTATTTTGATATTCGAGTAAAGAAAAAATAATGACAGGACAGTAAAGGAACTAGAGAGGAGTACCTGAAGATGAAAAAAGTGTATATAATATCCCATAGTCACTGGGATCGAGAATGGTATTTGCCTTTTGAACAGCATCGCATGCGATTGGTTCAGCTAATCGATGATTTATTAGAGTTGTTTGACACAGATCCTCATTTTAATAGTTTTCATTTAGATGGGCAGACAATTATTCTCGATGATTATTTGGAGATAAAGCCGCAAAACGAATGGAAGCTCAAAAAATATATTCAAGAAGGAAAATTAAAAATTGGTCCCTTCTATATTCTGCAAGATGATTTTTTAATTAGTAGTGAAGCAAATGTACGAAATCTTTTAATTGGATTGCAAGAATGCCAAAAATGGGGAGCACCAGTTAAGTTAGGCTATTTCCCAGATACATTTGGGAATATGGGGCAGGTACCACAAATTCTTAAACAGTCTGGCATGGATGTGGCGGCGTTTGGGCGCGGGGTTAAACCTACGGGGTTTAATAATATTGTTATCAATGATGATCAATATAGTTCACCATATTCAGAAATGTGGTGGGAGGGCCCTGATAAATCCACTGTTTTAGGCATTCTTTTCGCCAATTGGTATAGTAATGGGAATGAAATTCCTGTGGATGAAGTGGAAGCAAAGCAATTTTGGGATCAGAAATTAAAGGATGCCCTTCAATATGCATCTACAGATCATCTATTGTTTATGAATGGCTGTGATCATCAGCCAGTTCAAAAGAATATTACAGCTGCCATTGAAGCAGCCAATAATTTATATCCTGACATAACCTTCATTCATAGTAGTTTTGATGAGTATATGAAAATAATAAAACAAGACATTCCTGAAAATTTACATACAGTGAAAGGAGAATTAACTAGTCAGGAGACAGATGGCTGGTATACTTTAGCAAATACCGCTTCCTCTAGAATATATCTGAAACAAAGAAATACAGATGTTAGTAGATTGTTAGAAAATATTGCGGAACCATTGGCTGCAATGGCCTATCAAAAGGACGGAAAATATCCCCATGAAATGTTTCAGTTTGCATGGAAACAATTGATGCAAAACCATCCCCATGACAGTATTTGCGGCTGCAGTGTGGATGAGGTGCATCGTGAAATGATGACTCGCTTTCATAAAGCAGAGGAAGTAGGTCAATTTATAAAAACAGAAGCTTTAACTATGCTTGCAGAACAAATTGACACGAGTGAATTTCCAGCTGGAAGCCGCCCTTTTATTGTCTTTAATACTGCTGGCAGTACAAAAACAGGTTTGGTTGAAATAGAGATAGAGTGGAAAAGACTTCCCTTTTCGAGCGGACGTCCAGATGAATTGTATCGCAAGCTAAAAGCCGAAGAGTTTCCAGCAATGAAAGTAATCGATAAAGAGGGAGTGGAAGTTCCAGCAAGGGTTATCTATACAGATATCCGGTTTGGATATGATCTTCCAGAGGATCGTTTTCGTCAGCCGTTTATCGGTGCTTATGTGACTGTTGAGCTCCCATTAAACGAAATGAGTCCATTATCATGGCAAACCTATGCGTTGATAGAAGGGGAATCCCAGCAGCAAGAACACAAAAAAATTGTTCAGCATCAAGGGCAGCTTTTAGAAAATATCCATCTAAAAGTTCAAATAGAACAAAATGGTACATTGACTGTTTTGGATAAAGGAACAAATAGTATCTACACAAACTTTCTCACTTTTGAGAATACGGGCGATGTTGGCAATGAGTATATTTACAAAATGCCAAAAGGAGATCAGCCCATTTTATCATCAGCAGGAACAGCAGAGGTAGAGATTATTTCTGATACTTTTGCGTATGGAGAAGTGCTTTTAACACAAAAAATGCTGATTCCAGAATCAGCAGATGAAAGGTTATTGGAAGAGCAGAAAGGATTAATTGAATTTCGTGGTCGTCATGCTGGCCGTTCGAAAAAGCTGAAAACATTGGAGCTGAAAACAAAAATAAGATTAGAGCGAAACAGTAATCAGCTTTTATTCGAAACGTCATTTGCTAACCAAATGAAGGACCATCGCATACGAGTGCTCTTTCCAACGGGGATTCATGTAGAGGAGCATGAATCTGACAGTATTTTCGAAGTAGTGAAGCGAGCAAATAAGGTAAGTTCCAACTGGGAAAATCCAACTAACCCACAGCATCAGCATGCATTTGTTAATTTACATGATGAAAATAGAGGGGTGACTGTTGCGAATTATGGACTGAATGAGTATGAAATTATGGAAGATACCATTGCCGTTACTTTGCTTCGAGCGGTTGGGGAATTAGGAGATTGGGGTTACTTCCCAACTCCAGAAGCTCAGTGTATAGGAAATCAAACAGTGAAATTTGCCGTAGGATTTCACGATAGCACAAACAAGCTGGAATCCTATCATGCAGCAATTAACTTTCAAATTCCATTTTCTAGTGTGCAAACAGATATGCATAAAGGTGCATATCCGTCCATATATGAATTTATTCAATTGGACGGAAAAGCTTTTCGACTAACAGCATTTAAGCAGAAAGAAAACAGCAAAGAAATAGTTCTTCGAGGCTATAATTTAACGGAGCAAAAACAGCCTTTAACGTTGAAATATAATGGGAAATACCCAAGAAAATCTAATTTACTGGAAGAAGTGAACGGAGAGATGTTCGATTCCAATCAAATGAACGAAGCGGAGATTTGTACATTTATATGGGAGTAATTTAGAAGAAAAAAAGAGTGTTTCCCCATTTTTTATAGGGAAACACTCTTTTTTTATATGAATGATTAATAACTAAAATAGTAAAATATAGTACCAATCAGCTAAGTATTAATGATTCTAGACATTTCCAGATGTAGTCCTTATGTTATAATTATATATCATCTTGGTTGGTGAAAGGAGAGTTGGTAATGAACAAGAAAACAAATTTTCTCATTTTTTTATTGGCGGTAAGCTGTGGAGCTGTAGTGGCTAATATATATTATACCCAGCCGATAATTCAATTTATTTCTGCTGATTTACATATTGCTTCAAATATTTCTGGGCTGTTAACGACTTTAACGCAGATTGGATATGGCGCTGGCTTGTTTTTCTTAGTGCCCTTGGCGGATCTTTATAAAAGTAAACGAATCATTATCTTGTTAATAGGGCTAACCATTCTTTCTTTAATTGGTGCTTTATTTTCGACAAATGGCATGATCTTTTTATTTGTTGTTACATTCATCGGGATTGGAGCAAGTGCTGCTCAAATGTTAGTGCCATTAACGATGAAAATTGTCCCTAAAGAACAAGCTGGGAATTATATCGGCAAAGTAATGAGTGGGCTTTTTATTGGAATTATGGTGGCGCGGCCATTTTCAATCGCCGTTACGGATTGGCTTGGCTGGCGGATGGTCTTTCTTTTTTCTTGCCTTATTTTAGTTACTATTTTGCTATTATTATTAAAATTTTTGCCGGATTTTGGATTAGAATCTAATCTTGGCATAACGTATCCTGCTTTATTGCGCTCGATGGTAAGTGTCCTAAAAGAAACGCAGCCACTCCAACAAAGAGCATTTTACCATGCTTGTATCTTTGCTACATTTAGTTTGTATTGGACAGTTTTACCCATCTTATTAAGATCCGAGTCCTTGCATTTTACTAATAATGAAATTGCCCTATTTGGCTTTGTTGCCATTGCTGGTGCATTGTTAACCCCATATATTGGAAAGTTAGGGGATAAGGGATATATTTACTCTATGACGAATGTATCAATGGTTCTAGTATTTGTTTCGATTTTTCTTTTGTTTTTTGTAAAAGATCATTCTATCTTAAGTATTGCACTTATTGTAATCTCTGGGATTATACTAGACATCGGTGTATCAGGAAATATGCTGTTAGGTCAAAAGGTTATTTTTAGCTTAAACCCAGCCATTCGAAATAGATTAAATGGATTATATATGACCATTTTCTTCTTAGGAGGAGCGTTTGGATCATGGATCGGAAGCTATAGTTATTATCAATTCAGTCCGGATACGGCATTGCTCTTGGCGATGACCTTTCCCATACTAGCTCTCCTTGTTCATCTGAAAAAAGGAAAAAAAATATTGTCTCATGCCATGGGCTAAAAGAGTAGTTTAAAGAATGAAAGTATCCTTTTTGGGATATTTTTCATTCTTTTTTTATTACTTTTATGGGTATATCTTCTATATGTCACTTCCATTTCTTTTCTGATATTATTTCTGAATTACTAAATACTAAGCTTATTACTATTATGTGGGAGGTATGATGATGAGCAGCAAGGAAAGAGAGTACGATAAGAAAGTACTTCATTTAGAGAGCTTAAAGGAATTAAAAGATAGGAAGTTTCAGAAACAAGTTGATTCAACGGGCAAGCGGACATTAAAAGAAATCAAGGAACAAGTAATCGTAATTACAGGAGCTTCTAGTGGGATTGGACTTGTCACAGCGAGAATGGCTGCTTCTAAAGGTGCAAAGCTTGTGCTGGCAGCACGAAATGAGAATGCCCTGGAAAAACTAACTGCTGAGTTAAAGGAACAAGGGGCTTCCGTCGTTTATGTAAAGGCTGATGTGGGAAAAGAACAAGAGGTAAAAAAAATTGCCGAAACAGCGCTAGAAACATTTGGAGGATTTGATACTTGGGTTAATAATGCAGGAGTGACGATATATGGATATGCCCTGGATGTAAGCATTGAGGACATGAAACGAATGCATGATACTAACTATTGGGGTGTTGTCTACGGTACAAGAATTGCGATTAACCATTTCAAAGAGCGAGGGAATGTGGGTGCTCTAATTAATGTAGGGAGCCTATTTGGGGATAGAGGAACACTTATCCAGTCGACATACGCACCTTCGAAATTCGCTGTTCATGGCTGGACTGAAAGCATTCGAATGGAAGCGGAAAAGGAACAAATTCCTGTATCTATTACTTTGATTCATCCTGGAAGAATAGATACGCCATATGCAGAACATGCTAGAAGTTATTTGGATAAGCAGCCTACTCACAAAGGGATGATTTATCCTCCAGATGCGGTAGCAGAAGCAATATTATTTGCAGCAGAAAATCCAATGAGAGATATATATGTTGGTTCTCAAGCGAAACTATTAAATCTACTAGGCACATTATTACCGCGATTTACAGACAGGTTAATGGAGAAATGGATTCCACCAACTCAATATAAAGATCAACCATCTAACAGCCGTGAAAAAAGTAATTTATATCAGCCAGGATACGGTTTACATGAAAGAGGAAATAATCAGGGATGGATTCGTTCTCGAAGTATGTACGTAAAAATGAGCAAGCATCCCATTCTTACAGCTGCAGCTGCCGTCAGTATTGGGATTATCTTTTTGACTAAAGGGAAAAAATCAAAGTAATAAGAAACAGAATACCTGTTTTTCCTGTGCGAATGATGACACAGTTTAGAAAGGAGAGTCCGAGATGCCGACCAATTCAAACGTGCCTTCAGATAAAGGATTAGATAAAACCATTACCTTATTAAAGGAAGGATATCTATTTATTAATAACAGAATGGATAAATTTAATACTGATATATTCACAGTGCGTTTATTAGGGCAAAATGTGATATGTATAAAAGGAGAGGAGGCTGTAAAGATTTTCTACGACACTGAGAAATTTCAGCGCAATGGTGCAGCCCCTAATCGCGTTCAGCAATCATTATTTGGAAAGAATGCGGTTCAAACGATGGATGATGAAAAACATCTTCACAGAAAACTTCTATTTATGTCCTTATTGACTCCTGAGCATCAGCAAAAGTTGGCGAATCTTACAACAGTCTATTTAGAAGAGGCAATAAAGCAGTGGGAACAACGGGATCAAATTGTTTTATTTGATGAAATAAAGAATATCTTATGTAAAGTTGCCTGTCAGTGGGCAGGAGTCCCGCTTGCGGAAGAAGAAATATTAGAGCGTGCTGATGATTTTATTGCGATGGTGTATGCATTTGGCACCCTTGGCCCCGAGCACTGGAAAGGCAGAATGGCCCGTAATCGAGCAGAGCGGTGGATTAGACAAGTGATTGAAGAAGTTCGTGAGGGCAAACTGGAAACAGAGCAAGGAACCGCGTTACATGAAATGGCTTTTTATGAGAAAATCGATGGAACAAGGCTTGATACGGAAATGGCGGCAATTGAGTTAATAAATGTGTTAAGACCAATCGTTGCGATTGCCACTTTCATTACATTTTCTGCTTTAGCCTTCCATGAATATAAAGAACAAAGAGAAAAACTTCGCACAGCTGATGACCGACATTTCGATATGTTTGTCCATGAAGTAAGGCGATATTATCCGTTTGGCCCTTTTCTTGGAGCTCGTGTCCGAACTAATTTTATGTGGAAGAACCAAGAATTTAAAGAAGGAACTTTAGTCTTATTAGATATTTATGGAACCAATCACGATGCACGTTTATGGGAGAATCCCAATCAATTTAATCCAAGTCGATTTGAAAATTGGCAAGGAGGGTTGTATGATTTTATTCCCCATGGCGGAGGAGATCCAGCAAAAGGGCATCGCTGTCCCGGAGAAGGAGTTACAGTTGAATTGATGAAGGTTGTTTTGCGAACTCTCGCAACGGAATTGGACTATGATGTTCCAGTTCAAGATTTACATTATGACTTAAGTCAGATGCCAACATTGCCGAAGAGTGGTTTTATTATGAACAATGTTAAAAAACGATAAGTAAAAAGAAGAGCTTGGCCTGTTTATTTAAAGGTCAAGTTTTTTTATTTGTTATTTCTCCTATTGGTGAAAAAATATGTCGAAGAAGTCCTGTTTTTTGAAAAAAATTGGTGAATTTTTTTATATATTTTCTAAAAAATGGTAGATTAGCGCTATAATTATAATATCGATACATGGAGAAATGGAAATAACAAGAGAGAAGGGAGATATAATGATTGGTGAAAGAATAAGGCAACTACGTATCCATAAACAGCTGACGCAAAAGGAATTAACGGAAGGGATTTGTTCTATCACTTATTTAAGCCGGATTGAAAATGGGCAAATCAATCCATCTGCAGAGTTTTTAAGAAAAGTGTCCAAAAGACTTGGTTATGATTTAACCGAATTGAGTAGTCCGAATAGAGATGAAAAAATATTAGAGATCGTGGAAAACTATAAAAAAAGCGGAAAAATTACAGATGAACACCTTTCTTATCTTCATATTCAGACATTGGAATTAAACTCTACCAAAATAAATCTGAACCTTTATGGAGTTTTATTGAGATATTATACGACAAAAGGAGAAATAGAGCAGGCTAGAAGTATTTATAGCTTATCTAAACGATTTATTTCAGGAGAAATTAATGAAGGTTTAGAAGAAGAATACTTTTATTATTATCTTTCTTGTGGTAACTTCTTTTATTACCTTCAGGACTTTAATTTTTCAGTTCATTATTACACAAAAGCAGATCATTTATTAAAAGATAGGGAGAGTTTAGATGCTGCGAAACTTTATTATAATCTTAGTTTGATTAAACAAAGAACACACGCCAATCAAGAAATTAGTATGTATTACTCTAATAAGGCATATGAGATATTTGAAAAAAAGAAAGAAAAAGAATATATCATTACTGCTTTAATTACATTGGGGGTTCAATATCAGCTAAATAATGATTTGGATAATTCAATGGAATGTTTAAAAAAGGCAGAACATATTATCATGGAGAATAAAGAGCATGAGAAACTTTCAAGTTTTAAAGGGATGATACAGCATAATATAGGGAGAGTTTATGAGAGAAAAAAGGAATATCAGTCAGCAATAAAATACTATTTAAAGAGTATTAATATATTTGAACAACCTTCACTAGATTTGCAGATTGTTCACCCGTTGAGAAGGTTAGTAGAAATCTATATAGAATTAAAAGATTGGGTACTTGTGGATGAGTATTTAGAAAAGGCCCTTGCGATAACAGAAAAATTTCAGCTTAAGCATGATTATATTTTATTATGTTTATTAAGATTATCGGTTAAGAAACTGCAAGGTAATGAAACTGCATATGAAAAGGGAATGCAAAAAATGCTAGACTCTGCAATTGAATTACATCAAGGTATTTTGATTAAACGAATAACCAAAGAACTGGGGAATCATTATTACGATAAAAAGGCATATAAGAAAGCAGCAGATTATTTAATGAAAGCATTAGAATATGAGGAATAAATTGAAGTAGTAGGTATGTATAGTAAAATTTTAATAGCAAAAAATCTATTAAATGATAGAAAAAACAGTAGAATTTTACCTATTTTTATAAATAATCTATATAGTATAAAATTTTATTAACAAATAGATTAAAGAATAGGAGTGTATTACAAATGAAAAAAATGATAGTATCCGTTGTGGTTCTTATTACTTTAACATTGGGTGTGAATCTTGGAAGTGCTTTTGCTGGGCATGAATGTCAACCAGGAGCACTTAGTATTGGAAATCTCGAAACGGAGTAATAGTGAAATGGTGGAGATGAATAATCAGTTGATGCAGCGAATTTTTGAAACATATCAAGATCAAATGAATCGTGATTATTTACAGCCATCAACTTCTCATATTGTTGCTTGTTCTATTGAAAAAAATCAAAAAATATCACTGCGACCTCGAGAATGTCTTTTTCATAAAAACACATTAGCACAAATTTTATTTGAGGTAATAAGCAAATTTGAACCGGAATTTATAAAGGATATATCTCCTGTAATACTCAAACTAGATGAAAATGTAGTGATGGGAATTCCTTATAATGGTGTTTATAAGCTGGATTCTGAAAAGGAAATTTTTGTGCAACTAGATACAATAGAGTGTAAGCAATATAGTGATATTGCTATACACCAGAAACAATTAGGAATACATTCAAACTTAGGCATATCATATAAGCTTTTAAGACAAGACAAAGAGACATTGGACACTTTAATAAAAGTAATGAAGAAATTAAATTATTATTTAACTATTCATGGAGGAGTAGAGTCAACCATTGCAATAGCTGACTTTATCTCCGACAAGCACGAAAAGAAATTATTATTACCCCCTTACCTTTTTATTCAATGGTTATATCCTACAACTAACTTTGGAGACACTTTAATCTCATAAAGAAAAATTCCAATTTACTTCATTTAAAAGGCGAGTTTGCACTATTAGCATGCCGCCTTTTTACTTTAGGAGGATAGTATGAAAACGAAATTTGGTATAGCTCTATTTCTAATTATCGTTCTAATGATTACTGTCACTACAAAAATTGGCCATTCAGAAAATAACCTTACGATGGAAGAGCTTAATCAGCCAGATTTTCTACATGATAAAGAGGCAGTTGTCTATTTCTCCACAATAACTAATCAAGATAGGAATAATGAAGGGATTAGCTACGCTGTTTTTATTGATGATAAAGGAAAAGCAACTGGTTTTCAAATGGGTGGTTTAGAATTTGGAAGCATGGCGCTAAATGATCATCAAATGTTGTTAGAGGATAAAAATACAATAAGGTTGATTGGAGAAAAGAATGCTGTAATCGATTTGAAATACCAACAAAGCGGAGAACGAACAGGCTATTTGGAGAAACAGGATGTCTTTTTCTCTATTTATCGTTCTGGAAATGATAAAGAAAGGGATATATCCCATATTTATTGGGGAAATCACAAAGGGTTTAAAGGAGGAAATCTCCCTTTTAATATAATGGCTTCGGGTTCCACCAAGGATGAAATTCTCATTTTGACAAATGATAAAGAAGAAAAGGAATATGTCTTAAGGAAAGCATTCTTGGAAAATAACCATTTAGAAATAAAGGCCATTAAGGGATTGGAAATGGAGAAAGGATATGAATATTCATCATTGGCACCTATCTTAAGTGACGAACTCCATTATTATGTTTTGCTTTCAGAGATAACCGATGACAAGAGTCAAAATACCGTTTTATTTCTCCTTAATAAGGAAACTTTGGAACAAACAAAAGTGGAGTTAAGTACAGGATATGTTGCTAATGACCCCGCAGCTGATTCCATGAATTCCAAAAATGCAGCTTATTTATGGCGGGACGTTTTTTTCTATGTTAACGGAGTAGGAGAAGTTGTTGCGGTAAGTAAAGATGGACAAGAACAGAGTAAATTCCTGCTGGAGGATTTTCCACAAAACCAACCCCGGCATAATGAAGAAGTATATTTTGCAGGGGATTATTTATTTGCATTAAGGTATGACGATTCGAAAAAAGAGAAGTATTATCTGGAAAGCTACTCTTTGGAAAATGGTGAGAAGGTAGAAGAGAAAATAATAGAAGGATTAGATGCCATCTTATCATCTGTAAAAGGAACTTCTATTTATTCTTATGATTTTAAAATATTAAAGTAAAAGCATAAGAGCAGCCTTATGCTTTTTTTAATGAAGCTAGATGTAAAGTAGATTTATTTTAAAAAAAATATTTGTTTTCTCCTTTCCAAATTTAAAAGGTTCTAAAACGATTACATTTTTATAGAATAAGAGATTGTACAAGTTGATCCCTATATTTCCATCTCACTTTCAAGTATACTAAGAAAAAAGTAGATAGTTGGAGGTTAAGTAGTGGATTTACATGATTTTTTAGTAATGTTCAAGTATTTTATTCTAGGAGCCATCCAAGGTATTACCGAGCCAATTCCAATTTCCTCAAGTGGTCATTTAATTATTGGCCAAAGGCTTCTAGGAATTGAACAGAGAGGCTTATCGTTCGAGATTATTACAAATACGGCATCATTAATTGCCATTGTCTTCATTTACCGAAAGGATATAAAGCAATTAATAACACATAGCTTTTTGTATCTAAAAACACGAAAGGAAAGTTATCGAGCTGATTTTCGATTCTCCCTGTATGTTATTATTGGAACCATTCCAGCTGGTGTGATCGGCGTACTGTTTGGCGATTATATTGCTGATTATTTCACCTCTTTTTATACTGTTTCCATTACACTACTAATTACAGGTATAGCTTTATGGATCATTCGAAATATGCGTGGTGTAAAAAGAGATGGGGATTTATCTTTGCGAGATGCTCTTATTGTTGGATGTGCTCAAGTGATTGCACTTATACCAGGTATCAGCCGCTCAGGTTCCACTGTTATAGCGTCCATTGCATTGGGCATGAAACAAAGTACGGCGCTGCGTTTTTCCTTTATGCTTTATATTCCAGTAAGTGTTGGAGGAGCTATTCTTGGAGTAACGGAAATGATTAACAGCCCAGATTTGAAAACTTTGGCTTGGCCTTATTTCATTGCTTTTATCACGGCTCTTGTTTTTACCTATTTCTCTATGAAATGGCTAATGGGTATAATGGAAAAAGGAAACTTAAAATATTTTGCTTATTATTGCTTTATCGTTGGAACGATATTATTGGTGGTAACCTACTTATTATAAAGAGAATAATAGACAAAGAAGAAAAGTGCGATAGGACAACTATTGTGCTTTTTTGTCTTTAATGACGACTGTTTCAAAAAGAAATGAAAGAAAGGAAGAGCTTTTATTGTAAAATCCCAAGTTCTTAACAAAGCCGGAAAATCAGAAATAAGGATTGCTCACTTTAATAGGGACATAACAATCAACATTATTTTGTAATTGTGTATCCGCTTTCAGTCGGATAAGATATTACCATAGAAAGAAGAAAAGAGGTGAAGGAATTTGTGAGTCAAGTCATAAATGAGCGTCATCAGATGATTCTTACTATCTTACGAAGGGAGAAACGGTATGTGACAGCTGCAGAGTTAGCACAATCACTTAAAGTTTCTAAGAAGACAATATATAGAGATATCCAACAAATAGTTGATTCGAATTCAATGCCGTTTCGGATAATAAAAAAAGAAAACTTCGGTTATTACTTCCAGAACCATAAAGAACCTTTAGAAACGGAAACGATTGTATTTGATTATCCTGACGAAAGACGTTTGAATTTACTATTATATCTTTTAGCCATTGCACCCGGTAAGACCTCAATTCAAAAAATATCGGAAAAGTACATCGTAAGTCAGAGCTCTATTCTCAATGATTTTAAACATATTGAAAAGGAATTAAGGTCCTATCATTTAAGACTATTAAGGACAAAGGAAGGAACCTTTATTAAGGGAGATAAACTATCTATTTATCGTTTGATGGCCGTAATTATTGAGAATTACTTAACTCAAATGGGAGACCCTTTTAGTCAATATGATATTCCTGATTCTATCAAAAAAGTAAAAGTGAAAAATAATCATTTAATAAAAATTAAGAGGTTGCTGCATGATATCCAAGTGAAGCATGATTTAAGCTTAGATCAGCCCTATTATTTAACCTTATTCTGCTCTCTTCTTTCGATAATAGAAAAACATAATAATAAGCTTTCATTAGATGAAGAAGAAATAGTATACGAAGAAATAGATGAAAATTCCACTATTTATTGTATTTGTAAAGATATGATTGAGGAAATCGAAAATCAGTTTTCTCTTTCGTTAAAACAATATGATATTTATTCTCTTTATTATATTTTGAAAGCGTATAAACTTAATTCGCGATTTTTATTAAATCAAGGTACTGAGCCATATAAAAATGATCAGGTCGTTCTTTTAACAAAAAGGTTAATAGCAAAAGTGACAGAAAATAGCGGATATCGATTCGATACGGATGATGAATTATTAGAAAGGATAACCTTGCATATGCATGCAATGTTATATCGATTAAGCCATCGAATCTATATAGTTAATCCAATCATAAAATCCATAGTAACCAATTTCTCCAATATATTTGGCTTAGTAAAGACTAGCATTCAACAGTTAGTAGAAGAAGGACATTATGAAAAGTATATAACCGATGAAGAAATTGGCTATATTACTTTGTATTTTCAAATTTCGTATGATGATCATTTTGCTAATCAGATTCCTATATTAATTGAATGTACAAGTGGAATTGGCACTTCGCATTTATTAAGTGAAAAAATAAGAAGAACTTTTCCTGATATCCACATAAAGAAAATAATCGCCCAGCAACGAATAAAACAGACAGATTATGAAGATGTAGAATTAGTTATTTCTACTGTGAAAACACATAGTATCATTGATAAGCCTACTATTCTTGTGAGTCCTATTTTAAATCAAGAGGATAAGTTTAAGATAGATCAATTTATTAAGGACTACTACAATCAACAGAGTATTATCGGTGAAAAATAGAAAGGTAGGAGAGTTAAAAGTGGACATGAAAATAGAAGAATTAGATTTTCATAAGGTAGTAACAGAAGATCTTATCGAGTTAAATTTGCAAGGAACTACAAAGGAAGAAGTATTGAATGAGTTAACTGACCTATTATATGAAAACGGTTGTATATCGAATAAAGAAGGATTTATAAAGGATGTGATGTATCGAGAAGAAGAAGGTGTTACTGGTTTGGAGAAGGGGGTGGCTATCCCCCATGGTAAATCAAAGCATGTACGAAAGACATCTATTGCAATAGGAAGAACCCAATCATTTATAGAATGGGAATCGCTTGATGGAAATCCTATCAATATTATTATCTTATTTGCTGTTAAAGACACGGATAAAACCACTATCCATATTAAATTATTACAAAAGGTAGCTGTCTTATTAGCGGATGAGGAAACGATTAGTAAGTTCCAAACACTGCAGACAAAGAAAGAATTTTTAAAGGTATTAACGAAAAATGATTAAGGTGCATTTTATTAAAAACTTATAAATTTGGAGGGAATCATGATGAATATTGTGGGGATTTCAGCTTGTACATCTGGTATTGCTCATACGTATATTGCGAAAGAAAAATTGATTAAAGCAGGCCAAGAGCTGGGACATAAAGTTCGTATCGAGACACAAGGGACCATTGGAATTGAGGATGAGTTAACGACTAAGGAAATAGAGGAAGCTGATTTGGTCATAATTGCTGCAGATATCAAGGTAAGTGGAAAAGAACGTTTTGCTGGGAAGAAAATTGTTGAGATACCTACACATATTGCCATAAAGGCACCGAAACAGCTTTACCAAAAGATTGACGCTGAGCTAAATAAACAGTGAGGGGGTCTACTAGATGCTGAAGAAAATGCAAGTAAAAAAGCATGCTTTAACAGCCATTAGTTATATGCTGCCACTTGTTGTGGCATCAGGACTTTTAATTGCAATTGGGAATCTTACAGGTGGTTCGGTCATTGAAGATTATAAAGCTTCCTTTGATATTCCCTCAGCACTTGTTTCGTTAGGAGTACTTGGAATGGGGTTATTAGCTCCTGTTATTTCAGGAGCAATAGCATATTCCATAGCAGATCGTCCAGGTATTGCTCCAGGGTTATTAATGGGATTGATCGCAAACGCCATTGGAGCAGGATTTTTAGGTGGGATGCTAGGTGGATTTATTGTTGGTTACTTTGTTTTATTTTTAAGAAAAAATTTAAAAGTGCCAAAGTGGGCAGAAGGCTTAATGCCAATGATGATTATTCCTTTAATATCGAGTTTAGTTATCGGATTACTTATGTTTTTTGTGCTTGGCGTTCCGATTGTATGGGCAACAGAGGGCTTAACTTCTTTTCTAACAAGTATGCAGGGATCGATGAGATTTGTTTTTGGGGCAATATTAGGGGGAATGGCAGCATTTGATTTTGGCGGGCCAGTTAATAAAGTAGCCTCATTGTTTGCAGATGGTTTGCTATTAGAGGGCATATACGAGCCAGAAGCTGTAAAAATATTGGCATCAATGGTTCCCCCATTTGGTGTAGCCATTTCTTGGGGACTTTCTAAATTATTTCAGAAGAAACGATATACAAAATCGGAAGAAGATAACATCAAAATAGCTCTACCGATGGGAATATGCATGATTACAGAAGGCGTTATCCCGATTGCAGCAGTAGATATTGTAAGAGTTGTTGCTTCATGCACCATTGGAGCAGCCGTTGGAGGAGGGTTCTCTATGATGTGGGGGGTAGGATCTCCGGTTCCATCAGGAGGAATGTTTATTGTACCTGCGATGACACATCCAATTCTATTTTGTGTGGCATTACTTATCGGGTCACTCATTACCGGAGTTATGCTGTTCTTATGGAAGAAGGAACCAGCTGCAGAAATAGAAGAAACATCGAGTGAAGAGGAAGAAGTAGATTTATCAGATGTGAAGATTACATTTTAACCTGAATGAAAGAACGCTTATTTTGCTAGAGAGTAAGTCAATAAAGGAGGGGACTTAGAATGTATGTTTCGATGAAGGGAATGCTTGCACGTGCCAACCAAGGGAAATATGCGGTAATGGCAATCAACTGCTTTAACCTAGAAACAGCTAAGGCAGTGATTGAAGCAGCACAAGAATTGAGAGCACCTATCATTGTAGATTTATTACAAGATCATTTAATGCAGCATTTGGGAAGTAAGTTATTAACAAGACCAATTATAGAAATGGCAAATGCAGCAAGTGTAGAAGTAGCTATTAATTTAGACCATGGGCAGGATGTTGGATTTGTGAAGAGATGCTTAAGAGATGGATTTTCTAGTGTAATGATGGATGCTTCTCGTTATCCAATTGATGAGAATATAAGAATAACGAAAGAAATGGTAGAATTCGCGCAAAGCTATGATGCGAGCGTCGAAGGGGAGATTGGTAATATCGGTTCTGTTTCTAGGAACCAGATGACAGATGATGAAATGTATACGAATCCTGATTTAGCCATTAGATATGCAAAAGAAACAGGAATAGATGCGCTGGCTATTTCTTATGGCTCTAGTCACGGGGATTATCCAGATGGTTATATTCCAGCTTTTCGATTCGATATTTTAGAAAAAATTAAAGGAGAAACGGGTATCCCGCTTGTGCTCCATGGAGGATCTGGATGTGGAGAAGAAAACATAAGAAAGTCTATTTCATTAGGTATTAATAAGATTAATGTTGGCTCTGATTTTTTTAAAGCACAGGTAAATAGTATAAAAGAAAACATGGTTAGAAACGAAATAGATTATTTTGATATTATTCATCAAACGATTAAGGCTGGAAAAGATTTAGTTAAATATTATATTGAACTGGCAGGCACTGAAGGAAAGTCATTATAAATTTAAAGAAAAGAGGAATATATTATGTTATTAAATATGAAGCAGTTATTAGAAGTAGCACAAAAACATCAATTTGCCGTTGGAGCATTTAATGTAGCAGATAGTAACTTTTTGAGAGTAGTAGTTGAAGAGGCAGAAAGCAATAATTCTCCTGCGATAATTGCAGTACATCCAACTGAATTAGACTTTGTCAAAGATGATTTTTTCTCTTATGTATTAACGAGAATTAAAAATAGCCATGTTCCATTTGTTCTGCATTTAGATCATGGCGGAAATATGGCTGATATTATGCGGGCGATTCATGCAGGCTTTAGTTCCGTCATGATTGATGGCTCCTTGCTTTCTTTAGAAGAAAATATTCAGTTAACGAAACAGATAGTAGAAGTGAGCCATTCGCTGGGAGTATCAGTGGAAGGAGAATTAGGAACAATTGGAAATACAGGTACATCAGTAGAGGGCGGGGTATCGGAGGTAATTTATACTAGACCAGAAGACGCCCAAGAATTTGTAGAGAAAACAGGGGTAGATACATTGGCAATTGCAATCGGTACTTGTCACGGTATTTATCCAAAAGATATGGAGCCAAAGTTGAGAATGGATATTTTAAAAGAAATTAAAGAAACGGTCGACATTCCTCTTGTGCTTCATGGCGGCTCAGCTAATCCAGATGAAGAAATTGCAGAGGCTGTTCAGATTGGTATTCAAAAAGTGAATATCTCATCAGATTATAAGTACGCATTTTATAAAAAATGCCGTGAGATTTTAGCTGAAACAGAGCTTTGGGATCCTAACGCAATATATCCAGCATGCATTGATGCAGCTAAAGAAATAGTAAAATATAAAATGAATTTATTTCAATCCATTGGAAAAGCTGAAATTTACAGAGAAGAAAATGTGACGGCATGGCGTAGAGAATGGTTATAAGCAGTAGGAAGAGGGGAGATAATCCTCTCTTTTTTTATAATCGAATTATTTTTTTATGTCCTCATTAAATGGTGCAGATATAGGTTTCTGTGCTATTTTAATCGTTTTAAAGAGAAATCTAAATTTATTTTTTAATCAGTACCTTGCAATGAACAATACTAAATGGTATATTATTGGCAATAGGTATTATTTTTACTATGGTACTGTTTATTATAAGGTACTGAATGATGAATAAAGGTAGGTGGAAAAGATGAATGTACAGTTTAAAAAGGGTGTCTTAGAGTTATGTGTACTTGTTCTTTTAGATAAAAAGGACCGCTATGGCTATGAACTCGTTCAAAAGATATCCAATCAAATTGAAATTTCAGAGGGCTCTGTTTATCCCCTCTTAAGAAGATTAACAAAAGAAGAATATTTTACAACTTATTTACAAGAGTCAACAGAAGGTCCTTCGCGTAAATACTACAAGTTAACCGATAAAGGAAGAACCTATCTTAATAAACTTATTACGGAATGGAATGAATTTTCTAATGGTGTCAATCAATTAATAAAAGAAGGTGTAAATAATGACTAAAGAGCAATTTTTAAAACAGCTCCAAGCTGGATTAAAAAAGCTTCCGCAAGAGGAACGAAAAGATATCATCCATGATTATGAAGAACATTTTTTTATAGGCAAAGAAGATGGAAAAACAGAGGAAGAAATAGCCAAGTCTTTAGGATCTCCTCAGCAAATTACGAAAGAATTAATAGCTGCCTATCACCTTGAAAAGGTGGAAAAAAGCAGAACAACGGGAAATATTCTTCGAGCAGTATGGGCGGTTATTGGTTTAGGATTCTTTAATTTGGTTATTGTACTTGGACCATTTCTTGTGATAGCATCCCTTATTCTATCAGGGTGGATAGTTGGTGCGTCTTTTATACTCTCCCCACTACTTGTTCTTGTGGACAGTGTTTTTCATCCAGGTAGTTTTGCATTTTTTAAATTATTTATGACCATTTTGCTAGTGGGATTAGGAATTTTTATTGTAATTGGTATGTATTACATTACAAGAATTTCTTCAAAAGGCTTTATCAATTATTTGAAATTTAATGCAAAATTGGTGAAGGGAGGCCAAAAGCATGATTAGTCTAAAAAAATTAATGGTCACTGGACTTATTCTTGTTCTAATTGGCGGCATAGGGGCATTCCTAACATTCCGCGATAACAGTATAGATATTCATGAAGAGAAAGTATTTAAGGAAAATGATATTACTGGAATTGAAGTAGATTCCAATAATGCAGGGATTGAAATTATTCCCACAGCAGAGAAGGAAACAAAGGTTGTGTTGCAAGGAAAAGGTTCCTCTGAAACGAAGGGAAGTTTTACTGCCAAGGTAGTTGGGGAAAAACTGGTTGTAAATTGGAATGAAAAACAAATTAGCTTTTTTCAGATGAATTTTATAGATGAATCACTTACCTTAAAAATTCTTGTACCTGTGAAGGAATATAAATCCCTTCGCATAAATAATGATAATGGAAAGATTGATTTAGCGGACCTAATGGTTGAGCAAGTACAGGCAGAAAGTAATAATGGTCGCATCCATCTGCAAAATATTCAATCCAGAAGTGTAGAAGTAAACTCTGACAATGGAAGAGTATCGCTGGATCATGTAAGCGGAAGCGTGAAAGGAGAAACGAATAATGGGAGAATTTCGATGAAAACTGCCACATTGGATCAGGCGATACAGCTGGAAACAGATGATGGCAGTATCGAAATTGTAACAGATAAGGAACCAACAAATGTCACATTCGATGTTCAAGTTGATGATGGCAGCATCAATATTTTAGATAAATACAAAGGAAGTACCGTGATTGGAAACGGAGAAAATAAAGTAAAGCTGAAAACAAATAATGGGAAAATTAGGGTGGGGAATTAAAAAAAGGCAGCTTTTTTAAGCTGTCTTTTTTATCTGCCGATATAAATATAAATTTTCTTGTGAAAAGAAAATTTGGTATCGCATTCAAACTATATAAAAAATAAAAGCCTCCGATATATAGAAAGTAAATGGACAAAAGAATAAAGCTAGAAGCATTCAGGGGGATAGAATGAAAATAAAATATCAATTGGCAATCATTTTCTTCATTTTAATTATTTCTTTGTTGGGGATTGGCGGATTTAGCAATATGAGTCTGCAGTCGTTAATTGCAAATAGTAAAGAACTGACAGAGGCAAAAGAAATGCAGCGTCTAGTTACTCATTTGCAATATCGAATTGCTGGAATTTCTAATGACGAGCGTGGCTTTCTTCTTACCGGAAATAAAGAATATAGTGACGGAATTAATGAGAAAGAGTCAGACATTCATGATACTTTGAAAACAATGGAGACTTTATCTAATTATTATGAGTATAAAGAAGATATCCAAACGTTTCAATCCAGTCTACAAACGTACTTAGCCACAAGTGACAAAGTGCCTGGGGCTTATATCGAAGATCCATCTGCTGCAGAAAAACTCCATTTTGGGGATTTACGGACATTAAGGAAAGAAGTTTTAGATCCGGCAGTTAATGAATTAGTGGAACATATTAATCAAGATGTTATTCAGTTGGAAGAACAAAATCAAAAAAATAATAAAATAACAAAAACGGTATTAATCGTAATTATCATCGTGGCAGCACTATTGAGTATTGTCTTAGGTTTTCTGTTATTAAAGTCTATTTTACGACCATTAAATAAAATTAATAATCAACTTCAAAGTATTGCTTCTGGAGAAGGGGACTTAACACAGCGAGTAAATGTGAATGGGAAAAACGAATTTGGTCAATTAGCACATTCGTTTAACGCATTCGTCGATTCTCTTCAAATAATGATAAAAAGTGTAGGGCAGACGTCTAAAAATGTTGCACAAGCTTCAGATGAATTAGCTTCCAGTATGGAACAATCGACTGTAGCGGTAGAGCAAGTGGCGGATGCTGTTCAAACCATTGCAGAGAATGGAAATAAGCAAGATTCACTTACCCAGAATAGTTTAATAGAAGTTAATAATTCCTTGAAAAATATTAAGGATGTGGCCCATACTGCCAGCGAAGTTGCAAATGAATCTCTGCTTATTAAAGAAAAAGCAAAAGAAGGGGAATTGGCATTGACTGAAATGCAAATGCAGATGGAGGCAATTCATGCATCTGTTGATTTAGCAGGAGATGGATTAAAATCACTTGTTTTAAGTACAAATGAAATTAATGAGGTACTTGCAAGTATTCAAGATATATCCAATCAAACCAATCTGCTAGCATTGAATGCATCCATTGAAGCAGCAAGAGCAGGAGAACATGGAAAAGGATTTGCGATTGTAGCAGAGGAAGTTCGAAAGCTATCAGAAATGACAGGTACTTCTGTAAATCAAATACACGATCTGATAAGTTCTATTCATGACCACTCAAACACGACAGAAAAAAATATGTCTTTTGTAATAGAAAATGTAGATGCTGGTACGAAATTATCTGATACTACAAATGAACATATTAAGGAAATATTAAATCGTGTTGAATCCATTGCAGATCATATTAAAAAGATGGCAGAAACAGCACAAGAAATTACGGCAGAAGTACAAGAGGTACAAGATTCAGTGGAAGAAATAGCTCATACTTCTCGCGAAACTTTAGAAAGAACGGAAAGTGTTGCAGCAGCAACAGAAGAACAAACTGCCTCATTCCAAGAAATAACAAGCTCAAGCATGGCATTATCTAAAATGGCAGAGGAGCTTCAAGAACTAGTGCACCGATTTAAAATCTAAGAAAGAATGTAAAAAAAGAGAAACTGTGTGAGATTTTCTAGATCAAATTTAAAAAGATCGAAAAAAATTAAGGAGGCAAGTACCCAAGGATTTCGAACAAGTATAGGTCTGAACAATTATACAATTATGTGCATATATTGTATAATTGTTCGTTTTTTATTCGGTATAAGTGGTAATCATCCGCAGATTGCATAAGCTTGCTAGTGGGCGAGCACCAAGCTGCTTCATTTATTGATCTACTGCGTTAATAGGAGATGAATTACTTTGCAAGTTTTCTCTCTCTTTTAAAAGTAAAAAGCTTATAAAGATTGTATTAACCAATCCTATTATTCCATAACACCATATCGGCATTCTGAGAGCTTCATACCATAACATGTTAATAAAGTATACACCAATAGCTATTAACAACGAATTACTTATCAAAGTTAATAGGGCTTTTTTTACAATGAAAAATGAATATAGTCTCCAAATAGCAATAATTAGCGCAGCAATACTTGTCATAGTCAAAGACATTAACGCAATAGAGCGTACGTTTTGTTCTTGATGAAACACTTCTGCTGTAAAAAAGAATTTTGTAAATATATTGGTGAGAAAATAAAAACTTGTTAGATAAATAGAACTAGCCAAAAAGGAGATAGGTATCCATTTCAAATATATAAAAATGGCGTTTTTACTCCTGTTTGACGGTTTTCTTTTTTCCTGAATGGTTTCAGCAATTGATGTCACAACTATAATGAATACTAATAAATATAAATCGTGTAATGGGAGTTTTCCTTTAAAGATGTCCATTAAGAAAAGAAAAGCATCCTTTAATTCCATTAACATTATCTATTCCAACCTTTCAATTATGTACTACCTGTTATACGAAAGGAAATATAGGAATGTTTCAATAATTATATATTTTTTCAGATTTAGGAAACTTTTCCTGATTAGCTATATGTTACCTCAGTTAAAAGAAATGACTATTTGCCTGGATAAAAAATTGGGATTGTTCATAGTTATAGGTAACTTTTGAAAAGTCAAAAGGCTGCCCATTAGTTAGATGAAAAATGCTCTCTACCAATAATTTAGGATTATCTTTTTCTAATCCCAAATAAGCAGCTTCTTCTTCCGTTAATTTCCCTACATGTAAATACACATCTGAAAAGCCTACTTTTAGCCCTAAGCCTTTTGTTATGTAATGAAAAATAGATTCCGCTACGATTTCTTTATTTAAATACGTAATGAAGGCTTTATTATACCAAGATTCCTCTAAACAAAGAGTTTGGCCGTTAATATAGCGAATTCTCTTTACGTAATAAACCTCCTCGTGAAGCTCCATATTTAAATTTAGGGCAATTTCCTCAGTCGGTTTTCTTATCTCTAATTCGATTATTTTGGAGGTTAGAGTATAATCCTCTAAATCTGTTTTAAATCCTTGATTGGAAAGCAAGCTGATATAGCCTTTTCGATTCTGTCGTCTTACAAAAATTCCACTGCCTCTTACTTGAAAAATGATTCCCCTTTTTTCAAGAAGCTCAAGCGTTTTCGTAATCGTACTTTTACTAACCTCGAATTGCTTCATTAATGTCTCAATAACTGGCAGCTTACTGCCTTGCTTTAAGCCATGCTCTTCAATATATTTTTCTATTTCTTCTGCGATTTGCTGGTATTTTAACATAATATATACCTCGATTATCTTAAACGTTATAGCTGGATTATAGCATATATAGGAAAAAAACTCATTTGGATTAATTAGGTATAAAAATATTATATTGTATTTATCATATTGTACCGGTACAATTATAATATAAGTGTAATCTAAAAAATAATGTAAAGGAAAAGACAATTTAATAGTATAAAAAGGAGGAAAATAAGGATGAGCAAAATGCCGAAAGATTTTTTATGGGGTGGAGCATTAGCTGCACATCAATTTGAAGGTGGTTGGAATCAAGGCGGTAAAGGTCCAAGTGTAGTAGATGTTATGACAGCAGGTGCTCATGGAGTACCTAGGAAAATAACAGACTTGATTGAAGAAAATCAATTTTATCCAAATCATGAAGCAATTGATTTTTACCATCGTTACAAAGAGGATATTGCCTTGTTTGCTGAAATGGGGTTAAAGTGTTTACGAACTTCCATTGGCTGGAGCAGAATTTTTCCAAAAGGGGATGAATTAGAACCGAATGAAGAAGGACTGCGCTTCTATGACCAAGTATTTGATGAATTACTTAAATACGGAATACAGCCAGTTATTACCTTATCCCATTTTGAAATGCCGTTACATCTAGCAAGAGAATATGGCGGTTTTAGAAATAGAAAAGTAGTTGATTGTTTTGTCCGCTTTGCCGAAGCATGCTTCCATCGATATAAAGACAAAGTAAAATACTGGATGACTTTTAATGAAATCAACAATCAAATGGATGTTTCTAATCCGCTCTTTTTGTGGACAAATTCTGGAGTAACCGTCAAAGAAGGAGAAAATGCGAAAGAAGTGATGTATCAAACTGCTCATCATGAGCTAGTTGCAAGTGCATTAGCTGTGTCTATTGGCAAAAAAATAAATCCTGATTTCCAAATTGGAGCAATGGTTTCCCATATTCCTATCTATCCATTTTCTTCTAATCCAGAAGATGTGATGCTAGCGGAAGAAGAAATGAGACAAAGATATTTCTTCCCAGATGTGCAAGTTCGTGGATATTATCCTAGTTATGCCTTAAAGGAATTTAAGCGAGAAGGCTATTCGATTACAATGAAGCCAGAGGATGCTGAGATTTTACGCAATGGGACAGTTGATTATTTAGGATTTAGCTACTATATGTCCACTACCGTAAAGAGCGATGTGAAAAATAATAATACAGGGGATATTGTAAATGGCGCCTTGCCAAATGCGGTTGAAAATCCGTACATCAAAGCAAGCGATTGGGGCTGGTCCATTGATCCGACAGGTCTGCGCTATGTGTTAAATCGTCTATATGACCGCTATCAAATACCTTTATTTATTGTAGAAAATGGATTTGGCGCTATTGATACTGTCGAAGCTGATGGCTCTATTCATGACAAGGAAAGAATTGCCTACTTAAAGGCGCATATTGAAGCATTAGAGAAAGCGGTAATGTATGATGGAGTAGATTTGATTGGATATACGCCATGGGGAATTATTGATATTGTTTCCTTTACAACAGGAGAAATGAAAAAACGCTATGGAATGATTTATGTAGATCGAGATAATCAAGGGAAAGGAACCATGAGCCGTTCGAAAAAAGACTCCTTTTATTGGTATCAGGAAGTGATTAAGTCAAACGGGGAAAAGCTGTAATAGAAAAAGGAAGGGGATGTTTTCCTCTTCCTTTCTTTGTATTGTATACTTGATTTTTAATGAAATTTACTATTTTGCGAGAAATAAATTTAGTATTTTTTAATTATAGCTTGCTTCTAATTCATCTATTAAGCTTCCAACATAGGCAATTGCTTTTCGGATTGGCTCAGGGGTGGACATATCTACATTTGCTAGTTTCATTAAATCGAATGGTTTTAAAGTGCCGCCGGCTTTTAAAACTTTTAGCCATCGCTCAACAGCAGGCTGTCCTTCTTCCTCAATCATTGCTGATACGGCAGTTGAAGCTGTAAGCCCAGCGGAGTACGTATATGGGTAAAGACCCATATAATAATGGGGTTGGCGCATCCATGTTAGGCCTGCTGCTTCATCTATTTCCACACTGTCTCCCCAGAATGATTTTAAGACATCGATATTTTGTTCACATAATACTTTAGCTGTAATCGGAGTTCCTTGTTCTGCTAAGTCATAAACTTTTCTTTGGAGTGCCCCTTCTAAAATATGGGTAACAAAATTATGATAATACGTTCCTAGTGATTGGAGAATTACCCATCTTCTAATTTGATTGTTTGAAGATTGTTTCATAATATACTTGCTCAAAAGCATTTCGTTCATGGTGGATGGAGCTTCAATAAAGTATCGAGATGGACGGGTATTTGAAATAATTTGATTTTTGCCAGCAAGAGCAAAATGTCCAGCATGTCCAAGTTCATGTGCTAAGGTAAACGTATTACGCATTGAGTTATGCCATGTCATTAAAATGTATGGATGTACTCCATACGGGCTGGAGCAGAAGGCACCTGATCGTTTTCCATGGTTATCTGCTAAGTCTACCCAGCGGTCTTTTAAGCCTTTTTCCATTATTTCCATATATTCTGGTCCCATAATATTAAGCGCTTCTAAGATAAGCTTGGAAGCTTCCTCGTACGTAATTTTAGGATCATAGGATGTGTCGAGCGGAGCCTTTAAATCACAATAATGGATTTTTTCTAAACCTAATACACGCTCTTTTAATTTGGCGAATCTGCGCATATGTGGAGCCAATTCTGTAAGAATGGTATCCAATTGGTTATGGTACATTTCTTTTGTGACTTGTTGTTCTTGTAAAAGCATGTCTGTTACAGATTCATAGTTTCGTAAACGAGATTCTATTATTTGTTTTTTAACTTCTGTTCCATAGGTAGCCGCATATGTATTTTTATAACGGTTAAGGCCAGCCGAAAAGGCTTCATATGCTTTTCTTCTTACTTCTTTATCTGCCGATTCTTCGTACTTTTCGAAAGAATTAAATGTCAAAGGATATTCTGTCCCGTCACTTGTTATAAAGGAGGAAAACTCCATATCTGATGTTTTACTTCTTTGATAAATCATATAAGGAGAACGCTGGATTTCACCAAATGCTGCTAATACTTCCTCTGCTTCAGGTGTTAACATATGTGGCTTCAAATCCATTAAGTCCGTTAGTGTTTTGGAAAAAAGCTGTAGTTCTTCTTCCTCGTTCAGGTATGTATTTATTTTATCGTTTGCAAGCGTAAGAATCTCTGAATTAATAAAAGAAAGGCTTGAGCTTACTTTTGCATAGAGGGAAGAAACAATTGCATCGTTCTCTTGATTGGAAGGATTAGATCCGTCTGCAGATTGATTAAGGTTTGCATAAGTGAGAACTCTCACTAATCTTTCATCCAATGCATCTCGAGCTTTTAGACAATCTAGCAAGATTTTAGCGTTTTGGTGAAGCTTCCCTTTAAATTGTGTCACAGTAGGAATATCTTCTTCAATCGCTTCTACTTCCCTTTTCCAATCAGCTTCGCTTTCGAACAAATCGCGCAAATTCCAGGTTTGTTCGAAAGGAACTTCGGAACGATAAAGTGTTTTTTCCATTTCTTTATTCATAAACATTCTCCTCTGTCACCTATTTATTTCGTTTTTCGAAACGATTAGTTTGATTATACAATAAAAAATTGAACTATAGGAATATTTTGTTTATTATATTTTTTAATGATAATTTGTAGAAGATAAAGATAAAAAACTACGCTTCTTATGATAAATAATTGTATAATGGTTAAAACTCACCATTTCACCAAATTTTACATTTTAAGGTAAAAGAATGACCGCTGAAATTGGAATAAACAAAAAGGAATGAAAAGAAATTGCCCTTAAAGTTTTCACGAAAAAAAAGATTTTATTTATTATTTTTTATCTGCATTGTCTCCATGTTTATCATTTTTATGTTCTCCCATATGCCGTATGAAGAACAGGATATTAAGCCATTTTTACGAGATAAGATAGACCTGACAAATGTTCCATTCCCCTCTATAACATTTGAGTATGATGGCCAGATTATCTCTTCGGATTCTGACCCATATGGTTTTATCGAATTTTTATTTCGAAAAGCAGGGCATGTAATTGGTTATTGCCTCTTAACTTTGCTGTTATTTCTCACCCTGATGCAAACGAAAATCAAACGACCATGGGTGTATCTATTAAGTGGTGCTCTTTCTATTGCTTATGCATTAACAGATGAGTGGCACCAAAGCTTTGTTCCCGGAAGAACAGGCCATTGGCAAGACGCCATCATTATCGACGGAACTGGCGTTATATTAGGATTAGTCATTGGTTTTATAGGTACTATATTTTTTAAAAAGAGGAAAACGAAGGGAAGGTTTTAGGGATTCCTAAAGAAAGGAGAAGTGAAGTGATTGTACCAAGATAAAGAATTAACAGTAAGACCGATTAAGGAGGAAGATCTTTATCAGCTTTGGACACTGGCATTTAAAGAAGAAAATCCTGAATGGAAAAAATGGGATGCTCCGTATTATGCACATAAAGCATTAAGTTATGAAGGATTCTTAAAAACTCAAAAAGAGCGCTTCTTAGAAAGAGATGATTACTGGGCAATTGTTGTAGGGGAAGAACTAATAGGAACGGTTGGCTACTACTGGGAACATGAACCGTCCAAATGGTTAGAGATGGGAATAGTTATCTATAATCCAAACTACTGGAGTGGTGGATATGGAACGCGGGTATTGAAGCTATGGATCGACCATTTATTTAAGACTTTGCCATTAGTTCGAGTTGGATATACAACATGGTCAGGGAATGAGCGAATGATAAAGGTAGGAGAAAAGCTGGGCATGACAATGGAAGGACGCATGAGAAAGTGCCGCTACTATAACGGTGTATATTATGACTCCATACGGATGGGGATATTAAGAGAAGAATGGGAAGCATTTATAGACGGAAACAAATCAAATGCTGGAAAGATAAATAAATAAAAACAGTGCAAAGGAATATTATGTTAGGTAAAAGTAATATGAAAATTAAGTTCTCGTACTCATGCTTAACATATATTTTATTAGTATAATAGTAGAAAATCAGGAATAAAAGGGTAAATTGTATAGAAGTTACAGCATCACCGGAATTAAGTAGGCGTGGAAAATAACTGAATGGAGTGAGGTCCATGAAGAAAGAGGTTGGATACGTATTTTTCTGCCAGCATTGTGGATTGCCTCAACGTATTCCAGCGTTTGTGCTAAAAACATACTTATGTGATGACATCGTAAAACAATTCTATTGCAATAATTGCAGCCGAGAAAATCTAATTCCTTCTTATATAAAAAAGCTGAAATCAGAATTATAGAACAAGGTCAAGTGATGCACTTGGCCTTTTTTTCTAAGAAATTATAGGTGCTTCTGCATCCACTCTTCTTAGAATCATTTCAAGCTGTGGAAAATTGAAAGAGCCTTTTCTATTTTTTATGAGTAATTACTAATAAATTGTACAAACTATTTAAAGTAGAGAAATAACTCAAGGTCATAAGTAGACAAAAACAGGTCTCTTTAACTCCGATTATTGGAGATTCTTAAACGTGCCTCTCCCTTCAATAATGGAAATTTTTTAAGGAGGAGATGAATAAAATGAACTACAAGGAATATTGGGATAAAATTAATGAAATAAATGGACAATTACATTCATTATATTCTTCCTATTGGGATAAATATTCAGATTTTTCTACATGGCAGTTTTGGATCATTCTTCTATCTTTATTAGTACCATTAATCATATTATATTTTATGGTAGACAGAAGGAGATTATTTGAAATATTATTCTTTGGCTATACTGTTCATCTACTTTGGGCATACATAGACCTTGCACTGAGTAGAACTAATTTCTTAACACATACCCACTTTCTTACACCGGTGCTTCCTAATGCATTAAATATTACAGGTTCCTTTCTGCCAGTAGGGTTTATGCTAGTGTATCAATATGCAACGAATCGCAAGAAAAACTTTTATATCCTAACCGTGTTATTGAGTGCTGTGTATACTTTTATATGCGCTAATATTGAAAAATCAATGGGCTTGGTAACGTTTCATGGAGGAATTAACGTTATTCATTTATTCCTTTTGGATTTATTTATTGTATTTGTAGCATATTGGTTTACTAGGTTATTGTTGAAATTTAGAATCCTCAAGAAAGACGAGCAGCAATAGCGTTTATTACTAGCGTGTATTTAAAAGGCACATGCTAGTTTTTTTTGCGTTCCAGAAGAAGGTAGGAAAGTGAAAAATCGAGAATTGCAGGAAAAACGCTATGGAAAAACTAAGATGTACTCCAAATAGAAGGGAGAAGCGAAAAAAGTGGCGTTCATTACCAAGATGAAAGCCAAAATAGAAGGGAGAAGCGAAAAAAGTGGCGTTCATTACCAAGATGAAAGCCAAAATGGAAGGGAGAAGCGAAAAAAGTGGCGTTCATTACCAAGATGAAAGCCAAAATGGAAGGGAGAAGCGAAAAAAGTGGCGTTCATCAGCAAAATGAAAGCTGAAACGGAAGGGAGAAGTGAAAAAAAGTGGCATTCATCAGCAAGATGAAAGCCAAAAAGGAAAGAAAATGCAAACAAAAAAGCATTCATTGCAAAGTTGAAACCAAAAATCATCGAAGAGCTAAAAAGAGTTAACAGCTAATCTCTCCTCACCTTCGAGGAAAACAAACAATGCATTTGAGGGAAAACGTAACGAGGTGTATACTTGCCAATGAAGAGTGTTAAAGGGGGAATTATTTTGTTACAAAAGCCAAAGGCTATTTTTCTTGATATGGATGGTACTATTTTAAATCACCAGAATCAAGTAAGCGTGAAGACAAAGGAGATTATTGATGATCTACGCAAGGATGGTCTATTCGTATTTATAGCTACAGGAAGATCTTTTGATGAAATTGAATCCGTCGTGCCAGAAGGATTTAAAGTGGATGGATATGTTACTTCAAACGGCATGGCTGGTTACATAGGAAAGGAACCTATTTTTCAGCATACTCTACCTTTAGAACTAGTCGAAACAATTATTAAAAAGGCAAGAGAGAATAAAGTATATTATGAGTTATTTCCATATGGGGACTCTCGAATGACATTAAGTCAGGATAAAGAATATGTTATACAAGAGATCAGAGAACCGAAACCAGAAAGCGTAGGTATTAATGAATGGCTTTCTCGAAAAGAAGCTATCAGTAGAAAGATTGCTTGGAAGGACACGATTGAAGGCAAAGAGTTTTCCAAGTTCTATTTTTTTGCTCGAACAAAAGAACATATTAATCAATGGAAACAGGTGCTAGAAGACTTAAGAAAAGAAATCGACTTTACAGCATCTACTTCATCTGCACATAATGTGGAAGTAATGGTTGCTAACGTAAATAAAGCCACTGGTATTAAAGAGATGTTAGAAAGATTTAATCTTTCAGCAGAGGAGACTATGGGAATTGGCGATAGTGATAACGATATCCAAATGCTTCAATTTGTTTCTATGCCGGTTGCTATGCAGAATGCTCCAGACCATATTAAAGAATTGGCAGCAGAAGTAACAGATTTAAGCTGTGATGAAGATGGCGTTTGTCATTTCTTAACAACTCGATTCAAATAACAGATACGGTTCACCATACTTATTCTTTGTTATTGTAAGTGAAAATCAAAACTTCCTTAAGGGACATCAGTCTAGTATTAGTGAGGATAATAGTAAAGGAAACAAGCGGAATAAAGAGCAAAGTGATAAAACAGAAGACGAAAGATAGTCAGCTTTTTAAGAAGCTGGCTTTCTTTCGTTACTCCTTCCTTAAAAACTTTCGATTACAATTTTTAATAAAAGTTAAAGTAAGTTATTTATTTGCAGCAATGCTATATGAGTCAGACCGTTTGGAAAACTTTTTAATTAGCTCAAGAATGAAGTAGTTAATCCATGTAATAACAGGAATGAAAAGTGGCAGCAAGGATAGAGGCGAATGACCAAAACCAAATAATCTCACTTCTTCATTAGAAATATATATAATCCATGTCGTACCTGCTAACACAACGCTATTCCCACAGAATGCAACGAATAGTGCCACCCATTTCTTCTGTGTTTTTGTGAGTGTAAAAATAGAGAGGACTGCAGAAAACAATAAAGATATAAATAGTAAGATAATGACCACTGATCCTTCCTCCATTCCTATTTTAGCTATAGTTTAGCATAAATTTCCTATTTTTACCTCTTATGATTAGTTGGGAAATTTACATTCCTTTACCAAAAATATAAAAAGAATAAGCGATGAAATAATCAACCATTATACTAACTATATTCCTATTTAAATCTTCCGACTTTTTATTTTAATAACGGATTTTGGCCGTCTTTGTAATCTTTTACATAAGGAGTTTTGTCAAGATGAATATCACAGTGGCAGGTACAGGATATGTTGGATTAGTGACAGGTGTTTGTTTAGCAGAGGTTGGTCACAAGGTAATTTGTGTAGATCAAGACCAAGAGAAAATTGTTCTTCTGAATCTAGGGATTTCGCCTATTTATGAGCCAGAGCTAGATAAACTTATAGAAAAAAATTCACAGGCCGGAAAATTAACTTTTACAACTGACTATAACAAAGCCTATGCGCAATCAGATGTTATTTTCATCGGGGTCGGGACGCCCGAAAATGAAGATGGGTCTGCTAACTTAAACTATGTATTTCAAGTCGCAAAGCAAATTGCCGAAAGTGTAAGGCGTGATTGTTTAATTGTTATTAAATCAACCGTTCCCATCGGGACAAATGACCGTGTTGAAACATACATAAAAAATCACTTAAAACATAAGGTTTCGATAGAGGTTGCCTCTAATCCTGAATTTCTTGCCCAAGGAAGTGCCATTAAAGATACACTGCATGCTTCACGAATTGTCATTGGGGTAGAAAGCGAAAGGGCTAAGAAGATTTTAACTTCTATTTATGAACCTTTTCAACAGCCGATTTTAACAATGAATCGTCGCAGTGCAGAAATGGTAAAATACGCATCGAATGATTTTCTGGCTTTAAAGATTTCTTTTATCAATGACATTGCTAATTTATGTGAATCAGTTGGTGCGAATATTGAGGATGTAACAAGTGGAATGAGTTATGATGAGCGCATTGGGAAAAAATTTTTAAATCCAGGCATTGGGTATGGTGGTTCTTGTTTTCCAAAAGATACGAAAGCCCTGCATTGGCTTGCAGAAGAAGAAGGCTATGTTTTACGGACAGTAAAAGCTGCAATTGAGGTCAATGAGAAGCAAAAATTTAAGCTGATTTCAAAGGCGCGGAATGAATTTTCCTCTTTCAATGGAATGAAAGTAGCAGTACTAGGGCTGACCTTTAAGCCTGGAACAGATGATTTGCGTGAAGCTCCTTCTATTCCCAATGTTCGCATATTATTAAGCGAAGGAGCAAAAGTACATGTCTATGATCCAGTAGGGGGAGATAACTTTAAAAAGCACTTTCCTACAGAGGTAGTCTATGAACAAACACCAGAGAAAGCGCTGGAGGGAGCAGATCTTTGCTTTATCTATACAGAATGGGCTGAAATTAAAGCAATAGATTTAACTATTTTAAAAAACAAAATGAACGTACCATTTATATTTGATGGAAGAAATTGTTTTTCCCTAGAGGAAGCAAGTAAGGCAGGTATTAATTATTTCTCCATTGGCCGACCAGAGGTTAGAGAGATAGAGGTTGAACCGATTAGAAGAGCAGCAGGAAGATAACGGTGTGTGGAATAAGAGAAATAGAATAACAACAAACAAAACTCTTCCTTTCTAAGGAGGGTTTTTGTCTGTTGTATAAAGAATAAGCACGTATGTAAATGATTTAGGACAGGGAGTGTGGCGAATTCAAACAGCTTGATAACCCCATCTCCGCCCCAAACTATTTTTTTGCATTGACTAAAGCTCTTATTGTTAGATAATAAAGATAATCGAAATTTTGAAAATTATCTTAATATGGAGGGCTTTTATGTTCTGGACAGAAAAGAAATTGGATGCACGAATCAAGGAACTAGAAAATTATCGCTATCGAGAATCAATTTCCTTGGACTCCTTTTCGATGCAATTAGATGAAGAAGGAGAGATTGGTGCGAGACCACCAGAAAATGGGGAATGGGCTACTATTCATGTCGGAGATCATTGGGCAGGAAGGGATCATTATGCTTGGTTAAAGACAGAGGTAGCAATCCCTATGAGCTGGAAAGGGAAACAGGTATTGGGCTATTTTGATTTTGGCATAACAGATGGTGGAACGAATTCAGGCTTTGAGTCTCTTTTGTATGTAAATAAGAAAATCTATCAAGGTGTAGATGCGAATCATCGGGAAGTTTTTCTCAAAGAGGAACATTGCGGCACAAATGTCAGCTTGATTTTTCGTTTGTGGTCTGGCTTAGAGGGTGGCGGTAAGCCGCGTATTCAGGAGCATAAGATAAAGAAGGCAGAGATTGCCTGGCTAGACGAAGCAACAGATGATTTATACTATACAGCCAAAGCAATGATCCAAACCATACATATTTTAGATGAAAACAGACCAGAGTATCAGACCATCCTAACAGCATTAAATCGATCATTTTATGAAATAGACTGGACAGAACCAGGATCGGATTTATTTTATCAATCTATTAACAAGGCAAATAACTATTTAAATGCAGCATTAGAAAAGATGGACAAGCATGCAGCTGTAACGATTCATGCAATTGGCCACACCCATATTGATGTTGCTTGGTTATGGCGCTTAAAGCATACTCGAGAAAAAGCGGCACGTTCCTTTTCCACCGTATTGCGTTTAATGGAAAGATATCCAGAATACTTATTTATGCAGTCACAGCCTCAGCTATACGCCTATTTAAAAGAGGATTATCCGGAAATCTATGCCCAGCTGAAAGATAGAGTAGCGGAAGGAAGGTGGGAACCAGAAGGCGGGATGTGGCTGGAGCCTGATTGTAATTTGCCTTCAGGTGAATCTTTTGTTCGTCAATTACTTCATGGAACGAGATTCTTAAAAGAAGAATTTGGAGTAACAAGTAAGTACTTATGGCTGCCAGATGTATTTGGCTATAGCTGGTCATTGCCGCAAATTCTTAAACAAGCAAGAATAGAAACTTTTATGACGACGAAGATTAGCTGGAATCAGTATAATCGGATGCCGCATGATACCTTTCAATGGCGAGGCATTGATGGAACAGAAATTTTGACCCACTTTGTAACTACACCGTATCCGAACAGTAGAGGCTGGGCTTATGATTATAATGGAGAAATGCAGGCAGATGTGGTGCAGGGTGCTTGGGATAATTATAAGGACAAAAATATTACGCAAGATTTACTGTTGTCTTATGGCTATGGAGATGGCGGAGGTGGAGTAAATCGGGATATGCTGGAAATGAGAAGACGTTTTGACCGAATTCCAGGCCTGCCTGCTGTTAAATCAACTAAAGCAGGCGATTATTTTGACTTCCTTCATGAAAAAGTGAAGAATACAGAAGAATATGTTCATACATGGGATGGAGAACTCTATTTAGAATTTCATCGAGGAACCTATACCAGTCAAGCTTATAATAAAAGAAGTAATCGCAAACAGGAATTATTGTACCGGGAGACAGAACTGCTTAGTGTACTAGCTGGTGTATTAGCCTCTGATTGGTCCTTTTATCCGCAGGAAGAGCTGCATAAAGGCTGGACGATTTTATTGCGCAATCAGTTCCATGATATCATTCCAGGGTCTTCGATTCGTGAAGTGTATGAAGACAGCCTATTAGAATATGATGAAGCAGAATCACTGGCTTATGAAGCACAAGAGCAAGTATCAACGAGAATAATCGATTCAGATGTCTCTAATCAGTATACCGTGATAAATGACTCTTCATGGCCGCGTTCCGGATTGGTGGAGGTGCCAGTTAAACTTGGACTAGAAGAGGGAGAATGGTCATCAGAAAATGGAAAAGTACTGCAAGTTGAAAAAGTAAATGGAAAGTGGCTTATATTAGTGGAAGAAGTTCCATCACATGGATTAGCTAATCTTTTATTTAAATCGTCGGAAAATCAAGGTATAAATAAGCAGTCTGCTTTTGTGATAAATAATAATGGGATAGAGACACCTTTTTATCAAATTCTTTGGAATGAAAAGGGACAATTAATTCGTATATTTGATAAAAAAGCACAAAGAGATGTGTTAAAGGAAAATCAGGCAGGAAATATCCTGCAAGTATTTGAAGATAAGCCGTTAAGATGGGAAGCTTGGGACATTGATATTTTTTATCAAGAAAAGCATCAAGAGATTTCTACATTAGAAGAGATAGAAATAATCGAAAACAACTCCTTGCGAGCAGTAATAAAGTTTGTGTGGACATATCACCATTCGAAGGTAGAGCAAGAGGTAATTCTCTATGCTGAAAATCCAAGAATAGACTTTAAAACATTTGTTGATTGGCATGAACAGCATCAGCTATTAAAAGTGGCATTTCCAGTTGAAATTCGTTCCACTCAAGCAACCTATGATATTCAGTTTGGAAATGTACAACGACCAACTCATTGGAATACAAGCTGGGATTATGCAAAGTTTGAAACGGTTGGACACCAATGGGCAGATTTATCCGAGCAAGGTTATGGAATAAGTCTTTTAAATGATTGTAAATATGGCTATGACATCAAAGATTCCGTGATGCGTTTGTCCCTTATTAAGGCAGGTACTTACCCAGATTATTTACAAGATCAAGGAGCACATACATTTACTTATTCTCTTCTGCCACATCAAGGTGACTGGAGAGAAGGGAGAACAGTCCAAGAGGCATGGGATTTAAATCAGCCATTAAAAAGTTTGGCAGGAAAGTTACAATCACAAGATTTTGCTTTATTCCATATAGTGTCTGATCATTGCTTGATCGATGCAGTGAAAAAAGCTGAGGATGGGAATAAAGTCATTGTTCGTTTACATGAATTTATGGGAAAAAGAGGAACAGTAGAATTAACCTCAGATGCTCATGTGAAAAGATGGCAGGAATGTAATCTTCTAGAAGAAACAATTGGAGAAAAACAGGAAAATGAAAGGATAACATTCGCGATAAAGCCCTATGAAATTAAAACTTTTTTAGTAGAAATCTAAAGTGAATGAAAAAGGCAGATCCTAAAGAGAACATACTCTAAGGTCTGCCTTTTGCATGTTTTTTTACAGGAGACTCATACTAAAGTTAAAAACATATAGTGAGGTTTTGTATGAAAATAAATAGATGGAATGATAAGACAATATTAATAATGAAAATGGCAATTGGTTCAGCAATTGCCTGGCAGCTTTCCAAGCTTATTGGCTCGAGTCATTCATATTTAGCACCACTTTCACTCATTCTGTGCTTGCAGCCATCACTCGAGCAGTCTGTCCAATTCTCGATTCGGCGGGGCGTTGGGACGATTATTGGGGTGTTAATGACTATATTTTTTATTCAATATGTACCGCTAACAGGCTGGATATTAGGGATATTTCTATTTGCAGGTACCGGCATTGCCCTGATATTCGGATTAAACACAGTTATCATCCATCAAGTTGCCCTGTCCATTTTATTAGTATTTGCATTAGAAAAGCACGCTGGGAATTATGGATTGGATCGAATTGTGGATACAGTACTAGGAGGGATTCTTGCTATTTTTCTTCAATTATTTATTTTCCCGCCAAACGTGTTAAATAGGACGGCTGTCATAAATTATGCTGAAAAATATGATCATTTACTTACATATGTTTCTTCTTGGATAGCATCAGACTTTAATAAGCAACAGGCTGATGAGGTAGACAGACTAAATAAGAAATTACTTCAAACAATTCAAGAAATCGACAAAAACCTACTAACAGCAACTAAAAATATAAAATACACTGTGTACAATAGAAGAGGCTTAAAGAAAACAATAAATACCCATTCCAAAAATTTAGCTGTATTAAAGGAATGTCATTCCTATTTAATTAATATTATAGCTATCCTAAAGGAATGGAATAAGGCTGGTGGAATGTCTTTACTCGAAAAGGATCAGCTTTTGAGACAATTAAATTTAATAGGAAAAGTATTTAGAGTGCAACTCACAAATGAAGCGAGTCAGAAAGAGAAGGAGAATAGTAATGTGTTTATTCTCCAAAATCCATTCCTTTTCGAAGTAGATTGCTATAGAGGTGCTCTTTATGTAGAGATAAGAAAACTTGCTGCTGCAGCCACTAAATAGAATTTAATGAACATTTTCCTTTGGTGCAGGCAATATTTTTTCTAATGTGATGAGATTATTGTGTATTACCTTTAAATCGTACTGACATTGCTTTAAAAGCTTTTCTATTTCCAGCCATTTTTCTTTATTCAAAGTGAATTCTCCTTTCAGGTTTGGTGATTAGTACAAAGTATGTGGAAAAAGGAAAATTATTCGTAAATAGAGAAGGTGGAAAGTGGAGAGATAGTTTTAAAGAAGAGGGAAATGCTCCTAAAGGCACACCTTAAAACGACTGACGAACATTCTTAAACACTAAATAATTCTATCTCTCTGATTAAGTAATTTATAACGTTTAATAAACATTCTTTAATGGAACTTATAACTATTGTAAAAAAATACGATTCATCATCTTTGACAATCTTTACTTACTAATGGTAAGTTGGTTCTAGAAAACAATTAACTAATTAGTTGGAGGAAGAATATGTCTCATTTAGAAGAAATAATGAAAAGCCGTAAATCGGTAAGAGTGTATGATTCAGCTCATAAAATAGAAAAAAAGGAACTGGAAGAAATTTTAACATTAGCAACAAGTGCACCATCTTCTAGTAATTTGCAGTCTTGGAGATTTATTGTGATTCAAGATCAAGAACTAAAAAAAGAGTTAAGAGAAATTGGCAATAACCAAGCGCAAATAGAAGATTCCTCAGCGATTATTGCTGTGTTAGGAGATACAGAAGCTTATAGAAATGTGGAAGAAATCTATGAAAAAAATGTTTCCCTTGGCTATATGGATCAATCTATTGCAGATAGAACGGTTAATAATACGCTAAGTTTATATCCCAATCAACCAAAACAAACATTAGCACAAATTGCTAGCTATGATGCAGGCTTAATTTCCATGCAGATTTTACTGCTAGCAAAAGAACGAGGGTATGATACCGTTATAATGGGCGGTTTTGATAAAGATGCATTTGCGAAACGTTTTGAGTTACCAGAAAACCAATTTCCGATTACCCTTATTGCAATAGGAAAAGCAGCTGCACCAGCTTTTAATACTAGCAGAATGCCGATAGAAAAAATTGCGAAATTTTACTGATTGAGAGAGAAAAAAGTGCCTTGATTCTAAAAAGAAAGAAGGCACTTTTTTGTTATTTTATTTCGATTGCAGAGGTTTCACCAGCTATACGGCCAAATACGATAATGTCAGCAACAGCATTTCCACCAATTCTATTTCCACCATGAACACCACCAGTAACTTCACCTGCAGCATACAGTCCTTTAATGATATTTCCTTGTTTATCTAAAACATGAGTTTTTGTATCAATTTTTAATCCACCCATAGTATGATGAATACCTGGAGTTACGGGAATTATATAGTATGGACCTTGTTCTAACGTTTGAGTTAGATGGACTCTGTCAAATTCTTCGTCTTTTTTATTTTTAACGTATTTTGTATAATTTTTTAAAGTAGAAGCAAAGGTACTGCTATCTATTCCTGCTGTCTTTCCCAAAGCTTCTATTGTTTCTCCTTTTGTAGCATAGCCATCTTTAATATATCCTGCTAATGAGGCGTTTTCATCAGCCATTTCTTGGTTTACGACGAGATATGCAACTTTATCTGCCTGTGCCAAAATATTTTTCGAAACAACATCACGTGTCAATAATTCATTGGTAAATCTTTTTCCTTCTTTATTTACTAAAATGGCTCCGTCCCCGCGTAATCCTTCTGTAAATAAATAGCCTGTTTCTGGATCGGTTGTTGGGTGTATTTGTATCTGATCCATATCTACGAGGTCAGCCCCAACCTTTTCTGCCATAACAATTCCTAATCCTATTGCTCCTGCATGATTTGTTGTTGAGAAACCTTTCAGATCTTTATTGTATTTAATAACCATTTCAGCATTTGCCCCAAAACCACCTGTTGCTAAAATAACAGATTTTGCATTAACCGTGAATGAATTCCTATTTTTATCGGTAGCTTTTACTCCTACAATTGCTCCATCTTTTTTTATTAAATTATCAGCTGTAGTATTTAATAAAATGGGAGTATTTAATTCTTTCAATTTATTGGATAGAACCTCTACAATAACAGGACCAACTGGTGATCCATCTGCTGGCTGATGAATTCTTGGGTTTGTTTGTCCACCAGATAATGTTACCTTTGTTAAACCTGCTCCCATATCATTTAGCCATTTCAGTGCATCAGGAGCATTATCTACTAGTGTTTGTAGTAGTTTTGGATCATTTAAGTTTTTGCCGCCTTTCATCGTATCGTCAAACCATGTTTGTTTGTCGTCTTTAATTCCATCCGCTTCTTGGTATTTGGTGCCTGCCACATTCATTCCACCTGTTGCTTTATTTGTGTTTCCACCAATGATAGGCATTTGCTCTAAAATGACAACAGACTTACCAGCTTCGCTAGCCTTCACGGCTGCTGCAAGTCCTGCACCACCTGCACCTACTATAGCGACATCAACATCTAAGTCTTCCTGCTTTTGTTCTTCTACAATGACTTTATTTGCAGCATCTTTTAAGGCTTTCATATCGGCTCCAGACTTTTCTAACGCCTTTGTAACAGCTTCAATAATTCCGTTACTAGATTCACTTGCTCCTGATACAACATCCACTGCTAAACTTTGTGAGGAGATAATATCATTGGTTAATTGAGTAGTTGCCCCATCACTAATACTGCCAGTTTCTCCATCTGCACTGATTTCAATTTTCTCAATCTTATCTTTTGAAACTGTTACTGTAGCTTTAATTTCTCCTCCATGGCCAGTGGAAACGCCTTCGTATGTTCCCGCTTTATACTTTGCTTTTTCTTCTGTATTCGAATTGTTGCTACAACCTGCTATTATCAGCATAAATATAGCTAGAAGAACGAATGCTATACTAGAAGCTCTTTTCATAAAAATTTTCCCCTCTCTCTATATATTGCTCATTATTTCACAATATCTATCATAAAGAACATGCTCAACTACTAGCTATCAAAATAATAATGTTCAAAATAAGTTCATAAGTATATGGAGAATTTGTGAATCTTTAAAGGATAAGGAAATCGTACTTTTTGTAATTTATTTCTATTCGCGCTAAACTAAAAGAGAATTCGAAAAAGGAGTGTGGAAAGATGAATGTTGTTACATTAAATAATGGTTTAAAAATGCCTCAACTAGGGTTTGGCGTCTGGCAGGTTCCAGATGAAGAAGCGGCTGTTGCTGTCAGCACTGCTTTTAAAGTAGGCTATACTTCCATTGATACTGCGATGGTATATCAAAACGAAGCAGGTGTAGGAAAAGCAATTAAAGAATCTTCTATTCCACGCGAAGAGTTGTTTATTACAACAAAAGTATGGAACAGTGATCAGGGCTATGAGAATACACTAAGAGCATTCGATGAAAGTTTAGAAAGATTAGGGCTTGATTACGTCGATCTTTATTTGATTCATTGGCCAACCCCACAATTTGATGAGTATGTGGATACATATAGAGCACTAGAAAAATTATATAAAGATGGCAGAGTGAAGGCTATTGGTGTTTGTAACTTTGAAATTGAACATTTAGAGCGCATTTTAAATGAATGTGAGGTTAAACCTGTTTTGAATCAGGTAGAATGTCATCCATATTTAGCGCAAAATGAATTAAAGGACTTTTGCGCAAAGCATGATATTTTTGTAGAAGCTTGGAGCCCGCTTGATCAAGGCGGAGAAGTTCTTCAGGATGAAGTCATCACACAAATTGCAGAAACAAAAGAAAAGTCACCAGCACAAGTAGTATTGCGTTGGCATTTGCAAAATAATACGATTGTTATTCCGAAATCAGTGACACCATCTCGCATTGAAGAAAATTTCCATGTGTTTGATTTTGAATTAACAGAGGAAGAAATGAAACAAATTAATGAGCTAAACCGCAATAGACGAAAAGGTCCACACCCAAATGAGATGAATAACCGATAAGAAAGAAAGGGAATAGTGCTGCTATATTTAATAGCGGCACTATTCCCTTTCCCAATTATATCTATGGTATTAGAATGGGTTTGTTCCTAGTACTGTAGCTGTTTTTACATAGATTCTTGGATGCAGTTTTAATTGAGAAACAATCAGTTCTGCGATATCTTCTGGCTGCATGTATTTCTCTGCATCACCTTTGATTAAATCTGTTTTAACAGCAAGCTCTGTTGCAACTGTACTTGGTGTTAAGGAAGTAACACGAATATTATTTCTGCGTACTTCTTGTGCTAATGATTCTGTCATTCCGATTAGACCGAATTTAGAAGCACTGTATGCACTGGAAGTAGCAGCGCCATTTAAGCCATTTGTAGAAGAAATATTGATAATATCTCCGCCATTTTTTTCAATTAATTGTGGTAAAACTGCCTTTGTTACATAGTATGGTCCCATTAAGTTTACGTCGATGATTTGTTTCCATTCTTCTGGGTCCATTTCTAAAAGAGATTGGAATTTACCAATTCCAGCATTATTGATTAAAATATCTGCTTTCCCTAGTTCGTTTGTTAAAGTAGAAATTGCTTGTTCTACTTCTTCTAAAGAGGATACATCAACTGTTGCATAAGCAGCTTTTACGCCAAGTGCTTCCACTTCTTTGGCTACTTCTTGTAATGCTCCTTCTGTACGAGCAAGTAAACCAACATTTACACCTTCATTTGCTAGTGCAACCGCTACTGCTTTTCCTATCCCTCTTCCAGCTCCCGTAATGAAAGCTACTTTTCCCTTTAAAGATTGTGCCATTAAAAGCAACTCCTTCCAATCGTTGTTCAGTAAATAATACTTTGTCTATTTTAAGATTTTCTGCAGGTATTAGCAAGAAAGCCGCTTAGAGAAAAGATTTATTATCTATCATTCATATAATTTCCCTTTTCCTTGTTTCTAATTGGAATGATTCTTGCCATCGAACTAATTTTGCCTAATATCCTGTTTATTATCTTTTTTCTGGAAAAAAATATACCTGCTAGAAATAAATAAACTCCATCGGTATTTATTATTTTTGAAAGAGTAAGACAGATAAGTAGTATATTGTTAAACTATTTAAATAAAATACTTAAATGAATAAGAAGGAGAATCCTATGGTAAAAACAATTGTCGATAAATTAAATTTAAAAAAATACAAAAAAATGGCGATTCTAAATCAACCAAATGAATTGAATTACTTTGGAGAATTGGAAGCATATGATACAGAGCTTCAAGATAAATATGATGCTATATTCGCCTTTGTGCTAGACATGGTTGCAATGCGAGAAACGGTTGATAAGATTATACGAACAGATTCGCTGAACAAGAAGGGATACATCTTTTTAGCATATCCAAAGAAAGGAAATAAAGTCTACCCCACTTATATTCATCGGGATGAATTGTTTAAGGGGCTAGATACGGATTCAGATGGATATGTGGGAACGAGTACAATAAAATTTGCGCGTATGGTTGGATTGGATGAAGTATTCACTGTGATAGGTTTAAAAGAAGAGGAAAAAAGGACATTAAAGGCCGCTTCCTCCAAAGCGAGTCAACGTGTTGATGATTATATAGAAAAGATCCAAGCTATCGAAGATGATTTAATAAATACTCCCGAGTTATTAGCCTTTTACCAATCCCTCACACCAGGTTATCAAAAGGAATGGGCAAGATATGTCTATAGTGCAAAACAAGAAGCAACGAGAGAAAAAAGAAAAGCAGAAATGTTGATGATCCTTCAAGCTGGTTATAAAAGCAGAGATACCTATCGAAAAGAGCAGGGATAATAGGTTTCAACAGTCTTTTTGATTATCGGTTTGGCTAAATAAACATTTCAATCAAATATAACCCCGAATAATTATACGTACACACTAAAAATATTCGTATAATTGTTCGGGGTTTAATTAATTTTAAGAAAAAAGGTCTATGGTGATCAACCGCAGCCTGAATAGACTTTGCTTTCCATGGGGCGAGCGCCAAGCCCCATCCCAAGTGTTAGGCACTATCTACAATTGGAGGTGCAGTTGACTTTAGCCGAGGAGGCTTTGGTTGTTCCTCGAGGTATCGTGTGTCTGTAGTGTAATGGAACGAATTGGTTTCACCACTAAATTAGAAATTGTTATTTTTATCTATTATATATTTTGTTTTGTACCAGCCACTCTTCAAATCCTTCTCGTCAAAAAGTATGGCATGACTTTCAAACGATATTCATAGATTAATATATATCTTTTTTGAAGGAGAGGATTATATGCGTTTTGCTAGACTAGCTGATCGTTTTTGGGACGGCATAACTTTGACTAATGTCAATCATAAAGGAATTATTTATCCTTATTTTGTTTTTATGATTACTGCATTTCTTTTTGAATTATTTCTTATAGTGTTAATAGGAATATCTATTTATTACTTCTACCAATGGAAGTATTATCCCAATGCGCTCTTTTATATTGGATGCTGCATCCTTTTTTTACTGCTTATCTTGACAACAATATCGATAAAATCTATTTATCTAAGGATTAAATAATTTCCTGCTTTTTACGTAAATAATAATATAAAATGATGCAGCAAATGGAGCATAATAAAGATAAAAATGCGATAAACCCATAGCCTGCCTGCTGTCCAATAACACCATTACTTGTATAAAACAAACGATTTATCCCATCAATTATGACTCCAATTAGCAGGTTTCCGAACACACTTGCAATTCCCATTAGAGTAACAGTAAAGGTAATGGCTGTACCCGTTCCCTTCGGATACCTTTTGGCAAGTAATGCCATTACAGTTGGGTAAATGGGGGCAATTCCTATTCCAGCGATAGCAAAAAGAATCGCACCTTTTTCGCCAATGATAATGCCAGCAAAACTGCAAATGCCGGAAAAGGCAGCGAAGATCATGATGGATAGTGTATAGCCGATTTTATCTGTTAGTGGGCCAAGGAATAACCTTGAAAGCATAAAAAATAGAAAAAACATAGATAACATACCTGAAGCTGTTTCCACATTCCATGAATACGCTTTAATTAAAAAGTTTACTAACCAGCCTCCGACAGCCAATTCAGATACCACCCCAAAGGAAAGTATCATGACAATAAGCCATGCAGCTGGATCGCGAAGTAAAAATCGATATGACACTGATTCATCATCACTAGTTTCCTCTTCAGGAAATTTGCCGAAGATAGAAGGGATGATAGGGAGAAGGGCTAAAAGCAGCACAATGAAGTACATTCCTCGCCAGCTTAGTTCCTCGCCAGCTATTGTCCATTTCATCATCCAAGAGGCGATAATCGGCGCAAACATTGAGCTTAATCCATAGAAAAAATGAGCGAGATTCATCATAAATCCAGTATTTTTTGTGAAAATTCGCGCTGCCATTATCCCCAGTCCGATTTCAAGCATTCCATTTCCAATATATAAAAGGAAATAAGAGGAAGAAAGGGTGAAATATTTTTCGGAAAAATAAAGACAAATACCTGAAAGAGCCATTGCTGCGAAAGCAACAATACCAGTCCATTTAATGCCAATTTTATTGGCTAAAGCGGCAGTAAAGGTACAAGCAATTAAATAGCCAAGTGAATTGATAGCAAGCAAAAATCCTATTTGTGACTCACTTAAAAGAAAATCTGCTTGAATGATAGGGATAGCGGGTCCCTTAACGTTCTCTGATAATCCGAAAATGAGGAACCCGCCAAAAATAATAGCAAGTAAAACAGAATAATTAATTTTAGAATGTTTCTTACTAAAAGCAATCAAGCGATTCATAGGTATCCTTCCTTTATCTTCAAAAATGTAACCAACGAGTTATGAAGACTATTATTTATGATAACGTGATTGGCGAGATGGAAGATTGGTATTTTCGTTTGAATGATTATTCGTGTCCACATGATTGTTTTTTTTGCGAAGGATTTTTTTAATTCCTTTAAACAATAAGGTAATAACTAAATATATTCCGAAAAATAGGAGGAATCCATTAATTCCGGCCACTGCATCTGCAAACTCCATATTTCCCCGTCCCGTAATTCCTTGCTGGATTTCAATTGCAAATACCAATACAAGGATGAGTGTAAACGTATATATAAAAGAAATGCTCTTGATGCTCCAAGCAGCTAACCGTTTAAAAATAAATTGAACAATAAAGAATGAAATAATCCCAATAAGGCCGATAATCCATAAATGTAAATCTTTGTCTGAAGCTTGCCAACCCAGAATGGCAGCAGCATCCATAATAATATCATGAAGAATATTAACAATCTCTGCGGTAATTTTAAAAAAGTCTCCCATTGTGTCCCTCCCCTTTAATGTTTCCTTTCATTAGATTATACTGGACGATGGAAAATAATAAAACAAGCAATCAATTATTCTATTATTAGCAAATGCGCTTCTAGTTAAAAAATGGTAAGATAGGATAAAAGATGTTCATTAAGACGAACGTATATAGAAATTATACTTTGAAGGGGCAATGTCTATGCTGCTTTGGAATCGTAATAGGCAAATAAAAACATGGGGACAAATTACGTTAGTAACGATCTCTATATTATTTACTACTTATCAATTTGTTATAAAGCATGAACCTTTTTTCAATATTGATTTTTTCCTGTTTACGATCTTAGCATGGATTGTTGGCTGGAGGTATGATCTGTCCAAATACTATGAGAAGAAGGCAAAGGATAGTGAAGAAAGCTATCGACTCCTAATGGATTCCTTACCAGAATCCATATTTATTCAATCCTTAAGAGAAAACAAGTTAGTCTATGTCAATCATGCTGCTGTTAAAATGATGGGAGCATCTAGCGGTCAAGAGTTAATTAATCGATCATTTGGAGAGTTTGTCACAGCAGATTATATGGAACGGTGGAAAATGCGTCTGAATATTGCCTTAGAGAAAAAGAAACCGCTCTCTCCTATTGAATACAAAATGAAACGTGTGGCTGGAAATGATTTTTTCTATGAGGCGTCCTGTTTAGCGATAATGTTAAATGGGGAAGATGTGATATTATCGATTGGAAAAGATATTACAGCTAGCAAAGAGAAAACGATGCATTTGCTCCAAAAGTCAGAAAAATTAGCGATTTTAGGAGAGATGTCTGCAGGAATTGCTCATGAGATTAGAAATCCATTAACCTCGATTAAAGGATTTATTCAGCTAGCGAAGGCAGAAAATCCTAAAAATAGATACTTTGAAATTGTATTGTCAGAAATCGAAAGAATTAATGGCATTGTTGGCGAGCTGCTTTTTCTCGCTAAACCTACGGCGGATGTTTTTTTAGTTAAAGATATTCGTAATATTATTAAAGACGTTATTACATTAATACATACTCAATTAAGCTTACATAATATTCAGATTAAAGAAGTATATGAATGGGATATTCCAATGATTTTATGTGAGGAAAAGCGCCTAAAACAAGTATTTATTAACTTGCTGCAAAATGCTATAGAAGCTATGCCACAGGGTGGATATATTTCTATTAAGGGTACGTCTCTCCAGGATGGTAATATTTCGATAGAAATTATGGATCAGGGAGTAGGTATTCCGGACGAGAGATTAGGAACATTAGGTGAACCATTTTTTACAACGAAGGAAAAAGGGACTGGTCTTGGTTTAATGACCTGTTTCAAAATCATTGAAAGTCATAATGGCAGTTTGAGCTTCCAAAGCGAATTAAACAAAGGAACAAAGGCAATCATCGTCTTTCCGGCAGCTACACAAGATACATTACTTGGTACAGTTTCTCAAGGATAATAAAAGCAGATGTAAACCTCCGCAAAATTAGTGGGGGTTTATTTAGATAAAGGAAGTAAGTTTGACTGAAAAGGGAAAACTGTAGATGTTAAAGATTCCAGTCGAGTTTTTTTCTAACGCTCCATGTTATAATGACTTCAAAATAGCAAAAGGATGGTGGATGTAGTGATTAATAACTTTGATGAAGTGGTAAATCGACGAAATACTTATTCGATTAAATGGGACGGTGGAAAAATTATTAAGGAGATGGGACTTACAGAGCGATATGATGAAGAGACAATCCCCTTATTTACAGCAGATATGGATTTGCCTGTACCACAAGCATTAGTAGATGCATTACATAAAACGGTTGATAATCGCATATATGGCTATTCTATTTTTCCTGATGAGTACTATGAAGCAATTCAGCATTGGTTTAAAAAAAGACATAATTGGGAGATAGATAGAGAATCTATTGTCTATAGTCCAGGAACAGTTCATGCAATTAATATGGCAGTGCGTGCTTTTACAGAAGCTGGCGATGGTGTAATTATTCAACGCCCAGTTTATCCGCCGTTTACTTCGGCAATTGAAGGAAATGGCAGAGTGGTTCGGAATAATGCGTTACTTCAAGACGAAGAAGGGTATTATACCATCGATTTTGCTGATTTTGAAGAGAAAGCAAAGGAAGAATCAACGAAGCTGTTTATTCTTTGTAACCCCCATAATCCAACTGGTCGCATTTTTACAGTAGAAGAACTAAGTCGTTTAAATGAGATTTGTGTAAAACATAATGTGTTAATTATTGCAGATGAAATTCATGGTGATTTAATTAGACGTACACAGAAATTTACTCCAATTGCGATGGTTGCAGATAATCAGGATCATTTGATTACATGTACGGCAATTAATAAAACTTTTAATGTGGCAGGACTTCACTGCACTAATTTAATCATTCCAAATGTGAAGCTGCGCAATGCGTTTAATAAGGAAATGGGTCACCAATTGGCATCTCCTTTTACAATTTCTGCGCTTATTGCGGTTTATAAGGAAGGAGAAGAATGGCTGGAGGAATTGAAGGAATATATTGACGGAACCATGGAATGGGTAAAAGCCTACATCGATGAACATATGCCAAAAGTGAAAGTGACAATACCAGAAGGAACCTATATCATGTGGATGGACTTCAGCGGATATGGAATAACACCAGAAGAAGTACATGAGCGTATTTATCATAGAGCCAATGTTTTACTAGAAGATGGCAGTATGTTTGGAGAAGAAGGAATTAATCATCAACGAATTTGTATTCCTTCCCCAAGACCGATTATAAAAGAAGCTATAGAAAGAATTGCAAGAGAGTTCGCTGATTTAATATAAAGATCCGTTTTGACTAAAGAATCTAATGAAGAAAAGATATATTTCAACTGCAGGGAAGAGCAACTACTTTAACCTTAAGTGAAAAAATGTTTCTTTTCTAATCAGATTCTTTTTTGTTTGGACTATATTGTAAAGTTTTGTTAGGCATAGGAAAGGGTAAGAAATAATCGGTTAGTATTATTTCTTTTGATTTTTAACAAAAGAACCTAGTATTTTGATAATGATTCATTATTATTATTCATTTATTAATGTTACTGCTGTATAGAATTTAAAAAAGTGCCAATGATGATATTAGATATTTAACTTGAATAGGTTAGTAGTCATTGTAAGATGTGGCAATACAAATTTTTGGAGTAAAACAGGGCTTTCAGTTGAATCAGAAATATAGAATTTTTATGATAGGCTCATAATTAAATTCCATATTTTTTAATTTGTGGTTACAGAAAGGGTTAGGAAAATGAAGAATATATTGATTAGATCAGGGATGTCACCACTTGATATTTTTGATGCATCATACATACTAAACAACAATTCGATTGGAGGAAATGTTGGAAACCTAATTTACCAATATAGTGTTTACCGTACATTAATGACGGAGGATACAAACATTACGCCAGATTACTATGATTATGATCCATCAAGAGCAGATGAAATCAATGAAGAGTATGATTGTTATGTCATTCCCTTGGCAGATGCATTTCGAAAGGAATTTGTACCGACTTTACGAAAATACACAGAGTTAATCAAAAGATTAAAGATTCCAGTCTATGTCATTGGAGTAGGACTGCGTGCTCCTTTTGAGCCAAAATTAAATGAAGGTTTTCCATTCGATGAGGATGTAAGAGCATTCATTAAGGCTGTTTTAGAAAAGTCAACAATCATTGGGTTACGTGGTGAAATTACATCAAAATATTTAACTGGATTAGGGTTTAAAGAAGGAGTAGACCATACAGTTATTGGCTGTCCTTCCATGTATACCTTTGGTCGAGAATTGAACATTCGAGAAACAACTATAACGAAAGAGTCAATGGTCTGTGTGAATTCCTCTCGAATCTCTCCAAAAAATGTCCTTGATTTCATTACAAGAGGGATGGAAGAGTTTCCGAATTATTATTTTATTCCACAGTGGCTTAAAGAATTAAAATTAGTGTATTTAGGTGCGCCTGCAATAGCAAAAGACAGCACAAACTATCCGGTGAAAATTTCTGATCAAGCCTATAAGAATAATAGAGTTCGTTTCCCTCTGAATGCTCCAACTTGGTTTGATTTTATAAGCCAAGCAGATTTGAGCTTCGGAGCAAGATTACATGGAAACATAACAGCAACAATCTCTGGAACACCGAGTATTATTATTCCAAAAGATGCTCGGATGAGAGAATTGGCAGAATACCATCAACTTACATATGTAATGGCAAAGGAAATTAATGAGAAAACAAGATTATCGGATTTGATTGAGCAGGTAGACTTCCAACAGCCTGCAAAGCGACAAGGTGAAAATTTCGATCATTATATTGATTTCTTAAATAAAAATAAAATAGATCATATTTATAAAGACACAAATCATCCTGAACGAATACCATTAGAAGAAAGATTGACGGATGTACAATTAAAGCCAATAGAAGTGCCAATAAGTGTATGCAGTATAGAAGAAGCAGTTGCAAGATGGCATAATTTCCATTCAGGAGAAGCTCCACAAATCATGGAGTTGAAAAAGAAAATTAAAAAGCTAGAAGGGCAATTAAATCGAAAATCTGTCAAACTAGTCTTAAAAGCAGCAAACGTATTTAATTAATGGAGAATGAAAGGAAGCATGCACTTTTCTCTTATAAAAAAGGGGCAAGGAATAAGGCTAATCTTCCCTGAATCGCTTGCTTATATAAAAATGTAAAAAAGCACCAAGCTCCATAAAGGTGCTTTTTTATCATTCTAGCAGCAGTGGATTATGTATAAGTATTAGGTTTAAAAGCTATTCATCCTGTCAAAAATATGAAAAAAGCTGATTTCATGAAGACTAAGGTTAAATCAAGAAAAAGTGTTGAAAAAAACATGATAGGGAAGAAGCATGATGAAAAAAATATTAATAAGAGCAGGTATGTCACCTTTAGAACCTTTTGATGCAGCAAAAATGATAATGGACAATACATTTGGTGGGAATATCGGAAATCTAATCTATCAATACAGTGTATTTCGGACATTGATGACTAAAGATACAATTATTACACCAGATTATTATACATATGGCCCAGATAGAGCAGATGAAATAAACGAGAATTATGATTGCTATATCATCCCCTTAGCAGATGCCTTTCGAAATGAATTTATTCCATCTTTACGAAGATATACGAAGCTGATTAATAAATTGAAAATTCCCGTTGTCGTCATTGGCGTTGGCTTAAGGGCTCCCTTTGAACCAAAGTTAAACGAAGGATTTCCCTTTGATAAAGATGTAAAGAATTTTGTTAAGGCCGTATTAAAAAAATCTTCTATCATTGGAGTTCGAGGAGAAATTACGGCAAAATATTTAACTCGTTTAGGATTTCGTGAAGGAATAGATCATGTAGTAATTGGCTGTCCATCGATGTATACGTTTGGTAGAGAATTATCTATACGGAATACGCGCGTAACGAAGGAGTCAAAAATCTGCGTTAACTCCTCCCGTCGTTCCCAAAAGAAAGTATTAGACTTCATCGCTAGAGGTATGGCCGAATATCCGAATCACTATTTTATTCCTCAATGGTTAAAAGAATTGAAATTAACGTATTTAGGAGCACCCTCCATTGCAGAAATAAGCAAAAAATATCCAATAAAAATGTCAGACCCTGTATATATGAATAATAGAGTTCGATTCTTTTTAAATGTACCCACATGGTTAGAGTTTATGAAAGATGCTGATTTAAGCTTTGGTGCCCGTCTCCATGGAAATATTGCAGCTACCATTGCGGGCACACCTAGTTTAATTATTCCGAAGGATGCCCGAATGAGAGAATTAGCAGAATACCATCAATTAACCAATCTAATGGCAAATAAAATAACGGGTAAGACTAGTTTATTAGAAATAATAGAGAAAAGCGATTTTCAGTCTCCTGTTAAAGTACAAGGTAGGAATTTTGACCACTTTATTGATTTTCTTAATAAGAATCAATTAGAGCATATATATATAAACACAGTAACACCCTCCACTGTTCCGTTAGATCAGAAGCTAGCAGATATTCAGCTCCAACCACCAGTGAAACCAGTAAGCGGATGTAGCTTAGAGGAAATGGTGGAACGATGGGAGAGATACTATCCATTAGAAAGTAGTCAAAAAAATGGAAGCAAAGTTTTAATGACGAAAGAAAATTTAGTAGCAATGGTTATGGAAAGGATTTTCAAGAAAAAGGAGCAGGTATTTAAGCGATTATCCAAGGTAGGCAGTAAGTAATTAAAATCTCAAGAGAAGAAGGATATAACTATTAGAAAGTGTTTTCTCTTCCCTTTCTAATAGTTATATTTTGTTACGGAATCCTTTAAAAAGATTTTTTATAAAAGATGACGTATTCTTTACCAATAGCCTAAGGATAATATATAATAGAGAGGAAGGAAGTCCCTTTTTAGTGGACTTGCTATTATTTTTTACTAAATTGAAAGGATGATTTTTATTGTTATTCAACAGGCAGTACAAACCGAACTAATTAAAAAGTATTGGGAAATGTATGAAAGTAAGAAAGAGAGGACATATATTGTAAAGCCCTCGATGCCAATTATGTATTTTGGTAATAGTAAGAAATATTTTGAATCCCCTATCCGCATCATTACTGTAGGTCTAAATCCGTCTAGACGTGATTTCCCTGACCCTGACCCTTTCCAAAGGTTTCAATCGATGAAACGAGACCATCACTATCAATTCAATCAACAGTACATTACTGCACTTGACCAGTATTTTGAAAAAGACCCATATAAAGCATGGTATGAGCCTTCTTTTGAACCGTTATTGAATGGAATGAATGCAAGCTTTTATGGTAACAAAGAAAATACGGCATTGCATACAGATATTTGCTCACCGCTTGCAACTAATCCTACCTGGGATAGTTTAAGCAAAGAAGCAAAGAAAGACCTTCAAGCAGAAGGCGTGAAATTATGGCATGATCTTATTGAATACTTACAGCCTGATGTAATCCTAATTTCAGTTGCAGGAGAACATCTCTCAAAAATTCAGTTGGAAACAGAAAGTGATTGGGAGACTGTTTATACGATTCCTAATTCCCGTTATTTAATTAATAGCAAGAAAGTAAGGTTAGCGACGAAAACAGCTGATGTTTACTATGGCAGATCGGCAGAAATTCCATTTGGGCAAGTTTCACCGGAGAATAAGGTGAAGATTGGTGAATATATTAAGGCGATTACGGAGAAAAAAGATCAGCCAATTGATTTTAAAGCCTTTCATCATGCCATTTTAGAATCCGAACAGCGAGATGATGAACTTTTTGGCTGGAACCAAGAAGCAAACTAAAAAAAGGGAATCAGGCTATTGTTTGTCTGATTCCCTTTTTTATTTGACTGATAAGCGGTGATGCACCTTTACAATGCCTCGCTAATGATTTTCTTATAATAAATAACGGAGAGAATTCCAAAGATGGAATACAGCAATGCATATAGCCCCATTACAATGAACATTGGTGCCCATAATTCCGATCCAAAGAAGAACCAGCCAGATTTGACAGCGAAATAACTATGAAGCAGGCCAATAAGTAACGGAATCCCAAAGTTAAATAGTTGTTTTGATTTAATGCCGTTTATTAAATCATTCTGTGTATAGCCTAGCTTACGAAGAATGGTATAGTTATACTTTTCTTCTTCTCCTTCATCCATCTGTTTAAAGTAAAGAATACACCCTGATGTGATAAGGAAAGTGAGCCCAAGAAAACCGACAATAAACATCGCTAATCCCATAAATTCTTTTTGAGACTGGCTTGTCTCATAACGTGATAAAGTTTCCTGACTTTCAAAAGTTAGTTTTTGATAAATTTTATCAGCTTCTACAATTTCTTGATTCTTATTAATATTGATCCCAATATAAAGTGAAGAAGGAGACTGAAGGCTTTTATCCATATTCTTTTGTACTAAATCAAAGACAGAAGAGTCGACGATTACGGTCATTAGTCCGCCGTTAGAAAAGTTATAAGGAAGAATGTTCATTTCCTTCATTCCTAAATAATTTAATGGGACGGACTGACCGTTTAACTCCATGGTAATTGAGCCCGTAGATTTTAATTTGATAAACTTTTCTAAGGTAGAACTATATCCATCAAAAAGTACTTCCTCTTTAGATAGATGAACACCTTCTACATAGTCTTCACTAATAACAGGCATCTGCATCTCGCTGGTATCTTGTGTGAATCCATCTGGAATATTATCGAGGACTCCCTTTATATCAAAGATGGTCTGAATAACAGGAATTTTTTCTTCCTTATAAGCAATTTTTTGTTCTTCCAGTCGGCTTGTAAAAGCTTCTGCATCTTGGACATTGTCAAAAGCGAAATCGGCTGGAACATTTTGTTTTGCATTTTTTTCTGCAGAGTAGTAAGATATATAGCTTAAACAAAGAAAGCCTAATGCGAGCGCAGAAACGGTTGTTATAATTGTTAATAAAATAGCATTTGATTTCATCCGAAACATAATACTAGACAGGGAAAGTACTTGATTAATATTAATGTAGCCATTTTTCCCTTTACGAATAAGGTTAAACAAAAAGCTGACAGATCCTTTATAAAAGAGATATGTCCCGATTATGACTAGAGCGAGAATAGAAATCATAGCGAAAAACAATTCATTCATGGATTGAAAGTCGCCATTAAAAAGCTGGGACGAGATGTAGTAGCCGCTTATGATAAAAATAATTCCTGTAACACCGATAATCATTTCCCATACAGACATGTTCTTAACTCGTGCTTCTGTTGAAGACGCAACACGGAATAAGGAAAGAATCGTTTGGCGCTTAATGAAAATATAGTTCATTAACATAATGAGAACATATATGGCGCAAAAAACAATGACTGTTTGGACGAGAGCCTCTGGCGAAAAGTGAAGTTTCGCAATAGCTTGGACCCCGGTTACTTTGAATAGAATCATGATGGTTATCTTAGAAAAAGAAACGCCAATAAAAATACCGATTACAATAGATAGAAAATATAAAATAAAATTTTCCAGTGTTAACAAACGGAAAATTTTGCTTTTGGTCATCCCAATTAATTGGAAAAGTCCAATTTCTTTTCCGCGGCGCTTGATAAAAATCGTATTGGCATATAGTAGAAATATCGCAACAATTGCTATTAAAAGAATAGAGGCCGCTTTAATCGCAGCGCCACCCTTGACTGAATTCTCAACCTCATTCATCGATGGGTCATATTGTAAGGTTACAAAGGAAAAATAAAGAGATACACTGAATACTAAGGCAAAAATATAAAGATAATAGTATTTTATATTTTTTTTGAGATTACGAATAACAAGATTACTTAAGGTCATTTTGCACACCACCCAAAATTCCCTGTGTTTTGATAATATCTTGGAAAAAACGCTGTCTATCCTGGTCTCCTTTATAAAGCTGTGTATAAATTTGCCCATCTTTAATAAAAACAACTCGATTACAATAGCTTGCAGCGACTGGGTCATGGGTTACCATAAGGATGGTTGCGTTTCTTGTTTGGTTTAGATGACTCAATTTATTTAATAAATCAGAGGCAGACTTAGAATCAAGAGCTCCGGTTGGTTCATCTGCAAATATAATACTTGGTTCATGAATGAAAGCTCTGGCTGCAGATGTTCTTTGCTTTTGACCACCTGATATTTCATTTGGATACTTATCTTTTATTTCGTAAATACCTAATTCCTTCGCTAAAGTATCAAAACGCTGATGTGCCTCTTTTTTGGGCGTTTTTGTAATTGATAGTGGTAAAAGAATATTTTCTTTAACGGTTAAAGTATCGAGTAAATTATAGTCTTGAAAGATAAATCCTAAGTGATTTTTTCGGAATTCTGCTAACTGCTTTTCTTTAAGACGGGTAATTTCCTTCTCTACAATTCGAATAGTTCCTCCACTTGCTTGATCGATAGAAGAAAGAACGTTCAACAAGGTTGTTTTCCCTGAACCAGAGGCCCCCATAATACTGACAAATTCGCCTTTTTGGACGTGTAAATTTACGCCCTTCAGCACTTCTTGACGATTTGTTTTATTGCCATAACTTTTATGGACCTTTGAAGCAATTAAGATATCCATACTCCACACTCCTTTAAATGATAGATTAAGTATACAAAAAGAATTTCATCCAATCCCTCGATTTGACGAACAAATAAAAGAAGCATGTGACATTTTTGTCACGATGCCTCGAAGTCAACATGTTTTAGTAATGAATTTGATTAAATTCATTGTTCTTTGGGAAAGTAAGGGTAAAGGTCGTACCTCTATTTAATTTGGAATGGACGGCAATATTGATTTTGAGTACTTCTGCAATTTTTTGGGATAAATATAATCCCATTCCTGTAGCATAATTATTTTGATGCTTGGAGGTGGAAGTAAAGCCTTTTTCAAAGATTCTTGGTAAGTCTTGCAGGCTTATTCCTATTCCATTATCGGTTATTTCTAAACAGCTATATCCGTCATTGCCATAGCTTCTTATGATAATATCTGATTCATAACTATATTTAACGGCATTACTTAATAGCTGCCTAATAATAAACGAAAGCCATTTTCCATCTGTTAATATCATCTTTTTCTGCAGTTCAATATCAAAACCGATTCCTTTTTGGATGCACCATGACTGTAATGTTTTTATTTCTTCGAAAAGAACCACTTCGAGATCAACATTTTCTATGTAGAGATCATTTTGAATAAATGAAAAACGTTTTTGGTACAGCTGTTGGTCTAAGAGATGGTGAATTCTTAACCATTCAAATGTCAAGGATGTCTTCATTTTCTGATTTTCAATAGCATCTATTAGTAAACGTAATGCTGTTAATGGCGTTTTTACTTCATGAATCCAAGAAAGCAGTTCATCCTTCTCTAGTTCAAGCTGCTGAAGATTTTGATATCTTTCTGTCTTTAACATGCGAGTTTGGGTTGTAAAGCTATCCGCGATTATTTTTTCAAAAGGTGTTTTTGCTGGCGCTAAGGATGTTAGGTCTAAATCATCTTCTCGAGCAGAAAGGCTTTTATAAAACTTAGTCTCTTTTTGATAGCGGATAAAGCAGAAAATCAGAAACAATAAGATGCTAATAAAGCTAACATATATCATTGAATAAAAAGAAATTGTCTCATCAATAATGGCCATAAATAATTGAAACAGCTGTAAAAAAAGAATAAAGAGAATCCAGCTTCTTTTTTCTATTAGAAATTGTCTGATCATAATGTATCCTCTTCAATAGCCATGTAGCCTTGTCCGACTTTTGTTTCTATATTGCTTCCGAGAGAAAGTTCATCTAGTTTTTTTCGCAAACGATTTACGTTTACTGTTAGCGTATTGTCACTAACAAAGCGTTTATCGTTCCATAGTTCATTGATAAGATCATCTCTTGATACGATTTTATTTTTTTTGTCTAATAATATTTTTAAAATGAACATTTCATTTTTCGATAGCTCGATTTCCCCATTGACAGAGGTCACTGTATTTTTCTCAAAATCAATGGTGGCACCACACCAAGTTTTCAGAGAAGATTGCTCGATGTTGTAATTATAAACCCTCCGCAAGGTTGCCTGTATTTTTGCAATTAAGACTTCAAAGTGAAATGGCTTTTGTACAAAGTCATCGGCTCCTAGCTGCATCGACATCACCATGTCGGTTGGATGATCACGAGAAGATAGGAAAATAATTGGTACATTGGAGTGGCTTCTAATCATTCGACACCAATGAAACCCATCATATTTAGGAAGATGAATATCGATAATAACTAAATCGGGTTTCTTTTCTGTAAACTCTTGCATCACTTTATTAAAATCATGAATCCCAATCGCTTCGTAAGACCATTGCTCTAAACGTTCCTTTATTGCCCGGAACAAAGTTTGATCATCTTCGATTAAAAGTATTTTAAACAGGACAATCACCACATCATAATTAGGTTATTATTCACTTCTTTATATGAATAATAAGAAGAGAACTACGGTCATTATATCATTTTAATTCCTAACAAAGGGGAATATAGAAGCGAAAATTAAAAAATTGTGAATATATGGAAGATGTCTGCTGTTATAGTAAAGTGATTTTGACAGATTGGAGTGCAGCATCAGTGATTAAACATGTTGAATCTTTAGAAGAGATTATTCCCATTGTGCCAATTATTAAAGAAGCGGCAATACCAGCAAATCTTTCGATAGCCATTAGTGTTAAAGAAAATTTATCGCTTCTTTTCCTGGAGAGATTATTAATTTACATATCAAATCAAATCAGCCCTTACAGCCTGGTGAATCGTTGAGAGAGACAATTCAGCCTAAAAAACCTTAAAGCCGAATCGATGGGAAAAATTGCAGCTATCGGGAAAAACAAGCAGATTCCATTGAACATACAGCCATCTTTATGGAAGAAGTTTTAAAGATGGCTAAAAAGATAAATGACTATTCTAATAAGCTATAGAATTAGTCTTTTTTAGAGGTTTTTATCCATTAACTATTCAATCGCTAAGCTGGAAACTTTCTCCTTTTAAAAAAATTTAGTTTTCATTTCCGAGAAAATCCGTTATAATCCATTATGTTGTCAAATAATCAATCGATATATACACTCGTATAATAGCAGGAATATGGCCTGCAAGTTTCTACCAGATGACCGTTAATCATCTGACTACGGGTAAGCGTATAAAATGGAGATATACTGATCTATACATAAATAGGGCAGTCTATTTTTGCTTTAAAAACACAGCCGCTTACTCATAGAGTAAGCAGCTGTGTTTTTTTGTATTATGTAAGGATAGTTCGAGCATTTATTGTTATTAGCTATCCTTCAAAAAAGGAGAGAGTCTAGTTAATGGAGTTATTGAAGAAGAAAATTGAAGAAGAAGGTATTGTGTTAAGTGATCATGTTTTAAAAGTAGATTCATTCATTAATCACCAAATGGACCCTCAGCTGATGAAGGAAATTGGCCTGGAATTTGCTAGATTGTTTAAAGATGCTGGGATTACAAGAATCTTAACAATAGAGTCATCTGGTATCGCACCAGCTATAATGGCAGGTCTAGCATTAGATGTTCCGGTTATTTTTGCAAGAAAAAGAAAATCCCTTACTTTAACAAGCGATTTATATACAGCAACAGTTTATTCATTTACAAAACAAGAGTCAAATGAAATTACAGTTTCCAAAAAGTATATGCATTCAGATGATTATGTTCTCGTAATTGATGACTTTTTAGCTAATGGACAGGCTGCTTTAGGCTTAGCAAATATTGTCGAGCAGGCTGGTGCAACTGTTAGTGGAATTGGGATATTAATCGAAAAGTCATTCCAGCAAGGGGCAGATGATTTAATTGCAAAAGGCTATCGAGTAGAATCTCTAGCAAGAATTGCCTCTTTAAAGGGTGGAAAAGTAACATTTGCCGAACAGCGAATACATGATGGCATTTATGCAGGGGGATATTAAAATGGAAAAAATGTCAGTAAAAACATGGTCTATAGGTCTGCAGCATGTACTAGCAATGTATGCTGGTGCTGTGCTAGTACCTTTAATAGTTGGTGGAGCATTAAAATTAACACCTGAACAATTAACCTATCTTATATCGATTGATCTATTAACATGTGGTGTTGCTACGTTGCTGCAGGTTTGGAAAAATAAATTTTTTGGAATTGGTCTTCCTGTTATGCTTGGCTGTACATTCACTGCAGTTGGTCCAATGATTGCGATTGGAAGTAAGCATGGAATAACGGCCATTTATGGTGCAATTATTGTTTCTGGTATTATTGTTGTTCTTATCTCTTCAATCTTTAGCAAGCTTGTGAAATTTTTTCCACCAGTCGTAACTGGTTCTGTTGTTACAATAATTGGTCTTACTTTAATTCCTGTAGCATTTAATGATATGGCAGGAGGGCAGGGAAGTGCAGACTTCGGTAATATTAAAAACGTCGTACTTGCTTTTGGTGTACTTACTATCATTATATTGCTAAATAAATTTACAACTGGATTTATCAAGACAATTTCTATTCTGATTGGAATTATTATCGGAACGCTAATTGCTGCAATGATGGGAATGGTTGATTTTGCTAAAGTGGGTGAAGCTGATTGGATACATGGAATCACTCCATTTTATTTTGGAATGCCAACCTTTGATCTCACTTCCATTATCACGATGACTCTTGTTGCCATTGTGAGTTTAATTGAATCAACAGGTGTCTATTTAGCATTAGGAGATATAACTAATAAAAAGGTTTCAGAAAAAGATTTAGCAAACGGATATCGAGCAGAAGGGATAGCTTCTGTAATTGGCGGGATTTTCAATTCCTTCCCTTACACAGCTTATTCACAAAATGTTGGTTTAGTTCAATTAACAGGTGTAAAAACAAAGAATGTCATTTATGCAGCAGGAACAATTTTAGTTATTTTAGGCTTTATTCCTAAGATTGCAGCCATTACAACATTGATTCCAACAGCTGTACTTGGGGGCGCTTCGCTTGCAATGTTTGGTATGGTTGTGTCCTATGGTATTAAAATGCTAGGACAGGTGGATTTTAATAACCAAGGAAACTTACTCATTCTTGCTTGCTCGATTGGAATGGGGCTTGGTGTAACCGTTGTTCCAGATATCTTTATGAAATTTCCAGAAAGCATCCGCATCCTCTTCCAAAGCGGTATTGTTGCAGGTGGGCTAACTGCAATTATCTTAAATATTTTATTTAACATAATTCCCGGATCACGTGCCAAAACAGTACAAATGGAAGAAAAGACAGCAGCCTAAATTTGCGATGCTAAAAAACAGATAAATAAGACTTTCCGCAGTGTAATCCAAATAATAAGCATAAATCGAGAAATTACACTTTTTTATAAAAATTATTCCGATAAGTTTAATTGTATTTATTTGTTATATCAGAATATTTTTTTGTTAATGGTTATAGGAATAGATGGAGTATTGATTGAAGTCGAAGTTAAAGAAATTATATGGGTAATAAGAATAGTTTCTTATCCTATATATAAAAACGATTATCAAGTGGATGTTTTATAAGAATAATTTATTTTTATAGGAAGCATATTTGTAAATAAAAAAATGCAAAAACATAGTTGACAATTTATTTATCTAGTTTTATAGTTGTTATCAAATCTTACAAAAATTAAATAAAACATTTTTCTTATCCAGAGAGACGGAGGGACAGGCCCGAAGAAGTCTCGGCAGCGGATTTATATTAAACACCGTGCCAATTCCTGCAAATGCCAATTGTGCATTTGAAAGATGAGAAAAAGTAGTTTCTTTGTCTTATAAAGGCCCTGCTTTTTCTTTCTGGAAAGAAGAAGCAGGGCCTTTTTGCATTGACTAAAAGTCTGCTTCTTCTTGACAAGATACGTATGTTTTTAACCTAGTATAGGAGTGGAAGGGCAAATGATTGAATTTGAAAAGGTAGCCAAGACCTTTAAGCTTGGCAGTCGCGAAGTAAACGCAGTAAAGGATGTTTCTATCTCCATTGCACAAGGAGAGATTTTTGGGATTATTGGTTTTAGTGGAGCTGGAAAAAGTACTTTATTACGACTTGTGAATTTATTAGAAACACCAACAAACGGAAATATCCAAGTGCAAGGAGTAGATGTAGCCTCCCTATCACCAAAAGAGATTCGCAAGCTTCGTCGAAGAATCGGCATGATTTTTCAAAACTTTAATCTCTTTACATCTCGAACGGTAGCCGGCAACATAGCCTACCCATTAAAGCTGGCTGGTGTATCGAAAAAGGAAATAAAAGAAAGAGTGGCGGAGCTTTTACAATTTGTCGGTTTATCCGATAAAGCAGACGACTATCCTGAACAATTGTCAGGAGGACAGAAGCAGCGGGTTGGGATTGCACGTGCTCTTGCTACTTCTCCGGATATATTGATTTGTGATGAAGCAACTTCTGCGCTTGATCCAGATACAACAGGCGAAATACTGCGTTTATTAAAAAAAGTAAATAAGGATTTAGGCATTACGATTTTATTAATTACACATGAGATGCATGTTATTCAAGAAATATGTGACCGAGTGGCTGTGATGGAAAATGGCGAAGTAATAGAGAATGGATCTGTCTTTGAAGTTTTCACAAATCCCCAACACTCGACTACACAACGCTTTATTCAGTCTGTACAGCAGGATCGTCCATCTGCTTCCTTATTGGCTGAATGGAGGAATAAGGGCGGCGACAAGTTATATAGAGTAATTTTTAAAGGGGAAATTGCAAGTGATCCAGTTCTTTCAAAGGTCACAAGAAAATTTAATGTCGATGTAAATATTGTTTATGGATCTGTTCGTGAATTGCAAGAGAAGTTTTATGGGAATCTTCTAGTATCCTTTGAAGGCAGCAAGGAAAATATTAAAGCGGTTCTGCATGAATTAGAAGCATTAGTAACAGTTGAGGAGGTGCTTGTTTAATGAAGGTTGATTGGAGTACTTTTTGGCCGCGCATTGTGGAATCTACCGGAGAAACCATATTAATGGTTATTACCACTCTTATTTTAGGATCTATTTTAGGCATTACGATTGGATTACTTCTCTTTGTGACAAGGAAGGGAAATATTTTGGAAAATAAATTAGTTTTCCGTTTGCTCAATATTCTAATAAATATTATCCGCCCTATTCCATTTATTATTTTCTTAGTAGCAATCAGCCCGTTAACAAGAGCAGTTGTGGGCACAACGATTGGGACTTGGGCAGCGATATTTCCAATGACTATTGCAGCCTCATTCGGAATTGCGAGAGTAGTAGAAAATAATTTAGTCAGTATTGATCCAGGAGTTATTGAAGCTGCTAAAGCGATGGGAGCAAGCCCTTTGCAAATCATTTTTACTGTATTAATTCCCGAAGCATTAGGACCACTGATTCTAGGATTAACCTTTGTAACGATCAGCTTAATTGATTTTTCTGCGATGGCTGGTACCGTTGGCGGAGGCGGACTGGGACATGTGGCGATGACATATGGCTACCAGCGTTTTGACGGCAGTGTTATGCTTGTTACCGTCATTATACTGATTATACTTGTACAAATTGCTCAATGGATTGGAAATACATTATCACGAAAAATAATGAGACGTTAAGACAAAACTTTAACGATGGGATATTTACCGCTTTATAAGTTAAAAAATAACAAAAATTACTAATTAAGGAGATTGAGAGATGAAAAAATATTTTGCTATTTTACTATTATTAACAACTATTTGGGCACTAGCTGCCTGCGGGTCAGACAGTGCATCAGGTAAAGATAAAACAGTGAAGGTGAAAATAGGGGTAACAGGATCCGATGGAGAAGTCTGGCCGACTTTGAAGAAAAAGGCGAAAGCAGAAGGAATTGAAATCGAGCTAGTCGAGTTTTCAGACTATACTTTGCCAAACCAAGCTTTAGAGAATGGAGATATTGATATTAACTCCTTCCAGCATATTGCTTTTCTAAGTCAGTTTAATGAAGAAAACAAAACGGATTTAACGCCCATCGGAACAACAGTGATTGCTCCTATGGGAATCTATTCAGAAAAAGTGAAAGATGTAAGTGAAATAAAAGAGGGTGACAAAATTGCTATTCCAGACGATCCATCTAATCAAGCGCGCGCTTTAAAATTACTTGAATCTGCAGGATTAATTACCTTAGCTGATGACTTTGGATTATTTGGAGATCCATCTAAGATTGTAGAAAACCCAAAGAAACTTGATATCTTGCCAATTGTAGCTCAACAAACACCAAGAGTCTTACCAGATGTTGCAGCATCTGTTATCAATAATGGTGTCGCTGGTCAAGCAGGCTTTGATCCTGTTAAAGATCCCATTTATCTAGAAGATGCAGAGGATAAAAACGTATTACCATATGTAAATATCTTTGCGGCTCGTACAGAGGATGCGAATAATGAAACCTATCAGAAAATTGTTGAACTTTATCATGAAGAAGAAGTTGTAAAAGCGGTAGAAGCAGATACAAATGGTGGTTCGATTGTAGTAAATATTGCAAAAGATGAGCTGGCAAAACAATTTAAAGGACTATAAGGGGGAGAGAAAATGAGTAATACGTTATCTGGTCTTGATTTAATTAATGAATCCATTCAAACAAATAAGGATCTTTATATTGAAACGAGTCAATTAATTCATGCAAATCCTGAGATTGGCAATCAAGAATTTTTTGCAAGTAAAAGGCATGTAGATATTCTAACAAACGCGGGATTTAAAGTGGAAATTGCTGTTGCTGGACATGAAACATCTTTTTATGCAGTAAAAGACAGTGGGATATCTGGTCCAACCATTGCCTTCCTTGCTGAATATGATGCCTTGCCTGGTCTAGGGCATGCTTGTGGCCACAATATTATTGGAACAACAAGTGTTGCAGCTGGTATTGCCTTATCTCAAGTACTGTCTAAAACTGGTGGGAAAGTAGTTGTTCTTGGCACACCTGCAGAAGAGGGAGGTCCAAATGGGAGTGCAAAAGGAAGCTTTGTGAAACATGGCTATTTAAAGGATGTGGATGTCGCTTTAATGATTCATCCCTCTGGCCAAACCTCGTTGACTAGTGAAACACTTGCTGTGGATCCCTTAGATTTTCATTTTTACGGAAAAGCAGCACATGCATCCGGATCACCTGAAAAAGGGATAAACGCACTTGATGCAGTTATACAATTGTTTGTCGGCATCAATGCGCTTAGACAACAGCTGCCTGATGATATCAGAATCCATGGGATTATAACAAACGGGGGAGATGCACCGAATATCATACCAGAATATGCATCAGCACGATTCTATATACGTGCCGAAACATGGAAAAAAACAGAAGAGGTTGCAGCAAAAGTTCGTGCGATCGCTGAAGGAGCTGCGCTTGCCACTGGTGCGACTGTTAAAGTGGAAAGATTTCAAAATGAAGTGAAGGATTTTGTATTAAACCCAATTTTAGATGGAATCTTAAAAGAAGAATTAGAGGCAGTTGGAGAAACAGTTGTAACGGAAAGATCTCGCGGAAAAGGATCAACAGACGCTGGAAATATTAGCTATGAAGTTCCAACTGCGCATCCTCATATTAAAATAGGGCCAGACGACTTAATTGCCCATACGAACGAATTTCGAGAAGCCGCAAAATCACCAACTGGAGATGCCGCTCTTGTTAAAGGAGCACAAGTCCTTGCAAAAACAGGCTATCGTTTGCTTTCAGATAGTGTGCTTTTAAATCGTGTGAATAAAGCATTTGAAGCAGCGAAAAAAGAAAAAGTAAACTCCATTTAAAATAGTTATTTTTGTCACTGGAAATTTCAAAAGAATAGAGAAATGGAAAAAGCAATTTTAGGAGATGGTTCCTGAAATTGCTTTTTATCGTTTTATTTACCTGGGTGAGTATTTATAATGATATGAATTAAATATATTTAGATAATATTTAGAAAGGTTGAAATTTTATTAATTTAACTTATTCTTCAATTAAAGGATGACATTAACCCAAATATAAGGTAATATCTAAAACTGTATATCGTTTTTAATGTATTAGCAATGTTTTCTGAAGTTATATTAACTATATTAAGATAGTTTTTATGAGAAGAGGAAGGTTGTTACTGCTTCATATTTAGGAGGAATTTTCTATGTCGATTTTAGTTGGGATATTAGGTATCATCGTGACGATAGCTATTGCCTTTTTACTATCAAATGATAAAAAAAGGATTAACTTCAGAGCTATTCTCGTATTATTTGTGCTTGAATTTATTGTAGCACTAATAATGTTTAAAACTACAGTAGGACTAAAAATAGTAGAAGCTACATCTAACGGTGTCTCTAAAGTCCTTAACTATGGGTATGAAGGGGTAAATTTTGTTACTGGGGGATTAGTACCAGAAGGCGAAAGTGTTTTTTTCATTAATGTTCTTATGATCATTATTTTTACTTCTACTTTATTATCTTTGTTAACTCATATCAAAGTATTGCCACTAGCAATTAAATATATTGGTGGTGCATTGGCTAAGATTACTGGTTTATCAAAGGTTGTAACATTTAACAGCATTAACTCTATCTTTTTTGGACAATCGGAAGCACTTCTTGCGATCAAAGGGCATTTAGATACGATAAACGCAAATAAATTATTTATTGTATGTACCTCTGCTATGGGATCTGTTTCTGCATCTATTATGGGGGCATACATGGAAATGATTCCTCCCCGATATGTATTAGCAGCTATGATTTTAAATGCATTATCTGCTTTAATTATTGCGACACTTATTGCACCAATTTCAAAAGATGAAGATGAGAAAATTAACATAAAAGATGTCTCCAATACGAATTCTGTTTTTGGAGCAATCTCAGCAGGAGCTTTAGATGGTGGTCGTGTTGCCTTAATTGTTGCCGCGATGTTAGTTGCTTATGTTGGTTTACTGGCTCTAATTGACGGTTTCTTTACAAGTATTTTCGGCATCGGTTTTACCGGTATATTGGGTTATATATTTGCTCCAATTGCTTGGATAATGGGGATACCTGGCAGTGAAATAGTAACGGCTGGTTCTGTAATGGGGACGAAATTAGCTGCAAACGAATTTGTAGCAATGCTGCAATTACAACCATTACTTGGAGATCTTTCAGACAAAACAGTAGGGATTGTGTCCACTTTCCTTGTATCTTTTGCAAATTTCTCTAGTATTGGAATTATTGCCGGATCGATTCAAGCAATTAATGCCAAAAAAGCAGATATCGTTGCAAAATTCGGACTGAAAATGTTATTAGCAGCCACACTTGCATCTGTATTAACCGCTACAATCGTAGGTTTATTTCTTTAATAAATGAAAAAGGGACTGTTGCTAGTCCCTTTTTTTATAAGCAATTTCTACTTTATTTTTTTATCTATTTCAGTTGTATCGACTTTACTGCCAAACCACTCTGTGAGTTTTACTCTTGCTTTTGATTTAATATCCTCATCAATATACATAGCAACTTGGAATAATGCAAGTCCTAGTGCCCCTAAATCATCTGTATAACCTATACCAACAAGAAAATCAGGGATTAAATCAAGAGGGAGGATAAAATAACCTAATGCTCCAATAATAGTTGCTTTGACTTTTTTAGGTACATTTGGTTTTTGTAAAGTGTAATACAACAAAAGCACCGCATAAACGACAGAGGAACCTGCCTTTTTTCCAAACTTGGCAATTTTGGACCAAAATTTTTCCTCGGAATAATGCTTTCCTGCAGCAGCAAGTTCTTTTTCTAATTTTTCTTTTGATTCGGCCATTATGAAAGCTCCTTTCCTAATGGTTTTCGCGCCTATTCATATAATGATTATATGCTTTTGTGTAGTATAAGTAAAATATTTACTGTTTGCCTAGTCTATTTACCAACAAAAGTAAGGAAAATACGAAGCCATCCAAAAAAGGAAATCCATAAAGGGGTACTAATAAGCATACCGAAAAATAGTCCCTTCCCAAAATTTCCTGTTTCCGGTAAATAATAGTTTTGATCGCTTACAACGATTGATCGCTTGATTAGTATTTCATCATTATTTTTTTGTCTCATTTTCTTTTTTCCCTTCATCTAAATCGTCGAAGGTGGATTCGGTAACTGGCTGGCAAGCGTAATGAATGTCATAACTTTTGCTATCATGTAGAAAAAATCGATCTTCGTTACCCCTAAGCCCCTATAGCTTTGCGTCATCACTTTTCAATGATTTTGCCCTTTCGTCGATTAGTCAGATTATTATAGTTTAAGATTAGTACTTGCTAGTTCTAAATGCCAGTATCAAAAGGCCTATAACACCTTTATAAAGAAATTATATCAAATATTTTGTGGGAATTATAGGTTATTTATACTATATTAGACATCTGAAATTCTTTTTCTTCATACTTTCTCCATTTGCTAATTGATTGTCCATTCATTATTTTTCCTATAATAATGGGCAAAAAATAAATAGGAAAACAATAATTATCCACAAAAGCCATTAAGCAGTCATCCCATTTTTAAACAAATGTCAAGTGAAAAATATTTTTTAAGAAATAGAGAAGTTACCACGGTAAAAGAAGACAGTGGATTTCGACGTTCTTCTCCATTATTCAAGGAGTAATTTAATTGTTCTAGTTGTTTTAGTGATAAGACGTATGTCGGAAGGAGATTTAATCGATCAGTATTGCCGTGTTTTAGGATAATTTCCCGGGAAACTTGTCGCTATTTCTGTATTTACTTTTTATCGGTGCATGTGGAAGTATTATGTCAACATTTGTTTATCCATTAAAAAGATTATTCTTTGGCTGAAGCTTCGACCTTTTTATTCTTTTAGCAGCTTTCCTTATCGGTGAATATGCCATTCATTTTGGGGTAGAGGTAGCAGCAAAGTATATTGTTTCTTCTATGGCAAATGGCGCGAAGTGCAAATGGGTTTATTTATCCATTGTTATGAAATAATTATAATTTTCTTTTTGTGTTACCTATTTTTACAATGATGATTTTCCATTACTCATTCATTGCCTTCTGAAAGAAAAGATCATCGTCTAGTTATCATTCCTGTAGGACTTGTTTTAAAAACTGTTTACTGCACCTCAAATGGGCTATTTACATAGAGTAATATAAAAGCTCGAAAGGGGAATAATAATGTATTTTCAGCCGTTTTATTCTTATTGTGGACACCATTCTTTTCTACCTCATCATAGAATGATTAGTTCGCAAATAGGTGGAGAATCTAGAATAACCCCTCCATCGAATGGTGGAGGAACAGTTCCTCATTTGCCGCCAATCGGAGGTGGGATTTTGCCGCCGTTTCCAGGTGGAGAACAACCGCCTCCTCCAGCAGGACCTCCAGCATTTCCAGATGCACCGCAGATTGGAGATGGGACTGACTCTGGACCGCCGATATCACCACCGCCATCTTTTACACCACAATTAAATCAGTCGCAACTAAGCACTTTTACTGTTGAATCTAGTTCTATCCGACCTTGTATGTACCGCTTTACTTTTATTTGGTTAGAAAATGGCAAAGGATTTTGGTTCTATCCAACCTTTATTGGGCGTCATTCTATTGCAGGATATCGTTGGCGAATAAACCGTTGGATGTATTATGGAACAGATATTAACCGTATTCGATTTTTTCAGTGTATTTAAGCTAGCAAGGAAAGATCTCCTATGTTGATAATGAAACAGAGTTATTGTGGAATACAAAGTGGTGTAGTATGAATGATATTTAGTGTGAATGAAGAAAGTCCAATGTAGAAACTATAAAGGGAGCAGAGGGAAGGCAACCATTATAAAGAGAGACAAGTGAAGCATTTAAACGAGCAAGGTCTCTGTGCCCCAAAAGAAGAGAACAGAGAAAAAAGGTAAAGGAGGAGAGCTCTCTGTGCCCCAAAAAGAAAGAGGAATAGAGAAAAAGTAAAAGAGAAGAGTTCTCTGTGACTGAAATTCAAAAGAAAAAGTGCAAAAAGGTAACAGATACCCCTTCTCCTCGCTGTGCCACTGCTCGGTTACTGTATAGGAACTAGTATTTCACACAAATGATTTTCAATCATTTGTGAATTATATCTTTCTATAATTGGTTGTTGTCTTAATGATAGATTATGTCTTTCTATCTCAGAAATAATATTTCCCCAAAATTCACTGACTGCCTCTTTTGTATGGTCGAGCAAGAAAACAGCATATTTTCCACCGGGAAATTCACCAACTTGAGCTGGTTTTGCTACTTTAAAATTATTTTCTATCACAATACAAACATCATAACGGCATTCCTCCTTAGGTGTGATTTCTGGGTTATCTCGAGGTATGCCAAGAATAATAGAATTATCAAATAAGCCATTCGATTTTGCCCACTTTTTAAAGGATTCCATCAATTCTTTATTTTGTTTTTCTCCATACTCCCCAACATTTCGAAAATAAGCAATCCTTGATTTAGGTATTTCTTCAATAGTTATATTCATATTGTAACCTCCTTCTTAGATAAGGTAATTCGAATTAAAATGTTTTTCAAGTGAATTTTAAAAAAATTTTGACTTCATGATGGTTTTCTTCTCTCAAGAAGTAATTCACTAGATCTTTAAACAGATATCTTTGTGGAGAAGATTAATTCAAAAGAAGCAAAAAGAATAGAAATGGGATGATTTTTTGAAGTGCATTTCTGTTAATTAGCAAGAAGAGTTGTTCTATATAAGGAACGAATAGGAAATATTTAATGGGAGGCTGGATAACATTAACCTACGTAACAATTTTAAAATCACTAATGATGGTTTATCAAATTTGGCCATTGCGCGGAAGTTTAGGAGAATAAGAAGTTACTTATGTAAAAGTGTTTCCTGCTTGGAAAAGGAGAAGGAATAGCTGCGATGAATATTTATTTGTTTTCATTATTAAAGGGGGAAGTTATCCCCCTATTGATTGAAGCTTCCCTTTATTATGAATGAGAATTTGTTTGTTACCGATTAAGCTAAGAATTCCCTTGTCGACCAGCTTTGCAAGTTTTCGGCTAATTGTTTCTCTCGTAAGGCCAACATAGCTGGAGACTTCTTCTCTTGTGATAGGGAGGGTAATAAGAACAGTATTTTGATGTTCTGTCCCGAATTTCTCACAGAATTCTAAAAGCATATCGGCAATTCTCACTTCGGGATCTTTCGTTGCTAACGTTCTTGCTAGATCTTCTGTATGAGATAAGCGTTTGGTAATCGTTTTTAACAGTTTGAAAGAGATTTCAGGATTACTTAACATTATTTGATCAAAATCTTGTTTTTTTAATACACATATCTTTGTATCTTCTAAAGCATGGCAGCTTAAGTTCATAACCATGTCATCATGAAAAAGATTGCTCTCTCCAAAGAAATCACCAGTCGTTAATAAATGAACGATTTGTTCTTTTCCCTGAATAGTTAACTTAGATAGCTTGACTTTGCCACTATGAATAATATAAAGAGAGGTGGAAATATCTCCTTCCTCTATAATCATCTCACCTTTTTTAAATAGTTTATGATGAACAACATCTGTTATTTTTTTTATTTCTAAATCTGATAAAGAGTAAAATATAGGAACTCGTTTAGGACATGGGCTAACCATTTGTTGTTTCATTATTAACACCACCAGTCAATTTGTGTATTTTTTCACAATTAAAACGATGATTATCTAATTAAAATTATAACAATCTTTAATCTGTGATTTCAATCCTATTTTACTTTGTCCATATCTTCTATACTTTAGCTATTCTAATAAGGGAGAGTGTTCATATGAATGCCATTTTTACGGAAGAGACGAAAACAGGTGATATCATTATTAAGTTTCCAGCAGCAAGTAAACTATTTAAAGAATATAAAATTGATTTTTGCTGTGGGGGAAATCGGCCAATAGGAGAGGCAATTAAATCTTTACATTTAGAAGATAAGGATTTAGTAAAAGTACTCAATATTATGTATGAACAGATGCAGACAACCGAAGAAATTGACTGGATGAATAGGTCATTAACTGATTTAGTGAAGTATATTATCGATCATTACCATGCAAATACGAGAGATTTATTAGAAGAATTAGATGGATTTGTTAGTAAAGTCTATCGTGTGCATGGGGAGCGCGATTTACATTTGAAAGATATGTATACCCAGTTTTATTTATTAAAGGACGATTTAGAACAACACTTGCTTCGAGAAGAGCAGCGGATTTTTCCAAAAGTGATAGAATATGAGGCGAGTAAGGAAGTAGAAAGTCTTGAAAAGGCTCGTGCTGAAATCACAATATTAGAAAAGGAACATGAAGGTGCAGGGGAAATATTGAAGAAAATTCGCCAAGCTACGAATGATTATGAACTGCCGCTGCATGCATGTAATACGTACCGATTAACCTATTTAAAACTAGAAGAATTAGAGAGCTTAACATTTGATCATATTCATCTAGAGAATAATGTATTGTTTAGAAGATTATAAACGGTAATTCTTCTTCCTATCCTATATCCACATTGACGTATTGTGATAAATAATATGGTAAAATGTGTATGACTATAGGATGGGAAGGATGGAATGATTGTATGAAAATAGGTTGGATAGGATTAGGAAATATGGGGATTCCGATGGCTTTGAATTTAATCAAGGCTGGTTATGAATTAACGTTCTATAATCGTACACCCGATAAAGGAAAAGAATTAATTGCTGTTGGTGCCAAACAGGCTGAATCGTTAACAGAACTAGTCGATAACAGTAACCTCATTTTTACAATGGTTTCAGACGATAATGCTGTGAAAAGCATCTATCTTGAAAATGGAATCTTGTCACATGCAAAATCAGGAAAAGTATTTATTGATATGAGTACCGTTTCCCCACAAACGTCTCAATTCATTTATAATACTGCTTTAGAAAATGGAGTGAAGTTTCTTGATGCCCCAGTTTCAGGAAGTGTTCAACCGGCTAAGGAAGGAAATTTACTTGTTTTAGTTGGCGGCGAAGAAGAAGTTTACGAACAGGTGAAAGCTGTATTGGAGCCGATGAGCAAGCTTTCTATTTATCTTGGTCCATCTGGAGCCGGCAGTAATGCAAAACTTGCCATTAACTTATTATTGGGAATTACAGTACAAGGAATTGCCGAATCCGTTCTTTTTGCAGAAAAACAAGGAATAAAAAAAGAAGACATGTTAACTATTATTAATGAAAGTGCAGTCGGAACAGCAATTTCAAAAATGAAATCATCGTCTATTTTAAAGGATGATTTTCCGGCAGCATTTGCCCTTAAGCATATGGCAAAAGATTTACGACTAGCAAGTGAAACGGCAGAATTAAATGCGATTGGAGCATCAGCCTATAAAACATATCAATCCGCTCTTGAAAATGGATTAGGAGAATTCGATGTAATGGCTGTTTTAAAAGAGTTAAAAGGAGATGGATCAACATCGCTATAAGCGATGTTGAATTCTATCTCCTTTTTCATTTTTTATACAGATTTGCTAGTTGTGATACTTTCCAGGACGTTCATTGCCGCAATTACTTCATCTGCTCGATAGGAACCCATCAGCTGAAGCGATTCTTTTGGATTAACAGCATGTTCTGCAACCTTTTGTAGAGCTATTGCCTGATTATCTACAATATGTAAGTCTGCTAAATTGGTTGGAAAACCGAGCTGCTGATAATATGGCAACAATGCTTCGATTTCATCAATGCGGTTTTCTAAGGCAAGCTGGACTAATATGCCATAAGCCACCTTTTGTCCATGAAGGATGGTGTGTGTTTCTTCAACAAAGCTTAATCCGTTATGAATGGCATGAGATCCAGACATTCTCCCATATCTTCCGCCGAATCCTCCTACTGTTCCTGCTAAAGTAATAACGGCTTCTACCGTTTTAGTAAAGCTCGGTGTAACTTTTCCAGCTTCACTGCTTTGAACTGCTTTTATACTATCCTTTAATAAAATATCACGGATGAAAACAGATTGGCTTAATGCAGCTTGGACAAATAAAGAGTGAGCTCTTTCATCATTCGCATTTCGGATAATCGCTTCTGCTTCATACCATTTTGTTAAGGTATCACCAATTCCACTTTTCAAATAATCAATCGGGGTGTGAATTAAAAATGCTGGATCAACAACCGTTAAATAACTAGAGCGTCTATGATATGCTACTCTTTCAAATTCCCCATCTGGTGAATAAATGACACTTAATGGTGTGCTTGCAGCACATGTTCCAGCAACAGTTGGAATTAAAACAACTTCGATATTTAATTTGTCTGCAACTGCCTTGGCAGTATCTAATATAATGCCGCCTCCTATACCAATAATGACATCAGCTGCTCCACATGATGGGGCGAGCTCCTCTATCGCCTGTTGAGAACTATAGCCTGCGTGCTGAATAATTTTCCAGTGTTCAGGAATGGAAGCGACATATTTAGTATAGGCTTCAAATGATTTATTGCCAGTTATGATGGCAGGAGCTTGAAAGGGAGACAATAAACTGTCTAATTCCTTTAGAATTCCTTCTTTACAAATATATTGGTTCGGACCACTTCTAACGATGTCCTCTGGTTGAATTTGCATTGTTTTTCCTCCTTAGAGATAGCCTCTGTAAATAAATTATATTATTCTAAAAATTATACAACTTTCGGAAAGCGAAAAGTAGGTGTTTTTTCAAAAAAATCAAACATTTGGAGTGAGAAAAAAAGTAAGAGTGATAAATTTGCTATAGTAAAAGAAAAATACCTTATGGGGGGAAGCTTATGATTATTTGGATCAACGGAACATTTGGTGCAGGGAAGACAACAACTGCTTATGAGCTTGTGAAAAGATTAGAAAAAGCATTTGTATTTGATCCAGAAAGATTTGGATATGTCTTAATGAAAAATATTCCACCCGCTTTACAAAAGGATGATTTTCAAGATTTTCCTCTTTGGAGAGAGACAAACTATTCATTATTAAAACAAATCACTCGCGATTACGATGGAATCATTATAGTACCAATGACCATTACGAATGAAGCATATTTTCATGAAATTATCTCGCGATTAAAGAATGATCAGATTATAGTTAAACATGTTACACTGATGGCGTCAAAAGCTACGATCAAAAAACGATTACGAAGCAGATTAGAAGGAGAAGATTCTTGGGCATATAAGCAAGCTGAATCTCGATTAAAGCAGCTAGAACGATCATTATTTAGGGAGCATGTGGATACAAATGGTTTATGTATCGAGGAAGTCATCGAAAAAGTTGCGCAGGCTATTGGCTTAAATTTAAAAGAAGATAAAAGAAATCCATTTAGAAAAAGAACGGATAGATGATGGAATAAATTAAAGGAAATTAGCTTATTTAAGTAAAGAAATCAATGAATTTTGGTGATGAAATTGAAAGATATTATTTTTCGTTTATTAGACTTTATTAATAACAATAAAACAAAGGATACGAATTACTATATTGCCTTGACACTATTAAAAGATGTGCGTCATATTGCCAATATGAACATTACTGTTTTAGCAGAAGCTTGTTATACATCCCCTGCAGCGATTACAAGATTTTGTAAAAAAATAGGGTATGCTTCCTTTCAGGAATTTAAAGATATTGCCCAATTGGACAAGTTGGAAAATCCAGTGGAGGAATATATTGAAAGTGGCTTACAAGAAAATGAAGTAGGCGAGCAATTGCAAAGAGTGCTTTATCAAAAAATGGCAGGGTGGCTGCATACAATGGAAGCTAGGATAAATGTTGGTGATGTACGAAATATTTTAGAAATTATCTATGAAGCAAAGAAGGTTTCTTTCTTCGGAACACAATTATCTCAAGCGATGGCTCAAGATTTTCAATACCGATTAGTAAAGTCTGGGAAATTTGTTCATGCCTTTTCTGATATCCAAGAGCAAATGAAAGATATAGCAGAATTGGACGAACAATCTGTAGCCATTATCACAAGCCCTTCTGGCAGATTCATAGAAGGAAATACAGAGTTGATCCAACTTATTCAGAAAAGCAACGCCAAAATTATCGTTATTACCCATAATGAAAGCCTTCCTATTGTCAATAAAGCTAATCTTTTCTATAGACTTCATGGACAAACATATGATCGAACAGGCTTCTCCTCAGAACGTTTTGGACTTATGTACTTTTTTGATTTTGCAATAGCATTTTATCAAAAGTTATACCCAGCTGAAAAGAATCACAGAGAGTAATTGCACTTCTGTAAGTGGAAATTCGCATTCATACTATAATAATAGGGTAATTTCTTTGCTTTGACCTGTTATTACTAAATTGATACTATGAGTACGAGGTGACTTAATAATGAAAAATAGTTTTCAAGCAGTTGTAGTTGATAATAAAGATAGTAATTTTTCAGTGGAAACAAAGCATGTTAGCTTAGAGGATTTATCTGCTGGTGAAGTAGTCATAAAAGTTCATTATTCTGGCGTAAACTATAAAGATGGGCTTGCTGGTACTCCAGATGGAAAAATTGTTCGTTCGTATCCCCATATTCCAGGAATTGATATGGCAGGGATAGTTGTGTCTTCAGAAGACAGTCGCTTTAAAGAAGGAGACTCTGTTATTGCTACCAGCTATGAAATAGGTGTATCTCATTCTGGAGGTTATAGTGAATATGCTCGTATTCCTGCAGATTGGATTGTTCAGCTGCCAGAAGGATTAAGCTTGAAAGAAGCGATGATTATTGGAACAGCAGGCTTTACCGCAGCTCTTTCTATACAAAGATTGCAGGATAATGGTCTGAAGCCAGAGAATGGATCTGTATTGGTGACAGGTGCTACTGGTGGAGTTGGCAGCTTCGGTGTAGCGATGCTTTCCCAATTAGGGTTTAACGTTATTGCAAGCTCTGGAAAGAAAGAAGCAGAGGGCTATTTAACAAGCATTGGAGCATCCCATGTTATCGGAAGAGAAGACGTCTATAATGGCAAAGTAAAGGCACTGGATAAGCAAGAATGGGCAGGAGCAATTGATCCAGTCGGAGGTGAATCGTTGGCTGCAATTATTAGTAAAATAATCTATGGCGGTTCGGTCGCAGTAAGTGGCTTAACAGGTGGTGGAGCAGTGCCGACAAGTGTATTTCCATTCATACTTAGAGGAGTGAATCTACTTGGAATCGACTCTGTCTATTGCCCAATGGGAATTAGACAAAAGCTATGGGAACGTATTGCAACTGATTTGAAACCAAAAAACCTTTCTTCCTTTGTTTATAAAGAGGTATCTTTGCAGCAATTACCTGAAGAGTTACCCAAAATATTAGAAGGCGGCATAACAGGCAGAATGATTGTTGCTGTTGAATAAAAAAAAAGAGGCTGTTCTTATAGAATGGCCTTTTTTAATAAAAAAAGAAGGGATGAAACAAATTAGTATGCCCTATAAACCTCGGACAATTTCTCCAGAAATCCTCGTTTTACAATCCTTGAATCAACGGATGGACCTAGATTTAAATGAAAAACAGTACTTAGCTCATCTGAAAAAAGGCTAGGCAGGAGAAAAATTATTTGATTGCTTCACAGAGACTCTTTTAGGAGACAGCTAATTAATCAATGATTTACTACTGCAAATAAATAACACTACTTTTCAAATCGATTCCATTATTATTAACACTGATGAAATTCATCTTTTTGAAATAAAGAATTATGGAGGAGACTATTACTATCAAAATGATCGCATCTATACAATGAATCATAAAGAAATTAGTAACCCACTAAATAAAATAAGGAGGGATGAAACGTTATTTAAACAGTTGCTTCATAAGCATGGTTGGGAGAATAAAACAACTACTTCTTCTGTTGTTTTTAGTAATCCTGAGTTTACCTTAATAACAAGCTCCCCTATCTTTACCATTTATTTTTCCAACGCAGGTCCAGCGATATTTAAAAAGAATGAGTCATCCTTCCGAAAATCTGAACAAGTTTCAGCAACAATTGGCTGAAAAATTAGCAGCGCTGCACATCGACAAATCCCCATTTTCAAAATTACCAATCTATAAATATAAAGAATTGCAGAAAGGAGTCTTTAGCAAAATATGTCATTCATTTAAAGTGGTAGAAATAGGAATGAATGTCGTTTGTGAAGAAAGCTGAAAGGAAGAAACAGTCAAAACTGCGGTATTACGCAATGTAGAAGAACTGAAATTACTTTTTCTTAATGAAAAAATAATAACCCTCCTATTATATAATTGGTGTAGAATTATTTATTCCAAAAAAGAATAAGAAGAATATTAGCCAAAACATTATAAGTTAGCAGGAGTCAACCGTTGGAGCTATTTTGAGTAGTTTATAATTATGTTAATAATATGTAAACTGAAATAAAAGAAAAAAGAGCGCTCCTCTCTGTGCCCAAAAGCAAGAGACAAAAAGGGAACAGACCCAAGGTTTAACTAGAATATTGAATACCACAGGGAATTTTCAAAAAAGTAGATAGAATTTCTATATTTATTGGAAAAGTGCAGCGAAGTTAGTTTTTAAAAAAACAGCATGCCTGTATAATACAGATATTAGCTGTTTTTTTTATATTGTAATTATAGTGATGAATATAGAAGCATTAATGTAAACCTTATTTATCTATAAAAACAAGGAAAGAAAGGAGAGAGGACAATGGGAAAAAGCCTGATACAGCAGCAAATAGTAACTAGAGATGGTAAAGGTCTTTTTCTTTCAGGTGATGAGTCTGATACTATAGCTGTCTCCCCTAACGTGGAGGAAAGCTTCATCAAGAAATACCTAATTCCAATTAGTACTTATCATATGCCGAGTGAATTAAAGAAAAGCAGTGACAAAGAAATAGAGAATTATCCACCGCAATTTACTTTAATGCAGCCTGAAACGGGAGAATTGGTGATAGGGAAATCTAGTTTTGCGCCTGCTGAAAGCCCAAAACGAAAGAACCAGCTGTTTGTACATAATTATATTATTCCTCCAAGTAGAAAAGAGGAATGGATCCATAAACCTTCTCAAATTTTTCATATTGAACATTTTTATAGCTTGGAAGATATTGAGAACCTAGGAGAAGAACTAGAAGAAATAGAACATGTCTCATATACGAAAGAGAATATCTTTACCAAAAAGCAAGAGCTGTTTTATGTTTTACAGCTGGATGAAAAGAAGTTTAAAGAGTTATTATTTGCTTGTATTACGGCGGTTGCGGAAAAGAAAAGAGTGTATATTTCGTTTCAGGCCCCCTCTCATCAGCAGCATAAATATGCAATGTGGCTATTGGAATTATTATTTATATATATGCCCTATGAAACAAGAAGATTATTTGGTGCATCTACTTTTCATAACGAACCAGAAATGTTAGAAAATATCCATGTAATGTTTGTAGAGCAGGGATCCATTCGTCTCCGAAATAGAGCTGTGGAAAACCAATTTACTTTTGACTTAAGTCAGGATAAAAGAAATGTCTTAAGTTTTAAGGAAGAAGAACATGATTACCTTCACTTTGCTTTTGAAGCACTGGAAACTGCCACAGAGCTAGATGAATTTTTTGTTTACTGTGAACGGGCTTTGAAAGGATTGGATAAACAGAAGAAACTTGCTATTCAAACATACAATGACTTATTTCTTCTATTCTATATGGAAAAACTAGATTATTATTTTTATGATAACGATAAAGTAGCGACATTGAAAATGCTGTATACTTTTCTCCAAAAAAATCATCGAGAAAAGCTCGAGCTTGTGCATATTTTCAAACAAGTGCTTTATCGAGAAGAGCGGATGAAGGATGCTTCCATTGTTCCAGATTATCTAAGATTTGTTTTGGAAATCCAAAAGGTTGTTGAACATGTAGATGTTGTAGAATTTATAGTTAAAACAATTGCCTATTATGAAGGGGAAGATATCTGCCAATCACTATGGGGAATTCTCGAAAAATATCCAGAAACGTATCAGCAAGTTCTTTCTTATATGAGTGATATTTTTTCTTACACAGAGATTATTGAAGATTATCTAAAGCATGAATTCAGCTTTCAACATTCTTTAACAAAAGTATTAATTAATATCAAAAATCTATTGCATGTAAATTCTTCCTTTGAGCATAATGCAACATTCTTAAAAACAACCAAAAATAGACTAGTGTATGAAGTGAAAAAAAGCAGCCATCCTATGGCAATTGTCTTTGAAATAATCGTCTATTTTCAAAGATTTATTCCATTTGAATCATATAAGAGGTTGGTGCTGCCGGATGTAAAAGCACAGATTTTAGTACAATTACAGTTAGAAAAAGTAGAGCTTGCCGATGTTAAGCAGTTTGGAGAGATATTTTTACAAGACAAAGAAGAACGTAGTTTTGAGATAAAGGGTTGGGAAAAAGAGAAGTTTGAAGTATTAGAATTACTGTATACCTATTTCTACCTATCTCAGGAACAAACACAAAACGTTTTTCGTATGGCAAGTGAACCAATTAAAGCCAAAGCAAGCGATTTGGCCCAAGAGATTACGAAAGACAATGGTCTTTTTAAACCATATGAACGATTTCTCCTTCTGTTTCCAGGAGGAATGGAGGGGGTCGAACATCGTCAAGTCTTTTCGTATATAGCGATATATGGTTCCGAAGATGAAATGCTTGATTATATTGAATGGTCCTTGAAAAAATTTGGGACGAGTCCAAGGTTCAACTATGCCTTAAAAGATTACTTAATTACGGATCGTAATTCTATTTGGAAGAAGAAAGAACGGAAAAGAGAATTAGCTAGTATACGATCTCAATCTTTGAAAAAACTTCTAAAGGAAGTTCGTGAACAAACGGCGAATCCAGGTGTAAAGTTTTTTCGCAAATATGGAATTCTTATAATCGTTTTAATCATTCTTGGAGTTATAGGATATTTTTATGTGAATTAAGAGAAACGGAGCGTCTTTATTTAATAAGATGCTCCGTTTTTTATAGGAGTAAGCAAGTCGGATTATGTGGAATTATCGAAAATGTTTGTTATGATAGGGGAAAAACACTTATGAAAGGAGTATGAAAATGCAATATATTAATGGGGTATGGCGTCATTCCGTTTCAGGAAAAACTTATTCTGTCTATAACCCGGCAACTGGAGAGGTCATTGAAGAAGTGGCAAGAGGAGGAAAGGAGGACGGGCATTTAGCAATTGATGCAGCTCAAAATGCGCTGCCTTTATGGGCGAAAAAAACTGCAAAAGAACGTTCTATGTATTTAAAAACAGTAGCTGATAAGCTGCGCGAACAAATAGAAGATCTCGCAGCAATTATTACAACTGAAATGGGAAAGCCAGTTGCAGAGGCTAAGGGGGAAGTGAATTTAGCAGCAGATTATTTGGAATGGTATGCGGAAGAAGGAAAACGTATCTATGGTGATACGATTCCTGCAAGTTCAGAAACAAAGCGAATCATTGTGCTAAGACAGCCAGTAGGAGTAGTCGGAGCAATTACTCCATGGAATTTTCCAATCGCCATGCTTGCTAGAAAAATTGCTCCAGCGCTTGCTGCTGGATGTACAGTTGTCTTAAAGCCAGCGGAAGCCACTCCTTTAACAGCAATAGAAGTAATGAAGATTTTTCATGAAGTAGGACTGCCAAAAGGTGTGTTAAATTTAGTTCATGGTGATGCGGCTCCAATCGGAGATGCGATGATGGAAAGACAAGAAGTAAGAAAAATCACTTTTACAGGTTCAACAAAAGTAGGGAAAGAGCTTGCAGCAAAAGCATCTGCTACCATGAAGAAGATCTCGATGGAACTTGGGGGCCATGCTCCTTTTATCATTTTTGAGGATGCAGACTTAGAAAGAGCAGCTGAAGGCGTTATTGCAAGTAAGTTTCGCAATGCAGGACAGACATGTATATGCACGAATCGGATTTATGTTCAGAAAACAATTGCAGAACGCTTTTCCGATATTTTAGTAACAAAAATGAAAAATTTGGTTGTTGGAAATGGCTTGTATCCTGAAGTAACCATTGGGCCACTTATAAACGAAGCAGCTGTTGCCAAAACGGAAGAGCATATTCAAGATGCTATCCAAAAAGGCGCTAAAGTCATCTATGGAGGAAAAAAACCAGCTGGCGAAGAATATGACAATGGCCATTTCTATGAACCAACAGTTTTATTACATGCTACTCATGAGATGAAAATTGCGACGGAAGAAACATTTGGACCAGTAGCGCCAATTTTTGAATTTGAAACAGAGAAAGAAGCCTTACATTTTGCTAATGATACTTCCTATGGATTAGCAGCATATTTTTATACAAAAGACATCTCTCGTGTATTTAGAATGTCAGAAGGCCTTGAATATGGCATAATTGGGATCAATGATCCGGTACCAACCACTGAACAAGCACCATTTGGCGGAGTAAAAGAATCAGGAGTCGGCCGCGAAGGTGGAAAGTATGGATTAGAAGATTATTTAGAGTATAAATTTCTTTCATTGGAATTAGATCTCTAAACTTTTTATAAAAAATAGAGTTAGAATTTCTGACAAAATAGAAGAAAGTCGTACAAAGATATGATATGATCCAATAAACAGAATATTCTATATTTTATATAGGTAGATTTGTTTTGCTTGTGTGCTGCGAGCTTTTGATAGGTTATAGAATGGCTTATTCGTTCTGCTATCTTTAGTGGGGGTGATAATTATATTAGTTGATCAGCTACCAAGAACTCTCGGAGAATTGAAGCAAAGTATCATGAAGGAAAACAATCTTGTCAATCAATTGATTTTTAAGGTTGGGCTAACTGAACAGCAGATTAGTTTAATCGATAATAAAATTATCATTATTGCTAAGCATAAGCGTATTCCTGTACTGGAAATTATAGAAAGTTCAAGTGATAACCTTGCGGAGATTATTGATCGTCTATTAATTGATAAATACAAGGAAATGCTTTTACGCAATTTAGAAGAAAAACTGCATTTCAAGGTGCAGCTAATATTAAAGGATTATGATTCCATGAGAGAGATTAGTGGAACAATTATTATGTTAGACAAGAAAATTGAATCCTATTTGGCTGGTTAAATGAACTCTTTGGAAGAGAGCAGGAAAACCGTCAGAATTAGACTGAGATACAACACTCAGGAAATTCTGGCGGTTTTTTTTATTAAAAGTAATATTTTATGAAATGAGGGATTTTAGGGTGTATAAACTAGAAGTTCGCCATACGAATAAGATCTTTAAAAAAGAAGGAAAAGAAGTAGTAGCATTGAGGGATGCCAATTTAAAAATCCAAGAAGGCAAGTTTATCAGCTTAATTGGACCGAGTGGTTGTGGTAAATCAACGTTATTTAATATAATCGCAGGTCTAATGAAGCCTACTACTGGGGAGGTAATCATCGATGGTAAGAACATTGTTGGCAAGAATGGATATGTGGGCTATATGCTTCAAAAAGATTTGCTTCTACCTTGGAGAAGTATTTTGCAAAATGTCATATTAGGACTAGAAATAAAGGGTGTGAGTAAGAAAGAAGCTGTGGCAAGAGCTAAACCACTTCTTCAAAAATACGGATTAGGGGGATTTGAACATCATTATCCAGATGAATTATCTGGTGGAATGAGACAAAGAGCAGCATTATTACGCACCTTGTTATATGACCAAGATATTATTTTACTCGATGAGCCATTTGGTGCTTTAGATGCCCAGACACGATTATTGATGCAAACTTGGCTGTTAGATATTTGGGCTGATTTTAAGAAAACCATTTTGTTTGTAACCCATGATATTGATGAAGCTATCTATTTATCAGATGAAATTTATGTCTTATCCCCAAGACCAGGACGATTAAAGGAAAAGGTAGAAGTACCATTAGCAAGACCACGCAATCAAGAAACATTATTGCATCCGGATTTCATTGCTTTGAAAAAATATTTATTTGCACTATTAAAGGAAGAAGCAGCTTTAGAAAAATAAGATTCTAGAAAAGAGGAGGAACATAGATGAGAGACAATTCAGAGCAAATTATTTTGCCGCACAAGGTGAAAATGCAAGAGGTAGGTATATTGCCGATTATAGAGGATGAGGAATTAAAGGAAAGAAGGAAGAAGCGAATAACGCTAATTGGGCAAGTTTTAATTGGTATTCTTTTCTTTGTTTTATGGGAACTACTTACCAAGTGGAAAATAATCGATTCTTATTATTGGAGCAGCCCGACGATTATTTGGGAAACGGGTATTATTGCTTTTACAGAAGGAACTTTATGGAGCGATCTTCTATACACTTCAGGTGCTACTATAATCGGCTTTCTTTTTGGCACATTTTTTGGTGCGTTGCTTGGATTGTCCTTTTGGTGGTCCTATTTTTACTCCCGAATCACAGAACCATATTTAATTGCTTTTAACGCCATTCCTAAACTTGCATTAGCTCCGGTTTTAGTTATTCTTTTTGGGATTGGCTTCAGCTCAAAAGTTGTTCTGGCATTTATGATGACTGTGATTGTAACAGCTATTGCTGCACATAGTGGGGTGAAAAGTGTGGATGCTGATTTAGAAAAAATGCTTTTCTCCCTTGGCGCAAAAAAACATCATATTTTTGCAAAAGTCGTTATTCCCTCTGCTATGCCGTGGATTGTCAGCAGTTTGAAAATTAATATTGCCTTAGCCTTAGCGGGAACAATCGTAGGGGAATTTATTAGTTCGCGACAAGGGATTGGCAGAATGATTTTGTACGCAGGACAAATTATGAATATAAATTTAGTATGGGTAGGAGTTGTTGTTTTATCCATATTATCAGTGTTGATGTATATAGGCACTGTTTGGCTGGAAAAGCGCTTGTTAAAAGGAAAAAGACTGAGAGAGTAGAGTCTTAGCCAGTTTAGATAATGCAATAGGGGGAGAGTTTACATGAAAAAAAGTCGCTATTTTAAAATTGGTGTTTATTTAGTGCTTCTTATAATTATTTTTAGCGGGTGTTCCTCCGCAAACGGCACCAGTAGTAAAAAAGAGTCTGAGAATGGAACAAAGAAGCTTGTTATTGCCGAACCAGTACATTTAATTGGCTATCTGCCTTTATATGCAGCGATTCGGGAAGGCTTTTTTGAAGAAGAGGGACTAGAGGTTGAAATAATTACAGCAACAGGCGGTGCCCATGTTACTTCTGTAGTTAGTGGGGATGCATGGGGAAATATTGGTGGTCCAGAATCGAATCAAATGGCCAACACAGGAAATGCTGATCCTATTGTTTCTGTAGTAAATGTTGTAAACCGAGCCAATGTGTACTTAATGACGGATACAGAGCAAACAATAGCTAATACTAGTAAGGAGAAACTTGCTGATTATTTAAAAGGAAAAACCATAGCAGCAGGGCGCTTTGGCGGAAGTCCCAATTTATTAACACGGTGGTTATTAATGGATGTCGGATTAGATCCTGATAAAGATGTCAAACTAGAAGAACCAGCTGATGCAAGTGCTGTCGTTTCATTAGTTGAATCGGGTCAAGCTGATATAGCGAATGGCGCAGAACCACAGATTACCGAAGGAATAAATAAAGGAGTTTGGGCAGAACCGTTTTACAGCTTTGCCAGTCTTGGTGACTACCCATATTCGGTATTAAGCGTGAAAAAGTCAACAATAGAAGAAGAGCCAGAGACAGTAAAAAGCTTTGTCAGTGCGGTTATGAAAGGACTTAAGACGATTGATGAGGATCATGAGCTGGCGATGAAAATTTTAAAACAAGAATTCCCTTCGACTGCGGAGGAAAGCTTGCAGGCTTCGCTTGATCGGGCTTATGCAGATAGTCTTTGGAGTAAGGATGGCTTTATTTCCGAAGAGGCACTTGCAAAACCAATGGAAGTTGTCGAAAAAACTGGAGTTTATACAAATGGCTATCAATACGATAAGCTAATTGACATGCAATTTGTGGATGAGCTTTCTAAATAATATGGATCATTTTGATGGGAATGCAAAGGATACAGGAAGGTATAAATTTAACACGAAAGGATGAGGCTAATGAATCAATTAGAATGGAATCCCCAACATACTGCATTATTAATTGTTGATGTTCAAAATGATTATTGTCATAAAGAAGGAAGCTTAGCTCAGCAGGATTTAGATGTATCTATGGTAGATGAAATGATGCCAAATCTAAAAAGCATGATTGCTTCGATGAAAGACATAAATGTACCGATTATTTATATTCAAACGATTCATGAGGACAGCACAGATTCAGAAACGTGGGTTAAGCGACTAAAGGGAAAAAATCAGAAGGGGCTTTGCCGAAAGAATACATGGGGAGCAGAATTTTATCAATTGGAACCAGAGAAGAATGATGTTATCGTAATAAAACATAGATATAGTGCATTTATTAATACAAGATTGGATTCTGTTCTAAGAGCATTAAAAATTGAGACGCTGTTAATGGCTGGTGTTAGCACAAATATATGTGTGGAATCAACAGCAAGAGATGGTTTTATGCTGGATTACGATGTTATTTTCTTATCAGATTGTACGGCAGCCTTCTCGAAAGAGGCACATGATATGACCTTGCAAACCATCAACCAGTTCTTTGGTACAGTTGCCACCAGTAAAGAAGTAGTTAAATCTATTCATGCTCTGCAGTAAGATACGAATTAGTTTGATAGGAGGAAAGTGTGAGAAGCTTCTGATACTCTCATCCTCCTCTTTAGATTTCGCCGTAGTAGAGAGAATGCATATGTTCATCACCATAAAGGATGATTTAAATGACAAAAAACAAGCTAAGTTATTTAGAAGTAAGAAAAGGCGCATCAACCTCGAGTCAAAAATTCCAGTCCATACTTTTTTTGCTATCTGTTTGTACAGGGGCTTTTTTGTCCCACTTTTCTGCTGGATTTGTCAATATTGCCTTAACCGATATATCCATTGACTTTTCGGCAAAGCTTTCCGTTACCCAATGGATTGTCAATGGGTATCTATTGGCAATTATGTTGTTTTTACCTTTGATGGGGAAACTAGCAGATCAGTTTGGAAAGAAGCGTATACATAATCTTGGCTATCTTATTTTTGCAGTGGGAGCATGCGGATCCGCCCTGTCTTTCAATATTCCTATGTTAATTATTGCTAGAGTAATCCAAGGCGGTGGGGCAGCAATGCTTCAAGCAGTCAATATGGCAATTGTGACAGATGTTTATCCTGAGAAACATCGAGGCAAAGCTCTTGGGATTATCAGCACATCTGTGGGAATCGGAGCATTATTAGGTCCCTCTGTTGGTGGATTTTTTATCGAATCCTTTTCTTGGCATATCTTATTTTGGACCGTTGTTCCAATAAGTTTGGGAGCCTATTTTTTAGCACAAAGATTTGTGCCAATTGACCGCCATTTTGAAAATTCTAGCTTTGATTACAAAGGCAGCATCTATTTTGGAATCGGTATTGTTTCCTTTGTTTTTGTTCTTAACTCAATTGGTGAGGGAGCATTTAAGATCTATTTATTAGGGATTGCGTGTATGAGTGTTGCCTGCTTTCTTTTCTTTTTCTTTCATAGTAAGAAGGAGGAGCATCCGTTTATCCAGCCATCGATTTTCTCTTCACCGATTGTTAAAGCAGGTGGATTAATCTTAATGACAAGCTATTGTGCTGCATTTGCTTCAACGGTTATATTACCTTTTTATTTACGGGGAGTTGTAGGCTTTACTGCCGAGCAGTCAGGACTTTTATTAATGTGTTATCCATTGTTTCTTGCAGTACTAGGACCTATTAGTGGATCGTTAGCAGACAGATTTGGGGGAGAGAAAGTAGTCTTAGTTGGCTTAGGGCTTTTATGTATAACGATGCTTGGTCTGAGTTTCCTATCTCCTGGGACATCCTTACCTATATTAATTGCATTGCTTTGTTTATTGGGTTTTTCGATGGGGATTTTAACATCACCCAATTACAGCATTATGATGCTATATGTTCCCTTACAATTCTTAGGAATGATGAGCAGTACTATTGCCTTACTTCGAAATATTGGAATGGTAATCGGGACAGCGCTAGCTATTACTTTTATGAATATGTGGTTAGATGGAACGATTACGGATTGGATGAATGATACAAGACGTTCAGATTTTGAGGCAGTAATGTTAGGCTTTCATTATTTATTTCTGCTTTTATTCGCTCTTTTAGTATTGATTGCTATTTATTTCGTTTATTCTGTTCGAAGAAAGAAGAAGGAGGAGTGGGAGGAAGGATGAAAAATTAATATTTATAGGGAATAATTGGTGAAGTGAATGATGATTTTGGCTGAAAGTATCGAGAATTAGCCATAGTGCACTGGGAAATCAGAAAAACAGGAGGAAATCAGCCAACCGAGGCAAGAAATCAGCCAAAGTAGAAAAATATCAGCCAAGCGGGGCAGAAAATCAGCCAAAGTAAAGAAAAATCAGCCAACCGGGCTAGGAAATCAGCCAAAGTAAAGAAAAATCAGCCAACCGGGCTAGGAAATCAGCCAAAGTAGAAAAATATCAGCCAACCGCGCCAAGAAATCAGCCAAAGTAAAGAAAAATCAGCCAACCGGGGCAAGAAATCAGCCAAAGTAGAAAAATATCAGCCAACCGGGCTAGGAAATCAGCCAAAGTAAAGAAAAATCAGCCAACCGGGGCAAGAAATCAGCCAAAGTAGAAAAATATCAGCCAACCGCGCCAGGAAATCAGCCAAAGTAGAAAAAATCAGCCAACCGCGCCAAGAAATCAGCCAAACAACAAATTATTATTCATTCTCCTTAAAAAACACCCGAAAAGTAATTGTCACGCTAACTTTTCGGGTCCTCTTACTTCACATTTAGGTTTCACTATTAAACTGAGACACAATTTCCATTAATTCTTCTGCCATGCTGGATAAGGATTCAGCAGAAGCCTTAATTTCTTCCATCGATGCTAATTGTTCTTCTGTAGAAGCGGCAACTTCTTCTGTACTATTCCCATTTTCTTTAGCAAGAAGGGTAATTTCATTTGCAGCCCCAACCACATCTTTAATCTGTGTTGTGATTGCAGCAACTGTTTGGGCAACCTCATCTATTTCTGGAGCAACCTTTTGAGTATTGGACACAATGGTGGAGAAGGATTCAACTGTATTTGTTGAAATAGTTACCCCGTTCTTCGCTCGATCCATTGTCTCATTTAACATGGTGACTGCATCAGATGTATCCTGCTGAATTCCATGTAAAGATTGGGAAATATCTTGTGCGGAAGTTTGAGACTGCTCCGCTAATTTACGAACTTCATCGGCTACAACGGCAAAGCCTTTGCCGTTTTCTCCTGCTCTAGCCGCCTCAATAGCCGCATTTAAAGCTAATAAATTTGTTTGCTCGGCAATATTACTTATTAACTCAATCATTTTTCCTATTTCTTTTGATCGATCAGCTAAAGAAGAGATAATCGAATTGGAACGTTGTACAGAATCATAAATGAATTTCATTTGTGTTAAATTATCTTCGATTTGTTTTGTTCCCTTTTCTGCATAGGTAAATGCAGCTTGCGATAAGGAAGACACATGCAAAGAACGATCTTTAATCGCTTCTACTCCGGTTAAAATGGAATCTAAGGCAAGTGTATTGCCAGATATTTTAACAATTGCATGTTCATTACTAGCAGCAATTGCCTGAATAGAGGAAGCAATTGCTGCAGATGCATTGCTTGATTGCTCTGCACTTGCATTTAATTGCTCCGCAGATGCCGCTACCAGATTTGAGCTTTCTGTCATGTTAACAATCATTTTTGCTAAATTCTCTTTCATTTGTTCAAAAGCTTCATTTAGTTGATAAATTTCATCTTTTGATTTTATAGGAAATTTAGCTGTGTGTAAGTTCCCTTTTGCTACTTTTTGCATATTTGTTTTTAAATACTGAATTGGTTTCATAATAAGAGCTGATTGTAGGACCCCCATAACGACAGATATCATCGTGACTAACACACTAAAAATAATTACCAGCATCATTCTTTGTTCAGAATCTGTATGAGCTTTTTCAACTTCTGGATTCAAAATATCATGGCTCAGCCAAATATTAAAAGCTTCCGTTTGATCAGATAAGCTGTCAGACAATGTCGTAATCTCATCTAAAGCAGATCGAGAAGGATTATTACTATTCATCAATGCATTCGCCTTATGAGTAAGTTCTTTGTTTAAAGTCTGTATATCCTTTAATCGCTTTACTGTTTCTGCCTCAGTAGAGATTTCTATCCCACTGTTAACAAGCGTATCAATATTGGTGCTTGCGCCATTTACTCTATTTTTATAGGCATCGGTTTTATAAACAAAATAACCCCTTAAGTTTGAAATTTCTCTAGCTGTATTTGTCTGTATTTGTTCAGAAATAGAGCGTAATTCTGTGACGGTTTCAATTACATAATCATAAGTTTCTACTGTTTCTTTTGTACTTTTATAAGAATAATAGGACAGAAGCATAAATAAAATAGAAACAATCAGAAAACTTGCTAATAATTTATACTTAATGGAAATTTTCATACTGTTCGCCTTCCTTTTTAAATGTTAATAATTCTTATTTAGCAAAATTAAAAGATACCTTGAATATTATCGACGGAAACTTTCTTATTTTTAGTAAAAATGCAAAAGTCAGAATTGGAAGAAAAGAAGTAATTATTTGAATGGATGTTTTTAAGAATTCAATAAATAATCGTAGGAATGATTTAGGAAGAAGAGGGGTATACAGTAATATCAACTGACAGAGAGGTGTGTATCCATGGGTAATCCAGATATTACAATGTATTATTTCGAACAGAATAGATATATACCCAATCATCCGTATCTACCGGCTCTTCATTATAAAAGGGCAATGGAGAATAAGGAAGACGAAATGGAAAAGGTCTTTCAGCAAAATAATTGGAAAAATACCTGGTCAGGAGGAGTATTTTCCTATCATCATTATCACAGCAACACCCATGAAGTTCTGGGTGTAAAAACAGGCTCCGCTTTATTACAAATAGGTGGAGAAGGTGGATCCAAGCTTATAGTAAAGAGTGGTGATGTCTTATTGCTTCCTGCGGGAACTGGTCATAAGAAATTATCTGCCTCTCCAGAATTTGAAGTGATCGGTGCATACCCAAATGGAGAAGATTATAATATAAAAACAGATGTAGAGAAAGACTTAGACGGTGTACAGGAAGAGATCGAAAGTGCATTTTTTCCAGCTGCGGATCCAGTCTATGGAGAAGACGGTCCACTGTCAAAGATGTGGAGACAAAAATGATTTAGGTGGAAATTGATCTGGGAACTTTATTGACATAGGAATTAAGACCTGATTGGTGAGGAGGGTTCCACAAGAAGGGGTTTGAAAAAATCTTTACTTATATACATATTTTAGGTAATGTTAAGATATATGGTTAATTAATTTAAAGGTGGGAGAACAGCGACAATGGCTTATAAAGAAATCGTAGAAAAGTGGACAAGTTTTGCAGGACTAGAAGCGAACTTAAAAGCGCAACTAACAGAATTACAAACATCTGATAAGTTGCTGGAGGACAGTTTTTACAAACATTTAGAATTTGGTACAGGCGGTATGCGTGGAGAACTAGGACCTGGTATTAATCGCATGAATATTTATACTGTTCGTAAAGCAGCAGAAGGATTAGGGAAGTACATAGTAGAGCAAGGAGAAGAAGCGATGAAGCGCGGGGTAGCTGTAGCGTATGATTCTCGTCATCAATCTCCAGAATTTGCCCTAGAAGTTGCGAAAGTAGTAGGTAAGCTTGGAGTTAAATCCTATGTGTTTGAAGAGCTTCGTCCTACACCAGCATTATCTTTTGCTGTACGCTATTTAAATACATTTGCTGGAGTAGTGATTACCGCTAGTCACAACCCTCCTGAGTATAATGGCTTTAAAGCATACGGAGAAGACGGTGGACAACTTCCTCCTGAGGCTGCGGATATCATTATTAAATATGTAAATGAAGTAGAAGATGAGCTTACAATAGAAGTGTTAGATGAAAAAGAGTTATTAGAAAAAGGATTATTAACATATATTGGTGCAGAAGTAGATGCTGCCTATGTAGAACAACTAAAAACAATCCAATTAAATCGTTTGCCAGAAGCAAAAGATTTAAAAATTGTTTATACTCCATTACATGGTACTGGAAACAAGCCAGTCCGTGCTGGTTTAGAAGCGTTTGGATTTGAAAATGTAACAGTTGTGAAGGAACAAGAATTACCTGATGCTAACTTTTCTACCGTAAAATCACCAAATCCAGAAGAGCATGCTGCTTTTGAAATTGCGATTCGTTACGGCAAAGAAATCAATGCCGACGTTCTCCTTGCCACAGATCCAGATGCAGATAGACTAGGGGTTGCAGTGAAGGATGCAAGTGGCGAATACACAGTTCTTACAGGAAATCAATTAGGTGCATTAATGCTTGAATACTTATTGTCTGAGAAAAGGGCAAAGGGAACACTTCCAGAAAACGGTGTTGTCATTAAAACAATCGTTACCTCTGAAATTGGCCGTGTGATTGCAGAATCTTATGGCATTCCAACTATTGATACTTTGACAGGATTTAAGTTTATCGGAGAGAAAATTAAAGAGTTTGAACACACACATGAGCATACGTTCCTTTTCGGTTATGAAGAGAGCTATGGCTATTTAATCGGTGATTTCGTGCGCGATAAAGATGCTGTTCAATCTGCCATTTTTGCTGCAGAGGTTGCTGCTTATTATAAAGCAAAAGGTTTAACGCTATATGAAGGTTTACTAGAAATCTTTAAAAAGTATGGCTTCTATCAAGAAGGTTTAGAATCATTAACATTAAAAGGAAAAGATGGAGCAGAGCAAATTGCATATATTATGGATACTTTCCGTAAAGCTCCAATCAAAGAAGTTAAGGGCTTAAATGTTGTAGCAGTGGAAGACTATTTAACAAGTAAACGTTCAGAAGGTCTAACAGAAACATTGATTGATCTACCAAAGTCTAATGTAATTAAATATTATTTAGAAGATGGTTCATGGTTCTGTCTGCGTCCATCTGGAACAGAGCCAAAGGCGAAATTCTACTTTAGTGTAAATAGTTCTTCTTTAGAAGACAGCACAAGTAAGCTAGAAGCACTGAAGCTAGGCGTAATGGAGCAAGTGAATGCAGTAATCGACGGATATAATAAATAATCTACCAAAACTCCTTCAAGATTGTTTGGGAAAAGCGAAGTGATATTCCTTTTCTAGACATTCCTGAAGGAGTTTTTTTATTAATAAAATAAAAAAGGCAAAACTTAAAATTTGAACGCTATTTCTGCTCCGAAGTTTAAAAATCGCTTAGGCGAAATCTTCGTTTTCTTTATAGATATACGCTCAAAACTTGAATTTTCGACATTTTGCCTTTGCTCTAATTTATAGTATGATTTTACTAATTTAAGAGAGAAGGGGGGGAGAAGATGATCAATCAAGTTACTTTAGTAGGAAGGCTAACGAAAGATCCAGAACTGCGAGTAACGCAAGAAGGAACTTCCATTGTTCATGTGACTGTTGCAATAAATAGAAACTACAAGAATCAAGCTGGTGATTACGATGCTGATTTTGTGCAATGTACCTTTTGGAATAAGGTAGCGGAAAATACAGCCCAGTATTGTCATAAAGGCTCTCTGGTTGGAGTCGTTGGCCGAATACAAACAAGAAACTATGAAAATCAGGATCGGAAAAAGGTCTATGTAACAGAAGTTATTGCCGAATCCGTACGTTTCTTGGATCCTAGAAAACTAGAACAAACCATTCCTTAAAGGAGGAAAACAAGGTGAATAATGTACCAGATTTAATGGTTACATTAATTAAAATGCAGGCCAAGACTAATGAAAAATTAGAACAATGTAATGTAAGAATAAAACAGCTAGAACATATTATTCAGATGGAAACTATCTCTCGTACTTCCCCAACATCTTAAGGCTTTCACTCTATACACTTACTCACGCCAAAATTATCTTTCCGTTTCAAAGCTCTTTCTTTGAAACATCCATCCTTTATTAGAAAAAATCAATACACACTTCGCTTTTATTCCCCATTATTTAGTGTCCAATGTGACACTTTTTTTTTTGCGGGTGACATAAAAGAGAAAAAATACCTTAATAGATTCGCTATTAAGGTTGAAACGCTATCATATTTTAAAATATTCTAAAAATTTATTCGTTGCTATTTTCTAGTATTGTTAACACTGCACGGACTTCTTCTTGCGTTAAGCCCTGCTTTTTTGCCTCCGAGATAAGCGATAACCATTCACTGTCTAAATTTCTTTCAGTTTGAATTTCGGTGGGAAACAAATTAATCATGATAATTAACCTCCTTATAGAATATAAGGTGGCCCAGCCATCATAGTAAAAAAATCTACCTTAGACCTGAAGCTTTGCGTCCCACCCTTTCAGATGGTTTGCCTTTATCTGTTAATTGTACAGTAAAATTTTATCACTATTATGCAAAAGTTAAAAACATTTTCATATGAAAACTTTCGACATATTCCAACATCGGCATAGTAAATATTTCTTAAAAAAGGAAAAATAGTAAATATTGTAAATTGTACAGTATAGAATGAGAGAGGTATTACTAGCATGAATTGTTTCTAGTAGACAATTTTTATATAATAGAAAAGGGCTTTTTTAAAAAATTTCTCATTAGGGGATACAAAATGGATAAGAAATGGCTAGGAAATTTAAAAGTAAATGTTATAAGCTCAAAAGAAGCTATTACGTATATAAAGGAAAAACTAGACAAAAGAAAAGCAACGGATGTTTTTTTTCTAAATGATCATGGATATAATATTGCGCAAAAGGATGCAGAATATCGTGATATGCTGAATAATGCTGATTTATTGTTAAATGACGGAATTGGTATTGAAATGGGTGCTAAGCTTTTTGGCTTCTCTTTTAAGGAAAATTTAAATGGGACAGATTTTATTCCGGCTTTATTTGAGTCATTAAATGAAGAGAAGCATAACCAATCATTTCGAGTGTTTCTTTTGGGAGCTAAACCTGGTGTCGCACAAAAGGCTCAAGAGCGGCTGCAGCAAACATATCAGAATATTTTATTTGTAGGGAACCAGGATGGTTATTTCCCGAAAGAGAATACGGAAAATATAATTAGTCAGATTAATGAGAGTAAAGCAGATATCCTTTTAGTAGGATTTGGGATGCCGTTACAGGAACAATGGATTAATGAATATCGTTCAAAGCTAAAGTGTACGATTACGATGGCAGTAGGTGCTTTTATTGATTTTTCTTCCGGTGAAGTGACAAGAGCTCCTAAAATCTTTCGCGATCTCCGTCTTGAGTGGTTATATCGAATGGGAAAAGAACCCAGAAGATTATGGAAACGCAATGTCGTTGGGCATGTCTCCTTTTTCTATTCTATTTATAAGCAAAGAAAAACAAGCTGAAAATACCAGATAAGGAGAAACCCTTATCTGGTATTTTCTTATTTATCTGCTGTGTGTTTCTTTCTTCGAATAAATATTACCGTTCCAATTCCAATTACTAGCAGACCTAAACCGATTAAAATATGGTTATAGGAGTCAGTTGCAGTATTAGGAAGAGCTTTTCCATTTCCTTTGTTTGGAATGCTGGGGGTTTCTGCTGCTTGATGAGAACCTTGATTTTTGGAACCATCTGATTCAGGCGTTTTCACTCCGTTATCATTAGATGTTGGAGGTGTTTCTGAATCCGTTTCTCCAGGAGTAGAAGGTACCTCTGGTTGAGGTGGCTCTGCTTGCTCCGCATCTACTAATAAAACAGTTCCGCCGTCTTCTCTAGAAGGAATAGTTATCGTAATTTTATTTTCACTAACAGAATATGTTTTACCAGAATATAAATCTACTGCTTCCTTCATAAATGGAACTTCAAAGGCAGCTTCTGTCGCTGTTTCCTTCGTATTTAAGGCAACAAAAACTTGTTGATTTGAGTATTCTCGTTTAAATACAGAATAACCTTCCGCATCACTACCTGCTATGTGAGCACGAGTCCCTTTAGAAAATATGCTGGAGTATTCTTTTCTAACATTTAATAGTTTTGTATAGTGCTCCAGAACCTCATTGTTTTCCGTTAGATTCCAATCCATGTCATAGCGGTTATCATAGTATGGATAATTATTTGCTCCTGACAGACCAAGCTCTTCTCCATAGTAAATGACAGGTTGACCTTTAGAGGTGATTTGCAATGCGGCTGCAAGCTTAAGCTTTCCAATATCACCATCTACAGACTCTAAAAAGCCGTCTTCATCATGGCTACCTAGAAATTGTCCTAATGTACCTGTGTTTGAAAGCTTATTGTTTCTATCTTCTAAAGCTCTTTGGACACGTTCTATATCACCATTTGCAAAGTCACGTGCTAAATTCTTAAAGTCAAAGTCTAATAAGGAGTCCATAATACCGCTATTTAAATAGCCTTGGTCATCATTCACTTGAGCTCCCCATGCTTCTCCAATTAATTTAAAGGTTGGTAAAATTTTTGTTAATTCATTTTTAAAGCTTGACCACGTTGTATTCTCAACGTGTTTTACGGTATCCACGCGGAAGTAATCAATGGTATTTCCTTTCGCTGTCTTTGATTTTTCAATCCAGCTAGTTTGCCAATCTACAATTTGGTTCCTTACATCTGGATTTTCCGTTAAGAAATCAGGCAGTCCTGATAGCTCGCCTTGTACAGTATCTGTGCCTCCATCACGGAACATTCCAGCAAAACGATTTCTATCATCAGCAGTAGGGAAGTTAGCGATTTTTCCATCCTTTACGGCATCACTTGCTTTTAACCCATAGCCCGCATGATTTACGACAACGTCCACCATAATTTTTATTCCACGCTCATGGGCTGCATCAATTAGTTCATGGAAATCCTCCATTGTTCCAAAATGAGGATTCAATTTTTCAAAATTACTAGCCCAATATCCATGGTACGCATAATAAGGAGTATCTGGATTTTCATAGCGAACATCATACTTAATATTTTCTACTATAGGATTAATCCATATTGTATTGATGCCTAGATTTTCGAGATAATCTAGCTTTTTTGTAATTCCTTTAAAGTCTCCACCATGATAGGTTCCAGGTTTACTTGTATCATAGCCAATGCCAGATGGATCATTGTTCAATGAATCTCCATCAAAGAATCGGTCTGTTAGCATAAAGTAAATCCTTGCTTCATCCCAGTCAAAATCATCTTTTCCCACTGATTGTCTTGCTTTAACTGTGATTTTTGCTTGCTCGGTATGAATGTTGCCATACTGATCAGTAATATATACCGGAATTTCTTTCGTTCCTGTAGTTGTATTTTGGTCAATAGCGATGGTAAGTTCCTTTAATTGTGGATCAATTGCTACTTTTCCTTTTCCGCCAATAGCGCTTAAATCAGCATACACTTCACGGATAGCTGTATTTTTGTTTGTTTGCCAATCAACGGAAAGGACGGCATTGTCGTTATAAGTCGCTTCTTTTGGAGTGATATCCGTAAGCAAGTTAAAATCTGCTTTTTCATAAACAAGCATGGATGTGCCATTTTCCGTATTATAGGGATCAGTTACTTCTGTTTCGATCCCATCGATTGTTACAAAGAAAGAATAGGGATGCTTTCCTTCTGGGATATTTTCAATTGTATAGGAAAAACGCTCATTTTTTGCTTCATTCGTCATATTATAACGTTTTCCATTAAATTGAAGTTCTACCTTTTCTAGTTTATCCATTTCATTCTTTGCATATAAATCTTTGTCTCTATAGTAGAAGGTAGCATTTCCGTTTTCTAAAACGGGTCCAGTAACTTCAGGCACAATATATAGCTCCTCTTGCCCACTTGTAACATAAACCTTTGTGATTAAATCCGATGTATTTAGAGATATGTAGCGATCTCCATTTCCTTCTTTAACAGCTGTATCCCAATTTTCGCCTTTTCGTAAAATAAATCCAACGCTTTGGGCTGCTTCACTTACATTAATTGTTGCAGTCGCCATCCCGTGAAGGTTTTGATCAAAATCGATTTGGTCATCTTTCACACCAGTCCCCCATACCCATATATTCCAGTCTTTATAATCCAAATCAGGACGATCATACATAAACTGAATATGGCGCCTTACATAATCCCCTCCTTTTAAATCTTTTATTGCGTTAATAGCATCATCTTTTGTATAGAAAACAGTTTCTACCCCTTCAATTATCCATGCTTCAGCAGCTTGTTTGCCATCCGCTATTTTAATAGAGTTCTGTATATCTTGCGCTTCCCAATTTCCTTTGCGAGGAATAATCGTTATTTCATTTTCTGGAAAAGAATAGTTCCCACTTGTAAACATATAATCATTTGTCACTTTCTCTGTAAATGGAAAGCCATTATCAGGAACCCCACTGTTAAAAATCCATAAATCCCATTTCGTATAGTCTTCATCTAGACGATAATAGTTAATAGTGTACGAATACATATTGCCAACAATATCAATTTTCTTTTCTACCTTTTCACCATCCTTATCAGCAAGCAGGATAAAGGATTCATTAGCTTTTGCATTGTCCTGTATTGTTAGTTGGCCATCAACAATGTTAATCCCTTCTACTTTCTCTTTAAGTGACCACGTAAGCTCTGTTTCTTTTTGTGTACTGCCATCTTTATTAACTAGGATCGCTTCTAATGGGTATGATTTATTTTTTTCAACCTTCACCGGTATAGAATCAAGGTTTAAGCCGGGAACAACAAAGCGACTATTGCCATCTTCCATAATCTCATTTGCTGGATCTGTTATCCATTCATTATCAACAATAAACTTATATTGATAGACGCCAGCTGCTAGATTTGAAATAGAAAGGGACCAGCGATTGTCTTTGTCCTTTTTCATGCTTAATGCTCCATTTTGCCAGTCAGTAAAGCTTCCTGCCACTTTCACGTCCTGTGCCGATGCATTATCATAGGAGAATTGCACAGACTTATCAGCATTGACGATAGGAGAATCTGGTAAATTATCTGCTTTTGCCTTTTTACTTGGAAGATAGCCTCCAAAGCTGCTGAAAATCAGAAGAAAAATTAAACATAGTACGAGATAAGGATGATTTTTTGTTTTCAAAAAACATTCTCCTTTCCATTTTTTTATGAGAACAGAAAGACTTCTGTTACTACCTATGTACTTCAAAGAAAACGATTGCCCTAATGGGATAAAGGTGATTTATTAAGAAAGTGAGTTCATGATGGGGCATCAGTGAAAACGTTTGCGCAAAATAGCAAAATAAAATGTTGTTGTTAAAATGATAGATGAGAAAAGTTGAAAGCGTTTTCTGTATTTGAGTCTATTTAAAGATACTATGCTTTTGTCTATTTGACAATAGGATATTTCTTTTTTAGTGCCAATTTGCGATTAAAATCTTACTGTAAAAAATTTTTACAAAAAATGTGATAAAATAGGAGAGAGGATAAAATGTTACTAAAAGGAGATTTATCTATGATATTAGTAGTAGGTGGAGCTGGCTATATTGGTAGTCATTTGGTTAAAGAATTAGTAGAAAAAGAAGAAGTGATTGTATTAGATAATCTTGCTACAGGTCACGAGGAAGCAGTAGATTCGCGTGCTATTTTTGTAAAAGGGGATCTAGGGAATGTAGACGATTTAGAAGCGATTTTTTCTAAATATCCAATTAAAGCTGTTATGCATTTTGCAGCATATAGTCTAGTCGGGGAGTCTGTTCAAGACCCATATAAATATTATGAGAATAATGTAGCCAATACATTAACGTTATTAAATGTCATGTTGAAATATAAGGTGAAAAACTTTATTTTCTCTTCAACTGCAGCTACATATGGAATTCCAAAAGAAGAAATCATTGTAGAAACATCAGAAACAGCACCTATTAATCCGTATGGAAGATCAAAATTAATGGTAGAACAAATTTTAGCTGATTTTCATACCGCATATGGTCTTCATTATGTGGTTTTACGCTATTTCAATGCTGCTGGTGCTCATGTATCTGGTGAAATCGGGGAAAGTCATGACCCAGAAACACACTTAATTCCTATTATTCTTCAACAATTATTAGGAGAGAGAGAGTCCATTTCTGTCTTTGGTACAGATTATCCAACCGAGGATGGGACTTGCATTCGTGATTACATCCATGTGACAGATTTAGCTAATGCTCATATAGCTGCATTAGACGCTCTATTAAATGGAAAAAAGGAAGCAGAAACCTATAATGTAGGTAACGGAGTAGGCTATTCTGTCAAACAAGTAATTGATATGTGTGAAAAGGTTACTGGCACAAAGGCAAATGTAATTCTAGGTGATAGAAGAGCAGGGGACCCTGCAAGATTAGTTGCTTCCTCGGAGAAAATATCCAGCGAATTAGGCTGGAAAACAGAAAGAGGCTTAGAGACAATTATTGAGAGTGCATGGAAATGGCACAATAAATAATACATAGAGGCGAAGGAATCCAGACAATTTCTTCGCTTTTTCTAACATGACGATGCTTATTTTTAAATGAAAAGGAGTAATAAAATGTTTAATGTAAATAAGATTCATCATATAGCGATTATTTGCAGCAATTACGAAGTATCAAAACATTTTTATGTGGAGCTTTTAGGATTTAAGCTAATAAATGAAGTATACAGAGAAGAAAGGGACTCTTATAAGCTAGACCTTTTAGTAAACAATATCTATCAAATCGAACTATTTTCCTTTCCTAAACCAAGAGAAAGACCAAGTTATCCTGAGGCTGCCGGCTTACGTCATATTGCCTTTGAAGTAAATAACATAGAAGAAACTGTACAATATTTACAATCGAATAATATTACAGTTGAAGATATTCGGATCGATCCATTTACGAACAAAAAGTTTACTTTTTTTGCTGATCCTGATGGGTTACCAATTGAAGTGTATGAGGCTTAATTAGAATGAGCTTTTCCCTTATATTGAGAAAGGGTACAAACAGTTTGTAAAATAAATTGCTTATCTTGAGAACTTAGTAATCTCCAGCTACCAGCTTTTATTTTCATATTTATCATCCTTTCCACTCATTTTCTTATAGTATATATACCGCGTTTGTATTTATTGAAAACACTAAATTATCAACAAATGCTGACAAGTATTTCCCGAGAAATGTCGGCAGAAAGAAAAAGTCGTCTTAATAAGAGAAGCTTATTAAGACGACTTTCTTTAAATTTTTAGTTTTTGTAGCTAATTAAAAAACAACTTTGTTCCATTAAACATTCGATATCTAATTATAATAACTCATTAAAATTATTGATAATAAGCTGGTCAACAACACGCTCTGTTGCTTTTCCGTCTAAATCATCAAAGAAGTAATGAACAAAGGGCTCAATTTTCTCCATTTTAAAATCTTCCTTTTTAATAATGTCGATCATTTTCTCTGTCGTTTTTGCAAGCGGACCAGGAATGAAGGAATGATAGTCATAATAGAAGTCACGTGTACGGACATATTCCTCCACATCATATGCAAAGAAAATCATTGGTTTATTTAATAGAGCATATTCGAAACATACAGATGAATAATCTGTAATTAAGATATCAGTAATAAATAGTAAATCATTGATTTCTCGGTAGGAAGAAAAATCATAGAAGAAATCACTGAATTGGTAAGGAATGCTAAATTCATTTTTTACAAATGGATGAATTTTAAAAAGGAATACATACTCGTCCTTCAATTCGTTATATAGCTTTTCTAAATTTAATACCTCCATTGGATAATGGGCAGACTGCTGGCCATTTCCTCGGAAAGTAGGTGCAAATGTAATTACTTTCTTACCTTTTAAGAATGGATACTCTTCATATAAGTTATTTCGTACTTCTTCCTGATATTCTTTATTAAAGAAAACATCTGTTCTTGGAATACCTGTTGGAATTACTTTATCTAAGTCAATACCAAACCCTTCAGCATAATGCTTTGCAACGTTATGAGAGCTAACAATAGCTTTTGTATAGTTGCGATGGTTTTTCGATTTTGGTGACGGTCCTCCTGGACGGCCTAAGCGGCTAAAGCCAAATGTTTTAAATGCTCCAACTGCATGCCATAATTGAATCAATTCAGCATTTTTTCTAATTTTTAGTGGGTAGATCATTGGATAAAAGTCATCAAGAATAATAAATTTAGCAGTAGCTAAATGATAAGCTAAGCTAAAGATTTCTCGATAATTTTTCTTTTCGTCTACTCCCTTTTTTAAAAGGAGATGATAGTCATAATTTAAATTTCTTCTAAGTAATTCATCATAGACAAATTGGAAGTTTCCGCTCATTTCACTACGGCTGTCAGATGCAAAAATAATCTTTCTTGTTTGCAATGGTAATAGCGTTTTGCATATTTTGTAAGTTAGAGAAAAACACCATTTGTAGACAATGCGATAAATGATACCGCGCTGTTTTAAGTCTGCATCTAATCCCATTAAGGTTGGATCTAAGTCCTTCAATTTAGATGACGTAATTTTTAATGTCTTTAACGGTAAATCATATGTAGCTAAAAGGTTGAACTTCATTTCTTTTCTTGCGGTGAAATACTCCATTTTAGCTGAATGAAAACCATTATCTAGAAAATGCTCAATATTTCCTAAAGGGAATGATTTTTTATATACTTTATCGCCAAGTACATGGACGTCAAGCTCCAAGAATAAGCGATATTCCTCCTCAGGAAGCGGCCTATTATGGGAAGTAATAGTAGCAAAGTTAACCTTTGAGCGAAAACCTGCCCAGCTATACTTACTATCAATAGAATCCGTTGTTTTGATATCCTTAACAAGCACATCTTGTAAGGGGATAGATACCTTTAAACCACTAGTGCTTAATAAAACTAAACGTTTTTTCACGAGGTCTTCATTCATCATAGGAACTTTTTCTAAATAAAAATATCCCTCGATTTCCAAAATAGGTCCATTCCAGTTCAATTGCGTTATTTTACGGCGAGGAATATATTCTTCTATTTTTCCAGCTATTTCGTTCAGAACAGGAAGGGATTCACTTATTTTCTCTTTTTGGATAATAATACGATCCTCTGTTATTTGAACAGGCTTATCAATGCTAAATTCCAGATCATCACGGACTACCGGTCCGGATGAATTAGAAGAGGTTCTTCTTCTTAACTTTCGAATAATCTTTCTTAACATATTTATGTCTCCTTAACTTCATAAATCATTCAATGAACTAAGCAAATGTGAAACGATTCTACTAGAAGTGTTTCCGTCTGTATAATCAAAAAATTTATTTTTAAATAAATCCATTTTCTCTTGATTGAACTGCCCATTATTTAACCAATCTACAAGTTTCTCTGTGTGAGAGAAAATAGGCCCAGGTACTAATGATTCGTATTCATAATAAAAATCTCGTTCTTGCATGTATTCATTTAAATCATGAGCATAAAATGCCGCAGGTTTATTTAATAAGCTATAGTCAAATATAATAGAGGAATAATCTGTTATAAGAACATCTGTAATTAATAATAACTCTTCAATAGTAAAGTCATGTTTGATATGGTAAACAAAATCTTTTAAATCGTCCTCTAAATGGAAAGCAGAAGACATATAAGGATGTAAATGAATCAAAATGATTGATTCTTTTTTTAGTTGCTCTTTTAATAAATTAAAATTAATAGGGCTAACAAATACGTCCTGTTGATAACTTTTCCCGCGAAATGTAGGGGCATAAAGAATTATTTGTTTATCTTGGAATGATCCTATTTTTTGTAGTAATTTCTCTATCACTTTTTCCTTCTGATGATTTTCAAAAAAATAATCAGTTCTGGGAACACCTAGGGGGAATATTTTTGACTCTTCCATATCAAAAGCTTCTGCATAATAAGGAATAACCTCAGACGAACTGACATATAGTCTAGAGTAATTTGAATGAATTTTAACAGTCTTTATATATTCCCTACTTGGGCCATTTGGCTTTCCTACTATGCTCATACCAAACTTTTTAAATGCTCCACAAGCATGCCAAAGTTGAATAATTTCTGTTTTTTTTCTTGGTTTAATTAAGTAAATCAAATAATGATAATCATCGATAATAAAATATCTTGAAGTTGCAATATGATAGCACTCTTTAATCATATGAAATAAGTAGTGTATCTTACCAGTAAAATCATTCTTAATTTTAAAGAATGATTTTACTAAAATAAGATTATTATCTCTACTTTTAAATTCTGAATAAATATATTCTAAGTTACCATTTAGTTCGTTTGAACGTGAAGATGCAAAGGTAATTTTTTTGGGATTTACTTTAAAGAAGAAACAAAAAAGTAAATAAACAAATTGGAAACCAATTTTTGCTAAAACAGTAGGTAGTAATTTTATACTCTTCAAAAACAATCTACCTTTCTTATCTTTTGGTAAGATTTATATCTTCCATTCCATAATCGTTTTTCCCCAAGAAGAAGTTAAGTCTTTTTCAAATGCCTCAATAATGGACTGAATAGATGTAACTGTTTGGACTTCTCCAATTAAGGTAGAAAAGTAATCTACGATATCTGGATACTCTTTATAAAAATTAACGGTATTTTGGAAATCAGCACGTCCACTCCGGCTGCTGCCAATCAAGGTAATACCTTTTTCCAGAACCATTCTTGTATTTACTTCAACAGGATACTCTGACACCCCTAGAATCGAAATAGAACCTTCTGGCACAATTAAATCAATGCTCTGGTTTATAGCATATTGGCTGCCTAAACCACCTACACATTCGAATGCGTGGTCTATTTTTACTGATTCTGGAATATCATCAATTAAGTACGCTTCATCTACAAAGGAGAAACGGTCTAATTTATACTGCGTTTTTCCAAAGGAAATTACTTTGCTCTCAGGATATTTCTTCTTTAAGATTAATGACATAATAAATCCAAGATTTCCATCTCCCCAAACACCAAATGTATTTCGGCGTTTATGAGATCTTGATTCAAATCTTGTAAGGGAATGCATGGCAATTGTGATAAGTTCAGTAAAAGCTGCTACAAATGGGTTCATATCTTCAGGAATTTCAACTAAGCGATCTCTCTTTAAGAAGACATAGTCTTGCATAAATCCGTCATAGCCACTAGAGCGGAATCTACTTGAACGCAAATAGTTTTCAGCAATGTAAGGATCTTCTTCAGTAGGATCGTTAGGAACCATTACTACTCTTGTTCCATTTGCTATTTCACCTTTTGGATCGTATACAACTGTACCAATTCCTTCATGAATTAAAGCCATTGGTAGTTTTTTTGCCATTGTCTCTTTACCGCGTGATCCAGTATAATAGCGTTGGTCCGCATTACAGATAGACAAATGAGTTGGCCGAACGACAATCAATTCTGATTTTAAGGAGAAGTCTTGGTATGTTACTTCAAATTGTCTTGGGGAAACAAGACGATAAACTTGATTAATCATGGTTTATTCGCTCCTGAATAATAGCATTTGCTACTTTTAAATCGTATGGTGTTGTGATTTTAATATTAAATACTTCTCCTGTTACAAGTTTCACTTTCTCGCCCTTTAAGACACAGATTTTACAAGCATCTGAAAGAATTGCCTTTTGCTCCGTAGAAAGGGAGTAATAGTGATCTTTCAGCATTTTCATATTAAATGTTTGTGGTGTTTGACCTTGATACATAAGATCACGAACAGGGATATGAGAAATAGACTCGCCATCCTCTGATTCGACAATTGTATCAATCGCAGATATTACAGTATCAACAGCACCAAATTCAAGACCGTATTGGATGTTTTCTTCAATAATGCGATGGGTAATAAAAGGACGAACAGAATCATGCGTTACGATTATATCGTCATGAAATAACCCAAATGTATCTTCCACATATTTTATTCCATTCATAATGGTCCCATTTCTATCTTCTCCACCTTCGATTACAACTAAACGGTCACGATTATCAATATATTTATTGATAATATCATTTGTATAATTGATCCATTCTTTGGGTGAAGCAATAATAACTTTTTCAAATTGGTCATTTAATAAAAACTTTTCAATAGTATGAATAATAATTGGCTTTTCATTTAATGGAAGGAATTGTTTTGGCATGCTAACATTTCCCATTCGTGTTCCTTTTCCACCAGCAAGGATTTCAGCGTATATCATAATTAAGTCTCCTTTACATGATTATCTATCAACTGTCTCTTCATATTTATTTAATCTTTCATTTACATAAACCAAACTAAATATACACTTCTTTTCGAGTCATTTCAACAAATACCATAGGATTTAAAGTAATCGTAACACAATTAGCGGCCCTATAAAAAAGGCATCTATCATAACTAAATAGTCTGATAAATCCCATTAGTACAAATCTCTTTTGTTTCTGTATTCGATAAAGCAAGAAAAATAGTCACAAAGAAAGTGTATGTTATTCATTATTTTAGCCATTTATGAAGCTGATTAGCCACATTTTTGCTAGCATTCCCTAATGAATAAGTATTCCAATCTTCATGGAAGTTTTCAATCTTCTTATAATCAAAGGACGAGTGACTAATGTAGTCGACAATTTCTTCTGAATTATGCGCAATAGGTCCTGGTACTAATTGGTCATACGGTTCCCAAAATCCTCGATTTTGAGAATATTCTTCTAAGTCATAAGGATAGAAAATCATTGGTTTTTGTAAAAATGAATATTCAAAAGGAATAGAAGAATAATCTGTTATCAATATATCCGAAATGAATAATAAATCATTCATTGTAGGATAGGAAGAGAGATCGTAAACAAAACCTTCGTAATTTGATAGGTCCATTGCATTTTTTATACTTGGGTGCAGTTTAATAAGTAAAATATAGTCAGATTTTAATTTTTCTTTAAAATAAGCAAAGTTAAGTGGTAAATCAGAAGTTTCTCCTTGGTCATCTCTGAAAGTTGGTGCATACAGAATAATTTTTTTTTCTCTAAAAGTAGGATACTTTGTGTAAAATGTATCTTTAACTTTTTTTATATAATGTTGGTCGAAAAAAATATCAGTTCTAGGGATACCAATCTCTAGCATTCTCTTTTCAGAAACAGAAAAGGCTTGTTGATAAATTGCAGACATTTTTTTCGAACCAGAAAGGATATAGTCAAACTGATTATATACCTTACTAAATCTTTTCTTTGCACGATTACTACGGTGTTTGACACTATAATCTTTCCAACCAAATGTTTTAATGGCGCCATTAGCATGCCAAATTTGAAGTTTTCTAACTTCATTTTTAAACTGAATTGCTGATAAAAAACCAAAATAATTATCTAACACAACTACTCTAGAAGTTGCCAGGTGATAAATTCCTTTTAAAAAAGATCCAAAGTGTCTGGGGGAGAAGGGAAGAACTGTATCTCCAATTGTAACTTTGTCTTTAAAAAAGGAAGTGGTTTTATGGTCTGTTAAAAAAATGCAAGGATATGTTTGAGAATTCTTTTTTAGTTCATTGTATATAAAGTAATTATTTTCAACAAAGGACACACAAAAAACTATTTTCTTCTGCAGAGGAAACAACTTAGCTACCTTGAACAGAAAAGAAAATAGCATTAAGTACATATAAATAAATAGTTCTCTAACCATTTATATTAATTAAGTCCGTTTTTATTTTTGTTGTTGAAATGCCATCTGTTCTTGGCAAATATACAACTTCACAATAATCTTTCAAAAAGTCGAATTTACCTTCCCAATCATTTCCCATCACAAAAATATCAATATTGTGATCAACAACATCTCTAATTTTTTGATCCCAATCATTTTCAGCAATTACTTCATCTACATATCGGATAGATTCTAAAATAGTTTTTCGATTTTCATAGCTATGAAAAGCTTCTTTATTTTTGATTTTATTAAATTCATCACTAGAAAGACCAACTGTTAAATGGTCTCCTAATTCTTTTGCACGTTTTAAAATATTTATATGACCTATATGCAACAAGTCAAAAGTACCATAAGTAAGAACTTTTTTCATTATAACCTCCTGAATAGAGTGATTAACCTATAATGATAGGCTATAAAAGATAGATGATAGAAATTTAGTTTATCCAATTAATTTATTTTAAATCTTTTGATTGTTATTTACAAGTACAAGGAAGCACGACAAATAGCATAAAAAAAGCAGCCACCTTTGTCTAGATTAGACTAATGTGGACTGCTCTGTCTTTTGTATTTAATCAACATTTAAGTGATTTTTTAGTTCTGTTTGCACTCTTGTTTTTTCTTCATCATTAACAACTAAATACCAAACTTTATTAATAGTTTGTCCAGTGCCAGAAATCGTTAACTGGTCAATGTCGTTTGCTGCACTCTTATAATTGGCTTGAATATCAACCATTTCATCAAAGCTTATATTCGTTTTAATGTTTTGACCAAGAGCTTCGAAAATATTACCGAAATTTGTTAATGTGTTGAGACTAGCTCCTTCTTTAATAACAGCTTGAATAATTAAACGTTGACGTAATTGACGACCGAAGTCTCCTCTAGGATCTTCATATCGCATACGAGAAAATTTTAAAGCATCTTTACCATTTAATGATATTTGACCTTTAGGGAAATGAACTCCTTCATACGTAAAGTCTAGATCATTATTAACCGTTACCCCACCTACTGCATCAACGATATCCTTAAAACCTTCCATATTAATTTGCATATAGTAATCGATAGGAATATCTAAAAAGTTCTCAACTGTATCCATAGACATTGCTACTCCACCAAAAGCGTAGGCGTGGTTAATTTTATCTGTCGTACCATGACCAACGATTTCTGTCCGAGTATCACGTGGGATACTTAACATCTTAACAGATTTTTTTTCTGGATTAACTGTCATTACGATAATTGTATCAGAACGTCCAGAATCTCCATCACGTTCATCTACACCTAGCATTAACACAGAAAACGGTTCTTTACTCTTAAGACTTAATGAGCTATCCCTTTTAGATGTAACCCGGTCAACTGGTTCATGCATCGTATCCACCGCTTTATTTAGTGAATGCCATACCGTGTATATATAAGCTCCAATTCCAATAATCAATAACAGTAATACAATACCAGTTACACGAAGCCAAGTTCGTTTCTTCTTTATAGGCTTATCTGATCGCATTAATTAAATCCTCCATATCCTGACAAAATATGATAAAACTAATATAAAGAATAGCAGAAAAAAAAAATAATAGATATCTTTTTATAAAAATTAAGAAAAGTACATTAATTCTTTACACCTAGTAAATCCCTGATAAAACTGATTAAATAATGTAGATGCTTTAGTAAGGGGAAATAATAGTTTAAAACAGATTGGCTTAATATAGAATTTCCGAGGAACATAAGCATCTCCTATATTAAAAATCGTATAATAACTTTTTATAGCATTTGTTCAATCACATCGTTTCATTCGGATATTTGACAATAAAAGTTTCGGAATTATCTCCATTCGATTTTACTATCTATTTATATAGGACGTTATTAATCAGATGTAAGTTGCAATAGTATAGAAAAAACTTGTAAATCATATTAAATAGAAGGTAAGGAAGAGAACTAGGAAGTGAATATCGAAAATTAGTTGATATTTTAGTATTTGAAAAATCTTTGTAAAATCTATATATTTATAAAGAGACTAAAAGGGAATAGACAGGAGGTAGTTTAAAAATATATTAGGTATAAGAAAGTTAGAGATAAAATAAATGGAATACACTCTGACATAAATAAGATTATAAAGATAGATGATAACTTTAGAAGGGTATAACAATATGAATTCAATGTTTAAAGTAATTAAAGAACAAATAGATAATTTTCATTTAATAAAAAGGCTGTCCACGTATGAGTTGAAAAGTTCTAATAGAAATAATTATTTGGGGATTCTTTGGGAGTTTATTAACCCAGCCATTCAAATTGCAATCTATTGGTTTGTATTTGGATTTGTACAAGGAAGGGGAACTGTACCAGGAGAAAATGGAAAAATACCATTTTTTGTCTGGATGCTGTCTGGAATTTTAATCTGGTTTTTCATCTACCCGGCTATAACACAAGGCTCTAAGTCCATTTATTCTAGACTACGAATGGTCTCAAGAATGAATTTTCCTTTAAGCGCTATACCATCCTATGTAATATTGTCGTTATTATATCCCCAATTATTGATAATGGGAGTTATAATGATAATATTCCAATTTATTGGATATCCTATTACGATTTATTACTTGCAAATACCTTATTTTTTATTTGCAGCTATTTTATTTTTATTTGCACTATCACTAATCACATCAACTATCTCAACTATTGTGCGGGATTTTCAAATGTTGCTGCAATCTTTAATGCGTGTGCTCTTGTATATAACGCCAATCTTGTGGCCGGCAGGAAGATTTAATGATTCCTCCTTTGGAAAGATTATTGATTATGTGATGTTATTAAACCCTATCTATTATTTAGTAGAAGGCTATCGTTATGCATTGTTAGGAGAGGGCTGGTTTATCATGGCCCATCCAACAATCACCATATATTTCTGGGGATTAGTTCTCCTCCTATTATTTGTAGGGTCATATATGCATGTGAAATTTAGAAGACATTTTATTGACTTTTTATAATAGGAGGTCCCGTATGGAAAAGTCTGTAATCGTTAAAAATTTAACAAAAAGATATAAATTATATAAAAACAATTCGGAGAAACTAAAAGATATATTTCTTCCGAAAAGTTACGGAGAACCCTTTTTTGCTTTAAAAGATGTTAGTTTTGAAGCAGAGAAGGGGGATGTTATTGGCTTTGTAGGTGTCAATGGTTCCGGCAAATCAACATTATCTAATATTATTGCGGGGATTGTTCCCCAAACTTCTGGTGAGGTAGAAATTGATGGACAGGCATCTCTGATTGCAGTATCTGCTGGTGTGAACGGCGAATTAACAGGCCGTGAGAATATAGAGCTAAAGTGTTTGATGCTTGGATTTACAAAAGATCAAATTAAAGAGCTTGAGCCAGAAATTATCGAGTTTTCAGAGTTAGGGAAATTTATTGATCAGCCAGTGAAATCTTATTCAAGTGGGATGAAGTCCCGTCTTGGCTTTGCGATTTCTGTTCATACAGATCCAGATGTATTAATTATTGATGAGGCATTGTCAGTAGGGGATAAAGCATTTGCGGAGAAATGTTTGGACAAAATGAATGAATTTAAAAAACGCGGGAAAACGATGTTCTTTGTTAGCCATTCAATCGGCCAGATGAAACAATTCTGCGAAAAAGGTGTTTGGCTAGAGCATGGCGAAGTGAAAATGATCGGCAGTATTGAAGAAGTAATGCCAGCATATGAGAAATTTTTAGCAGAGTATAAAAAATTAACTCCGAAACAAAAAAAAGAATTTCAAGAAGCTGGGCTGAAAAAAAGAAGTGATCCTGCATTTGTAGGAAAGGTCTAAGGAGAAAGCTTGTCTCTATTAGTACCTTGTAAAACCGTTCTATCTGTTAGAGCGGTTTTATTTTTAATAGGGCAGAGATGAAAAAATTATGCTTTAGGTTGAAACTTTCCTAAAGTGGACCACGTCATATATAATAATAATCAAGTTATGTTTATTTAGGATTAAAAAAATGTAATATAAATGTTAAATAAGAGTGGAATTTATTAAACCAAGCAAGATAGTATTGTGTTATAATAAATTTCGATTATATGCAAGAATAGACAGATGCCTAAAAATATACGTTATGAGAGGCATTAGGGAGGATCTCCATGATTTATATAATGCTTGTGGTATGTTTTATTGCTTCTATCTTACTGACACCACTAGTGAAGAAGCTTGCGTTTAAAGTTGGAGCAATGGATAAACCAGAGAAACGAAAAGTACATCAAAAGATCATGCCACGTATGGGTGGTTTAGCAATATATATTAGTTTTGTCATCGGTGCTTTAGTAATTAACCCAGATAAGGCCTATCATTATCCAATATTGATTGGTAGTGTAATTATTATAATAACGGGTATATTAGATGATATTTATACCCTTTCAGCAAAGATTAAACTTGCTGCTCAAGCAATCGCTGCAGTAATAGTCGTTGTATGGGGCGGTGTACAAGTTGAATTTATCAACTTGCCATTCGGTGGCCAGCTAGAATTTGGATTCTTGGATATACCGATTACGATTCTTTGGATTGTCGGCGTAACGAATGCGATTAATTTAATTGATGGTTTAGATGGTCTAGCATCAGGTGTATCCTGTATTGCCTTGTTTACTATCACTGGTATGGCAATGATCATGGGAAATGGGTATGTAATTGCAATTTCCTCCATCGTTTTAGCAAGTACACTTGGATTTTTATTTTTCAACTTTTATCCTGCAAAGATTTTCCTCGGAGATACGGGTGCGTTATTTCTCGGTTATATCATTGGTGTAATGTCTCTGCTAGGTTTTAAAAATGTAACGTTAATCTCCTTTATTATTCCGGTTATTATTTTAGGAGTTCCTATTTCGGATACATTCTTTGCGATAATTCGTCGATTAGTTAATAAGCAGCCATTAACGGCCCCGGACAGGTCTCATTTACATCATTGTTTACTAAATATTGGTTTTACGCATAGACAAACCGTTATAATAATATATGCAATGGCATCATTTTTTGGACTAGTTGCAGTCATTTTCTCTATGGCAAAAGTATGGGGAGCAATCCTCTTAATAGCCACTGTTTTATTAATAATTGAATTAATTGTAGAAAAGATTGGATTAGTAGGAAAAAACTATAAGCCGATTTTAAAATTTATTAATGACATAAGATATTCAACTGAGAAGAATAGATAATAAAAAGGCCTCTTAATTATAAGAGGTCTTTTTATAATGGAGAAGAAAAGAAGTGAGGCTTACTTTCTTTCCTTTACATTTTTTACATACTTTGTGGATACATAGCCAGTTACTTTTCCATATTTCACTTTATACCAAGAACCGCTTTTTTCATAAATAGTTACTTTCTTATCGTTTGGAATCGACCCAACTACCTTGGATGATGTAGAGGACTTCTGTCTAATATTGAGCTTGCTTGCTTTAACAGTTCCAGTTTTTACTTTATAGAGAGTGAACTTTTTAGAAACAGATTTCTTTAGCTTGCTTATATTGACCGATTCAATTGTTGCTGAATAGAACCCGTCACTCGTGCTTCCAACACTCCATGTATAGGAAGAGGATCCTGCCTTTAATGATTTATTAAAAGTAAGTGTTTTAACGACCTTATTTTTGTTGTTTACAATTTTTACGGTTGTGTTAGAAGCTTGGTTCACATGGAAGCTCACCTTTATTTTATTTCCTGATGTATCATAGGATGTTTTTACATTGTTAATAATTGGAGCTTGTACTACTGTTTTCTTAAGAGTGAAACTTTGTTTAACTGTTTGCTTTTTATTAGCGCTATTTATCGAAGTAATTTCAAACGTATAGGCTCCATTGTTCACATTTGCTACATCCCAAGTAAAGGAATGATACCCGGCTGTTAAAGATTGATTGTTGGCTAATGTTTTCACTGCTTTATGATTGCTATCTTTCACAATAACCGTTGTCTTTGTTGCTTGGTTAACATGAAAGGAAGCAACGACTTTGTTAGCATCTTTATCGTATTTGGTAGTACTCGAACTAATCGATGGTGCTGCTAGTTTTGCAACTTGAACTACAGCATGAGCTGTTGCTGTTTGCTTATTGCTGTCGGTTGCAATTATTTCAGCTGTATAGCTGCCATTGTTCCAGTTTGCTACATTGGCAGTATAGTTGTAGTTACCAGCATGTAAAGCTGCGTTATTTAAAAGAGTTGCAACCACTATACCAGTACTATCTTTTACTCTTACAGTCGTATTGGCTGTTTTATTGATAGAAAAGAAAACGCTGACTGTGTCATTCGTGTTCGCGAAAATAGCCTTTGTATCTGTTATCACAGGAGTGGTAATCTCAGACTGGATATATTCCGTTACTAAATTAGCGCTTGGATAATAGAATGAAAGAATATCACTGTATTTTTGGCCACTATTAGCACGACCATTTGCACCATATTGACTTAAACCTACGCCATGGCCATACCCCTTTCCAGCAACACTATGTGCAGTGGTACTAGAAGCGCTTTTTGTAATAAGATAACTCTTTAACGTATCTACACCAATTATTGCTCTAACTTTAGAAGCTGCCACATTTGCTTGTTTCACTTCTTGTAAAATAAGGTTCCCGTCTTTATCTTTTAGATCCTTCACATAAAACTGAACTGTTATTGAACCTGTTGTTACTCGGGTTGTGGACGAAGGATTATTAAACGCAAGGGTCGGAATAGAAACAATTTTGATATCTTTATCTTTATAGCTATTATTATTTAGCCAACTTTTTATAAGACTGACAATTTTTGTATCTTTTTCTGAAGTCGTTTTCCACCATGCGTCTGGATTAGCTAAATCTTTATCTTTCATATCGATTTGTGTTTTTTGTAGGCTGAATTCCCAACTATAGTTGTTATCAAAGGAATCAGCACCATTTTGTAAATAGGCATATTCATAGCCCCAAACATTTTTAGCAGACTCCATTACGCCACCATTACTTGCTGAGAATACAGCATCGATTAATTTGCTGCCATATTTTAAGACCTGTCCAGTAGTTGCCTCCACTGCATTATCAGAATTAGGATGAGAATCAGTTAATCCGCCATACACTTGGTGATTAATGGTATCGGTAATGGTTTGACCGCCGTAATTCCAAGAATAAGTTCTGGCAGCAACTGCCTGTGCTTTTAATGCTTCGATATTCCACAGGGCAGGCATTTCACGAGGCACAACCCCTTTAAGATAATCTTCTATCCCTACTGTATTAATTGGGCGAATATATGTTTTTCCGCTGATTGTTTCCATGATAAATTCAAAAGATCCTTTATAGGAACGATTATTAATTGTTAAGTAGCTGTTTGGATCAGAAGGAGCCAAAGTAAACGAAGTAGACTCAGAAAGAAGCTGGCTTCCTTGATATAGCTTTAATTTTGATTGTTCTAGCTTAACCATATATTCTGTGTTGCTATTTATAGATACTTTACCATCACCAGTTTTATAGGTACCAGAGGAGGTAAGGGAAATTACTGTTTTATTACCAAGATAATTCTTTAACTTAACATGTACTAGTGGTTCAGCAACGCTCGCGTAGATGCTGTGTTCAAAAACAGGAAGGAAAGAAAGAAGCAAGACAAGTGACAACAACAATGATAGTGTTTTTTTTATCATCATTTTCTCCTTTATTTAATTGTCGTAAACTAGGAATCTATTAAAAAAATTATGTCTTTTACCTAAGAGGAATTACTATGATTCTATCATATTCTAATGGTAAATGAATGTGGATATTGCTGGCAGATTAAGAAAGGGATAAATGGGGAAGAAACAGAAAAAAACTGTAGAGCAATTCATCTACAGTTGTATATGGTATCTAGAAGTAAATAATAATAGCATGATTATAAAAGTCTGTGCTTTTCGTCTAATTCCTCATCGTAAAAATCATCTTCTAATTCATTCCAAATACTAGGTTCATTATCCGTAAATAATGGTCTTTCAATTGCTCCATTTAAGTAGGTTAACATTTTTTTCAACATACTAGCACCTCATTACTTTGTATTTCCTTTACAAAATATGTTTGCTTTTTCTATTAGGTATAGTGTTGACATTTTACTTAAAAATTATAATGCTGAAATAAATTTTTTAGTCAGCAGGTAGTTGTATAGTTTATTTATAGCCATTCTAATTCATTTTCAATGAGGATTTACGCAGAATTTTTTTATTTTATGATATAAATAAAAAATGCACCATGCTTTGGAAGCTTGATGCATTTATATTATTTAATAATTTACCTTATCGGATGTGGTATCTGTTTCCACGGTACTGTTTAAATCAGTAGTATTTTCCGAATCATTCGGTTTGTCTGAATTGGATAGTTGGTTACTGCTTATGCCTAAATGCTGCTGCAGAATCGATTTTGTTTCTGCAAGTGCTGTTTCATCTAATTGATAAATGTATTTATTATCGACACGACCGTCGGTTCCAGCTAGCGTTAGTGTCTCCACTTGTAAACCATTATCTGCAGTTGCATAAGCAATTAGAGATTGTATATCGCTGAATGATAAGTCTGTTGTCATATTGCTTCCTATCGCTTCCATCACTTTTGAATACTTGGTTATTCCCTCGATAGAGACTGCTTTTTTCATAATGGCTTGCATGATTAATTGTTGTCTTTTCCCACGTTCAATGTCATTATCAATTTTTCTTGTTCTTGCAAGGGCAAGTGCTTGTTCGCCGTCCAATTCTTGATAGCCTTTTTCAAGATGAATGGCGCCTGCTTTATCCTTTGAGTTTTGTTCTGTAAATGTTACTGGAACATCGACATCAATTCCACCTAATGCATCTACTACATCCATAAAGGCATCGAAATTCATTTTTACATAATAATCAACAGGAATATCTAGCAATTCTTCCACTGTGTCTAAGGTTGACGAAACCCCGCCGAAATAATGGGCATGAGTAATTTTATCAGAATAGCCGCGTTCAGGAATATATACATAAGAATCACGTGGGATGCTCAGCAATTTAACGGATTTTTCTTTCTCATTTAAAGTAGCAAGCATGAGAGCATCGGAACGAGATCGGGTTGTGCCGGATTTGCTCGATCTTTTCTCACTGTCATCTACTCCAATGAATAAAATTGAAACGTCATCGATGTTTGGATCCACTTTTGCATCCCTTTTAGAATCACGGTCAATTGGCTCATAAGAATCATCTACCACTGATTTTGCCTTTGAATATAAGGTAGCTCCATAACCAATTCCGGCTAAGATAATAACCAGCAATGGGACAAAAATAAATAGCTTAATTTTTTTTCGTTTCTTTTTCTTTGTATCCTTTATTAAAGTTTCTCTTGTATTATTTGCCATAAGTTCTCCTTTTTGAATTAAGAAATAACGGAATGAAAACATACATACTATCTTACCTCTATCTCTCTTTAACGTAAATTAGTAGTTTATTTCTATTCCAGGTATATTTTTGTATTAATTGTAAAAAATTCAAATGAGGGTTTCTGCGTACAAGGTGTCTTTTTCTTTTATAATACCTTGTCCATTTGTTAAGTCAGTTATCCAATCCGTATAAGTCTCTACCTCATCAGAATCCACAAAGACATCAATTTCGACATTTTCTAAATAATGAATATCTTTAATTTCATAGTTCGATGAACGTAATTCATTTTCTATTTTACCAAGTAAGTGATACTCGATGGATACACTGACTATTTGTTTCAACTTTCTTTCAACAATACCGATATTTGCTAATCCTTCAGAGGTTGTTTTTCCATAAGCACGAATAAGCCCCCCTGCACCAAGCTTAATACCTCCAAAATAACGGGTAACAACAACTGTTGTATCTTTCAGACCTTTTTTCTTCAGGACCTCAAGAATTGGTACTCCTGCTGTGCCACTCGGTTCCCCATCATCGTTTGCTTTTTGAATTTGATCATGTTCTCCGATTAAGTAAGCAGAACAATTATGTGTTGCGTCTTTATGTTTTTTCTTGATTTCTCCTATGAAAGCCTGTGCTGCTTCTTCTGTTTCTGTTCGAGCGATATGAGCAATAAAGCGTGATTTTTGAATAATTAGTTCATATTCTCCGTAGCTAGGTACAGTAAGATAGGAAGGAAGCATATTGGCAGCTCCTTTCTTTGTATCTCTTTCCACTAATATTGGCGATTTCATCTTATTTGTTCGTTATATAAGTCATTTTTTGTAACCATTTTCTATAAAAAATTAGTAGAAAATCGATAATTAGTCTTATTTCATTATAATTCGACATTGTTTATTCTTCAATTATTGTTCGCTTTGTAATCAAATCTTAATATAGCGATTTAGCAAGCATGATATAATAAGTAAAACTCCATGCTCGAAAAGACCCGCTACATATGGTATAGGCTATATTTCATGCAGAGGGTTACGAATCTTGGATTACAGGCGCCTTATCAATCTATTTTCTTTTACTTTGTTTTTTGTTTAGAATAGGATAAAATTGTATTATTGCATTTTTACATACTTTTTCACAGTGATTCTTGATGTTAATAGGTCTTCGGACATGGTTTCATATAGGGTGATATATGTCAAAATAACGATTTTAATTTATTTTTCGATGAATTAAACATATTATTAACTTTCAAGCTAAAATAATAATGGATGTTGGAAGGGTTTTAGCCTTTTTGGAGGAATTAAATATGTTGATAAGGAAATTTGACACAAAAACGTTAGATTATATTGTTGAACAAATGATTAAAACCGTTGGTTCAAGCAAAGATGAAATTTTTCGTATTGGAGAACAATGTCGACAAGATTATGAAACCCTTACCGAAGAATTAAAAGAAATGAAAGTTCTTGTATTAGAAACGATAGAAAAAGGAGACAAGCTAGAAATCCAGTCTCGGTTTGCTCGTAAACGCTTATCGGAAGTCAGTAAGCATTTTAATGAATACTCAGAAGAAGAAGTACGTGAGGCTTATGAAAGAGCACATACACTGCAAATGGATTTAAGTGTGAATCGGCACTTAGAAAAGCAGTATCGAGAACGCCGTGATGATTTAGAGCGTCGATTGTTAGGTCTAGATGAAACCATTAAGCGGGCAGAACATCTGGTCACACAAATTTCTGTCGTGATGAATTATTTGGTTAGTGATTTAAAGCAAGTTGGCGAAGTAATCGAAGACGCCAAACAAAAGCAGGATTTCGGACTGAAAATTATTGGTGCCCAGGAAGAAGAGAAGAAAAGACTTTCTCGAGAAATACACGATGGTCCTGCACAAATGATGGCAAATGTAATGATGCGCTCTGACTTAGTGGAAAGAATATATAAAGAGCGTGGGGCGAAAGAGGCCTTTGAAGAAATCAGAAATTTAAAAGTGATGGTACGAAGTGCATTATATGAGGTAAGACGAATTATTTATGATCTTCGTCCAATGGCTTTAGATGATCTTGGCCTTATTCCGACCCTAAAAAAATATTTGAAAACAACAGAAGAGTATCATGACTCAATAAAAATTGAGTTTGCCACCATCGGAAAAGAAACAAGACTTCCAAGCAAATATGAAGTTGCAATTTTTCGCTTAGTTCAAGAATCAGTCCAAAATGCTTTAAAGCATGCAGAAGCATCTAATATCTCCGTAAAAGTAGAATTACGAATGGAGCAAATTATCGTCTTAGTTAAGGATAATGGAAAAGGATTCGATAAGAATGAGAAAAAAGAAGAATCCTTTGGTTTAATTGGGATGAAAGAAAGAGTAGAACTACTGGATGGGGAATTAACCATTGATTCCAAACTTGGAGTTGGAACCATTGTTATGATCAACGTTCCTATTAGATGATAAGAATGACTGTTTTCGAGAAGTATGTTATTTTAACCAAAATGAAGTTTAACATTTTTGTGTTGAATGGATTGGAGGATGCTTGACTCCTATCAATTAGTGTGTGGAGAGGAAAGCAAGAAGTTCATTTCCTGCCAAAAATAACATTGTGACGAAAAGAGCTTAAAGAAAATAAGGGAGGCGGAGCAGTTGACTACAAGGATAGTTATTATTGACGATCACCAATTATTTAGAGAAGGGGTAAAAAGAATTCTCGACTTCGAATCGAGCTTCGAAGTAGTAGCTGAAGGAGACGATGGTACACAAGCTATTCAGCTAATCGAAGAATACCAACCCGACGTAACAATCATGGATATAAATATGCCTACCATTAATGGTGTAGAGGCAACAAGACAATTACTAGAGAAATTTCCAGAAACAAAAGTCATCATCCTATCTATACATGATGATGAAAACTACGTAACCCATGCCCTTAAAACAGGTGCGAGCGGTTATCTGCTTAAGGAAATGGATGCAGATGCATTAATTGAAGCAGTTAAGGTAGTAGCAGATGGAGGGTCTTATTTACACCCGAAAGTAACCCATAATCTCGTTAATGAATATCGCCGTTTAGCAATAGAGAATGCAAACTCGGATGAACATCATGTACAAGTAGTAGAAATTAGAAGACCATTGCACTTGTTAACAAGACGTGAGTGTGAAGTTTTACAGCTTCTTGCTGATGGAAAAAGTAACCGAGGAATCGGAGAGGCACTATTTATTAGTGAAAAAACGGTTAAAAACCATGTAAGTAATATTTTACAAAAAATGAATGTGAACGACCGTACACAAGCAGTAGTTGTTGCTATTAAAAACGGTTGGGTAGAAGTTCGTTAAGTAAAAAGGGGTTACCTAAATCACTTGTTGGTTTGAGGAAACTCCTTTTTTTAACGAATTGTTTTATTTGGTGAGGTTGGTGTTTTCGTTGCAATTGCAATCATATGAAAATGCGATAAAATTGTAGGAAGTGAAAGTAAAGAAATATTGCCATCCTAATCAACCTCTAAAGTGAAAAATCTGTTATAATATTTCCTTGCCATTTAAAATTCCATATAAATTCCTCTTTATGTGCATTATAATAGAATTAATCGATAATGCTAATTAACTTTTATAGTTAAAATATGTATACAAACGAATAGATAAGGAAGGTAACTAATTGCATGAAAACAGCTATTGTTACAGATAGTACGGCCTATATTCCTAAAGAGGTGAGGGAGAAGTACAATATATATATGATCCCATTGACAGTTTTCTTAGGGTCAGAAGTATATGAGGAGGAAAAAGAATTAACCGCATCTGAATTTTATGAAGCAGTTAGAAAAATGGACCTGCCTACGACCTCTCAACCATCTATTGGAAAATTTGTAGAGCTATTTGAAGAACTATCTAAAAATTATGATGAAGTAATAAGTGTTCATTTATCAAGTGGTATCAGCGGCACTTATCAAGGAGCCATTACTGCTGGAGACATGGTAGAGGGCATTAAAGTATTTGCTTTTGATACAGAAATAAGCTGCATGGTTCAAGGTTTCTATGCTATAGAAGCAGCAAAATTAGCTCAACAAGGGAAAAGCGCAGCAGAAATTATTCCCATTCTTGACGAATTAAAACAAACAAGCAACGCCTACTTTATGGTAGATGATCTATCAAATCTTCAAAGAGGTGGACGACTATCCAGTGCTCAAGCAATCATCGGCAGTCTTCTGCAGGTTAAGCCATTGCTGCATTTTAAGGATAAGATAATTGTCCCATTTGAAAAAATCCGCACAAAAAAAAGAGCAATGAGGCGAATTGTCGAACTTCTCCGCGAAGAAACGAATGGAGGCAGCTACTACGCTGCCATCATCCATGCTAATCGCGAAGAAGAAGCAAAAGAATGGAAAGCAGAACTAGAACAAGAATTCCCCAATATTGAATTCTCATTAAGTTACTTTGGTGCTGTTATTGGTACACACTTAGGAGAAGGATCAATGGGACTTGGCTGGATAAAGAAAAGATAATAATGATGTTTGGAATCCCGGTTCTTAGAAAAGAATCGGGATTTTTGTGATGGTGGGAGAGTTAGTCGAAAGGATAGGTGAGGGAGTCGCAAGGAAAAAAATGAACAAGGAAGAGCGCCCCTTTTCATTCCTTCGTTATGACTAGCTTGTAAATCGTGTTTTACCCAGTCAGCACTTACAGCTCCATATCCTTCCTCACTACGTTCAGTCCGGTACCGCTGTAAGAACTTGACTAGGCATCAAAGTCACCTCTCGATTTCAAGAGGTGGTCTTTTACAAACTTCCCCTATCTTCCAAAATACCATCATTTTTTCTTCTCCATATTCTCAGCTGCAGTAATCTCTTTACGAGCCTCCAGCGTTTGGCGCATCGATTCTACGAGCTAGCGATCTCTCTCTTCTAAACGATTCTCTATGTATTCATGCTGACCATGAAATTCTTCAATAAGCTGTTTATTAAACTCCATTTGTTGCTTGCGGAAGCTTTTGAATACTTCCATTATGTAAAAAGCCATAAACGTTGTTAAATCAACGTTTACGGCTTTTTGGTGTGTTCCCAAACTTTGATTTGGGAACGTTATTTTGTATGGTGTTGTATATTAATATAATAATTTTTTCCAATAATCTGCAATGCGCTCAAAAGTTTTTGCTGATTTCTCTTTAACGAAGTTATTTGCTGCTTCGTAGTCTTTATCTTGTTTAGAAATACCTTTTGTAACAAAGTTCGATAACTCATCCTGCAATTTAGCAATGAGGACATCAACGTCCGATTTATTTTGAAGCATTCCGAATTTTTCTTTATAAACTTCAATCATTTTGGAAATTTCTGCTTCTGTATAATTGATTTTGCCTAGTTTATTTGTAATCGATAAATTATTTTTTTGTTGGGCATTTAAAGAAGTTGTATCCATATGTCGTGTTTCGTAAATCTTCGCACGCCCTTGATAAAATTTTTCTTCGATTGACTTATAACTCAATACACGTTTTTCATTTCGCTTTGTGTACTGTTCAATCAATTGGTGAAAGCCCTCTTTCGCATAACCTGTAACATATTTCTCACCAAATAGTTGTAATGCAGCTGTTGAAGAGGCAAGTTCTAATTGTGCCTCAGCAGAAGTTAATTGCTGCGTAATAGGTTTGCTTCCAGATTTTATATCTCGGCCTTTTGGTGTAGCAATATCTAAATTATCTAAGCCATCCGTTATATCTACAAGTAGATTTTCAATTTCTTCAATATCCTTCGCATTCTTCCCATCAAAGATACCATTATCATTTAAATATTGACTGAAAATAAGCCATTGGTCTCGCGGACGATATGAAAAAATATCAGATGGGTCTTCTACTTGCTGAGCAAACATTTGTGCAATTTCTTCATCTGTCTCTGCTTTTAGATGTTTTATTTCATCAGAGAATGTTAAAGTAAAAGCTTTTCCGTCACGCTCTACTTCAATTTCTTTTTTTTCACCTAGTGGCTGCTTCATTAGTACATCTGTATTGGTCGATGCTTGTTGCTTAAATTGTTCTTTTACTGCTCCTTCAAACAAAAGATTAATTTGCATAACGGCACTCCTTATTTATTACCAGTTAATATAAAGACTGAAAATTGGTATTATATTTTATATCGGATAACGATAAATAATTTAAATTATGTAGTTACCAAGTGCAGTTTAGTAAACAAAAGCAACTAAGTTTTATTCACTAGTCCTTTTTTATCAAATAGTCAGGAATTCAAATGGCTGTATAGAATAAATTCAGTATGAAAAAAAGGAAGTGTGCAGTTGATCGTAAAACCAATTGAATATCGATATCGAGCGCTCCAATTAGAGGCCTTGCTCTCGAGGATTAGAGCTAATCATTCTAATATTCCGTTAATCAATCAAGATTATCAACGGAAGTTGGCAAGATACAGGGGGGAAGCAGGCAGTGGATTTTCCCGCTTAGTTTTTTGCCAGATAATGACTACTTTATCCTGCATGATTTACGCCTATGGGACGGAAAACATTTTTTCCAAATTGATGTATTAATTCTGCATGCGAAATATGCGTTAATCCTTGAAGTGAAAAATATCATTGGCGAGCTATACCTTGATACTGATTTACATCAAATGATACGAATAAAGGAAGAAGAAAAAGAGGCATTTCCTGATCCTATTATTCAAGTGAACAGATTAAAGCGACAGTTTGAAGCCTGGCTATTAGCTAATCAATTTCCTATTATTCCTATTTACTCTCTCGTTGTATTTAGTAACCCAAAATCAATTTTGCGGTTATCCTCTCCTCAAATTCAAACCTTTAAAAACACCATCATTCATAAAGAATATTTACCAAAATTGATTTCTAAACTCACTTCTTCCTATAAAAGATCTTTTCTCCCAACAGATGAAAAAAGAGATTAATCAAGTGTCTTAAAAGAAAGAATACTCCTTTAGATACGGATATTTTGCAAAAGTATATTGGTTTTTCCCTAGCTGTAGTAATAAGTCAAAAAAAGGCGATACTCCCCACTTTAAAGGTTATTTAGTCTATAATAGCTTCAAGGACACTAGCAAATTTAAAACTGAAAAGAACAGGATTTAGAAAAAAGGCAATTCATCATTTAACCTTAAAATCTATTTAAAACAGAACTAGGAGGAAAATAATGCGATTTTATCAAAAGGACAATATATTACTCCCCACGAAAAGTAATTTCTCTCACTCCTTCCGAATCTCAAATGCTTCCCAAAATCAACTGATAACGCCGCCACTTAATAAAGCTTATCCATTTAATCCGCAACTCCAAGCTTCCCTCCAAGGTAAAACTTTACTACTAGCTGAGCTCCCTTTTTCAGAACAAGAAATCCAAGCACATTACGAAAATGGTTATTGCTCGTATAGGAAAGGGATAGAGAAAAAAGCTCGCAATAAGTACATTTGCATGCGTTGTGGAAATGAAAATCAGGAGTTATTTGCTACTTTTCCTTGTGCACGATGTAAAGAAAACTGCACTTATTGTCGAAATTGCATCATGATGGGGAGAATAAGTGAATGTACCCCATTAATTAAATGGAGTGGGCCAGAACTGGATCAAGAAACATCAAAAATTACATTACAATGGAACGGCAGTCTTTCACAAGGACAGCAAGAGGCATCAGACAAAATGGAGCAAATCATCGAGGCACAATCGGAGCTTCTTATCTGGGCAGTGTGAATAACCCAAAATGAATACATAAAAAATATTATAAATTAAAACGCCAATCAATCATGACGTTATCATTATCTATTTGAATTTCTTTTATCAGTGTTTGAACAATTGATTGTTTTTCCTTAAACTCTAAATTTTCAAAATCTGAATTCCTTCATCCCTTCCTTTTACTCTGCTAAAGATATAAACACTTTCAAAATTCTACTATAAAATAAATAATTTTCAAGACTATTAATTGCAAAATTTGTCAATTAATATTGAATTATAAAGATAAAGGGGGAAAACAAATGTTAAGTTTAAAAGGAAAGTTAGCAACTATACTAGGATTAATTGCTATTTTAGTAATTGGAACTAGCTATACAACTAATGCTGAAACAGGTACAAAGAATAGTACAGGAAGTAGCTCCGAAGTAAGTAGAGTAGAATATTTTTCTATTCAGAGTAACGTTGCTTGTGGAAATACAGCATCTAAATTTCGTACAGTTATCACTTTTAATTTAAGTAATGTAAGTGATGTTCCAGTTAATTCAACAATATATTTATATAAAAAAGATGGGACTCAATTTACTGGTAAAACCCCTAGTGCTGGAGGTGTTGATTCAGATATAACACCAGGCACTCAATTTACAATTAGCCCAAATTCAACGGTGCAGTATTACAGCTTTTTTGATGAAATGCAAACTGCAAGCGAACCAAGTTTTTCATGTGATGATAGACCAACATATGGAAAAGTAGTTGTGAATTCAAATGGTGGAATGTTAATTGGTAGCGGTGGTGTTAGTAGCCTTAGATTTTTAGATAAAGCAACCCCTGCTCATTGGGAACAATATTATGCAAATGATATTGAGCTAAATTCAGGTAAACCATTCTAAATGTTATCAAAGAAGACCTTTGTGTCTTCTTTTTTTGTATAGTTGTAATTAATCTCCCATAATCTCAATATCAAAGTACAACTTGTCCATAATCTTGCTAACAATTCCGTTGAATAGCCAACTATGAAAACCGAAAAATAATTATTAGAGATTCCAGGAGATTTCTACCGTATCCCCGTTAATATATATCTGTTTTATTAACTTTTGAACAATGGCTTGTCTTTCAGGAAATTCAGCTGTTAATAAATCGAGTGAGTACTGTTTCAAATCGTCTTCGCTTAGCATATTTGTCTTTTTTTTCTCCTGGGCTTCTTTCTTCCTAGTGAGTTCTAATTTTTCTTCTTCTAATGCCTGAAATCTTTCAGCCAACTTATTCTTATCCATTTTTTTTATAGTGTATAGATCAATTAATCTTCCTTCCTTGTCATCAATTTCTCTGAGCAATTTGTCATAGTCGACTAACTCCATTTCCTGATTAGTAAATGACTTATCAGCGATCATGTTGTTTATTCTATCCACTATTAAAGCTTCTAATTTTTTGGAATTCCAGTTTTTATTCATGCATTTTTCATCATATTCAGCGTGGTACCTTCTTGCACGACACACGTAATATCGATATTTTTTTCCTCTGTCAACACATGTGAATGTGACGTAATTTTCTCCGCAGCAACCGCACGTTATTAATCCAGTAAAAAGACTTTCTTTTGCTTTATTCGCATTTCTGCCTTTGTTTCTTGTTAATAGCTCCTGGACTCTATCAAACTGATCTTCAGAAATGATTGGTTCGTGCTTACCAACATAATACTCACCTGCAAAACTTACATACCCACAGTATAATCTATTGTGTAAAATATCATGGTATCGTCGAAACCTCCATACTTTGTATCCTAGTTCTTTTAATCGGTTTTGGACTTTTGTAATGGAGAGATATTGCTCGTATAAATCATATGCGAGTTTAATATGCTGCGCTTCATCTTCTTTTATTTCAAGTTTTCCGTTAACACGCGCATAACCTGCAGGGTCGTAATCTCCTCCGGAAGTTCGATACCCATTTTCAGCACGTTTAATATGGCCCATTCTCATACGCTCTGCAATAGTCTCTCTTTCAAGTTGAGCGAATACTGATAAAATACCTATCATTGCTTTTCCGAACGGTGTGGAAGTGTCTAGCGTCTCTGTAATGGAAACAAAATCCACATTATTCTTTAAAAAATGTTCTTCTATTAAATCAAGTGTATCCCGTTGAGAACGTGATAGCCTGTCCAATTTATAAACAACAACAGCATCTACTTTATTAACGTCTTCTAGCATCCTCTGCAGGGCTGGACGGTCTGTATTGGAACCGGAATAACCAGGATCAATATAAACATCGTAAATTCCCCATCCTTTTGCCTTACAATATGCTTCGATTCTTTCCTTTTGTGACTCGATACTGTAGTTTTCAACTTGTTCCTGCGTACTAACTCGGATATACACCGCAACCTGCGTTATTTCTTCTTTCATTTCTTTCCTTTGACGGACCAACACAATTCCTCCTATACAAAGGGAGAGCCGTCGCTCTCCCTGATGATTAAACATCTAGCTAGAAATTTAATACTCGATGAAATTTCGTTTTAACTTTCCAAGTATTTTTATGTCTTGCCCTTTTCGAGCTATTATTGGCGGGTATTTAGGATTTTCACTTTGCAAAATCATAGTGTCATCGGTTATATATACCCTTTTTAGAACAGCTTCTTCTCCATCAATTTGTACTGCAGCAATTTCACCATTTTCAACTTGATCTTGAACTCGAATCAAAAGCATATCACCGTCATGTATTCTGGCGTTTATCATGCTATCTCCTTTTGCACGAAGGAAGAAGTGTTCTGCACCGTTCATCCAGGATTTTGGTACATCTTCGTATCCTTCTATATCCTCATAAGCTAAGATACCTTCACCACAGCTAATAGTTCCAACTATAGGTACCTTTTGAAATCCAACATCTTTTACATAGTATGGAGAAGAATTTTCTTTTACTGTAAAGTTACCGGCTTTAGCAGAATCATAATTGTAGCTGATATCAACTGGATTTTGGTTAAAGCTAGGATCAATATCTCCTTTAGAAACCTTAAAGGCTTCTGCTAACTTTTCAACATTCCCTGGGTTAATAAGAGTTTTACAATTAATATAATCAGATAATGTGCTTTTTGAAATGCCAGACTTTTCACTAGTTCTTAGCTGAGTCCAGTTATTTCTTTTCATTAATTTCTTAATATTCTCTGATATTTCTTTCTTTAAAGGTAAATCCCTATCTATCAATATTCTCACCTCCTAATATTTATAATTATATCCGAAAAAATACGGAAAATCAAGAATTATTCCGAAAAATATCGTAATTAATTTAGTCGAAATATAATAATTATTAAAAATCCGATTTAATTCGGTTGACATTCCGAATTAAATCGGATATATTGTAATCAAGCCAAACGAAAACAGGAGGTGAAGCCAATGACCTTACGAATAACTTTAAGAGCAGCTAGAGTAAATGCGGGATTGAAGCTGACTGAAGCGGCTAAATTGTTTGGAATCAACAAAGATACGCTAGCTAAATATGAAAAAGACTCTTCAAATGTTCCACGATCTTTCTTTGTAAACATCGAAAAACATTATAAGATTCCAGTGGAAAATATTTTTTTTGGTCCACAATCCGATTTTTTTCGGAAATTAAAAACTGCATAAAGGAGGAAATGGAGGAAGATCCAAATGATTGAAGTCACATCAATGAAAGTCGGAGAGTTTCCTGTAGATATTCCTGTTGGGTTATCCAAGATGTTAGATGGTTGCTGGGTGAAGGAAAGAAAAATTCCAGCCATAGTAAACGAATACGAATGCAAGACAGTTCGAAGAAATGGTGACCTAGTTACCATCCTAACAAAGAAAAAAGCATAAGCAATTTTGTTAATCGATGCGCTGTTAACCGAGCCAAAGACGGTGTTGTGTTGGTCCTTATAGCTAATAAGACGGTAGCTACGTCAATGGAAGAAGTATACGAAGCTGAATAGCTTTTCTTTTTACCCACGATGTTGAAAAATGATGTCACAAAATAATGAGAGAAGGTGAAGTAATGCCAATCAGTAAATGCCTTATCAATTATGTATCGGACGGTGATTATTCTACAAGGTTAGATAACGTAGAGTATTCAACAAATTTACGTGAGATTTTAACTGTTGAAGATATGCAAGAAAGCTATCTGAAAGGGGGTGAAGTAATTGGACAAGAATAAACTACCGACTCCTGGAGAGTGGAAGGAATTATGCAATAAAGGCAAAGAAAAATAGGATCCTCACGCCAATAAGGATCCTAGGAAATTATGACTTATTACTAATATAACACATGAGAGGAAGAAATATAGATGAATTTTACAGTAACCGTTGATTTATCACCAAAGTTTGAGAAGGCAATTCTTTTATTTGCATCCGTTTTAGGAGGACAAGCTGCCCCATCATTACAGGGGGAAGGTCCTGCAAAAGTACAAGATGCACCAGTAAATAATGTAGCACCTATTCAGCAACCGGCACAACAAGCTCCTTTAGAACAGCAACCAGCATCGGAGCAACCGCAATATCAACAGGCTCCTCCTGTTCAACAAGCACAACCTGTTCAGCAGCCACCCGTGCAACAGCAACAACCCGCAGTAACACCGGGGGGAGTTCCAACTACTGCACCTGCTTATAGCATGGAGGATTTAGCTAGAGCGTCTACTCAATTAATGGATGCAGGAAAACAACAGGACCTATTAAACCTTTTAGCGCAATTTGGGGCTCAATCCTTAATGCAGGTACCTCAAGAGCAATACGGGGCATTTGCTACGAAATTACGTGAATTAGGTGCAAAAATATGAGTGGTAACATCGCGCATTCTGAACGATCTCATGCGCTATTATCGGCTAGTGCTTCCAAGCGCTGGCTAACTTGCACCCCGAGTGTAAGGCTCGAAGAGCAGTTTCCGGAATCAACTTCTGTGTATGCAGAAGAAGGAACACTTGCCCATGAGATTGCAGAACTGAAGTTAAGGAAACAGTTTACAGAACCGATGGGAAAAAGCACATTTACTCGTCGACTCAACAAAATGAAAAAGCATGAATTATTCCAGGATGAAATGTTACGCCATACAGATACTTACCTGGACTATCTGAAAGAATTAACGATTGGAATGCCTTCATTACCTTATGTGGCAGTGGAGAAAAGATTGAACTATAGTGCTTATGCTCCTGAAGGGTTCGGAACAGTTGATTGCCTGATTATAGGTGGAGAAACACTTTATATTACGGACTTTAAGTATGGTAAAGGCGTTGCTGTTGATGCTGAAGACAATCCACAAATGAAGCTATACGCATTAGGCGCTTACCAGGAATATGGATTCTTGTATCCTATTAAAAATGTTCATCTAGCAATCATTCAACCGCGTTTAGATAGTATTTCAGAATACGAGCTTTCTCTTAAGGATCTACTAGCATGGGGCGAAGAGATTAAGCCAATAGCAAAAAAAGCATTCAACGGCGAAGGTGAATTTGTCCCAGGAGAGCATTGTAAATTTTGTAAAGCAAAAGCACAGTGCCGAGCACGTGCAGAAGAGTTTAGCGCATTAGCTGATTTTACTGCTCTTAAACCGCCTTTACTTTCAAATGAGGAAGTCGGCCAAATGCTAGAAAAAGGGCAGCATATTGAAGCATGGATAAAAGCCCTTAAAGAGTACGCTCTTACTGAAGCATTAAAAGGGAATGAGATTGCTGGCTGGAAAGCTGTTGAAGGTAGAGGAACGCGCAATTATGTGGATATCGATAAAGCCTTTGATTACCTCAGAGTGAATGGTATCGATGAAGCTGTCTTATATGAACGTGTACCGTTAACCGTTCCTAAATTGGAAAAAGAGTTAGGCAAAAAAGAGTATAAGAGTTTACTAGAAGATCCGGGACTTGTTGTAAAAACTTCAGGTAAACCGACACTAGCACCTGCAGGTGATAAAAGACCGGCTGTAACTCTAAACCCCGATGCATCGGAGGATTTTAAATAATGGGTGATATAGCAGATTATCACGTTGATCAATATACCTCAGGTAGATGGGGTATGCCAATAAACCAAACAAAAAGGAGAAATGAAAACATGTCAAATCCAACTCGAATCGTAACAGGTGAAGCAAGATTAAGCTATGTAAATCTATTAACTCCAAGAGCAAGACAAGATGGAGGAGAAGCAAAATACAGCGTAACAATCCTTGTACCGAAATCTGACGTTCAAACAAAACAACGTATCGATGCTGCCATCGAAGCAGCCAAGCAACAAGGTAAAGATAAAAAGTGGAACGGGGTTATTCCTCCGATGGTTGCCCTTCCTGTCTATGACGGCGACGGAGTAAAGCCTTCTGACGGTATGCCGTTTGGTCCAGAGTGTAAAGGTCACTGGGTATTCAGTGCATCATCTAAGGCTGATCAACCACCTAAAATTGTGGATGCTAACCTTAATCCAATCGTAGATCCAACAGAAGTGTATAGCGGAATGTACGGCCGCGTAGCTGTTAACTTTGCACCATACGCAGCACAAGGGAAAAAAGGTATCGGTTGCTATCTATCTACTAATGTGCAAAAAACACGTGACGGTGAGCCGTTAGGTGCGGCAGCTCCAGCTGCAGCCGATGATTTCGGTGGAGGAGCTCCACAGCAACCGGCTTACCAACAACCGCAATACCAGCAGCAACAGTACCAACAACCAGCACCTAATATTCAAATGCCTTATGGTATGCAAGGGCAACCGCAACAGCCCTCCTCTGGTCAATACCAGACGCCACAGCTTGACCCGATTACTGGCCAACCGATTAATAACGGTAACGGTGGCGTGTACGGAATATGATTAGAAGTTTAAACATCGATATTGAGACTTATTCATCGGTGGATATTAAGAAGTCGGGGCTGTACAAATACGTACAGTCTCCGGACTTTCAGATACTACTTTTCGCCTATTCCATTAATGGCCAACCTACTAAGATTGTGGATTTAGCCCAAGGATGGCGTATACCTTTTGAAATTCATCAAGCCCTAATAGATCCTAATGTAACAAAACATGCGTATAATGCTGCATTCGAATGGTACTGTCTTTCCAAGTTTTTAGGCTTACCTACACCGGCTAATTGGCTGAAAGAATGGCGCTGTACGATGTTTCACGGTTTGTATTGTGGGTTTACTGCAGGTCTTGGACCAACAGCAAAAGCAATGGGCCTTCCTCAAGATAAACGAAAAATGAGTGTTGGATCTTCATTAATCAAGTTATTTTGTACTCCTACGAAACCATCTAAGAAAAATGGAAATCGTACAAGAACCCTTCCGCACCATGAACCGGAAAAGTGGGAGTTGTTTAAAGAGTATTGCATTCAAGACGTTGAAGTAGAAAAGGAAATAGAAAGTAGATTATCCAGTTTTCCTATTCCTGCATCTGAACAAAAGCTTTGGGAATTGGATCAACAGATTAATGCTTATGGTGTTCGTGTAGATCAACAGCTCATCGAAGGAGCTTTGTATATAGATGATTTAGCAACTGCAACACTTACAGAAGAAGCTGTAAAAATTACCGGATTAGCAAATCCTAACAGTTCGCAACAATTAACAAAATGGCTAGCTGATAAAGGATTAGAAGTGGAGAACCTGCAGAAGGATACTGTTACGAATCTTCTTGATTCTACAGAAGGGGAAGTCAAAAGAATGCTAGAGATTCGCCAGGAGCTTTCTAAAACTAGCACAAAAAAATATGTGGCCATGGAATCAGCTGTTTGTGATGACGGAAGAGTACGGGGCTTACTTCAGTTTTACGGAGCCAATAGAACCGGCAGATGGGCAGGTAGATTAGTCCAAGTGCAGAACCTTCCTCGCAACTATCTCGAGACTCTTGGCCATGCAAGAGAGCTTGTACGGGAAAAGAAAATAGATGCTTTGAAGTTTGTTTATGGGAATGTTCCTGATACTTTGTCTCAACTAATTCGTACAGCCTTTATCCCAAGTGAAGGAAATACCCTATTGATTTCCGACTTCTCGGCTATTGAAGCTAGAGTAATAGCTTGGCTTGCTGGAGAGCAATGGAGGTTAGATGTATTCAATACACATGGAAAAATATACGAGGCTTCAGCTTCTCAGATGTTTGGTGTTCCGTTGGAACTAATTAAAAAAGGGAATCCGGAATACGCTTTACGTCAAAAAGGAAAAGTTGCTGAATTGGCACTAGGTTACCAGGGATCATCAGGGGCTTTAATTAGTATGGGAGCTTTAGAAGGTGGATTAACGGAAGAAGAGTTACCGGATATCGTAAGACGTTGGAGATCCTCCAGTAAGAGAATTGTGGATTTATGGTATTCGCTAGAGAATGCAGCACTTTCTGTTATGAGAACAGGACAACCTGCGGGTGTTCGAGGACTAATTATAGCGCGAGAGAGCGATATACAAAACGGATTAGACTTTTTAACTATTACTCTTCCAAGTGGGCGCAAGCTATTTTATGTAAAACCGTTTCTTTCACAGAATGATTTTGGTAAGGAAGCGCTTCATTATTTTGGTCTTAATCAGACTACAAAGAAGTGGGAGAAACAATCCACATATGGCGGCAAATTAGTCGAGAACTGTGTTCAAGCAATTGCTCGAGATTGTTTAGCCGTGACATTGAAACGTTTAGCTGTATTAGGATATCAAGCTGTCATGCACATTCATGATGAGGTGGTGCTTGATGTACCAAAAAATCAAGCAGATTTGGACACCGTAACTTCCATCATGGGTACCCCAATTGATTGGGCTCCTGGATTACCGCTGACTGCAGATGGTTTCCTTTCTGAATATTACAAAAAGGATTGAGGTGTAATTAAAAGATGGCCAGCAAACGTAAACGACAAGCAAGGTGGTTTCTGTTGTTTCGGATTGAGGATGACCTAGAAGTATATCTCTATGAGCCATTGAGAACAGATGAATTGAAATCTCGTCTCCGTAAAGGTTGGAAAAGGGTGAGAATGTGATGGATAAACAACAAAAGAAAGCTGCCAGGATAAGAATAGGAACGTTGCTGGACGAACATTGCGATAAATGCCCAAAGAAAATAGCGTCTCAAACAACTACGAAACAGCGTGAAAATACATGCAATGGGTGTCCTGTTTACAGTGAATTGACGTACTTAGGAAAAGTTATCGATCAAAAAACTACCAATAAGAAAGAAGGGAAGCTAATGCCTGTTGAATCTGCTTTTCATATGCCTTTTGAGGAATATTTTAAACTTAAGGATCAGGGATTACTAGATAAAGATATTGCAGCTCGAAAAGGTGTAACAAAAAGTAATTTTGCCAATTGGAAATTTAAAAATCGCTTGAGAATAAGTGAATTCAAGAAAAATCTTGATAAGAAGAAAAAGGAGGAAAAAAATAAGTTGTCTAAAGCATTTGATCTTGAAAAGCCTCAAGCACTTCCATCTATATGCCAGGATGTATCCGATTGGAAACAGAAGTATGCCCAATTAGAAATAGATTACAAAGACTTAGTTGTTAAAGCTGGTGAAATGGAAAGAGACTTCAAAAATGAGATTGATTCCCTCAAAAGAAAGTTAAAAGCTTCAGAAAGCTCTCATACTGAAGCAGATCATACACTAGCTGAAATAGATGCGTTACGTGCCCACAACACCGTTTTGGAACTTGAAATCTCGTCTCAACAAGATTTCATTAATAATCTTCAAAATGAATTATCTTCAATTCAGTTAGAAGCAAAAGCGATGAGGGATTTACTACGGATCAAATTATAAGAAGGAGGAATAGAAGTTGGATCAGTTAAAGATTGGTGATTGGGTAAAGGTGAAAGCGATTTTTGGTATTTTCATGTACGGATATGTAACTAGAATACATGGTTCTTCAGTAGACGTAAAGATTACCAAAGGACCGGTCGCTGAACTCAATGAACATACTTTCGATCGGCATAGAGTACAACCTTGGATAATGGAAGAGAAGTATATTGATTACGATAGCTTAATTGATTTAGCACTATTAACACATGATGAAGAATGGTTTAGAGAGCTTACTAGACAAAAGGAATTGTTAGTAAAGGAGAGTTAAGGGAGACTTCTTGAGATGGATTTAATGGAACTTCTATCTAAAAGTGGATGATAAAAAAAGTTAAAAGTGGAAGGTGGTGTTACAGCATGATTTATGACAGACAGTTAACGATATCAGCTGCAGGAAGCAGAAAGGCAACCGAGTGGCCATCGCAAACATTATATTGGTCAGAGCTAGTAGATCGATTACGTACAGCCGTTAGGGGGACAGAAACCCTAGCCGAATATATGAAGCTCCCTAAGTCTCGCCAAGATGAACTAAAGGACGTTGGGGGATTCGTAGCCGGTACTTTGGCCAACAACCGAAGAAAGGCATCAAACGTAACAGGAAGAGATATTATAACGCTCGACTTGGATAATATACCTGCAGGTGGAACAGCAGACGTGTTACGTCGTCTCGAGGCATTAGGGTGCGCTTATGCAACTTATTCCACCAGGAAGCATGAGGAGGGCAAGCCGCGTTTACGTGTGCTTGCTCCTTTAAATCGGACGTCTTCTGCAGATGAATATGAGCCATTAGCTAGAAAGCTAGCTTCCATTATTGGCATGAGCTTTGCGGATCCTACCACGTTTGAAGCTTCCCGGTTGATGTACTGGCCAAGTTGTTCTTCCGATAGTCAATATGTCTTCCAATATGGGGATAAGCCTTTCCTAGATGCTGACGGACTTTTAAGTCTATATAACGATTGGAGAGATATCCAAGAGTGGCCAGAAGTACCTGGGGCCAGTCAATCACACGTAAGGATGGCGGCGAAGCAAGGAAATCCTACAGAGAAGCGCGGAGTCGTTGGAGCTTTCTGCAGACAATACGATATCCATACAGCCATCGAAACTTTTTTACCTGGTGTTTATACGCCAACAGATGACGGTAGCGAGCGCTACACCTTTGTAGGAGGTTCGACGGTTGGTGGAGCTGTTATTTATGATGATGGGTTATTTCTTTATTCTCACCATGCGACGGATCCCTGCAGTGGCAGATTAGTAAACGCGTTTGACTTAGTGAGATTACACAAATATGGAGAATTAGACGATGAAGCAAAGCCGGATACTCCGGTAAACAAATTGCCATCTTTTACAACAATGGCTGCTTTCGCATTAAACGATGCAGGTGTAGCAGCTATTTTAAACCAGGAACGATATGAAAGAGCTGTAGCCGACTTTGGAGAATCGCCAGTGGGACAAGACGGATCCCCAGCAGGCGATGGAGATAATGATGTAAGTTGGATTCAAAAGTTAAAAATTAGTCCTTCAACTGGTTCCCCTTTAAAGTCTATCGAAAACGCATTGGTAGCATTAGAACATGATCCGCGTTTAAAAGGTCGGATTAAGATGGATTCCTTTGCGGATTCTTTAATGGGAGTTGGGCCTTTACCGTGGGTGCCTAGGGATAAAGAAGAAGAAGTGTTCAGATGGACAGATACAGACGATGCAGGGTTGCGGAGTTACCTAGAAAAAATTCTTAATTTCCGTGTGAAAGATATCGTTAATGATGCACTCATTTTATGCGCTGCAGCTAATCAATTCAATCCAGTTGTAGACTATCTCAATTCTTTGGAGTGGGACGGAGTGAAAAGGCTAGATACTCTATTTATTGATTACTTAGGTGCTGCAGATACTCCTTATACAAGAGCAGTGACGAGAAAATCGTTTACGGCAGCTGTTGCAAGAGCAATGAATCCTGGCATTAAATACGATACAATGCCGGTGCTTACAGGAGCTCAAGGACTAGGTAAAACAACGCTTATTCAGAAGATGGGTAAAGGATGGTTTACAAATAGTATAGAGAGTTTTGAAGGGAAAGAAGCAGCTGAACTGTTACAGGGTGTATGGCTGGTTGAGATCGGTGAAATGAGCGCCTACAACAAGTCAGATGTTCAGACTATTAAAGGATTCCTTAGTAGAACAGAAGACCAATATCGTGCTGCATATGCACGTAAAACAGAGAAGCATCCAAGACGTTGTGTATTTTTTGGGACAAGTAATAGAAGTGACTATTTAAGAGATCCAACAGGTGGTAGACGTTTTTGGCCAGTTGATGTTGGAGCCCAGCAACCTACTAAACTAGTATTCCGTGATTTAGATGCAGAAGTAGAGCAGTTATGGGCGGAAGCAGTGATTCATTGGCGATTGGGCGAGTCCCTTTTCTTAACTGGGGAATTGGCAGAAGAAGCAAGACGGCAACAGGAAGGCCATGCAGAACAGGATCCACGTGAGAGCCTTATTCGCGATTTTGTGGAAAGAGAAGTACCTGCAGATTGGCAGAAGAAAGATATTGCGACTAGAAGATTGTACTGGTCTGGAGAGTTTGGAAGGGCTGAAACCGATACAGAAAAAAGAGATCGCATTTGCGCTGCCGAAATTTGGGTGGAATGTCTAGGAGGCGATATCCGGAATATGAGAAGGATGGATACAATCGCCATCAATGATGTTCTAGAACAAATTGACGGATGGACAAAATGTAAAAAACCGTATCGGTATGGCCCATACGGAATGGTAAAAGGTGGATATATTAAGGGGTAAATTCTGTATACTTTCTATCAAAATTCTGTATACTTTGAAGCCGTTTTGTATACTTTCATAAATTTTGGAAATGTATACCTTGTATACTTTGAAAAAGTAGAAAGTATACAAGAAAGTATACGGAAAAATCGTTGATATATAAGGGTTTATAGTAGTTTGTATACTTTGTATACCTTAATTCTATATAAATATAAAAATAAAGGGATTAGGGAGATTAGGCGTAATTAGCGTATGCCTAAACCGCCTATTTTTATTTCATATACGTGTACGTGAAAGAAAGTTTACAAATTAGTTTTTGGAGGTTTGCAAATGCGAGAAAAAGATATCGAGGAGTACTTAAGAAAACAAGTAAAGAAAATAAAAGGCATAGCTTATAAATTTGAATCGCCTGGAAATATTGGAGTGCCAGACAGATTAGTACTTCTACCAGGAGGCCAGGTCTATTTCATCGAGTTAAAAGCACCAGGAAAGAAACCTAGACCTAACCAAGTGTACCAGCAAAGAAAAATTGAAGAGCTAGGAAACAAAGTTTTAGTGATTGATAGTTTTCTAGGAGTGGATTTATTCATAGCAAGAGTTACAGGGAAAGCGAGCGAGGGCCAGTGAACTTTACACCCCACAACTACCAAAGATACTGCATAGAACGTGTTCTTGATACGCCTGCGCTTGGGCTGTTATTGGATATGGGATTAGGCAAAACAGTAATCACTTTAACGGCAGTAAACGATCTAAAGTACAACCGTTTTGCCGTTAATAAGATTCTAGTCATTGCCCCTAAGAAAGTTGCAGAGTCAACATGGGTGAAAGAAGCAAGCAAGTGGGATCATCTTAAGTTATTGCGATTTTCGACTGTTTTAGGATCCCAAGCAAAGAGAATAAAATCACTTAACACACCTGCAGATATCTATGTGATTAATCGAGAAAACGTACCTTGGTTGGTAGAATACTACAAGAATGCTTGGCCATTTGACATGGTAATTGTAGACGAGTTTTCATCTTTTAAAAATCATCAGGCCAAACGATTTAAGTCTTTGAAATGGGTACGGCCACACATTAAAAGAATCGTAGGACTAACCGGTACGCCGGCACCAAACGGAATGTTGGATTTATGGGCACAGGTTTATTTGTTAGATGGCGGAGAACGATTAGGAAAAACGATTACTGGCTTCCGAGAAAGATATTTCGAACCAGATCAACGTAATAGAGATAGAGTGTTTACCTATTCGCCAAAACAAGGCGCAGACGAAAGGATCCAGCAATTAATTGGAGATATATGCGTATCCATGAAAGCTGAAGATTATTTAGAGCTTCCGGATATTGTTTTTAATACGGTACCAATCATCTTGGATAGTAAGGCGGAAAAAGCCTACAACAAGTTAGAAACCGAAATGCTTCTTCAGGTGGATGAGACAACTATTGATGCAGGTTCTGCAGCTGTGTTAACGAATAAACTTCTGCAGCTGTGTAACGGTGCTGTGTACGACGAGGAGAGAAACGTTGTCAATATTCACGATTGTAAATTAGAAGCCTTTATGGAGTTAATCGAAGGATTAAACGGGAAACCAGCACTAGTCTTTTACAACTTTCAACACGATAAAGACCGCATTAAAAAAGCGTTGGTCAAAACAAATTTAAGAGTAAGAGAATTAAAGACTCCCCAGGATGAAACAGATTGGAATAACCGAGAGATCGATATTCTATTAGCGCATCCTGCTTCGGCAGCTTACGGATTGAACCTGCAGCAAGGTGGAAATCACGTTGTATGGTTTGGCCTTAATTGGTCCTTGGAACTTTATCAGCAGGCAAATAAACGACTTCATAGGCAGGGACAAACAGAAAAGGTAATTATTCACCATTTAACCGTTTCTGGCGGAGTCGATGAGGACGTAGTTAGAGCGTTAGAAAATAAAACGAATACCCAAGATGATCTGATGGCAGCACTTAAGGCAAGAATTGAACGTGTGAAGGGAGAATAATGTTATGAATATTAGCGATAAGCAACTAATGGTAATTTCCCAGGCAGCAGCACAAGCAGCCTTTGAACATTTAGAAAAAGAGAAAGAAAAACAAGAAAAGATAAAGCACGATAGACGGTTACGGAATGTTAAATTGCTTCTTAGAAATTACCGAACCTTTGCCGTCCATACAGCAGATATCAAGTTGGAAATCAATGAGCTGAATGCAAAATTAGATTTGGATGAGCTAGATACCGATGAGTTTGCCATCCGCAGTATTATGAAATCAAAAGAGCTGACATTGGCCATGGTAAAATACATCAATAAAACGTTAGAAATCTATCGACTTATTTGTGAAAAATCAGATAATCCGGAGGACCTCCGAAGATATAAAACGGTATACGATTTATATATTTCCGAGCAAAAGAAAACAGCTAAAGAATTATCTGGTGGGCAATCGGTGCATTTAAGAACCGTGTATAAGGACGTGGACAAAGCCTGTGAAACCTTGGTAGTACTGATGTTTGGAGTAAATGGCATCAAGCTATCATAAGAACAAAAATTGGGCACTTTACATGCAAAATAGACGTGTTAATATGGTAGTATGAAAAAATTATCGATAAAAGTAAAACCATCTATTTTAACAGGATAGATGGTTTTTTTTGAAAAAATTCAACTTACTTTTTTAACAATAACATAGTGATAGGAGCAATAATATCCTTAACCCCATTAACGGAGCTAACAAAGTCATTTAATCTAGACATAAATTTAAATACATTTTGCATAGTATTATCTTCATATTCAGGTTGAACAATTTGGGAATTATATATTATAGATCCTATTGTTGATTCCAAGGCATCTCTTATCCCTTCAATACCTGAAACAAAATAATAGTCCAAAGATTGTTTAATCTTGATTAGGTTCCTATTTAGAAGACTTTTTAGATCTTTTGGTAACTCAGAGTTCTTTATATCAGCGATTAAGTTATCTAATTGGCTTATCAAATCATTTATTTTAGAGCTATCTATTTCTTTTTCTTCAATTTTAAAATAAATAGATATATTTTCTGATAAATAATACATTGCAGTTAATGTGTCGTATTTAAGAATGTTTTTGCATTCTCTTATGGTACCATTCATATTTAATTCAATAAGCGCATAGCGCACTCTAGAAAGATGTTCTGTGCTTACAGGGGTACACAACCTTTCGTTTTCATTCACAATTACTTCAACTTCTCTAAACAGGTTAAGCATACTTACGTATCGGTTGAATATCTCTGTCATGTCCTCTGGGTCAACTTCGAAAATTTGTGCTATAGCTTTTTCCCAAGAAGTATCCATTGGTAGTTCAGAAATTTCTTTTAATAAATGATAAAGTTTTGAACTTGGGTTTTCTAACAATGGTATTATTCTCCTTTACTTTAATATAGTAATAATATACCAAAAAAAATAGGGGAGAGTGTGTGAAATATTTGAAAATTAGTTGATTTTTATGATTTTTTTACTATTTACAGAAAGGAGTGGTGATATACCATGGGTAAATTGACATTGAAGCAACGCAAATTCGCTGATGAGTATATCATCACCGGAAATGCAACAGATGCAGCATTGAAAGCAGGTTATAGCAAGAAGACAGCTTATTCAATTGGCAATGAAAACTTGAAGAAACCTGAGATAAAAAGATATATAGATGCAAGGCTCGAAGAAATTCAGTCGCAAAAGGTAGCCAATCAACGGGAGATCCTTGAATTTCTCACAAGTATTGTGCGCGGTGAACAAACAGAAGAAACTTTACGAGGTGTAGGTGAAGGAGCACAAACAATTGACGATATCGATGTTTCTGCAAAGGATAGAATCAAAGCAGCCGAATTACTCGGTAAACGATACGCCATGTGGACCGATAAACAGCAGGTAGACATGGTTATACCAGTATTTGTGGAAGATGTGCCTGACGATGACTAAAGAAGTCAGAATAAGCGTTAAAAAGGCCATAGGTGGTGGATACAATCGCTTTTGGCATAACAAGCAATTCTACCGAGTAGTTAAAGGATCCCGGGGAAGTAAAAAATCAAAGAATACGGCTATTAATTTTATCCATCGAATCATGAAATACCCTTGGGCTAATTTACTCGTTATTCGTCGCTATTCCAATACCAATAAGCAATCAACATATACGGATTTAAAATGGGCAGCCAATCAATTAAAGGTTGCCCATTTGTTTAAGTTCAATGAGTCCCTACCTGAAATCACTTATAAGCCAACAGGACAAAAGATATTGTTTCGTGGGCTGGATGACGAATTAAAAATTACATCGATTACGGTTGAAGTCGGTATCCTTTGTTGGGCTTGGTTTGAGGAAGCCTATCAGATTGAAACAGAAGAAAAGTTTCGTACAGTAGTCGAATCGATTCGTGGTTCTTTTGATGCTGAAGACTTCTTTAAACAGATTACAGTTACCTTTAATCCTTGGAGTGAACGACATTGGCTAAAGAAAACCTTTTTCGATGAAGAAACAAAAGAGAAAGATACTTTTGCCACTACAACCACATTCAGAGTCAATGAATGGCTGGATGAAGTCGATAGAGCTCGATACGAGGATTTATATAGGACTAATCCAAGACGTGCAAGAATCGTCTGTGATGGAGACTGGGGAGTAGCTGAAGGTCTCGTTTTTGATAATTTCCGAGTTGTAGAGTTTGATCCACTAGAAAAGATAAAAGCCATTCAACAACAAGCGCATGGTATGGACTTTGGTTTCACTAATGACCCTACAACATTGGTTAGCTCAGTAATTGATTTAGCCAATAAAGAGCTGTGGATATATGACGAGCATTACGAAAAAGCAATGCTAACTGATGAGATTTATAAACTGCTAGAACGAAAGAAATTATTACGTTCTCCAGTTGTTGCAGATAGCGCCGAAAAAAGACTAATAGCAGAGCTTAAGCGTAAAGGAGCAACTGGGTTGAAAGGCAGCATAAAAGGACAAGGATCCATTATGCAAGGAATTCAGTTTCTGCAAGGCTTTAAAATTTATATACATCCGTCCTGTGTAAATACCATTGAAGAATTTAACACTTACACATTTAAACAGGATAGTGAGGGCAATTGGCTCAACGAACCAATCGACGCAAATAACCATATTATCGATGCCTTAAGATATTCAGTCGAAAGTATTAACAACACAGTAAAAATCAAAACATTCAAAGGAGGGTTGTAAATGGTTGTTTTTATTCATCCTGCAGAAGAAGAAATAACAGCAGAAGTGGTACAGAATTTTATTAAGTTACATGAAGAAGAGCTGCCCAGGTACAAGCGATTAAAAGAATTGTATGAGAGTAAGGCCCCAATCTTAAGCCAGGAAGACAAGGCAGAATATAAGCCGGATAACCGTTTAGTGGTCAACTATGCAAAGTACATTGTTGATACATTTAACGGTTATTTTATTGGAATCCCTATTAAAGTCAGCCATGATGACGCTGGAGTAAACGAAAAAGTCGATGAATTTCTTAAACGGAATGACATGGACGATAACCAAGCCGAACTAAGTAAGATTACATCGATTTATGGCCACGGATTTGAGCTGCTTTATCAGAATGAGGAATCGGAAACATGCAGCGCATATAACAATCCATTAGATATGTTCATTGTTTATGACGATACCATCGCTCAGAAACCTTTATTTGCTGTCCGATACCAAAAAACAGACGATGGCACAAAAGGGCAATTATTTACAGTGGATAAAGAAATAACGATCTCGGATGGAAAAGACGGATTAATTCTTTCCGATGAAAAGACCCATTACTACGGCGATGTGCCCGTTATTGAGTATATCGAAAATGAGGAAAGGCAATCCATCTTTGAATCAGTAGAATCGTTGATTAATGCTTTTGATAAAGCTTTATCAGAGAAGGCGAATGACGTCGATTATTTTGCCGATGCATATATGAAAATGTTAGGGATGGAACTCGACGAAACTACGCTCCAAAATATCAGAGACAATCGAATTATTAATTTATATGGTGCTGAAAATGTTGAGAAATTAATCGTTGATTTCATGGAAAAGCCAAATGGAGATGCCAGCCAAGAGCATTTATTGGATCGATTAGAACGACTGATTTATCAGATTAGCATGGTGGCGAATATAAACGATGAGTCATTCGGAAGTGCTTCAGGAGTTGCTCTTGAATTTAAGCTGCAGCCGATGAAAAATCTTGCAGCCATGAAAGAACGTAAATTTACGAGCGGAATGAATCGTCGCTTTAAAATGGTGTTCAATCTTCCTACGAACATGGAAGCAAGTAATAAGGGTCAATGGCGCAATTTGAATTACAAGTTTACTAGAAATATCCCAAGAAACGTTGCGGATGAAGCTGAGACTGCTGGAAAGCTCCAAGGCGTTGTTTCGAAGGAAACGCAATTAAGCGTCCTGTCCATCGTAGATAATCCTAAACAAGAGATTGAAAGGATGGCTGCTGAAACAGAGAGCCAAGCTAAGGACTTTAACACTGGTGCAGACGGTGATTTTGTGACAGGTGCTGAAGAATAATGGATTCTGAAAAAAAGTCCTACTGGGAACAAAGGATGGTTCAACTATTTACTGCCCAGGATAAAAAGAATGTGAAGTTTGAAAAGAAAATGGAGAAAGAATACCTCCGTGTGAAAGAACAGCTGAAGAAAGAAATAGCAAGCTATTACACAAAGTATGGAAAAGACGGTGTCATTGAATACCGGAAGCTGGTGCAGACGTTAACGGAAAAAGAGCGCGATTTATTGTTTCAAGATTATGACGAGTTTGCTAGACGTAACCCTAAATACGGCCACTTAATGCCTATCAGAGAGTCGATTTACAAGCTTAACAGGTTAGAAGGCTTACAGCTTGATATTCGTATGAGAATGATAGAGTTAGGAGCATTTGAAGAAGATAACTTTAGTAAATTACTCGAGGAAGCTTATGAAAATGGATACTTGTCATCGATGAAAGGATTAAAAAATCCACCAGCTTTTTTTGTTGTTAATAATTTGGCAATGCAACAGACTCTTAACGAAAAATGGATCAACGAAGGCAATTTCTCAACGCGTATTTGGGGGAATAAAGAAAGATTACTTAATGCTTTGAATGCTGAAATTAGAGATGGTATTATTCGCGGAGACGATTATAAACAGATGTCCCAAGTAATTCAGTACCGTACTGGGGTTGGAGAGAACGATGCCAAAAGATTACTACAGACTGAATACAATTTCGTCATGAACCAAGCTAATAAGCAGGCATTTTTAGATGCAGGTGTAACTCGTTATGAGATATCTGCAGTTATGGATAGAAAGACTAGTAAGACATGTAGAAATCTAGATGGGGAACAGTTTAATTTTGAGGATGCAAAGGTTGGTGTAAACTATCCGCCCTTCCACGCACGCTGCAGAACGACTGTTATCCCTGTGGAAAATATAAAAATCGAAAACTCTAAAGAAGCATTACAAAATATAATTAAACAATCCGGATTAAAACCTTTATCTACAGACAAAGCCGTTCCCAAGTTACGAAAAGCTACAAAAGATTGGATAGATAAACTAACAGATGCAGAGAAACAAAGTATACAAAATTACACAGGTATCAAAGGAGAACCAAGGCCAAAATTCTATGAGAGATTGAATAATATGCTTCGCGGTTTGGCCCCTTATGAAAAAGGGTTGGCAAGTGTAGCTAATGAAATTTCTAAAGGTATATCGAAATTTAACTTAGGTGATGATATAATTACTTATAGATCATTAGATAATGATATTTTTCAGGGCTTTGAAGTCGGGGATATATTTGAGGAGAGTGCTTTTACAAGTACTTCAGCAGCAGAGAAAAGTAGTTTAAAGAAACCAGTTAGAATATCAATCATTGTCCCTAAAGGATCTAAAGGGGCTTACATTGAGGATTTAAGTTTATATTCGAAACAGAAAGAGTTTTTAATAGATAAGATGACAAAATTTGAAATTCTTTATAAAGGTGAAAATGAATATATTTTGGAGGTGATACCAGATGAGTAAGAAAAGTGAGTCAGAAAAAGAAGCTCAAATAGATTTTGAAAGAAGAATATCAGATCCAGGTATGCCAAGGAAATTATCTAAAGAGGAAGTTGAAAAATTACGTAAAGAAGGGAAAACATTCTTCAAATAAAAGCACTTAACCAAATTAAAGGTTGAGTGCTTTTATTATGTTATAAATAGCCCAAGCATAGTAGCTATGGGCTATTTTTTATGTCCATAACCGTGCTGGTGACTTTAAACTGCATGAGTATAAAAGACAACCAAGTCTTAAAAAAGCGAGGAGAATAATCATGAAAGAAATTATAGAAAAAGCATGGCCCAAAGTATCACCTAGCAATCTGTTGAAATTAGATTTACAGTTTTATGCTGATGATCCAGACCCTAATCCAAACCCTGATCCCGATCCAACGCCTGATCCAAACCCAGAACCACCAGCACCAGGTAAAACGTATACGCAGGAAGAGCTGGAGGAGATTGTAAAACAAAGGGTAGCCCGGGAGAAAAAGGCAGCAGAAAAAGCAGTTAAAGAAGCTGAGAAGTTAGCTAAGATGAATGAGGAGCAGAAGAAGCAATATGAGTTCGATAAACTTCAAAAAGAGTTAGAGGACTACAAGAGAAAAGATGCCTTCTATTCCCTTTCCAAAGAAGCTACCAAAATGCTAGCCGAAAAAGATATTGTTGCCGATGATGAGCTTCTTTCATTTGTCGTAAAAGAGTCCGCAGAAGACACTCAAACAGCTGTTAATACCTTTATTTCATTAGTGGATAAAAAGGTACAGGAAGGCGTGAAAAAAGCTTTAGCTGGTAAACCGCCTAAAGTGACTACTAACAACGGTAAACCACTTACAAAGCAAGACATCATGGCAGAGAAAGATGCTGTAAAGCGTCAAAAATTAATTACTGAAAATATGCACCTATTTAAATAATTAGGAGGAAAAGACAATATGACATATTCAAAGAAAGCATTTCGTTTACCATTAAATCTACAGTTTTTCGCTGAAGACAATATGACAAAAACAGGGGATTTAGCGAAGGCTGCTGCTATCGATTTTACAGAGCGCTTTGGTTCTAACCTTTCAAAATTAATTGAAGCGCTAGGGGTTACTCGTAGAATGCCATTAACAAATGGAATGACAATTAAGACTTATAAATCTACAGTAACAATGGCTGCGGAGGATGAGGTTGGTGAAGGTGAAACAATTCCACTTTCTAAAGTTACTACTGAACCAGCTGACATTATCGAATTAACATTTAAGAAGTATCGTAAAGCTGCTTCTGTAGAATCTATTCAAAAGCATGGTTACGAACAGGCAATTGTTGAAACTGATGAAAAGCTTCTTCGTGAAATTCAGAAGGGTGTACGTACTCGATTCTTCAATTTCTTAGCATCAGGTACTGGCACTGCAACAGCTACAACTTTACAAGGTGCATTTGCTCGAGCATGGGGTAAAATTCAAACATTATTCGAAGATGATGCAGCTCAAACAGTAGCTTTCGTTAATCCGGAAGATATTGCGGACCATTTAGCAAATGCAGAAGTAACCACTCAAACAGCTTTTGGCTTAACATATATTCAAAATTTTGCTGGTGTAGATACAGTTATCATCAATACCTCCGTACCAAGAGGAACTGTATACGCTACTGCTCCTGAAAACATTGTTCTGGCTTACGTACAAATCACGGGGGGAGAAATAAACAAAGCGGATTTCGGCTTTACAACTGAAGAACTTGGTCTAATCGGCGTAACCCATGATATCCAAAAGAAAAATCTTACTGCAGAAACAATCGCATTGTCAGGAGTAACTTTATTTGCGGAGCGCTTGGATGGAGTAGTAAAAATAACGATTGGGGAACCAATTCCGGAAGTTTAATTAAGAGAGGATGAATAGAACATGGGTTATAAAGTAATTGATCCGTTTAAGGATGTAGAAGATGGAAACTATTTGTATCCGAAGGTGGGGGAAAAGTATCCAAGAGAAGGATACGAACCTAGTGAAGAGCGTATCAAAGCTTTATCATCTACAAACAACCGAAAGGGTAAACCGTTTATTGCGTATGAAGAGGATCCTGAGGAACCTGTAAATCCGGGAGAAGATGAAGTTTACCCTAAACACACAGGGGGAGGCTATTACGAGCTTTCGAACGGGGAGAAGGTAAAAGGTAAGGAAGCAGCTGAAAAAGCCGAAAACGAGCTAAAGGTTGATTAATATGGCTATTAAAGAACGAGTATTAATTCGTAAACCTGAAGCCAATCCTGCGCTTTTAGATGAATTAATAAAGACAGCTTTGGACCGTATCAACTTACGATTAGGTCTAACCCTCCTGCCACCAGAACTTGAATCAGTAGCAGTCGAAGTGGTTTGTGCGATGTACAATAAAACACAGTCCAGTAATGAAGGGATTAAATCGGAGAATGTGGATACCTTCAGTGTCACTTTCGTAGATGATGTTTTAGAAGAGTATGAGACTGATTTTGCTAGATATCTCGAAATGAAAAATAAGCAGGATAACGGAAATAGGGGAGTGGTGAGATTCTTATGAGATTCTATCCACTCTTTTTATATGCCAACAAAAAAATCGGAAGCGATCAGCTGAACAATCCTATTTATGAAAAAGTATTAATAGGAGAATCAATTGGTCGCTTTTCTTCTTGGTCAGATAAGGAAGTTGCTTTAGATAAAAGAGAAGTCACGGTAAACAGTCGTAAAATCCTTACTCGAGCACCAAAAGCTTTTATCGATGAAGCTGAGAGCGTTAAGATTAATGGCTTATATTATGCTATTAAAGAAGTAACAGGCGACGATTATGAAAGATGGCGATTGGTCATTGTAGATCGTTATGGAAGTGAAAAGCCGTGAGGATAACTATTCAAGGGGCTGATAAGCTGGCAAGAAAGTTGAGGGAGAAAAGTCAAACTGACTTTATTGCTGTTTCTCAGAAAAATGCTCGAGACATTTATGCCAGGTCTCAACGTGCTGGAGGAACTCCAGTTGGTGAAACAGCTCAATTGCGACTTTCTGCAAAGTATCAAGGCGATGAAGTAGGTTACGGTGTCCATTATGCTCCTCACGTTGAATATGGGCATCGATTAGTAAATGGCGGATATGTTCCTGGCCAGTACTTTTTAAAACAAAATGTCGATACTCAACGGCCAATCTATAAACAAGACTTATTAGAAAAAATAAGGGAGTAATGCTAGATGATGCAAAAATTATCGTTTATCTCCATTCTTGCTGCAGTTATTCAAAAAGTGGAGGCAAACACAGAATTAAGGTGCTATGACGCTGTACCAAAAGATAATCTCGTACCTTATTACCATGTTGAAATGTTAGGTTCTATTCCGGAGAAAAGCAAAACGATGCAGAAGGATAGATACCAGGTGGTTATCCATGCACACACAGAAGGTGGAGGATCTGAGAAAATATTCAACGCTATTCAAAAACTCGAAGAAGCTTTATCGGAGGATATCGAGTTACCAGGAGATTATGAGGTAACGTTGCAGGTACCTAATGGGGTTTCTCAAATTTTAGATGAAGCAGACGGAACAAAGCACGCAGTTATTGGCTATGATTTCGTTGTCTTTTCAGGCTACAAAATGAAAATATAGGAGGGCTATATTATGAGTCAAGCTTTATATACAGAACTATCAGGAAAGCTAAACAAAGCTATTGCTGGTAAAGATATTCTACTATCCATTTGGGATACAACAGGTAGCGTATTATTAGCTATTGCGGGCCAACAAGGTCTAACGATTAACCGTGATAAGGACACTATCGAAGTTACATCGAAGGATGCAAATGGATGGAAAGAGTTTGTTGTTGGATTAAAAGAATGGTCCATCGATAACGACGGTGTGTATGTTCGTGACCATGCATCCCATAAACAATTAAAAAAATTATTTGAAAGTGATGATCCTTTCTTAATCAAAGTTACGAATCAAAAAACAGAAACGGATATGTTTGGTGGTTTAGCTTTATTAACATCGTATCCAATCGAAGCTCCTTACGATGACGCGGTTACTTATACCATTTCGTTACAAGGAACAGGTGAATTAGTAGATTTAGAAGACGAAGCACAAACACCAGAAACACCAGAAGTGTAAGGGAGGAAATTAAATGTTTACAGTTGATGGAGTAAATTACACGCTTAAATACAACACCAAAAAGGTAGAAACAATTGAAACAATCACTAAAACAAGTATAGTTGGTGAAATTACAAAAAATAACGGGTTATTGCCTATTACGGCATTAAGACAATTATTTTCTTTTGCATTAGTGGAAGAATCCACAAATGAGGTTGTTAAACAAAGTAAGGCAATTGAAATGTTTGATAAGCTCATTGAAGAAAATGGATTGATGACTGTAAACATGGCAATCATTGAAAAACTTAAAGATGATATGGGGTTTATGTTCCGTTAGAGCTGGTCGAAAGTGATCTGCCTAACAAATACGACCCTACTCCAGCAGATATAAGAAAAGCAGAATTAGCTAAGCCTTTCAATCATGAAATGGACTTAGCTTTTTTTGTCGTTGAATTTGGATTTACACCAGACGAGTATTACAAATTAACCGAAAAAGAAAAGATGTTTATCAAAAAAGCGCATGAAAATAAATTCATCCACGATACTACTTGGACGCGAAATGCAGTGATGAATGCAGAAGCGAATGCCAATCGAAAAAAAAGCAAGAAGTTTATCGATTTGTTTCCTAAGAAAGCTCACAGAGCAGATAAGCAATATAACGAATCCGCAGTTAACACAATTCTCGAAATGGAGAAGAAGAAAGGCAAGTCTTGGGTGGATAGAATCTTTAAAGCTAATCGAATTAAGTCTCCTAAGAAAGGAGGTAACTAGATGGCCGATTATACATTAGCTGCAAAGATAACTGGGGATGCCAGTAGTTTTACAAGATCTTTTGGAGATGCATTAGAAAAAGCTAATGCTTTATCCGAACAGGTGAAATCTGCAGGTCAAAAAGTCAGCGATTTTGGAAAGAAAACAGCAATGACTGGAGCCGGTATTACTGCTGGTATTACCACTCCATTTGTTGGCGCTATTAAAATGACAGCTGACTTTGATAGTGCGATGCGAAAAGCTGGAGCCATCGCGGGAGCGAGTGCAACAGAATTAGATGCAATGACTAAATCAGCGTTAGATTTAGGAGCGAGTACATCCCTATCCAGTAGTCAGGTAGCTGTTGCCATGACAGATATGGCTGCTAAAGGTTTTGACGCGAATCAAGTTATTGCAGCAATGCCAGGAGTAATTGCTGCAGCTGAAGCATCGGGTGAAGATTTGGCGCTAACTGCCAATACCGTTGCAGCTGCCTTGAACGGATTCCAGTTAAAAGCGGAAGACTCCGGAAAAGTTGCTGATATTTTAGCAATGGCAGCCAATAAAACGGCTGCAGGTGTAAGTGATATGAGTTATGCCTTTAAGTATGCAGCGGCCCCGGCAGCATCACTTGGAATAAGTATAGAAGAGTTATCTGCAGCTACAGGTCTTATGGTCAACGCTGGTTTGGATGGTAGCCAAGCAGGTACATCTTTACGTATGGCCTTAATCAGATTGGCCAAGCCTACTGAAGAATCATCCAAGACTATGGAAAAGTTAGGTTTTGATGTCTTAGATGCAAAAGGTAACTTTAAACCGTTAAATGAAATTATTGGCGAGTTAACAAAGTCCATGGATGGGATGACAGAAGCTCAAAAGTTAGCAAACTTAGCAACCATATTTGGTACCGAAGCAGCAACCGGAATGCTTATCTTGATGAACCAAGGGCAGAAGGGCATTAAAGGACTGACAACAGAGTTAGAAAACTCATCCGGTGCAAGTGCTGAAGCAGCAGCACAGATGAAAGCAGGAATAGGTGGAGCATTAGAAAACTTGTCCGGTGCTATTGAATCAGCGACTATAGCCCTCATGAGTAAGTTAACTCCATTTATTGCTGATCTAGCTAAATGGACTACTAGTATAGTAGAAAAGTTTAACAATTTAGATGAAGGAACAATGACAATGATTGCGATGGCAGCAGGTATAGTTGCTGCATCCGGTCCTGTTCTATCCATCTTAGGATTAATGGCGATGGGAATAGGAGGACTAGTATCTGCGGTAGGATTCTTAATTAGTCCTATCGGACTTGTTATTGCTGCCATAACGGGGTTAGCAGCCACATTTGGATATTTTATGGCCACGAATGAAGCATTTAGAAACAATGTCATTTCCGTATTCCAATCTGTCGTGTCGTTTATCCAAACTACTGTAGGTCAGATAAAAACACTTCTCGAATCGATGTATGATGTCGTTTTCGGATCCATGAGTGTAAAAGACAATGCGGATCTATTGGCAAGTATCGGATTCGATCCGGAGATTGCTAGCCGGTTGATGTCTATTACCTCAAAAATTGGCGGAATCATCACCTCATTTTGGGATATCTGGTTTGGATCCATGAGTGTTAAAGACAACGTTGATTTTATGCAACTTCTAGGAATTTCTGAGAGTACGGCAACTAGAGTTGGGAACATTGCCACAACAATCCAATCCCTAGTTACTGGAGCAATTGACATTATTAAGGCAACTATCTCATCAATGCCTGGCGTTTTTAGTTCAGTGATGGGTACATTAGGAGGAATTATTGGAAGCTTAGGGACAATATTTAGCTCGGTATGGCAAGTAATTCAAACATTCTTTACTAGCTTAATAGGAGGGTTCCAATCAGCTGGAGGAGTCGGTAGTGGTTTTGGCATTCAGATTCTTTCACTGTTCTTAGGACTTAACCCGATTGTAAAGATGGCCATATCCCTATTTCAAAACTTTGGCCCACAAATAGCTTCAGCATTTCAGCAGATAATCGCTATGGTATTACCGGTAGTAGCGACTTTAGGAACAGCTCTAGGACAATTAGCTAGTGCGGTCATACCGTTAATTATGCAAGCTATATCAACGTTGATTCCGGTCATAATACAGATGGGAATGACAATGATGACGATTATAAGTGCAGTACTTCCCGTTTTAATTAACTTGTTTAATCAGCTATTTCCAATCATTATGCAGGTTGTGATGGTTGTCATTGATTTAGCAGCTCAATTTATGCCATTAGTGGCCGTAATTATTAGTTCGCTACTTCCTGTTATTCAGAATCTGATTCTAGCTTTTATGAATATTGTCCAATCTGTTGCTCCTGCCTTTATAGCGATTATTCAATTAATTATTGGTGTAATCCAGGCAATGATTCCAATAATCATGAGTATTATTACTGTTGTGGTCCACGTATTTGCTGGTATTGTTTCAACAGTGAGCCCTATAGTGGCTTTTATAGCTGGGATTATATCTGCAGTAATGGGAGTTATATCACCAATTGTTACATTCATTGCAGGAATTATTTCCAGTATTATAGCAACTATTAGACCAATCATTGTAACAGTGACTGGTATTTTTAATACCGTTTTTTCTGTAATCAGTGGAATATGGCGTAATATCATGACCTTTATCGGTTCTGCGATTAACAAAATAAGCTCCATTATCAACGGAATTAGTTCAACGGTTTCCAAAGTATTTAGTTCTGTTTTCAGTACAATATCACGAATTATGGATAAAGTATCTAGCAAAGTTTCTGGAGTCTTCAGTGCAATTCAAGGGGCTTGGTCAGGTCTAACGTCTTTTGTATCAGGTGTGTTTAGTGGTATTTCCGGATCTGTGCAATCTTTAGTAAGTCAGGTAAAAGGATTCGTTAACGGGGTAATTGGCGGAATAAATTCAGCAATTTCTATAATCAATAAAGTTCCTGGCGTTAGTATTAGTAAAATCCCATATCTTGCTCGAGGTACAGATGATTGGCAAGGTGGCTTTGCATATATGAATGAGGGTGGCCGTGGTGAGTTAGTTAACTTACCGAATGGAAGCCAAGTTATCCCTCATGATGTTTCGATGCGGTATGCAAGAGAAGCAGCAAGACAAAATACGGATGAAAGTGGTATAAGATATGTACCTTACTCAGATGGTGGAAATCAATCTATGAATTTAGAAAATGTGCAGGCTGTTATTAATATCGGGGGTTATGAGGCTAGAGGGGTAATAAACTTCATCACTAAAGAACAGAGCAAGGAAAAGAAAAGAGACTCTCGGAGATTTAGGGGGTAAACAGCAATGAGTTTTTATATGAGATATAACGGAATCATACTACCTATCAAGGTCAAGGAAGTTGGTGGACGAGGTCCTTTAAGTCAAAATGTAATAAGATCCAAAACCCCTAATAGACCTGGAACAACGTACAAGAAGAAAGAGTATCCAGAAAGACCATTACCTGTCTCGTTTTATCTGTTGGAAACAACTAGTTTAGAAGAGTTGAGAGAGCAAGTTGATTCCTTATCAGCAATGTTAGATGTAGAAGGACCGAAACCTACCGTTTTTTCAGATGAGCCATCCAAAGTGTATTACAGCATTTTGGACGGTGAGCCTGATTGGGAAGAAATTAAACACTATGGAAAAGGTGTATTACCTATGCTTAGATTAGATCCATTAAAATATGGTCAAGAGAAAACGGTAACTTCTACAACAATTATTAACGAAGGAACAGCTTCATGTACTCCTATTTTTAATGTTGAATTTACTTCTGCAGCTAATGAATTTCGTGTCCAGAATGAAGATGGAAAGTTTGTTAGAGTCATATGGGCATTTGTTGCAGGTGATAAGTTAGTGGTTGATTTTAAGAAACGGAAAATCACGATTAATTATACTGTAAGAATGACAAGTTTAGATTTTAGCAGTAACTGGTTTGAATTGAGACCAGGAGAAAACAAATTGACGGTTACGCCTTCTAGTGTCGCTACCACAACTATAACCTATACCCCGAGATGGTTATAGTATGATGAAATAAATATCAAAGAAAGGAGGAAACCTATGTCAAATTTATTAATATTTGATCCTGCCGATAATCTGCTTGCCGTTTTATCGAATGAAGCAGAAGATGCATGCGCTTTTTGGGATGCGCCATATAAAGAAATGCTTAATCAAGGATCAACATTTGAGTTCATGGCAGATGGAACACATGAGGATTCGAAATATATCATAGCTGAAAACCAAGTTGCATTTATGGATAAAGATGGTGCATTTAGGCTTTTTGTCATAAAAGAGCCAGAGCGCATCAATGGAGAATCTGGACCAGAGCTACATGCCATTTGTGAACCTGCTATGCTTGAGCTAAACGACGAGATTATCACAGATGTAAGACCGTTTAATACAACTTTACGAGATGCACTTACGAGAGCATTAAACGGAGTACGATGGCAAGTAGGACAAACCAGTGATAGCTTTGGATTAAATTCTACAAACTTTTATTATATATCTGTAACCGAAGCAATCGAGGATATTATTAATAATTGGGGCGGAGAAATCCGCGATAGAGTGGAAATACAGGGTAATAGAATTGTAGGCAGATATATTGATATTTTAACCATGCGTGGAACTAATACTGGAAAGCGATGGGAAATGGACAAAGATATTTTAAGCATACGGCATCAAGTGCAATCCTATCCTAAGACAGCGTTGTATGGGCGTGGTGCATCTTTAGAATTAGAAGATGAAGAAGGAAACGCAACTGGCGGATATTCTCGGAAAATTTCTTTTGCTGATGTGGAATGGAAAAAAGCTAACGGTAATCCAGTTGATAAGCCTAAGGGACAGGAATGGGTTGGTGATCCGGAAGCGTTAAATATTTATGGCCGTCCCAATAAAGATGGTACCATTCGCCATCGATTCGGAATTTTCGAATCCAGTGAACAGGAAGACCCAGCCCAATTGTTATTAGAAACCTGGAACGCACTTCAAGAACAGAAGCATCCACTCGATAATTATGAGATGGATGTTTTTTTAATGGAAGAACTTACGGGATATGAACATGAGAAAGTCCGTTTAGGTGATATTACAGTTGCAATAGATCGTTCTTTTGCCAAACCAATTGAAGCAGAAGAAAGGGTAATCTCGTTTGAGTATGATGTTGCTGACCCAGAACATTCCGGAAAAGTCGAACTTGGCCAGTTTATCAATTTATATGATGCAGAGTTAGATAATCGTATTGATAAGCTTGAACGCAAAATAAATGATCGTGCAGGTATTTGGGATAATGCCACAAAAATAATCGATGCAGCTAACGGTAAGAATAAAAATTACTACAGCCCTATAGAGCCAGTCGGAGAGTTCTTAGAAGGCGATCAGTGGTTTAAGGTAATCGATGGGGAGTATACGCAAACCTATATTTGGAATGGTGAGCGATGGCAACTAATTGTGGACATGGATGTTAATGTGGCCAAACAAGAGGCAGCAGAAGCTACAGAACGAGCTGAAGATGCTTTTAACAGAGCTAACGAAGCAACCGAAAATGCACAAAAAGCTATTGAAGATGCCCAAACTTCATTTGATAAAGCACAAGATGCCTTAGATACCGCAAGTGCTGTTAATGGCATAGCAGTTGATGCGGTTAATGTGGCTAATACAGCTAAGCAAAATGCACAGAATGCTTTAAATAAAGCGAGTTCTTTAGAGACAGAAGTAGAGTCAATAAGTGATGATTTAGCAGAAGCAGGCGGTAAGATAACCACTATAGTGCAGAATGTTGATACGATTAATAATTCTTTAACTTCAACAATTAGAACGCTATCTAATTTAGATGGAGTTGTATCGGAACAGCAAACGATTATTACTGCATTAGATGAAAAAATAGAGTTAAGAGCAACAAAAACGAGCGTTGATACGTTAACCGGACGTGTAACAAATGCAGAGAGTAATATTACATCTATGTCTGGACAAATTTCCCTAATGGCTAAGGCGGAAGATGTTTATACCAAAGCTCAAGTTGATTCTTCTATGAAGGGAAAAGTTGATACGTCTACTTACACAAGTAAGATGTCTCAAATTGATTTAAGTATCAACGGTATTTCTAATCGTGTTTCATCCACAGAATCAAGTATTAATTCTATTAATAGCAATATAGCTAGCCTTGATATTAAGGCAGATGGAATTATTTCTTCGGTTTCACAAGTTCAGACCAATTTAGATAATTTGGAGATTGGTGGAAGAAACTATGCATTAGAAACCAGTAATAATAAAACCTTTACTGGGAAAGGTGGAACAAATGAAACTGCTACTTTGTATCCTGTAGATTTTTCTAAATTAGCTGGTAAAACTATTACGATATCATTTGATTACGTAGCTTCTAACACTGTTGGAACATTTAGAGTTCAACAACTTTCAACGCCATACATCAGTATAACTGATTTTAATATTCCACTCAAAACAGAATTAACACATTATTCACGTACTATGACACTATCAAGTAGTGCTAGTGAACCTAAATTTATAGGTATCAGAATGGATAATGTTACTGGAAGTATCACTATTTCTAATTTGAAGTTAGAGATAGGCAGTAAAGCAACTGACTGGACGCCCGCACCCGAAGATATGGCAACAGTCACCCAATTTAGCACATTAGAACAAACAGTTAGCGGTATTACAACAAGGGTTGGAACTGCAGAAGGTAATATCAGTACATTACAACAAACTGCTAGTGGTTTAGCAAGCAGAATAACAAATACAGAGGGCGATATTAGTACGCTCACTCAAACAGCACAAGGTCTTCAAAATCGCGTTTCAGATGCAGAAGGAAACATCACCAGTGTTACTCAGATTGCAACGGGGTTACAATCACGAATGACCAATGCCGAGGGAAGTATTAACACACTTACCCAAACAGCAAGCAGTTTGACGAGTACCATTTCAAGTGTGCAAACCGATTTAAATAATTTAGAAATAGGCGGGAGAAATCTTGTTCAAAACACTTCTAGCGATTTTAAAACTGCAACTTTCGGTGGATGGGATTTTTATTTCGCTGACAAAGTACAGCATTGGTCAAAAGGAATGATTTTAACAGGTAGAATTTATTTAAAACCCACCAATCAAGACGCGTCCATTATGCTTCATGTTCGTTATACAGGTGGAACGTATAACCAATATCGCGGTAATGTAATAAAAGCAGGTGGAGAAGGATATTCAGCTATAACAATTACCGTTCCTAATAGGGATGATATTAGTCATATAGAGTATTCTATTCGACATAGTTCAGCTACTACACCTAGTGATACTGTCCGATATAAAGAAGCAAAAGTCGAGAAAGGAAATAAACCTACCGATTGGTCACCAGCTCCGGAGGATATGGCAACCGTATCACAATTTAGTCAACTATCAGATGCTATCAATCTAAGAGTTACAAAAAACGATGTAGTTAATCAGATAAATCTTGATACATCTGGAATCCTTATTCAAGGTAAGAAATTAGTACTTGATGGAAACGTAACGGTTAACGGAACTTTTAAAGTAGGAAATGGTAATATCACAAGTTTGGATGCTGGAAAAGTAACCGCAGGCACATTAGATGCCGCGAAAGTTTCTGTAATTAACTTGAATGCTTCCAATATCAAAACAGGAACATTAAGCGGCGTTAGGATTATATCAACAGCAAGCGGAGATACAACAGAGATTACAGGAGGGAATATCTCTTCAACGGGTACAATCACTCGAATATTTGGCGCTTCTAGTATAGCGACATATGTTTCTACTTTTGATTCTTACAACGGTGTGGTTCGTGTAGGAATCACTAGCAAAAAATCAAATGGCGTTGAAAGGGTAGATTCTGCGGGTGGTAGAGCAACCATGTTAACTGACAAAGGAATCACAACACAGCGCGCCGTTCACTCGGGAACAACCGACAAAAATGGTGCTAGATTCATAGATTTCTTTGCAAACGAAACTATAAATTCGGGCGTACAAGGTTTGGGTATGCACATATTTAGTGGTCAAGATATGCGGATAGAAGCAACAAACGGAATCACGCTAACACGTGCAGGAAATAGTGATAATGTATTATTCGTTGATGGTGATATGAGGGCAAGACAAGCGCTTGTTAATACTATTCAATACAATAACGATTTTAGCGGCGTGAATATCTATATTAAGCCTAGTGCAACTGGTGAAGTAAGATTTACAGCTGCAAACACGATGGAAAATTATGTTGATATAAGAGCAAGACAAGTATTCTCAAACACTCTTCAAAATAATAGCGGTGTTGATGGGGGAAATATGTATATCAAACCTGCCGGAAGCGGAGAATTAAGAGTTACGAGGGAAAATACCTTAGATACTTATCTTGATTTAAGAGCAAGACAATTGTTCGCTAATACTTTGCAAAGAAATAGTGGAGCCAGCGGTATAAATATTTATATAAAGCCTGCTGCCGGCGGAGAAGTGAGAGCAACAGTAGAAAATACAACAGATAGCTATGTACCAATGAGAGCATCAAGCTTCCCAACTGGCTCCATGGCAGAGTATAAGCAAGATATTAGACCACACACTGATAGCGCACTAGCTATTATTAATAGTGCAACTATCTATGATTACCGATTACGCTCGGAAGTTTCTCAAGGTAAGGACAGAGTTCGTATTGGATTGGTCATTGGTGAAGGTTATAAAACGCCATCCTGTGTTGTAGATGGAGACGGTGTAGAACAGTACATGATGAATAGTTTGTCATGGTTTGCCATTCAAGAGTTGGATAAAAAATATAAAGCATTAGAAGTTGAAAACTTTGTTTTAAAACGCAGAGTAGAAGAATTAGAAAAAGCTGTTTATGCAGCATAAAAAAATTAAAAGCAAAGCTGATCGTAAAATTCGGTCAGCTTTTTATTATGGAGGAAAAGTCATGAAAATATCAATCAAAGTATCTTATTTACCCGCAGCAGTAGAGTTTTTATATAACTTAACACTGAAAGGAAAACAATCTCGACATCGTTCTCGCTTTGTTAAAGCTATGCAAGAAAAGTGGAAACAAGTTGTGGAAGAAGAACAAGAATTGTTAAAAGAGTACGCAGGCACAGATGAGGAAGGAAATCCGAATAAAAAAGAAGATGGTTCATTTGATGTAAAAGATGTAAAAGGATTCAAAGAACAACAAAAGGAATTATTTGATGAACTTTTTGTCATTGAAGGAGGCGATGCCACTGGTTATTTAAAAACAGTGAAAGAAATCTTATTAGGTTATGACGGAGAAGTCAGCGGAAAAGATGCAGAAGTCTATGATTATCTTTATGAAGTCTTTGAAAATAGCGATGAGAACAAGGAGGAAAATAAATAATGATTACAATTGAAGTAACCAGCGTAAATATTGCATACAACAAAGGAACAGTCAGTGGGGTTAATGTTAACTTTTTTGCAACACATGAGCACCAAACAATCAATTTAAATGGATATATTCCTTTAACATTCGAGGAATACACTCCAATCGCGAATGACATCAGTGGTTTGCAAGCTAAAGTCAAAGAAAAGGTAATCGAATCAATTGTAGGAACAGAAGCCGAATAGGCTTTTTTATTATGTCTGGAAAGGATAAGGGGAAAATGGAAAAACAACATGGATTAAGTATTGCGATAGGTGTTATTGGGGGGATTTGGTCAGTAATGGTGGGGAGTTTTGGTCTAGCGGTGTCAGTGCTGCTGGTGGTCATGCTTGCGGATTATGTGACCGGATTATTATGTGCATTTGTAAATAAAGAATTAAATAGCGCAAAGGGGACAAGAGGCTTTATAAAAAAGTTGATTGTCCTTATTTTAATTGGTCTATTATATCTTATTGAAATATCTTTGAACGGAACTGCAGCAGGTGGAGAAGGAGCAGCATGGGCGTACATTGCAATTGAATTTATTAGCATTACTGAAAATGCTGGAAAGATTGGCGTTCCACTAGGACCGTTGGGCAATATCATTGCAGTGCTAAAAGAAAAAGTAAAGGGAAGGAAAGAGTAGCTTAGCGGCTGCTCTTTTTTTATGAGGTGATTGTATGTTTAAGAAAATTAAATGGTTCTTTAGCAAAGTAGACAAAGAAGAAATTGAAATCTTATTAAACGAAAAATATTAAGGAGTGTGGAAAGAATGAGCTTGAAAACTTTACAAGATAAAGCTATTAAACGTATGGGAGCAGTTAAAACAATTGTAAAAGAAAAGGCATTAGAGATTATTGAAGAAGCTTACAATGAAGGAATTTACGTATTGATTACAGACGGCTATCGTTCATATGCGGAACAAGATGCTTTATATGCGCAGGGCAGAACAAAGCCTGGTAAAATCGTTACAAATGCAAAGGGTGGACAATCTAACCATAATTTTGGTATTGCGGTAGACTTTTGTTTAACTAACAAAGAAGGTACAGACGCATATTGGACGGTTAATAAAGACTGGAAACGCGTTGCAGCTATCGCAAAATCAAAAGGGTTCGAATGGGGTGGAGACTGGACTAGCTTTAAAGATAATCCGCATCTAGAGTACACTGGAAAAATAACGGTGGTACCAGAAGAAACCAAGGTTGGTTCAGAAATTATTACTGCTCCTTCCATATTAGAAAAAGGAGATAAAGGAACTGCCGTTAAAAAGTTGCAACAAAAACTAATCGATAAAGGCTTTAAGCTAACGAAATATGGTGCAGATGGTAATTATGGAGATGAGACAGTTAATGCAGTCAAAGCTTTTCAGAAAGCTGTAAAAATAACAGTAGATGGCGTATATGGTCCTGTCACAGCTAAAAAGTTAGACGAATATAAGAAGCCATCCACATCGAATAAAGCGAATAGTGAAGCTATAGTACCTTATCCAGGGCATTTAATAAAAGTTGGAAGTAAAGGTAAAGATGTGGAGCGTATTCAACGTGCGGTAGGAGTAACAGCAGATGGAATCTTTGGTAATGCTACTAAAAAAGCTGTACAAGCATATCAAAAACGACATGGATTAGACGTAGATGGCATTGTTGGTAAAAACACTTGGAATAAGATGTTTTAAATTATGTAATATTTAATTAAAGTAAAAAGGACAGGTATATAGTTCCTGTCCTTTTCTAACGTATAAAATAGCGAATATAATATTAGCGAATTTATAAGCGAATATTAAGTAGTTACATAATATACCAAATAGAATGAGAACGTCAAGCAGAACACAAAAAAATTATTCAGCTTCTGTAGCTGCAATTTGTGTACTTGTATTTAATTGAAGTAGTGCATGCCCTTTTTCTGAAACTTTTATACTGTTTTTAACCTGTCCATTTTTTAGCTTTTTGTTACTATCTTCAATATAATTTTGAATTTGTAACAACTCGATTAAGTCACTAGCTGTTAATTCAGGAATCTCAAGTAATTTTGAGAATTGTCCTTTTAAATAAGGAGCTCCTAGAAATTTTATACCTTCTGCTTCATATTTACTTTCCCAATCAACAATAATCTGTAAACCAGGGATGATATAGTCATTTACATTATAAATTTTTCTTTCTATGTTTAGAAAGTCACTTAAGTCTTCTGAATGATGTACGTAATTACTCATTTCAACATATTTGGGAGCAGCATCGGAAAGATAAAATAATTCAACTCTTTTCCCTTTATACATCATTCTACTCATAATAGGTATCATATCGCTGTCAGCAGTAACAAATACATAACAAGTTATACCTGGATCTTTATATGTATTTTCTATTGCATCAATGCAAAGTTCTATGTCCGAAGAGTTTTTTCTATTTTCTCCTTCTTTTCCATTCGAATAAACATGTCTAATTTGAACCCTGTTCTTTTGAAGGTTGGTTAGGCTTGTTCTAATCTTTTGAAAATCGGCGTATACTCGAAATGTTCTTACATGATCTTGACCATACCTTTTCCACAATTGATGGAATAGATTTTTCTCTAAATCCTCATGATCAGGATCATGGTTGAAGATTTTTTTCAATGTCCAATATACATTGTCATAGTCAACGAATATTGCAACATTATCAAGTAAATCTACATGGTTTAAAGCTCTAACGGTTTCTTCTGTAGATTTTCCAATTATATCGAAGAATAAACCGATTGATTCCTCAAATTCCTTATCTTGATTAGTAGGTTTTACTATTGTTGTAGATTTAGTCTTTTTGGGACTTGACATAATTTTCTCCTTTCTTACAATTAATATCATAATTTTACAATTTTATCTAACTGTGAAACAAGTAATTTATGAATTTTTTTTGAAAATAAGAGTATTTTTATAAAGAATCGCTTTCTAACAAAAAATGTTTATGGCTGTCTAACTTTTTATTTTGTATAATCTGTGAACAAACAGGAAATTCCCTTCAAAATAAAGAAACCTCCTTAGTATGAAAGGAGGGATAAAATGACCGACTTTGAAATATTGTTGCAGCTTAATGAACAGTATGAATCCGCGAAAGACTCCACTGATTTAAAACATCTAATCGATACCTTCTTAGAATCATTTCCTGCCGATGTATAACTCTCTAACCAATTCAGAAATATCATTTGTTTCATTGTAAATTACCTTTCTTAGAGTGATCTTATTGACGTTATCTCTAATCAATTTATCACAAGCAATCTTAGCAACTCGTGCTGCTTCTTTACCTGGATCTATTTTATATTCAAATGAATCAACCTCATAATTTCCACGTTGTAAAGTATTGTTTGAACCTAATCCAGGATAGTGAGTAGCGTAATATATAGCAATATGTATTTGCATAAGGTTCTCCTTATTAAAAAGCCCAACTCGTATGAGAAGGGCTTTATTTCATATATTTTGTCTATAGCTTATGTTCATATTGTTTTTATTATCCAACACTGCACGGCGAATTGCTTCTTTCACTTGAACAGGATCCTTGATACGTTTAATTGTATATGTTGGGTGAGATTCATCGGAACTATGTATTTCAATATCCCCAAAGCCTCCAAGTTTTTCTTTCATGCCTTGCTTAACTGCAACGTCTTTAATTTTATATAGTTCAATCTCATCTCGCTTAGTAGACATGACACCCACTTTATTAATCAATAGACGTTCAGTAGTTAGTTCGTAATTGTGCTGCGGAACGGATACCTGGAATCCTCCAAGCATACCCTTCTTGTTTTCCATACCAAACATGTACGTTTGAAATGTTAATAATGTTCTTTCTGAGGGTGATTGCTCTACTTCCGGTTGAGGAGCAGCCACTTCTCCAAGCTTATATCCGCACTCCGGACAAAACTTCATACCTTCTGCTTTTGTTCCACACTCTGGGCAAAATTTCATCTTATCACTCCTAGTTTTAATAGTACTTTAATCATACAATAAATGGATCGGGTAAATTATGCATTCGACAAAAATAGACAATAAATTCAAGAGGGTATGTAAGAGACATGTTGATTTAAGAGCCTCGTAATTGCTTTTAAAATAACTTATGCATTCATAACCAGCTGTTTGTGGCGCTGGGAAAACGGAGATTCTTTTTAAAGGAATTGAAAAAGCATTGCGTGATAATCAACGTGTATGTATTGCTACTCCTCGTACAGATGTTGTCCTCGAATTGGCCCCTCGATTACAGGAGGTTTTTCCAGAAATAAAGGTATTGCCTGTTTATGGTGGTAGTGAAGATCGTCATCAGTTTAGTCCGCTAACGATTAGCACGACCCATCAGCTTTTTCGGTTCCACCGAGCCTTTGACCTCATTATTTTAGATGAAATGGATGCGTTTCCATATTCCGTTGATAAATCGCTTCAATATGCTGTGCAAAAAGCCAAGAAGGAACAATCGACACTTATTTATTTAACGGCGACTCCCGATAAAGACTGGCAAGAAAAGTGTAAGCATAACAAAGTTCACTTTGTGACCATTCCAGCACGCTTTCATCAATATCCGTTGCCTGTTCCAGATTTTCAATGGTGTGGGAATTGGGAAAAGGGCTTGAAAAAGGACAAGCTCCCTGCCATGCTTGTTGATTGGATTCGTGAACGAGTTCCACAAAATAAACCTATGCTCTTATTCGTGCCCAAAATTCATTATATGGAAAAAGTGAAAAAGCTGTTGCAACCAATTGTTGATAAGGTTGAAGCCGTTCATGCTGAAGATCCTGATCGAAAGGAAAAGGTACAAAAAATGCGTAATAAAGAAGTGGATTTGCTTGTTACAACAACGATTTTAGAGAGGGGCGTTACTTTTCCAAATGTAGATGTTGCTGTTTTAGGAGCGGAAAATCGGATTTTCACAGAGAGTGCTCTTGTACAGATTGCGGGAAGAGTAGGAAGGAAAAAGGAATTTCCAGATGGAGCGATAACTTTTTTTCATTATGGAAAAACAAATAATATGGTATTAGCGCGAAAGCAAATTAAGCGAAGCAATCAAGAAGCAGGAGAGAAAGGGATGCTACTGTTATGATTTGCGTGATTTGCTTAGCACCAGTTATACCGGAATTTAATTGGACCTATCTTTTCTCGAAAGCACCAGAATGCTATTTATGTGCGGGCTGTAAGGAGAAGTTAGCAGTAATAAAGGGAGAGACTTGCCGAATTTGTGGCCGATCTCTTCAGTTCTTGGAGTCCGTTCATGTTAAAGAGGGCATGTGCTATGATTGTCAAAAATGGGAAGACGAAGAGGAATGGAAAGGAATACTGCAATCCAACCAATCGTTATTTTTGTACAATGATTTTTTGAAAGAAACGATTGCACGGTTTAAATATAGAGGGGACTATAATATAGCTGCAGCCTTTGTTTCTTTTTTACCGAAGGATTTCGGAAAAAATAAAGTGGTGATGCCTATTCCATTAAGTGACGAACGTTTGTACGAAAGAGGCTTTAATCAAGTAGAGGCAGTTCTCTTTTATGCAAAAGTTCCTTATGTAAATGGTCTTGTGCGCATACATAGTGAAAAACAATCGAAAAAAACACGAAAACAACGATTACAGATAGGAAATATTTTTAAAATAGAGCAAAAAGAGGCTGTTATCGCTCAAGATATTATTCTGGTTGACGATATATATACTACAGGTGCAACGCTACGAAATGCAGCGAAAGTGCTAAAGGAAGCCGGAGCAAAGTCCATCACTTCCTTTACAATTGCAAGATGAGGAGGAATCATGGATGGCTGAACTAGGGAATTGCCCAAACTGTGGCGATATATATGTGATAAATAACATTCGAGATGTGTGTTTGAAATGCTATAAACAAGAAGAAGCAGATTATGAAAAAGTATACCAATATATTCGCAAAAAGCAGAATCGCACAGCGCAGATGGATGATGTGGTCGAAGCGACTGGTGTAGAAAGAACATTGATATATAAATTTATCAAAAAAGGCAGAATCAAGCTTGCCCAATTCCCTAATCTTGGATATCCCTGTGCCAAGTGTGGAACGATTATTCGAGAAGGGAAGCTGTGTCATTCTTGTTTATCAGGAATACAGAATGATCTAAATGTGATGGAAAAGGAAGAAGAAAGAAAAAGAGAAATGGAAGAAAGAAATAAATCAGCCTATCGAGTATTAGATAAAAGGTAGAATAATTAAAAAAGTTTAATAGAATTGTAATTCTATTAAACTTTTTTAATTAAATTTTACCATTTTTATTGAATAAATAAAGTTAGAAAGCATTGGGCCGATATAGTAAGAAGAATGTATTTTATGGGAGTGTTATTATGCAAATATCTAATAAAACCCAACTATCCAATGTAACAACCAATGAAAAACAATTAGAGCTTTTAAAAAATGAAACATATAATGCACAAATTAAATCTCGGATTTCAGAAAATGAAGCGGTTGTCCAAATTAAAGGAAAAGACTTTAATGTGAAATTTGAAGAAACGATTCCAAAGGAAAATCGAGTTTCTGTCCAAATTAGTGATATGGATGGTGGTGAAATAAAGGTTAAAACAATCACCACTACTGCTCCTGACTTACCATCAAATCCTTCATCAGAAAAAATGATAGAAGATATGAGCATTTCAGAAAAAAGTAAAAATGAATTAAGAATGGCAACGGCTATTTTAGGAAAAAAAACTACCATAAATAGAGATACATTAGTCCAGTTAAATACATTTTTAGAAAATGAAACAGGGACAATAGAAGAAAAATTAGTTTCATTACGTGCTCTGGCAAGCAAAAATCTGGAGATATCAGCAGTTAATTTGCGTTCTATCCATGCAGCAGTTAATGGAGAGCCGTTGAATGATATCATTACAAAAATAGCAAATGTAATTGATCCTAATTTTCAAAAAAATGTATCGAAAAATCAAGTAGAACATCATAATCCAGTCTATGCTTTAAAAAATGAAACTAGTTCAAAGCAAAATAATGCTTTGACAAAATTAATAAGTGAATTATCTTCTGCAATGGAAACGGAAGAGGATATTCAAAAGGGAATAGAGTTATTACGTACAAAATTAAACGAAAATCCACGGATATCGAAAGAGCATATAAAAAGTATTACACAAGCTATACAAGATTCTGAAAAACTACAATCAATAGCCAAAACAAAAATAATGGATGTATTGACAAATATAAAATTAGACGATTTACAAGAGGCTGCTACGGAATTGAATAAAGTGAAAGACCAAATAAAACAAGAGCCTAATCTACAAAAGGCAATCCAAACAGTAAAAGAAACAATTATCAACAATCCGAAAATGCCACCGGAAGTAGTAAAACAAGTAGAACAGGCAGTAAGAGAAGCGACAATAAGCCAGCGTTTAGGCCAAGAAAGTGCTGGCCGCGAGAAATTAGTACAAGCAGTCACAAAGGCCGAACAAGAAATTACGGCCCAACAATCCAAACCTGCAGCAACAGGCCAAAGCAAAGCCGTACAAGACCAATTGACTCAAACGAAAGACCAAATAAAACAAGAGCCTAACCTACAAAAGGCAATCCAAACGGTAAAGGAAACAATTATCAACAATCCAAAAATGCCGCCGGAAGTAGTAAAACAGGTAGAACAGGCAGTAAGAGAAGCGACAATAAGCCAGCGTTTGGGCCAGGAAAGTGCGGGCAGAGAGAAGCTTGTGCAGGCATTGACTCGTGCCGAACAAGAAGTAACGGCTCAGCAATCTAAACCAATAGCAACAGATAAAGCAGTGCAAAATCAATTGACTCAAACGAAAGACCAAATAAAACAAGAGCCTAATCTACAAAAAGCAATCCAGACGGTAAAAGAGACGATTATCAACAATCCGAAAATGCCGCCGGAAGTAGTAAAACAAGTAGAACAGGCAGTAAGAGAAGCGACAATAAGCCAGCGTTTGGGCCAGGAAAGTGCGGGCAGAGAGAAGCTTGTGCAGGCATTGACTCGTGCCGAACAAGAAGTAACGGCTCAGCAAGCTAAACCAATAGCAACAGATAAAGCAGTGCAAAATCAATTGACTCAAACGAAAGACCAAATAAAACAAGAGCCTAATCTACAAAAGGCAATCCAAACAGTAAAAGAAATAATTGTCAATAATCCAAAAATACCGCCAGAAGTAGTAAAACAGGTAGAACAGGCGGTAAGAGAAGCAACAATAAGCCTGCGTTTAGGCCAAGAAAATGCGGGCAGAGAGAAATTAGTGCAAGCACTGACTCGTGCCGAACAAGAAGTAACAGCCCAACAATTCAAACCAATAGCAACAGACCAAAGCAAAGCCGTACAAGACCAATTGACTCAAACGAAAGACCAAATAAAACAAGAGCCTAATCTACAAAAAGCAATCCAAACAGTAAAAGAAACAATTGTCAATAATCCAAAAATGCCGCCAGAAGTAGTAAAACAGGTAGAACAGGCAGTAAGAGAAGCGACAATAAGCCAGCGTTTAGGCCAAGAAAGTGCGGGCAGAGAGAAATTAGTGCAAGCACTGACTCGTGCCGAACAAGAAGTAACAGCCCAACAAGCCAAACCAATAGCAACAGATAAAGCAGTGCAAAATCAATTGACTCAAACGAAAGACCAAATAAAACAAGAGCCTAATCTACAAAAAGCAATCCAAACAGTAAAAGAAACAATTGTCAATAATCCAAAAATGCCGCCAGAAGTAGTAAAACAGGTAGAACAGGCGGTAAGAGAAGCAACAATAAGCCTGCGTTTAGGCCAAGAAAATGCGGGCAGAGAGAAATTAGTGCAAGCACTGACTCGTGCCGAACAAGAAGTAACAGCCCAACAATTCAAACCAATAGCAACAGACCAAAGCAAAGCCGTGCAAGATCAATTAACTCAAACGAAAGACCAAATAAAACAAGAGCCTAATCTACAAAAGGCAATCCAAACAGTAAAAGAAACAATTGTCAATAATCCAAAAATGCCGCCAGAAGTAGTAAAACAAGTAGAACAGGCAGTAAGAGAAGCGACAATAAGCCAGCGTTTAGGCCAAGAAAGTGCGGGCAGAGAGAAATTAGTGCAAGCACTGACTCGTGCCGAACAAGAAGTAACGGCCCAACAATTCAAACCAATAGCAACAGACCAAAGCAAAGCCGTGCAGGATCAATTAACTCAAACGAAAGACCAAATAAAACAAGACCCTAATCTACAAAAAGCAATCCAAACGGTAAAAGAGACGATTATTAACAATCCGAAAATGCCGCCGGAAGTAGTAAAGCAAGTGGTACAGGTTATTAATCAAGCAGATCAATTAAATGCAGCAGCCAAAGAGCGTATAATAACTGCTCTTAATCAGATTATCGAAATGGATAATTCAAAAATTCCTAATGAAAAGAGTCAAGTTCAACAAAATGAGAGCAATAGAGAAGCTGCTAAGACTAACACGACTCAATTACAGATGGAGACTATCAAACAAGCTGCTAAACAAATACAAAAAGAGCCTATCCTAGAAAAGGCACTAAATGATTTAAAATCTGAGCTTAGTAAAAATGAAAACTTAAGTCCAGATAAAAAAGAAAAGATAGAAAAAGCAATTAATACTTCATTAGAGTTAAATAGTAAAGGCAGAGAGATGGCATCAAGACAAAACATTTCTAAAGCTTTACAGGAAGTAGAAACAGCAATACAACAAGAAAACAAAAATTATGGAGAAGATAGTTCTCTAAAACAAGTGGAGATGGAAGAAAAACGATGGGATAGTCAGTTGCAAGCCATGGGAATATCTTCAAAGGATATATTGGTAACAAAAATATCTCAAAAACTAGCAGAGGCAACACATGAATTTAGAGATATAAAGAGAGAAATCTATCGAAATTTAGATAATGCGCAAAAATTAATGAAAAAGTACAAGGATTCAAGTATCCCACAAGCATCCAAAATAATTGAAAGTACAATTGCTAAATTAGATCAAACAATTTTAAAAAGTGATTTAATGTTATATGCCGATATGCGTACCGAAAAACGACTACTCCAGGCGAGCTCACAATTAGCAGAAGCAAAAAAATATCTTTCTAATGGAAATACTGCCAAAGCAACTGAAATTGTTTCAGAGGTGAAAAAGATGGTTGATAGTATTCAATATAAGCCATCTGAACAAAAAATTGTCCACTATGTTTCAAAAAATAGTGCGTTATTAGAAGAAGTATCTCCATTGAAAAGTTTGGTAAAACAATCTGAGGATATTGGAAGGAATTATATATTAGAAGGAGAAGAGCCTTCTTCACGACAAATGTATGAAAAAATCCGCTCATTCGGTTTAAATCGAGAGAGTGATGTAGCAAATAGACTTGTTTCAAGTCATACTCCAACTAAAGAACAGGAAGACAATCTGAAGACAACATTATTGAAATTAGCAAGTAGTGAAAATTTAGGTGATGAAACAGTAAGCAGGCAGGCGGAACAGGCATTAAACAATATTAACGGACAACAATTATTAAATAAGCAAGATTCATCTAGCCAATTGCAAAGTATGTTCTTTAATTTGCCCATGCTGTTAGGCGAGAAAAATGAGAACATACAAGTATTTATCAATTCAAAATCAAAAGGGGAACAAGTAGATTGGGAAAATTGCAATCTTTACTTTCTTTTAGAAACGAAGAAATTAGGAGATGTTGGAATTTTATTGAATGCAACAGATCGCAATCTATCCATCACCGTAAAAAATGATTCAGCAGATTTTGAAAAGAAAATGTCGCCACTATCTAAAATTGCGGTAGATCGTTTACAAGAGATTGGTTATCAAGTACAAAATATCCATTTTACGCATCTTACAAATCCTTCAGCTGATACAATAGAGAAAAAAGATAATAAAAGACTTGCCAGCGTTAATGATTTCATACAAGAGAAAGGAGTTAACTTACAAATATGAGCATGACAAGATATTATAATCAAAAAAATCGCTTTGAAAGAAATGGACCAGTTGCAGCAGTATTAAAATATGACGATAAAAGCACTGCCCCTTCTGTTGTTGCACAAGGGAAGGGAGCAGTTGCTCAACAAATAATAGAATTGGCCCAGAAAAATAATATCCATATGCAAGAAGACTCCTCTCTTGTTGCCAATCTATTAGATATGGACTTAGGAGATAGTATTCCTCCTCAATTATATTCAGTAATAGCAGAAATTCTTCTATTAATTGAAGAAATGAATAAAAAATATTAAAGAAATTAAAAGATGTTCCGATAAAAAAAGCAGGAGCATTTTGGAGGTGGAAAATCATGGCTAACCTTATTTCAGAAGAAGTACTCTATCAAAAATCTCCACAAGAACTCACAGCATTATTATATGAAGCATGTCTAAATAATTTAGAAGAAGCAATTGAAAACATAGAAAATAAGGATTATATCCTCGCGAATGTAAAATTAAAGAAAGCTAATGACATTGTCTGGAGACTTGGCGCTGGGATTAACTATGAGGCAGGAATTATCGCCGATCAACTAGACATGTTATATAACTATATTGCAGGAAAACTTATTGATGCCAATTTAAAAAAAGATATATCCATTATCCAAGAAGTCAAAACGATAATAGAAGAACTACTTGCAGCTTGGTCTGTAAGCATGAAAGAAAAAACACCTAAGATAAATACTGGTCTTCGCCAAAAAACATTGGCATACGAAAAAAATATCATGACATATGATAAAAATTAAAACAAAAGGAGTATATTAAAATGAAAATTAATCACAATATTCAGGCACTAAATGCTTACCGTAATCTATATCAAAACCAATTCAATACTTCCAAAAACCTAGAAAGACTATCTTCTGGTTTAAGAATCAATCGTGCAGCCGATGATGCAGCAGGGCTTGCAATTTCAGAAAAAATGCGTTCACAAATTAAAGGTTTATCTATGGCAGAACGCAACTCACTTGATGGCGTTTCTTTAATGCAAGTAGCGGAAGGAGCAATGAACGAAGTACACTCAATGCTTCAACGTATGCGTGAATTATCAGTGCAAGCAGCAAATGACACAAATACAGATTCAGATCGTGAGTCTATTCAATTAGAAATTGATCAGTTATTAAAAGAGATTGATAGTGTTGCTGCTAAAACTGAATTTAATACGCGTAAACTATTAGATGGTTCTAGTGCGGTAGATACACAATTCCTTGTAGGAGAACAGGATAAAACAAATTTAAAGCAGGTTCCGACAGTAGTAGATCCTACCTTAGCAACTGGCAAATATGAAGTGGCAGTTTCGGGAACTCCACAATTTGTTAATACGTTAAATCAGCCAGGTGCTGGAATCAGTTCCTCAGATGTTCTTACAATGGATTCAGACAGTGACTTAGCATTAGGAGAATACTCTGTTGTAGTTACAGGATATCAGGATGATGGAACAAAAAGAAGCGCCAATATTGAAATTTTTGATCCAAGCGGATTTTCTATTGGACAGCTTGCGGCAGTAGTTGGTGAAGATGGTGCAGAAGAGACAATTGGAACAGAAACTGGCAAGCAAATAAAGATAGATACAACACAAATCACTGGAAACGGTACAGCAAAAGTTCAAATAGAATCTAAAGTTACATTATCTGTATCTAAAGTAAATGAAGATGATTCTACAACGCCAATTACTTTCTCGAAAGAGCTCATTACAAGAAATGGAGAAGTAGAGCACGGCGGATTGAAGTTATCTTTTGGAGCAAATGTTAAAGAAGGCGAATCGCAATTTGATTTAACAAACAAAGCCCTAACATTCCAAATTGGTGCCAATACAAATCAGAATTTAAATATTGATATCCCGCAATTAAGCACAGTAAAACTTGGAATAAATGATTTAAGTATTCTTTCAAATGATAGTGCAAGCAAAGCAATTTTCAATATTGACCAAGCAATTAATCAGATTTCATCTATTCGTGCTAAGCTAGGTGCTACACAAAACCGTTTAGAGCATACAATTAGCAATCTGCAAGTAACAAATGAGAACTTAACATCTGCTGAATCACGTATCCGTGATACAGATATGGCTCAAGAAATGACCGAGTTTACAAAAAATAATATCTTGAATCAATCAGCGCAAGCGATGTTGGCTCAAGCAAATCAATTACCAAATGGAGTTTTACAGCTTCTACAATCGTAATTATTAAATCTAAGCTAGTCCTGGTAAAAGATGGACTAGCTTTCTTCTTTTGGTTTTATGATAATATAGAAGGAAAACAATAAACCTAATTACAATTTTTCATCTCTTGTAAATCTAAATATATTTATAATTATTAAAGGGAGGTATATATTTGGAAGTTCAGAGAGTTTCGAGGACAACTACGGATAAAATAAAAAGTAAAGATAACTTGCCAGCGGAAAGTATTTCTTTTCAAGAAGTTATTTCTAAAAATCGTCAGCAGGCTGTTTATGAAAAATTATCAAAATTAGTAGAAGAAATTGAGGGACAAGGGAAGAAATTATCGGAACATCGTACGGTAGATGATTTGCGTAGATATAAAAAAATGGTAAAAGATTTTATGGATGAAGCAGTTAACAATGCCTTGAAATTAGAAGAGCAAAGTGGTTTTAATCGCAGAGGAAGAACGAAAGTATACAAGATCGTTAAAGAAGTGGATAAAAAGTTGTTGGAATTAACCAATACCTTATTAGACAAAGAAAAAAACGGTTTAGATATATTACAATCAGTCGGAGAAATTCAAGGGCTTTTAATTAATATTTATACCTGAATAAGTATTTAGAACTATTGCGGCAAGTGAATTCTCTGGGATTCTATGCTGCTTTTTTTATTATATCGGGATATTTACCTAAATAGAACATGAAATAAGAATAGGCTGGTTAGAATAGAAATAGGAATATCAGTCTAATTTTTATAAAAACAAGTTTTAGTCTTTAAAAGGAAAATTTTTGACCGATATAGAAGATAGAAGAACAAGAACTGAAAGATGATTATAGTTAAAATTCAATATATGAAACGGAAGGTCGAATTTTTTGTAGAGGAGTGTAAAAATGAAAATTAATAATTTTAATCCAGTAAATATGAACCCATATAAAAAACAAATGGAAAAAAATGCTGCTGCACAAAATATTAAAAAAGAAGATAAAGTGGAAATATCAAAAGCTGCGTTAGAACTTCAAGGTACACAAGATGAAGTTAGACTTGAAAAAATTCAGGAGCTAAAAAAACAAATTAGTGACGGAACATATCAAGTAGACTCAAAAGAAGTTGCCGAAAAAATTCTATCATTCTGGAAAAAGGGCTGAGGAAAGATAGGTGGAATTTCGGATGCAGATCGAAACGATTGAAGCTTCATTAAATGACATACTTTCCTTGCATGAAGATCTGTTGAAACTTTCTTTTGAAAAAAAAGACATACTTATTAAAGGGGATACAGATCAATTACGAGCAATAACAGGAAAAGAACAAAAGTTAATAAAAGCTATTCAAAAAAAGGATCAAGAATTGCAATGGAATTGTAATGGCTTTATAGGTAGTGAACAAAAGCAGACGACATTAGATGATGTTATAAAAACGGTTGACGATCAAACGAAAGATATATTAATGGAAATAAAACAGAAACTGGTAGAAGTGCTGGGGTTAATAAAAACGCAAAATGAGACAAATCAACAACTTATTAATCAATCTCTGCAATTTATTGAGGTCTCGCTTGACTTATTAAAACCCGATATAGACACCTATAATTACAATCGTTCAGAATCGAAAACATCTTATGAAAAAGAAAGATATTCGATATTTGAATCAAAGGTTTAGGAGGAGAATCAATGGTTTCAACCTTTATGGGCTTAGAAACTGCAAAGCGTGCTCTAACTACACAGCAATCGGCTATTGCTACAGCAGGGCATAATATTGCAAATGCTAATACATTAGGTTACACAAGACAAAGAGTAAGTTTAGCTGCTACACAAGGATATCCAGCAGTTGGTCAGAATAGTCCAGTGATGCCAGGGCATTTGGGGACTGGTGTTCAAGCTGATCAGATCGAACGGATAAGAGATAGCTTTGTAGATATGCAATATCGTAAAGAGTCTAGTAAATTGGGGTATTGGGATTCAAAGGCACAAATGCTATCACAAATGGAAAATGTTATGGATGAGTTATCTGGAACAGGAATTTCGAATAGTATGGATCAATTTTGGAATTCCTTACAGGATTTAGCGACAGAGCCAGAAAATGAAGGGGCAAGAAGAGTTGTTAGAGAACGCGGCTCTGCTCTTGTGGATACGTTTAAATATATGTATTCTTCATTAAAAGCAATTCAAAAAGATAACAGAAGTGAATTAGAAAATACGGAAGATAATATTAATAGTGTGTTAAAACAAATTAACCAATTGAATCAGCAAATAGGTGCTGTGGAGCCTAATGGTTATTTGCCTAACGATTTATACGATGAACGTGATAGATTGCTAGATTCTCTTTCTACCATGATGAATATTAAAGTAGAAGCTAAGTCAAGCGGCGGATTAGCTCGGGCAAGTGCTGAGGGATTATATGATGTATACATGGCAACGCCTGAAGGTGACATATTAACAGATTCAAATGGCCAGCCTATAAAACTTATAGATGCCTCAACAAAAACAGCAAATGGAATCCATATTCAATTTGATAGTAGAGATGAATTAGACAGTCCTGTTACCTCTATTAAATTTTTTAAACTGAATGATGATCCAACTGCTAAAAGCAAGTTTGACGGAATAGAAACAGATTCGGATGCGGATGCTGCAAATGGCCTGTACACTTTAAACGATTTCAAGGCCTTAAATAGTCAAGGTAAGCTGAAAGGCGTAATTGAGGGTTACGGTTACATGGAAGGTGGAGAAATAAAGGGCATATATAATTCTATGTTTGACGATTTAGATGAAATGGTCTATACGTTTGCAACTGCCTTTAATGAAGTTCACCGAAGCGGATATAGTTTAAATGAAATACAAGATGGAGTAGCAAAAGATATTGACTTCTTTAGTTTTACAGACAGTAATATAACAGCTGATAACCCGAAAGGTGCAGCTGCTAGTATTGTATTGTCTAAGGAAATTTTAGAGGATGTAGAGAATATAGCAGCTGCTACAGAAGCCTCTGCTGGAAATGGAACAAATGCACTAAACCTTGCGAAAGTAAAAGATTCTATTCTTGATTTTGGCGGAAATAAAACAAATGTCCAAGCCTTTTATCAAGGGATTATCGGTAAATTAGGGGAACAAGCTTCTGAAGCAAATAGGATGGAAAGAACTTCAGGAATATTAAGAGATTCTGTTGAACAAACAAGAATGTCTGTAAGTGGTGTATCAATTGATGAAGAGATGATTGACTTAATCAAATACCAGCAGGCATATAATTCAGCGGCAAGAATGATTACAATCGTGGATGAAATGCTTGATAAAGTTATTAATGGAATGGGTGTTGGAGGAAGATAAAAATTTCCATTTCCTAACTAATTAAAACTAGGAGTGTAATGGGCAAATGAGAGTAACACAATCAATGCTTACTAATAATAATTTGAAATACATTAGTAACAGCTATTCGGATTTACAAAGACTTTCTGATCAAATTACAACGGGAAAAAAAATAACAAAACCCTCTGATGATCCAGTTGTAGCCATGAAAGGGATGCGTTATCGTACACAAGTAGCGGAGATAAAACAATATCAGCGAAACCTTAATGAAGGATATAACTGGATGGAAAATGCTGATACCGCTCTAGATAGCGCGAATCAAATTTTACAAAAAATTCGAGAATTGACAGTACAAGCATCAAATGATACCTATGATGAAACAGCACGCAAGAATATCGTAAATGAAATTACAACATTACAAGAACAGCTGGTTACGTTGGCAGAAACAAAAGTAGGGGATAAGTATATTTTTAATGGCACTGATACAGCGTCTTCTCCAATGAATTTAAATCAAATAAATATGGAATTCGGTGGATTCCAGGCTGGCTTAGCAGACGGATCTATTAATCCTTCTGAATATGTAATAAATTATCAAGGGAATAATTACACCTATGATAGCACAGATAATATGTATAAAGATAAAAATGGATCTTCGATTAAAATCGATGAAAGTACGGGAGAAATCACGTATACCTATCAAGAAGAATTAGCATATAAAGATGGAGAAACAGTTGCTGTAGAAAAGAATTTAGATAGTGAAAGTATCGTTATTTCAAAAGATACTGCTGTTTCGACGAATTCAAATCGTGTGCTATTAGAAGTTTCGAAAGGTGTATCCATTCCTGTTAATGTCGTTTCAAATGAAGCTTTTTCATTAGATATGTTCGGCGGGATTGAGGCCATTAAGAAAATGATCTCGGATCCAGATGCAACAGGGAAGGAAATAACTAAATCATTAGATGCTATTGATGGATATATAAATAATGTGGTTTCTACACAATCCCAATTAGGAGCACAATTGAATCGTGCTGAAATGGTAGAGAGTAGATTGAAGCAGCAAGAAGTTGTTGCCAATAAAACCCTTTCTGAGAATGAAGATATGGATTTTGAAGAAGCGGTGATGGGCTACTTAACACAGCAAATGGTTCATAATGCAGCACTTCAAGTAGGAGCGCAAATTATTCAAAGATCATTAGTAGACTTCTTACGATAAGCTGTCCGATTGGATAGCTTTTTTCGTTTATAATAGAAGTAACTATAGATAGGATATCAAACGGAATTTTTCTTCTAGCAAATGCAAAGAATAAATTGAAAATAAGAATGGTGGTTATAAAGTGGAAATTAAAACGAAATTTCATGGGAATGTTGCTATAGAAAAAGATAAAATAATTCGATTTGAACAAGGATTACCTGGATTTGAAGAGGAAAAGGAATTTTATATATTACCTTTAGAAGGAGGAGCAGACCTTTTTGTACTTCAATCAGTAGCAACCCCCTCATTAGCTTTTGTAATGATTGATCCATTTTTGTATTTTAAAGAATACGCAGTGAAAATTCCCGAAGATGTGAAAGAGTTATTGAATATACAAGATACAAAGGAAGTAGTTATCTTTTCTCTATTAACTATTAAAGAAGAATTGAAAAGCATTACAGCTAATCTTCAGGGCCCTATTGTTATAAACGATAGATTGAAAAGAGGAAAACAAGTCATATTAGTAGATTCAGATTACCAAACAAAACATGAACTTTTTCTTTTTAAGGAACAAAAGGAGGGTTCTAAATAATGCTTGTATTAAAACGGAAAGTAAATCAATCGATAAAAATCGCAAATGATATTGAAATTACGATCCTTGCAATTGAAGGAGAGCAAATAAAAATCGGAATCGAGGCTCCCAAAAATATCGAAATACATAGAAAAGAGGTCTATGTAGCTATTCAAAATGAAAATAATGAAGCTGGAGATGCCTCCGTTGAGTTTATAAAAAATCTTACTAATCAAATTAGGAAAAAATAATTAGATTTTTATAGTCAATATACTAAACATAAATCATAGCCTGACGATATATTTAATAGAACGGCAATTCAAGAAGGCGGCCGACTACTTGAAATGACCGGCTAACCACATGGATGTGGAACTATTTATATTCAGGGAGGAAAACAAACAATGATTATCAATCATAACTTATCAGCGATGAATACATATCGCCAAATGGGTGCAAACCAAGCAAATGCTTCTAAATCTATGGAGAAATTATCTTCTGGTTTACGTATTAACCGTGCAGGAGACGACGCAGCTGGTCTAGCAATTTCTGAGAAAATGCGTGGACAAATCAGCGGTTTAAACCAAGCACAACGTAATGCTCAAGATGGTATCTCATTGATCCAAACAGCTGAAGGTGCTTTAAACGAAACGCATTCCATTCTACAACGTATGCGTGAACTTGCTACACAAGCAGCGAACGATACAAATACAGATCAAGACCGTCAAGAATTACAAAAAGAATTAAACCAATTAACTTCTGAAATTAACCGTATTGGTAACAATACTGAGTTTAACCAAAAGAAACTATTGAATGGTTCACAAGAACTTTCTGGTGCTGGAGCTGCAGCTGGTAAATATACTTCTGCTGCTGGTAATTTCAGTGGTGGTGGTATTAAACTACAAATCGGTGCTAACTCACTACAAAACTTCACTATCGACATTTTTGATATGCGCGCAGAAGCTCTTGGTGTTGCTGGTACTTCTGAGGGATCTGCTAAACTTAGCGGATCTTCAACTTTTAAAACTGTTGCAACTGCAAATGCTAACGAAACATTCTTTAATGCTAGTGGTGCTAGTACTACTGGACCAAGTGTAAAAACAGACAACGGAACAGTTATTTCTGCTGAATTAGTAAATAAATCAGCGAATGCTGTATTTGCATCTGGTAGCCAAAATAAATTAACAGATGTTGGAAACAAAGATGCTACTCAAACTTATGCATTAGATATCCGTTCTCATAAAACTGCTACAGCATCTATTTCTGTAATCGATGCTGCGATCAGCCAAGTTTCTGCTGAACGTTCTAAATTAGGGGCTTTCCAAAATCGTCTAGAGCATACAATCAGCAACTTAGGTAACTCTTCTGAGAACCTACAATCTGCTGAGTCTCGTGTACGTGACGTAGATATGGCGAAAGAAATGATGGAAATGACTAAGTCTAACATCCTTTCTCAAGCATCTCAATCTATGCTTGCTCAAGCAAACCAACGTCCACAATCAGTATTACAATTATTAGGATAATAAATAGCAAAAAATGGCTACCGAATTCGGTAGCCATTTTTTTGTATCTTATATTTTTATCTACTACGCTTCCAATATTTATATGCTTTTTTATTATTCAATTCTTGAGAATCATACCGATATAGTAAGTAGAACATATTGTTGGAGGTTGCTAAATGGAATTACACTTAACGAAGGAAATAATTACCTATGAAAATAGTGTCGAAAATATAGAAGTGCTGATACAAAAAATTAATGAAGACTTAGAAAAAAACAAATTGTATTTTAGCCACTTGATTATAAACGGTACGGAAGTCTATAGAGATTTTGAATATAAACTGACAGAGGATATCGGCAAAATTGAAAAGATACAATTAGTTACTAAAACAATAAAAGAATTTATTAGTGATTTAACGGTATCCCTAAATGAATACTGTGGGCGGGCTGTCCCTATTATTAAACAGCTTACAGAGCAATTCTATCAATCTCCAACGGAAGAATCCTGGGTCTTGCTTCAAGATTTATTGGAGGGGCTGAACTGGATTTATAATACGATAAAAGGTATTTGTAACATGGAGTTAGATGAATATAGAGAAAATCTCTTGTTGGTATCTAGTCACTTAGATAATGAATTACCTAACTTGTTAGAAGCAATAGAAAATCATGATTTTATCTTAATCGGGGATATTATTTCCTATGAAATTCTTCCTCAGTTTGAATCGATTATATCTATAACAGAAAAGACTTTTCAGGTTATAAAAAAATAGGAAAGAGCTAAAAGAATGTACAATAACTTATATTTTAATAAAAAGATTTTGATTATTGGCGGTACAGGAACAATAGGCAAACATCTTCTGATGGAGCTATTAAAATGTGATCCTGAAGTTGTTCGCATCTTTAGCAGAGATGAATATAAACAATTTGAGTTGCAACAAGAGATGGGAAATAGAGCAAATATTAGATATTTAATTGGGGATGTTAGAGACCAGCAAAGACTCTTGATGGCTATGGAAGATATTGATTATGTTTTTCATTTGGCAGCTATGAAACATGTGCCTGCATGTGAATATAATCCCTTTGAAGCAGTAAAGACAAATGTCATCGGAACACAGAATGTCATTCAAGCGGCCTTAGATGCTGGTGTTGATAGAGTCCTGTTTACCAGCACGGATAAAGCCATTGCACCTACCAACGCTTATGGAGCGACTAAATTAACAGCAGAAAGACTGATTTCAGCAGCTAATTATCAAAAAGGGCCGAAAAATACGATTTTCAGCTCGGTTCGATTCGGGAATGTTATGGGATCTAGGGGATCGGTTATCCCATTATTTAAAAAGCAAATTGTAGAAAAAGGGTATGTGACCGTAACAAATAAAGAAATGCTACGCTATATGATGACACCTAAGCAGGCGATATCATTAATGCTAAAAGCAAATTCAATCGCGTATGGCGGCGAAGTTTTTGTCTTAAAAATGCCTGTTATACGCCTTCAGGATTTAGTGGAAATCATTATTGAAGAAATGGAGCAACAATACAGCTTAAATCGTATTAATATTAAGGAGATCGGTTTACGTCCTGGTGAAAAGATGTATGAGGAATTAATGACTGAAGATGAAGGTCGAGTTGCATTAGAAACAGATGATATGTATATAATCAGGCCACCATATGGTGCGACGGGCGGAGAATATCCTAATTTAATTACTCCCACATACGAAAAAATAAATCCAAACGAAGAAGAAGTAATATCAAAGGACACATTAAAAACATGGATAAGAGAAGAAAATTTACTATAAAACAGGAATTGATTGGGGGGGAATCAGATGACGGGGGAGAAACAAACCATTCTCATGAATATGTTTCCTTATTTACGTAGTTCCTTGAGTGCTTTGAAAGATAGTACGGATAAGAACAATATCGAAGTTCTGCAATCAAAGGTGGAGAATGCGCCAACGCTTTCTGTTACGATTGAGAATCGACCTTATTTTCTTCACAGTAAATATGATCCAAAGAAGGAAGCAGAAGTACTAATCGAGCGTTATAAGGATGAATTGGATAAGTATGATCATGTTTTATTTTATGGTGTGGGACTTGGATATCATGTAGAGACGTTATTAAATAGATATCCTAATATGAATTATTCCCTGTTTGAACCAGTACCTAACGTATTTAACTATTTTCTTGAATTAAATAGATTAGATATGGTGGATTTAAGTCGGTTAAAAAATGTTTATATTGATACAGAACAAGATGATTCAAAAGATTTTTTAATAAATATAATGGGAAATATCCAAGAAAGAATCATGCTGATAGCTTTACCAAGCTATGAAAGAATCTTTAAACAAAAGTTTGAAAAGTTTACAGAAGACTTTAAAGCAGCTGTTACAGCAAAGTATGAAAGCAATTATATTGACAATAAATTTAGTGCTCGCTGGACGTTGAATAGTTTGCTTAATTTGCCTGTTACCTTAACTAGCCCAAATATTTTAAGTGGTTTTGAGTCAGTGTTCAAAGATAAGCCACTTATTATTGTTTCTGCTGGACCATCATTAGAAGAAGAATACGAAAATTTAAGAAAAATAAAAGAACAAAAGACAGCATTTATTTTTGCGGTTGGATCAGCTAATAAAGCACTCATTGCCAATGGAATCATTCCCGATGCTGTTTGTACATATGATCCTCAAGATATTAACTATTCGGTATTTACAAAGATGCTAGAAGAAGATGTAACGGATGTCCCCATGATTTATGGGACGAGCGTGGGCTTTGAAACACTTAAGCATTATCCAGGACCTAAGCTTCATATGATTACTTCTCAGGATACCGTTACACCATATTATATGGGGGAATCAGATCAAACCTTAAAGCGAATTAATGATGCACCAACTATTGCTGCAGTTACATTGCAACTTGCATGCGAGTTAGGTTGTAATCCAGTCCTTTTGGTTGGACAAAACCTGGCATTAAAAGGGGAGCAACACTACTCTACTGAGATAGAGAATGAAATGCAAAAGCCTCTAGATAATAGAGATAATTTCCTAATGGTAGAAGACGTACATGGCAATCTAATAAAGACTACTAAGGGTTTTATTAATATGAAACATTTTTTAGAGCATTATATATCCTTCTACAAAAATATCGATGTAATTAATACTACCAATGGCGGAGCGGCTATTAACGGAGCTGCCTATCAGACATTAAGTACAATTATCCAGCAAAGATTAACGAAAGCTGTAGTACCAATTGATTGGCATAAAAATACTGCATTTACTGCTATACAAAGCGATAACTACTTAAATTCGATAAGCAAAATGGAATATTCGACAGCACAATATGTAAAATTACAGGAAAGAGTTATAAAGACTTTCAGAGAAATGGAAGAGTTAGCCGAGAAAAAACAAGCAAGAAAGCTTGATAAAGCTATTAATCAATTAAACAATGAAATGCAAAAGTTAACGAATAACGATTTTTATAAAGTATATATTCTTCCGATAAATAGAACACAATATCAAGCATTGATTATAAGAGCGGCAGAAATTAGAAAGACGAATGACATTTATCAAAAGGCTCAATTAGTGATTCAGGCATTTGAACCATTTGTTAATCGATGCAAGCAAACGATTAATCAAATCTATGGTAGCATCTATAATGTGCATTTACTTCTTGAGACTAATGCTAATCAGCAAAATTACAAGTTTTATGCAAGTGACTGTGGAGCCTTTCACTTTCAAGGAGAATGGAAGAAGGAAAATTACGCGCCGAGCACTGCAATTGATTATCCTGTAAAACAAATGGTTTCTAGCCGCAATTCTGTATTAGAATTTCGATTTACAGGAACTTCATTAAAGATTCTCGGCTCTACTAGTAAACTAGGTTCGAAAAATATGGAAATTACAATAGATGGTATCGCTAGGAAGTTTACTGCTAGTGCTAAACATAACAGCAATGAACTTTACGTGAAGAAATTAAATGACATTCTTTTTGAAATTTCAAAATTGGAAATGACAGAGCATACTGTGGTTATCCGAGTTATTGATGATAAGCATTTTTATTTTACAGGAGTAGAAATTGATAAAACAGGCCGATTGTACCATATTAATGAAGTGAATGATATCAATTCAATAAAAATTGGTCAAAGGATCCGTTGCCATTATTCTGCTAAATATAACAAAGTTGGACTCTTTTCTGGATTAGGAGAAGAAAAAGGAGGATTTCTCCCACCTGAGGCTTCTGCTTATCCAGATGGTGACTTTTATTTTATTATGGTTGATGAGTTAGATGGTAAGAAGAAAATGATTGCTGATCGAAATATTCAACATAGTATCTCGTATTCACAACTTCTGAGTTACTCATTAGGAAGTATCGGAGGTAATAAAACATTAATGCCTACCTCAAATGTCACGGTGAGATTAATGACTGGGGGAAACTTTGACAAGGATACAAATAATGATTGGGTAAGATATATAGGTAGCTGTGGGAAATTAAGTGGGCATACTTGGAATTTAATTGATGGATTAGTAACCGTTTGTAGTAAAAAGCTATCTAATAATGATACTGAGTATATTACGAGAGGGAGATTTAAGAGAAATAATTTGTGGATAGGGGAAAATGGGAACGCATTTGATGTAGCAAACATTAACAAATATCAAAATTTTAACTATCCAACATATGGCTTTAGACCATTAATAATAGTTAGCACATAGAACAAAATTATGCATTATTACAAGATTGATTTAATACACGAAATGGAGTTTTAATAGATGAAAAAAAAAGTGATACTTTTTGGTGCTTCCAAATTAGGACAAATTGCAAAAGAATTATTAAGTAACCAGTATGAAGTTATTTATTTCTGTGATAATAATCAAAATTTACACCAAACATATTTAGCTGATCTAGAAATTATTAGTCCAGATCAATTAAGTAGTATTTCTTTTGATGAGATTATTATTAGTAGCACTTACCATAATGAAATAAGTGACCAATTAATTGATATGGGAATTTATGATTTTCAAATTTTTAATTATACTGTTTCAAAGAATATTAAAGCAATAAATGCTAAGTCGATGATAAACTTATCGAAGAAAGACGAAAATGATATTAAAGAATATTACGATTTAATGTCAGATTATGTGAATCAATATCATGTTATGGGGAACCAGAGACTTGATTATATAAAAAAGAGATTAAATTATTTAATGAAACCTGGTTTTGAGGTTTTGGATTTAGGGTGTGGTAATGGGATTACTACAAATCATATTAGTGAATTAGGGGCTAATAAAGTAATAGGAATTGATTTATCTGAAAAGATGATTCAAAGTGCTAGAGAAAAATATGTAAACTTAGATTTTAGACAAGGTGATATTACCGAAATTAAGCTGGGAAATAAATTTGATTTGATAACTCTGTTTGATGTAATGGAACATATACCACGTTCAAACTATAATAATTTATTTAAAAGTATAAAGTCCCATTTAAAAGAGAATGGTACAGTCTTTATTTCTATTCCAGATCCACTGTTTCTTGATAATTTAAGAATAAAATCACCAGAAGAGCTTCAAATTATTGATAATAGTATTGAAATAAAAGAATTATACGAATTGTGTCAATTAAATAATTTAGAAATAGTGATGTTTAAGCACTACAAAATCGGTGATTCTGATTATAACGAATATACGATAGTAAATAAGAAGGAATTGATTTAATGGAAAAGGTAATATTATTTGGTGCTTCTCAACTCGGACAAAGTGCATACTATTTCTTAAAATCTAAATATCAAATTATTGGTTTTGTTGATAATGATAAATCAAAATGGGGAAGAGAATTTGAATGTTTGCCTGTTTTTTCTCCAGATAAATTATTAGAATTTCAAGATGTTCAAACTATTATTACAAGCTATTATGTTAATCAAATTAGTGAACAATTAAGAGTAATGGGAATCAAAAATTATTGGATTTTTAACCCAGTAGTGGAAAACACTAATTTAAAAAATAGTAGATTATTATCTGATAAATTTCAAAAAGTAAATTTGGGTAAATTAATTGAATCAATTAATAGACATATAACTATTAAAGACTTAACCTTTTTGTCGGGAGGATCAACTGTGCTAGATTACTTTTTTTTAAAAGCATTGATGTTGAGATTAGACTTAAAAGTTTATTTAGAGATAGGAACTTGGACAGGTGAAAGTATATCGACTATTTCTGAAATTGCTGAGTATTGCTATAGTGTGTCTTTACCAGACAACGATGAAGGATTAATTAAAGTCTTTGAAAAATACTGTAATAAGAATAATTTTAGCCGCTTTTTTTCAAAAAATATTAGTAATGTTACTCATTTTGAAGAAGATTCTGCTGTCTTTAATTATTCCGAGAATATTAAAAAGAAAGTGGATTTAGTTTTTATTGACGGAGATCATTCATATCAAGGTATTTATATAGATACTAAGAAAATTTTTGAATTCGTGGGTTATGAGAACACAGTAGTAGTTTGGCACGATTTTCGTACAAATAGAAATGAAATTGTTGAGACTACTGTAGAAGCAATCTTGGATGTATTACCTAACCAGTATCATAGCAACTTATATTCTGTTGATAATAATTATTGTGGTATCTATATACCAGAAAAATATAAGCCGTTGTTTTCATTATGTGAAGATCCTAATGAAGTATACTCTTACGAAGTGAAGCTCTTTCCAAAGATTAATAAATTAGAAGATTACAAATGATGGAAAAAATTAATGTGGTCTTTTCGGTAGACAATCAGTATAATCAGCATTTTGCAGCAGCTTTAACTTCATTGCTAGTAAATACTATAGAGTCTTCTAGGCTAAATATTGTTGTAATTGATGGCGGAATAGAGGAAACAAAGAAGAAACTTATTAGTGAAATAGTAGAAAAGTATAACGGAGACCTTTCTTTTAAAAGAATCAACAGAAAAGAGCTTAATGGTGCAAACTTAGATGGTCATATTTCGGAAGCAACCTATTATAGATTAATGATTTCTGAATTATTTAGAGAGGATGTAAAAAAGGTAATATATTTAGACTGTGATATTCTTGTTAGAAAAGATATTACGGAATTATGGAATATAGACATTGGAGATTTTGTTGTAGGGGCAATAAAATTTAATGAGTATGATGGCTACGATAAAATTGATATTCCAAAGGGTGCACCTTATTTTAATGCTGGTGTTTTAGTTATAAATTTAGATAAATGGAGAAAAGAAAATATTACTATAAAAGCATTTGAATATATAAAGAAGTATCCAGAAAAATTAATAGCACATGATCAAAGCATATTAAATTTTCTTCTACATGATAATTGGTTTCAAATTGATTATAAATGGAATTTAAGAACACAGCTATTTTCTTTAGATTATAAATCTGCTGGTTTTGATAACATTGAATCATTTGAAGAGGTAAAAGAAAACCCTTCAATCGTTCATTTTACAACTGCTTCAAAGCCTTGGCATTATTTAAATGATCACCCTTTTAAAAAAGAATATTTTTTTTATCTAGATAAAAGTGGTTATAAATACGATAAATATCCGGAAAGAGCAATATTATTAACTAAGGAAATTGTAATATTTGGGACGGGGGAAAAAGCAGAAAATTTCACGAAAAGGCTTAATAAATTTGATTTTGATGTTTGTTTTTATAGTGATAATGATGAGAGAAAATGGAATAACACTTTTTTTATGAAAGAAGTTAAAAATCCTGCGGTTCTCAAAGATATTAATCCAGATAGAATTGTGATTATCGCTAGCCAATATGTAATAGAGATTGGAAAACAATTAACAGAAATGGGATACGTAATGAATAAAAATTATTTTGAAGATCTAGATTCATTAGTGAATATTATTGAAGGATTATAATTAACCTGTAAATAACAAAATTGGCTTTTAAGGAATTAGTTGTAATGTTGGGAGTAAATTTATGAGTATTATTGTGAGTGTAATTATGCCTGTTTATAACAGGGAAAAGTTCATTCAAGAGACGATAGAAAGCATATTAAATCAAACATATACAGACTTTGAGCTAATCATTGTAGATGATGGTTCATCTGATAGAACGAAAGCTATAATAAAAAGTATAGATGATTCAAGAATAGTATTAGTGGAGCATAATGAAAAAAGAGGTGTTGCCACTGCTAGAAATACAGGATACTCCAAGGCAAAGGGAAAGTACATTGCCATTTCTGATTCAGATGATATTAATTTACCTGATCGATTAGAGAAACAATTGCATTTCTTAGAAAGACATCTAGATATTGATGTTGTTTCGTGTTGGGTTAAAGAATTTGGTGAAAACCAGCAAGATACAATTATAAAATTTAGTTCGGATAATGATATTATCCGAGCAAATCAAATCTTTAATCCTGGAATCCCAGCATTTATGATGTTTAGAAAGGATAAAGTAGAAAAGCATAATTGTTTATATCATGATGAATCATTTGAAGCGGCAGTAGATTATGAATGGTACTCTTCATTGCACCCAGATATAAAAATGTCTTGTATTTCAGAACCTTTATATTTATATAGGAGACATCAAAATCAAATTAGTACAAATGGATTTTCAAAACAACAATTGTATGCTAATAAGATCAGGAAAAAAGAGCTCGCGAAAATAGGTATTGTTCCTTCAGATGAAGAGATGAAATTACATTATTTTCTATCTTTTGTATCATTTGCTTCCATTGAAGAGATTAATTTTAATCATTTATTTGATTGGTGTGCTAAATTAATCCATGCAAATAAACAATACAATTATTATAACCAATTAGAATTTGAAAAAAATGTATTATCAAAATTATATAGTCTCACTGAGAAAGCGGACATATATAAAAAGAAATTATTTGATCAATTTTGTGGAAAATTCGGTGAAAGTCCAGTATTTCCTCATTTTAAAATCGACATTAATCAAGTTATAAAAAAAATGAAGATAAATGGAAAGAAAATCATGGTATTTGGTACTAAAAGATTGGGGTATCTTGTAAAAAAAGAGCTAGAACACAATGGGGAATTAATTAATGCCTTCCTAGATAATAAAGAAGGTGTAGCAAATAAGGAGCTGGATGGAGTTATCATTCAAAATCCTTCCAAAATTAAAAACGAATTGATTTCTTTCAATATACTAATTACTGTTATATCAGAACATAGATTTACTATTAAAAATAAATTAATTAAAGAATATGGATTAAAGGAAAATCAAATCTTTACTATAGAGGATTTTATAGTAGGAAATTAAATTCACTTTGCGCTATAGAATTAAGAGGGGAGTAAAATGCAACCAATAGTTTCAGTAATAATGCCTGTTCATAATAATAGAGAATTCATTGAAGAAAGTGTAAAATCTATCCTTAACCAGACCTTAACTAGTTTTGAATTGCTCATTATCGATGATGGTTCTACAGATGGAACAGGAGAATATATTCTTTCCTTAGAAGATTCACGGATCTCATATCATTATTTGAATAAGAACAGGGGAATCGTATTTGCTTTAAATAAAGGATTATCTCTAGCAAAAGGTAATTACATTGCACGTATGGATGGAGATGATTTTGCATATAGTAGAAGATTAGAAAAGCAAGTGGAGTTTCTAGAAAATAATAGTGAGTATGTATTGGTAGCAACAGAGGTAAAAACATTTTCACATGAGAAAGACATCAAGAAGTCTCATCTGGAGGAACTACAAAATTGGTATAATTATGCTCATTCTGCTAAAGAAATAAGTGAAAGATTATGGATTGGTAATTGCCTTAATCATCCCTCAGTTATGTTTCGTAGATCTATCCTAAAAGTATTAGATAGTGCTTATAATTTCGAGTATCAATATGCGGAAGACTATGAATTCTTTTTTAGAATGTCACATAAAGGTAAGATGTTTAAGTTAACAGAAAAATTACTTAAATATCGAGTTCATTCTAAGCAACTATCGACTACTTTTTCTCAGAAACAAAGAGAAATAGACGCGAAAATAAAAGTTAGTCAAATAAAGAGATTATTGGATCAAAAGACATCGATTAATAAAGTTTTTATATGGGGTTCCGGCGGTGGAGGAAAATTAATCCACAAAGAACTAGAGAAAAATAATATGCGTATTTTTGGTTTTATTGATATTAACAGCTTAATATGGGGTGAGAAGAGTAACGGTGTTACTATTTATTCACCTTTAGGAGCATTAAATGAAAAATTTGATTTAATTATAATTGCTACTTCTACAGGAAGAGATTATGCAGTGGAATTTTTAAAGCAGAAAGGCTTCATGTACTTACAACATTATATTCCAGTATGGTAGTTAGGGAGGAAAAAGTGAAAAAAAAAATTGCTGTAATTATATGTAATTGGAATAAGAAGGACGACGTTATAAAATGTATTCATTCAGTATTACAAACTTCAAACCACCAATTATTTGATTTATATATAGTTGATAATGCGTCAACAGATGGGTCGGTTGAAGCTATAAGAGAAATTTACTCGCAAGAAGAGGTAGTTATCATCAGAAATAAAGAAAATCTTGGGGGTTCTGGTGGATTTAACAAAGGTATTAGTGCTGTATTAGATAAAGATTATAAATATATTATGTTATTAGATAATGATGTTTATGTTGATAAAAATTCAATAGATGAATTATTTGATTATATGGAAGAAAATCAAATGGTTGCAGCAGTCGGATCGAAGTTATATTTACAAAATCGGCCAGGGTATTTGCAAGAGTTTGGTTCCTTTATAGATTGGGAAAATTTCAATAATAGTCCAATGTTCAAAAATGAAATAGATAGTCACATTATTCCCACAGAAATTGAATGTGATTACATTCCTGCATGCTCTGTGATGATACGGTCTAGTGTTATTAAGGAAATAGGACTGATGAATGAAAGTTGCTTTATCTACTGGGATGATATTGAATGGTTTTATAGAATGAAGAGAAAGGGTTACAAAATAATCGTAAACAGTAAATCTAAAGCTTGGCATAAAATGGGTTCTGCTAATAGATCTACTACTTTTCCTACTTATTACTTTTGGAGAAATCGGATTGACTTCTTTTTAAGATATATACAAGAAGACCAGTTGGATAAATTTACAAAACAAATAGTAAGTGAAATGACGAGAGCACTATTTATTAATAATTATAACAAAACACCAAATATAGGGAAGACTATTTTATTTGCATTAGAAGATGCACTCAGTCAAAAAAGAGGTAAGGCGTTAGACGATAGAATTCAAATAAGAGAACAAGTAGATGACCATTTTGAAATGTTTATTGAAAAAAGAAAAAATTTGTTGATTTATTCTAACGGACAAAAGAAACTACTTTCTATTTTGATGGAAAGATTAGCTGGAAAAGCTAATGTCTATATGCTAAAAAATGATGATTTAATTGATTATATTCAATCAAAGGATACTAGTATAAAGGTATTGGATAAGTCAGTTTGCTCTTTTTCAACAATTAATTTGATGAATCATGTACTAGAGATTAAACCTCAAAAGAATTCTGATTTTTATATAGACAATTTTCTAAATATGGTAGATGGATCTAACTATACTGAGCTATTGAGTAGTTATCATGAATGGGAAGAGATATCTAAGAATATTTATTATCCAGTTTTATTGCAAAGGTTTAAGGAATGGAGACAACTAAATTCAAATTCGTTGTTGATAGAAAGAGGAGTTAACTAATGAATCCACTAGTATCAATAGTAATGCTTTCTTGGAATAGAATAGAAGATGTGAGAGAAAGCTTAACTAGAATTCAGGAAATAAATTATGATTCATTAGAAATTATTGTAGTCGATAATGGTTCAACAGATGGTACACAGGAAATGGTGGAGAGAGATTTTCCTCATGTTCATTTGCTGAGAATGTATAAAAATGTAGGAATTGAAGCATATAATATTGGTTTTGAAAATGCAAGAGGAGAGTTTATCGTCATTATTGATGATGACTCTTTTCCTGAACAGAATTCCATACAACGAATGGTAGATCGCTTCAATGAGGACCCCGAACTTGGAGTGGTAGCTTTTGACGTACGGAACTTTTATCAATATGATGATATGAGAAGAGACAATATTGTGGAGTCTACAACTAAAATAGACTCAAATCAGTATATTATGAGTTTTAATGGTGCTGGTGCTGGTGTAAGAAAGTCAGTTTTTAAACATGCTGGCTATTATCCAGAAGAGTTCTTTCTCTATCATAATGAGTTAGATGTTGCTTATCGCATTTGGAATAATGGATATAAAATTCAATCCTTCTCAGATATTATTTCTTATCATAAATATTCACCAGTAAATCGTAGTTCATGGAGAGCACCATTTTATTATACAAGAAATGCATTTTGGATTATGTGGAAAAACTATCCAATAAAAATTGCCATTCGCGAAACGTTATTTTTCTTGCAGAAGTGTATTTTTTATTCACTGGAGCAATCAACGACTATTTACCTTAAAGCTTTTCTATCTGCAATTTTTGGCATTAATCAAATAAAAGATAAACGGATTCCAATCAAGAAGGAAATTGTGCATAAAATGCGGGCATCTTTAGACTTAGCGTTTACTTTTTACCGTTAGAAAGGATATAGGATGAAAAAATTATTAATTATCCGTTCTGTTCCGATACAGCAATTAGATAATAATCTTCCAGAAATAAGAAAAGAATTTCCAGACCATGAAATAACACTTTTAACCCATTCACATGGGATTAAGTTGGCAGAAAAATATAACGAAGTGAATAAAATTATGGTTTATCCTTTTAAGGCTAAATTTTCTCCACGTATAAAATGGGCTGAATTAGATACTATGTCTTATGATATTGTTATTGTTCCTGTTGCTAACTTAACAGGAGCTGGTTTTTTTAATGTCCTATTATTTAGCTTGAAGATTAGAGCAAAAGAGATTTATATGTGTAACTTAGTTTCAAAAATAGTCAAAATAAATAAATCAAAGTTAATTGCTAAATCCATTTTTCATGGGTTTTGGATGTTCCTTTCATCTATTGTAACGATAGTACTATCTATTCCATTAACGCTTATATTGCCACTTATTTTGAAGAAATTAGAAAAGAATAGTTGAGGTTGTGAAGATATTGTTTGATTATATTGTAATTGGAGCAGGTTTTGCAGGTACTGTAATAGCGGAAAGAATAGCAAGAGTAAATAATAAAAAGGTTCTCTTAATTGAAAAGAGAAATCATATTGGCGGGAATGCCTACGATACTTATGACCGGTCTGGTTTATTAGTTCACCAATATGGTCCCCACATTTTTCATACTAAGTTGAAAGAAGTATGGGACTATTTGTCTGAACATACAGAATGGTATCTTTATCACCACAAGGTATTAGGGAAAATAGATGGAAAAGAAGTTCCTATTCCATTTAATTTAGATTCTCTAGATCAATTATTTCCAAGTGAAATGGCGAAAAGATTAGAGAAAAAATTAATAGAAAACTTTGGTTTTAATGTGAAGGTTCCGATTTTAAAATTAAGAGATACGCAGGATAAAGATCTTCAATTTTTAGCTGATTATATTTATGAAAAGGTATTTTTGAACTATACAATGAAGCAATGGGGTTTGAAGCCAGATGAAATAGACCCATATGTTACTGGCAGAGTACCTGTTTATATTTCTAGGGATGATCGCTATTTTCAAGATCCTTTTCAGGGGATACCGAAATATGGTTATACTAAATTATTTGAGAGCTTGCTAAACCATCCAAACATTAAATTAATGCTGAATACAAATTATAAAGAATTAATAGATATAGATATGAAAGAAAAGAAGATATATTTTGCTGAAAAGGAGTATACCGGGAAAGTTATTTTTACCGGAAAGATTGATGAATTCTTTCAATATAAATATGGAGAGTTACCTTATCGATCTTTACAATTTCAATTTGATACGATTCAAGAAGAGCATTATCAAAAGGTTGGTACGATAAATTATCCGAATGATTATGATTTTACAAGAATAACGGAGTTCAAAAAAATAACTGGGCAAAATCATCCATATACAACCTTTGTCCGTGAGTATCCAGTTAGCTATGAAAAAGATGTCGAAGGCCAAAATATACCATATTACCCGATACCCAAAGAAGAAAATCATTTAATATATAAGCAATATAAGAAAGAGGCTTCTTTATATGAAAATGTCTATTTTCTTGGAAGGTTAGCTGAATACACATATTATGATATGGATGCAGTTGTAGCAAAAGCTTTAAAAGTATTTAGAGATAAATTAAGTAGTAAATGATATGCTCCCCTATAGGTAGACAGATTAAAAAATAAAAATCTGGTTACTTGTAGGGGAGTATTTTTATGCCTAGAAAATCTTATTCTGTAGAAGAGAAATATCAAATAGTGAAAGCTTTAGGGGAAGTAAATTCGTCACTCCAAGTTTCATCGATTTATAAGGTGCACTTTTCTACCGTTTTGGAATGGAAATATAAATTTGATACATTCGGTTTAGAAGGACTAAAAGAGACTTCTTCCTGGAAAAAGTATTCTAAAGAACTAAAGTTATCCGCTATTCAAGATTATGCCTCTGGAAATTACTCGATTCGTGAAATTACGAGAATGTATGAAATATCAGATCCATCTGTCCTTAGAAGGTGGATTAAGAAGTATAATAGTCATAGTGAAATAAAAGATACGTCACAAGGAAGGACGAGCTCTATGACTAAGGGAAGAAAAACGACTTGGGAAGAACGAATACAAATTGTGCTAGATTGTTTAGGGAACAAAAAAGACTATCAAGAAGCAGCTAATACTCATCAGGTTTCTTATCAACAAATCTATCAATGGGTTAAGAAGTATGAAGATGGCGGAGTAGATGCATTGAAAGATAGGCGTGGTTCTACGAAAGAGGAATCCGAGCTAACTCAAGAGGAGAAAATAACTCTTCAAATGAAGAAGTTAGAAAGAGAAAATGAGCGATTACGTGCAGAAAACTTATTTTTAAAAAAGTTAGAGGAGATCGAAAGGAGGCAAAAATAAGTCAAATCCAATCGGAGGATAAGTATATCGCTATTCAAGAGATCCATCAGGAAGAGAATATAAGCATTCAATTACTGAGTGAAATAGCGGGAATTGCACGATCCGCCTATTATAAGTGGCTTCATCGCGTTCCTTCTTCTCAAGAGCTATTGAATGAGAAAATCATGAAAGAGATGAAAATTCTCCATGAAAAAGTGGAGGGCATCTTCGGTTATCGCCAAATGACCCTTCACATGAATAGACAGTTTAAAGAAAGATTGAATCATAAAAGAATTTATCGACTAATGAAAGTGGTTGGCTTACGCTCGATCATTCGTATCAAGAAAAAACGTTATAAACGCTCCGTTCCCCAACAAGTGGCAGAGAATATCTTAAATCGGGAATTTACCGCAACAAAACCAAATGAAAAGTGGGTGACGGATGTGACAGAATTTAAGTATGGTTCATCAAAGAAGGCATATTTAAGTGCCATTCGGGATCTTTATGATGGATCCATTGTTAGCTATGTTTTAGGACATTCGAATAATAATGAACTTGTATTCCAAACGCTTGATCAAGCAACCGTACTTTTATTGGAGGAAGAACATCCAATTATCCATAGTGATCGAGGGTATCAGTATACTTCAAAAGGTTTTAAGCTTAAAGTAGACGAGGCAGAGATAACACACAGTATGTCACGAGTTGGAAAGTGTATTGATAATGGTCCAATGGAGTCTTTTTGGGGGACACTGAAATGCGAAAAGTATTATTTACACAAATATAAGACCTTTGAGGAACTTTCTCTTGCGATAGATGACTATATCCAATTTTATAATAACAATAGATATCAAAAACGATTAAACGGCCTTAGCCCTATGGAATATAGAGTTAAAGCCGCTTAGATCTTTTTTATTATTTCCACTGTCTACTTGACAGGGGGCAGTTCAAAATAAAAAAGACTTGAATTTTCGAGTCTTTTTTTGTTTAATAAACGCAAAACATTTCCGATAATAATAGTGATAACAGAACGGTAAAAAGGAAGTTTTAAAATGTTTAATCATAAGGCCTATATATTTGATTTGGATGACACCTTGTATTGTGAGCATGATTATGTAAAATCAGGATTTTATAGTGTTGCTTCCTTTCTAGCAAAAGCGAATCCTTTTCTCGATGAAGAAGAATTGGCCGAGCATTTTATAATGGAATGGAAACAAAACGGACGAGGAAAGGTATTTAATCATGTCTGTGACAAGTATGGCATTCAAGTAGATATAAAGCAATTAGTAGAGGTATATCGAAAGCATGAACCTTCTATTCATTTATACGAGGATGCGGACTTATGTCTAAAGAGATTAACGGATAAGAAGATTCCCATTGGTATTATTACAGATGGGAATTCGACCATGCAATGGAATAAGTTAAGAGCGTTAGGGTTAGATAAGCAAATTCCCTCTATCATTGTTACGGATGATTTAGGTGGTTCTGAGTTTTGGAAGCCCCATCCTCTCGCTTTTCAGAGAATGAGCGATTGTTTAAAGGTGGATATGAAAGACTGTGTATATATTGGGGATAATCCCAATAAGGATTTCGTAACGGCGAAAAAATTAGGTCTCCATACGATCCGTATCGTAAGAGAAATTGGAGATCATATGCAGACAAAACTTGATCAAGGTTATGAAGCAGATAAAAAGATTTATTCCTTAATGGAAATAAGATAGGAAACAGGTGAAAACATGAAAGTTATCGCTATACTACAAGCGCGAATGGGATCGACAAGATTGCCTGGCAAGGTGCTATTACCATTTGGACATACGAACGTGTTAGATTATGCAGTATCAAGATGCCAGGCAGCAAAAGGTATTGACCAAGTGATTGTGGCGACTTCTGAGAAAGAAGCTGATAACCAGATTGTAGAATGGTGTAATCAAAATGGCATAGAGGTATTTCAAGGTTCGGAAGATGATGTACTATCTAGATATTTTGAATGTGCAAAACAATATAAAGCAGATTATGTGATAAGGGCACTTGGTGATTGTCCTTTCTTTCATTATGAACTAGCTGATGAAGTTATTGAACAGACAACGAGAGTGCAAGGAGATATTGTAATATATAAGAAACCTACTCCATTAGGATTAGGAGTTGAAATTATTTCTTCCTCAGCGTTGACTTATATCTACAACCATGGCAAGAAGGATTATCATCGAGAGCATGTAACCTACTATGCTTATGAGAATAGAGAATTATTTAAACAAGTTAACGTGGAAATTCCTCAGTATGTTTTAGACAAAGATGTAAGATTAACATTAGATACACAAGAGGATTATCAACTCTTATCCGTTATTGCGACGCATTTTGCAGATAATAAATTCATCTCTACACCAGATATTCTAAACTATCTAGGGGGAAATAAAGAACTAACTATGATAAATCAACATATTGAACAAAAAAAGGTGAAATAAGATGAATCACACGCAAAAGAAATTAGCCTTAGGAACGGTTCAGTTAGGGCAGGCATATGGGATTGCAAACCGAATTGGTCAACCTGATAAGCAAAAAGCAGCAGAAATCTTAAATTATGCTGTAAAACACGGAATTATGACATTTGACACGGCACCTGGATATGGGCAAAGTGAAGAAATAATAGGATCATTTTTAAAAGAAGAAATGGGTGAATCCTTAAATATTATTACTAAAATCCCTTCTATGAGCGAAAATAATATAGATGGAATAGAAAAATCTATTAGAGCATCTCAGAAAAAATTAGGGGTAGAACAGCTATATGGTGTGTTATTTCATGATGCAAATGTTTTGGACAAATTAACGAAAAGAGATTGTGGATGGATTGAAAATCTGAAAGAGAAGCATCACATTAATAAAATGGGAATTTCTATTTATTCACCTGAACAGGTGAAAAGAGTAATAGAGTTAGGGATTTTTGACATCATTCAAGTGCCAATGAATGTTTTTGATATCCGTTTAATAAATGAGGGACTTCTACAAGTATTAAGTAATAATAAAATTGAAATCCATGTTAGAAGTGTTTATTTGCAGGGGCTATTATTTTTAGAGGAACAGGAGCTGCCCAATTCCTTAAAAGCCGCTTCTCCGTATTTACTAAGATTAAAGGAAATTGCGGCAAGGGAGAAATTGAAGATAAGTGAACTCGCTTTTCTCTTTATAAGAGACAATTCTTATGTGGATAAAATGATTGTTGGATGTGAATCTTTGGACCAGTTGAGAGAAAACATACGCATTAGTGAATTGCCTACGCTCTCCTCTTCAATTATGGAGGAAATTAATATATCCTTTAGAGATATCTCTGAAAATATAATAAATCCGTCGAGATGGAGGGATTAGTATTGAAATCGTTGGAAGAGTTATTCTCTTTAAAACATAAAACCGCTCTTATAACTGGTGCCAGTGGGCATTTAGGCTCCGCCATTTCTGAAAGTCTTGCAGAGTCAGGTGCCAATGTAATATTGGCAGGCAGAAACCAAGAAAATAATAAGCAGCTAGCGGAAAAATTAATGAATCAATATGGAGTTATTTGCCTACCTATCTACTTAGACGTTTCAAATAGAGACTCTATTACTAACTGTGTTGAAGTATCTCTGAAAGAGTTTGAAAAGGTTGATATTCTGGTTAATAATGCTTCATACGGATCAACAGGGAAGATAGAAACGATGTCAGATAAGGATTGGGAAATAGGTATTGATGGAACAATCAATCAGACCTTTCGCTTGACGAATAGTATTTTGCCCTATATGGTAGCGCAAGGATCTGGAAATATTATTAATATTTCCTCTATGTATGGAGTAGTATCTCCGAATCCTGAAATTTACGGGAACAGTGGTCAAAATAATCCCCCTAATTATGGTGCTGGTAAAGCAGCTATTATCCAATTTACTAAATATATAGCAAGCCATTATGGCAAGGAAGGTATTAGGGCTAATTCCATTTCGCCAGGTCCTTTTCCGAAAACTGAAGTACTGAAGAATGAAGAATTTGTAGAACAGCTAGCTAGGAAAAATCCATTGAGCAGAGTAGGGAGACCGGAAGAATTGAAAGGGGCGGTTGCTTATCTCGCATCAGATGCTTCTTCTTTTGTAACAGGACATAATCTATGTGTGGATGGTGGTTGGACAGCATGGTAAGTAAATCCTATCGATATAAGTGCCTAAAGGAGAATATTCTAGAGCAGGATAACTATCATATAGAGCCGCTTAGACAAGAAGATATGATGAAGATAAAGGAATATCGAAATAAACAAATGGATGTATTAAGACAAAAGCAGCCATTAACAGATGAAGGACAAGTTTTGTATTACCAAAAAGTAGTGATCCCTCTCTTTGAGGTAGAAGAACCTAAACAATTGCTTTTTAGTTATTGTTATAATAAAGAATTAATCGGCTATGGAGGATTAACAAATATAGATTGGGAGGCTAAACGAGCAGAAGTATCCTTTTTAGTTGATCCTAACCGAGTAAAAAATAATCAACTGTACGAAAAAGATTTTCGGTATTTCTTAAACTTTTTAAAAAGAATAGCGAAACAGCAGTTGAAATTTAATCGTTTATTCACAGAAACGTATGATATAAGGCCATTTCATGTGGGAATTTTAGAAGCAAATGGATTTGAATTTGAGGGAAGAATGAAGGAACATGTTTTAATAAATAACGAATATGTAGATTCATTATTACATGGATGTTTATTAAGGAGTGTAAATAATGCTTAAAGGCAAGCGTGTTTTTGTTAGCGGTGGTGCAGGAGTTATTGGAAGGGAATTAGTTTCTAAGCTTCACCAATTAGGTGCAGAAATTCTTGTAGGAGATTTAAAATTCAAACCAGCAGAATGGTCTGAGGATATTAAATACTGGCAAGGAGATTTAAATTACATAACAAAAGAAGAACTAGATGCTTTTGATCCGGAATATTTTTTTCATTTAGCGGCAACGTTTGAAAGATCGGTGGAAACATATGAATTTTGGAGTGAGAATGATCAGCATAATGTAAAATTAGGCCATCATTTAATGGATTGTTTAAAAGATAATCCAAATTTAAAAAGAGTAGTTTTTGCATCTAGCTACTTAATTTATAATCCTGATTTATATCAATTTAATCAGCCGGCTTCCGTGCCAACATTGTTAAAAGAAAGTGACCCTATCTATCCACGGAACCTGACAGGTGTGGCTAAATTAATGCATGAAATTGAACTGCGCTTTTTAGAGGGATTCAACCAGGTTTCTTTTAGTTCGGTTAATGCTCGAATTTATCGCGTTTATGGAAAGAATTCTCGTGACATCATATCAAGATGGGTTAGAGCTCTATTAAATAAGGAGCCAATAAAAGTCTATCGAAAAGAAGGCATGTTTGACTATATTTATGCAGGAGAAGTGGCGGAAGGGCTTTTAAGGCTTGCTGTTAGCGATGCAAGTGGTATTGTGAATCTTGGTAATGGAAACGCACGAAAAGTGTCAGATATAATAGCTGTTTTAAAACAGCATTTTCCTGATATGGATTATTCGGAAGAAGAAAGTGATATCCTTTATGAAGCCTCTCAAGCTGATGTAACAAAGTTAAAACAATATACTGGCTGGATACCTGAAAAACAAGTAGAGGATATGATTCCAGAATTAATTGCTTTTGAAAAGAAACAGGCGGAGAAACAGATAGAAAATGCTAAAACATTTGGCAATATTTTAATTACAAGTGCCTCAAAAAAAGTACCTTTAATAGAATCAGTTAGAAAAGCTGTTCAAAAATTAGGGTGGGATAGCAAAATAATAAGTGCAGATGGTAACGAAAATTGTATTGCAGCTTATTTTACTGATGATTTTTGGCATATGCCATTACTTTCTGATTTAACTGTTGAGGAGCTGTTACGTTATTGTAAAGAAAATACAATTAAATATATTATTCCGACACGTGATGGGGAATTATTATGGTTTGCTCGTAATAAAGACCAATTAGCAACAGCGGGTGTACACGTTATGGTATCAGATGAAAAGGGAATCGCTGCTTCTTTAGATAAATTAACTTTTGCTAAGGAGTTAGAGTCATTCAACCTACCTGTTATTCCCACTGCTTTGTCAATTGATCAAGTTAAAGCAAGTACTTATGTGGTAAAAGAAAGATTTGGCGCAGGTTCGCAAAATATCGGAATAAATTTAAATGAAGAAAATGCCAAATTGCATGCAAAAAAATTAATGGAGCCAATCTATCAGCCCTATATAGAAGGGAAAGAAATAAGCATAGATTTATATGTTGGCAAAAATGGAAAGGCTAAAGGAGTCGTATGTAGAACACGGGACTTAGTAGTAAATGGGGAATCTCAAATTACTACAACCTTTCAAGATCAACGCTTAGAAGAGTTAGCAAAAGTATTAGTAGAAAAATTAAATTTATATGGACATGTTGTTTTGCAGGTTATAAAAGACGAGAAAGATAATTATCACATAATAGAGTGTAATGCTAGATTTGGCGGAGCTAGTACGTTAAGTATAAATGCAGGGTTAGACAGTTTCCGTTGGTTTTTATTAGAGTCAGAGGGAATGAATATTAATGATTATTCCTTTGTTCCCGCAAAACCTGGAGTAAAAATGATCCGCTTTGCCAGTGATACATTTGTTAAGTAAGTACTATAATAAAGAAGTGAAATTCCTTGAGAAGATGAAATAATATAGTAGGATTCTTGATAAAAGTGATAAAATGTTTATACCCAAATAAAGCCAAACTATTTATTGCCTTTTATTTGCAGAGGAATAATTCTCGGGTATATCCCCAATTTAAAAAACATAGAAAAATCAAATTTAAAAATAAATCAAAAGAGGGTAAAAATGAAAGAGATACGCATTGGAAACCGATTAATTGGAGAAAATCATCCTCCCTTTATTATCGCGGAGATGTCCGGAAATCATAATCAATCATTAGAAAGAGCATTACAAATTGTTGAAAAAGCTGCGGAAGCAGGTGTCGATGCGATAAAATTACAAACCTATACAGCCGATACAATGACATTGGATATTGATGAAGGCGAGTTTTTTATTGAGAATGACAATAATTTATGGAAGGGAAGCTCACTCTATAAATTATATAAAGAAGCATATACTCCTTGGGAATGGCATGAACAAATTTTTAAGAGATGTGAGGAGTTAGGTATAATTGCTTTCAGTTCTCCTTTTGATGAAAGTGCGGTTGACTTTTTAGAAACATTAAATGTTCCTGCATATAAAATTGCGTCTTTTGAAAATGTCGACATTCCTCTTATCAAGAAAGTCGCTTCGACAGGCAAACCAGTTATTATTTCTACTGGTATGGCGAGTATCGCTGAAATTGATGAGGCAGTACGCACAGCGAGAGAGGCAGGGTGTGAGGATTTAATATTATTGAAGTGTACAAGTACCTATCCTTCTTCTCCAGAGAATACCAATATTAGAACAATTCCACATATGAAAGAGCTTTTTAAATGTGAGGTTGGTTTGTCAGATCATACGTTAGGTGTAGGTGTATCTGTTGCTAGCGTAGCATTAGGAGCAACCGTAATAGAAAAGCATTTCACTACATTACGGTCTGATGGTGGAGTAGACTCTACTTTTTCCATGGAACCACAAGAAATGAAAGTACTAGTGGAAGATAGTAAGCGAGCATGGCAGAGTTTAGGGAAAGTTACTTATGGAACAACGAAAGATGAATCCGCCTCTTTAGAACATCGACGCTCTCTTTATATTGTTGAAGATGTAGAAGAAGGAGAGATAGTTACTACTGAAAATGTTCGATCTATCCGTCCGGGTAAAGGGTTGTCGCCTAAATATTTTGAACAGACATTAGGGATGAAATTTCAAAAATCTTTTAAAAAAGGAACACCATTATCTTGGGATTGTTTCAAATAAAATAATAGGGTGCTGATGGATTGGAAACAGTTAATAAGACTATTGTAATTTTTCTAGGTCATAGTCAATATAACTCGATGCGTATTATGTCAGAAGAAATTGGATTAGCGTTTGTAAAATTAAATTTTCAAGTAATAAAAATAGATTTATTAGAAAAGGATTGGGTCGGTAAATTAGAAACTACGATTAAGGAAGAAAATGTATCTTTTTTCTTTGGGATGAATGGTTGGGGGGCAGATATAAAATCTGGAGAAAAATCCCTCTATGATGTAATTAATATCCCGCTTTTTGCCTTTTTTGTCGACCATCCATTATATCATCTAGATAGATTAAAACTTACGATAAAAAATCTTGTTGTTTCATTTGTTGATAAAAGCCATCTAGTAGATTTAAATTACTTTGTAAATAATATGGCAACTAAAGTCTTTATTCCGCATGGCACAGATTATACTAATGAAATCCGGAAGCCTATTTCTGAAAGAAAAATTGATATTCTTTTTACAGGCAGTGGAGTAAATCCTGACCAAGTTTTAAATGGATGGAAACACCTTCCCTCAGGTTTACGCAAAGTAATGATTGACACATCGGAAAAATTGTTAAGTGGTACGAACAAAAATCTGCAGACAAATTTCTTTGAAACATTAGAGCAAATGGATATTAAGATCAATACGTTTTATTCTGATAGTGTAGGGAAATTATTATATGAAATTGATCGATACACTCGTTTTTATCGACGAAGAAAGCTTATAGAGAGTTTACTTGATTGTCCTATTTCTATTTATGGAAGTGGGTGGGACTTTTTGGAAGGTAAGAAAAATTCACAAGCTAAGATATATTCATCAGTAGATGCTATTGTGATGAAGGAGCTATTAAAGGAAACAAAGATAACACTTAATATTTTTCCTAATTTTCCAAATGGAACGCATGAAAGAATTTTTGATAGTATGATGATGGGAGCTACCTGTTTAACAGATGAAAATAGCTATATAAGTAAAAGGTATACCCATAACAATGACATTATCTATTATCAACATAATGATCCATTACTCCCTGAAAGAATAAAAGCTTATTTGGAGAATGAAGAATTGTTACAAAAAATAGCGAATAAGGGATTTGAACAAACCAATCAAAATCATACATGGATTAATAGAGCATTAAAAATACTAGAGACTATTGATATACATCAAGGTTTAAGAGCAATTCAGTAGGAGGATTAAAGTTGAAGAATATTCTATTAACAGGCGGAGCAGGCTTTATTGGCAGAGCTGTAGCAAAGAAGTTGCTGGCAGATGGACATAAAGTCTGGATTTTAGATGATTTATCTAATGGCAGTGATAAAAATATTGAGGAATTTAAAGATCAACTAGAGGAATTCATTATTGGCGATATTAAGGATGAGGCATTGTTAAAGAAATTGTTTGCTAAAACATCCTTTGATATTTGCTATCATCTTGGAGCATCGATTAATGTCCAAGATTCGATTGATGATCCTCGAACAACTTTTAACAACGATACTATCGGGACTTTCTATGTATTGGAACAGTGTAGAAAAACCAACACAAAGGTTGTATTTATGAGTACATGTATGGTGTATGATCAATGTACCGATGAAACAGGGATTACAGAACAGCATGCAATTAAACCAGCTTCTCCTTATGCAGGAAGTAAAATTGCAGCGGAAAATATGGTATTGTCTTATTATCATGCTTACGGTTTGCCGACTGTTGTAATCCGTCCGTTTAATACATATGGACCTTTTCAGAAAACTGGAGGAGAAGGTGGCGTAGTAGCCATTTTTCTGAAGAAAAAAATAGCTGGAGAGCAGCTTCATATATATGGTGAGGGAACGCAAACAAGAGATTTATTATATGTGGAAGATTGTGCAGAGTTTGTTGTGAATGCTGGATATTCAGATGCTGTAAACGGAGAAATTGTAAATGCTGGCTTAGGAAGAGACGTTTCTATCAATGAACTGGCCCTTAAAATTGTTGGAGATTCGGACCGTATTAAACACATTGAACATATTCATCCGCAAAGTGAGATTCAAAAGCTTTTATGCAATTATGATAAGGCAAAACAATTATTAAATTGGAGCCCTAAGTATACGTTAGAAGCAGGATTAAGAGAAACGGAAGAATGGATTAAAAGTCACCTGATGTAAGGTGGCTTTTTTCCAAAGGAGGAAAATGAAATGGAATTAGCATTGTATGGAGGCCAACCAGTAAGACAGGAGTTTCTGTCGTATGGCCAACAATGGATTACAGAAGAAGATGTACAGGCAGTTGTAGAAACATTGCAAAGTCCTTATTTAACACAGGGTCCTAAAATTGATCAATTTGAACAAGCGATAGCAGAATATGTCGGCACAAAATATGCCGTTGCTTTTATAAATGGCACAGCTGCTCTGCATGGTGCTTGTTATGCAGCTGGCATAGGTGATGGAGATGAAGTCATTACAACCCCAATGACATTTGCAGCGTCCGCCAACTGTGTTCTTTATATGGGAGGAAAACCAGTTTTTGCAGATATTGATAAACAAACTTATAACATTGACCCAATTAATATCGAAAAACTGATTACCTCTAAAACAAAGGCAGTTATTGCTGTAGATTATACAGGACAGCCGGCGGATTTAGATGGAATCAAAGCGTTATGTAAAAAGTATCATTTAGTTTTTATAGAAGACGGTGCACATTCGATTGGTGCTTCCTATAAGGGAGAAAAGGTTGGTTCTCAAGCTGATATGACGATGTTCAGCTTTCATCCTGTCAAGCATATAACGACAGGTGAAGGTGGCATTATTGTCACTAATTCAGAAGAATATGCAAAAAAACTTCGATTATTTCGATCACATGGCATCACGAAGGATACTTTAAAAGAGGATGAGGGACCATGGAGCTATGAAATGGTTGATTTAGGTATGAACTACCGAATGACAGATATACAAGCTAGTTTAGGATGTTCTCAATTAAAAAGACTTGATAGTTTTGTAAAAAGACGCAGAGAGATTGCTAATCAATATACAGCTGCTTTTCATAACATTCCGAATGTAGTGGTACCTTTTCAAGAGGCAGCTGGTGAATCAAGTTGGCATTTATACATGCTTCGATTGCGATTAGACAGTTTAAGTGTAGATAGAAAGACTATATTTGAAGCTTTACGTGCTGAAAATATAGGTGTGCATGTTCATTATATCCCAGTCCATACTTTAGCTTATTACCAAAACTTAGGATATAAGAAGGGGATTTGTCCTCACGCTGAACTCTACTATGAAGAAGCGATTACACTTCCTTTATTTCCGAAAATGACAGAGGAAGATGTGCGATCTGTAATAAAAGCTGTACAGAAAGTAATAGGCTATTTTTCGAAAGTAAGGTAATTTTCCTTATTTATCCCATTTTATTTACAATTGAAATAACTTTTTGTTAATAAATGTTTAGAGTATCCGATATAAAAATTAAAGGATCTGATAGAGGAGCTGTTATATGGATGAAATTGGAGATAAATCAACAACAATCGACTATATCTAACTTAGTGAACTCAACCAGAAATGATAATGAAATTAGCTTAAATAATAGGGATTACACCAAATTGGTGGATACTCTTTCAGAAGAATCGACTAACATTCTGAAAAAAGAGAAAGCGGAAGAAATAGTAACGAGTATCAATGAATTTTTAAAGCCACATTATACTTCTATAAATTTTAAGGTCCATGATGAAACAGAACGCTATTATATAGAAGTCGTTGATAAAGCTACAGAGAAGGTTATAAGAGAAATTCCATCTAAAGAACTTTTAGACATCTATGCAAAAATGACAGAGTTTATCGGAATATTTATAGATAAAAAGCTTTAAATTAGAGGAGGATTTATAATGAGTGTAAATTCAATAAAATTCACCGGTCTTGCCAGTGGACTTGACACACAATCGATTGTCGATTCATTAATGAAAGTGCAGCGTATGCCTCTAGACAAACTAAAACAGCAAAAGCAAATTTTAGAATGGCAACGTGATAATTACCGAACAATGAATGCAAAATTAAAAGAGTTCGATACTTTCATATTTGAAGGTATTTCTAAACAATCAAATATGATGAAAAGAACTGCTGTTTCTTCAAACAAGGATATAGTATCAGTAAGTGCAAAAGCGAATGCAGGGAATGTTTCATATAATATCTCCGATGTTGTAATGGCAAAGTCCGCTAAAGTACAAAGTGCAGATAAAATTAGTAATAGTACGCTAGATCCTACCAAGAGTTTACTTTCCCAGCAAAGCAAACTCTCTGATGACTCTGGAATTCAATGGAAGGGAGAAAGTTTTTCACAGACTTTAACAGGACATGGTGATGAAATATATCTAAGCGGTACTTCCTTATCTGGATTTCCTGATTCAATAACTGTAACAGGAGGAACCGATAAAACGTTTAAAGTTCAGCTGATAGAAGGAGATGCTCCAGAGAAAGGTACTAGAGCAGCTGATACTGTATATGTTAATCCAGCCACTGGAAAAATGACATTTGGTGAAATTCTTCCAGAAAATAGCACGGTAACAGTGAGTGGGGACAATCTTAAGAAGAACAGCTACATTGAGTTTGATATTCAAACAACAAATGAAGATGGTACAAAAAATAAGCAAAGTTTTAAAATTGATGGTTCCACTTCATTAAATAGTATGTTTAGTAAAATTAATAGTTCTAATGTGGGGATCAGTATGTTTTATGACACTGGTACTGATAAAGTGGTCGCACAACGCACAGATACTGGCATACTAAATAACGGGGCAGAAGAAATTGAGTTTTTGGGAAAGGATGCCGAATTTTTTACTAAAACTCTAAATTTAACTGAAAAAACGGCTGGGTCTGATGCTGAATTCACCATTAATGGATTAAAAACATCTAGAAAATCCAATACCTTTACAATGAACGATGTTACCTTTAATTTAAATAAAAATACTGCTGCTGGTGAAAGTGTGAATGTAAATATTCAAACTGATACAGATAGTATTTTTGATACGATAAAATCTTTTGTCGATAAATATAATGAAACAATCGGTGCTGTTAATACAGAACTTACTGCTCAGCGTTATTCAGCTTTTCAGCCTCTTACAGAAGAACAGAAGGCGGCAATGGGTGAAAAGGAGATTGAGCAATGGGAGGAAAAGGCGAAAAGTGGCTTACTGAAGAGAGATCCCCTTTTAACCTCTGGTTTAAATAAAATGAGAAACTCCTTATATGCGTCTGTAACAGTTAATGATAAAACAAAAACAATTGAAAAATATAATCAGTTGGCTGAAATTGGGATCACTACTTCGAAGGACTATTTAGAACGTGGTAAGCTAGAGATTAATGAAGATAAATTAAAAGCAGCAATCGAAGATAATCCAGAAGCGGTATACCAGTTATTTATGGCGGATGGCCCAACAACTGATCAACAAGGATTAGCGAGAAGGCTAAGAACGGATATATCAGATACTATGAAACAAATTGAAGAAAAAGCTGGTAATACGTTTAAAACGGAATATAATTATACCATTGGTAAAGATATGCTGCGAATTGATGATAATATTGAATCAATGGAATATCGATTAAAGCAAATAGAAGATCGTTATTGGTCACAGTATAATGCAATGGAAAAGGCTATACAGAAATTAAATAATCAATCTTCGCAATTAGCAGGCTTTTTTGCACAAAATGGATCATAATAACTTAGGGGTGAGTAAGTAGATGGCAATTAATCAACCATACCAAACCTATAAGCAGAATGCAGTCAATACTTCGTCTCCCGGTGATTTGACTCTTATGCTGTATAATGGTTGTTTGAAATTTATTACATTAGCCAAAAGAGCTATTGAGGATAAAAATATTGAAAAACGAAATGAAAATCTTGGTAAAGCCCAAAATATCATTAATGAGTTGATGATTACATTAAATTTAGAGATTGATATTTCTAAAAATATGCTCCAAATGTACGATTATATTTACAGAAGATTAGTGGAAGCTAATACTAAGAATGATATAAATATATTAAATGAAGTCGAAGGTTATGTTATCGAATTTCGTGATACTTGGAAGGAAGTAATAAAAATAGCGAAAAAAGATATTGGACCTTCCAATGGATTAGCATAATGAATCCATTAACTGACTATAAAGAGTGTACGGAAAAGCTGCTTGGACTTCTTACGATAGAGGAAGGAACGATAGAGGAAAGAGAAGCTGTTATAAAGGAAATAAATGAGTTATTAGAGAAGAGGGAAGAATTATTAAATCAGCTTCCTTTATGGCCGAAAATTAATGAAGCAGATAAAAAAGAAATGATCGCTTCAGAGAAACTTCTGCAGGACAAGATGGTTTCTTTGCAAGGGAAAATAAAAACAGATTTAAAGCAGCAGCAAGTGAGAAAGAAAAGGATTAATCAATATAATGATCCGTATGGTGGAAATATCTCCATAGATGGCATGTTTTATGATAAGAAAAAATAAAAATGTTGTTGCCAATTAAGGCAACAACATTTTTATTTGATATTATATTCAAATCACTCTCGACAATCCAACACGGGTCTGCTTATTCTCAATACTTTCACCGATCAAAATAATTTCTGAATCTGCGTCCTTTGGTGCAATAATGCTGTGATCACCCACTGTTACATTGCATGCTGTTACGCTTTTTTCAATGACAGCATTTTCGCCGATAACGGTTCCAGGCAGGAGTACGGAATCTTTGACGATTGCTCCTTTTCCGATAATGACATCATTGAAGATAACAGAGTTTTCAACAGTTCCATAAATTTCGCAGCCTTCACTGATAATGGAGCGATTTACGGTAGCGGAAGATTCGATATAGGACGGGGCGTAGCACTGTTCGTGGGTAAATACGGTCCAGTCTTTGTCATTTAGAAAGATATTGCTTTCCTTTGATAATAAGTCCATATTTGCTTCCCAGAAGCTGTCGATTGTCCCAACGTCCTTCCAATAACCTTTAAAGGTGTAAGCATGTAGTTTGCGGTTATCTGTCAGCATGGCAGGAATAATATCTTTTCCAAAGTCCTTAGAAGATAATTCGTTCTTTTCTTCTTTTTGTAGATAGTATTTAAGCGTTTTCCATTTGAAAATATATACACCCATGGAAGCTAGATTTGATTTAGGATTAGATGGCTTTTCTTCAAAGTCGACGATTCGATTATTGGTGCCATCTGTGTTCATAATACCGAAACGATTTGCTTCCTCCCAAGGAACCTCCGTAACAGAAATTGTTGCATCTGCCCCAGTTTTAATATGCTGCTGCAGCATTAAATTATAATCCATTTTGTAAATATGGTCACCAGAAATAACGAGAACATAATCCGGGTTATACTGGTCAATATAGGATATATTTTGATAGATAGCATGGGCTGTACCATCATACCAGCGTTCTTCTGTACCACATTGGTATGGAGGGAGGATGCTTAGTCCGCCATCTCTGCTGTCCAAATCCCAATCTTTTCCGTCTTTAATGTAATTTTGCAGTACATGCGGCTGATATTGTGTTAATACACCAACAGTATCTATTCCTGAATTACGGCAATTACTTAATGTAAAATCAACAATACGGTATTTTCCCCCAAAGGGTACTGCCGGTTTTGCTAATTCTTCTGTTAGTTTTTTTAGTCTTGTCCCTCTTCCGCCAGCCAATAGCATTGCAATACATTTTTTATTCAAAATAGATCCCTCCAGTATGCGTTATCAAAGTTCATTTGTTAGAAATTCAAAAGAAAGTAATTTATTACTTATTTTACCAGGAAGATTTCAAATTTTAAGAACACTTCTTAAAAAAGCAAATGTTCTTCCTTTTCGTATCAAGTAGATCTATTTCGGCCTATAAACGATCGTCTTCCCACAACTTGTAATAGTACTCTTCCTCTTCCATTTCTTTTAATTCTAATTCAGGCTGATTTTGTAATATTGCTTCACTCATTCTTTTACCTCCAGGTTAAATTCTTAATGTGTTCATTGTAGCAAATATAAAACATTGAATTGTAAAAATATTTTGATTAATTTCGCTAAAACTCGACACCGACCGAATAAGTAATACTCATAATTCCATCTATTGTTAGGAATATAGGCTTCTTCTCTTACATTATGTCGAAATGTTTTTCAAAAGGGAGAATCTTTGTATAGATATTTAACTTCAATAGCCTCTACTTTTGAAATAGAAAATAATGGTTATACTAACACTTGCCTATCTTCTTTTTTCAAAGAACTAGTTCTTTTACTAAGTAATCAGTCACTTTATTATCGTACGAGCTATACGTTTTGATTATGGTGTATATATAACCGCTGTTAATCGTTTTGAAACATTTTCTAACATAAAAATTTGCTGAAAATAATTTTCGATAGAATAATAGTAAGCGTTTGTATTTAAAAAGTTCACAATTTTGTCGAAATTTCTTATTGTTTTAGCAGGATTTTGCCAGGGTATGATAGAAATAGATAGTATAGTCAAAATGATTCCTTATATGGTATATTTTCATTTACTATAAGGAAAAAATAAGACTTGCACTGGAAACTATAAAGGAGGAGTAACTTATGAATTTCAACATTAGAGGAGAAAACATTGAGGTAACTCCAGCAATTAGAGAGTATGTCGAAAAGAAAATCTCTAAATTAGAAAGATATTTTTCTGAATCACCAGATGCACAAGTAAATGTAAATTTAAAAACGTACAATGATAAAACTTCCAAGGTAGAGGTTACAATTCCAATGTCCCAGTTGCTGTTACGTGCAGAAGAAGATCATATGGATATGTATGCAGCTATTGATTTAATCTCTGATAAATTAGAAAGACAAATAAGAAAACATAAAACAAAAGTAAATCGTAAGCATAGAGAAAAAGGAAATCTGAATGAACTATTTGGTTCTTACGAAAGCACACCAAATGTGGAGGAAGAAGAACAGGAGCTAGAAATTGTCCGCCAAAAACGCTTCAATCTAAAACCAATGGATAGTGAAGAAGCAATCCTGCAAATGGATTTACTAGGCCATAACTTTTTCGTTTATACAGACGCAGAAACAAATAACACCAATATCGTCTATAAACGAAAAGATGGAAAATACGGTCTAATTGAAGCTCAATAATAAAGATAAAGCCTGCAGTGAAACATTGCAGGCTTTATTTTATTGTTTATATAATACACGAGAATAATCCGTTAAAACCCCATAAGTCAATAGACATTTCAACCAAATATTTCATCCGATTTTGTCATCCCCTTTAAAGGTTAGAAAATTCTAAAAAGAACTTCCTTATTTCCAATCTACAAGCTATAATGAAGCATATTTTAAAACAGAAGATGCGTGGTGATTAAATGAAATTAGATGCAATAGACAAAAAAATATTAGAATTACTTACAGAAAATGGCAGGCTTTCCTATGTGGAAATTGGCAAAGAGCTGCAATTATCCCGCGTGGCTATAAGAGAGCGAGTCAGCCAACTAATCGAAAATGGAGTGATTGAAAAATTCAGTGCTGTTATCAATTCGGAAAAAGTAGGCAAAACAGTTTCTGCCTTTTTTGAAGTAGACTGCGAACCAGCTTCCCTCATTCAAGTAGCCCAAACACTAGCGGAAAATCCTGTTGTGGCCAGCTGCTATCAAATGACGGGTCCAAGCACCTTACATATGCATGTTCTCGTTGAAGACTTCGAAGCACTAGAAAGCTTTACAAACAACGAATTATATTCCTTAGAAGGCATCACAAGAGTAGAAAGTCATATTCTTTTAAGAAGGTTTAAAAGTAGAAATGGTTTAAAAATTTGATGTAAATACCAAACAAAGATCAAATTTATTATGTTAATCTTTTGTTTGGTATTTTATTGTCTTCTTTTTTCCAAAGTCTATCCGAATTAATTTCCATAATTAAGAAAAAGCATGATAAAATACATGTATATTATAAAAATTAGAAAGGTTGTTTATATTTGGAAAATAAAATCAACACACCAAAAAAGTACAGTATAATTAGTTATATTGCTCTTGCCATTGGTATTATTTGTGTCTTTATTGTTTTTGTCACACCGACAAGAATAGCTAATAACGGAAATGCGGTTGGTGATTATATTACATTTATTCTTACGGGTACAGGGATCCTATTATCAATCATTGCAATGATGAAGAAAACAGAGAAAAAGGTAATCCCTATAATATCTTTCATATTTTCCTCTTCTTTGTTTATATTTTGGATTATCATTTTTATCCTCTTGTTTACTGGTCAAATTGATTTTGCGCCTTAAGAAGAAAAGAAATATTGCTTTCTTCAACTTGTCTATTGTCCTCCGCTTCCTGACGAAAAGCGGAGGATAATAGATAATTACTACAAACCTTCCTACACACCAATTCATATAAATGAATTACATGTCTTGCCATTACCAAACCTTCCTAGCAAATCGACCTTCTTAAATAGCTATATTGTGAAATATTGGAAACCTTATCGATTCTCTCCGGGAAATTCACAAATTAAAAAAAATCTCCAACAAAAAATATAAGTGTATTTACTTTCTTGAAATAATATTGATCTTTTTACATCCCTACTAAATCTGAAGGGATTCAAGCAACTAAATTACTATAAGAAAATAACAGTAGTATAAAAATACTGAAAAAAGAATGATTATTAAAAGAATTCACCTCACATGCTCTCTAGTAATTTCCCCTCTATACTTTGTGAAAAACATATTATTATTTCGGAAAAATAAATATTAGAGGTGCGAAAGGATTCTTTTGTTTTCTGTAAATACAGAATATATATAATTATTAAATTTTTTAGAAAAATGACTAGAATTCTGTTTATAACTGTCTTATAATCATGAATATTAATTATTTTCTTTCGTTTGTTAATCAAATAAAGTGATTTGATTTCCTTCTGAAAGCTAAAATTGGATATTTTTACAAAGATGGGAAGGTGAGATGATTGATCTCCATGATTATTAGAAGGTTATTTCAGCTTGTACTATTACTTATTGGAATATCTTTCTTAGTTTTTGCTAGTATGCATTTGGCACCAGGTGATCCAGCTTCTATCATAGCAGGACCAACTGCAACTGCTTCCGATATTGCCGCGGTTCAAGAAAGTTTAGGGTTGAATAAACCTTTTCTTGTGCAGTATTGGGATTATTTAAAAAATGTCTTACAAGGTGATCTTGGTTATTCCTATCAGACAAAACAATCGGTGTCAGAAGCGATTGCATTAAGATTTCCGAATACATTGAATTTAGCGATTGCAAGTATCGTTGTCGCAGTTGTGATTGGATTAATAACCGGTATTATCTCCGCACTAAAACAAAATTCATGGCTTGACGTATTCAGTACTGTTTTTTCCTTAGGGGGAATTTCGATTCCTAACTTCTGGCTAGGCTCTATCTTGATTCTCGTATTCGCCGTCAACTTGCAACTATTGCCGGTTGGAGGATTGGATGCACCGTTTTGGACGGTGGAAGGAATGCAGCAGTTAATCCTTCCCGCTATTACATTAGGAACGGGTTCAGCTGCGATGATCGCCAGGATGAGCCGTTCCTCGATGTTGGAAGTAATTCAAGCTGATTATGTTCGAACGGCGAGAGCTAAAGGGGTAAAGGAAAGCTCTATCATTGGCGTACATGCATTGAAAAATGCCATGATTCCAGTCATTACCGTAATTGGTGTTAACTTTGGCGGACTATTAGGAGGGACGATTATCACAGAACAGGTTTTTGCAATAAACGGTGTTGGGAGATTAATGATTAATGCCATTGCTTCAAGAGATTTCCCAATGGTACAAGGGTCGGTATTATTGGTAGCATCCCTCTTTGTTTTAGTGAACTTAATCGTTGATATTATCTATGTCTTTGTAGACCCAAGAATTAGCTATGACAATTAAGAAAGGAGGAAGCTAATGGAAACAGTAACAAACCCACAATTATCACCAGTAGTGAAAAAAGCAAAAAAGGATTCATTTCTAGTATCAACTTGGAAAAAATTGATAAGAAATCGTTTAGCTGTCGTGGGACTGATGATTATAATTCTGCAGGTTGCAATCGCGATAACAGCACCGCTAATAACAGGTTATGATCCTGCAAGTCAAAATCTTGAAGCAACTGAGTTACCAATGTTCTCGGAGGGTCACTTGCTCGGAACGGATAATTATGGTCGTGATATGTGGAGCAGAATTGCTTATGGAGCAAGAATATCATTAGTGGTTGGCAGTATAGCTGTTACGCTTGGATTAGTAGGTGGTATTACACTTGGATTACTGGCAGGCTATTACCGAAAATTAGACGGAATTATTATGAGAATCGTAGATTTACTATTTTCTTTTCCAGGTATTTTGCTAGCAATGCTTATCATTGCTGTTCTTGGAACAAGCTTAGTAAATGTAGCAATCGCCATCAGTATTTGGTCGATTCCTTCTTGTGCCAGAATTGTCAGAGGTTCGGTGTTATCGGTGAAAAAGCAAGAATATGTTTTGGCATTGAAATCACTTGGAGCAAGTGATTTGCGCATTATGTTTAAGCATATTTTGCCAAACTGTACAGCACCAATTATTGTGTTTGCGACAATGCGTATGGCGACAGCAATCCTATCCACTGCTTCTCTTAGCTACTTAGGATTAGGAGCACAGCCGCCAACTCCAGAATGGGGAGCAATGATTTCCCAAGGACAGGCGTATATGTGGACATCCCCGCATATGACGATTATTCCTGGTATTGCCATTATGCTAACAGTATTTGCATTTAACGTTGTAGGAGATGGATTAAGAGATGCACTCGATCCAAATATGAAGGTTAATCAATAATACATAAACCAAGGGGGAAATTTCACATGAAAAAGATGGTATTTGCCATAATGGCATTAATGCTGCTAGTTGCAGCAGGCTGTTCCAAAGGTTCTAGCGGTAGTTCAAGTGGAGAAAAGGTAACACAAGAAATAACCTATGCATCGACTTCAGATGTAGTAGGACTATCTCCGATTCTAACAAATGATTCTGTTTCTGCCTCTGTCAATGAGCAAGTGTATGAAACATTATTTACACGTAATTCAGAAACGATGGAAATTGAACCACTTTTAGCAGAATCTTATGAGAATCCCGATGAATTAACATGGATTATCAAATTAAAAGAAGGAATTAAGTTCCAAGATGGAACACCTTTTAATGCAGAAGCAGTCAAATATACTTTTGATAAATTCCGCGACCCAAAAACAGCGGCACCTCGTGCTTCCTTGCTTGAACCAATTGAGTCCGTTAATGTCCAAGATGAGTACACGATTGAGATTAAAACAAAGTATGCATACGGAGCATTGCTTGCGGCACTTTCTCATTCCAATGCAGCAATTGTTAGCCCAGAAGCAGACCAAAATGGTGATCTAATGAAAAATCCTGTTGGTACAGGCCCATTTAAATTTGTCAGCTGGACACCAGGAGAATCGGTAATATTAGAAAAGAATCCTGATTATTGGCAGGGAGAAGCAAAGTTAAACAAAATTACCTTTAAAGTAGTTCCGGAAGTAACGACAGCAATTTCCATGCTCCAATCTGGAGACGTTCAATTTATTGATGCTATTGCGACAGAGCAATTGTCCCGTGTTGAAGGACTTAAAAATGTAGAAGTAACGAAAAAAGAGGGAACACCTGTGTACTGGTTAGGATTTAATATGCAAAAGGAACCAATGAACAATTTAGAGTTCCGTCAAGCAGTAGCCTATGCGTTAAATAGAGAAGCTTATGTACAACAACTTAATGGTTTAGGGATAGCTGGCAACAGTGTGATTGGACCCAAAGTATTTGGCTATGATGAGGCAAGTAACGATGTTGGCTATGAATATAATCTAGAAAAAGCAAAAGAATTAGTTGAGAAAAATGGATTTGGGGACAATGAGTATACATTACTAGTTGCAAACAGAGCGAACTATATGAAAATGGCGGAGATTAGTCAGTCGCAATTACAGGAAGCTGGTTTCAAAATAAAAATTGAAACAATGGAATGGGCAACATACTTAGATACAACTCGCACTGGGGATTATGAACTGAGCTTCTTAAGCTGGTCGAATTCAACTGCTGATGGAAGTGAGCTTCTATATCCGAATTTCCATTCTGATAATGTGGAATCTTCGAACAAGGTGAAATACAGCAATGAAACATTTGATAAATTAGTAGAAGAAAGTCGTGAAAGTGTCGATCAAAATGTCCGTGCAGCGAAATTAAAAGAGGCTAATGAGTTTCTTGTAAAAGATGCTCCTGCGATTGTCATGAATCATGGCGTAGTAACACTTGCTTATGATAAATCGGTTAAAGGATTAGACATTGATCCAACAGGAACTTGGTCATTATATAAAGTTTACAGAGAGTAGGGATAAAAAATGGAGAAGAAGCTATTATCTGTAAAAGACTTACGGACAAATTTTCGTACAGCTGATGGGGAATTATCAGCTGTACGAGGAATTTCTTTTGACTTAGCTAAAGGAGAAACATTATGCATTGTCGGAGAATCTGGTTGTGGGAAAAGTATTACCTCCCTTTCTCTCATGGGGCTTCTTCCAAGCAATGGCTATATAAGCAGAGATTCTGCAATTGATTTTAACGGAACAGATCTATCAAAGCTTACAAAGGAACAATTACGTTCTATCCGCGGCCGCGAGATATCGATGATTTTTCAAGAGCCAATGACGGCATTAAATCCAGTGCTGACAATAGGATATCAGTTAAGAGAGCCCCTTATGCTTCATCAGCAGTTATCTAAGCAAAAGGCTAATGAGAAAGGAATTGAACTTTTAAAACAAGTGGGTATTCCTTATCCTGAAAAAAGAATGAAGCAATATCCCCATGAATTAAGTGGCGGAATGAGACAACGGGTCATGATTGCGATTGCATTATCTTGTCGTCCTCAGTTATTGATTGCAGATGAACCAACAACGGCATTAGATGTAACGATTCAAGCACAAATATTAGATTTAATGGATGATTTAAAGAAACAGCTAGGCATGGGTGTGATTATGGTTACTCATGATATGGGTGTAGTCGCAGAAATAGCGGACCGAGTAATGGTGATGTATGCTGGCGAAAAGGTGGAGGAAGGCGATGTGGAGAGTATTTTTACGAATCCGCAGCATCCATATACAAGAGGTCTTCTGAACTCTGTACCAGATATTGATGATCCATCTTTTGAACTGGAAGCAATTCCTGGGTCACTCCCTAATCTAAATGAGGAAATTAGTGGATGTCGTTTTCATCCACGCTGTCCATTTGCGACAGACCGATGTAAAGAAGCATCACCTGGTGAATATGAGCTCCATTCCGCTCATCGCGTAAAATGCTGGTTACAGGAGGAGGTGGAAATACATGCAGACGATCGAGAAACCATCCCTTCTTAAATTAGAAGGGGTTAAAAAGTATTTTCCTATTAAAGGCGGCTTATTGCAGCGTGTTCAAGGACATGTCAAAGCTGTTGAAAATGTTAGTTTGGAAGTTATCGAAGGAGAAAGTGTTGGCGTTGTTGGCGAATCCGGGTGTGGAAAATCCACACTTGGCAGAACGATTCTCGGTTTAGAAGACATAACCGATGGAAAGGTGTATTTCCAAAGCCAAAATACAAAGGAGCTTTCTAGTAAAGAACGGAAAGCAATTAAAAAAGATATGCAGATGATTTTTCAGGATCCTTATGCTTCCTTAAATCCTCGGCAAAAAATTGGGAATGCATTGGAAGAGGTATTTGTCATTCATACGAATCTATCAAAAGAGGCAAGAAAACAAAGAGTAATAGAGCTGCTACAAGAAGTGGGCTTAAAGGAAGAGCATTATGACCGCTTTCCCCATGAATTTAGTGGCGGACAGCGTCAGCGAATCGGAATTGCCCGGGCAATAGCTCTTAATCCATCCCTTATTATTTGTGATGAGGCGGTATCAGCATTAGATGTATCTGTTCAGGCCCAAGTATTAAAATTAATGAAGGGGCTTAAGGAAAAATATCAATTAACCTATCTATTTATCTCACATGACTTAGGGGTTGTTCGCTATTTCTGTGATCGGGTTTTAGTTATGTATTTAGGAAATACAGTGGAGCTTGCTTCTTCGGAAAAATTATACGAAAATCCACTTCATCCTTACACTAAAGCATTGTTATCCTCGATTCCACGTCCTAAAATGGGAGCAAAAGGTCAAAGAATTCGCTTAACAGGAGAAATTCCTAATCCGGCTAATCCTCCTTCTGGCTGTCCATTCCATACACGCTGTCCGATAGCAACAGATCTATGTAAACAAGCAAAGCCAGAGTGGCAAGAAGCAGAAGTAAATCACTTTGTTGCCTGTCATTATGTCGGAAAGGAATTGAATTAAGATGAAACTAGATTACTTGTATCACCCTTATCCTTCTCAGCGAAATACTGTTTTTGCAAAAAGGGGAATGGTTGCTACGTCGCAGCCTCTTGCTGCTCAAGCTGGTTTAGAGATTTTACAAAAGGGCGGAAATGCGATTGATGCAGCAATTGCAACAGCCGCGGCATTAACAGTAGTGGAACCAACTTCTAATGGAATCGGCGGAGATTCCTTTGCACTTGTATGGTTCAAGGATAAGCTGCATGGATTAAACGCGAGCGGACCTGCACCAAGCTCTATTTCCATTGATTCGTTAAAAGCAAAAGGGCTAGAAAAGATACCAACTTATGGCGTTATTCCAGTAACAGTACCAGGTGTTCCATCTGCCTGGGCGTCACTTTCAGAAAAGTTTGGGAAATTACCTTTGAAAGAAACATTGGCACCAGCTATTCGTCTTGCTGAAGAAGGCTATCCAGTTAGCCCAACTCTCGGAAAGTATTGGAATTTGGCCTATAATCGCTTTAAAGAAAGTTTTCAAGGAGATGAATATACGCCTTGGTTTGATACGTTTACTCCTAATAGAAAAGCACCGCAAATTGGGGAGATTTGGTCATCACCAGGTCATGCTTCTACATTGCGCTCTATTGCAGAAACAAATGCAGAGAGCTTTTATCGTGGGGAATTAGCTGATAAAATAGCACAGTTTATGAAAGAGCATAATGGCTATCTTCAAAAAGAAGATTTAGAGCGTTATTATCCTGAATGGGTGGAGCCAATTTCTGTTTCTTATAAAGGTTATGATGTTTGGGAAATCCCGCCGAACGGGCAAGGATTGGTCGCATTAATGGCACTTAATATTGCTAAAGGCTTCAAGTTAACAGAGAAGGATTCTGTTGATACATACCATAAACATATAGAAGCAATGAAGCTTGCATTTACGGATGGAAAAGCATTTATTACCGATGAAAAGGAAATGCCTCATACAGTAAAGGAATTATTAAGCGAAGAATATGCTGCTTTAAGAAGAAAAAAAATTGGCGACCAAGCCATTACACCTGAACCGCTATCACCTCCAAAGGGAGGAACGGTTTACTTAGCCGCAGCAGATGAAGAGGGAAATATGATTTCCTATATTCAAAGTAATTACATGGGCTTCGGCTCAGGAATTGTCATTCCCGGAACAGGGATTAGCATGCAAAACAGGGGGCATGATTTTTCCCTCGATCCAGCTCATCCCAATGCATTAAAACCTGGGAAAAGAACCTATCATACAATTATCCCTGGATTCCTTACGAAAGATAATAAGCCAATCGGACCTTTTGGGGTGATGGGCGGTTATATGCAGCCACAAGGTCATTTTCAAATTATTACCAATACAATCGACTTTCATTTGAATCCACAGGCGGCTTTAGATGCACCGCGCTGGCAGTGGATAGAAGGGAAGAAAATACTGGTTGAGCCGCATTTTCCTAACTATTTAGCTCAAGCTCTTGCAAGACGGGGACATGAGATTCAAACAGCTACAGAGTTTGGACATTTCGGCAGAGGACAGATTATCTGGAGAGACGAAGAAACAGGTGTATTAATTGGAGGAACAGAATCAAGAACAGATGGAACGATTGCCTCTTGGTAAAACTGCAGAAAGGTTGTTGGATTTATGACACATTGGCACCTATTTCTTGCTTTTTTTCGGGTAGGGATTTTAGGATATGGCGGTGGTCCTTCTTCAATTCCTCTTGTAAAAAACGAAGTAGTGGATAAATATAAATGGATGACAGATGATGAGTTTTCTGATGTTTTAGCATTAGGAAATGCGTTGCCAGGCCCAATTGCCACCAAAATGGCTGGCTATATTGGCTGGCAAGTAAAGGGCGTATTCGGGATGATAAACGCTATTATTGCATCTGTTGTTCCGACGATATTATTAATGATTATTTTATTAACTTTTTTAAATTCTTTTAAAGATAAGCCTTGGGTATTAGGAATGACAAAGGCTGTTGTTCCTGTGGTTGGTGTAATGCTAGGGGTATTGACAGTAGACTTTCTAAAGAAAGTAAATAGTCATTTTCGTCTGAAGCTGACGATTGGGTTGATGTCCGCAAGTCTTATTCTTTTAGTCCTTCTCCAAATCCATCCCGCGATTGTCATTGGAGTTGTCATTGTCGTCTCTCTACTTAGCAAGAAGCAAAAAGAGGAAGTGAAAGAGGTGAAGGCATCATGATTTTTTGGCATATTTTTTTGGCATTTTTTCTTCCAGGTATTCTCGGCTATGGAGGGGGACCAGCATCGATCCCTTTAGTGGAAAAAGAAGTGGTCGATCGGTATGGCTGGGTAACCGAAAATGAATTTAGTGAAATACTGGCAATGGGAAATGCACTGCCAGGCCCGATCGCGACTAAAATGGCAGGGTATATTGGATATCAAGAAGGTGGAATAATTGGTGCGAGTATTGGGGTTTTTGCAACGGTTGCACCGTCCTTATTATTAATGATTGCCTTATTACGGCTGTTAATGAATTTTAAAGATTCACCTAAAGTAAGTTTGCTGACAAACTTAGTGAGACCTGTGATTGCTGTCTTACTCGCCATGATGACGATTAGTTTTTTCCAGAATTCTTATCATGGAATAGGAATCTTGCAAACTGTATTTCTTGGAGCTGTCAGCCTGATTTTATTGGAAAAGGTAAAGGTTCATCCAGCTTATGTGATAGCGGGTTCTCTAGTGTATGGAGCAATATTCTTGGCTTAAATGAAAATGGCAGAAAACTCCCTATTAATATGGGAGTTTTTTAATATTGGTAACGTCCATAGTTTAAAGCAATTGAGATAATTTTAAAAATTTTAATCCTTCATTCCAAACTGCAACCGCCTATTTTCCCTATATCATAAAAATTTAAATAGTCAGAAATGCAAAATTAGTCTAATAAAAGGGATTGAAATTCCAAGGGAGTCCTTTTATAATGAAAATACGAACTACCATACTAGTATAATTAGGATACCGAGGAAAAGGTGAGTATAATCGTTACGATTCGGAAAAAGGAAAATATCTCTACGAGGGATTTTGTGTATGAATCATTAAAAAATAGAATTACAGAATTAGAGTTAAAACCAGGGCTAAAGATTTCTGAACAAGAAATCGCAAGTGAGTTAAATGTAAGTCGCACTCCGGTAAGAGAAGCTTTCTTAAAGCTCTCACAAGAAGATTTGCTGGGGATATATCCGCAAATTGGTACGATTGTTTCCTTGATTGATTTAGAGCTTGTGGAAGAAGCAAGGTTTGTCCGGGAAAATATGGAGAAAGCAGTTGTGAAAGAAGCTTGTCAGGTTTTTAAACAAGAGCAGTTATTTAAATTGGAATCTAATATTGCCATGCAGGAATTATGCTTAAAAAATCAATCCTGCCATCAATTATTGGAATTGGATGATCAGTTCCATCGTTTATTATTTGAAGGATGCAACAAGCTGAGAACTTGGAAGATGATTAGAAAAATGAATAGTCACTTTGACCGCTTGCGTGTTCTTCGATTGGAATCCAATCTGGAATGGGATATGCTTGTTTCTCAGCATAAAGATATCTTTCATTTTATAAAGGAAAAGAAAACAAACGAAGCAGAAAAACTAATAGGGATACATTTAAACTTAGTTAACTTTGAAAAAGAGGAACTAAAGAAGACATATCCTGATTATTTTCGTTAAAATTAACAAGATCTAATCTAGCCTTTTCACAGAATTTTAATCAAGCTGTATTGGTTAATTATAGGAGGGTTATGTAAATGGAAAAAATGGTGGATAAAGAAAATCAACAATTCGTAACCAATAGTTATCATTGTTGGCTGCAGTATCGTAAAATAGAAAACGCTCATCAATACAGTAATATCACCTCTACGATTGGAATAGCAGGAGATACAGCCATGATTAATTCTGCTGCAAGGGAACTCCAGAATGGATTTAAATCCATGCTAGACGTTAATCCAACTCTTCAACCATATAATTCAATGAAAAGCTCTATTATTTTAGGTACATATGAAAGCGTTAACTTAAATGATTATGGCATCTCATCCACGTTATTTGATGACTTAAATGATGAAGGCTATGTATTAAAAACCACTGATGATAATAAACAGATGCTACTAATCGGAAAAACAGATAGAGGCGCATTATATGCAGCTTTTCATTTCTTAAGGATTTTACAGCAAGAAGAACCGCTAATTGGCTTAGAAATAAAGGAAGCACCGAAAAATCAGTTGAGGATGATGAATCAATGGGATAACATGAACGGATCCATTGAACGTGGTTATTCTGGAAAATCGATCTTTTTTAATGATAATGACTTCAATGAGGACTTAACAAGGGTAAAGGATTATGCTCGCCTTTTGTCATCTGTAGGTGTCAATGCTATTTCCATTAATAATGTCAATGTGTGGAAGGTAGAAACGAAACTGCTTACAAAAGAGTTTTTACCTAAAGTAAAAGAAGTAGCAAATATTTTAAGGTCTTATGGAATCACTACCTATTTGAGTATAAACTTTGCTAGTCCAATAGAGTTAGGAAACTTGACGACTGCTGATCCACTTGATCAAGAGGTAGAAAAGTGGTGGGCGAGAAAGGCAGAAGAAATTTATCGCTATATCCCTGATTTCGGCGGTTTTGTGGTAAAGGCGGATTCAGAGGGCAGACCGGGACCATTCAGTTATGGCAGAGGCCATGTCGAGGGGGCAAATGTTTTAGCACGAGCATTACAGCCTTTTAATGGAAAAGTAGTATGGCGTTGTTTTGTCTATAATTGCGTACAGGATTGGCGTGACAGAAAAACAGATCGTGCCAGAGCTGCGTACGATCATTTTAAGCCGCTTGATGGGCAGTTCCTTGATAATGTCATTTTACAAATTAAAAATGGACCCATGGATTTTCAAGTACGGGAACCAATCTCTCCATTAATAGGCGCCATGAAGGAAACGAATCAAGTAGTAGAATTTCAAATTGCGCAGGAATATACCGGTCAACAGAAGGATGTTTGCTATTTAGTACCACAATGGAAAGAGGTGCTAGAGTTCGATACCTATTCGGATGGAGAAGGATCGACCGTAAAATCAATCGTAGCTGGCAGACTTTATAACTATAGCCATAGTGGTATTGCTGCTGTCTCCAATATTGGTAATGATATAAATTGGACTGGGAATACTTTAGCACAGGCCAATCTTTATGGCTTTGGCAGATTAACCTGGAATCCTGACTTAACGACAGAAACAATCACAAATGAATGGATTCAATTAACATTTGGGAATAATCCAGTAGTTGCAAGTGTTGTTAAAGATATTTTACTTTCATCCTGGAAAACATATGAGCATTATACGGCACCCCTTGGTGTTGGCTGGATGGTTAATCCAGATCATCATTATGGTCCAAATGTTGACGGATACGAATATTCCAAATGGGGTACCTATCACTTTGCAGATCGTGATGGAATTGGGGTAGATCGTACAATGGAAACGGGAACTGGCTACACTGGGCAATATTTTGGACCAAATGCACAACGATACAACTCATTAGATGATTGTCCAGATGAGCTTCTGCTATTTTTCCACCATGTCCCATACTTACATAAACTTCATTCTGGAGAGACAGTCATTCAGCATATTTATAACACCCATTTTCAAGGGGTAGAAGAAGTGGAGATGTTTATTAAGAAATGGAATGAATTAGAAGGAAAAGTAGAAGATTGGGTTTTTGAAAATGTACAAGAACGTTTACAGCTGCAGTTAGAAAATGCGAAAGAATGGCGTGACCGCATTAATACGTATTTTTATAGAAAATCAGGAATTGTCGATGAAAAAAATAGAACGATCTATTAATTAGTACCTCTCTTCCCCGCATTATACAGTAAAATCGACTTTTTACATTTAAAGAAAACCAGGGTGGAGGAACAGCTGCGCTTAAAAGACCAATTCGGTCACCCTTCAATAAGTGGGGGGTTGGAACAACCCCTCTGATTGATCATGATTAATAGTAGAAGTTAAATCGTGAAAGCAAAATCATCCAAAGAACCTACTCCTTTTGAATAAAATAGATTCATTTAACAGTAGTTTTAAAACGAATCATTTCTCCCATTGTTCACACCAGTGCATCGATCTTTCAAAATAGAATAGTAAACTTTAAGCATAAATCGTACGATAAGTAACAATTAAACTTCTAACTACCATACTAGTATATTCTTGTTGAATGAAAGAAGGATATAGAACGAATATCTTGAATTTGTATAATTGTAATCGCTTGCAATTATTTAAGCACTATACGGTGCCGTTGCTACTTAAAGGAGGTGGTTTTTAGAAGCAAAACAAAATACATCTTAGTCCAGTAACAATTCTGCATTTTTATTTGCGAGTATTAATAATACAGGAGAATTGGGGGGATTATTTTGAAAAAGCATAGATGGCTTTTTTTAACAATAATCATGACAATTAGTTTATTACTATCTGCATGCGGAGGAGCTGAAAAAAGTTCTGGAGGTAAAAACGGTAAAATAACGCTTACGATTTATTCGGCCGCTGGTGGAGATGAATACTATAAGGATATTGTTATACCGATGTTTGAAGAAGCAACAGATGGAAAATACAACGTGGAATATGGTCGAGGTACACCCCAAGAAGTAATCAACAAAATAAAAACGCAAGGTAAAAATGGAACCATTGATCTAGTGGTGACTGGTTTAGATGGTCTTCCACTTGGCATTAAAGAAGGCTTATGGGAAAAGATATTACCCGAATACTCAGAAGAGACTCATTCTGCAGAATGGAATGAAATTGGTCAGGAGTATATTGATAAATTCGAAGGCTATGGTGCACCAGTTACAACTGGTTCTGGTGGTCCTATCTTGATGTATAACACAAAAACAGTTAAAAACCCACCGAAAACATATGAAGAATTAAGAGAGTGGATTAAAGAAAATCCAGGAAAATTTACATACCCTGCAGTTCCATCTAGTGGTCCAGCACGAGGATTCTTCTTTGGTCTTATTCAAGCAATGGGAGAAGATTTAAATAACCCAAGCTCATTAGATAAAACGTGGAGTTATTTAGAAGAAATTGGAGAAACGATTGAATCCTACCCAGCAAAAACATCTGACTCGTTTGATCTTCTCTATGAGGGAGCAGTAGATATTGTACCGCACATCCCATTCTGGTATGCGGATAATAAAGCAATTAAAACTATCCCGCCGCATATTGAAGCTGTGAAATTGGAGGATGCCAAACAAGTTATCGATTCTCAATTTTATGTAATGGTAAAAGATTTACCAGAAGATCGCAAAAATGCTGCGCTCGAGTTTCTAAAGTTTGCTACATCGAAGGAAATACAGGCACAAGGATATGTTCGAGGCTTCCTTCCAGCAAATAGTCTAGCAACACCTGATATGCTAGAACCTAAATATCAAAAATCATATGAAACTCTCGTGGAAGCCGTAATGCCTGAGTTTAAAGAAGGCGACAAAATGAAAGTTCCAGACGGAGAATGGATACTATTCCCAGACTTAGAAGAGACCAATGAATTATACGGTCTTTGGGAAGAAAAAATTCAAGCACTCAAATAGGAAGTATTTTCCCTAGTCTCTTGTTTACTAGAGACTAGGGAGATAAGGAGGAATTAGTATGGAACAATCAGTATTGGCAAATACGGAGTCGGCAGTATCTAAAGCAGTCAAGAACACGACAAGTACAAAGGTTGAAATCAAGAATTTAACGAAACAATTTGGTGAATCAACAGCTGTGAATAATGCAAATTTGACAATTGAGAGCGGCGAATTTATGACATTCCTTGGTCCAAGCGGCTGTGGGAAAACAACTATTTTATCGATGGTATTAGGAACCCTTGAGCCGACTTCAGGAGATATTCTATTTAATGGCTCTCCGATTAATCATATTGCTATGAATAGGCGAGATATTGGCATGGTTTTTCAGAACTACGCATTATTTCCCCATATGACCGTTTCTCAAAACATCGCATTTGGTTTAGATATGCGCAAAGTAGAAAAAAAAGAAAAAAGGCGCAGAGTGCAAGAGGCGGTGGAGATGGTTCAGCTAAATGGGCTGGAAAATAGATTTATTAAAGAGTTAAGTGGAGGACAGCAGCAGCGTGTTGCCCTTGCAAGAGCACTAGTTATTCGTCCAAAGGTTCTATTATTAGATGAACCATTAAGTAATTTGGATGCAAAGCTTCGTAAAGATATGCGAATTCAAATAAAAAAAATTCATGATGAACTAGCGATCACCACTATTTATGTAACACATGATCAAGAAGAAGCATTGTCGCTTTCCACTAAAATAGCAGTAATGTCTAAAGGAGAAATTCAACAGCTAGGCACTCCTAAGGAAATTTTCGGAAAGCCTAAAAATCACTTTGTTGCCAATTTCTTAGGCTACGCTAACTTTATTAAAGGAATGATTGTCAGTAAAAATAATGATTACCTTATTTTTGAGTCAGATTCCAAGCTTCGTTTAGAGATAAAAGGAAATGGTCGCCACCAGGTAGGCGATAGTGTACTTCTAACAATTAAGCCAGAAATGATTGAAATTGTCTCAAATGATCGAATTGGAGCCAATGTAATAGAAGGGGAGATATTGGTTGGGGATTATGTTGGAAGCACTACTGGCTATGAAATTAAAATCAAAGATGGTTCTGTTTTGAAGACTAGTGTTTTAGGGCTGGATCCTTATACGGCACACCAAAAAGTAAAGCTTTATTTGAATCCCGATAAGATTATTATTTTGGATGAGGGGTGAAAACATGAATCAACAGGCAAAACCGAAAAAAAGTGATTATTTAATGCTTCTCCCGAGTCTGCTCCCAGTACTTTTGATATTTGTTTATCCATTAATAAGAGGGATTATGATGACATTCCAAGAAAATGGAACCTCTAATTTCACGATGGGTAACTATATTGAGTTTTTTACAAACCCAGATTATTATCAAACCATTTTTCGAACACTTGCTTTAATTATTCCAGCAGCATTTCTGGAGTTATTTATTGCCTTCGCGATTACCTATTATATAAGAGGAAAGATGAGGGGCAAAGGAATAATAGCCGGATTAATTATTTTCCCCCTTACATTAGGCTCCTTAATTATTGATATGGCGATTATTTCATTTTTCAAGCCAACAGGCTGGTTCAACACGATTCTTTTACAAATTGGCCTGATTGATGAGCCAATCAGACTTGTCTATAACTATACTGGTGCATTTATTGCTTGTGTTATTTTGGGTGTGGCATTCCTTGCTACTAATTTCATTGGAATGATGGATTCCATTGATCCAAATTTAGAAAAAGCTTCCAGATCGCTTGGAGCCAGCGAATGGGTTACATTTAGACGAGTATTTTATCCACTTATTCGTGGTGGGGTTTTAAGAGTATTTGCTTTAAATATTATTATGCAGATTGGTGTGTATACTTCTGCTGTGATTGTAGGTAATCCTGCATCGGCAACCAGGACATTTGCTGTAGTTGCTTTCGAGGAAGCAATGCGAAACTTTAACTACAGTATGGCTAATACAGTTGCTGTAGTAATGGCAATTACGCAATTAGTAATTCTGGCAATTGTGTTTGCTTTACGTAAAAGAGGATTCGTCGGTTCAGCAAGTACATTTAAATAACAAAGAGGTGAAATGTAGTGAGAATTGTGGAGAATACCATTAAGGGTGGTATAAACAATCCTACGGAAGCAAGTGTACCTAAGAATAGTAAAGTGGCAGGATTACTAAAAATGCTCTATAAATTTCTAACATGGCTTTTAATAATAGTATGTATCACCTCCATTATTGGTATGACGATCGCTGTATTACTAACTGCCTTCGGAACAGAATGGTATGGTACTTTCCTTCCAGCAGGGTACACAGTGGACTGGTTTGTTCAGGCTTGGCAGGTTTATGAAATAGGTCACTTTTATAAAATAACTTTACAAATTGTTGTAACTGCGACCATTATATCATTGTTGCTAAGTATTCCAACTGCATATGTATTGGGGCGTAAGTCCTTTCCTTTTAAAGAAGGCTTGATTAGTTTCTTTCAGATGCCTTTTACCTTACCAGAACTTGTTTATGCCATACCTGTTGCTTCCATTTTTTATTCAACAGGTCTAGCGGAAACAATTCCTGGCTTAATATTAGTTAACTTAATTGTCGGTATTCCGTTTTCTGTTTTCATTTTGCTGCCATTTATGGAATCGCTGGATCCAAGATTGGAATGGGCTGCTGAATCCTTAGGTGCAACTAAATTTAAATTATTTAGTAGAATTGTTATCCCGCAATTAGTCCCTGGGTTAACGGCTTCTGCCATTAATATTTTCATTCGTATGTTTAGCACATTTACCATTATCCTATTAATCTCTGGACCGAAGACACAGACGCTAAGTGTTATGGTATTCAGTGTCCTTCAAGGAGCAGGTTCCCAGCCGCAGCCTATGCTTAATTCACTAGCATTAACATTAATGTTTCCATTATTGTTATTTGCTTTTATTAGTTTATGGATTTCCAGCTTTACCCAAAGACGGCTTGGTAAAAAATAAAATGATAATTCGCTGATGTCGAAAAAAATATTTATGTGAAATAGTCGCATAGAATTACTTAGAAGCATTTCAAACAAAGAAGACTGCTAGACTTATATGAAACGTAAAGAAGGTATTTCTAGGAGATTAACGATTCTAAATCTCTTTTAACAAGAATAAATAGATTAAGGAAAAGGAGAGGGTTTTGTGCTAAACGTAGCTATTATCGGTTCAGGAGCCATTTCATCTGCTCATATTGAAGCATATCAACAATTTCCTAAGCGCTGTAGGATTGTTGCCTTATGTGATTTGTATCCTGAAAAGGCAAAAAAACAGGCCGAGGAATTCCATTTGAATGCAACCGTGTACGAAGACTATCAAATGATGCTGGAGCGAACAGACATTGATTTAGTTTCGGTGTGTACGCCGCCTTATACTCATGCAAAAATTGCCATTGATTTTCTTGATGCTGGAAAAAATGTATTGGTGGAAAAACCAATGGCTTCTTCTTTAGAAGAGTGTGATGCCATGAATGCAGCGGCAGAAAGAAATAACAAGTTATTGTCCGTTATTTCGCAAAATCGTTTTCTAAGTCCAATGATGAAGTTAAAGAGCGTACTAGATACGAAAATGATGGGACCGATTGTCCATACACAGATTGATTCCTTCTGGTGGCGCGGGCATAGTTATTATGATTTATGGTGGCGAGGTACTTGGGAAAAAGAAGGCGGTGGTTGTACCTTAAATCATGCAGTCCATCATATTGATATTTTTAAATGGATGAATGGAATGCCAACAGAGGTAACTGCTGTGATGAGTAATGCCTCCCACGATAATGCAGAAGTTGAGGATATTTCTATTGCTATTTGCCGTTATGATGATGGCAGCCTTGCACAAATAACAAGCTCTGTTATCCATCATGGAGAAGAACAGCAGTTAATTTTTCAAGGGAAAAATGCTAGAGTCTCCGTACCATGGAAAGTAAAAGCGTCTAAATCAAAGGGAAATGGATTTCCAGAAGCGGATATAGAACTGGAAGAAAAAATTCAGCGCTATTATGAGCAGCTAGATGATATTCCATATGAAGGGCACCCTGGGCAAATCGATGATGTGTTAACAGCGTTGGAACAAGGAACAGCAGTGCTAGTAGATGGAGAACAAGGCAGACAAACACTTGAGCTTATTTCAGCAATCTATGAATCTGCGAGTACAGGGAAAACCATTAAGCTGCCATTAACAAAAGATAATTTATTCTACACAAGAGAAGGTACACAGACAAATGCAATTCATTTTTACGAAAAGAAAACAGCCATTGAAAATTTTGAAGATAATGATATTACGGTAGGCGGTAAATATGAGTAATATGAAGGAGGAGAAAAATGTGAATAAAAATGATGGAATGAATTATGCGCCGAAAGGTCAAGTAAATAAGGTAGTCGCAGAAGGGGAATTTCTGTTTGCTGCGATTGGCTTAGACCATGGGCATATCTATGGGATGTGTAATGGATTAATAGAAGCAGGCGGCACGTTAGTAGCTGTTTATGATCCAGGTGCGACACGTTTCTAACGGAAAAGGTTAGACACTAAGGTACTTTAATCACCTTAGGAGAACTAATTTCTCGATAGGTGGAATGAAGAGGTAACGCTCTGAAACGCCTACTCTAATACTCCGACATGCCATTTCTATGGTTAAATAGATTGGTATGAAGCTCGGTGAAGTCGGCAGAGAGATACCGTAAGTTGATAAGGGGCATTCCTTGTCAATCACGAAAGCTGTCTAGCGGTAGATGGTGTATCCTATATGCCGGGAGTCCATAAAGTATCTATGGTTAGAATGAATAGGGATATACTGACAAATCTCCGAATGTACGGTTCTAGACATAAATGCTGTAGAAATGCAGCAGGTGGCAAAATTGCGATCGTATGGGTGGGTAAGTAAGAATCTGGATTATGAAAGCCCATAGCTTGTTACAGGCAAGTTATACATACAGGACCATAGGAGAGACCTAAGGATATATGGGAAGGATAGAGAAATTGGAACGTGGAAAGCGGAAGGATGTGGAGGCATTAACCTGCTTATGAAGCAGTTCTGTATATAAAGGGGAATAACATAACCTATTAAAACAGATTAACCTTTCGTGAGAGTGGAGTCACAGTACCTATGAAACCATGATAATAAATGGGGGAGGGATAGGCTCTAGTTGGAAATTTCCAAGAATGCTAGATACATAATAAATAACACACGATTCTTTTGGAATTTTCAATGGAACGCCGTGTGAGGTGAAAGTCTCATGCACGGTGTGAAGTGGGGGAAAAGCTGGAGATGGCCTCAAAGGTTTACCTATCACTATATGATGAAAAAGTGCAAAAATTTATCCAAACCTATCCACAAGCAAGGGCAGCAGCGTCAGAAGAGGAAATCCTCCAAGATAAAACGATTCAGCTTGTAGCAAGTGCGAATATTCCAGTCCAGCGTGGTCCACTAGGGTTAAGAGTATTAGATGCTGGGAAACACTATTTTGTGGATAAACCTGCTTTTACTACAATGGCTCAAGTCGAGCAAGCAAAGCAAAAAGTAGCAGAGACTGGTCGAAGATGGGGAATTTATTATAGTGAACGATTACATGTAGAAAGTGCCGTATTTGCTGGTCAATTAATAGAAGAAGGAGCGATTGGCCGGGTTATTTCTGTAATGGGCACAGGACCTCATCGTGCTAATGTCAATAGCCGACCTGACTGGTTCTTTGATCCAGAGCAATATGGCGGAATTTTAACGGATATTGGCAGTCATCAAATCGAGCAATTTTTACATTATGCAAATGCGAAAAGTGCAAAAGTTCTCCATAGTACGGTTGCTAACTATCACTATAAGCAATATCCAGAATTTCAGGATTATGGGGATGCAACCTTGGTGGCAGATAATGGCGCTACCTTTTATTTCCGTGTCGATTGGTTTACTCCGGATGGGCTGGGAACTTGGGGAGATGGCCGTGTGACAATTATTGGGACAGAAGGCTATATTGAAGTCCGAAAGTATATTGATATAGCACGCAGCAAGGAGGGGAACCATTTATTTTTGGTAAATGGAGAAGGAGAAAAATACTATCAATTAAGCGGTAAAGTAGGCTATCCATTTTTCGGTCAATTTATTTTAGATTGCATAAATGGCACAGAAAATGCGATGACGCAGGAACATGCCTTTACTGCTGCGGCATTATGTATTGAAGCACAGGAAAAAGCGATAAAAATCGAATAGGTCTATTAAAAGATTGTTAGTGAATTGGCGATAGCCAAAACAAATAAAACGAGAGTGCAGAATAATATTCATGCCTCTCGTTTTATTTGTTTTGTGTCCGTCTGCTTGATAGAATGCTTTGTTTTACTAGGTATAAGTTGTCACGCTATTGTGGAAATGGTAAGATGTATAGATGATACTAGTTTCATTTTAAAGAAAAATGGGTATTTAGCGATCATTTTTCTTCTATAATATATAGTATTACGTCAGTCTTATAGATAAATAATCAAAAAATGGATTTTAAAGGATGAAATCACAGGATAAGTTAACAAAGAAGACAAATATTTTTCATCTGTTTTTAATGAAAAAAAGATAGTCTTCCCTTTAACTAGTGCGATTTCTCATTATAATAGAAAAAGGAGCGTTTTTTAATGCTTGGAATTTTAAATAAAGTATTTGATCAAAACAAACGCGATATTAAAAAATTAACTAAAATTGCGGATAAGATTGAATTGCTTGCAGATGAAACGGCAGCATTATCGGATGAGCAATTAAAGGGAAAAACAGAAGAATTCAAGGCACGATTCCAAAAAGGGGAAACATTAGACGACTTATTGGTAGAAGCATTTGCAGTTGTTCGAGAAGCAGCAAAGCGTGTGCTTGGACTTTATCCATATCCTGTCCAGTTAATGGGGGGAGCCTCCCTTCATGACGGTAATATTTCAGAGATGAAAACAGGGGAAGGTAAAACGTTAACTGCGACAATGCCTGTATATTTAAATGCTCTCTCTGGCAAAGGGGTCCATGTTGTTACAGTCAACGAATATCTTGCTACTCGTGATGCGGCAGAAATGGGACAATTATATAATTTTCTTGGTTTAACCGTGGGCCTTAACTTAAATGGCCTTTCAAGAGAAGATAAGCAAGCTGCGTATAATGCAGATATTACTTATGGAACAAATAATGAGTTTGGTTTTGACTATTTGCGTGATAACATGGTTCTTTATAATGAGCAGAAGGTACAAAGACCATTGTATTATGCCGTAATCGATGAAGTCGATTCTATTTTAATTGATGAAGCACGTACACCGCTTATCATTTCCGGTTCTGCGCAAAAATCAACACAGCTGTACGTTCGTGCCAACATTTTTGTCAGCAGCTTAAAACCAGAAAAAGATTATACGTATGATGAAAAAACAAAGGGTGTTCAATTAACAGAAGAAGGAATGTCCAAAGCAGAGCGTGTATTCCAAATTGAAAACCTCTTTGATGTTTCCAATGTTGCGATTAATCATCATATTACCCAAGCGTTAAAAGCCCATGCAAGTATGCATAAGGATGTAGACTATGTGGTTCAAGATGGTGAAATTGTCATTGTTGACCAATTTACAGGTCGTCTGATGAAAGGTCGCCGCTACAGCGATGGTTTGCATCAAGCAATTGAAGCAAAGGAAAACTTAGAGATTCAAAATGAAAGTATGACCCTTGCAACCATCACATTCCAAAACTATTTCCGTATGTACGAAAAGCTTGCAGGGATGACTGGTACAGCGAAAACAGAAGAAGAAGAATTCCGCAACATTTATAATATGAATGTTGTTGTTATTCCAACAAACCGTGAGATCGTTCGTGATGACCGCGCAGATTTAATCTATGCTTCTATGGATGGGAAATTTAGAGCAGTAGTGGAGGACATTGCCGAGCGCCACAAAAAAGGCCAACCGGTACTTGTCGGTACAGTTGCGATTGAAACGTCTGAAATTATTTCTAAATATTTGACGAAAAAGGGCATTCCACATAATGTCTTGAACGCGAAAAACCATGAAAGAGAAGCGGAAATCATTGCAACTGCCGGAGAACAAGGTTCCGTGACAATCGCAACGAATATGGCAGGTCGTGGTACGGATATTAAACTTGGTGAAGGTGTAAAAGAATTAGGCGGATTAGCCGTTATCGGTACAGAGCGTCATGAAAGTAGACGTATTGATAATCAGCTTCGTGGTCGTTCTGGTCGTCAAGGAGATCCAGGGGTTACACAATTCTATCTTTCGATGGAAGATGAATTGATGCGCCGTTTTGGCTCCGATAATATGAAAAATATGATGACAAGACTAGGCATGGATGATTCTCAGCCAATTCAAAGTAAAATGGTCTCTCGTGCTGTAGAATCTGCCCAAAAACGTGTTGAAGGAAATAACTTTGACTCACGTAAGCAATTGCTGCAATACGATGATGTTCTTCGTCAACAACGTGAGATTATCTACTCACAACGTAACGAAGTATTAACTTCGGAAAATCTGCGCTCTATTGTAGAAAATATGATTAAATCATCATTAGAGAGAAATATCCAAGCGCATACTCCAGATAATGCTGATAGAGAAAGCTGGGATTTACAAGCGATCGTGGATTATGTAAGTGGAAATCTTCTTAACGAAGGCGAAGTAGAAGTAAGTGATCTTCGCGGAAAAGAAGGCGATGAAATCGTTGAATTTATTTTCGCGAAAGTACTACAAAGCTATGATGAGAAAGAAGAGAAGCTTTCTCCTGAGCAAATGCGCGAATTTGAAAAAGTTATCGTGCTTCGTGCAGTAGACAGCAAGTGGATTGACCATATTGACCAAATGGATCAGTTACGACAAGGTATTCACCTTCGTGCCTATGGACAAATCGATCCGCTTCGTGAATATCAATCAGAAGGTTTTGCTATGTTTGAAGCAATGGTTATTGCCATTGAAGAAGATGTCGCTAAATATATCATGAAAGCAGAAATCCGCAATAATCTGGAAAGGGAAGAAGTGGCAAAAGGCCAAGCAGTAAACCCGAAAGAAGACGGCGGCGACAAGAAACCAAAGAAAAAGCCAGCAGTAAAACAACTAGATATCGGACGTAACGCACCATGCTTCTGTGGAAGCGGCAAGAAATATAAAAATTGCCATGGAGCAAATTTATAAAAGAATTTCGTGAGCAGCCTATCTTTCCTTTTAAGGAAGGATAGGTTTTTTTAATTGGCTTTGGTTTGCGGAACAAGTTTGTAGGGGGAAAAGGAGAGTCATAAAAGTTTGGGGAGTCGCAAATAAAGTGAGAAGAGTCGCAAGTAATGCAGAAGAATCCGCAAGCATATTGAATAAAAACCGCAACTAATCCTCTCTCTCCGCCGGTAAAATCATTATCCACCATGAAATTAACAGGAAAACATGCATTTTTTTTCAAAAAGCCATATAATACATAAAGGAAGTAGTAAACTACCTAGAACTATAATTTATATAAAAGGGTGACATGAATGGAATTAGCAGATATTCGCAATGAGTTAGAAAAGATAAATGTAACACTAGAAAACTTTAGGGGGTCTCTTTGACTTAGAAAACAAAGAGGCGCGTATTGCTATGTTAGAAGATGATATGCTTCATCCTGATTTCTGGAATGATCAGCAGGCTGCTCAGACCGTGATTTCAGAAAGCAATGCATTAAAAGATCAAGTTCATGAGTTTTATAAATTAGTGGAGACTTTTGAAAACCTTGAGTTAACATATGAATTGGTGAAAGAGGAAGACGATGCTGAACTTCGTGCGGAGTTGGAAGAGGAGCTTACAGAATTAGTCGGTCGTTTAAGTCAGTTCGAGTTAAATTTATTATTAAGTGGACCATATGATAAAAACAATGCCATCTTGGAACTTCATCCAGGAGCTGGTGGAACAGAGTCTCAAGACTGGGGCAGTATGCTTTTACGTATGTATACAAGATATGCAGAGAAAAAAGGCTTCAAGGTGGAAACTTTGGACTATTTGCCAGGGGATGAAGCTGGGATTAAAAGTGTAACATTGGCGATTAAAGGCCATAACGCTTATGGATACTTAAAAGCAGAAAAAGGGGTACACCGTTTAGTTCGTATTTCCCCGTTTGATTCATCGGGGCGCAGACATACAAGCTTTGTATCTTGTGATGTAATGCCTGAGTTTAATGATGAAATTGAAATCGAAGTTCGTACAGAAGATTTAAAAATTGATACGTACCGTGCAAGTGGAGCGGGTGGTCAGCATATTAACACCACGGACTCTGCTGTACGTATTACACATATTCCAACAGGGGTTGTTGTTTCCTGTCAAACAGAACGTTCCCAAATTAAAAACAGAGAAACAGCCATGAAAATGTTAAAAGCGAAATTATATCAACGCAAAATTGAAGAGCAGGAAGAGAAGCTTGCAGAAATCCGCGGTGAACAAAAAGAAATTGGGTGGGGAAGCCAAATCCGATCTTATGTTTTCCATCCATATTCTATGGTGAAAGATCACCGCACCAATACAGAGGTCGGGAATACACAATCTGTTATGGATGGTGACCTTGATATCTTTATTAATGCTTATCTTCGTTCAAAAATTAATGCCTAATAAATGCGAGTCAAATTCGGAATGGATTAGTGTGTGCTAATCCATTCCGAATTTGGCTTTTTTATTGGAATTTCAGGAAAATGTATCCGTTATCACTAGCATTTCACTATTTTTTACATATTTTTCATATAATTTTTTCCAATTTATGAAACTATTCTACAGTTTTATCGTCTTACTTAAGTGGGATAATTTAAAAGGGATATTTGGTTTGAGCAATAAACGGAAAGAAAAGAGGTAGTACAAATGCAAAAAACAATATTAACCATTGCAGTACCATGTTTCAATGAGGAAGAGGTATTTGAGCAGACAATGGGGAATTTACGTACTGTTTTGCGCGATTTAATGGAAGAAAATTTAATCAGTGAACAAAGCCAATTATTGTTTATTGATGATGGCAGTAAAGATGCGACATGGGAGAAAATAGAAAATGCTACTTTGTTTGACCCGTTAGTTAGTGGAATTAAGCTATCTAGAAATTTTGGTCATCAGCGGGCATTATTAGCTGGTTTAGAAGAGGCTGTGAAGTTTTCAGATTGTGTAATAAGCATCGATGCTGACCTTCAAGATGACACGAGTGTAATCAGAGATTTCATAATAGAGTATTTAAAAGGCAATGAGATAGTTTATGGGGTAAGAAGTAAGAGAGAAACAGATACTTTTTTCAAAAGAAATACTGCCCAGGGCTTTTATCGTTTAATGGAGAAAATGGGATTATCCCTTGTTTATAACCATGCTGACTACCGATTGTTAAGTAAAAGAGCGATTGAGGAAATGCTTCGCTTTAAAGAGTCTAACTTATTTTTAAGAGGGATTGTCCCTTTACTAGGCTTTAAATCAACAAAGGTTTATTATGAGCGAAAGGAACGAGCGGCAGGAGAATCCAAATATCCGTTCCGTAAGATGATTGCTTTTGCTTTAGATGGAATCACTTCTTTTAGTGTCAAGCCAATCCGTCTTATTACCATACTAGGTTTCTTATTTTCTGTTATTAGCGTATTTGCTGGTGTATATGCCATCGTCCAAAAATTTATGGGGCATACAGAATCGGGATGGACTTCTATAATGATTTCTGTTTGGCTGCTTGGTGGATTAATGCTTATGAGTATCGGTTTAATCGGTGAGTACATAGGAAAAATTTATGAAGAAGTGAAGCAGCGGCCCCGTTATATTATTGAAAGCAACCTATGCAAAAAAATAGAAAATAGATCAAAGGTACAATCTAGATGAAGGATAAATCATTTCTTATATTTTTAGTAGTTGGTCTTATGAATACTTTTATTGGTTTAACAATGATTTATTTATGCTTAAACGCCTTTCATTTCGACTATTGGGCCGCAACTTTTATCGGAAATGCTGTAGGAGCATGTGTGAGCTACTTTTTAAATAAGCGATTTACATTCAAAAGCAATGCCGCTCTAGGAAGCAGTGGACTTCGCTTTATTGCCGTAATTTTAGCCTCTTATCTGCTGGCATATAAAGCTGGGTTAGTGCTGGTTGAAATGCTGCTTGGTGATTGGAACATTTTCGCTTCCTATACAGATGAAATCGCCGTTCTGTTTGGAAGTGGCTTCTATACCTTGTTAAATTATGCTGGACAAAAATATTTTGTTTTTCCAAAAAGATATCAACAAAATGCTAGGAGCGTCAAATGAATTATCTAAAAAGAGAAAGAACGTTTTTTTATATAGCAATTGCCATTATTTTCGTATGGGTACTTCCTTATTTTGTGTTAAATGAAGATGCACATATGCGTGTGCATGATAACCTAGATTCTAATTTGGGCTGGTATGAGGTGATGAAAGATAACGGAATTGCCTTCTCGCCATTACATACACCAGTGGAACAAATTATGAATGGGGAATTTTCGAGAGACACCTATTATTCAGAGTATTATGCAATGGTGTTTCTATTTCAATTCTTGCCACCTGTTATTGCCTATGGCCTTTGCCAAGCAATAACACATTTTGTTGCTTTTATTGGCATGTATCTATTATTGAAAAAATATGTGATGAAAGAAGAGCATAATAAAGCTTATATCCTAACTATTGGGGTGGCGCTTGCCTTTAGCTTAACACCTTATTGGCCATCAGGAATGCTTAGTATTCTTGGAATGCCTCTTGCTTTATGGAGTATGCTGAATATTTATAAGGGGGAAAGAAGCTGGAAAGATCTAGCTGTTTTAACGCTGCTTCCTTTCTTTTCCACCTTTGTGATCGGCTTTTTCTATTTCCTAGCTGCTCTGGGGTTGTTCTGGCTATATGACTTCGTGCGGAATAAAAAAAGCAACTGGCCATTATTTTTCGCCATTTTGTATATGACAATGGTTTATTTGGCAATCGATTATCGTCTTGTTGTTTCGATGATTGCCCCGATATCCGATGAATTAACGAACAGAGATGTATTTTACCAGTCAAAGTTGAATTTTGTACAAACCTTAAAGCTTGTAGGTAAAAATTATGTATTCAGTCATAATCAAGATCGAACCATTCATCAATATATTATTTTACCATTGACTTTATTTGGATTACTCTTTGTTCTTTTGAAAAAACAGTGGCGTGAAAATAAACTATACATCGGTCTTCACCTATTGAATATTGTCTTATCCACATGGTATGCTTTTTGGTTTTTTGAAGGCTGGCAGCCATTAAAAGAGAAGTTTGGTATTTTAACAAGCTTCAACTTTGCGCGCTTCCATTATCTGCGCCCAATGATTATTTATGTTTTATTTGCTCTTACCTTAAAAATGTTATGGAAGTACCGTAACATGGGACGAAAGTTAGTCTATGTGCTGATTATTGGTCAATTACTTGTTTTAGTACCGACAAATGAACAAATCATGTACAAAAATCAACCAAGCTATAAAGCATACTTTGCTACAGAACAGTTTACTGACATAAAGAAATACATTGGAAAACCGCTCGACCAATATAGAGTAGTGAGTATCGGTATTCATCCGAATATAGCACAATACAATGGCTTGTATACCCTTGATTCCTACAGCAATATTTATCCACTAGATTACAAGCTTCAATTCAGGAAAATAATAGAGCCAGAGCTTAATAAAAATAAAGCATTGAGAACCTACTATGATGACTGGGGTGGAAGATGTTATATTTTCGTCGATGAATTGGGTAAGAATTATCAATACTCGAAGCGGTCCAATAAAGAAATCAATCATTTACAACTAAATGTTGAGGCGTTGAAAGAGATGGGTGGCCAATATATTCTCTCAGCCGTTCCGATTAATAATGCAGCAGAAACTAATCTCACTTTTATGAAGGACTTCGAATCCAAAAATAGCAATTGGCATATTTATTTATATAAAGTGATGTAAAAGAATGTCTGACTTCTCGTTATCAAGAAGAAGTCAGGCATTTTTTTATTTTTGATTCTAGATAGGAAGGTAAAAAAATATATTAAAATGGACAGGCGTTAATAAGCATTTTTACACATACCGTTCTTATAGGAGGAGCTTCATGGAGATTATGATTGCTATTATATTAGGAATAGTGGAAGGATTAACCGAGTTTGCACCTGTTTCATCAACGGGACATCTTATATTGGTAGCACATTTACTGGAATTCACAGGGGAAAAAGCAAAAACATTTGAGATTATTATTCAGCTAGGAAGCATTCTTGCTGTTGTATTTGTATTTTGGAGACGAATTTTAAGTATTCTTGGAATAAAAAAATGGCAGGCAGAAGAGGATGTTGGGACATTAAGTATTTTTCATATCGCAATTGGCATTATCCCGTTTGGGGTAGGTGGCATCCTGTTCTATGATTTTATTAAGGAAGTGCTTTTTCGGTCAGGAACGGTCGTGATCACCCTTATAATTGGCGGCTTACTGATGCTTGCAGCCGAGAAATGGAAGCCCCGTAGCCCTACAGCAGAAACACTCGATCAGGTTACGTATCAGCAAGCCTTTACAGTTGGAATGTTTCAGTGTTTTGCGTTAGTACCAGGATTTTCTCGTTCTGGAGCGACTTTATCTGGCGGAATTCTTGCTGGTATGAGCCATAAAGCAGCATCTGAATTTACATTTATTATGGCCATTCCTATTATGGCAGCAGCAACAGGAAAAGACTTATTCGAAAGCTGGAACTATTTATCCCCACAGGATCTTCCTCTTTTCTTGACTGGATTTATCACTGCTTTTGTTGTTGCATTATTAGCAATCAAATTCTTTTTGAAACTGATCAATAAAATTAAACTTGCACCCTTTGCCTATTATCGTTTTGTACTTGCCTTCCTCTTTTGGATTTTTATTTTATAAGCTTGGAAGAAAGGCCTCGCAGTACTTTTGTTGTGAGGTCCCATTTTTCTATCCAAACTGTCGTAAAGGTCTGTTTAGTTTCATGGATAAATACGGCAAATAACAAAACCCTTCTGAAGAAGATTTCCATTATTTCATCGCTTTACCACGCTAATTTGCCACCATTTACACTTCAAATAATAGATGATATACTCTCTGCTTGGAAGAATCATTTTGTTTTTTAGAAGCAGAAAACTGGGGAAATGCACATCGCTTCCTCTTTTTTATGTGGATTTTTTCTATAGAATAAGCTGAATAGTAAAACCATGTCATATTCTTGATTATACTTTTTAACATAAAAAAGATTGTCGAATACGAACACCAAGTAAATATGACATAAACTGACAAGAAAATAGAGGTGTAAAAAAATGAAATGGCGCGAATATATTTATGTGCTAATAGGGTCGGCTATTGTCGCTTTATCCTTTAATTTATTTTTATTACCTAATAATATTGCATCTGGCGGTGTAAGTGGAATAAGCACTATTACGAAGGCGGTATTCAAGTGGGAGCCAGCCTATGTACAGTGGGCCTTTAATATTCCATTATTTGTGTTAGGGGTTATATTATTAGGAAGAAACTTTGGAGTGAAAACATTAATAGGTACCGTATTTTTGCCATTTGTTGTGTATCTCTCTAGAGGATTGGAGCCATGGACCAATGAACCTTTATTAGCTGCGATATATGGCGGAATCGGTATTGGCCTGGGGATTGGTATTGTTTTTAGAGGCAAAGCATCTACTGGCGGCACAGATTTAGCCGCACAAATTATCAACAAATATACAGGCATTTCGTTAGGAAAATGTGTAGCTCTGATCGATGGCGTAATCGTCATCACCGCTTCTATCGTCTTCAGTATTGAACAAGGTTTATATGCTTTAATTGCCCTATTTGTAACGAGCAAAACCATTGATTTGGTTCAAGTGGGCTTTGGCAGTTCCAAAATGACTTTAATCATTACAGATAAGCAAGAAGAAGTAAGAGAAGGGATTTTAAATAAGATTGATCGTGGCGTAACAAGATTAACAGCGCATGGTGGTTATACAGATTCAGAAAGACCTGTTTTAATGTGTGTCGTAGACCAATCTCAATTTATCAAGCTCAAGCAATTAGTACAATCAATCGATGAAACAGCTTTTGTTGTTGTAACAGACGCTTCAGAGGTTCTCGGGAGAGGGTTTAAATAAATAGTAAATGAGAGTATCTTTTTTAGATTTGATTCGTGAAATAGGAATTGGACTAAAAAAGATATTTTTTTATGTTGATTTTAACAGAGAAAGGGAAAAAAGCTGACCTGTTTTTGTCGAATTTTTCTTTTTGCTCCTATAAAAGCAGACAAAATTAATTTTATGAACTTTTTTGCCGCCTAAAAGCATCCCTTCATTATGTAAATACTGGATATATTAATGTGTGTTTTTAGGTATATAATACTATTTATCAAGGAAAATTACAAAAATAAAGGGGAAATAGGTCGATTTGTAGTACTATATTAATAGGAAATGCTGGTATGTGCTGAAATCAATAGTACTTTATGTTATGTTTGAAAAGAAAATGTAATAATTTTTTACATTAATTTGTCGTATTATGATGATATAATAATTTAAGTAAGAAAAGGAACAACCTGCAGAGATTGCAGATTGTCACTTTTAGTCGGTTGAAACTTGTCGAATTTTGGTTTTTGAATCATATGGAAAAGTGGAAGGAATAAGTGAAAGAAATAAAACTTATTGCTAGGGGATAAATTCATAAACCAAATCACTTCTATCATAACTCTTCAGTGATTCGTTTATGTTTTCAAACTTATATGTACCTTCTTCGCTTTTCAATAATCCATACAAAAAATAATTCAGGTGTGATAATAGATGATAGAAATGAAAAATGTAATGAAGAAGTATGCGAACGGTGTAATAGCCGCTAATGGAATAAATGTTAGGATTAATCAAGGTGAATTTGTTTATGTAGTAGGACCAAGTGGTGCAGGGAAGTCTACGTTCATTAAAATGATGTATCGTGAGGAAAAGCCCACACAAGGAAGTATTCGAATAAATGGTATTAATTTAGAAAAATTAAAAGATAAGAAAGTTCCGTTATTAAGAAGAAACATGGGAGTTGTCTTTCAAGATTTTAAACTTCTTCCCACGTTAACTGTTTTTGAAAATGTGGCTTTTGCATTAGAAGTTATTGAAGAAAACCCAAAAAATATAAAGAAAAAAGTCATGGATACTTTAGAGCTAGTTGGATTAAAGCATAAGGCAAGAATGCTGCCAACAGAATTATCTGGAGGAGAGCAGCAGCGTGTTTCGCTTGCACGCTCGATCGTTAATTCTCCTAAACTGGTAATTGCAGATGAACCTACAGGTAACCTGGATCCCGAAACGTCATGGGATATTATGAATATTTTTGAAACGATAAATAATAGAGGAACAACCATTGTAATGGCAACACATAATCGTGAAATTGTTAACACGATTAAGCATCGTGTTATTGCTATTGAGGGCGGCAGAATTGTAAGGGACGAAACGAGAGGTGAATACGGCTATGAAGGCTAGAACAGTAGCGAGACATACAAGAGAAAGTTTTAAAAGCCTTCTTCGTAATGGTTGGATGACATTTGCCTCTGTCAGTGCGGTAACGATCACATTAATTCTTGTTGGTGTTTTTTTCGTTATTATGATGAATTTAAATCATGTAGCGACTTCCATTGAAGAAAATGTAGAGATCAGAGTGCATATTGATGTGGCAGCAACGAAAGAAGAGAAAAGCGCTCTAGAAGAAGAAATTAAGGGGATTCCTGAAGTTGGTAGTGTTATCTTCTCACCTAAAGGAGAAGAACTGGACAACTTAATCACTAGTCTAGGAGAAGATGGGGATGCCTTTAAACTTTTTGAACAGGATAACCCGTTGAATGACGTATTTGTGGTGAAAACAAAAGATCCGGAGGATACATTAGCTGTAGTAAAGAAGATTGAGAAATTTGAACATGTTGCAAAAGTAAGGTATGGACAAGGCACGGTTGAAAAGTTGTTTAGCGCAATTAATTTGAGTAGAAACGTAGGAATTGTCCTGATTATTGGATTGCTATTTACAGCGATGTTCCTAATCTCTAATACAATTAAGATTACAATTGTAGCAAGAAGAAAAGAAATTGAAATTATGCGTTTAGTAGGAGCGACTAACTGGTTCATCCGCTGGCCATTTTTCTTAGAAGGTATGTGGCTGGGCCTATTAGGGTCGATTATCCCGATAGCTGCAGTTAGCGCAATATATTACTATGCATATCAGTTCTTAATTGCAAAATTAGCAGGAAGCTATATTAAAATTCTGGATTATACTCCATTTGTATTCCAAGTATCCGGATTACTTCTAGTAATGGGAGCGGTGATTGGAATATGGGGTTCCGTAATGAGTATCCGCAAGTTTTTAAGAGTGTAAAGTAGTTGTCGTTAAATAAATTAGTCTTATGGTCAATAGCTTGAAGAGCGAGAACTACAGTGCTTCAAGCTATTATATTGGAAAAAATGCTGTTTTCTAAAGATTTGTTGGCTATTGTTTAGACTTGGGGATTAAGTAATAAAAAAGAGAGAAAGCATCAGGTTTACCAACTTTACGATTGGTATACGGGGGAGGAGCTTGTACTAAATGAAAAAGAAACTAGCAAAATTAACACTTGTATCTACACTAAGTGTAAGTAGTATGATCGCTTATACATCTATTACGGCATCACCAGTATCTGCCCAAGGTTCACTCAGTGAATTGAATAAGGAAAAAAGTAATATTGAAAATAAGCATAGTAACGTAAAGAAAAAACTAGATGATTCATCCAATAAATTAGATGATATCCATTCTAAACAAGATTCAGTAGAAACAGAGATTAAAAGAATAAATACTTCTATCTCTAGTACACAAGTCAAAATTACAGAGAAAAAAGAACAAATTTCCACTACGAAAGAAGAAGTAAAAAAATTAGAGAAGCAAATTGAAGAAGTAACAGCAAGAATTGAAAAAAGAAATGAATTATTGAAGGAACGTGCAAGATCTTATCAACAAACAGGTGGTATGGTTAATTACCTAGATGTGTTAATGGGTTCACAAAGCATCAGTGATTTTATTGATAGAGTTGGTGCAGTAGCAACAATCGTAGAAGCTGATCAAACAATCATTAAAGAACAAGAAGCAGATAAAAAGTTATTGGAACAATCCAAAGCTGAGCTAAAGTCAAAATTAAATGCACTTGAAACCATGCTTGCTGATCTTGAATCACTGAGTTCTCAATTGAACGCAGAGAAAAAAGAAAAAGATAAATTAATGGCTCAATTGGAAAAAGAAGAAAATCATGTTCATGCAGAAATGCTCTCTTTAGAAGAGGAAGAACAGCTATTGAAGGATCAACAAGTGGCGATGGAAAAAGCAATCAAGTTAGAGAAGGAAAGACAAGCTGAATTAGCAAGACAAGCAGCAGAAGCAGAAAAACAACGAAAAGCAGCAGAAGCAAAGGCAGCGGCTGAAAGAGCTGCAGCACAAAAGCAAGCGGCTAATAATACAAAAGCTACTTCTCAAGCAGCTTCAAAAACAACTGCTTCATCTAATAGCGGAAGCAATTCTCCTGCATCCAAGCCAAAAACTTCTGTATCATCTGGTAGCTTTACCCGTCCAGCAGGTGGAGGATATTTATCTTCAGGGCTAGGTCATCGCTGGGGGACTTTCCATGCAGGTGTTGATATTGCAGCGACTGGAACAGTTCCAATATACGCAGCTGCTGATGGAGTAGTTATTAGATCATATCCTTCAAGCAGTTATGGACAAGTTATTTTTATTAGTCATTATATTAATGGTCAACAATACACAACAGTGTATGCACATATGAGAGAAGGCAGCCGTTTAGTAAATGCAGGTGATGTCGTTTCTAAAGGACAACAAATCGGTACAATGGGTAATACAGGTGATTCTACTGGTCAGCATTTACATTTCGAATTGCATAAAGGGCCTTGGAATCAAGCGAAATCCAATGCTATTAACCCAGTTGGAATTGTTCCATTGTAATAGAATAGTATAGTATTAGTTTATCCGAAATAAGGAGAGTTAAACCTAATCTCTTTGTTCTCCGAAACCTGACTTTATGGCGTTCATTTTAAATGAACGCCATTGTTTTTTGTTGTTAGAACCGATTTTAGCAAGAATCATGTTACTACAGAAAGCAATCATTTCTATGCTATAATAGATGGAAAGGTTTGTAATAATAAAGGGGTAAGAATAGAGATGAGCGAATTTAATGAGAAAAAGGAATCAATGAGTTCCATAAATAAGTTTGAATTGGATGAAGAAACATTATTTATTGTTTCTCAAACATTTAAAGCATTATCAGACCCTACCAGAATAAAAATTCTCCATCTATTATCAAAAAAACAACATTCAGTTAATGAAATAGCAGAAAGCCTAAGTATGCTTCAATCCACGGTTTCTCATCAGCTTCGCTTTCTAAAGAATTTGCGTTTAGTTAAATATAAACGCGAAGGAACTACTATGATTTATTCATGTGATGATGAGCATGTAATGGGCGTGTTAAAACAAATGATTGATCACGCAAGACATCATTAAAAAAATACCAATTAGATGGACTGTAGAGGACTGTAGAAGCTTCTATAATAGATAGATGAATTCTACAGTTTTTTTATAGCCATTTCTGATTAAAGTGTTTTTACTCTAAATTTTAATGGTATTTTTTATACAAAAAATCTGAAAATGGATTGACACTTTTATTAGACTATTCATATAATATAAATATGAGTATATGAATATTTGTGCATATATTAAAAGTAGAAGTAATTGTATATAATAGATCAAAATTAAAGGAAAGAAGGGAAAGGAATGGAGGAAGAGAAGCAGCTGCGGAAAAAAGAATTTATATTAGAAGGCTTGGACTGTGCAAATTGTGCAATGAAAATAGAAAATGGAATAGCATCCATTAATGGAGTCAGAGAATGCACGGTTAACTTTGCTACACAAACATTACATTTACAGGTCGATGAAATAGAAGAAAAGAGTATTTTAGCAAAAGCAGAAAAAACAATCACAAGACTAGAGCCACATGTAAAGATGGTAGAAAAGAGGAAAAAAGCTACTTCTCCATCTCCTGATCATCCGCTTCACCACGATCACGATCACGCTCATGGTCATGAGCATGACCATGACCATGGTACAGAGAATACAAAGAGATTAATTGGAAGATTAGCAGCTGGAACGATTGTTGCAGCAATTGGATTTTTTGCTCCTTTAAACGGAATATCGGAATTTGCTCTTTTCTTTTTGGCCTATTTAATTGTTGGAGGAGACATTTTATTTAGAGCGATAAAAAATATTTTACGTGGGCAAGTATTTGATGAGCATTTTCTTATGTCTATCGCTACATTAGGAGCTTTTGCTATTCAGGAATATCCTGAAGGAGTAGCTGTTATGCTTTTTTATCAAATAGGCGAGTTATTTCAGGGGATAGCTGTCAATCGTTCTAGAAAATCGATTACTAGCTTAATGGATATACGACCAGACTATGCCAATGTAAAAGTTGGCTCTGAACTGAAGAAGCTATCTCCAGAGCAAGTGAACATCGGAGATATTATTATCGTAAAGCCTGGAGAGAAAATTCCGCTTGATGGGCGAGTGATAGAAGGAAGCTCTTCTGTCGATACATCCGCTTTAACAGGAGAGTCCATTCCGCGAGATATAGAAATCGGCAATGAGGTGCTTAGTGGTTATATTAATAATCAGGGTGTATTAACAATCGAAGTAACAAAGGACTTTGGAGAATCAACTGTTACGAAAATACTGGAGCTTGTTCAAAATGCCAGTAACCGCAAAGCTCCTACTGAAAATTTTATTACTAAATTTGCAAGATATTATACACCAGTAGTAGTAATAACAGCTGCATTATTAGCTATCGTACCACCACTCTTAATAAGTGGTGCTACTTTCTCAGACTGGCTGTATCGGGCCCTTGTCTTTCTTGTTATCTCTTGTCCTTGTGCGCTTGTTGTTTCTATTCCATTAGGATTCTTTGGTGGAATTGGCGCAGCATCTAAAAAAGGAATTTTAGTAAAAGGAAGCAATTATTTAGAAGCTTTAAATGATGTGAAGTATGTTGTTTTTGATAAAACTGGTACTTTAACAAAAGGAGTATTTGAAGTAGATTCCATTCACCCAGCACCTAGATTTGCAGAAAAAGAAGTGCTGGAATATGCAGCATATGCAGAAGTGCATTCTAATCATCCAATTGCTGAATCCATTCGCAAAGCATATCAGGGACAGATCATGGAGGAACGCATAGGAGAATATCAAGAATTATCGGGTCATGGAATTATGGTAGAGCTAGATGGAAAAAAAGTGTTAGCAGGTAATCAAAAACTGATGATAAAAGAAAATATCAGCTATTTACCAAACGAAGAAGTCGGAACAGTTATTTATGTGGCAGCAAATCAAGAATTCATCGGTTCTATTGTTATTTCTGATCAGATAAAAGAGGATGCAGAGAAAGCCATCCAACTACTAAAAGAACAAGGAATTAAGAAAACGGTGATGTTAACTGGTGATGCTCAAAAGGTTGGCTCTAAGATTGGGGCTCTTTTAAAAATAGATGAAGTTCATGCAGAATTATTGCCACAGCACAAAGTAGAAGAAATCGAAAAGCTTGATCAACATAAGCAAGCAAAGGAAAAAATTCTCTTTATTGGAGACGGCATAAATGATACACCTGTTCTGGCAAGAGCAGATGTGGGAATGGCAATGGGAGGTTTAGGTGCTGATGCAGCAATAGAGGCAGCAGATATCGTCCTTATGACAGATGAGCCTTCTAAAATAGCAACAGCACTGTCTGTTGCAAAACGGACCCGCCGAATCGTGTGGCAGAACATAATATTTGCTTTAGGAGTTAAAGCAATCTTTTTACTACTAGGCGCATTTGGGATTGCAACGATGTGGGAAGCAGTTTTCTCTGATGTAGGTGTTACTGTTCTTGCCGTTATTAATGCAATGAGAGTATTGCATGTGAAAGGGTTATAAAGAGAGAATTTCCGAGAGGGGACTCATTTCCAAAGAAAAAACGGAGCTAGTATACTGACCACTCGCTCCGTTTTTATTTGAATGAAATTGACCCCTATTTAACATTAGGAGGAGTATTATGTTCAGCTGGAGGAGCAGGCTTTAATTTAGGTGCAGAGCCAAATGGTGGTACATCTCGGACATATTGGAATGTTCCCATACCATCCATGCTTGGTCCCGATGCCCATCTCCCCTTACTGCTTTCATCTCCCATTGAATGATTAAGAAAGAGATAAGATACTTCTGTCTTTTCTAATTTTCTAGGGAAAGTGTTTGGTACAACTACGCCTTCTTGTTGCTCTAATTCGTAAATAGCGGCAAGCCATTGGTTTTGATGCATCGTGTCCCGTGCAATTAAATACGATAACATATCTTTAATGCCTCGATCATCGGTCTGCTCAAACAACCGGACTGCTTGGAGCCTGCCTTGCGATTCTGCATTTAAATTTGCGCGCATATCAGCGAGTAGATTTCCGCTTGCAGCCACATATCCTCCATTCCAAGGTACACCTACGCTATCCTTTGGCATTGCGGCAAGTCCTGAAACGATCGCATGCTGTGGATTAGTTCCACCAATAATAGCCGCCATTGCGGGATTACTTGCAGCTGCTGTTTCAAGCTCGGTAACGGGGGCATCATCTAATAACCTTGCTACCATGGTTGATAGTAATTCAATATGGCCAATTTCTTCTGTTCCAGTATCTAATAATAAATCACGATATTTATCATTTTTTCTTGTTCCCCAAGCTTGGAATAAATATTGATTCATGACCGACATTTCTCCAAATTGTCCACCGATTAGTTCCTGTAAATTTTTAGCGAAAACGGGATCCGGCCTCTCAGGTTTTGCTTCATAGGCCAGCTCTTTGATGTGAAAAAACATTGGTTCCCCTCCTCATAATTCTTTATATACTATGCATGCTTTCTTTATAGGTACGTGTCCAGTTTGAAAAATAGTTTCAATCATAAGTTGTCCGAGCCCTTCATATACATAAAAAAAGGATAAATACATCGTGGCAGAAGAAGGGACGATTGCAATGAATCGGAAGTGGTTGGCTATTTATATGGCAGGCTCCTTATTAGCAGGATCAGGAATGACATATATAGGAATAAACGTGTTGGAAAAAAGACAGGAGGAACAATTAAATAATCAATCAATGGAGGCTGGTTCGCTTGATAAATTGGATAAAGCCTATCAAATAATCTTGCAAAACTATGTGGAAAATGTAGACAAGCAAAAGTTAGAAGATGGTGCAATAAGAGGGATGCTGGCTACATTGGAGGATCCATACTCTGTTTACATGGATCAAGAAGCCGCAAAGCAATTTGAACAAGCTCTTGATTCTTCTTTTGAAGGAATTGGTGCAGAAATTAGTATAGAAGAAGATAAAATGATCATTGTGTCACCAATAAAAGGGTCTCCAGCAGAAAAAGCAGGTATTAAACCTCAAGATCAAATAATTTCAGTAAATGGAGAAAACGTAGAAGGAAAAGATCTTAATGACGTTATCAGCCAAATCAGAGGGGAAAAAGGATCAAAGGTAGAATTAGAAATAAAGCGAGCAACAGTCGATAAACCATTAAAATTGGAAATTGTCCGCGATGAAGTGCCTCAAATCACGGTTTATTCTAATATCATAAAAGACGGTGGAGAAAAGATTGGTTATATAGAAATTACATCATTTTCTAAAGATACAGCAAGTGAGTTTGAAAAGGAATTAAGCAAATTAGAGAAAAATGGTATTTCAAGTCTAATTTTAGATGTACGTGGTAATCCTGGTGGCTTGCTAACAAGTGTAAATGCGATCGTAGAACAATTTTTAACAAATAAAAAACCTTATGTGCAAGTAGAGAATCGAAATGGAGATCGTGAACAGTTTTATTCTGATTTGAAGAAACAAAAGGAATATCCAGTTGTAGTATTGATTGATAATGGAAGTGCATCGGCGTCCGAAATTTTAGCTGCTGCCTTAAAAGAGGGAGCTGGATATCCGCTAATTGGCGAAAATTCATTTGGAAAAGGAACCGTCCAACAGCCTATATTAATGGATGATGGCAGTGAAATCAAACTAACGGTTTCTAAATGGCTTACTCCTGATGGAAATTGGATTCATAGACAAGGAATAAAGCCCACTATCGAAGTCGAGCAAACGGACTTATATCATACCCACCCATTGCAGATTGTAGATTCACTTAAGCCTGAGGATAATGATGAACAGGTCCAATATGCACAAGAAATTTTAACAAGCTTAGGATTCACAACAGATAGGCAAGATGGCTATTATAGTCCGCAAACAGAAGTAGCTGTAAGAGCATTTCAAAGCAAAAATGCACTGGAGGTTACTGGTGTGATAGATGGAAAAACAGCTGCAAAGATGGAGGAAGCAGTTAGGATAGAAAAACAAAAGGACGAAAACGATATTCAATTACAAACAGCTATCCGCTATTTAGTTCATTAATAAAACGTAGGGCACAAAGAATTCAACCAGATAAACCCGAGCAATTATCCTTAAGATACTATTAGGTTTTTCGGATAATTGTTCGGGTTATTTAATTTAAAGAAAGAAGAGTTGTGGAAATCACCCGCAGGCTGAATATGCTTCGCTTTCCATGGGGCTGCGCTTGAACTTCTTTATCACTGCATTGTGCATGATGAAAAAGTAGGTTCATAATAAAGAGGAAAGAAGAAAATTTGAAAGAAGTAAGTATTTTACATAGATAAATGGAAGAAGTAACAGAGGAACGTGCTCTGTGCCAAAAAGGAAGAGGAGCAGAGCAAAAAAGTAACAGAGGAACATTAGCTGTGCCCGCTCCCAGAAGAAAAAGTGCAAAACCCCCTCATGCTGACCAAAATAATAAAGAAATAGCCTGTCTTCTTCACCTAAAGAATACAGCGTTCTAAAACTTGCTCTCCGGCGCATAGAGTGGTTGCAGCGCAATGGAAAAAATGGTTTTCCTACTAAGTTAGAGGATGTTCATTTTTACTCATTTTATATTTTGTTTTGTCCCCAGTCTCAATAATGTTTTATTTATTTAACACACTATCTTCCAGCATTAAGTTCTTATCTCCGTATATTTTTGTGATATGAGTATCTCCCCATTCACAAAGAGCATTTAAAATGGGCTCTAAACTTTTTCCATAGTCACTTAATTCATATTCTACTTTTGGTGGTATTTGTTGATAGATTATACGATTGATAACACCGTCTTCTTCCAATTCCCTTAATTGCTGTGTAAGCATTTTTTGCGTAATATTTGGCATTAAGCGTTTTAATTCACTTGTTCTTTTTTTGCCATGTGTTAAGTGGCACAAAATTACACACTTCCATTTACCGCCGATTACTTCCAAAGTGGCTTCAACTGATATATTGTATTTTTTATTTTCCATAATATCCTCCATTTTTTATAGGAACTTTTTTGTACCTATATTACCTTTAGGTTCCTACATTACAAAAAAGTACGTACTTTTCTATTTATCTTATATGATTCATAATAACACTAGCCGGTTAAAATGCAAAACTACAAAAAATACCACTAGTGGTTAGCGATATATGTAAGAGGAGGAAAAGGAAGTTGAAGCAAAATATGAATACATTTGCGTTAATAGCCTTGGCTGTTAGTGCTTTTGCTATTGGTACTACTGAATTCATAAGCGTTGGATTATTACCTTTGATTGCCGATGACTTTCGGGTAGGGATTACAACAGCAGGATTAACTGTTTCTATTTATGCACTAGGCGTTACATTTGGAGCACCTGTTTTGACAGCTATTACCTCTAATATTTCACGAAAATCTTTATTATTGGGGATCATGATTGTTTTTATTATTGGTAATAGTATGGCTGCATTTGCTCCCAATATCACTATTTTACTGATTGCACGTATTGTATCAGCTTTTGCTCACGGTATATTTATGTCGATTGGTTCCACGATTGCAGCAGATCTAGTAGCGAAAGAAAAAAGAGCAAGTGCTATCTCTATCATGTTCTCCGGATTAACGGTTGCCACTGTAACAGGTGTTCCCTTTGGGACATTTATCGGTCAGCACTTTGGCTGGAGATTAGCATTTATCACCATTGTTATTATTGGAATCATTGCGTTTATCGCCAATAGTTTGCTTGTGCCAAATAACTTATCGAAAGGTGGCCGTGCAACCTTTAAAGATCAGTTGCAGTTAGTTACAAACCTACGACTACTAATGCTTTTTTTTATTACAGCATTAGGCTATGGAGGAACATTTGTGGTTTTCACGTATCTTTCTCCATTACTGCATGAAGTAACAGGCTTTCAGCAAAATACAGTAGCAGGAATTTTACTATTGTATGGTGTAGCAATTGCCATTGGTAATATGATTGGCGGCAAGTTATCAAACAAAAACCCGCTTCGGGCATTATTTTTTATGTTTATTATCCAAGCTATTATCCTATTTGTTTTGTCCTTTACCCTTCCATTTAAGGTAATTGGCTTAATAAGTATTCTTTTTATGGGCTTATTAGCATTTATGAATGTTCCGGGGCTGCAAGTTTATGTAGTAATGCTCGCAGAACGTTATGTACCAAGTGCAGTAGATGTAGCCTCTGCTGTAAATATTGCAGCTTTTAACGCAGGAATAGCAATCGGTTCTTACTTGGGAGGGATAGTGACCAATTCACTAGGGCTTATCCATACTTCGTGGGTAGGCGGAATCATGGTTATTGCCGCTATTCTCCTAACTGGTTTCAGCTTAATTTTAGAAAAAAATTCATTGAAAAAAGGAGTTATTTCACGATGAAAAACTTACAAGATACAGTTCAACTAACAAACGGAATCAAAATGCCTTGGCTAGGATTAGGTGTATTTAAAGTGGAGGAAGGGCAAGTGCTTGTGGATGCTGTAAGCTCTGCAATTAAGAATGGCTACCGTAGTATTGATACAGCGGCTATTTATGCTAATGAAGCAGGGGTTGGCGAAGGAATAAAGAAAGGCATGAAAGAAGCAGGCATTACAAGAGATGATTTATTTATTACTTCAAAAGTATGGACAGACGATTTAGGATATGAAGAAACAATAAAGGCATATGAAGTAAGTTTAGAAAAGCTCGGACTCGATTATTTAGATTTATATCTTATTCACTGGCCAAAAGAAGGAAAATATAAAGACGCATGGAGAGCTTTAGAAACACTATATAAACAAGGCAGGGTTAAAGCAATTGGAGTAAGTAATTTTCAAATCCATCATTTAGAAGACTTGATGAAAGATGCGGAAGTGAAACCAATGATTAATCAAATCGAATTGCATCCAAGGCTTACACAAAAAGAGTTAATAGCATATTGCCAAGAGAAAGGAATACAAGTGGAAGCATGGTCTCCGTTAATGCAAGGACAATTATTCGATCAGCCGGAATTAGTGGAAATAGCTGCAAGACATCAGAAATCTGTTGCACAAGTAATTATTCGTTGGGACTTGCAAAATGGTATTATTACGATTCCTAAATCCGTTAAAGAGCACCGTATTATCGAAAATGGAAATGTTTTTGATTTCACATTATCAAAAGACGAAATGGAACAAATTGATGCCTTAAATCTGGATCAACGAGTTGGTCCTGATCCAGATAATTTCGATTTTTAATGGAGCGTTAATCCCATTTCTGAAAAGAAACAAATAGAAGTAGTACAAAAGGGTGGGTCATAAGTATTTCAATCAAATATAGCCCCGAACAATTATACGTACACACTAAAAAATATTCGTATAATTGTTCGGGGGTTAATTAAATTTAGGAAAGAAGGTTTGAGGTAATCACCCGCAGCCTGAATACACTTCGCTTTCCATGGGGCGAGCGCCAAGCCTCCTCGTCGTCACTACGTTCCTGCGGGGTCATGGACTTTCTCGCAGCTCCCATAGGAGTCTACGTGTATTCAGGCTGCTCTGTTTTTTCCTAGTAATTTTAGTTTGCTGAAAAACAAATAATCTTTAAAAACGGAGTGTCTGTAGTGTAATGGAATGAATTGGTTTCACCACTAAATTAGAGATTGTTCGTCTTATTCATACAAATAAATTCGCAACCAAATTAGTATAATAACAGCTAATAAGTCATTATATCAATTACTTATATTTTAAAATCATGGTGGGAATCTAAAAAAAATGTAACCTTTCTCTCGAATTACCGTAATACAATTTGTGCAGAAAATAGTAATGGAGGAAGGAGAAAAAAGGTGAAACTCTGGTGGATTGCAAATGTTTTTTGGGTAGTCGTTTTTTCAATACTATCGATTATCATCGCAACAAGGCAAATAGATGGATCGGGGGCTGTGCAAACTCCTGAAATCAGAATTATTACATTTATAATTTTGGCTGTTCCATTTGTATTTATCCTTATAGTCCAATTAATCTGGTTTTATTTTATTCGTAAAAGAACAAGACATTCCTAGTTCAGCTATCCTATGAATAAATAACTGTAATGCTTTCTTGTAAACTAATATATTTAGTTCACAAGAAAACATCCAAACAAAGAACGAGAGAATTTTAAAATTCATCGTTCTTTGTTTGTTTTTAAATATTACTAAATACATTGGGTTGACTAAAGTATGTTATCACACAAATTTCTATATGATCTGGGAATTGTTTAGGTATAGATCTTATTCCCATTAGTTTGTGGCTGAAAATTAATAAAGTTTTCACATGCAACCGAATACAAATAGTAGTTTTTATGTTAGAATACATCTGAAATAGAACCATCTTATCTAGAAAGGATGAGTTTATGAAAATTGCAATAGCCAGTGATCATGGTGGATATCAGTTAAAGGAAGCAGTAAAAGCCCATCTTCATAATGCGGGGATGGAAGTAGAAGATTTTGGTTGCTATAGTAGAGAAAGTGTGGATTTTCCGGATTATGCAAAAAGTGTTGGTGAATCAATTGTGAATGGTGAAAACCAACTAGGTATTTTATGCTGTGGAACAGGAATAGGCATGAGTATTGCTGCCAATAAAATCACTGGAATTCGTGCAGCGGTTGTTGGTGATGTCTTCTCAGCAAAGGCAACAAGAGAGCATAATGATAGTAATATCCTTTGTTTAGGAGAAAGAGTGACTGGGGAAGGATTAGCGTGTCTAATAGTAGATACCTGGTTAAATGCAGAATTTCTAGGCGGCAGACATGAAAAGCGTATCAGTGGAATTAAAGAATTAGAATCATATTATTGTTAATAGTAGGACAAATTAACCTCGAATTTGTTAAATGAAACATATTATAACTTGTACGTACTATTAATAGGTTATACTAAATATGTATGGTTTATTCTTGGGAAGTTGTATGCTATAATGGTTTTGGAAAAATATATCATGGAGAAGAAAAGGGAAAATTAGTCCTTTTTCTTCAAAAAGTATGTACTTTTTTTCTGTATATTATTAGTTACTTATAGCTTGTAAAGGTTAGGGGGTAAGGTGTTGAAGGTTGGTGTAATTGTCTTAGGTTGTTTGCCTTCGGGAGTAAAGCAAATTCTTCATCGATTATATGAGGAGTTATCTTCTAAGCATCAACTATTTGGAATGGAAATAGATAGAGGGTCCGGTGAAGTCAATTATACGGAGATAAAAGAAGTGAGTGATTCACCATACTTAAGCCATACTATCTTAAAGGTAAGCGCTGCACCAGTAAATAATCAATGGGAACAAACACTTGCTCCGATGGATATGACTGTTGTATTGGGAGATGCGCAGGCAAAAGAAATATGGCAGACTTCTATAGCCGATAAAGAAGCGCTGCGTACATTATTTGTCCCAGTTTCCATTTACAATAATATTAAAGGAAATGATTGGACTCTAGGATATGATACCGCACTTAACAGTATTACTCAGAATGTGTTAAAGGTGCAAGATACCATTCATTCTCTTAAATATGATAAGCCAAGATTATTTGGTTTTTCAATAGAGGGGAACCCATCGACTAATATGCTGCAGGATATCTCTCTTGCGGTGGATGGTAACTATTTAGCAGTAGATTACGAGGAAGAAGAAATTACCACTTTATGTGATGCGATAAAGAAAAGCTATACATATACTAAAACTTCTAATGTTCTAATATATAGCCAAGCTTTACAAGAGGTAATTGAAAATTCAGTTATTAGTAAGCTAGAGGTAGATTGGAAATATACAGAAATTGACGAAGCACTATGTATGGGAGTAAACCCAACAGCCATCGATCGAATCCTTGCAAATGAACTTGCGGATGAAATCTTGCGATGGATAAAAAATAATTGTTTAACAGGTGAACTCACCGTTCAAAAGGATGGAATTCAATTTAAATAAACGCTAAGCCAAAATGAATAAATTCTTTTACTAATTTAGGGTTAGCATTAAATAAATCAAAAAAGGATGAGGAAAATGAGTAATCAAGTAAAAACAGATATCGAACAATTAGCTATTAACACAATCCGTACTTTATCCATTGATGCAATTGAAAAATCTAATTCTGGTCACCCAGGAATGCCAATGGGGGCAGCGCCAATGGCTTATACATTATGGGCTAAGGAAATGAATCATAATCCTGCTAATCCTAACTGGTTCAACCGTGACCGTTTCGTTTTATCAGCTGGACATGGTTCTATGCTTCTATATAGCTTGCTGCACCTTTTCAATTACGGTGTTACTGTAGATGACTTAAAGAACTTCCGTCAATGGGGAAGCAAAACTCCAGGACATCCAGAATTTGGACACACACCAGGTGTGGAAGCTACTACTGGTCCATTAGGACAAGGTATTGCGATGGCTGTTGGGATGGCAATGGCAGAAAGACATCTTGCAGAAACCTATAATAAAGAAAATTATCCAGTTGTTGACCATTATACGTACAGCATTTGCGGTGATGGTGATTTAATGGAAGGCGTATCTGCAGAAGCAGCGTCTCTTGCAGGTCATTTAAAATTAGGAAGACTAGTAGTATTATATGATTCCAATGATATTTCTTTAGATGGTGATTTAAATCTCTCTTTCTCTGAAAGTGTTCAAAAGCGCTTTGAAGCATATGGATGGGAAGTTATTCGTGTAGAAGATGGCAATGACTTAGCTGAAATTCAAGCGGCAATTGCTCAAGCGAAAAAATCAGATGTACCGACATTAATTGAAGTGAAAACAGTTATTGGCTATGGTTCTCCGAATAAAGGCGGAAAATCTGCATCACATGGTGCACCACTTGGAGCTTCTGAAACACAATTAGCAAAACAAACATATGGTTGGGCATATGAAGAAGCATTCCACGTTCCAGCAGAAGTATCGGAGCATTATGCGGCATTAGCACAAGAAGGTGCAGAAAAAGAGAAAGCTTGGAATGAGCTTTATGAAAATTATAAAGTAGCATATCCAGAATTAGCTACTCAATTAGAAACAGCTATTAAAGGAGAACTACCTGCTGATTTACAAGAAAAATTACCTGAATTTAATGCTGGAGATTCTATGGCGACAAGAGATTCTTCTGGTAAAACAATTCAAGCAATTGCTAGTGCGGTTCCTGCTTTCTTCGGTGGTTCTGCAGACCTTGCTGGTTCGAACAAAACATTAATGACTAGTGAGAAAAACTTTGCCATCGATGGATATGCCGGCAGAAATATCTGGTTTGGTGTACGTGAATTTGCAATGGGTGCGGCATTAAACGGATTAGCACTGCACGGTGGAGTAAAAGTATTTGGCGCAACATTCTTCGTGTTCTCTGATTATTTACGCCCAGCAATCCGCTTAGCAGCATTAATGAAATTACCAGTAACATATGTATTTACACATGATAGTATTGCAGTTGGGGAAGATGGTCCAACACATGAACCTGTTGAACAACTTGCTTCCTTACGTGCAATGCCAGGGCTTTCTATCATTCGTCCAGCAGATGCCAAAGAAACAGCTGCTGCATGGCAACTGGCAATTGAAAGCACAGATACTCCAACAGCCCTAGTGTTGACTCGTCAAAACTTACCAACATTAGATTTAACAAAAGCAGAAGCATATGAAGGTGTGAAAAAAGGTGCTTATACAGTTGCAGCTGGTAAAGAAGCTGCACAGGCCTTAATCTTAGCATCTGGTTCCGAAGTATCTCTTGCAATCAAGGCACAAGCAGCTTTAGCAGAAGAAGGAATTTCTGTAAATGTAGTAAGTATGCCAAGCTGGGATCGTTTTGAAAAACAATCTCCTGAATATAAAGAAAGTGTATTGCCAGAAAGTGTTCAAGCACGTGTTGCAATTGAGGCTGGTGCATCTCTAGGCTGGAGAGAATACATCGGTTCTAAAGGAGAGCACATTACAATTGATCATTTCGGGGCATCTGCTCCAGCAGATAAACTATTCCAAGAGTATGGATTTACTGTTGAGAATGTTGTAGCAAAAGTAAAATCATCTATCGCAAAAGCAAAATAATATCCGAAAGTTCTAGGTGAAAAGGGCAGAAGCTAATAACCATGTGAGATGGTTATTAGCTTCTTTTTTGTACAAAGAAAAAGAAGTAGGCACCAAAGAAAAAATAGAATAGTTAAATTTTGTCTTAGGAATCGGTGTCAACTTTATCATTAGTTTAAGTAGCAAAAGTAGTTAAATACAGTCACAATAAAGAAATATGCTTTATGCTGTACATACATAATCAGATTAATCTTGGCAACAAGTTTGTCTTTAGGAAAGAAGGAGAATAGATTGGGATTTGTGCAAGTTAATCACTTAGTGACACAATTCACAAACTAGTAATGGAAATGAAAACGGATACAATATCTTATTTTTACATGCTACAATGAAATCAAGTTAAGAGGTGATAGATAATGTATCTTGACGAAAGAAGTAATATCTTATTAAAGGAAGTATTGAGCAATCCGGATACTTCTAACATAAAGCTAGAGAAAAAATTTCAGTTATCTAGAAGGCAAGTTAGTTACAGTTTTCAGAAGATTAATGATTGGCTTGAATCGAATAATTACCCAGCTATCAAAAGAACAAATGGTGGAAAATTCATTATTAGCCCAGTCATTATGGAATTATTTGCTGAAAAGACAGACGAACAAGTAGATAAACATTACATTCCATCTGAAACGGAAAGAGCTCAATTTATTCTATTGTATATTATTAGTAGCAGTGAAGAGCTTTCCCTACTGCATTTTACTACCGCATTAGGTGTAAGTAAAAATACGGTCCTTCGTGATATGAAAAATGTTCAGCAAATGATTGAGCCATACGAACTTGAGGTTAGTTATTCAAGAATGAAAGGATATGAATTAAAAGGAAAGGAATGGGATGTCCGAAAATTATTAGTGGAAGTATTGGAAAATATCTTATCGATTTATAATGGCGAAGTTTATATTCAAAAGTTTATTGATATATCAAAAGACAATCTGACAACGATAAAAGAAAGACTTGCAGAAGTCGAAAGCAGTTTACACCTTCAGTTTATTGATGAACGAATTAATCTTTTGCCATATATTTTAGCAGTCATACTAAAGCGTATTCAACAAGGGAAAGTAATTCAAGATTTTTACCATATTGATTATCGAGCCTTGTCTGATACGAAAGAATTTATTGCTGCAGAAATCTTAATTAAAGACATGAAATCTATTCCGAAAGAAGAGCATCTGTTTTTAACCTTGCAGCTGCTTACATCCAAGATATTATCAGCCCAGTTTTTAGCTGATCATCAAATACCAGAGCTGACGAGGACCTTGGAACACTTTCTTCATACTTTTGAATATAAAGCGTGTATAACCTTCAAAGATAAAGCGGCATTACTTGAAAGATTGGTTCTTCATATGAAGCCTGCTTATTATCGAATGAAATATAATTTAACGACGAATTACACGATGATGGAAAAAGTAAGCGAAGAATTTGAAACGATTCATTTTATTGTAAAGGATTCGATTTCTCCTGTAGAAGAATATATCGGCTGTCCCATACCAGAAAGCGAATTAATGTTCATCACCATCTTCATTGGCGGCCATTTAATCAGCTCAGGAGAAACAATCCAGAAGAAGAAGAAAGCGGTAGTTGTTTGTCCAAATGGTGTATCTATATCACGCCTAATGGAAAGCACATTACGTGAGTTATTCCCTGAATTTTACTTTTATCAAGCTTTATCTATTCGGGAATTTCAACAACTTAATTACCAAGTGGATATTATTTTTTCACCAGTACCTTTACAAACGGATACAAAGCAATTTGTCATTAATCGCATATTAACAGATTTTGAAAAAGTTCAGCTTAGACAACGAGTATTAAGAGAAATATTTGACTTAAATACTAGTGTGATCAACATTGAACAGTTAATGGGGAAAATTGAGAAATATGCTTCAATAAAAGATAAAGAGTCTTTGCGCAGTACCTTACAAGAACATTTCTCTATTACAACAACTATTGATTCACAAGAATCAATAGCGAAGACAGATTTATCCCTTTCCTCTCTCTTAGCACCAGACATGATTACCGTGGTGAAAAGAATAGAAGGTTGGCAGCAAGGAATCCAACTTGCAGCAGAAAAGCTGTTGAATAATGGCAGCATCACAGAAAATTATATTGCAGAAATGGTGAAACAGTATCCTACAATGGTCCAGCATATCTTACTAAGAAACGTGATAGCCATTCCTCATGCAGGTCCAGAAGATGGTGTAAATAAAGTTGGCATGAGCTTATTAAAAATAGAAGAAGGTATCCCATATAATGATAATATTTGCGTGCATTTTATCGTGGTACTGGCATCTACAGATAAGCATAAACATCTTTATGCATTAAGACAGCTGATGAGTTTATCGAAAAATGAAGAAGATATCAGCAATTTAAAAAACAGTAATGATTCCAATCAAATATATGAAATCATTAAAAAATATTCTTAAAGTTAAGTGAAAGTGGAGGAGTTTAAAATGGCAGTTGCTTCATTTATTAAAGAAAGCTTAATAAACGTCGGATTAAAGGTAGAAAATCAAGATGAGCTTTTCAACGCAATGTTCGAAAAGGCATACAAGCAGGGGTTTGTAAAAGAAACATTTCTACCGAAAATTAAGGAGAGAGAATCGATCTTCCCAACAGGGCTCAGTGTCAATAATTATAGTATCGCTATCCCTCATACAGATCCGGAACATGTAGTGGAGCAATTTATCGCCGTTTCTGTTTTAGAAAAACCAGTATCCTTTCATTTAATGGAAGATAATACAAAAACAACGGAGGTGCAAGCTGTATTAATGCTTGGCTTAAATCAGCCACATAGCCAAATTGAAGTTCTTCAGGAATTAATGCAAGTCATCCAAGTAGAAGAGCATCTTGAAAAGCTTATTCATGCAAAGGATAAATCTGATATAACAGCATTATTTGAAAGCATTAAAATTTTATGAAAGGTGGTGAGTAGATTGAACAAGCCAATAGTACTTGTGGCATGTGGTGCAGGGATTGCTACATCAACAGTTGTTTTAGATCATTTAGAAGAATTATTTAGACGAGAAAATCTAAAGGTAGAGCTTGTTCAATGTAAAATAGCAGAAGTGGCATCTTTACAAGATGATGCGTTTTTAATTATATCAACTACTATCTTGCCGACAAAATATAAAGTCCCAGCAATCAGTGCTACTGCTTATATTAGTGGGTTAGGTATAGAAAAACTAGATAAAGAGATTCTAAGTTATTTTGAAAAAACAAACAAAACAATCTAAATACAAGCCAATTAATAAGTTAAAAGAATGGAAGGGGATTTTAAAAATGAAAAAATATAAAATTTTAGTAGCATGTGGAGCAGGTATCGCAACTTCAACTGTAGTTTGTAATCGAGTGGAGAATTTGGTGAAGGATAACAATATTAATGCAGAAGTTATTCAATGTAAAATAGCAGAAGTAGCTTCAAAACAAAGTGAGGCAGATATTATCGTTTCAACTACTATTCTTCCTACAACTTATCAGATACCAGCAATTATAGCTACGGCTTATATCACTGGAATTGGAATGGAAAGTTTAGATAAAAAAATACTTGATCACTTGCAATAATGAAAAGAAGTTAAGTGAATTTGGGTGAAATTACTGTTTGTTGTTATATAACAACAAACAGTAATTAATTCTAATATATAACAAAAGAAAAGAGGGAAAAATATGCAAAAGCTATTAGATGGCGTTCAGTATGTACTAAATCTTGGACCAACTGTAATTTTACCTATTGCTATCATTCTATTGGGTCTTGCATTTAAGACAGGCTTTAAAAAGGCATTAAAAGCGGGAATAACTATTGGGATTGGATTTGTAGGGATTAACTTAGTTATTGATTTGCTTGTTAGTACTCTTGGACCAGCTGCACAGCAGATGGTTGAGCGTTTTGGATTAAATCTAACAGTTATTGATACAGGGTGGCCTTCAGCAGCAGCTCTATCTTGGGCATCACCTGTTGCAGCAATTTTAATTCCGATTTGTTTATTTGCAAACATCTTTTTCTTATTAACAAAGATGACAAAAACTTTGGATATTGATATTTGGAACTACTGGCACTTTATTGCAGCTGGTGCAACTGGCTATATTGTAACAGATAGTTGGTGGTTTGCAATTTTATGTGCAATTATTTATCAATATGCAGTACTGTTTGTTGCTGATAAAACGGCTCCTATGGTTCAAAAATTTTATGGGCTTGATGGAATTTCATTACCAACTGGTTCTACAGCGGCTTTCGGACCAATTGGTATATTAGTAGGCTGGGCTATCGCAAAAATTCCCGGAATAAATAAATTAAATGCAGACCCTGAAACCATTCAAAAGCGTTTTGGAATTTTTGGTGAACCAATGATGATGGGAATAATCCTTGGTGCACTTATTGGATTACTTGCTGGTTATGATATCGGAAAAATATTACAAACAGGTATTTCAATGGGAGCAGTAATGTTATTGATGCCGCGTATGGTTAAGATCTTAATGGAAGGTTTAATACCAATTTCAGAGTCAGCACGGTCGTTTTTGCAAAAGAGATATGGTGATAGAGAGATTTATATAGGATTGGATGCTGCAGTATCTGTAGGACATCCATCAGTGATGGCAACTGCACTTATATTAGTTCCAATTACATTGTTTTTAGCTGTAATCTTACCAGGTAATAAAGTGCTGCCATTTGGTGATTTAGCGACAATTCCATTTTATATTGCGTTTGTTGTAGGATCTCGTAAAGGAAATATCATTCACTCTGTTTTAGCTGGAATCGTAATGGTAGCGTTATCACTATATATGGCTACTAATTTTGCGGAGGTTCATACTCAGATGATTTCTGGTGCACAATTTACTTTACCTGAGGGTGCTACCCAAATTTCTAGTTTAGATCTAGGAGGTAACTTATTTAACTGGTTAATATTAAAATTCTCTGAAGCGGTTGCCTTTTTGTTTGGAAAATAATTAGAACTTAATGAATAAAAGCAGATGATTTAAGCAATTAGGCTGGTGCGTCTGCTTTTATTTTGAAATGAAAATAATGAATGGAGGTTTAAACGATGAAAGCAGCAGTTCTCCACGCTGAAAACAAAATAATTTATGAAGATATAGAGTTAGAATCTTGTAATGCTACAGAAGTTAAGGTCAAAGTAATGGCTGCTGGTATCTGCGGATCTGATACACATAAAATGACAAGTGTTTGGAAATATCCATTACCAGCAATAATGGGACATGAATTTTCAGGAATTGTTACTGAAATTGGATCTAAGGTTACAAATGTGAAAGTTGGTGAAAGAGTTGTTGTCATTCCTTTTATACCTTGTAACGAATGTGAATATTGTCTAAAGGGACAATTTTCATTGTGTGAAAATCATGGAATGATAGGTTCAAAATCTTATGGAGGATTTGCAGAGTATTGTAATGTTCCTGCTAAGAATATTTTATCAATTGGCGAAATGGATTTTGAAGAGGCAGCAATGATTGAACCACTGGCAGTTGCTTTACATGGAGTATTAAATATTAAGCCGCATTTAGGTGATGTAGTAGCAGTTTTTGGTGCAGGAACAATTGGTATGCTCGTTATTCAGTGGTTAAAAATAGCCGGGGTTAAAGAAATAATAGCTATTGATATTTCCGATGAAAAGTTAGCAGAAGCAAGAGCATTTGGCTGTGAAAAAACTATTAATGCAAAAAAAGAAGACTTATATCAAAAAATCGAAGAATATACCAATGGCCTTGGTGTAGATATAGCTTTAGAATGTGCAGGTTCAAAAATTACACAAGAACAATGTTTATTGATTACACGTAAGAAGGGAAAGATCGGATATTTAGGCATTGCATATTCTGATGTAACTTTATCACAGAAAGCATTCGAAAATATTTTTAGAAGAGAGTTAACCTTAAAGGGGTTTTGGAATTCCTATTCAGCTCCTTTCCCTGGTGAAGAATGGACAAAAAGCATTTCATTTTTACAAAAGGGACAAATTAAGTTGAAAGATTTAATTTCTCATAGATTTTCTTTAGAAGATACTCAAGCGGCTTTTAATCTAATTATTAATCGTGAGGAGAACTATGGAAAAGTGTTAATTTTACCAAATGGGAGTGAGAATTAAATGAAAGCTGTAACAAAATTAAAATCTGGTTATGATGAAATGGAGCTAATCGAAATCGATGAGCCTTCTGCATATGACGATAAAGTAAAAATAAAAGTTGCATACACAGGGATTTGTGGATCAGATATTCACACCTTTAAAGGAGAATACAATAGTAAAAATACTCCAGTAGTATTAGGACATGAGTTTTCTGGTGTAGTAGTGGAGGTCGGCAAAGATGTTACAAGAGTAAAAGTCGGAGATCGAGTAACAAGTGAAACGACCTTTACAACTTGCGGAGAATGTATCTATTGTCAAGAAAAGGACTATAATCTTTGTCCAAATAGAACAGGTCTTGGTACACAAGTAAATGGTAGTATGGCAGAATATGTGATTGCTAGGGAAGAGAGCATACATGTATTAAACGAAAAGGTTAGTTTAGAAGCAGCTGCTTTAACAGAACCATTAGCTTGTTGTGTTCATGCTGCGTTAGAAAAAACAATGATTGCAGAAAACGATACTGTTTTAGTATTTGGTCCTGGTCCCATTGGATTGTTATTAAGTCAAGTAGTAAAAGCACAAGGCGCCTTCGTTATATTGGCTGGCATTACAAAAGATAGAAAGCGATTAGATCTTGCAAAGGAATTAGGAATAGATGTTGTCGTGGATCTTTTACAAGAAGATTTGAACGAAATGGTTTACCAATATACGGATGGCTATGGTGCGGATAAAGTATTCGATTGTTCGGGAGCGGTTCCAGCTGTAAACCAAGGTCTTGCACTAACAAAGAAAAAAGGAACATTCGTTCAAGTAGGATTATTTGCAAAGAAAGCAAATGAAATCGATCAAGAGTCCATTATTCAACGCGAAATTAACTATATCGGCTGTCGTTCTCAAAAACCTAGTTCTTGGGATATTGCCCTGAAATTACTAGAGGATGGAAAAATCGATACAGATAAAATGATTACAAAGATCGTATCACTCGCTGAATGGCGCACTGGTTTTGAAAAAGTAATGGCTGGTGATGAGATAAAAGTTTTAATTGAATCTTAAGCAGCTGTCAGATAAGAATACTCCACTTACATCATAAAGCGGGGTATTTTTATCTATTTACTTTATTATTAATTATCTTTCATCACTAGATGGCACAAAAGAAATAACAATATTGAAGATGAAAACGTATACAGATAACTAGGGTTTATGTGATAAAATGAACATGCCAAAAAGGAACTAACAAAATGTAATGGGCATGAGAGTTGATTGTTTCATGATAGATTCTATTATTTGGTTCTTCCTGGAAGGAAATAATACGTTTTTTCCCGATTAATAGAGTTGACTAATAGAGAGGATGAAGAGCATGAAGTTAGCCATTGCATGTGATCATGGTGGATTTTTGCTAAAGGAAGCAGTGAAGAAATATTTATTAGAACAAGAAGTTGAAGTAGAAGATTTTGGTTGTCACAGTCGAGAAAGTGTAGATTTTCCAGACTACGCCAAACAAGTGGGAGAATCGATTGTTAGAGGTCAAAATGATTTAGGAATTCTTTGTTGTGGAACTGGCATTGGAATGAGTATTGCGGCAAATAAAATAAAAGGAATTCGAGCAGCTGTAGTTGGAGATGTTTTTTCCGCGCAAGCTACTAGGGAACATAATAATAGTAATGTTCTATGTTTAGGAGAGAGAGTGACAGGAGAAGGGTTGGCCTTGCTAATTGTAGAAACATGGCTTCAGGCGAAGTTTTTAGGAGGAAGACATGAAAGAAGAGTCGGAGCTATTGGGGAATTAGAAAAATATCTATGTTGATAGATAAAGAGTATAAAGATAAAAGGATGTAAAACAGCTAACAAATAGAAATCTATAAGACTAAATAAGGGGAAACAGGAGGCATCCAATTTGAAGGTAGGTATCATGATTGCAGGAGTACTGCCTGGGGGAGTAAAGCAGATTATTTATAAAATATTTAATGAATTGACTCCAACTCACCAATTATTTGGGATTGAAGTGAATAAAGAAACAGGGAAAGCGGACTATCTTGAATTTATTGTTAATAATGATTCTCCCTATTTAAGTGATTATGTATTGAAGCCAACTCCATTATTAGACAATATTAGATGGGAAGAAATCTGTTCCCCGATGGATAGTATAATTTTTATTGGCGATGCACAGGCAAAAAAACGGTGGGCGCAGACATTTGCAATGAGCAAAACGATTCATTCCTTATACGTTCCCGTTTCTATTTATAACAATATCAAAGGTTCAGATTGGTCTTTAGGCTATGACACCGCTATTAACAGTATTACACAAATGGTTCTGAAGGTAAAAGATACCATTCATTCTCTGAAATACGAAAAACCAAGATTGTTTGGCATTGCTATAAATGGATACCCTTCGAATCATATGCTCCAAGATATTTCCATGGCGGTAGATGGCCATTTTTTAGCAAATACGATTGAATTAGAAGAAGTAGAGCTTTTATGTAATAAAATCGATAATAGTTTTAATTCTCTTCAAACTTCTTCAGTACTAGTATACAGTCATTTAAATAAAGCAAGTGTAGAGAAGAAGCTGATTCGCTCTTTAAATGTGGATTGGAAATACACGGAAATTGATGAAGCTCTATGCATGGGAACCAATCCAACAACAATTGATCGAATATTAGCAAATGAAATAGCGGAAACCATATTATTATGGATAAAAAATGATAATCCGACAGGAGAAATAGCAGTGAAAAAAGAGGGAGTTCTTTATTTAAATAAAAAATACGAAGGAATGATAGTATGACTAATACAGTTGTTGCAAACGTAGAAAAACTAGCAGTAAATACAATTCGAACATTATCCATTGATGCCATTGAAAAATCAAATTCTGGTCATCCAGGTATGCCAATGGGGGCAGCACCAATGGCATATACACTATGGGCAAAGGAAATGAATCATAATCCAGCTAATCCTAATTGGTTTAATCGTGACCGGTTTGTTTTATCAGCAGGACATGGCTCCATGCTTCTTTATAGCTTATTACATTTATTTCAATATGATGTAACCATTGATGATTTGAAAAATTTCCGTCAATGGGGAAGTAAAACGCCAGGTCATCCAGAGTTCGGCCATACTCCAGGTGTGGAAGCAACTACTGGCCCATTAGGACAAGGAATTGCGATGGCAGTAGGAATGGCAATGGCAGAAAGACACTTGGCAGAAACTTATAATAAAGAAAATTATCCAGTAGTGGATCACTATACGTACAGCATCTGCGGTGATGGCGATTTAATGGAAGGCGTATCTGCAGAAGCAGCATCGCTTGCAGGTCATTTAAAATTAGGTAGATTAGTAGTATTATATGATTCCAATGATATCTCGTTAGATGGTGATTTGCATCTTTCTTTCTCTGAAAGTGTTCAAAAGCGTTTTGAAGCATATGGATGGGAAGTTATCCGTGTGGAAGATGGAAATAATATAGAAGAAATTCATAAGGCTATTACAAAGGCGAAACAATCAGAGATTCCTACTCTCATCGAGGTGAAAACCATAATTGGATACGGTTCTCCAAATAAAGGTGGAAAATCTGCATCACATGGTGCACCACTTGGAGCTTCAGAAACACAATTAGCAAAACAAACGTATGGGTGGGCATATGAAGAAGCATTCTGCGTTCCAGCAGAAGTATCGGATCATTTTGCGGCATTAGCGCAAGCAGGCGCAGAAAAAGAGAAAGCATGGAATGAACGTTATGAAAAATATAAAGCAGCCTATCCAGAATTAGCTGGCCAATTAGAATCCGCAATCAAAGGGAAGTTACCAGCTGATTTGCAAGCAAAGCTACCTGAATTTACTGTAGGGGAATCGATGGCAACAAGAGAATCTTCAGGGAAAGCAATTCAAGCAGCAGCAAAAGAACTTCCATTTTTATTTGGTGGCTCAGCTGATTTAGCAGGATCCAATAAGACGTTAATGAATGCTGAAAAGAACTTTGCCATCGATGGATATGCTGGTAGAAATATTTGGTTTGGTGTACGTGAATTTGCAATGGGTGCAGCATTAAATGGATTAGCACTGCATGGCGGAGTAAAAGTATTTGGCGCAACATTCTTCGTTTTCTCTGATTATTTACGTCCAGCTATGCGTCTAGCAGCATTAATGAAACTACCAGTAACATATGTATTCACACATGATAGTATTGCTGTCGGAGAAGATGGGCCGACCCATGAGCCAATTGAACAATTAGCTTCCCTACGGGCAATGCCAGGATTATCGATTATTCGTCCAGCAGATGCCAAAGAAACAGCTGCTGCATGGCAGCTGGCATTAGAAAGTACAGATACACCAACAGCGCTAGTATTGACACGTCAGAACCTGCCGACTCTCGACATAACAAAAGAAGAAGCATACGAAGGGGTAAAAAAAGGTGCATACATTCTTTCCCGGGCTTCAGAGGAAGCGCAGGCATTAATTTTAGCAACAGGATCAGAAGTTTCTCTTGCAATCAAGGCACAAGCAGCTTTAGCAGATGAAGGAATTTCTGTAAATGTGGTAAGTATGCCAAGCTGGGATCTTTTTGAAAAGCAATCTCCTGAATATAAAGAAAGAATACTGCCGGAAAGCGTTCAAGCACGTGTTGCTATCGAGGCTGGGGCCTCTCTTGGCTGGAGAGAATATATCGGTGCAAAAGGGGAACATATCACAATTGATCATTTTGGTGCTTCAGCTCCGGCAGATAAACTTTTCCAAGAGTATGGATTTACGGTGGAAAATGTTGTTGCTAAGGTGAAAGCTTCCATGGCAAAAAACTAAACACTAATGAATACGAGCTAACGACTGTAATAAGTTGCTAGCTTTTTTTAGTATGAAAAAACTAGTATATAATTAGAAATACTGATAAAAAGATAGATATTTCTTCCACATAGTCTTTCTATTACCATATGAGTAGAATATAATAGATTTATATTATCAAAAAGATTAAATTCCTTTATTTCGAGGAATGAATAGATTGAAAGCTTATTGTAAGGATGGGGGAAGTTTTATGTGGCAAGATTGGCTGCTTGAACTATTAAAAGGATTTGGTAAATTATTTTTAAATCCTGTTTTTTATTTATCATTTTTATTTGCCGCTTTTTTAGGGGTATCTAGAGTGAAAAAGGAAAGAAGAAATTTCACAGTAAGAGCACGGGATGCTTATTTTGAACTGAAACAATTACTTCCACGAGGGATAATTGTTGGGCTATGTGTTTCTGTTCTTTCAATTGGTCTTGTTTTAGTAGTTCCAATGGAATTTATTATTTTCACAGGAATTTTCACCATAATATTTGCTTTAATTGGAAAAACAAGAATATTATCACCTGTATACACGGCTGGTTTAGGCATTATCGCAAGTAGTGTATCTGTTTTCCTTGGCTTGGATTTTTTCTTGTTTTCTAAAAGCAATCTTCAGCCTTCTGAGTATATTTTTCCAACTGCCATTATTTTATTAGGCTTATTGATTATTTCCGAGGGAATATTTGTTCGTGGAAACGGAGTAAAGGGGACTTCGCCGCGATTGAAGAAAAGTAAGCGAGGTCAAGTTATAGGTGTTCATTTACTTGAAAGAGCATGGATTATGCCGGTATTTTTATTTATCCCATCAGGCGTACTGACGATTCCATTTGAATGGTGGCCTATGTTTACTATTGCAAATCAAACCTATTCTTTAATTTTCGTTCCGTTCTTGATTGGTGCAAAACTAGAAGTACAAGGAGAGCACCCTATTATTGCTATTAGAAATGTGGGACGAAATCTAATTATTCTTGGTTCTTTTGTCATAGTAGGTGGAGCGGCAGCTTATTTATACCCGCTTGCATCGCTTGCCCTAGTGATTGTAGCCATTATCGGTCGGGAATGGATTACTTTAAAACAGAGAAATAAAGAAAAAAACAGATCTTTTTATTTTTCTAGAAAAAATAATGGGGTAGTAATTTTGGGAATTGTACCAGATTCGCCCGCTGATAAAATGGGACTTAGAATCGGAGAAATGATTTCGAAAGTAAATAGCATTCCAGTTCAAGATAAAATTCAATTATACAAAGCATTACAGAAGAATTCTGCCCATTGTAAGCTGGAGGTCTTTGATACTCATGGCGAAATTCGTTTCGTGCAAAGAGCTCTATTTGAGGGCGATCACCATGAATTAGGTTTGTTATTGATTCCAGATGAAAAAGTTCATGGGAATGAAGCAGTGTAAAAGTGTGATTTTTCTTAATTCCCCGGAATAATTTCATAATTGACCGGAATGGTTTTTCATAATTATTCGGAATGAAAAATTGAGTAATCTTAAATTGATTTAAGATTACTCAATTATATATTATTATATCTTTTAAACTTATAAGTAAAATAACTTTTTTGGGGGTGATTATTTATTGAACAAAAAATTACTTTGTGTAGTTAAACCTAGAAAAGATGAAAATATCTTTAGTTATATTAATAGATTATCAATTGAAAATATGTATGAAACAAATACATGGATATTAAACGATTCTGATTTTAATCACTATATTGGTCCTCGCAATCTGCTACCATGGAAATTTGATTTTTCATCTTTAATGAATTTAACTGGCTTGTCACTTAATGAATTATTAATAACTACATTTTATAACGAGTTTGACTATGAAAAAGGAAAATTTAAGCATTTTAATTTTTCTTTGTATCAAGACAGTTTGATGAATGCTCATGCTAAGGTATGTCCTAGATGCCTTGAAACTGTTGGTATTCATCATAAATTATGGGATATAAGAATTTTTTTAGTATGTCCAATACATAATTGTTTCCTTGTTTCTTCATGTAGTAGCTGTGGAAAACCAATTAAACAATATAGAAAGAAGTTTTATTATTGTAAATGTAATAAGGACTTAAGGACCTTAAAAGTTAAAAATGCTGACGAAAGCAATTCCTTCGTGTCGAGAATCATCTATTATAAATTTAACTCTGATACCAGAAATTTTAAAGAAAGTAATCTAAATTTGTTAACTAAACTTGATCTAAAATATATCTTATTGATTTATCACTTTTTTATAAGATTGTACTATAGAGATAAGAGTAGAGTAGGGAGTATTTCAATTCCATTTGAATATGAAGATAGAGAATTTACTACCTTAATTATGAACATTACAAAAAGATTCGAAAATTGGCCTGTTAATTATTCTGATTTTTTGGAATTGTACAGAAATTTTAAGAAGTGTAAGCCTAAATATGATAGAGGCAGTTATATTAATAACTTTGGCTACTTTTTTATTGATTTATATAATAAGTATAATCATCCTCAAATGGACTTCTTAAGAAATGAATTTGAAAATTATATATTTAAAAACTGGGATAGTTCATTAATTTCAAATAGTAGGAGTTTTAACAAGGATATTTATAGTGCTTATTATCTTTCATTATCACAAGTCGCTAACATGTTAAAATGCAAACACGTTACTGTAAAAAAACTTATAGCTAATGGATTTCTTAAAGCGAGTATTACCAAGGAGAGAGAAGAATTTTTATTAATATCGAGAGAAAGTGTTAATAGATATCTTTCAAATAAAAGATTCTTGGTTAATAGAAAAGTAACAAGTAGTATTTTAAACATATCACTTAACGGTGTGATTTCTTTAGAAAAGACTCTTTTGGAAGTAAAAAGTTCTCCAATCATTAATGGTACTAATGAAGTATTATATGACCGGCGGAAGATTGACCAAATCTTCCGAATTATAGAGAAAAGGTATGAAAGATATTGTTTACAAAGTAATCAAATTTCTTGTAATGAAGAAGAGCTAACAGATATTACAAAGAGTATTAAATATTCAGTAGGCACCAATTTATCCGATATGATTACACTTATAGTCAAGGGGAAAATACGTGTGGTTGATAAAAGAGTGAAAGATACAGGCTTAAAACGATATCTTATTAGAAAAAATGAAGTATGGGAAGAGTCACTAAAAAATAAGTTAGAAACAGGAAAAGGGGTATTATCTCGACTGGAACTAGTTAAATACCTAGGGATAAAAAATAGTCAAATTAGTTTGTTAATCAAATATGGGCTATTAAAACCAACCGAACTAATGGAAAAGCCATATTTTTCAGTAAATGAAGCAAAAAAATACAAAAATAATTATATTAATTTATCTCAGCTTAGTGATCTTGTTTCCCAAGACATTGACTTACTGTTAAACACATTAACTAGTAAAGACATTAGCCCTGTATTAAATCATTTCCAGAATAAATTTAAAATATATAGTAAAAGTGATGTAAAGCTAATTATAGAAGAATAAATATAAAATCTCAGCTTTTTTGAATAATTAATAAAATTCAGTAGGATTCAGTCATTAGAAAGCTATTTTAATCTTTATTAGATTATGTTAATTACGCTTTTTAAGAATAATAAGCGTTTACCATCGTTTAATTCAGGTCCTGAAACAGCAATCAATTTCCCCTTATTATATTTTTTTAATATTCTTTTTGTACTAATAGATTTAATCATGGAAATTTGAAAGGTTGTAAAGTACTTGGATTCAAATTTAGTAAAGGAATCGTTTGTAATAGCCCCTGAGCTATTAGTTTTAAGTCTATTTGTACAAATCCAATATTCAATATCCTTTTTCTTAACACCAAACAAGAAGGCAACATCTTTTTGCGATAAAACTCCACTTTGTTTAGCCAGTTTAACAACAATATTTCGAACTATTTTAAAAAGTACTCTTTTTGAAACCAAAGAATTACCCAAAACTTTTTTATCTAATTCGAATGGTAAGCACCCTGCCAACATTGCTTTAATTACAACAAAAGAGTAATGTACACCAACCCACTGAAAGGCTTTATTTAAAATAATTTTTGGTCCAATTATTAGAGTGGTTCTCTGTTGTAACCTTAAAGTGATTTCTTCTAATTTGCCAATAGGGATTTGCCATTGCATTACAGAACCAGTTTGTATGTTAATAGCTGGCCATAATACATTATTGGAAAGTATGTTAAAAGTAACTTTTGGGCTTGTCCGCCAAGTATTCCGTAAGTGTTCTTTTGAAATCGATTCTTTGTAAAGGGACAACCATTTTTCGATTTCCATTTTTTTCACAAAGAAAAATTCCATTTCCTTGAAGTTACACATAAACAGCTGAAAAAAATCACTTCTTTTAATTGTATCTTCTTTTAATTTAGTAATTTCACATGCCTTTTTTATACTAATAAATTGATTTGGATAACTATTTGGTAATTGATTCTTAAGTATATAGTTCATAAACTCAGTGTGCAATGGTTCCAAATTAGTGCCAATTAACTTATTAACAGCATTACAAAATAGACGAAAACTATTAAGGTTGTTTTTATTTTTCATCAATCTAATGAATGTATAAAATTGCTTTGGCCAATCCCTCAATAATATGTAAGCGTGTATGTATAAAGGACAAGATTGAATAAGTGTTTTTGATTTTTTTAAACGGCTATTAACAACTGCGTTTCCGCTATATTTAAAACCATCTAATGTTATAATCTCATCAATATTGATTGTTTGTGGTATCCAAGTTGCTAAAAACTCTAATGCATAATAGAATGTCGAAGAATTTGAAATCCAATCATTAATATTAACAGTTTTATCATGGGAGAAAAATTTATCAACCTCTTGTTGATAATTAAATAGAAGAGATAATGTAACATTTTTGGGTTTAGCTGAAGATAAAGGCATCCCACAAACACATTTATCGGAAATAACGGTCTTAATATTTATATCTCTAGAACAATACATACATTTATCAATTAGAAATAATTTGTGCTTTCTACATATAAAACTATATGTAAAACTCCAGTCTAAACGGTGAATCGGTTCCTCTTTTAAACATACTGGACAAACCTTTGTTGTTTGGTATGAAAACCAAGGGCACTTAATAGTGTTCTTGGTATAATCTACTCTTAAACCGTGAAATTCTAATAGATAAGTAAAAGTCATACTGTTTGCAAGCTGATATTCGATGCGTAAAAAGTTTGAAGTATCTTTAATATGGTTTTGTTCGCCCCAATTCATTAAATTAACATTAGGCTGATAACCTGTAAATACGGAAAAGTGATCATTAATCCATTTTATGTTATCCATTAAGTTTTCTTTTGCCGTCCTATAAAAGAATCCAGTAAGGCTTTCGTTGTTCTTAGGCTTTAAATAAAAAAGTAACATGATGTTCTTCACCTCAAATATAATAATCTCCAAAAAAATACTCTGGTAAACTAGGTGATAATATGGAACAAGTTAGAAAAATAAAACCATCCAAAAAAGGCAGCTTTAGAGGCTTTATAAATAGCAAAAAGTCTAATGAAATGGTTGCTTGGGAGAGTCTGTTAGAGAAGGACTTCATTAAGGTTTTAGATTTTGATCCTTCAATCATAAAAATTCAATCTCAACCAATAAAAATAGAATACAGATATAAAGGGAAGATATACAAATATTTTCCTGATTTTTTAGTGGAAACTAAGGATAAACAGTATATTATTTTTGAAGTTAAGCCAGAGGATAAGATTAAAGAAGAAGATAATAAAGTTAAATTTGAAGTAGGGAAAATATATTGTGAAAAAAAAGGATGGAAATTCAAAATAGTTACAGAAAAAGATATAAGACAAGGATATCTAATACAAAACCTCGATAAGATTAGAGGAGTCGACGAAAGGTTAACTAAAGAAAGTACAAAAATAAAAATTTATAATTTTATACAAAAAAATGGAAAAAGTAAGATGGAAGATATCATAAAGTTTGATGATAGTATACCTAGTCCAGAAATTTATTCGAATTTATACTATATGATTTATAATCAGCAATTAAATATTGATCTCATAAATGAATTACTCAATGATGAAACTTTTATAGATATTGTGAGGGGATAGTTACTAATGAGTATGTTTGCATTTTTAGCAGGAACAAAGTTAATGATAGATGAAGATAGATATATAGTTAGAAGAGAAATAAATGGAGCAATCGAACTAGAGAATTTAAATTACAATAAAATCGAGATTTGGGATAAAGAACACTTATTAGAAAAGTGGAATAAAGAAGAATTAGTATTCAGAAATAACGATTGGCGCAGCAATGAATTTGAAATTAGGGACTTTTCATTGCTAGATATAGATTCAGTTAACGAGGCTAAAAGAAGGTATAAAATTATAAAACCAGTGATAGATGGAGAGATACTACCTGCAGAAATTAAGAGTTATTTAGATACGATAGAACCAAAAGTTAGTAAAACAACCTTTTATGAATGGAAGAGTAGATGGGAAAAATATGAAGATATTCGAACTCTTGTAAAAAAGAAGCCTGGTCCCAAAAATCATTATACAAAGGGAGAGATAGTCGAACTAATAGAAGAACTGGTAAATGAATTCCAATATAGTGGTGAAAAGTTTACAGATGAACATCTTTTTTCTGAATTTTCATTAAGAATCGAAGAAATTAACAGATTTAGAGATGATAAAAATAAAATTAAAATAGTATCTCGTTCTACATTTTATAGAAGGAAGAAAACTATAGAAGACAAATTTAGAAAAGAAGAGATTAGGCTTGGTAAAGTTGAAACTGAATTGAGGAAGAAAGGTTCTAGAAAAGAAGTTGTAATTACTAAACCCTTGGAAAGAGTGGAAATTGATTGGACACCTGTCGATGTCTTATTAATTAATCCATCGACACTAAAGCCAGAACGTCCTTGGCTAGTCTATGCAATAGAAAAAGCTACCGGTCATCCACTAGGATTTTATGTAACATTTAAGGATGTAAATGCATCTGCGGTGAAACAATGTCTATTACATTCTATTATGCCAAAAACGTACCTGAAAAAATTATATCCCTTAATAGAAAATGATTGGGTAGCATATGGAAAACCCTCTGAGGTAGTATTTGATAATTCAATAATAAATGAATCGTATGATGTTAAGGATACTTGCCAACAGTTAAATATAAATGTTCACTTTTGTAAAGTTGGTGCTGGTTATCAAAAGGGAACTATCGAGAGAGGATTTAGAACACTTAACACTACATGGATTCATACATTAAAAGGAACGACTTTTTCAAATGTTTATGAGAAAGGATTATATGATTCTGTAGGAGAAGCTTGTATAACAATGCAGACGTTTATTTATATGGCTCATCTGGTGATGGTAGATGTAATTGCGAATTCTTATGATAAGAGACGAGGAGGAAAGCCAAAGGATCTATGGCTTAAAGGATTAGTGAATAATCCTTTGCTACAATTACCTATACCACAAAGCAAAAAAGAGCTTAAATTAATTTTTATGAGTGGAATAGATTATAGAAAGATACAAAATAAAGGCGTTGTTATAGAAAACGAATACTATAATAGTAAAGATTTAATGGAACTTAGAGCTAACTTAATTAACGAGGTAAAACACGAAAAGAAAATTGGGTCTGTTAAAGTTCGATATGACTTAGCGGATATGAGATCTGTTTATGTTTATGATAAATTTAAAAAAATATATATTCAAGCAAATAACACATCTCTTGAAAGAAAGGAAATTCCCACGAATTTACCTGTTTATTTGTCTCAGTTAGAACTAGACTCTTCGGTAAGAACACTTGGCGCTAACAAAGATGATGTAACCTAATTTAGCAAAAACCATAAGAAAAGTAAAAGAGCTCACAAATTGTGATAAAAAGAAATATAACAAACAAAAACGCAACTTGGAACAGTTGAATAAACGAGATTTGCCTAAGAGTTATAATTATGAAGGTATTTCTTCAATGGGATTAGCGGAACTACAAATTGAAAGTCCTATTGAAGCTGATACAATAGTTGTTCATTATGATGAACAGAAAGAAAGGGAAAATAAACAGAAAAAATATGCAACTAAAAGTAAAAAAGAGCAATTACAAGATGAAGAAACAATGATTGGGAAAAGTAATAGTGATTATATTGATTTAGACTCATTACCAGATTATGGAGTGAGTTTCAAAAAATGAGGTCATAACGATGAATGAATTATTTAAGCCACTAAAAGGTAAAATTCCTGATGTCAAAGAATTAAAAAAAAGGAAAGAGCACGTTAAAAGTATCATTATTCAATATCCGCGTTATAAAAAAATATTAGATAAAATAGAAGAACACCATCAGTTATCCTTTGGTTCTGTTCAGCCTGATGGTTTATTTATATATGGTGAAACTGGTCTTGGGAAATCTACTCTACTCAAAGAGTATGAAAGTAAATATCCGAGAAAAATTATTGATGGTTTTACAAAAATTCCGATTTTATATTTAACAGTTCCTGTAGGAGCAACACCAAAGTCAGTGGCTTCTAAAATATTGTTGAATATGGGAGATCCAAACTATGATCGTGGTACAGAGAATAATATGACTGTCAGAATATTATCTTTTGTTGAAAAGTGTGAAGTTGAAATGATTATAGTAGATGAGTTTCAACATTTAATTGATAGCGAAAGTAAAAATGTATTAAACAAAGCATCTAATTGGGTGAAAAATTTATCTAATGAAGTTAGAATACCAATATTAGTATGCGGAATGCCTGAATCAAATAAAGTCTTTGTTTATAATGAACAATTAGACCGCCGCTTTTGTGAAAAGCAAAGTTTACAGCCTTTTTCCTACCAATCGAAAGAAGAGGAAATAGAATTTAGAGCGTTTTTAAATGGATTAGATAAGCAACTGCCCTTTCCTGAGCAAGCTTTCTTAGCTGATCCAGTATTAGCAAAGAAGATTTTTTATGCAACTAAAGGAAATCCATTTTATATAAAAAAACTAATAGAAGAATCAACCGTACAGGCTTTAAAAAGTGGGAGTGATTTAATTTCTGAGGATGACTTGTATATTTCATTTAAATCCATTTCATTATCAACAAGACCCTTTGTTATCAATCCATTTAATGATGAGAAATTTAATTTGATTGATGCATTTGAGAAAGAGAAAAGGATGAAAAAATACATATAATAACGCGTAATAAGAAGGTGAAAAATAAATGAACTCGTTTTTACTAATATTAACGCTTTTATAATTGATAAACGTCTAGAACCTTGTTTCATAAGGGATTAGACGTTTTTTATGAGATTTAAGGTTAATAGTAATTAACGCTTAATTTAAAAGTTAACACTCATTTTATTTTAGTGGAGGAGTCTCTTGTGTAACTAAAGGGGGAGTTGAATAAGGTATAAGTTCAAAATATTATTTGACATTATCAATTAATGATGATAACATCTAATTAGAGGCGATAATATATGAAAACACAGGATAAAATTCAAATACGTGAATTGCTCCAGCAATTGGTAAGGGACTTTGGTCTTCTTCAGAAAGACGGATCTGATTGTTGTGGAATTACAGTATCACAAAGTCACATTGTTTATGAGTTAAGTAAGAGCCCAAATATATCTCTACAGACATTGGCAGAAAAGTTAATGATGGATACAGGGCTTTTAAGTAGACAGGTAAATAAACTGGTTGAACTTAACTTTATTTTAAGAGTTCCAGATCCTAATGATAGAAGGTATGTCCTTTTGTCACTTACGGATGAAGGGGAATTGAAGGCAGAGGAAATTTCCAATCAAATGTTAGAGTATCTAGGTAATATTTTTCAACATATTCAGGAAGATAAACATCAACAGGTAATGGAAAGTCTAAGTTTGCTTCTATATGCAATGAATAAAAACAATGGGCTAGGTAGTTGTGCCACCAAATAAGGTGGCTTTCATTAAATATTATAATTGATAAAGTCAATTAATGTGAAAGTCAATTAAGGAGTTGGAAAAATGATTAGAAAAGTAGAGGAAAGGGATTTATTGGCTATATTAGAGATTTATAATCAAGGAATTGAAGATGGAATAGCCACCTTTGAAGAAGAACTTAAAGACGAAAACTATATTTACAAGTGGTTTAATCTCCATAATGGAAGATATTGTGCTTTCGTAGCAACAAACGAACAAGGAGAAATAACTGGTTGGGCTTCCATAAATGCTTATAATACAAGAGCTGTTTACCAGGGTGTAGGAGAACTATCCATATATATACATAGGGGATTTAGGGGGAAAGGAATAGGTCAGCAATTATTACGGGTCTTAGAAGAAGAAGCAAAATCACATGGTTTTTACAAGTTAGTGCTCTTTACATTCCCTATCAATGCTTTAGGTCAAGGTCTTTATCGAAAGCAGAATTATAGGAAAGTTGGATTATTTAAAAATCAAGGAAAATTAAGAGGGGAATTTGTAGATGTAATGATTATGGAAAAATTGCTTTTTGATCAAGATTATTATTTGTTAAAAACAAAGGAGAGTAAATAATATGTCAGAATTCAATATCCTATCAACTTGCTGTAAGCCTTCTAGTGCGATTGAAGAAAATGATTATATTGAAAAAGAATTACCTATAGCTATTATCGGTGCGGGTCCTGTAGGTTTAGCTGCTGCAGCTCATTTCATTCAATATAAGCAAAAAGTGATTATTCTAGAAGCTGGAACTGAAGTTGGAGCAAACATCCTTACTTGGAAGCATATAAAACTATTCTCACAATGGAAATACAACATTGATAAAGCAGCATCTACTTTATTAGAGAGATATGGATGGGAACAACCGAATCTTGAGGAAATACCTACTGGTAAAGAACTCGTGGAAAATTATTTAATCCCTTTATCAAAGATTCCAGAATTACAAGAAGTAATAGCTTTAAATACAAAAGTCATTTCTATAGCCAAAAAAAATACCGATAAAATGAAGACAGCTAACAGAGAGAATGTCCCATTTGTTATTTATACAGAGTATAAAGGGACTATTCAAGTTCTTGAGGCAAGAGCTGTCATTGATGCTACTGGTACATGGGGAAATCCTAATCCAGCTAACTCCAATGGAGTTTGGTTAGAATCAGAAAAATCCCTGAAGGACAACATTTTTTATGGGTTACCTGATATCTTGGGAGAAAGTATAAACCGCTACAAAAATAAGAAAGTAGCAGTTATAGGAAGCGGTCACTCTGCCATTAATGCTTTATTAGAATTAGGGATTTTAAAGGAAAAGAACCCTAAAACAGAAATTATATGGATTATCCGCAAAGAACGGGTAGAGGATGCATATGGTGGAGAGGAAAAGGATGCCTTAGAAGCAAGAGGATTATTAGGCAGCAGAATTCATGGATTGGTGGATAAAGGGATCGTTCAAGTACACACTTCCTTTAGAGTAGATCAGTTGATAAAAAGGAATAATACCTCAACGCTAAATATTATAGGAGAAGTGAACGGTGTAAAGCTGGAAATTGAATCGATTGATGAAGTTATTGTCAATACAGGAAATCGACCTAGTTACTCTTTTTTAAATGAATTACGTACAAAAGTTGATTTTGCTACTGAAAGTGTAGAGGCAATTTCTCCTTTAATTGATCCTAATTTGCATAGCTGTGGAACAGTTCGTCCACATGGTGAAAAAGAATTGAGGCAGCCTGAGAAGAATCTATATATTGTTGGATCTAAAAGCTATGGTCGAGCTCCAACCTTCTTAATGGCTACAGGATATGAACAGGTACGTTCAATAGCAGCATTTATGGCAGGAGATATAGAATCTTCTGAAAAAGTAGAGCTAGATTTACCTGAGACAGGGGTTTGTAGCGTGAGTTTCTCTAATATTACACCTAATAATAGTTGTGAGACGAATTCGTGTTGCTCCTAATAATTAAGAGTGAGGGTTATATATGGTTATAAATAAAGGTGGCAATCTAAGTAAAGATTATTTTAAAGCTTACTTGAAATTAATCATGAATAGTTTGGAAGTTTCCATTGAATTAGCAAGAGAAAAGGCTTTTGCAAGATTATTTAGCAATAAAGAAAATACACTTGGATCTATATCCTATAGTAATTTCATTCGAGCTTATTGCGAATTAGAGAAGGAAATAGCTCATTAATTAAATATACTATTGAAAAGAGAAAATAAGAGTTTAACTAACTCTTATTTTCTTGCATAGTATGACTACTCCATTTAGTATAAAGGTAATTCAAATGGAACGGATGATTATACATGACTATTGAACAAATAGATACTACTGCGAATATTTTGAAACTACTAGGTGATAAGACAAGGTTATCCATAATGGGAATGCTAATGATAAATGACTGCTGTGTATGTGAATTTGTGGATGTGTTTCAAATGTCACAGCCAGCTATAAGTCAACATTTGAGAAAATTAAAAGATGCTGGTCTGGTTAAAGAGCAAAGAAAAGGCAAATGGGTTATCTATTCTCTAGAGCAAGGGAATCAATATTTCCCTATGATTAAAAACATTTTAAATTACATTCCAAATCAAAATGAAAAATTTATTTGGCTTGAGGAAAACGGAATGCGTATTTCTTGTGAATAAATAAAATAATAAGGGTTAATGTGGTTGACATTAACTTTTTTTATAATTAACATATAAGCATATAATTATATACGCAAATGAGTTCTTCATTAATATCTTTGATTGGTTACATGAGTACCATTTTTTTTTGAAGATACTAAGGGAGGTAAATAAATCTGGCAACTGTAATGGATTTAAAGGATACTGCAAATGTATTAAAGCTTTTAGGAGATAAAACAAGATTATCTATGGTAAGCATGTTGGATGAACAGGAATGTTGTGTCTGTGAATTTGTTGAAATTTTTAATATGTCACAACCTTCTATTAGCCAGCATTTACGGAAGATGCGAGATCTTGGAATTGTTAAAGAACAAAGAAAAGGTCAATGGGTGGTTTATTCTTTAAACACATCAAGTGAATACTATGCATTAGTAAAAGAGTTACTAAAACATGTACCAAGTCAGAGAGAAAAATTTCAATGGCTGGAGGAAAAGGGTTTAAGAATTATATGTAATTAATGGAGGTTAACAGCTTTGCTACAAACAATATTAGCAATCATTATCTTTTTAGTAACACTAACATTAGTTATCTGGCAACCGAAAAATCTATCTATCGGTTGGTCAGCATGTGGCGGGGCAATATTAGCTCTTCTAGTTGGTGTAGTTGATTTCCATGATGTCATTGCCGTAACAGGAATTGTTTGGAATGCAACACTAGCATTTGTCGCAATCATTATTATTTCTTTAATTTTAGATGAAATTGGATTTTTTGAATGGGCAGCTTTACATATGGCAAGAGTTGCTGGTGGTAATGGCCTGAAGATGTTTGTTTACGTTGCTATTTTAGGTGCTATTGTTGCAGCGTTTTTTGCAAACGATGGGGCAGCACTAATTTTAACACCAATCGTTTTAGCGATGGTTAGAGCTTTAAAGTTAGACGAGAAAATGGTTTTTCCGTTTATCATTGCAAGTGGTTTTATAGCAGACACTACATCATTACCTTTAGTTGTTAGTAATTTGGTCAACATTGTTTCTGCTGATTTCTTTGATATCGGATTTGTAGAATATGCATCCAGAATGATTGTGCCAAATATTTTTTCTTTAATAGCAAGTATCCTGGTGTTGTACTTATATTTCCGTAAAAGAATTCCAAAGGTTTATGATTTAAATCAATTAAAAGTACCACAAGAAGCAATAAAAGATTTAAAGATGTTTCGTTTATCTTGGATGATTTTAGCTGTTTTACTTATTGGCTATTTCGTGAGTGAATTCCTGTCTATTCCAGTCTCAATCATAGCAGGTGTAATTGCGATTATTTTCCTTGTATTTGCAAGAAGAAGCGCTGCTGTATCTATTAAGAAAGTAGTAAAGGGTGCTCCGTGGGCAATTGTATTCTTCTCTATTGGAATGTATGTCGTAATTTATGGATTGCGTAATGTAGGTTTAACAGACCTGCTATCTAGTGTTATTCAAGCAGCTGCAGACCAAGGATTGTTTGTTGCAACCATGGGAATGGGATTCATTGCAGCAATCATATCGTCCATAATGAATAATATGCCAACTGTACTTATTGATGCATTAGCAATTGCAGATACAAATGCTACAGGAGTAATAAAAGAAGGGTTAATTTATGCCAATGTTATTGGATCTGATTTAGGTCCTAAGATTACACCAATTGGTTCATTAGCAACGTTGTTATGGCTCCATGTTTTATCTCAAAAAGGTGTAAAAATATCATGGGGAACTTATTTTAAAACAGGTATTGTCTTAACTATTCCAACCCTTTTGATAACTCTAATCGGCTTATATCTGTGGCTTTCCATTCTTTCATAAATGAACGGGAATTGTTAATTATACAGAGTAATATTGATACTAATTTTGGAGGATATAAATATGAAAGTACTAATTATAGGATCTGTAGCAGCAGGAACATCTGTAGCAGCAAAGGCACGTAGGAACGATGAAAATGCGGAAATCACTCTATATAATGCAGACTATGACATTTCTTATTCCATATGCGGTATTCCTTATTTTCTAGGTGGAGAAGTAGAAAATCTGGAAACATTAACTCCAAGAAGTGCTGCTTGGTTTAAAAAGCGATATAACGTAGATATTTTTACTCGTCATGAAGTAACTACAATTGATGCCGAGCAGAAGAAAGTTCAAGTGAAGAACTTAGATACAAATGAAATAAAAGAAGACTCTTATGATGTATTGGTTTTTGCAACAGGGGCTTCTCCAATTAAACCTGATATTGATGGAGTAGATGGAGAGCATGTTTTCCAAGTTCGTACGATACAAAATACAGCAGCTATTGATCAATATATGAAAGCAAACCAACCAAAGAAAGCAACCATCATAGGAGCTGGCTATATTGGATTAGAAATGGCAGAACAGCTTACTCATAGAGGTTTAGAGGTAACAATCGTACAACGTAGTAATCATGTAATGGCACATATGGATAAAGATATCGCTTCACGAGTGGAAGAACACTTAGTTAAAAAAGGAGTCAATCTCATCTTAAATGATGAGGTAACTGCGATAAGCAAGAAGGAAGTACAAACTAAATCAGGAAAAGCTATTGAAACGGATATTGTTATATTAGCTACGGGTGTTCGTCCAAATACACAATTGGCTAAGGAAATCGGTGTTGAAATTGGTAGTACTGGAGCTATTGCAGTTAACTCCAAAATGCAGACTAACCTTCCTGATGTTTATGCTGTTGGTGATGTTGCTGAAAGCTACTCCGTTATTACAGGAAAACCTATCTATCGTCCATTAGGAAGTACAGCTAATAAAATGGGAAGAATAGCTGGAGATGTAATAACGGGAGGTTCTTTAGAACACCGAGGTATTTTAGGTACTGGTATCTTAAGAGTATTTGATTTGGCTGTTGGTCAAACAGGTATGAATGAGGTGGAAGCTTTAGAAGAAGGATATGATATTGAAATACTTCATAATATTAAGCCAGCTAGAGCAGAGTACCTCGGAGGAAAAGAATTAGTTATTAAAGCAATTGCAGATAGAGAATCTGGCAGAGTATTAGGTGTCCAAATAGTAGGAGAAGAAGGTGTGGATAAACGAATTGATGTATTTGTAACGGCAATGACGTTTAAAGCAAAAGCAGAAGATTTATTCCATCTTGATCTTGCCTATGCACCTCCATTCAGTACAACAAAAGATCCAGTAATGTACACTGGAATGGCTCTGCAAAATGCTATCGAAAAGAAAAATAAGTTGATGACACCAAAGGAACTAACGGAGAGAATAAAAAAAGGAGAAGCTCTTCAAGTAATTGATACCAGAGCACCAAAACAACATAATGTATCAAAAGTGGAGAGTGCGATAAATATACCACTAGGTGAATTGCGTGTGAAAAGTAGAGAGCTTGATCGTAACTTACCAACCGTAACTTACTGTAATGGTGGAGTCACTGGGAATGCTGCACAAAATGTTTTGCGTAACTTAGGGTTTAATGATATATATAATCTTTCTGGTGGAAATAAGAATTACCAAAATTATATGAAGAATAAATAAAAATTAACATTTAGACCTCGGGTGTAGAGTACTTGGGGTCTTTTTTGCAAAAGTGTTATATATCCAATACTAAGTTAAGAAGAAGAGCTTGTAAAAAAATGTACTTAAACAAATGGGTGCTTCCCTTGAATAAATGGAACTTCTCTTCCTTTTGTCGCTATGGGAGCAGAATAATTATACAAGGTGATTATTATGATTTTTTCGTTCCAGATAGAAATTGATATAATGAACTCTAATCAAACTTACAATCTTGTTTCAAAAGATAAAGAGATGGTGAAAGTTAGTAATTTTGAAAGATAGCGAAGTTTCAATGTATTTCGCTTATTGTAATGAATGATGAAGCATATCTTGGTATAATTGACTATGAGTGTTAACATTTTGTTATATGGATAAATGAGGGATTTGAATTGGCGTTAAATTTATTGTTACATAAAAAAAATGATATAAAAAATGATAATTTAATCGTACTGATACATGGACTTGGTGCATCTGATAATACATGGAAACAGGATGGTATTTCATGGATAGATCTATTTTTAACTGATGATACATTTAAAAATGTAGATGTAGCGGAAATAACTTATGATACATTCCATTTAGCAAACGGATTATTGGCTCTAATGGGAATTAAAAAACTTAAACTAGGTAAATTTAAAAGTTTTTCTGTTGGAAAAGGTCCTTTTACTACTATTGAAACTTTGGCTAGGGAATTAAAAAGAGAAATTGACTCTAAAAAAATTAAGCAATATAAAAATGTATTATTAATCGGTCATAGTATGGGTGGATTAGTAGCTATAAGATATATTCTCGAGGAACTTGAACATAATCAAACTCATAATGTAAAAGGTATGATTAGTTTAGCTACACCATATAATGGTTCTTCATTTGCTTTATATAATCAATTAATAAAAAGTATAAACAAGCATGCTCAAATTCCATCTTTAGAGCCTAATAGCAGTTTTTTAGATGAAACGATAAGATTATGGCAAAAGCATTTAGAAACAATTAATTTAGATTTTAAATTTTTCTTTGGAACAGAGGATACTATTGTGCCAGAAAACAGCGCCATTCCACATATTGTCAGATCGAAATGGACAGGAGGAATTCCTCTTCCAGGAGATCATAGTGGGATCTTGAAAGTAGAAAATCATAGTTCTATAAGTTACAGACATGTTAGTGAAGCAGTAAATGAGATTTTTGAAAGAGATATTGTATTAAAAAAAAAATAATAGATGAGCAAAGAAAGCTAACTTTAGCAAAATCTATTTCACGACTTAAGGCAAATGGTTTGGATAAAGAACAAGCTTTATATTTTTTAGAGAATAAACACTATAATTTTGAATATTTAAAGCCAACTGACGAAAAACGATTAGTAGTAATAGAAGGTGAGTTTGGACTAGGTAAATCTTTTGCTATTGATAAGATTTATTTAGATTTGTTATTAAGAGCAGAGAATGAATTTGATTTTCCTATTCCGATAAGTATAAATGCAGCACAATTAGACATTGACGTTCAAAAGTATCTAGAAAAAATAGTTCTTGATAAATCAAAAAGATACTGGATTATAGTAGATGGAATGGATGAAGTATCAGTATCAATCGCATCAAGTATATTGGAAAATATGCGTATAGCTATTGAAAGATGGGATAATCTCTGCATAATCCTTACAAGCAGACCATTAAGTATTTTTGCTAATATCTCTGAAAAGATAAGAATGAAAGGTTTGAATGAAGATGAAGCATTAGAAATAGTAAATTTTATCAACAATCAGCAAAAACTTTATCATTTTTACAATCTACCTAAAGACATAGAAGTAGTAATTCAACGTCCTCTTTTCGCGATTTTACTTGGATTATATTTAAGAAAAATAAATAATATAATCCCCAATACCAGTGGCGAACTACTAGCATACTTAATAGAAAACGCCTTTAAAAATGTAGAAATAAATGAATCAAATACAAATCAGTTACTAATGAATTTAGCTATGATAAGTACTAGCAGTGGAAATGTTCCTGTTAAAAAGACTGAAATAGGTGACATTGTCGAAGTTAGGAATCTCTTAAACAGTGGTTTGATTATTGAAGAAAATGGTTACATATCATTTGTTCTTCCGATATTGAATCAATGGTTTGCTGCTAAGTCGTTATCCGAAAATATGATAAATATTAATCACATAATTGAAAAGGGTACTTTAGATTACTGGAAATATCCTCTTATTATTCTAATTACATATTTAAGGAGGATACTATTGACAATATTCTTCGCGAAATTGTAGAAAAGGTACCAGGTTTTGCTTCAGTACTAATAGAGGAAAGTATAAAAAAATGGGGAATTCATAATGATATAACCTCTTTATCAACACAAGAATGTGGAGAAAAAATTAGAATGACCATGAGTTCTTGGATAAAATCTTTAGGCATCTTAGCTGATATTATTGCACCAGTGGATATGAATCGAACTATCCTACCTATTGGAATATTGAAAGATGACGAATGGTTATATATATCTTGGTATAGGGGAAGAAAAAAACTGCCTGAAATCAATATCCTAGATGGAAATAAGATTGAATATGACTGGCTAAGTTATAAAGGAGCTAGACCAGGTGATAGATCAAGTTGGTATTGGAGATGGACATTCGAGGAATTAAGGGGTAAATTAACAAAAATAATTAAAAATAAGGCATTGCCCATCTGTACAGAGATAATTTATAAAGAATTAATGTGGAGCACTTCCTTAAAAATAGTCAGGAAAGGCTCTTTATACACCAAAAGTATCAGTATAAATGAAATAAAATCTAGAATTGAAAAAGAATATCAGAATATTTCAGATATAAATGTAAATAAAAAACGAGTTCCAATGTCATTGTATAAGGATTACATTGCAAATTTAGAGATTAAAGGTATTAATGTTGTAGAATGTCCGATACCTGGGGAGGATATTGAAAATCCTAAAGACGATTGGGTATGGAGTGCCTACTCCGATGAACAGCTATATATAAGAACTGTAAAAATTTATAAAGAAGTGATTATTGGATATAAAGAGATTGTTGAAACATTCTTCCCATTATTAAAAAATAGGTTAAGGAAGTTTGTACTTTATCCTTTTACTCTAAAAGGAGATTTACAAGCACCTAAAGAAACAGATGGATTCTCTGCGGGTCCGGGATTAAATTGGCACTTAGAACCTTTGCCGTCAGATTATAAAGATTTTATTTTAGATATCCAATTTACAAAAGAAGATTCAGATGATTTTCATCTTGATGATAATATTATCTATGAAATTGGTAAAAAAATTAAAGAATATCGTCGAGATGATTGTATGTGGTTAAGTGTGACTCGTACTGGTCAAGTATTAGATATATTCGAGGATACACCAATAACTGACATTATTTATAAATGGCTAGAGCAAGACTTGAAATCAATAAATTGGGTTGATTAGTATTATATAGAGAGTTAATTAAAATCCTAAAATTTACACCCAAATTTAAAGTTACACATTTTGATTATTTTATCATTTGTGTAGCTTTTTTGAATTATTTTTGCCCCAAAAGTTGCTCTTCCTCCTGCATAGCCACCTTTATATTCTTTGTAGTTCTGTAGCTAATATATTATTTCTAATAGAAAACAAAATATTTTTTCCGATTAAATATGAAAAAATAATTAGTATTTATCTATTAAAATGACCGTTCCTGATAATTATGAAGAAAACAATAAAAAAATAGGCGCTTTAGCAAGATTGCATTCCGAAAGATTATGAAAAATAACAAAAAGTGTACCGCCTGCTGAATGTTCAAGCAAATTAATTTTACTAACCATTTCAAGTAGAAGAAAATAAATAAGCCAGCAAGAACCAATTCTAAAATGGAGTTGGTTCTTTTTTATGTAAAAATGCCACTGGGAAAATGGGAAAAAAATCCTTCTAAAAGTGTACACATATTAATTTATTCTTCTATGTTAACATTATAAGCGTAGTGTTAATATAAGTATTCGTATATTTTGGATAAGTACATAAGTACTTAATAATTTGGGTATTAATAAAGAAGTATAGATAGTACCTGTGTATTAAATTCCAAAATAGTTAAAAATATAGCTTAAACTTGCTCAATATTTCACTAAGAAAAACAGGAGGGAGAAACATGGAGTTTGATACAGTCACCATTAGCAGAATGATTACAGCAATGACCCTTACCTTTCACATTATCTTTGCTACCTTAGGGGTCGGAGTACCATTGTTTATTTCTATTGCTGAATTCATCGGTATTAGAAAGCAAGATAAGCACTATGAATTGCTAGCCAAAAGATGGTCTAGAGGATTTGTGATAACGGTTGCAATTGGAGTAGTGACAGGAACAGCCATTGCCTTACAGCTATCTTTAGTATGGCCCAATTTTATGCAGCTTGCAGGTAATGTCATAGCACTGCCGCTATTTATGGAAGTATTTGCGTTTTTCTTTGAAGCTATTTTCTTAGGAATTTATTTATATACTTGGGATCGCTTTAAAGGAAAATATACGCATTGGCTATTAACATTACCAGTTGTAATCGGTGCAGGGATGTCTGCGGTTTTTATAACGACAGTAAATTCTTTTATGAATTCGCCAAATGGATTTAGCATGGTTGATGGAGAATTTGCTGCGGTTAATCCGTTAAAAGCAATGTTAAACCCATCATCGCCGACTAGAATTTTTCACGTCTTAGGAGGTTCTTATTTGACGGTAGCAGCTATATTAGCAACGATTGCTGCGATTGCGTTATTGCGAAACAAAGGTGCACGGGAATATCATAAAAAAGCACTAAAGATGACGGTTATCGCTATGTTTGTCTTTTCCGTGATTACAGCATTAGCAGGGGATGTATCAGCCAAATATTTAGCGAAACATCAGACGGAAAAATTAGCTGCTGCAGAATGGCTGTTTGAATCAGAAGAGAATGCAGATCTCCTTCTATTTGGATGGTTGAATGATGAGAATGAGGTCGTGGGAGCGATTCGAGTACCTGGCTTTTTAAGCTTTTTAGCACATGGTGATTTTACAAGCGAAGTAACGGGGTTAGAAGTTACACCAGAAGGAGAAAGACCGCCATTGGTTATCCATTATTTATTTGATTCGATGGTATCTATTGGATTCTTCCTTTTAGGAATTTCGTTTATATATATTGTATTAGCTAGGTTTAAACGCTGGAATCAGCATAATAGATTAATGCTATGGTTAATCGCAATATGTGGGCCATTAGCAATGTTAGCTGTAGAACTTGGGTGGGTTTTTGCAGAGTTGGGAAGACAGCCATGGATAGTAAGAGGATATATGACTGTAGACGAGGCAGCTACATCATCTCCTTATATTCTGCATATGTTTTTTCTATTCCTAGCACTGTATATAGTCCTTGGCACTCTATTTACGATCACCTTACGAAAATTATTTAAAGATAATCCAGCAGAATTGGAGTTAGAAAAGAATTACCCTGAATGGAAAGAGGGGATTGAAAAATGAGTTATGAGGTAATCGGGATTACGGTACTATGGTTGTTCTTGTACGGCTATCTAATTGTAGCATCGATTGACTTTGGCGCAGGATTTTTTGCATATTATGCAAAGATTACCAAGCAAGACCATATCATTAATCAAATCATTTCGCGTTACCTATCACCAGTATGGGAAGTAACAAATGTATTTTTAGTTTTCTTTTTTGTAGGTATTGTTGGTTTCTTTCCTTCTTCAGCCTATTATTATGGCTCCGCATTGCTGGTACCTGCAAGTTTTGCGATCGTTTTGCTAGCTATTCGGGGTTCCTTTTATGCTTTTGAAAACTATGGTTCTAAGCAAAGTAATGTTTATATGTTTCTATATGGAGCGACAGGCCTATTTATCCCAGCTTCATTATCGGTCGCTTTAACGATATCAGAAGGAGGATATATTTCTGAACACAACGGCCAAGTTTCGTTAAAGTATTTCGAATTATTTACGAGCCCGTTAGCTTGGAGTATTGTTGCGCTGGCGATTGTATCTGTTCTATTTATTAGTGCAAGCTTTATTACTTATTATGCATCAAGGGCAAAAGATATAGCTGCACTTCAGTTAGTACGTAAATGGGCATTATTCTGGGCAACGCCAACCATTATTATGGCGTTGACAACGATGATTGCTTTAAGTCAGAGAAACCAAGTTAATTACGAAAATATGCTGGATTTATGGTGGATATTTGGCTTATCAATGGGCTTTTTTATTATTGGGATTGGTCTATTATATATAGGCAGGAATTATGGGATTGCTTTTATTGCCATTATGCTGCAGTTTCTCTTTGCCTTTTTCGGATACGGAATGGCTAAATATCCTTATTTGCTCTATCCATACATCAATATTGAGGATAGTGCCACAAATCCATCCATGGCAATGGCGCTTATCATTGCCTTCATAGGGGGACTCTTACTGCTAATTCCGTCCCTAATCTTATTGATGCGCCTGTTTTTATTTGATGCAGATTATGCCAAGGGAAAAAAATAAGAAGGCGGAATCATTATGCAAAATATAAAGAAAACAGTTTGGATGCATAAGAAAAAGATTTATTGGTTATTTGGACTAACCTTGATACTAGGGCTTGCAATTGTTGCCCAGGCCTATGTGATGACGTCCATTGTCGACGGTGTTTTCCTAAAAAAACAGTCGTTTTCAGCGATTATACCGTGGTTGATGCTGCTGCTTGTTATCCTATTTGTAAGGTCTAGTACCGATTATATAAGTAAACGGATTGGTGTTTCGATTGCGAGCAAGGTAAAAGGGGAAACACGTAAGAATTTATTGGCAAAATATACTGCTAATTCTGTCCAGCTGAATGAAAAAGGACAGACAGGCGAAAAAGTAAGTATGCTTCTTGATGGTGTGGATGAGATGGATAGTTTTTATAGCCAGTTTATTCCACAGGTTATGCAGAGTACATTTGTACCGCTTTTAATGCTGCTTGTTATTCTTACTCAGCATGTAAATTCAGGGATTATTTTAATGGTTTCTGCCCCGTTTATTCCAATTTATATGATCGTAATTGGAATCAGAACCCAAAAAAAATCGGAGGAGAAGCTGGAAAAACTAGCTTCTTTTTCCGGTAAGTTTTTAGAAACTTTACAAGGGCTAGTAACTTTAAAACTATTTGCTCAAACAAATCGGCAAAAAGGAGAATTAGAAAAAAGTAGTTTAAGCTTTCGTGATACAACACTAGAAATATTGAAGATTGCTTTTACACAATCCTTTGCACTTGAACTTATATCGATGCTAAGTATTGGAATTGTGGCTTTAGAACTTGCTATTCAATTAATTATTTATAAAAGTATTTCTTTTTTCACGGCTTTTTTGATCTTAATTTTGGTTCCAGAATTTTATACGTCCCTAAAAGAACTGGGTGTAACGTTTCATAATGGCAGAAGCAGCATGGGAGCTGCAAAAAAGGTATTAGAGGTGTTTGAAGAGGAAGATGAACCTACTTTATGGGGAAAACAAACCTTTCCTAAGTGGAAAGTGCCCCCAACGATTGAGCTTCATCAAGTTGACTTTGCTTATACGAATACTAATTTCCGATTAGAGTCGATCACAGCAACTTTTTTACCTAACCAGCAAATTGCCATTGTAGGCGCAAGTGGTGCTGGAAAGACAACCTTGCTTCACTTATTAGCAGGTATGATTACTCCTGAAAAAGGGACGATTTATATTAATCAAGAAGCACTCACTAAATTTGCAGAAGCCGCTTGGTTAGAAAGGATTTCTTATATATCGCAAACCCCTTATATTTTTTCAGGAACGATTGGCGAGAATATTGCGATGGGAACGACAGAGGAAGTTGGGATGGATGCAATTAAAACGGCAGCACAATTAGCGGGAATTGCACCGCTAGTTGCTTCATTAGAACATGGCTTTGATACTCGAATTGGCGAAGCTGGCAGAGGGCTTTCTAGCGGTGAAAAACAAAGAGTTTCGATAGCACGTGCTTTTCTGAAAAAGCCTCATATTGTATTGTTGGATGAACCAACGCGTGGACTTGACTTAGCTACTGAAAAAATCTTACAGCAGTCAATTCAAAAATTAAAGGAGACAGCTACGGTGATTACCGTTGCTCATCGTTTGCATACGATAAAAAATGCTGACCAAATTCTTTTTTTAGAAAATGGGAGACTCCAAGCTGTTGGGACACATGAATCATTATTAGAAATTTCACCTGCATATAAGGAGATAGTAATGATTCAAAAAGGGAGGGCACAATAATGAGTGCGCTGCAGAAAATAATGAGATTAATGTTAATAGAGAAAAAAGACATTATTATAGCGGTAGTATGTGGTTTTATTGCTGGAATTAGCAGTGTCGGCTTATTTGCTGCAAGTGGTTATCTTATATCTAAGTCGGCATTAATTCCTCCCTTCTATACTTTAATTATATTAACTTCAACTGTTAAGTTACTTGGTCTTGTTAAAGCAGGAGCAAAATATGGAGAACGTCTTTCATCACATCGAGCAACTTTTACGATTTTAAGTAATTTGCGAGTGGCTTTCTTTGAAAAATTGACGCCGCTTATTCCGCAAATATTTCATAAATATAGAAGCGGAGATTTACTTGCGCGTGTAGTTGGAGATGTAGAAAGCTTGCAAAATTTCTTTTTAAGGGTGTTTTACCCACCGCTTGTGCTCTTACTTGTTTTTGTCAGCACGATCTTATTTACTAGTTTTTATTCCATCACCATTGCGCTGATTCTCTTACTTGGTTTTTTCTTGACGACAATTATCATTCCGGCACTATTTTCCTTAAAGCAGGTTAATATTAAAGGGAAAGTTAGGCATGCGCGAGGTGATTTATCCACCCATATTACAGAGGTGATGTATGGGTTTCGCGAATTAAAGCTGTTTCATCAATTACCATATAAACAACAACAGCTATTAAATCGTTCTGAATCGTATATCAATGAACAAAAACGAGAAAATTTAAATAAAGTATCGAGTCAATCATTTAATGGTTTTATCACGTTGGTTACAATTTGGACTGTCATAGGAGTTGGAGCCTATTTAGTTGCGAATGGCATGCTTGAGGGGATATTTTTAGCAATGCTTGTTATGATTTCTTTAACTGTCTTTGAGTCTGCAGCTCCAATGGCTGTATTTCCAATTTATATGCAAGAAAGTAGAGATGCATCAAGTCGCTTATATGAAGTGGTAGAAGATCCTAGTTATAAAAAGAATCATAGTGATTCTGCTATTAATAAGTTATCTAGCCTTCCGCCATCATTAGAGTTTAAAGATGTGCAATTCACTTACATGGGGGATTGGCGCAGCACGATTCCTAACATATCCTTTACGATACCAGCTAGGTCAAAGACGGCAATTGTTGGTGCCAGTGGTTCTGGAAAATCGACTGTCCTTCAGCTGATCTTAAAGCTGCAAGAAGTAGATGCCGGAAATATTTATTGGGGAGAAGTAGATATAACATCTGTATCTGGTGAGGCTATATGGGAACAAACAAAAGTTGTCTTGCAGGAGAATTATTACTTTTATGGTACGATTCGTGAAAATCTTCAATTAGCTGCATCAGAACTTAGTGACACACAAATGGAAGCAGTATTAGCAAAGGTGCAGCTAGAACATTTTTCCCTAGATCATCGCGTATTAGAAAAAGGAGAAAATCTTTCAGGCGGAGAAAAACAACGCTTAGCTATTGCCAGAGCATTTTTGAAAAAAGGACATCTATGGTTATTAGATGAGCCAACCTCATCACTTGATGCACAGACAGAACAAACTATTTACAAAGAAATTTTTAAAGATGCTGATCAGGATACATTTATTATGGTCAGTCATCGTTTAAATGGCTTAGAGTCCATGGATCAAATTATTGTAATGGATCATGGCGAAATTATCGAGTGCGGTTCTTACAAGGATTTAATGGATAAGCAAGGTTATTTTTATCAAATGAAGGTACTAGAAGAAAGCTTGCTTTAAGGAAAAAATGAAAAGTTATTTGTTTTGAACTTTGCAAAAGATGGGAATAGAGAAACTGGCGGACCGAATCCATTGCATTAACTCACCGCTTGCCCTAGAAAGTGAAGTGTATTCAGTCTGCAGGTGATCTCCACTCCCCTTACTTTTTCATGCGCTACATAGTATTTGTATCAATAACGTAACAATACTTTATATCAGAGGGTAAGCCCCGCTCTTAAGCCTCATAAATTTGATTTGCGGAAATGAAAGATTAGTGTAATCATTAATTGTGAATCCAGTTACATTGTTTTAGAGAAAAAACATTATTTACAAGAAGAAGAGGGAAGTAACGATGAAATTAGATGAATTTACAATCGGACAAACTTTTCAAACGAAGACGCTTTCATTAACGAAAGAAGAGATTATAAAGTTTGCAGAAGAATTTGATCCGCAGTATTTGCATGTAAATGAAACGAAAGCGAAAGAAGGAAGATTCAATGGCATAATTGCTTCAGGGATTCATACTTTAGCTATTTCCTTTAAACTATGGGTCGAAGAGGAGAAATATGGTGAGGATGTTATTGCCGGAACAGGGATGAATAACGTACAATTTATTAAACCTGTATATCCAGGTGATAAGTTGTATACGATTGTAAAAGTTCTTGAAAAAAAAGCCAATAAAAGTGCTACCGGTATTCTTACTGTATTGCTTAAGACGTTTAATGATAAAGAAGAGGAAGTATTTACAGGAGAATTATCTGTATTAATAAAACGATAAAAAAGAGGGAAATAGGCTGTCGATATACTCCTTATAAGAGTATTGGCAGCCTTTTTAGATTTTCCATTGTGACAGGTAAATGAAATTCTAACTTTTTTGTGAACTTATGCACAAACTATGTTTTTGGTGCTATACTTTGGTAGATGAAGGCACCTGAGCAATGAATAGAATAGGTGCTGTATGGAGGTAAAAAGATGAAAAAAAGAATAACATCTATGCTTATCTTAGTTTTTTCCCTAGTGCTTGTCCTTGCTGGTTGTGGAAACGACAAAGCAAGTAACACGCAAAAGCAAGAAAAAAAAGATAAGGGGGCAGAAACAGTATCAGGAGCGTCCAAAACTAGTTATACACCATATGAAGAACTTAAAGACAGCTATGATATTATTATTGTTGGCGCTGGCGGAGCTGGAATGACAGCTGCGTTAGAAGCAAAGGCCAAGGGATTAAATCCAGTTATCCTTGAAAAAATGCCGGTTGCAGGAGGTAATACAACAAAGGCTTCTTCTGGAATGAATGCTTCAGAAACTAAATTTCAGAAAGAACAAGGCATTAAGGATAGTAATGATAATTTTTATGAAGAGACATTAAAGGGTGGTCATGGAACAAATAATAAAGAAATGTTACGTTTCTTTGTTGATCATTCTGCAAGTGCTATTGATTGGCTAGATTCCATTGATATCCGGTTAAATAATTTAACGATCACAGGTGGAATGAGCGAAAAACGTACTCATCGTCCTGAAGATGGCTCAGCAGTTGGGCAGTACATTGTAGATGGATTATTGAAAAATGTGCAAGAAAAGGATATACCATTATTTGTTAATGCAGATGTGAAAGAAATAACAGTAAAAGACGGGAATGTAAATGGCGTCCATGTATTATTCAATCAAACCGATGAAAAAGAAATTGCTGCAAAAGCAGTTGTTGTCACTACTGGTGGATTCGGCGCCAATATGGAAATGATTAAAGAAGTAAGAAGTGATTTAGGAGACTATGTGACAACAAACCAAGCTGGTAGTACTGGTGACGGAATTAAAATGATTGAAAAACTAGGTGGGACAACCGTTGATTTAGATCAAATTCAAGTCCATCCAACTGTACAACAAGATGAATCATATTTAATAGGAGAAGCAGTTCGTGGAGAAGGTGCAATAATGGTCTCTGCAGAAGGAAAAAGATTTACAAACGAATTAGACACGCGTGATAAAGTTACTGCGGCAATCAATGAGCTTCCAGAAAAAGCGGCATTTTTAGTGTTTGATGCTGGGGTGAAATCTCGTGTAAAAGCTATTGAGCAGTATAAAAAAATGGGATTTGTATTAGAAGGAGAAACAGTCGAGGCTCTAGCGGAAAAGATGAATGTTTCTGCTGACGAGTTAACTGCCACGCTAGAAACATGGAATAGTGCTGTTAAAAATAAGGATGATCAAGCTTTCGGAAGAACAACAGGAATAGACAATGATTTATCCAAAGCTCCTTTCTATGCTATTAAAATTGCCCCAGGTATCCATTATACAATGGGGGGAGTAAAAATTAATACAAACACAGAAGTCCTTAATAAAGAAGGAGCGCCAATCCCAGGCTTATTTGCAGCAGGGGAAGTTACCGGTGGACTTCACGGAGAAAATCGAATTGGCGGTAATTCTGTCGCAGAAATAATTATTTTTGGTCGTCAGGCTGGTGTGAAATCTGCAGATTATGTAAAAGCAAAATAATCGATAGTACTGTGAAAGCTTATATTTCAGTTTCATTAGCCAATTAGGCTGATAGATAAAAGGTTCAAATCACTTTTGATTTGGACCTTTTATTTTGCTATTAAGATTATTGTCTTAAATAAATTAATTAGGGACATCGGACAATCTCTTGCCTTCATACGTTAAATGCAAAGGGGAGCTGTGGAAAATGAAAGACAATAGAGGAAAAGAAGTAATGATTGTGGTTTTAGAATTTTCACAAATGAAAAGATTTTTAATGATGGATATGGGAATCGGCACTTTGTCCTATTATTTAATTAAAATGATTAATGGCAATCTCCTTATTGATTTAATAGGAAGTACGATTATTACTGAGGGAGTTAAAAGAGTGTTTAAAGGGATAAATAATAAAAAATAAGACTATTACCTAGAAGATGGAGCTGATTTCGAAAAAACAAAGAAGGAAGGAAAGAAAGTTATCTTTTTGCGTATAATGTATTAAGTGATGTTAATGGTTAGGGAAGAAGGATAAAAAAAGCAAAAGATTAGCATAGAGATATGGATAATTCACCTATAATACATAATGTATAGATTGACGAATATTTGGAATTTAGATAAAATTTTTCCTGAGAGAAACATTTTTTAATGAAGAAATAAATTTTATATAAATGAAAAACACAGAAATATTATAGTAGATAAAGGGGGATTTAAATGCCCGAAAATTTATTAATTGCCTTTGGTTTAACATTATTAGCAGGCCTTGCTACTGGGATAGGAAGTGTCCTTGCTTTTTTTACATCCACCACAAACACAAAGTTTCTCTCTTGGATGCTTGGTTTTTCAGCAGGAGTAATGATTTATGTATCGATGATTGAAATTTTTGTGAAGGCAAAGGATGCATTAGTAGGATCATTGGGGATACAGACTGGGAATTGGCTTACGGTGGCGGGCTTTTTTGGTGGAATTCTCCTTATTGCCTTGATCGACAAATTTGTTCCAGAGCAAGGAAACCCACATGAATTAAAGAAAGTAGAGGAAATTAATAAATCTAATCTAAAAAGGACAGATCATTCTTTATTAAAGATGGGAAGTTTTACAGCATTGGCAATTGCTATTCACAATTTTCCAGAAGGAATTGCAACCTTTACGGCAGCTTTACAAGATCCAGGACTGGGGGTAGCAATTACTGTTGCCATCGCCATACATAATATACCAGAGGGGATTGCTGTGGCAGTACCCATTTACTTTGCAACAGGTGATCGAAAAAAGGCATTTAAACTTTCGTTTTTATCAGGATTAGCAGAGCCAGTTGGCGCATTAGTTGCTTTTCTCATCTTGATGCCATTTCTAAATGATGTTATGTTCGGTCTCATATTTGCAGCAGTAGCAGGAATCATGGTGTTTATTTCTTTAGATGAATTACTGCCAGCAGCCAAAAAATACGACGAAGGCCACTTATCCATATACGGCCTGATAGCAGGGATGGCTGTGATGGCAGTAAGTTTGTTATTGTTTATATAATGAAAAATTATATGGTCAATGTCCTTGAATACTGGATTGATTCAGCCGGAATCCACGCACCCGAAAGGGAAGTGTACTCCGGTTTTCGTTTTAATAGAATTCACCATTACTTCTTTTCTAATAAGTTGTTTTCCTTCTCCATTTTTTCCACTTCTAATTTCAATTTTTCTGTTTCTAATAAGAAATTTTCATGTTTTAATCTTTCCAGCTCTAACTGATCTTTTAGCATTGCTTTGTTGAGCTTGGCCCTTTTTTCTAAATGATCCGTGATAATTCCAGCTAGGGAACTCAAGAATATAGCTATTACAATCACAATAATAATCATCATATAACTCCCTTATATTGTTTATTAACAAATACGAAAAACGCATGAAAAAGTTTCAAATGAAAGACAAACGAACTATGACTCGGTAAATTGGAATTTTTTTGCGGAATAACTAAGGAGGAAATGAAATCATTTAAAAGGGCACAAAAAAGGAAATCGGACAGTTCAAAAAATATAATGGCTTCTTTTTTTGAAGGAAAATATGATTATTGCAGCAAAAGCGATCTATAGGAGGAATGCAGATAAAATGGAACAAGTGAAAAATAAAGTGAAAGTATATTTAGGAGAAAATTTCTAAGGAAAATAGATGAAAGAGAAGGCGTTATCATCTATTATAGAAGGAGGATAACTATTTGGATGAATACAATAAAAGTGTGTAGGTGAACAGAATGGAAAGACAGGATGAAAAAGTAATAGTCGGAGAAGCAGCGGTCGTTCAATTTGTGAAAGATGGGATGACAGTGGGACTAGGCACGGGAACTACTGCCTATTATGTGATAAAAAAAATGGGAGAAATGATTAAGGAAGGGATGGAATTAAAAGGTGTAGCAACGTCAAAGGCTACAGAAAAGTTAGCCAGTGAATGTGGAATTCAGCTGGTTGATATAAATGAAGTGGAGCAATTAGACATTGCTATTGATGGAGCGGATGAAATTGATGATAACTTCTTTGCAATAAAAGGGGGAGGCGGAGCATTATTGCGTGAGAAAATAATTGCTAATGCTGCTAAAACCTTTATTGTAGTTGCTGATGGAAGTAAGAAAGTGCAATCATTGGGGAAATTCCCTCTGCCTATTGAAGTCGTACCTTTTGGCTGTGAACATACAGAGAAAGCTATTCAAAAATTCGGCTGCAAAACAGCAATACGGCAGAAAGATGGCGAGCTCTTCGTAACAGATAACGGAAATTATATTATAGATTGTTCCTTTCCTACTATCCAAAACCCCACTCAATTACATCAAGACTTGAATAATATAGTAGGGGTAGTAGAGAATGGCCTTTTTATTAATATGGTAGACGTATTAATTTCAATAAATGAGCAAGATCAAATTAGCGTGGAGCACAAGAACAGATAATGCTTTAGATATAGGGGATTTATGTAGAATAAGTTCCCTTGTAACGGAAGGATAATGGCGGTTTATGGACATGCTTTGGAGCTGTTTTAAAGATATCTTTATTTTTGCTTGAAAGCGTTTCTTTTTTTGTTTCTACGTTATATTATCGTAGATAGGTAAGGGAATCCTTATCTAAGAAATGCATCCAATGGAAGGATGCAATCATGTTACAGAAATAAGGGAGAGATAGAATGTCTTTACGAGAAGATGCACTACATATGCATCAAGTCAAACAAGGGAAATTGGAAATCCATGCAAAAGTGGAAGTGAAAAATGCCCAAGATTTAAGTTTAGCTTATTCTCCAGGAGTAGCAGAACCATGTAAAGAAATTTTTGAAAACCCGGAAACTGTCTATGACTTTACCATGAAGGGCAATATGGTGGGACTTATCACTAATGGTACATCCGTACTTGGTTTGGGGAATATTGGTGCTGAGGCATCATTGCCAGTAATGGAAGGGAAAGCAATATTGCTTAAAAGTTTTGCAGGAGTAGATGCCTTCCCAATTGCTTTAAATTCAACAGATGTAGACAAGATAGTAGAAGCAGTTAAACTAATGGCTCCTACTTTTGGTGCCATCCACCTTGAAGACATTGCTGCTCCGCAGTGTTTTGAGATTGAAGAAAGATTAAATCAAGAATTAGCCATTCCTGTTTATCATGATGACCAGCATGGTACAGCAATCGTAGCTTTGGCGGGACTTCTGAACGCCCTTAAGATTGTAAAGAAAGAAATGAAGGATTTGAAAATAGTAATAAATGGTGCTGGCGCTTCAGGCATTGCTATTACCAAGCTTTTCAACTCTTATGGTGTAACTAATATGATTATATGTGACACAAAAGGGGCGATCTTTGCTGGCAGGAAAGTTGGGATGAATCCAGCGAAAGAATCTGTAGCAGCATATACGAATGCTAAGTTGGCGACAGGTACACTGAGAGATGTTTTGGTAGGAGCAGATGTATTTATTGGCGTTTCTGTAGCAGACACTTTAACGAAAGAAATGGTACAGACAATGAATAAGGATGCGATCATCTTTGCACTGGCAAATCCAGTACCAGAAATAAGTCCTGCACATGCGAAAGAATCGGGCGCCATCATAGTTGGAACAGGAAGATCAGATTTTCCGAACCAAGTTAATAATGTATTGGCCTTTCCAGGTATTTTTCGTGGTGCTTTAGATGTTCGTGCGACCACTATTAATGAAGAAATGAAAAAAGCAGCAGCAGAAGCGATTGCAGGATTAGTTGCGGATGCCGAGTTGAATGAAGATTATGTAATTCCAAGTCCCTTTGATCCTAGAGTTGCTCCCGCTGTTGCTTCAGCTGTGGCAAAAGCAGCAATGGAAACAAATGTAGCAAGAATTCAAGTTAATCCAGAAGATGTAAGGCTGAAAACCATGAAAGCGACGATTATTGATAAACAATAAAGAGAGAGAGAAAGAGGCTCGAGCCAAATGGCAGCCTCTTTTTGTTTACAATGTATGTGTTTCGCCTATTTGTTTGCTCAAGAGAGAGGCATTAGAGCTTTTCTTACTTGTTTTAACATTAAAAAGAAGATTTAATAAAATGGCAGCCAGACTTCCTGTGATAATCCCATCACTTACAATGATTCTTAAGGCGGAAGGAAGCTGGTCAAATAAATTAGGAACTGCTGTTGCTCCTAAACCGACAGAAATAGAGCAAGCCATGATTAACAAGTTAGCCTGATTGGTAAAATCAACTTTGCTCAGCATTCTGATGCCAGAAGCAACAACCATTCCAAACATAACAACGGTTGCTCCGCCTAATACTGGTGTCGGAATAATAGTGGCAAAAGCCGCAACCTTAGGAATGAAGCCTAAAAAAACAAGAATTCCTCCTGCTGCAATCACGACATTTACTGTTTTGACTTTTGATAGCTGAACAAGACCGACGTTTTGAGCAAAGGTATTATAGGGAAAAGCATTAAATAGTCCACCTATAGTAATGGCTAAACCCTCGGCACGATACCCACGCGTTAAATCCTTTTCACTTAGTGGAGTCTCCGTTATTTTACTTAGTGCGAAAAAGACACCAGTTGATTCAATCACAATAACTAAACCGACAATTAACATAGTAAGAATTGGCCCAACTTCAAAGCTGGGTGTCCCAAAATAAAATAGTTCAGGAAAATGGAACCAACTAGCTTCTCTTACTGGGGTAAGGTTCACCTTACCAAGAACAGCAGCAATGATAGTACCAGCAATAATTCCAATTAGGACGGACAATGATTGTATAAATCCTTTTGTAAACCGGTTTAACAAAAGAATGAATAATAGGACTCCGAATGCCAAAATCAAATTTTCAATGGAGCCAAAGTCTTTGCTTGTTGCTCCTCCACCCATATTTTTAATACCGGATGGGATAAGAGATAAACCGATAATAGTTACAACTGTTCCAATTACAACTGGAGGAAAAAGCTTGGTAATTTTGCTGAAAAAGGGAGCACAAATAATCATAAAAATTCCTGTAATAATAATGGCTCCATAAATAGCAGTGACTCCATAATTTGTTCCGATCGAAATCATCGGAGTAACCGCAACGAATGAACTACCTAGTACAACTGGTAAGCCAATGCCTAAATATTGGTTTTTCCAGGCTTGGAGCAATGTGGCAATTCCACATGTTAAAAGATCAATTGCAACAAGATAAGCTAGTTGTTCGGTTGTTAAATTCAATGCTCTTCCAACTAATAGTGGAACAAGGATAGCACCAGCATACATAGCAAGAACATGTTGAAGACCTAAAGAAAAAATTCGAATTCCCTTTTTGTTATTTTGAGGCATTATAAACACTCCTTCTCCTTTGTTATTCATTCTAACGTATGGTGTTATATTTATTAACATAATAAGAAGTGAGAAGAAAGAAGTCATTGGTTAATTTATACAAAATATTTAGAAAATATAGATTATATAACTAAGACAAATGAAAAACTTCTTTAGATTTGGCTTTGTTTTTTTCTTTCATTCATTTTTAAAATTGATTTAATCCGAAAAGCAAAACGAAGGTGGAAGGTAGTCTCTGGATCCTTAAGACTTTTTCCTAAGAGATCCTCACATTTTTCTAAGCGATAAATTACTGTATTACGATGTACATAAAGGCGTTTCGCCGTCTCAGAGATTTGGCAATGGGTCTCTAAGTAAACAGATAATGTATGGAGTAATATTTGTTCTTCTTCTTGCTGGTGACTGTTAGAAAAAGAATGGAAGATATGGTCATAAAATTCCTGCAGATCCTTTGTTGGAATGATTCTTAACATTTCAAAGGCATCCTTTGGTCGATGTATCTGGATAAAAGGCGTGTTTCCAGAAAGCTGTCCAGTATGTAAAGCACTAAGCGCCTCCTGATAAGCATTGGGTAAATTTAACAGACGCTGATAAACATTGCTGATACCGAATGAGATACTTGTTTTAAATGTGTTCGCAAGATAGGTTTGGATATTTTGTAAATAAGGAAGAATGGTTTTGTCTAGCTCATAAGAGGAATGGGTAACTTCCATGATAATAATACAATGGTCTTGTATAAGAAAAAGCTGAGAAGCGAAAGGTGCCTTTTTTATTTCTGTTTCGATAAATTCATATACATAATCTACCTCAACAGAATGCTGTGTGAAAGATTTATATTGATCGCCGCTATCCAATTTGCCAATTATTGCGATGGAAGCCTGTTCTTTTTTTAAGAAAAATTCTTTAGCTCTGCTTTCGATTTCCTCAGCAAAGCTAAACTTTCCTTCCATAAAGTGAGCGAAGAAGTCATTTCTTGCTCTTCTAGTATATTGCTTCACTGTATTTTCCCTCATTAGCTCAAAAGAAAGCACATTAGTTGCCTGTTCAATCGTAAGAAGTAAGCTGTGATCTTTCATGGGGATTTCTCCCAGAACAACTAAAAAAGCTGGTTTTCTCATATGAGTATAAATGGGGAAAATGGTAAACACTTCTTCTGTATTTCTACTCGAAAAACATGAATAAGGTGCGTTAGCTAATAAAAATTCAAATCCATTTGCATGGAGAGAGCTAAAAAAGTTATCGATGGATGTTCGATTATGAGAAGAAGTGTGTAATTGGAAATGGGCATCCAGTAAAACAATCGGCTTGTTAATCATTTGAGATAAGTCATCAATAAGCCTTTTTATCCCTTTCCCTTTCAGAATATGCTGCGTAAATTTTCGATGAGTTTCAAAGGCAGTGGTTAACTCTGCTGTTCTTTGACTCAACATATAGTTTAAAGAAGCATTAACGATTTCCCCTAGTGAAGTTTCTAAAGGTATTTCTAATAGGGGAAATCCTATTTCATCAGCGAATTGAATCGCCTCTTGTGGTATATGTCCTAAAAATCTCTTGGACTTAATTCCTAAGGCTGTACAATCTCTTTTATGCATACTTTTTATTAAGGAGAGCAGAACACCAGGATTATCTTTAAAATGATAGGCAGTAGTGACTAATAAATCGTTCGGGTTTAAGAAGTCGACGATATCAGGTGCATCCATCATGGTAATATGCTTTATGTCTTTATTTAATCCCTTGTGACCTGTAATTACTTGCACCTCTTTAAAGGCAGGTTTTTGTAATATCTCTGCTAATTTCAAATGTATCCCTCCTAAAGTAATCCAATTAATCAAGAAGCTTCTTTAGTTATTTTATACAAACTATTTAGATAATTCTAACATTTTGTCTAATGAATTGCTAGCAGGTGATTATTAAAATAATGGTTACATAATATGAGTGCGTTTTAAGTAGTTTTAAATATTATTAGAAAATAACAAAAGGAGAGAGGAGAGTCCTTTCTTTTTATTTTGAATGTGGGGAGAGTATCAGGGAGGGGAGCGGAATCAATGAAGACAACTATTGATATTGAAACAAAAGAGGTAGGGGATTGGCTAGAATGGCTTGCTCGATTTGGAAAGACGAAAAGTGGTGGAGTTACACGACTTCTCTATGATGAAAACTGGCGCTTAGCACAACATTCTCTTTTTCAAAAAATGAAAGAAAGTGGTTTGAATCCTTATTTTGATGGTGTTGGCAACTTATTTGGCAGGTTAGAAGGAACAGATCAAGAGGAGAAAGCTATATTAACAGGTTCTCATATTGATACTGTTGTAGATGGCGGAAAATACGATGGAGCCTTCGGGATTATGGCGAGTTTTATCGCTGTCAATTATTTGAAGAAGCATTATGGCAAACCAAAAAAGACAGTAGAAGTAGTCTCGTTATGTGAGGAAGAGGGGAGTAGATTTCCTTTAGCTTTCTGGGGATCTGGATCGGTAACAGGAAAATTTACTAAAAGGGATTGTGAAGGATTAGCTGACGTAAGAAATATTTCCTTTGCTCAAGCTATGACATCGGCGGGTTTGCAGCCAGATGAAAAACAAGTAAAGCGAGAGGATATTGAATGCTTTATAGAAATACATATAGAACAAGGGGCTGTCTTAGAAAAAGAGCAGAAGTCTATAGGGATTGTCTCTCATATAGTAGGACAAAGAAGATTTACGATCAAAGTAATGGGGGAGAGTAACCACGCAGGTACAACCCCAATGCTCTATCGGAAGGACAGTGTACATCTTGCAGCAGAATTAATTACATATGCTATTAAACAAGTTACGGAAATAGACGCTCACTTAGTGGCGACAGTTGGGAAAATACAGGCAGTTCCTAATATTCCTAATGTGATTGCCAAAGAGGTTACGTTTACACTGGATGTCCGGCACCACCAAGAAGAAGTACTAGATTACTATTGTGAGAAAATTTTTGCTTATTTTAAACAGAGAGGTAAGACTGCTGATATGGAAGTAGGATGGAATCAATGGCTGGATGTTAAGGCCGTTGCAATGGACGCTAAATTAACGCAGCTATCGGAGAGAATTGTGGAGGAAATAGATATTCCTTATCAAAAAATGATTAGTGGTGCCGGTCACGATGCACAAATTTTCGGAACCTATTGCCCGACAGCGTTACTATTTGTTCCTAGTGTAAATGGAATCAGTCATTCACCAAAGGAACATACGAAACTAGAAGATTTAAAAAATGGGGTTGTTGTCCTTATAGAATTACTACACCGTTTGGCTTATTGATTTTTTCTGAGATGAACGTACTTAAGGTGCAGGGAAGGCGGAAAGTGGAGTTCATGAGGTCGATGAAAGCCGAAAAGTAGGAGTGGAAAGAGGAAAGTGGTGTTCATGGGGTTGATGAAAGCCAAAAAGTAAGAGAGGAAAGAGGAAAGTGGTGTTCATGGGGTTGATGAAAGCCAAAAAGTAAGAGAGGAAAGGGGAAAGTGGAGTTCATGGGGTTGATGAAAGCCGAAAAGTAAGAGTGGAAAGAGGAAAGTGGAGTTCATGGGGTTGATGAAAGCCAAAAAGTAAGAGTGGAATAGGAAAAGTGGAGTTCATGGGGTTGATGAAAGCCAAAAAGTAAGAGAGGAAAGAGAGAAGTGGAGTTCATGGGGTTGATGAAAGCCAAAAAGTAGGAGAGGAAGGCGGAAAGTAGTGTTCATGAGGTCGATGAAAGCCAAAAAGTAGGAGAGTAATAGGAAAAGTGGTGTTTATGAGATTGATGAAGACCAAAAAGAAGGATCACGAAGCAAGCAGAGGGAATTACTAAAAGATAAGGAAAGGAAGTATCATAGTGACTTTTTTAGAACTAAACACACCCTTAAGAACGATTATGACACCAGGACCTGTTGAGGTTGATCCGAGAGTGTTAAGGGCGTTAAGTACACCTATTTTGGGACAATTTGATCCTGCATTTACATCTATCATGAATGATGTTATGAGAATGATTCAACAAGTTTTCCAAACTAAAAATCAATGGGCATATCCAGTTGATGGAACATCAAGATCTGGACTAGAAGCTGTATTGGCCAGTGTCATTGAGCCAGGAGATAAAGTGTTAATTCCAATTTACGGAAGATTTGGACATCTTTTGACGGAAATTTCTGAAAGATATGGGGCTGAGATTCATTTGCTTCAATGTAAATGGGGCGAGGTTTTTGATCCAGAAGTAATTATTGCAGAAATGAAAAGAGTGAGACCGAAAGTAGTTGCTCTTGTTCATGGAGAAACATCAACAGGGTGTATGCAGCCATTAGAAGAGGTCGGCAAAGCATGTCGAGAACAAGATATTCTCTTTATCGTTGACGCAGTTGCAACAATTGGAGGAGCCAATGTTCAAACAGATAATTGGTATATCGATGCAGTAATTGGAGGAAATCAAAAATGTTTATCAGTTCCATCTGGAAATGCCCCTATTACGTATAATGATCGAGTGGAAAAAGTGTTAACTGCACGGAAGAAAGTAGAAAGAGGAATAGCTACAGAAGTGGAGCTAGCAGAGATAAAAGCTCATGCCCCAATTCGCTCAAATTATTTAGATTTGGCACAATTGCAGGATTATTGGAGTCCGCGAAGGCTGAATCATCATACAGAAGCAACTACCATGTTATATGCTCTTCATGAAGGATTAAGAATTGTTTTAGAAGAAGGCTTGGAAAAGAGGTTTGCTCGTCATCAGTACCATGAACAAGCGTTAATGGAAGGAATAAAAGGCATGGGGCTTGAATTGTTCGGTGATAAAAGGTGGAAGCTGCCAACGGTAACATGCATTAACGTCCCAGAGGGGATTGATGCAGAATCTGTTCGTAGTATGATGCTTGAGCAATTTGGAGTAGAAATAGCCAGCTCTTTTGGTCCATTACACGGAAAAATATGGAGAATTGGAACAATGGGCTATAGCTGTCGCAAAGAAAATGTCTTATTCGTACTTGCGAGTTTAGAGGCATGCCTCATTAGCCATGGTGTAAAACTCCCTGCAGGCCAAGCACTGCAAGCAGCGCTAAATTTTTATTTAAGAGGTTAATAGATAAGGGTCCAGAGAAATACTTTCTATGCCTAAAAAGCATAGAGCTTAAAGAAAACACAGAGAAGCCATTCACTCCTTCTCCATTATCGAAAATAAAAGATATATGCCCTATCGGTTAAAAAAGAATAAAAAAATCTATATTGACAATAATGTTTCTATCCGATATGATTTTTCACAAAGAAATGAATAATGAAACTATAAAAAGGATTAGTATGCAGCAATGTCTATAAAAAGAGAGGGTCTAAATGCTGAAAGGACCTATAGGCTTACCTGTTGAACCTGCCTTTTTCGTTCTGTATCGAATAGACTTTGTTTAAGAAGATTCAGCGGTTCAATACCGTTAACATGGAAGAGTGTAAAGCTTTGCTTTGAATTAGGGTGGTACCGCCATTAATTGGTCCCTAATGAATAGCAAAGCTTTTTTTTATGGTCTTTTACTAAGAAAAGACCACTTGAAATAAAACACAGATAAAATAGGAGGCCCTTTAAAATGGCGAAGGATTTTGTAAAAAGCATTACTAGCATGGAAGATGATTTTGCCCAGTGGTATACAGATGTAGTGACAAAAGCGGAACTAATCGATTATTCAAGTGTAAGAGGTTCTATGATTATTCGACCATATGGAACAGCGATTTGGGAGAATATTAAAGAAGCTTTAGATAAACGTATTAAAGAAACAGGGCATGAGAATGTTTATATGCCATTATTTATTCCAGAAAGCCTTTTACAAAGAGAAAAAGATCATATTGAGGGATTCGCTCCAGAAGTAGCATGGGTTACACATGGCGGAGACGAGAAATTAGCAGAAAGACTTTGTGTGCGCCCAACATCAGAAGTGCTTTTTGCAGAGCATTATAAAAATATTATTCATTCCTATCGCGATCTTCCTAAGCTATATAATCAGTGGGCCAATGTTGTGCGCTGGGAAAAGACGACACGTCCATTCTTACGTACTTTAGAATTTTTATGGCAAGAAGGGCATACATGTCATGAAACGGAAGAGGATGCAGATAGAGAAACAATTCAAATGCTTCAGGTCTATGCCGAAATATGCGAAAAGTACTTGGCGCTTCCAGTGATCAAAGGGCGTAAAACGGAAAAAGAAAAGTTTGCAGGCGCGAAATACACCTATACAATTGAAAGCCTGATGCATGACGGCAAAGCATTACAATCAGGTACTTCGCATAATCTCGGCGATGGCTTTGCGAAATCCTTTGGAATTCAGTTCTCGGACAGAGATGGCAACTTGCAGCATGTTCAGCAGACATCATGGGGCTTTACGACAAGAATCATTGGTGCCATGATTATGGTTCATGGGGATGACCGCGGCTTAGTAGTACCGCCAATGATTGCACCAACACAAGTAATGATTGTACCAATTGCCCAGCATAAGGAAGGGGTATTGGATTTTGCCTACGATTTGCAGAAGAAACTAAGTAATTCGATCCGCGTTGGTATCGATGCAAGTGATAAAAAGCCAGGCTGGAAATTTAATGAGTATGAAATGAAAGGAATTCCTCTCCGTCTAGAAGTGGGACCAAAAGATATCGAGAAAAATCAAGTGGTTCTTGTGAGAAGAGATACTGGAGAGAAACAATTTGTCTCTATGGATGGATTAGAAGAAACAATTACGCAATTATTAACAGATATCCAAGACAACTTGTTAAAGAAAGCCACAGATCATAGAGAAGAAAACACTCATACTGCTGTAAATTTTGATGAATTTAAACAGTTGACGGCAAAAGAAAAGCCAGGATTTATTAAAGCAATGTGGTGTGAAGATCAAGCGTGTGAAGATAAAATAAAGGAAGAAACAAGTGCAACATCTAGATGTATGCCTTTTGAGCAAGAAACCATCGCTGACACTTGTGTATGCTGTGGCAAAAAAGCTAATAAATTAGTATATTGGGCAAAAGCATATTAATATTTTTGCCTAAATCAAATGGATAGTAAAAAACGAGGAATTTGGATCTCGAAAATATGTAGATGGTTCTAGTAAAAAAAGCTGAAATTTATGTAAAAGGTAGGTAATGTAAGATCATCTACTTGGACAACCATGAAATTCTAAGTTTAAATATAAATAATAAAAAACACTAAATGACAAATATAAAGCACCTAGTTTTATAGGTGCTTTTCTTCATTAAGGAGATGATCATGAATACTACTTTAATAAAAATAATAGCTTTAATTTTTATGCTAATAGATCATATAGGGGAATTTATCCCTGGTACTCCAGTATATTTAAGATGGGTAGGGAGAATAGCAGCACCAATTTTTATTTATTTTGTGATAATAGGTATGACTCACACCTCTAATAAACATCGATATCTCTTCCGTTTGTATATTGCTAGTGTTATCATGGCTTGCATTAATGTGTTTATTAATCAAAATTATAATACGGGAGTAGGAATTACTAATAATTTTTTTGCGACATTATTTGCAATTGCATTATTAATTTATGTAATCGATAAGCGAAGTTGGAGATATTTCAGTATCTACTTAATATGGCAGATGATAAGTACGGTGCTTTCTACCCTCTTTAAAGAAATATTTATATTAAATGCAGCTCTGACATATCCTTTTTATGGAGCTATATTTGGAAATGTACTGCATGTAGAAGGGGGAATCTTGTTCGTTTTATTAGGTATTGTTTTTTATTTATTTTGAAATAAAAAACAACTAGTAATAAGCTATTCGATTTATTGCCTTTTTATCTTTTTAGTATATGAAAAATGGGGAGGTAGTTTAAATTGGTTTTCCCGACTTTTACTTCCGTTTGCAGACTTCCAATGGATGATGATTTTAGCTTTGCCATTTCTCTATTTTTATAATGGGGAAAAAGGAGTTGGCTTAAAATATTTTTTCTATTTCTTTTATCCAATACATATTATTATTTTATATTTTATTGGAACGAGTTAAAGAGTAATGATGTAAGCCAACTCAATGAGTTGGCTATTTTCTTACTCTATACAACATAATAGTGTGTGTGCTCATATATACTCATGATACTCAATAAAGCAAAAGGCAGCATTAGCCTATAGTGAGGAAAATTCCGCCTTTTTGTATTTGGGGATTACTTAAAAAAGTCGATCTCCAGATTTCTCCGTTATACTTCTAAATACTATCTCATTTGTTTTTTATTGTTTTTCTTCGTCTGGCTCAATATGGACATGGACCTCTAATACATTAAATTCATTTATTAAAGCATTCTCTACAGCAGAAGAGATATCATGGGCATCGGTAATATCTAGTTTCTGATTAACAGTAATAACAACATCCACAACTGGGCTGTTCCCATAGTTTCTCGCTTTAATTTCTTTTACAGCTTTAACGCCATCTGTATGCAAAATGGTCTTTTTATATTTATCAATCAATAAAACATCAAAACCATCTGTCAGATAATGAGTGGTTTCTCGGAAAATTCCCCAAGCTGTTTTACAAATTAACAGGCCAACGATACAAGCCGCTAGTGGATCTAAAAATTCCAAGTTTAATTGTGCTCCAAAAATGCCGACAGCAGTACCAAAACTAACTATCGAATCAGAAAAATTATCTTTCGCTGCTGCTTTTACAGCTTGGCTATTTATTTTTTTTCCTAATCGTAAATTGATCCGATAGACAAAGAACATAACAGCACCACAGGTGATAGCTGTATATGCTGCCACTAAATCAGGTGCTTGTCTAGAATGAGTAAAGAAGGAAGAGATTGCTTGGTATAATACTTGTAATCCAACACTCATCATAATAAAGGAAGCAATTAACGAAGCAACAGTTTCCGCTTTCCAATGACCATAAGGATGGTCTTTATCAGCTGGTTTTTGAGATAGTCGCAAGCCAATTAAAACGGCAACAGAAGCAATAATATCGGTGAAATTATTCCATCCATCTGCTTTTAGAGCTTGCGAATCAGTGCTATTTCCAATAATTAATTTCACTGATGCTAAAATAATATATGTAATAATGCTTAATATCGCGGCTCGTTCTCCGAGCTTTAAGTCTTCATATTTTTTATCCATTGCAAATGCCTCCTTAACTACCTCACTAATCATATCAAGTCACTATAGGGTGGGTCTAGAGCAACGTTTTTATACCTATCAACAAAAGTATGAGGAAGAGAAAACAGTTTGCCAGAGGAAAACTTTTCAACTATAAAAGAAGAAAAGTCAGAGGGAAAGAATAAATCCTATCCTCTGACTTATCAATGATAACCATTATCTTATATATAAATCACTTACTAAATAATCCTTTATTACCTCGGATGGAACGAGAAATTCAACTGTTCCCATATATCCTGGTGCTACTTCGTATTCATTAAAGCAAATGACCAATTTATGCTGTTTGTTTATATAGAAATTTTGGTGTGGATCGATTTTATCAAATCCTTCTGGATCGGTATCATTTTTTATGAAATAGCTTCCGGTGTCTGCTTTCATTTGCTTGTTCATTTCATGTAAAATGTACGAACTAATAGCATCAATGTAAGAATTATCTTTAAATAAACTTGGTAATGTAATTAACAGTTCGTTTTGTTTATCGATTGTATCATAGTGAATAGATTCTGCAGCAGATGCTTTTGTTTCGACCGTATATCGACCCAGCGATAATAACAAATCATCATCTGTTTTAACGATATAGCCACTTTCAAGCGAGTAGTTTCCATTCTCATTTGCTGTTTCTTGTTGAAATTTAGAATAAAGCTCTTTTGATTCTTGAACGTATTGTTGGTTTAATGTCTGTGAAAGAGTTTTATTCTCTAAGCCAGTTACTTCAGGTGTTTTGATATCAAGCTGATTGTTCTCTTTCGTTTCTTTCCACTCTGTTATTGTAACGACCTTAATGACTTTGTTTAAAAAAGGGATATCTGATAAGGTGCTTGCTGCTGCCGGACTTATATTAACCGTTGTAATGAATAAAAGGATGGAAGCAGCTAAGAAGATAGCGTTTTTTGAAACACTTCTCAAAGTACGATATCGTTTAATCGATTTATGTGTCTGTTTCTCCAATTCATTTGGTATGGGTATATTTAAATAATCCTTTTTCATCTTTTCTAATTTTCTATCCATTATATTCCTCCACTATTTCATTTCTATACGAAGTATTTTTAGTGCCTTATAAAGCTTTGTTTTTACTGTATTTATATTTTCATCTAATACAGAAGCGATTTCTTCGAGCTTTAAATCCTCAAAAAAACGAAGAATCACAATGGTTTTATAAGATGGTGGAAGCTGATTCATTGCTTGTTCTAAATCTAAATTTTTGTAAGTATCGACAGAACTTGAAGCAAGCACTTCTAAACTGTCATCGTCTGCCACATACCACCGTTTCTTTTTTCGCAAAAAATCAAGAGACGTTGTAGCGACAATACGATAAAACCAACTTTTCATCATAGCAGTATCTTTTAATTGATGTTGTTTTCTTAACGCTTTATGAATAGAGTCTTGTACAATATCCAAGGCATCTTCTTGATTCCGTACATAAGAGTATGCAAATCGGTAGAAGCTTTCCTTATGATCCATAATAAATGTAATTAACTCCGTTTCTTTTTTATTTTTGTTTAACATAGAAGAGCTCCTTTATGGAAGAAATACGTAATAACTTAAGTTTTACAAGGAATAGACGTATGGAAAGGGGATTTTGTTTTAAGAAAATCAAATAAATTAAAAAAAGAAGGACTAAATGGAAGGGAGAGAAGAAAATCCTCCAAGCTTTCTAGTGAGACAGGACTTGGAGGAATAAATAATCTATTCTTTTTCTTTTACATGTAGTTTCTTGCTTGGCCAAAAGGCAGCATTTCCTAATAGGGAAGTTATTCCAGGCACTAAAAATGGTCTTACAATAAAGGTATCCAGCACAATTCCGATTGCAGTTATGGTTCCAAAATGGACAAGTACTTGCATTGGTAAAGTCGTAAGTACCATAAAGGTAGCAGCTAAAATGACTCCAGCAGAAGTAATAACACCGCCAGATTCTGCTACACCTTCTTTCACCGCTTGTAAGAGGGGCTTTTCTTTGCGTTTCTTCCATATGCTTGAAATCATGAAGATATTATAATCTTCTCCTAATGCCACAATGAATACAAAAGAGTATAGCGGAATTAATCCTTGAATTGCCTCCACTCCGAATCCGTAATGAAGGATAATCCAGCCCAATCCTAATGCGCTAAAATAGGAAAGCAGAACGGTTGCAATCAAATAGATGGTTGCTGTTATAGAGCGTAAATAAATAAGTAAAAGGATGGCAATCATGGTTAAAATAACAGGAATGACCATTTGCGCATCATCATTTGTTAATTCTCTTGTATCGTATTGCTCTGCAGTAATTCCAGCAATCCAAACATTATCGTTCGCATTTTTGATACCATTCTCCTGAAGCACTTCTTCCAATGTTTCCCGAATTGCTGGTAGTTTATCCATCGCTTCATTTGAATAAGGATTAGTTTGAAGCTCCACTGAATATTTGATTAAATCAGGATTCTTTTTCCCTGCTTCACCCTCTGAAACCTTTGCGATAAAATCTAATTGTTTCAATGACTCCTCGACTTTTACAGCTTCTCCTTCGGTGTTAATAATAACCGATAAGGGAGCAAGTTCCCCTGCATTAAAATGATCTTCAATTAAAGTAAAGCCTTCTCTTGATGGCATATCATCCGGAAATGAGGATAATAAGTCATACGTATACTCTGTTTTAAGAGAAAAAAGAGCAAAAATTCCAAGTAATATTGTCGTGAGAATCGTCACTTTCCATGGATGTTTTGTTACTACTGTACCAATCGCGTTTCCAAGTGATTTTCTTTTTTTCGCTGTTTTTTTCATGCCCTTTTTTGCTAATAATTCTTCTGTTCTAGGAACGAATGGATAAAAAGATAGTCTCCCGATAATAGCTAAAATGGCAGGGACAATACTTAAACTAGCAATCATCATTATGAGTATAGATAAGCTAAATGGAATGGCAAATCGGTGAACTGCCCCATATTGAGCTAATAATAATGCAATGAGGGAGAAAAATACTGTTAAACCACTCATCGCCACGGCTCCGCCAGAACGTTTTAAGGCTTTTTGCATCGCAATTTCCTTTACTGATTCTTGTGTTAGTAACGTACGATATCTACTGATAATGAATAAACAATAGTCTGTACCGGCTCCAAAAAGCAATACGGTCATAATAGCAATGCTTTGAGAATCAAATTCAATCCACCCTAACTCACCTAAGAAGCCAAGTAAAGGACTGATAACTCCATAAGCGATTCCAACTCCGATTAGCGGGATAAATGCTAATACTGGAGAACGATAAATGACAAGCAAACAAATTAAAACTATCATAACTGTGCCAATGAGTAATGATAAGTCACCTTGGCTAAACAGCTCTGTCGCATCAATAGAGATACCTACTGGACCGGTTGTTCTTGCATGTAATTTTGTTTCATCTTTTATTGAGGTGTTAAAAGGATTTTCTCCCCATAAGTTACTAGCAGCTTTTTCTAATTCCTGAACACCTGTCTTGAGTTCACTTGTTGCTAAATTATTTTCAAATAAAAGCGGGAAAACGAATGTTGTTCCATCTTCAGAAATTTGTCGCTTTACTGCCTCAATCGGTAGTTGATGATAGGGAATAATCATTTCTTGATGGATTAGCGGCTTCTCTGTTAGTTGTTTGGTAAGCTCTTGGATTTGTTGTAAATCTTGATTAGATAATCCTGTTGATCGATACCAAGCAATTAATGCCGGCGTTCCTTGTTCATTGGGAAATTCTTCTTTTATTTTTTCCTCTGCCTGCTGTGATAAAGCAGTAGTGGGAATATTTCTAGCTAAATCATTTTTCTGTGAGCTAGCCTGAGGTAAAAACATGCTTACTATTCCGACAAGGAGAAGCCAGGCAATTAAAGTAATCCACTTTCCCTTTTTACTAGTTACTGCAGTAAAATATCGCTGAATATAATGTTTCATTTTTCCACTCCTTAAAGACAACTTATCAATCGATAAGTAAGATGTAAAAAAACTTATCACTTGATAAGTTGAGTATATAATTAATACAGAAAGAAATGAAGTGTTTTTTACAAAATCATTACCTATCTACTAGGCCGAACAAAAATAAATGAACAATTAACTTTGCCTTTCGCTGGATTTCTTTTTTTTGTTGATTAGAAGATAGTTCTTTCATATAAGAAGGCTGCATTGCTGTTTGAATATATTGAAGAAACATCAAGGCAATTTCTTTGCTATTAGTGTCTATTTTATTGTAGGAAATATTTGCATTGTTTTTTTCCTCTTGATCAAATACATGTATAATGGGATTCAAAAATCCTTCCTGCCAGCGAATTCTTAAATGTGTTTGGACATCAGACGGCATTTCATGCTGTAAGTCATGAAACATTTGCATTAAATCCTCTTGATAATTTTCTAAAAAGTAAATAGCAATTTGATAGAGACATTCTTCAAGATTCTCAAATTCTTTCGTAATGTTTAAGAGAGCATGTTCTGTTTGCTTTATAGATGTATTAATTACTTCTTTATAAATATCTTGTTTATTTTTAAAATGATGATATAAAGCTGGCTGTGTAATTCCACAATGTTCTGCAATCATCCTTGTACTAACCTTCCGATATCCTAATTCCATAAATAACTGATAGGAAACACGGATAATGAAATGATAGGTATCATGATTGGTACTTGACTTAACTATTTTTTTATTCACATTGTAAACCCTTTCATTGTTGAATTTATCACATTTAATATTATAGAAAAAATAAAGGGATATTTCAAATTTGAATAAAATGTGAACAAGTTTGTGAAAAGATGAACAATTTTATTTAAATAGGCTTGAAGGTTTTTGCGAGTCGTTATATGATAAGCATGTAAAGAAAAACTAACGAGAATTTGCAAAAAAGCAACAAGAACTGTAAGTTGGTAGGAAAATTAAACTACTATATTAGTAGTTTTTCTTTAAAGAAGAATTTGTGAAAATAATCACAAACAGACTGCTTTTGTAAAGTGGTTTTTTCTTTAAAGTTATATGTGAAAACATTCACATAATTATCATTCTCTATAATTGGAGGGATCTACAATGTCAGTTGTTGAAAAAGAAGTAAAAGGGAAAAATGAACAAGTTGATGTGCAAGCAGTTATTGATGAAATGGCAGCGAAAGGAAAAAAAGCACTAAAGGAGTTTATGTCCTTAAATCAAGAGCAAGTAGATGAAATTGTAAAAGCAATGGCTCTTGCTGGCTTAGATAAGCATATGTATTTAGCTAAACTAGCAGTAGAAGAAACCGGAAGAGGTATTTATGAAGATAAAATAACAAAGAATATATTCTCTACTGAATATATATACCACAATATTAAATATGATCGTACAGTTGGGGTAATAAATGAGGACCAACAAACAGGAATTGTCGAAATCGCTGATCCAGTTGGAGTGATTGCAGGAGTAACACCTGTTACAAATCCTACATCTACTACAATGTTTAAAGCTATTATTGCTATTAAAACACGCAATCCAATTATTTTTGCTTTCCATCCTTCTGCACAAAAATGCAGCAGTGAAGCGGCTCGAATCTTAAGGGATGCAGCTGTAAAAGCAGGAGCACCAGAGAACTGTATTCAATGGGTTGAAAAGCCTTCGATTGAAACAACAAAAGCACTAATGAACCATAACGATATTGCGCTGATTCTTGCAACTGGTGGACCAGGTATGGTTAAATCTGCATACAGCTGTGGCAAACCAGCACTGGGAGTTGGAGCCGGTAATGTACCTTGTTATATTGAAAAAACAGCAAAAGTTAAAAGAGCAGTCACTGATTTAATTCTTTCTAAAACATTCGATAATGGAATGATTTGTGCCTCTGAACAAGCAGTAATCATTGATAAAGAAATCTATGAAGAAGTGAAAAATCTATTAGTTCGTAATAGCTGTTACTTCTTAAATAAAGAGGAATTAGCTAAAGTAGAAAAACTAGTAATTAATGAAAACACATGTGCTGTAAATCCTGATATCGTTGGTAAATCTGCTCATTATATCGCAGGATTGGCAGGAGTAAAAGTTCCGGAAGATACTAAAATACTTCTTGCAGAATTAGAGGGTGTGGGACCAAATTACCCGCTATCAAGAGAAAAATTAAGTCCAGTCCTTGCATGCTATAAAGTAGAATCAACAGAAGAAGGAATCAAACGTGCAGAAGAAATGCTAGAATTTGGCGGTTTAGGACACTCAGCAGTTATTCACTCTGAAGATCCAAAAGTAATCGAAAGCTTTGCGCTAAGAATGAAAGCATGCCGCATTATTAACAACGCACCATCTTCTCAGGGTGCGATCGGTGATATCTACAATGCCTTCATGCCATCTTTAACACTTGGTTGTGGATCTTATGGTAAAAACTCTGTATCTACTAACGTAACAGACATTCATTTATTGAATGTAAAAAAACTAGCAAAAAGGAATGTAAATATGCAATGGTTTAAAGTTCCATCAAAAATCTATTTTGAGAAAAACTCTGTACAGTATTTACAAAAAATGAAGGACATTTCTAGGGTGTTTATCGTAACTGATCCATATATGGTCAAATTTGGATATGTAGATAAATTACTTTATAACTTAAGAAAACGTTCAAATCTAGTGCAAGTAGAAGTATTTTCCGATGTAGAGCCAGATCCATCTATTGAAACAGTTGTTAGAGGAACAGAAATGATGGCTAAATTCCAGCCAGATTGTATTATCGCTCTTGGTGGGGGATCTCCAATGGATGCAGCAAAAGGAATGTGGTTATTCTACGAACATCCAGATGAAGAGTTCTTCGGCTTAAAGCAAAAGTTCTTAGATATCCGTAAAAGAGTATATAAATATCCAGCGTTGGGAGGAAAAGCTAAATTTGTGGCAATTCCAACTACTTCTGGTACTGGTTCTGAAGTAACATCCTTTGCGGTTATTACAGATAAAGAGCAAAATATTAAATATCCTTTAGCAGATTATGAGCTAACACCAGATGTAGCAATCATTGATCCACAATTTGTGATGACAGTTCCACCATCCGTTACAGCAGATACAGGTATGGACGTACTAACACATGCTGTGGAGGCATATGTATCAAATATGGCAAATGACTATACAGATGCATTAGCAGTTAAAGCTGTTCAATTGATCTTTGAATATTTACCAAGAGCATATCGCAATGGAAATGATGAAGAAGCACGTGAAAAAGTGCATAATGCTTCTACGATTGCTGGTATGGCGTTTGCAAATGCGTTCTTAGGAATTAACCATAGCTTGGCACATAAATTAGGAGCCGAATTCCATATCGCACATGGTCGTTCCAATGCAATTTTATTGCCACATGTTATCAGATATAATGCAGAGAAACCAAAAAAATTCATGTCATTCCCTAAATATGAATACTTTAAAGCAGATGAACGTTATGCAGAGCTTGCCAGAATTCTTGGATTGCCAGCAAATACAGTTGAACAAGGTGTAGACAACTTTGTGAAGGCAGTAATTAGACTAGGGAAAGAACTGAATATTCCTATGAGTATTGCTGCCCAAGGCGTAGATGCAAAAGAATTTGAAGCAAAAGTGGATTATTTAGCGGACCGGGCTTTTGAGGATCAATGTACAACAGCTAACCCTAAATTACCATTAGTTACAGAGTTGGCAGATATTTATCGTAAAGCCTATAAAGGGGTTTGAAAAATCCCTGAATAATAAAAAAAATGGTCAAATCTTTGTGATTTGACCATTTTTTTTATTCAATTTGCTAATCCAGTAATCTTCAAAGAGGAAGTCCTGCGTAAATCAATATAGGAATCCTTTAGCCGAATCAATGGTAAATGAGGTTCATTTTGATGAATAAAGATAATTTCTGCCGTTTCATTATTAGATAGTATGACTTTTTTAAAGAGCTGCTTTCTCATAATGAAATTGGTAAATGGAATAACAATAGCAGGATTTAAAGCATTTCCATAGGATTCATTTATTAATTCATCGATAGCTTCAATGTAGGTTTTCTTGTCTTTATACGTATTAGAAGTACACATGCTATTAAATATGTCTGCAACGGAAACGATTTGGATCAAGAAGGGAATATCCTTTTCTGTACGCTGAGAGGGATAGCCTTTGCCATTTATTTTTTCATGATGTAACAGAGCAGTTCGCGATATTAATATATCCAATTGCGGAACTTGAAATAAGATGCCTTTTCCATAGATCGTGTGTTTTTGCATTTCTTTATATTCTGTTTGTGTTAAACGAGCAGATACTTTTAAAATGGATGGATCCAATTTTAACATGCCGATATCATGAAATAATCCCATTTGACTAAGCAGATGGCATTGCTTTTTAGGTAATCCTAAAATTTTCCCAATAATGGCAGAAAGGATTCCAACATTAATACTATGCTGGTAAATATAATCATCTGGTGAGACTTCTTTATGAAGCATTTCTAAAATCGCTAATTCTTGAAGAGAAGAATTAATAGTGTTTTTAAAATCATGCAGAAGTTTCTCCACCGTGCTGTTATCTTGTTCGATGATGCGATGGAAAGTTTCTTTTACCTCATCTAGCAAATTAGTAAATTCCTTATTATCGGAGGAGGCAGAGGTTTCATCTGTAGGTTCAATTACATCAAATGGATTAACCTGATGCTTTGTAAGTAAGTCAATATGCTTCTTCGTTAAGATGGAGTTCTTTTTTAGTAGAAATAAGCCTTCAATAGAGTTTGAATAAACATCCCTTTTTATACGATACCCAACAATATTCATAGTTCCTTTTCCCATATTAATTGTCTCCTTTACATAATGGCTATATATTGCTGCTTCGCATCCCCTTATTAGTAAATATTACCTTAGCTCTATCGTAGATAAAACAGACTTTCTGACTAGTTATCACACTTCTTATTGCCTATTTTAGTAGAATTTACTAGGGATTAAGGCCTTCTGAATATTTTTCCTATTATAATAGCTATATATTTAACAAAAATAGAATAGAAGAAGATGCATAGATACATATAGAGAGGAGCATAAGGATGAAGAATCGATTGAATAAAAATACATTTTCTTTACATAAGCAAAAGAAATATCAACATCATATTAATTTCATTCATAATGAATTGAGGAAGTATCGTACGATTGATATACCAAATCGTACGATAGTCATTAAGAATCAGGATTTGGAAGATTGGATTGTGGAAGAGTTAAGTCATGAAGAAGTAGATGATATTATTGTATTGCTAGAGCATGCTAAGAAAAGAGCATCTTCTGTGAAACCAATCTTTCAAGTGATTGCAACAAGCTTGTTAAAAAATACATAAGGATTCTACTTCTAGAAAAAAGACTTCTTGCTTGTTTCACTATGAGGAGAACTATATAATAGTATATATTTATCGATAAACACTAGAACGGATTTTAAGAAAACAAGTAGAATATCAACAATAGACAGTTGTGGATGCTACTGTTATTGTATTGTGAGAAATAGCCATATAGAAACCTAATGAAGCCTTGTTTCTTGAATTAGGAGGAGAATTAGTTGGAACCTTGTATGCAAAGTTTATATACTTATTTAAATGACCATCTTGTTGATATGCGTAAAGAGTGGCTAAGCAAGATAGAAAATAGTATTTCATCCTTTTATTCAGCCAATAAATCAGCAGAGAATATGGAAGAACTAATTACCGCACATCAAACTCTTTTAGAAAATGTAATAAAGGTTTTTATTGAGGAAGAAGAAGTGTATTCAGCAAATATTTCTGAATGGGCTATTAAAGTTGCAGAAAAGCGGGCGAAAGAATTAGTTCCGATTTTAGAATCTATTGAACAGCTTAACACGGTTAAAGGGATTCTTTTATCATATGTAGAGAAGTTTTCTGCGGAGACTACTGCTCATTTAACAATTCCTACACTCTTTGAATGGATACGATTAATTCATTATGCATTTGATTTATTTGTAAATATTTTTATTGATTCTTATGATAAATATAAATTTCAGCAATTGATGGCACAGCAAGAAACTATATATGAATTAAGCAGCCCAGTTATCCCGATTACGGAGGGAATTGGTGTTCTTCCATTAATCGGAGATATTGATACAAAGAGAGCGCAATTAATTATGGAGAATACACTAAAGGAATGTAACGAGAAACGATTTAATCACTTATTTATTGATTTATCGGGTGTGCCCCTAATTGATACAATGGTTGCGCATCAAATTTTCCAAGTGATTCATGCTTTGCGATTAATTGGTGTCAAAGGTTATCTTTCAGGATTAAGACCAGAGGTGGCACAAACAGCTATTCAACTAGGTGTAGATTTTAGCCAGATACCAATATTTAATAATTTAGCAAGTGCGCTAGGAAAATTTGGATTAACGGTCAATGAAGTGAAATTTGTTAAATAGAGGTGTATATAGATGGGGAAATATCTAGCTGCACTATTTTTCCCGTGCCTATTGGTAATCCTTTTTTCAAAAGCAACCTATTATCCAATTATTGGTTTAGTCTTAACCGTAGCTTTAATAGCTGCTTCGGTTTATAGAGGATATACTGATACATTTTTATTAATTGTTGTTGATGCTTTTTCTATGACTATTGGTTATATGATCAGTAGAAATTGGAAAGAGAGATTAGCAAGTAAGGATACTTAATAGAAGAAATATAAAAAAGAATAGAGAAGAAGAATGACTAAACGATTTTCCGTCGATAAAGAGGATAGGTATTCGTGTAGTCATTTTTTTATAGGGAAATGTTTTTTGTCTTAATTCTAAATTATATTCAAAAATAAATCGAATGTTTGTTCTCTTTTTTGTGGTTTGAAATGGAAGGTTTGTGGTAGAATGATGTTATATTGATTACATAGGTAGGAATTATAAAAAAGAAATGGTAAAAATCGCCTTTTCCATTTTTGTTGTTTTCCTTAATATGACGCTTTTTGTGAAGAATTTAAATCCTTAAAACAACAGAGTTACGAAAATAACTTCTAAATATAATGGAGTATTAACATAAAGCAGCAAAGGAATGGATGAATAAGCAGGCGTGCTTATATAGATCGGAGGATGGTTTAGTGAGTCATGATTTTGAATTAGTTTCAAAGTATACTCCTCAAGGAGATCAGCCAGAAGCAATCAAAAAATTAGTCTCAGGTATACAAGCAGGAGAGAAGATTCAAACCTTGCTGGGGGCAACTGGGACGGGTAAAACGTTCACCATAAGCAATGTGATTAAAGAAGTTAAAAAGCCAACTTTAATTATTGCTCACAATAAAACCTTAGCAGGTCAATTATATAGTGAGTTTAAAGAATTTTTTCCTAATAATGCAGTAGAATATTTTGTTAGCTACTATGATTATTACCAACCAGAGGCTTATGTCCCGCAAACGGATACGTTTATTGAAAAGGATGCAAGCATCAATGATGAAATTGATAAGCTCCGTCACTCAGCAACATCTTCTTTATTTGAAAGAGATGACGTAATAATTATTGCCAGTGTATCTTGTATATATGGATTAGGTTCTCCAGAAGAATATCGAGAAATGGTTGTATCATTAAGAACCGGTATGGAATTGGAAAGAAATCAATTGCTTCGTAAATTAGTGGATATTCAATACGATCGAAATGATATTGATTTTAAACGGGGAACTTTTCGTGTCCGTGGTGATGTAGTCGAAATTTTCCCAGCGTCCCGAGATGAACATTGTATTAGAGTCGAATTTTTTGGAGATGAAATTGATCGGATTCGGGAAGTGGATGCATTAACTGGTGAAATATTAGGAGAACGAAATCATATTGCTATTTTTCCGGCGTCTCACTTCGTAACAAGAGAAGAGAAAATGAAAATAGCAATTGAAAACATTGAAAAAGAATTAGAAGAACGATTAGAGCAATTAAGAGCAGATAATAAATTATTAGAGGCTCAGCGTCTAGAACAACGCTCCCGCTATGATTTAGAAATGATGCGAGAAATGGGATTCTGTTCAGGAATAGAAAATTACTCAAGACATTTAACATTAAGACCTCCTGGATCTACTCCTTATACATTGCTGGATTATTTTCCAAAAGATTTCTTACTTGTGATTGACGAGTCTCATGTTACATTGCCGCAAATTAGAGGAATGTATAATGGTGACCAAGCGCGGAAAAACGTATTAGTAGAGCATGGTTTTCGCCTGCCGTCAGCACTTGATAACCGCCCGTTAACGTTTGGAGAATTTGAGAAGCATATTAATCAAATGATTTGTGTTTCTGCAACACCAGGACCATATGAAATCGAACATACTCCTGTTATGATTGAACAAATAATCCGTCCAACTGGATTGCTTGATCCAACCATTGATGTTCGTCCAATTGAAGGACAGATTGATGATTTAATAGCGGAAATCCATGAGAGAATTAAACGAAATGAACGGGTATTGGTAACAACACTAACGAAAAAAATGTCAGAGGATTTAACAGATTATCTGAAAGAAATAGGGATAAAAGTACAGTATCTACATTCCGAAGTAAAAACATTAGAACGGATTGAAATTATTCGAGAGTTACGTCTTGGGAAATACGATGTATTGGTAGGAATTAACCTATTGCGAGAAGGTTTGGATATTCCTGAAGTCTCACTCGTTACGATTTTGGATGCAGATAAAGAAGGATTCCTTCGTTCAGAGCGGTCCCTTATTCAAACAATCGGACGTGCAGCGAGAAATTCTAATGGTCAAGTCATCATGTACGCTGATAAGATAACCCATTCAATGGAAGTCGCCATCAGTGAAACGAAAAGACGTAGAGAAATTCAAGAAAAATATAATGAAGAACATGGAATTACCCCGCAAACTATTCAAAAAGGAATTAGAGACACAATCCGTGCTACGCAAGCAGCAGAGGAGCCTGAAGAGTATGGAACAACTACAAAACTTGATAAATTAACGAAAAAAGAAAAAGAAGCAATGATTGCACAAATGGAGAATGAAATGAAAGAAGCAGCAAAAGCATTAAACTTCGAAAGAGCTGCAGAACTTCGCGATTTATTGCTTGAATTAAAGGCTGAGGGGTGAGAGAACAATGGCAAAAGATAAACTTATTGTAAAAGGTGCACGTGCAAATAATTTAAAAAATATTGATATAACAATACCGAGAGATCAATTAGTAGTGATAACTGGTTTATCTGGTTCAGGAAAGTCTTCTCTTGCTTTTGATACGATTTATGCAGAAGGACAAAGAAGATATGTAGAATCTTTATCCGCCTATGCGCGGCAGTTTTTAGGACAAATGGATAAGCCTGATGTTGATTCAATAGAAGGCTTATCTCCCGCTATTTCCATTGATCAGAAAACGACAAGTCGAAATCCCCGCTCCACTGTGGGGACTGTAACCGAAATTTATGATTATTTGAGATTATTATTTGCGAGGGTAGGAAGACCAACTTGTCCAGAGCATGGTATTGAAATTTCTTCTCAGACAATAGAACAGATGGTAGACCGTATTCTCGAATATCCTGAGAGAACTAGACTGCAAGTACTTGCGCCAGTTGTATCAGGGCGCAAGGGTACACATGTGAAAGTACTTGAAGATGTAAAAAAACAAGGGTACGTTCGTTTGCGCATCGATGGAGAAATGTTTGAAATTGGTGATGATATTTCTCTAGAGAAAAATAAGAAACATAATATTGAAGTAGTTATCGATCGACTTGTTGTCAAAGAGGGAATAACTGCTCGTCTGGCAGATTCATTGGAATCAGCCTTACAATTTGGGAATGGAAAAGTCATTATTGATGTGATGGGACAAGAGGAATTACTGTTTAGTGAACATCACGCTTGTCCAATTTGCGGTTTCTCTATTAGTGAATTAGAACCAAGGTTATTTTCTTTTAATAGTCCATTTGGAGCTTGTCCAGATTGTGATGGCCTCGGAAATAAACTAGTTGTAGACGTAGATTTAGTTATTCCTGATTGGAATTTAACTTTAAAGGAAAATGCGATAGCTCCATGGGAATCTATTAGTTCTCAATACTATCCGCAGCTTCTTGAAAGTGTATGTAATCATTATGGGATTGACATGAATATACCTGTAAAGAACATTCCGAAGAATCTAATGGATAAAATCCTTTATGGATCTGGAAAGGAATATATCCATTTCCGTTATGAAAATGACTTTGGCCAAGTGAGAGAAAATGATATCCAATTTGAAGGCGTTATTAAAAACGTGGAAAGAAGATATAAAGAAACTAGTTCTGACTACATCCGTGAGCAAATGCAAAAATACATGGCGGAACAGCCTTGTCGCACATGTAAAGGATATCGCCTAAAGAAAGAGGCTTTGGCTGTTTTAATTAACGGACAGCATATCGGTAAAATAACTGAAAAATCAGTGGTGGAATGCTATGAATTTATGGAGAAGGTTGATTTAACAGATAAAGAAAAACAAATTGCTAACTTAATTCTTCGAGAAATAAAAGAAAGAGTTGGATTTTTGATCAATGTTGGATTAGATTATCTAACACTAAGTAGAGCTGCAGGAACTTTATCTGGTGGAGAAGCACAAAGAATACGTTTAGCAACACAAATTGGTTCAAGGCTTACGGGTGTACTTTATATTTTGGATGAGCCTTCTATTGGGCTTCACCAAAGAGATAATGATAAATTAATCGATACACTAAGACAGATGCGTGACATAGGGAATACATTGATTGTTGTAGAACATGATGAAGACACTATGATGGCTGCTGACTATTTAATAGATGTAGGACCAGGTGCGGGTGTCCATGGTGGCGAAATTATTTCTGTTGGAACACCAAAAGAAGTAATGAATGATCCGCAATCGATAACTGGTCAGTACTTATCTGGAAAGAAATTCATTCCACTTCCATTAGAGAGAAAACAAAGTGATGGCAGATTTATTGAAATTACCGGGGCAAAAGAAAATAATTTAAAGAATGTAAATGTAAAAATACCGCTCGGAATGTTTATTGCTGTGACAGGGGTTTCTGGTTCAGGAAAAAGTACTTTAATTAATGAAATTCTTCATAAAGGCTTGGCTCAAAAGCTAAATCGTGCGAAGGCAAAGCCAGGTGCCCATAAGGAAATTAAGGGAATTGAACAATTGGAAAAAGTCATTGATATTGACCAATCTCCAATTGGCCGAACACCAAGATCGAATCCGGCAACCTATACTGGAGTGTTTGATGATATACGTGATGTTTTTGCGACAACCAATGAAGCAAAGGTACGCGGTTATAAAAAAGGACGCTTTAGTTTTAATGTCAAAGGTGGAAGATGCGAAGCCTGCCGTGGAGACGGAATCATAAAAATTGAAATGCATTTCCTTCCAGACGTTTATGTTCCTTGTGAAGTTTGTCATGGCAAACGATACAATAGGGAAACATTAGAAGTGAAATATAAAGGGAAAAATATTTCCGATGTATTGGAAATGACAGTAGAAGATGGCGTATCCTTTTTTGAAAATATACCGAAAATTCATCGTAAATTGCAAACAATTGTGGACGTTGGTTTAGGATATATTAAACTCGGACAACCAGCGACTACTTTATCAGGCGGAGAGGCACAAAGGGTAAAACTAGCATCAGAACTACACCGCCGATCTACGGGTAAGTCCTTTTATATTTTGGATGAGCCGACAACAGGCTTACATGTTGATGATATTTCAAGACTATTGATTGTTCTTCAGCGACTAGTCGAAAATGGAGATACAGTACTAGTTATTGAACATAATCTCGATGTCATTAAGACAGCAGATTATATTATCGACTTAGGACCAGAAGGCGGAGATAAAGGTGGCACAATATTAGGAACAGGGACTCCTGAGGATATTGCCAATCTAAAAGGGTCTTATACAGGGAAATATTTAAAGCCAATCCTAGAGAGAGAACGGCAAAGAATGAAGGATAGTATCATAGAAGCTGAAAAGATCGCTACAACTTAAATCAAGAGACGAGGAAAGTAGAAAAGCTGAATTAATTATTCAATTCGGCTATCTGCTAAGCCTCGTCTCTTTTTTTCTTACTTACGCAGAAGTTCTTCTGAATTAGAAAATCGCTACATAAAATAAAAAGGTCAGAAAGTATTCAGATTGAAACTTTTGCAGGGGTGATTCCGTATTAACATATAGGAGTCCGTACTGTTGATTAGTAATTTCAACCACTGAGCGGCTTTGGAAGTGTTTTTTCCTTTAACAAAATAGTCTTTACATTAGCAAATGAAAATAAGCAGTGTTTTAACGTCTTATTTATGTGAAAAGTACTAAAAAGAATAAAATCGTTATTTTGAGGAGGATTTACAGTGGCAGACGAGAAAAAGCGAATTTTAGAATTAGTGGAAAGTGGAAAATTAACTGTAGATGAAGCGTTAAAGCTAATGGAAAAGGTTGATGAAGTGAATGAGAAGAAGTCTTTAAATGAAGAAGAAAAGATAATTTTAGAAGATTTTCAAAAGGAAACAAAGTTTCATGAAAAGAAGAAAGAAACATCTTCAAATTATGGATTTAATTTTCAAGCAGCGAAAGATAAGCTTTTTGACATAGTTGATACAACCATAAAAAAGGTGAAGGAAGTAGACCTTGATTTAAACTTTGGTCATTTTGAAGAAGTTTCTCACATTTTTCAATACCATAATATTGCCCCAAAAAAGGTGGATATCGATATTCCCAATGGGGAAGTGGAGCTGATTCCATGGGATCAAGAGGAAGTAAGTATTGAGTGTAAAGCTAAGGTCTATCGAGTGAATTCTTTAGAGGAAGCAAAAAAGGTATTTCTCAAGGAAGTAGATGTAATCGTAGATGAGGAGCGCTTAGTATTGAAAACGAACCATAAGTGGATGAAAGTGAAAACACAGGTTTATATTCCACAAATTTCATATGAATCGGCCATTATCCGTTTATTTAATGGACCAATTACTACTTTTGATGTTAAAGCGGAAAAATTGTATGCTAAAACAGCAAATGGTAAAATAACGCTAAAAGCTGGTGAAAATAAAAAAGTGGAGGCAGACGCTGCAAACGGCAGTATTAAAGTTGAAAAAGGAAAGATGGAAAAGCTGGATGCAGAAACAATAAATGGCTCTATTACGGTTGATGGTTATTTTAATAAAGTTGATTTACAAGCCTTCAACGGCAGTATTTCTTGTGTGAATCATTCAGAAGCCTGTGACATCCTTGAACTTCAAGGAACAACAGGAAGCATTGAAGTAAGTTTACCAGAATCTTTAGCGGTTAGTGGTGAATTAAAAACGAATTTTGGTGGATTCAATGTAGAATTAGAGGGAATACAAATAATAGAAGAAAAAAATGAAGTTCTGCAAAAAACGTTACAATTTAAATCAATCCAATCAAGTGAGCATCATACAAAAATTGAAGCTAATACTAAAACAGGATCGATTAAAGTGAAGAAAATTGATAAAAGCAATTAATTTTAATAGAAGAATTGGATAAGATACATGGACTGCACGTTGGAGAAGACAAGATAAAAAGTTGTCTTCTTCTGTATCTTAAATTAATCAGCTTCTTCTGTGTTTAATAAGGAGTAATTGGAATGAGATGGATAATCGGAATACTGATTAATGCTATTTTCTTTGTAGCATTAGCTGGTTTATTTCAGGAACAATTTTATTTATCGGGAATAGGTGCGGCAATTGGGGCAAGTGTGATTTTATCCTTGCTAAATATTATTGTCAAACCAATTTTAATTTTATTGACGTTACCTGTAACAGTGTTATCGCTTGGGCTATTTTTATTTGTCATCAACGCTATTACGCTGTCATTAACAGACAGGCTAATGGGAGATAGTTTTGAAATTTCGAGTTTTGGTATGTGTTTACTTTTTAGCATTCTGCTGTCACTTTGCAATATAATTGTTCAAAACACAGTTCTGCGAGGAAAAGGATAAAAGCTGCCGAGTAAAGGAGTGGAGAAAAGGCCATTGCTTTACTTAGCAGCTTTTCTTATTATTTTGACTGAATTCTAGCATATATTTAGAGTTTAATGCTAAAATAAGGTGAATATGGAATTCTAAAAAAAACTACCTTAAACACCCTATACTGTTTATAAAAACTTAACAGCAATGACCTTTAAAGGAGGAGCTTCATGGCAGCGAAAGTACTAATAAAAGATGTTATCGAAGAGTTTGATTTAGAAATTGTAAGTGGAGAAGAGGGAATTAATCGACCAATTACAGTTAGTGATATATCAAGACCAGGTCTCGAGATGGCCGGCTATTTTAATTATTATCCAGCAGAACGTGTTCAGTTGTTAGGGAAGACAGAACTGACCTTTGCCGAACGGTTAAGTGAGGAAGATAGAGCAAATCGCTTAACTAAATTATGTAGTGATACAACGCCTGGAATTATCATTACACGAAATATGGAGGTGCCTCCTCAATTAATAGAGGCATCAGAAGAATTAGCTGTACCTGTACTACGATCTAAGCATAAAACATCGCTTTTTTCCAGTCGTCTTACAAACTTCTTAGAAAGAAAATTAGCACCAACGACAGCAGTTCACGGGGTACTTGTTGATATTTATGGTGTGGGCGTTTTAATTACTGGTAAAAGTGGTGTTGGTAAAAGTGAAACAGCCCTTGAGCTTGTAAAGCGCGGGCATCGATTAGTTGCTGATGATTGTGTGGAGATACGCCAAGAAGATGAGAATTTAATTGTTGGTAGTTCACCAGAGTTAATTGAACATCTATTGGAAATCCGTGGATTAGGTATCATTAATGTCATGACGCTTTTTGGAGCTGGGGCTGTACGTACTCACAAAAAGATATCTTTAGTTATGTCTCTGGAATTATGGGAGCAGAACAAGCAATATGACCGTTTAGGTTTAGATGAAGAAAAAATGAAAATAATTGATACAGAAGTAACAAAGCTGACAATTCCAGTTCGCCCTGGGCGAAATTTAGCGGTAATTATTGAGGTCGCAGCAATGAATTTCCGTTTAAAAAGAATGGGTGTTAATGCAGCCGAACAATTCACGAATAAATTAAACAATGTTATATCTGACGAACGAAAATAAATAGCTAGAAGTAAATAGTAAAAACATGGGAAATAGGAGGAAATCGAATGGAAGATATACAACCAATTGATCCAATTGCTTTTTCGTTAGGGCCGATTGATGTTAGATGGTACGGACTTATCATTGGCTCTGGATTGATTCTTGCTCTTATTATTGCAATGCGAGAAGGAAATAGAAGAGGACTTGGAAAGGATGACTTCCCTGATTTAATGTTATGGGCAATCCCGATTTCCATTATATGTGCGCGAATTTACTATGTCATTTTTGAATGGAGCTACTATAAAGATCATCTAGGGGATATACCGAAAATTTGGAATGGTGGAATTGCCATTCATGGAGCTTTAATTGGTGCAATCGTAACTACTTATATTTTTACAAAGAAAAAGGATATTTCCTTCTGGAAAATGGCAGACATCGCTGCACCTAGTCTAATTCTGGGACAAGCTATTGGCCGTTGGGGCAACTTTATGAATCAAGAGGCACATGGCGAAGAAGTTACACGTTCCTTTTTAGAAGGCTTACATTTGCCGAATTTTATTATCGATCAAATGTATATTAACGGCACTTACTATCATCCTACTTTTTTATATGAATCATTATGGAATATTGTTGGATTCGTGATTTTACTAGTTTTACGGAAAGTGAACTTACGTAGAGGAGAAATCTTTTTATCTTATGTTATTTGGTATTCGATTGGAAGATTCTTTATCGAAGGAATGAGAACAGACAGCCTTATGATAGGTGACTTACGGATGGCTCAATTAATTTCTTTAGCGTTAATTGTCATTTCTATTATCTGTATCGCTTATAGACGGAAAACGGGTATTGCGAGTGAACGTTATTTAGATACAAATGGTTAATCATGGAAAGGAATGTTTAGGTTGACTGGAAAGATTAATACAGCATTATTTGATTTGGATGGAACGCTAATAAATACAAATGAATTAATTATTTCCTCCTACTTACATACATTAAATCATTATTACCCAGGAAAATATAAACGAGTTGATGTCATTCCTTTTATGGGACCACCATTATTGGAAACATTTGAGTCGATTGATAAAATGCGTGCTCCAGAAATGATGGCAATGTACCGCTCTTATAATATTGCGAATCACGATAAGATTGTTACGATATTTGATGGTGTGTACGATGCTATGAAAGAATTAAAGCAAAGAGGCTTTAAGCTGGCAATTGTATCAACGAAACTTTCCGATGTAGTGGAAATGGGCTTGAAATTGACGAAGCTAGATGAATTTTTTGATGTAGTGGTTGCTTTAGATCATGTAACAAAAGCTAAACCAGATCCCGAGCCGGTTCTTCTTGCTCTTGAAAAATTAAAGGCTTCCCCTAGCGAAGCGATTATGGTTGGAGATAATAAACACGATATTTTGTCTGGGAAAAATGCAGGTACTTTAACAGCGGGTGTTGCTTGGACGCTAAAGGGGAAAGAATTTTTGCAGGCATATAATCCTGATTATATTTTTGAGAATATGAAAGACATCCTTTCTATTCCTGAAGTACAACAAACATGAGAAAAACGACGAGATATCCGGTTAGTGGATCAAATTCCTTATGGCATGTTTATAAAACAGTTCCGTTTTTGAAAGTAATTAAAAATTTTATTGTTATTCAGACAGCAAGATATATGCCTTTTTTGAAAGTGAAAAATTGGATGTACCGAAAGCTATTAAAAATGCGGGTGGGAGAACAAACCTCCTTTGCTTTAATGGTAATGCTTGATATTATGTTTCCAGAAAAAATTAAGGTCGGCAAGAATAGTGTCATAGGCTACAATACCACTATTCTTGCCCATGAATATTTAATAGAGGAATATAGGCTAGGAGAGGTTGAAATTGGCGATGAAGTCATGATTGGCGCCAATTCCACTATTCTTCCAGGTGTGACAATTGGTGACCGTGCGATTGTATCTGCAGGTACATTAGTACATAAGGACGTCCCGGCAGGAAGCTTTGTTGGGGGAAATCCGATGCAAATCATTTATACCGCAGAACAAATGGAAGAACGTAAACGAAATGAGCCTTCCTATGTTTTAGATGAATAAATAGAAATACCTATCTGTCCATTATTTCAAGAATAAGTTTCTAGGAGTAATGAAAAGATAGGTCTTTTTTAAAATATCAGAATAAATAAAAAATAAAGAGGGGTATAACAATAAATGGAATTTATCGAAAGAATTATATAAGGAATTTATTAGTCTTGGATTTTTTAGAAAGATCTAATAAATGAAACTTTTCTCTTGACCTCGAATCAGACGAAGAGTACACTAAAAACAACTCTTTAATTTGGTAGTATATTAGCGAACTAAAGCATTCGGAATTTTAAAACACGAGGTGTAATGATGAGTAGCTTATTTATGTTTGAAAAGCCATTAGGCATGAGAGATACATTACCAGCGATTTACGAAAGAAAATATAAAGTAAAACAAAAAATAGATACAGAAATTAAAAAATGGGGTTATCAATTTATTGAAACTCCGACATTAGAATACTATGAAACAGTCGGCACAGCCTCCGCTATTTTAGACCAGCAGCTTTTTAAATTATTGGATCAGCAGGGACACACACTAGTTCTTCGCCCAGATATGACCGCGCCAATAGCAAGAGTAGCGGCATCTAAGCTTCTATCAGAAGATTTGCCATTACGCCTTGCCTATAATGCGTCTGTGTTTCGAGCACAGCAGCGGGAAGGCGGCAGACCGGCGGAGTTTGAACAAATAGGTGTTGAATATATTGGCGATAAAACCATTAGTGCGGATGGAGAAGGAATTTCTCTACTTATTTCCTCTCTTCAACAAGCAGGAGTGAAAAACTATCAAGTTTCGGTAGGACATATTGGCTTTGTCCAATCATTTTTCCAACAAATTCTTGGAACAAAAGATAGAGTGGACAGTTTAACCAAGTATCTATATGAGAAAAATTATGTCGGCTATCGTCAGCATGTAGAACAGCTTGCTTTATCAAGTATTGATAAACAGCGCTTAAATGACTTCTTAACGCTTAGAGGAAAAGAAGAAGTGATTAACCTTGCCTATCAATTAATGGAAGGAGATCAAGGTATAAAAGCAATCGATGACTTAAAACAGCTAAGGGACATTCTCATAGATTACGAAGTAGCAGATAGAGTGACATTTGATTTATCACTTGTCAGTCATATGAGCTACTATACTGGCATTGTATATGAGGTATATGCAGAAGGCGTGGGCTTTCCCATTGGAAGTGGGGGCCGGTATGATTTGCTATTAGAAAAATTCGGCAAAGACACTGGAGCAACTGGTTTTGCTATTCGAGTGGATCGACTATTAGAAGCATTAGGTAAGGTGGCAAAAACGACCATAATCGAATGTATTTTATTTAGTAATGAACGCAGAAAAGAAGCGTTTCTATTAGCACAAGAAAAAAGGCGTGCTGGCATCCATGTCATTACGCAAGATATTAATGGAGTGAAAGATGTAGATGCCTGTACAAAACAGTATAGTGAAATCACACTATTGGTCGGGAAAAAAGGGGTGGAGGTGATCAAATGAATGACATGCTAACTATCGCAATGCCAAAGGGAAGAATTTTCGAAGAGGCAGCTGATTTATTAAGAGATGCAGGCTTTCGTTTACCAGCAGAGTTTGACGACTCCCGGAAATTAATTATAGAGGTTGAAGAAGAAAACTTTCGCTTTATCTTGGCTAAGCCCATGGATGTTCCTACCTATGTGGAGCATGGAGTAGCAGATTTGGGGATTGCAGGAAAGGATGTCATGCTTGAGGAAGAAAGAGACGTATATGAATTGCTAGATTTACATATTAGTGCCTGTTATTTAGCAGTAGCAGGGCTTCCTCATACAGAACTGAATGAAATTGCTCCTAGAATTGCGACAAAATATCCTAATGTGGCAGCAGCCTATTTTCGTGAACAAGGCTCTCAAGTAGAAATTATTAAGCTGAATGGTTCCATTGAGCTTGCACCAATTATCGGCTTAACAGATCGAATTGTCGATATTGTTTCGACAGGAAAGACACTCGCTGAGAATGGCCTGATTGAATACGAAAGAATCGTAGATATTACTTCAAGATTAATTGTCAATCCGGCAAGCTATCGATTGAAGGACAGACGAATTAGTGAATTAGTAGAGCGGCTTCAGCCAGTAGTAAAGTCGAAACAAAGTGTGAAATAACGAATAAGGAGTATTCTAGATGAGAATTGTGACAGATATTGAGAATATTAGTTTAAAGCGCTCTGTTGATGCAGGTACGGAAGAACAGCGAAAAGCGGTCCGGGAGATTATGGGAGAGGTAAAAAGAAGTGGTGATCAAGCTTTAATTGAATATACAAAAAAATGGGATAGAGCCGAATTGACATGTCTTCGGGTGAAGGAAGAAGAGGTAGCAGCTGCTTACAATCATGTAGAAGAGGAAATGGTTTCAATTATAAAAGAGGCAGCCGCAAATATTAAAGAATACCATCAAAAGCAGCTGAAAACCTCATGGGATTTTACCCAAGACAATGGCTCCGTTCTTGGTCAACGGATTCTCCCATTAGATTCCGTTGGTGTTTATGTTCCAGGGGGAACAGCAGCTTATCCTTCGTCTGTATTAATGAACGTCATTCCAGCATTAGTTGCAGGAGTTCAGCGGATAGTTATGGTATCTCCACCGAATGAAAATGGAATTCTTCCTAGTGCTGTCTTAGTAGCAGCTGATATTGCTGGGGTAAAGGAAATTTACAAAGTGGGAGGCGCTCAAGCTATTGCAGCATTAGCGTACGGCACGGAATCAATTGAGAAAGTTGATAAGATTGTCGGCCCTGGAAATATCTTTGTTGCCCTTGCAAAAAGAGAAGTTTTTGGCGATGTTGCTATTGATATGATTGCAGGACCAAGTGAAATTGCCATTATAGCTGATGAAACAGCAAGTGCCAAAGAAATTGCTGCAGACTTATTATCACAGGCAGAGCATGACGAAAGAGCTTCCTCTGTTCTTGTTACTACTTCTATTTTATTAGCTGAAGAGGTCTCTCAAGAAGTGAAGCAGCAGTTAAATGATTTACCACGTAAGGAAATAGCGGAAAAATCAATTGACCAATATGGATTAATAGTGGTTGTAGAAACATTGGATAAGGCTGTCGCAGTCATCAATACCATTGCGCCAGAACATTTAGAAATCCTAACAAAGAATCCATACGATATCCTTGAACATATCCGTCATGCAGGATCCATTTTTATAGGAAGATATAGCTCAGAGCCAGTCGGAGATTATTTTGCTGGAACAAACCACGTTTTACCGACAAATGGAACAGCAAGATTCTCCAATCCACTAAACGTAGATGATTTCCAAAAGAAATCAAGTATTACTCATTACAGTGAAGCAGCATTTAAAGAAAACGCCCATAAAATAGCCAAGTTTGCCCGTCTAGAAGGGTTAGAAGCTCATGCAAGAGCAATAGAAGCGCGATATGATAATTAGACGCTAGTTGAAAGACCTACATAATAAAAGGAGGAAGGAAAATGGCAAGGACGGCTGCAATTAGTAGAAAAACAGGTGAGACGAACATTCAGTTATCGTTTAATGTAGACGGAGAAGGAGTTTCTGAACTAGATACAGGTGTACCATTTATGAATCATATGCTCGACTTATTTACCAAACATGGCCAATTTAATTTAACAGTCCAAGCGAATGGAGATATTGAAGTAGATGATCACCATACGACAGAGGATATTGGGATATGTTTAGGATTGGCCATTAAAGATGCGCTTGGAGATAAAAGAGGGATTAAACGCTATGGGAATAGCTTTGTGCCGATGGATGAAACATTAGCACAAGTGATTATCGATTTAAGCAATAGACCTCATTTAGAATTCCGAGCAGAGTTTCCAAATGATAAAGTAGGAACCTTTGATACAGAACTGGTACATGAGTTTCTCTGGAAACTAGCGTTAGAAGCTAGAATGAATCTTCACGTTATTTTGCATTATGGGAAAAATACTCATCATATGATCGAAGCAATCTTTAAAGCAATGGCACGAGCATTAGATGAAGCAACGACAATTGACCCTAGAATAAAGGGGATTCCTTCCACGAAAGGGATGCTGTAAATGATCGGAATTATTGACTATGGAATGGGGAATTTGTTCAGCGTAAGTAAAGCGTTAGAAAGATTAGATGCTCCCTATTTTATTTCAGAGGATAAAGATAGATTACTTCAGGCAGATGCATTGATTCTTCCAGGCGTAGGAGCGTTTAAAGATGCAATGGAAAAATTAAAGAAGACGGGCCTATCTGAAATGATTTCTGTATTTGTTGATAGTGGGAGGCCTTTGTTAGGCATTTGCTTGGGGATGCAGTTATTGTTCGAATCAAGTGAGGAGTATGGATATAGTGAAGGGTTAAATTTATTACCTGGAAAAGTGGTTCGCTTTCCTGGCATTACAGGTGATGGTACTGCCTATAAAGTTCCTCATATGGGCTGGAATAAGCTGCATTTTAAAAGAGAGTCTTTAGTCACACCGGATTTGAACGATGATTTCGTTTATTTTGTGCATTCTTATTATGCAGAAACAAAAGAAGACATTATTATAGCAAGCTGTTCCTATGATAAAGAAGTTCCAGCAGTAGTAGGAAGAAACAATGTGTTTGGCATGCAATTTCATCCAGAGAAAAGTAGCAAATTGGGAATGCAATTATTAAGCAACTTCGCTAATTTAATACAGAAAGGATAAACAAGATGACCTTTACTTTATATCCAGCCATTGATATGCGAGGCGGAAAGTGTGTTCGTTTACTGCAAGGGGATTATGAAAAAGAAACTATTTATGGAGATTCACCATTTGATATGGCAAAAAGCTTTGTAGACCAAGGTGCGAAGTGGATTCATATGGTTGATCTAGATGGTGCGAAGGACGGCAAGAAAGTAAATGATCAATTTGTCATTGATACAGCAACAAAATTAGGGGTAAAAGTGCAAATTGGTGGCGGTATTAGGAAAGAAGAAGATATTGTCCATTACCTTGAGAATGGGATAACAAGAGTAATAATTGGCAGTATCGCTGTTTCACAGCCAGACTTTGCGATCAAGATGATCCGCAAATATGGAAAGGGAATAGTGATAGGTATCGATGCAAAAAATGGATTTGTTGCGACACATGGTTGGCTGTCCACTTCAGAAGTAAAAGCAGTAGAACTTGGAAAACGCTTTGCAGATGCTGGGGCGGAAACTTTTATTTTTACGGATATTGCAACAGATGGAATGCTAAGTGGACCCAATGTTAAAGCGATTGAAGAAATGGCTCTGATAACGAAAAAAGAAGTGATCGCATCTGGCGGAATCAGCAGTATACAAGATTTGAACCAACTAAAGGAAAGCGACTCTAAAGGTGCCATTATTGGTAAAGCATTATATGAAAAAAGATTCACGCTCCGAGAGGCTTTAGAACGATTGAATGGGAAGTAACTGGATATGGTGAGAGGAGTTTATTAATGTTAACGAAGCGAATTATTCCATGTTTAGACGTAAAAGAGGGACGTGTGGTCAAAGGAATTCAATTTGTTCAATTAAGAGATGCGGGGGATCCCGTTGAATTAGCGCGTTTCTATGATGAACAAGGAGCAGATGAGCTTGTATTTCTCGACATTTCTGCATCACATGAAGGTAGAAAAACAATGGTGGAGGTAGTAAAAGAAGTTGCATCCGAACTTGCCATTCCTTTTACTGTTGGAGGAGGAATAAACTCCCTAGAAGATATGAAGAAGATTCTGCGGGCTGGTGCCGATAAAGTATCTTTAAATACAGCAGCAGTGTTAAATCCTGCTTTGATTGAAGAGGGAGCTAATTTTTTTGGATCTCAATGTATCGTTGTTGCCATTGATGCTAAATATGAGTTTGGTACATGGCGTGTCTATACCCATGGTGGAAGGAAACCAGTAGATAAGGATGTAATCACATGGGCAAAAGAGGCTGTTGCTTTAGGAGCAGGGGAAATATTATTAACAAGCATGGATACGGATGGGGAGAAGAAGGGATTTAACTTAGCATTGACCAAAGCGGTAAGTGAGGCTGTTTCTGTTCCAGTAATCGCTTCTGGAGGAGCCGGCAACGCCGCACATTTTGAAGAGGCATTTAAAGATGGCAAAGCTGATGCTGCACTTGCGGCTTCCATTTTCCATTATAAAGAAACATCTGTTTTGGAAGTGAAGAGCTATTTAAAGGAAAAAGGAGTGCTTGTAAGATGATATTAGATGAATTGAAATTTGATGAAAAAGGATTAATACCTGCTGTCGTACAGGATGTTGTGACAAAAGAGGTGTTAACCCTGGCTTATATGAATAAAGAATCATTAGAAAAATCCATGAGCACCGGAGAGACATGGTTTTATAGCAGGTCTAGACAGGAATTATGGCATAAAGGAGGAACAAGTGGAAATACACAATCTATTGTAGAAATAAAATACGACTGTGATCAAGATGCATTAGTAGTACTGATTCAACCGAATGGACCCGCTTGCCATAATGGAACAACAAGCTGTTTTGTAGACAGTATGTATCAAAACAAAGAAAGGGATGTAACTTCAGCGGACTATCAAATTCTTGCTAACTTAGAAAAAGTTATTGAAGAAAGAGATATTAAGCGCCCAGAAGGTACCTATACAACGTATCTATTTGAAAAGGGAGTAGATAAAATTCTCAAGAAAGTTGGCGAAGAAGCCGCCGAAGTTATTATTGCTGCAAAAAATCGCGACTCAGAAGAATTGAAGTGGGAAGCATCTGACCTTCTTTACCATTTATTTGTCTTATTACGAGAACAAAAACTTCCATTTTCTGAGATTTTGCAGGTGCTAGAAGCGCGCCATGAAGAAAAGACAGGGAAGTAAGCAAACTAGAGAATGGTTCATCTAGTGGGCCGCTCTCTTTTCCACACATGTCTCTTTTATTTAAATTCTCTCCTCTAAAAGTTTTTCCAAAAAGGCATTGACTCTTCTCGGATTTGTATTTAGTATGGTATACTTGTTGAGTTAATAGGAACTTTATAATGCAGCTTGATAAGGGAACATATATATTGGAGGATTTATGAATAAAAACTCAGATAGAGTACAACCAGTGGGTAAACTTATTACATTTAATCCTACAGGCGAATTTTATTTTAACAAAGGAATTAAGGCATATCATCAAAGAGATTATTATAAATCCCTTAAATATTTGCAAAGAGCACTGGCGTTAGAACCGGGAGAACCAATGATTGCATGTCAGCTTGCAGTCGTTTATGCAGATATTGGAGAATATCAAAAATCTAATGAACTTCTCCATGTTATTATTGAAGAATTAGATGAGGACATGGTTGAGTGTTATTATTTCCTAGCGAATAATTACGCCCATTTGGGATTTTTTAAAGATGCATATTATCATGCAAAACTATATTTAAGTTTAGATAAAGATGGGGAATTTGTAGAGGATACGGAAGATCTTATGGAAGTGTTATCTCTTGAATCAGAGGAGCTCGAGGAAGAGGAAGCTAACGAGGAAGAAGATCTTATTACAAGACAGGAACAGGCAAGGGCTCTGCTTGAATCTGGTAACTTTGCGCAGGCTGTGGAAGCTTTAACAAAGGTTATTCAAGATTATCCAGAATATTGGTCAGCATATAACAATTTAGCGTTAGCACACTTCTACCTAGGACAATCGGAAAAGGCCAGTGAGATTTTGGAGCATGTTTTAACGAATAATATCGGAAACTTACATGCTTTATGTAATAAACTTGTATTTGCTTATTATCAAAATAACGATAGGCATGTGAAAGAAATGGCTGCTATATTAAGAAAAATCAACCCTATTTCTATTGATCATCAGTTCAAACTAGGGACCACTTTCGCACTTATTGGTGAATATGATACAGCCTATTTCTGGTTGAAGAAGATTTATAAACAAGGATTTCAGGGAGACGGTTCTTTTTACTATTGGTTATCTTACGCAGCTTATTACACAGGAAATAAGCAAACGGCAAAGAAAGCATGGAAAAAGGTAATGGATATTCATCCTGAAAAAGAGGGACAAGAGCCTTGGAATAATTTGGAATATACAATCAATGGATTTGAGGAGCATGTAAGCTCCATTCTCAAAAGATTTGAAAGCAGCCATGCTGAGGAGCGAATGTTTGCTACTTTTTTAACTTCAATATCTTCTCAAAAAGATAAGATTCTGTCTTCTTCTGTTTTTCAGCAACAGAATGTTTTTACACAAATAGAAAAAGATTATCGTGATTTTGTGAAGAATGGCACTGAGATAGAGGATCCATTCTTATATGTTGCACATCATACAGCCGAACAAATTTATACCAACTATCATCCAATTGGTACGGAAGAAACTAGTTTATATTTATTATGGTTTTCAGCTGTCATGGAAATGCAAACAGCTGGAGCTTTATTTAAAAATTGTATTGCGAGTGCAGCTGCTATTGACTATCTGTGGAGTCAATCTCGCGAGAAGAAAAAAACTCAGCAAGAAATTGCTAATCATTATGGACTTTCTACCTCTACTTTACAAAAATATATAAAATCAATGAAGAATTTTATGCAGCCCATCTATAGCTAAGATTCCATTATTTTGATGTTTTATGCATTTATTGAATAAATAGTAGTAAGAAGCAGTTAGGAATTGGACTGCTTCTTTTTTATAAGCTTTTAAAAAGCCTAATTAAATATATAATAAAAACAGTTATAATTAATCTATGTGATGCATGATATGAAGTTTTCCATATAAGTAAAATCCAAGATGTTGAGTGCCATACATTTCATCTGGAATATGGATGTAATACAAAGAGTGAAACCAAACCAATTAGTGACATTTTATCTCCGCGTTTTAAGAGTAATTTTTAAGTAAAAAGGAGAATTAAAAATAAAAATTGGGGAATTTTTAAATTCGGCATTATAAAGAACTAGATTTATTAAATCCAAATTGGGAAAATAATAAAAAGGCATATAGTGATAAAGAAATCAAGAAGAAAATGAGGCAAAGAAATTAAAGAACTTATTATAACTATTTATGAGCAGATATTTGGACGGATAAGGGATTGTTTTATAGGATAGTAATAGATAATCATACTTATAATAATAAATGGACAATGTGGATTCTAATAGATGCATTGGGTAGTTAATGGAAAAGGAGTTTTTGAAATGACGGAAGAAAAAATTTATGATGTTATTATAATTGGAGCAGGACCAGCTGGAATGACAGCTGCCGTATATACATCTCGTGCTAATCTTTCTACATTAATGATTGAAAGAGGAATACCAGGCGGGCAAATGGCAAATACAGAAGATGTAGAAAATTTCCCTGGATTTGAAAGTATCTTAGGACCAGATTTATCCAATAAAATGTTTAATCATGCGAAAAAATTCGGTGCAGAATACGCATATGGTGACATTAAGGAAATAGTGGACGGAAAAGAATATAAAACAGTTAAGGCTGGATCAAAAGAATTTAAAGCAAGATCTATTATTATCTCAACAGGAGCAGAATATAAAAAAGTTGGAGTTCCTGGAGAAAAAGAATTAGGTGGACGCGGCGTATCTTATTGTGCTGTTTGTGACGGAGCATTCTTTAAGAATAAGCGATTATTCGTCATTGGAGGCGGAGATTCAGCTGTTGAAGAAGGGGTATACTTAACTCGTTTTGCTTCCCAAGTTACCATTGTGCACAGACGTGACGAATTAAGAGCACAGAAAATCCTGCAAAAAAGAGCGTTTGATAATGAAAAAGTGGACTTTATCTGGAACCATACCATTAAGTCCATTAATGAAAAAGAGGGCAAAGTCGGCAGTGTGACACTTGTTTCAACAGTAGATCAGACCGAGCAAGAATTAGAGGCAGATGGTGTCTTTATATACATTGGCATGGTACCATTATCTAAACCTTTCGAAAGCTTAGGAATTACCAATGAAAATGGTTATATTGAAACGAATGACCAAATGGAAACGAAGGTGCCTGGAATTTTTGCAGCTGGTGATATTCGTGAAAAAACACTTCGTCAAATTGTTACAGCAACAGGAGACGGAAGTATCGCAGCGCAAAGTGCACAGCACTATGTAGAAGAGCTGGCTGAAGAGCTAAAACAACAAGCATAAGAAAGTGTCATTACGTTTTAATTGGAATGTAACAGTAGTGAAACATAGTTAGGGTATCATAGAAATAGAAATTGACCCCCTTTTAAGATATATTTTTTAGCATAGGCTCAAAAATGGAGCCTATGCCTTTTTTTATGGATTTTGCTCGATTTAGGCTTTGGCTGATAAATGTTATTTTTCGCGAATAACTGGAATGTTTTCGCGAATACTTTGTGTATTTCGCGAATTTAAGAGGTAATTACGCGAATATAGTGTAATAACTGCTACTTATTCCAAAAAATCTTTTGTCGGGTAATAAATTCTTCCTCGATTTTCACCTGTATAAGGTAATTTCATCGAGACAAGAAGTCGATTAGCGGTATCTTTGGAAGAAATATGGACAAATTCACGAAATTCCTTACTGGTTATAGAAGGTTTGATTAAAAGGAAATAATCTTCCACTGCTTTAATATGGGCTTTTCTATCAAATGTGGAACAGGATGGACAAAACCAGCTGCGCTTTTTTCTAACCATTGCAAATGCCATGCAATGTGGACACTGAACGCCTGTTATAATATCCTCTTTGCTTAAATTGTATTTTTCCAATACATTAGTATGATCTGGAGTGTGATGCTTGCGCAGGAATTTGGAGATTTTGCGAAGGTTTTTGTCATCGAGAATATTTCCTTTGTATTTTCTTTGTAATTGATCCCATTTTTCAAGAAAACTATGACTGTGTAGAACATGACTTTTTATCGAGGGATTTCCTTTTATGATAGTAGAAGGTTTGGATATAATAACGATTGGCTCGATAGGAGGAATAGGAAAGTGGCGTTTTTGTAAGAATGATTCTAGTTGGTGCTTTAATCTTTTTACTTGAGAGATGGGATCCAGGTAACCCTCTTCTTGATTATTTCGTGTTCGGGTAAATTGGTTTAAGTTTGTATCAAATAGTAATGTGCCTAAATAGTTTTTACAATCAATAATAATAAAAAAGCAATGTGTCAACAAGAGATAGTCGATTTGAAAATAAGATTTTCCATCGTATAAACGAAGGTTATGAATAATAAAGCAATCTTTCTCAGGGATAAAATCGAGATAATAGGTTAGATGCTTTTCTCCTTTATAGCCGCGTAAATAAATCGAAACATCTTTTTTGATGGCCGAATGTTTATCTCCGCGTTTTAAGAGTGCTTCTAATTTTCTTAACTTTAAATCCTTTTTAACAAGGTTAACATACAAAAGTACCCACATCCTTTTCTAAAGATATATAATCATTTCTCTGTCAGGAATAAAGAATCCTTCATAATTGGAAAAGGCAATTGATTGTGGGGGCATGACAATAATAGTATAATAAAAGGAATGGATAAAAAGCAGTGCCTACATATAGAGAAAATTGGGGTGAATAATTTTGCAACGTGTGACGAATTGTTTGTTACTTAAAGATAATAAAGTCTTATTGCTACAAAAGCCAAGACGTGGCTGGTGGGTAGCGCCTGGCGGAAAAATGGAGCCGGGAGAGTCTGTGAGAGATTCCTGTATTCGTGAGTATAGAGAAGAAACAGGTATTTATTTACGAAATCCTAACATCAAAGGAATTTTTACCTTTATTATTAAAGAGGGAGATAAAATTATATCGGAGTGGATGATGTTCACCTTTTTCTCTACGAATGCAGATGGTGTCAATGTAGACGAATCAGCTGAAGGGAAAATTGTCTGGCACGATTTAGATGATGTGAAAAATTTGCCAATGGCTGAGGGCGATTATCATATTTTAGATTACATGATCCATGGAAATGGAATAATCTATGGAACATTTACTTATACACCAGATTTCGAATTAATTAGTTACCGATTAGATCCAAGCTAAAGATTTATAGGGGGAATTAAAATGGAACCACAAGTCGTAATCATCACAGGAATGTCAGGAGCAGGAAAGACAGTTGTTATTCAAAGCTTTGAAGACTTAGGTTTTTTTTGTGTGGACAACTTACCACCTACACTTTTACCTAAGTTTCTCGAACTTATGAAAGAGTCGGAGAATAAGATGAATAAGGTTGCTCTTGGGATGGATTTGCGGGGGAGAGAATTTTTTGATGATTTGTTTACTGCATTAGATGATTTGGCAACTTCCTGGGTTGTTCCCAAGATTCTTTTTCTTGACGCTGATGACAGCGCCCTTGTTAGAAGATATAAGGAGACTAGAAGAGTTCATCCCCTTGCACCGGCTGGGCTTCCTTTAGAAGGAATTAAATTGGAACGAGAATTGTTAGAAGAACTCAAAGGGAGAGCACAAATTATTTATAATACATCACAAAGCTCTCCGAGAGAACTACGCGAAAAGATTTTAAAAGAATTCTCTGTTAATAAACAATCTATCTTTACTGTAAATGTGATGAGTTTTGGATTTAAACATGGACTTCCTATTGATGCGGATTTAGTATTTGATGTGCGTTTTTTACCAAACCCTCATTACGTTGAGCATATGAGACCAAAAACTGGATTAGATGTAGAGGTATCTAGTTATGTATTGAAATGGACGGAAACAGGCCAATTTTTAGAAAAAGTCATTGATTTATTAACATTTATGCTGCCCCAATATAAGAGAGAAGGAAAATCGCAGCTTGTTATTGCGATTGGCTGTACCGGGGGACAGCATCGATCTGTTGCATTAGCTGAGTATATCGGCCATCATTTTGAAAAAGAATATAATATTGCTATTGCTCACCGTGATATGGAGAGGAGAAAGGACCAACAGGCATGAGTGAAAAGGAACAGCCAAGAATTGTAATCATCGGAGGAGGAACTGGCCTTTCTGTGCTTCTGCGTGGATTGAAAAAGTATCCAGTAGATATAACGGCAATCGTAACAGTAGCCGATGACGGAGGAAGCTCTGGAAGGTTAAGAGAGGACCTCGATATCCCTGCTCCTGGAGACGTTCGTAATGTGTTAGCCGCGTTATCGGATGTCGAGCCCTTAGTGGAGGAAATGTTTCAACATCGCTTCACGAATAGCAAGGATTTAGATGGACATTCATTAGGTAATTTAATCTTAGCTGCCATGACTTCCATTACTGGTAATTTTACCTATGCGATTCAAGAAATGAGCAAAGTACTTAATGTTCGTGGTAAAGTATTACCTGCGACTAGTCATAGTGTTATCTTAAATGCGGTAATGGAAGATGGAACGGTAGTAGTGGGAGAATCTAATATTCCGGAGGCTGGGAAAAAGATAAAGAAAGTTTTCCTTACTCCCGAAGATTCTGAGCCGCTTCCTGAAACGATACATGCTATCGAGCAAGCCGACTTAATTGTGATGGGGCCTGGAAGCTTATACACTAGTATCTTGCCAAACTTAGTAGTTCCAGAAATCAAAGAGGCAGTCCGAGAAGCGAAAGCAAAAAAAGTTTATGTGTGCAATATAATGACACAAGCAGGAGAAACATCCGATTATACGGCGAGTGATCATGTGAAAGCATTATATGAACATGTAGAAAAGCCATTTATTGATACAATAATCGTGAACAAAACGAATATTCCTGCAAATATACAACAAAGATATGATGAAGAAAAAGCAAAGCCTGTAGTTTTTGATATTAATCGGCTGGAACGGATGGATTTGGATGTAATAGCTGGTGATATCATTAAGCTTGATCAAGGTGTTATTCGCCATAACACACTAGAAGTGGCGAAAATTCTCTATTCAATTATTGATTGAAGGAAGAGTAACTTTTTAGACAAGGTATTGGAAAAATATGCTCCGAGTCTATAAGGGGGGAAGGACATGTCTTTTGCTTCAGAAACTAAAAAAGAATTAACAACAATTGAAGCCAAAAATTGTTGTGGAAAAGCAGAATTATCAGCACTAATTCAAATGAATGGGACACTTTCCTTTTCTAACCAGAGGCTAGTTGTAAATATCCAGACAGAGAATGCAGCTATCGCAAGAAGAATTTATACTCTAATAAAAAGATATTTTGATATCCCGGTTGAACTATTAGTCCGCAAAAAAATGCGTTTAAAAAAGAACAATGTCTATATTGTGCGCATTTCTAATCAGGGCAAAGAAGTGCTTGAGGAACTGAGTATACTTAAAGAAGGTTTTGTGTTTACTCATGAAATCTCACCAGACCTAATTAAGAAAAAATGCTGTAAACGATCTTATTTACGCGGAGCCTTTCTAGCAGGAGGTTCGGTTAATAACCCAGAAACTTCTTCATACCATTTGGAAATTGCTTCTTTATATAAAGAACATATTATCGCGCTCAGTGATTTAATGAATACATTTGGATTAAAAAGCAAGACGCTAGAAAGAAAAAAAGGTTTTATTGCTTATTTAAAGGAAGCAGAAAAAATCACCGAATTTCTTAATATTATCGGAGCCCATGGAGCACTTCTTCGTTTTGAAGACATTCGAATTGTGAGAGATATGAGAAATTCAGTTAACCGCTTAGTCAATTGCGAGACGGCTAATTTAAATAAGACAATCGGGGCTGCATTACGACAGGTTGAGAATATTCGTTATATTGATAAAACAGTTGGCTTACAAATTCTACCTGATAAACTTAGAGAAATTGCAGAACTTCGAGTTGCCTATCAAGATGTAACTTTAAAAGAATTAGGAGAAATGGTGTCATCTGGTAATATCAGTAAATCTGGCATCAATCACCGTCTAAGAAAAATAGATGAAATTGCCGATGCACTTCGTCGTGGAGAAAAAGTCAATTAATAAGAATGGATAATATATCAAGTAAACGATATATATTATCCATTTTTATTTTTTAGAATTATTATCAGAAAAATTATTCTAAACTGAATATTATTGGAGGTGAATCGAGCAAAAATTTCCTTTTCCTTGTATAATAGATATTATTACTACATTGATGAAGGGGAGGATGTTCGATGGTAGAGCAAGAGATTACAGTGGACTTAAAATCTGGACTTCAAGCACGACCCGCAGCTTTATTTGTTCAAGAGGCAAGTAACTATTTATCTGAAGTGTTTATTGAAAAAGATGGAAGAAGAGTGAATGCAAAGAGTATCATGGGGATAATGGGTTTAGCCATTCATTCAGGAGCAACAATAAAATTAATAGTTGATGGCAGCGATGAAGTGGAAGCGCTTCAGAATTTAAAAGGATTATTAAAGTAAAGCTGTTTAATATGTAGAATACTCTCCTAATAAAAAAGGCTGTTCCAAATAGGAAGATTTTATAGAGGATATCATCTATAGAAATCTAATTTGGAACGACCTTTTTTAATTATTAAGAGTTCTTTTATTAATTTTTCTTGTCTTCAAGAGAATTACGACTGATAACATGGTCAACTAAACCATATTCTTTTGCTCTTTCAGCAGTCATAAAGTTATCGCGTTCTGTATCTCTTGCGATTACCTCCATTGGTTGACCAGTTCGCTCAGATAAAATACCGTTTAATTTATCGCGTAGGAATAAGATACGTTTAGCAGCAATCTCAATTTCAGTTGCTTGACCTTGTGCTCCGCCAAGTGGTTGGTGAATCATCACTTCACTATTAGGCAATGCATAACGTTTACCTTTTGCACCAGCAGCAAGTAAGAATGCACCCATAGAAGCAGCCATACCAATACAAATTGTTTGGACATCCGGCTTAATATACTGCATTGTATCATAAATTGCCATACCTGCAGTGATGCTTCCACCAGGGCTGTTGATATAAATAGATACATCTTTTTCTGGATTTTCTGTTTCTAAGAATAAAAGCTGTGATACGATAGAGTTAGCAACATTATCATCGATAGCACTGCCAAGCATAATAATACGGTCTTTTAATAAACGAGAGTAGATATCGTAAGCACGTTCTCCTCTATTTGTTTGCTCAATAACTGTAGGAATTAAATTCATTTAAAATCCTCCTTTTTAATATCTGTTCGTAAAGCATAAGTATTTGTTTCTTCAGAAAGATGCATAACATCTAAACTGTATGTATTCCTAATGATACACGGATGGTCAATTAAGGTCAAATGTTAAAGCTTGATTCCCTGAAAATATCATTCGACATCTTTTTCATTATTGGAGATATAGAAAGCTATTATCAAATACCATCCCTTTATTCCGGTTACAATCCTTTCTCCATGATACCCACTGCACCTTTTTTTAAACATCTTCTATTGCAATAAACGGAAAGTTCGCTTATAATATGAAAGCGTAACTTTAACATAATGCCCTCGTGGTGCAACGGATAGCACGTAAGATTCCGGTTCTTAAAATGGGGGTTCGATTCCCTCCGAGGGTGCTAAGCATTCCTGTAAAAGGGTTTATCTAAATTTTTGGGGGTATTCATCCAATTATTTAGATAGACTCTTTTTTCAATCAGTTAACGCTCTTTTCAGATTTATCCATTCCTTATTAATATTCTACCCTTTTTGGTTTTGCAGATAAATCAGAAGTATGGATGATATTCCCATAATTAAGGCTGAAAACTCTAATTTGTGGCTAATCCTCAGCGTTACTGCTAAAATAACCAAACTTTATCCGATTTCGTATCATGATGAAAGTTATTCTCATAAAATGATTAGTATAGTAAATGAAGGCTTTTCTTATAAAGAAAGCATATTTAAAGGTATATTTTCTTAACAAATCAATAACATGAATAATAATTAGTTTTTTCCAAATAATATGAAAAGATAGAACGACACTTTTTCGCCAAATTTAACAAAAAATAGACACTTATCAGTTGAATTCATACTATACTGGTGTTAGAATTGTTCTTGTAGCAAGGAATTATTTTTTTGTAGTACCCGGGACGGAAAATGTCTATGTGGGACTTCTGACGACCACTGTAAGTGAAGGAGCGCATCAAAAGCATGGTTTCATTTATTGAGATTCAAAAAAGATTATTACCAGATTTACTTACAGTTATGCAAAAAAGGTACTATATTCTGCAGTATATCAAGAATATGCAGCCTGTCGGAAGAAGAAGTCTGGCAGTGAGCCTAGGACTGACCGAAAGAGTCTTGAGAAGTGAAGTCGAGTTTTTAAAGGATCAGCAGCTTATACATATTTCAAACATCGGCATGACAGTCACTTCGATAGGGGAAGAGGTGTTGGAAAGTCTTTCCAGTGTAATGAGAGAAGTAACGGGTATTAACGAAATGGAGCAGCTGCTGCAAAGAAAACTAGGTATTAACCGAGTTATCATTGTAGCTGGGGACAGTGATCACTCTCCATGGGTAAAAAAAGAATTAGGACTTGCCACAGCAAATTGTATGAAATCTCTTCTAAAGGGAAATAATATCATCGCAGTTAATGGTGGGACTACTATGTCCTCTGTTGCAGAGGCACTGACACCTAGTATTGCAGATGGAGAATTATTATTTGTCCCTGCACGTGGTGGAATAGGAGAAGATGTTAAAAATCAGGCAAATACAATTTGTTCCATGATGGCAGATCATACTGCATCTAAACATCGAGTTTTATACGCTCCTGATGAGGTCAGCGAAGAAATGTACAAAAGCATTTCCACAGATCCTCGTATAAGCGAAGTATTAAAACTCATTCGTTCCGCAAATCTTTTAGTTCACGGCATTGGCGAGGCGCTTACAATGGCGAATCGCAGAAATACCAGCAAAAGTGATCTAGAAAAGATTAAAAATGCAGAAGCTGTTGGCGAAGCATTTGGGTACTATTTTAATGAAGATGGAGAAGTTGTCCACAAGGTTCAAACAATTGGCCTTAGACTGGAAGACTTATCTACTGTACCTAATATCATCGCAGTAGCAGGTGGAGCATCGAAGTCAAAGGCTATTCGTGCTTATCTAAAAGAAGCACCAACTTCAACTATTTTAATAACAGATGAAGGAGCCGCAAAAAAGTTGATATAATGGGAAATCCCTTTATATATTTAATACTCTTAAAATTAGAGGAGGAAATTTACAATGACAGTAAAAGTAGGTATTAACGGTTTTGGACGTATCGGACGTTTAGCATTCAGAAAAATCATGGAAAACCCAGAATTAGAAGTGGTTGCAATCAATGATTTAACTGATACTAAAATGCTAGCACATCTTTTAAAATATGATTCATCTCAAGGAACTTTCCAAGGTGAAATCGAAGTACACGAAGGTTACTTCTTAGTAAATGGTCAAAAAGTTGTTACAACTGCTGAAAGAAACCCAGCTGATCTTAAATGGGGAGAACTTGGTGTAGATACAGTTATCGAATCTACTGGTTTCTTCACAACAAAAGAAAAAGCAGAAGCTCACATTCAAGCAGGTGCTAAAAATGTAGTTATCTCTGCTCCAGCAACTGGCGAAATGAAAACAGTTGTTTACAATGTTAACCATGATGTTCTTGATGGAACTGAAACAGTTATCTCTGGTGCTTCTTGTACTACTAACTGTCTTGCTCCAATGGCACAAGTTCTTCAAAATAAATACGGTATCGTATCTGGTTTAATGACTACAATCCATGCTTACACTGGCGACCAAAACACTTTAGATGCTCCACATCCAAAAGGTGACTTCCGTCGTGCTCGTGCAGCTGCTGAAAACATTATTCCTAACTCAACTGGTGCTGCAAAAGCAATCGGTTTAGTATTACCTGAACTACAAGGTAAATTAGACGGAGCTGCTCAACGTGTTCCAGTTAAAACTGGGTCATTAACTGAGCTTGTAACTGTTCTTGATAAAAAAGTTACAGTTGAAGAAATCAACGCTGCAATGAAAGAAGCTGCTAACGAATCTTTTGGTTACACTGAAGAAGAGCTTGTTTCTTCTGATATTATCGGAATTAGCTACGGTTCATTATTCGATGCAACTCAAACAAAAGTTATCACTGTTGGTGATCAACAACTTGTTAAAACAGTTGCTTGGTATGACAACGAAATGTCTTACACTAACCAATTAGTAAGAACTGTTAAGCACTTTGCACAACTTGCAACAAAATAATTTCCCTTTATAAATGGAATTATGTGCGAGTTAATAAGCACCCCCTTTAATCTAACAGCGGAAACAACTTTGTTTCCGCTATTTTAAAAATATGCAGTGGAGGGTACCTATAATGAACAAGAAAACAATTCGTGATATTGATTTAAAAGGGAAAAAAGTATTTGTTCGTGTTGACTTCAATGTACCGATGAAAGATCAACAAATTACGGACGAAACAAGAATTCAAGCAGCACTTCCAACAATTAAGGAATTAGTTGAGAGTGGTGCAATTGTTATTCTAGCAAGTCACTTAGGACGTCCAAAAGGTGAAGTTGTAGAAGAGCTGCGTTTAACTCCTGTTGCAAAACGCCTTTCTGAATTACTAGGGAAAGAAGTTGCGAAAGCAGATGAGTCATATGGTGAAGCTGTTAAAGCACAGATCAGCAAGTTATCAGAAGGGGATGTAATCCTTCTTGAAAACGTACGTTTCAATGCTGGTGAAGAAAAAAATGATGCAGAATTAGCAAAACAATATGCAGAGCTTGCAGATGTATTTGTAAATGATGCATTTGGTGCTGCACACCGTGCCCATGCTTCAACAGAAGGAATTGCTCATTATATTCCAGCAGTATCTGGATTATTAATGCAAAAAGAACTAGATGTTCTTGGCAAAGCTTTATCCAATCCTGACCGTCCGTTCACAGCAATCATTGGGGGAGCGAAAGTTAAGGATAAAATTGGTGTAATTGATAACCTTCTTGATAAAGTAGATAACTTAATTATCGGCGGAGGCTTAGCTTATACTTTTGTTAAATCTCTTGGCCATGAAATTGGTAAATCTTTATTAGAAGAAGATAAAATCGATCTTGCTAAATCTTATATGGAAAAGGCAAAAGAAAAAGGCGTTAAATTCTATATGCCTGTTGATGTTATCGTTGCAGATGATTTCTCAAATGATGCAAACATCAAAACTGTTTCTATCGAAGAAATCCCAGCTGATTGGGAAGCATTAGATATCGGACCTAAAACACGTGAAATCTATGCAGATGTTATTAAAAATTCTAAATTAGTAATTTGGAATGGACCAATGGGTGTGTTCGAATTAGATGCATTCGCAAATGGTACAAAAGCAGTAGCTGAAGCACTTGCTGAATCTCAAGATACATATTCAGTAATTGGTGGTGGAGATTCTGCAGCAGCAGTTGAGAAATTTGATTTAGCAGATAAGATGAGTCATATTTCTACTGGCGGCGGTGCTTCATTAGAATTTATGGAAGGTAAAAAACTTCCAGGGGTAGTGGCTTTAAACGACAAATAATATCTTTATAGATATGCATGAAAGGATGTTTAACATGCGCAAACCAATTATTGCGGGTAACTGGAAAATGAACAAAACGCTTCCTGAAGCTGTTGAGTTTATCCAAGAAGTAAAAGCATCTGTTCCATCAAGTGAAAAAGTGGATACAGTTGTTTGTGCGCCTGCGTTATTTTTAGGACAATTAGTAGAATTAACTGATGGCACAGATGTAAAAATCGGTGCACAAAATATGCATTTCGAAAAAAATGGTGCATTCACTGGCGAAATCAGCCCAGTTGCATTAGAAAATATCGGTGCAAAATATGTAGTACTTGGACATTCAGAGCGTCGTGAGTTCTTTAATGAAACAGATGAGTCTGTTAACAAAAAGACAATCGCTGCATTTGAAAATGGTTTAACTCCAATTGTTTGCTGTGGGGAAACACTAGAGCAAAGAGAAAATGGCGAAACAAATGACTTTGTTGCAACTCAAGTAACAAAAGCACTTAATGGTTTAACTCCAGAACAAGCAAAAGCAACAGTTGTTGCATATGAGCCAATCTGGGCAATTGGAACAGGTAAATCTTCTACTTCTGCAGATGCAAACGAAGTATGTGCACATATTCGTAAAGTAGTAAGTGAACAATTTTCACCAGAAGTTGCAGAAGAAATCCGTATCCAATACGGTGGCAGCGTTAAGCCTGAAAATATTAAAGAATATATGGCGCAGCCAGATATTGACGGAGCATTAGTAGGCGGAGCTAGCCTAGAAGCTCAAAGCTTTTTAGCTTTATTGGAGGCAGGTAAGAATGAGTAAATCTCCAGTAGCTTTAATCATTTTAGATGGTTTTGCTTTAAGAAGCGAACGCATGGGTAATGCAGTAGCACAAGCAAATAAGCCTAATTTCGATAAATATTGGAATTCTTATCCTCATGCTACTTTAGTAGCCAGCGGGGAAGCTGTTGGTCTTCCAGAAGGACAAATGGGTAACTCTGAAGTTGGACATTTGAATATCGGTGCCGGCCGGATCGTATATCAAAGTTTAACAAGAGTGAATCTGTCTATAAGAGAAGGCGAATTTTACAAAAACGAAACTTTTGTTAATGCAATTAAGCATGTAAAAGAAAAAGGCAAAAATCTTCATTTATTCGGATTATTATCCGATGGTGGAGTTCATAGCCACATTGAGCACATGTTTGCACTTCTTCGATTAGCTAAAGAAGAGGGAGTAGAAAATGTATACATTCACGGTATCTTAGATGGTCGAGACGTCGGTCAAAAGACTGCTGAAAAATACATTAAAGCTACACAAGAAAAAATCGCTGAATACGGTGTAGGCGAATTTGCTACTATTTCTGGACGCTACTATTCTATGGATAGAGATAAGCGTTGGGACCGAGTAGAAAAATCATACCGCGCAATGGTATATGGAGAAGGACCAGCATATTCCGATCCATTACAGGTAGTGGAGGATAATTACAATAACGGAATCTTTGATGAGTTCGTGCTTCCATCTGTTATCACAAAAGAGAACGGCGAACCAGTTGCAACGATTGAAGATGAAGATGCTGTAATTTTTTATAACTTCCGTCCTGACCGTGCTATTCAAATCTCAAATACATTCACAAATGAGGACTTCCGTTCATTTGATCGTGGAGAAAAACATCCAAAAAATCTTTACTTTGTATGTTTAACTCATTTTAGTGAAACAGTAAACGGGTATGTTGCATTCAAGCCAACAAACCTTGATAACACTTTAGGGGAAGTTCTTGCACAAAATGGCTTGACTCAGCTTCGTATTGCGGAAACGGAAAAATATCCACATGTTACATTCTTTATGAGCGGTGGACGTGAAGCAGAGTTCCCTGGTGAAAAACGTATTTTGATCAATTCACCAAAAGTAGCAACTTATGATTTAAAACCTGAAATGAGCGCATATGAAGTAACAGATGCGCTATTGAAGGAAATTGAAGCAGATAATTTTGATGCAATTATTCTAAACTTCGCAAACCCTGATATGGTTGGGCACTCCGGAATGCTTGAACCAACAATCAAAGCGATTGAAACAGTGGATGAATGTTTAGGAAAAATTATCACTTTAATTGAACAAAAAGGTGGTAAAGCTATTATCACTGCTGACCATGGTAACTCTGATGAAGTGGTAACACTTGAAGGAAAACCAATGACAGCACATACAACAAATCCAGTACCTGTTATCGTAACAGATAAAAATGCTGAATTACGTACAGATGGTATTTTAGGAGATTTAGCTCCTACAATGTTAGATTTATTAGGTGTAGAAAAGCCAGCAGAAATGACTGGAACATCTATTATTAAAAAATAAGATATTTTAAAAGGAGAGAAAAATTATGCCTTATATTCAACAAGTATATGCTCGTGAAGTATTAGATTCACGTGGTAACCCAACAGTAGAAGTAGAAGTATTAACTGAATCAGGATTCTTTGGTCGTGCACTAGTTCCATCTGGTGCTTCAACTGGTGAATACGAAGCAGTTGAATTACGCGATGGTGACAAATCTCGTTACCTTGGTAAAGGTGTTCTTAAAGCAGTAGAAAACGTAAACGAAGTAATTGCTGAAGCAATTATCGGTATGGACGTTACAGATCAAGTTGGAATCGACAGAACAATGATCGAACTTGATGGTACAGAAAACAAAGGTAAATTAGGTGCTAACGCAATCCTAGGTGTATCTATGGCTGTTGCACATGCTGCTGCTGAAGTAGTAGGTCTTCCATTATACCGTTACCTTGGTGGATTCAACGCGAAGCAATTACCAACTCCAATGATGAACATCATCAACGGTGGTTCTCATGCTGATAACAACGTTGATTTCCAAGAATTCATGATCTTACCAGTAGGAGCTCCAACTTTCAAAGAAGCTCTACGTACTGGTGCTGAAGTATTCCATGCATTAAAAGCAGTTTTACATGCAAAAGGTTTAAACACTGCTGTAGGTGACGAAGGTGGATTCGCTCCAAACCTTGGTTCTAACCGTGAAGCATTAGAAGTAATCATCGAAGCAATCAAAAAAGCTGGATACGAGCCTGGTAAAGATGTATTCTTAGGTATGGACGTTGCTTCTTCTGAGTTCTACAACAAAGAAACTGGTAAATACGATCTTGCAGGAGAAGGCCGTACTGGTTTAACTTCTGAAGAATTAGTAAGCTTCTATGAAGAATTAGTTAACGAATTCCCAATCATCTCTATTGAAGATGGTTTAGATGAAAACGACTGGGAAGGTCACAAATTATTAACTGACCGTATCGGTTCTAAAGTACAACTAGTAGGTGACGATTTATTCGTTACAAACACGAAAAAATTAGCTGAAGGTATCGAAAAAGGAATTGCAAACTCAATCCTTATCAAAGTTAACCAAATTGGTACTTTAACTGAAACTTTTGAAGCTATCGAAATGGCTAAACGTGCTGGTTACACAGCAGTAGTTTCTCACCGTTCTGGTGAAACAGAAGATGCTACAATCGCTGACATCGCGGTTGCTACAAACGCTGGTCAAATCAAAACTGGTTCATTATCTCGTACAGACCGTATCGCTAAATACAACCAACTTCTTCGCATCGAAGACGAGCTTGGCGAATTAGCAGTATACGATGGTCTTAAATCTTTCTACAACCTTAAAAAATAAGGAAGTTAAGCCTGTCTTAACTTGATAAACACTCTAGCTTTAGGAGTTTTCCTTTAAGCTAGAGTGTTTTTGTTATAGTTGAGAATGTGCTTTTGTTAGGAGAGATGGAGTATCCATTAGCTAGCTGGATACCTGAAGAAGGGAACAGAGAGTCATTCTCTCTACTCGTAAACATAACAGACATAAAAACGAAATACCTATATCCTTTTTAAGAGACTTCTCAATCATTATCTACTATCCCAAAGTGTATTCTACTAATTATTATGACAAAGAGGCGACATACTATTGTGACAAAACATAAAATATGATACATTTAAATTAATGTAGGTTGGTTTTAATGGAGGTGTTTGATATGATACACACAGTTTTGATTACTTTATTGATTATCGTTGCGATTGCATTAATCGTAGTAGTACTTCTTCAAAATGGTAAGAGTGCTGGACTATCTGGAGCAATTTCTGGTGGTGCAGAGCAGTTATTTGGTAAACAAAAAGCACGTGGTTTAGAATTAATCCTTCACAATGCAACAATCGTTTTAGCAATTTTATTCTTTGTCTTAACGATTGCAGTTAGTTATTTTGATCTATAATAACGAAATTCGGTATAGATGAAAAAAACCTGGCCAAGAAAGGTCAGGTTTTTTTTCGGAAAACAAGTGGAGTTGTACATAAATAAGATTTATAAAGAGCTATAGGAAGGTGTAATCATATCACTGGATTCTTTCTTTTCTTTTTTACTAAAATAAAAGGATAGTTCTTTTTCGAATAAATTGGTCACTTTATATTATAGAATAGGGCGAAGGAGAAAATAATAAGACAAAGGAGCGTTTATCTAATGAAAATAGTAGAACAGAAACCATTAACTTTTAAAGGAGATAATAAACGTGCAGTGCTTTTATTGCATGGCTTTACGGGAAATACATCAGATGTACGCTTACTTGGCAGATATTTAAATACAAAGGGCTACACTTGCTATGTACCTTTATATAAAGGTCATGGGGTACCGCCAGAGGAATTAGTGGAATACGGTCCAAAGGATTGGTGGAAGGATGTCACGGAAGGATACCAGCATTTAAAGGAGATGGGGTTTGAAGAAATTGCCGTCGGAGGTCTTTCTTTAGGAGGGGTATTTTCCCTTAAATTAGGTTACACTGTACCTGTAAAGGGTATCGTAACTATGTGTGCTCCAATGTACATTAAAAGTGAAGATGTTATGTATGAAGGCGTACTTGAATATGCTCGTAATTATAAGCAGCGAGAGAAGAAATCAGAAGAAGTTATTGAGCAGGAAATGGCTCAATTTAAGCCAATGAATACATTAAAGGAATTACAAAATTTAATCAAAGAAGTAAGAGAATCGGTTGATCTTATTTATTCACCAGTTTTTGTTATTCAGGCACGACATGATCAAATGATTGATACAAATAGTGCGAATATCATATATGAAGAAGTGGAATCGATTCAAAAAGATATTAAATGGTATGAAAACTCTGGACATGTTATTACACATGATAAAGAAAAAGAAAAAGTTTTTGAAGATTTCTATCAGTTTTTAGAAAAACTAGATTGGAATGAATAAGATGTAAAGGAGGTTTTTTGTTTGGAAGATATAATTAAGGAAAATGTCGAGAAGCTATTAACTTATATGAAAGATGAAGCATATAAACCACTAACCGTGCAAGAGCTAGAGGAAGCTTTCGGAATAGAGGATTCTTCTCACTTTAAAGATTTTGTCAAGGCACTTGTACAGATGGAAGAGAAGGGGCTAGTTGTTCGGACAAGAAGCAATCGCTATGGACTTCCAGAGAAGATGAACCTTATTCGGGGGAAATTAGCTGGTCATGCAAAAGGATTTGCTTTTGTTATTCCTGAAGAACAAGGCATGGATGACATTTTTATCCCGCCAAATGAAGTTAAAACTGCGTTAAATGGTGATATTGTATTAGCACGTGTCACTTCTGAAAGCTCTGGACAAAGAAGAGAAGGAACGATTGTACGAATTATTGAAAGAGGCGTACAGCAAATTGTTGGTACATATTCAGAGAGCAAGCATTTTGGCTTTGTGATCCCTGATGACAAAAAAATCGCGACAGATATTTTTATTCCAAAAGGCAGCACAAAAGGGGCAATAGAAGGTCATAAGGTTGTCGTAAAATTAACTTCTTACCCTGAAGGCAGAAAGAATGCTGAGGGAGAAGTTGTTAAAATACTAGGACATAAAAATGACCCTGGTGTCGATATTTTATCGGTAATTCATAAGCATGGATTACCACTTGCCTTTCCAGATAACGTGTTAGAACAAGCGAATAGTGCACCAGATACGATTGATGAAAAGGAAATTGCCAATAGACGTGATTTGCGCAATGAAACTATTGTCACGATTGATGGGGCAGATGCGAAAGATTTGGATGATGCCGTTACAGTCACAATGTTAGGGAACGGTAATTATAAATTAGGAGTTCATATTGCAGATGTTTCTTACTATGTAACGGAAAACTCACCAATAGATGTAGAAGCCGAGGAGAGAGGTACTAGCGTCTATTTAGTTGACCGTGTTATTCCAATGATTCCGCACCGTTTATCTAATGGAATTTGTTCCTTAAATCCCAAGGTTGATCGCTTAACTCTTTCCTGTGAGATGGAAATTTCGCCTGAGGGAGAAGTAGTTTCACATGAAATTTTTCAAAGTGTCATTAAAACAACGGAACGTATGACATATGCTGATGTGAACTCGATTCTACATGATAAAGATGAAGAGTTGAGAGCCAAGTATGAAGGTCTTGTCCCGATGTTTGAACGAATGGAGGAGCTAGCAGCCATCCTGCGCAAAAAACGGATGACTCGTGGTGCCATTGATTTTGACTTTAAAGAATCTAAAGTAATTGTAGATGAAGATGGAAAGCCACAGGATGTTATTTTAAGAGAACGTTCTGTCGCAGAAAAACTAATTGAAGAGTTTATGCTTGTTGCCAACGAAACAGTTGCGGAACATTTTCATTGGATGCAGGTTCCATTTATTTACCGTATTCATGAAGATCCAAAAGAGGAAAAGCTGAGAAGATTTTTCGAGTTTATTACAAACTTTGGTTATATCGTGAAAGGTACAGCGAACTCTGTTCATCCAAGAGCGTTACAAGAAATTATTGAGTCAGTACAGGGAACTCCTGAAGAGATGGTCATTTCGACTGTCATGCTGCGTTCCATGCAGCAGGCTAAATACTATCCAGAAAGCTTAGGGCATTTTGGTTTATCAACAGAATTTTATACGCATTTTACATCGCCGATTAGACGTTATCCGGATTTAATCGTACATCGTTTAATTCGTACGTATTTAATTGAAGGGGATATTAGTTCTGCTACACAAGAAAAGTGGAACAGCTGCCTAACAGAAATTGCTGAGCACTCCTCTAGTATGGAAAGAAGATCAGTAGAAGCAGAACGTGAAACGGATGAACTGAAAAAATCAGAGTACATGCTTGATAAAATTGGCGAAGAATATGATGGTATTATTAGTTCTGTTACGAATTTTGGTATGTTTGTGGAACTTACGAATACGATTGAAGGACTTGTCCATGTAAGCTATATGACGGATGATTACTATCGTTATGATGAGCGTCATTTTGCTATGATTGGCGAGCGAACAGGGAAGGTTTTCCGTATTGGAGACGAAATTACTGTTCGCGTTGTGAATGTTAACAAAGAGGAACGTGCCATTGACTTTGAAATAGTTGGAATGAAGGGAACACGCCGCAGAGATCCGAAGAAAGAAGGGAAGGTATTTTCTACTGGCAGTGTCTCTCGTGCCCCGCGTAAAGGCAAATCAGATAGAGATACGGATCGTAAAGGAAAAACAGGTGAATCAAGACGTAAAGGAAAGAATGATAGAAAACACTTCGAGAATGCTCCAAAAGCAAAGAGAAAGAAAAAGAAACGCTAAGAGATAAATAGATGCATTTATGCATGTGGTTTCTTTTGGATGAAGAAGCCACATGCAGAGGATGTTTGTATATTAAGCGTTCTTTTGATAAAATTATTGGCAGAGTAGGGGGAAGAGACATGCCAAAAGGTGAAGGGAAATTAGTAGCACAGAATAAAAAAGCAAACCATGACTATTTTATTGAAGAGACTTATGAGGCAGGAATTGTTCTCCAAGGAACAGAAATTAAAGCGATTCGTGCAGGAAGAGTAAATTTGAAGGAATCATATGCGCGGATTATTAATGGCGAGGTATTTCTATTAGGGATGCATATCAGTCCATATGAACAAGGAAATCGCTATAATCATGATCCATTAAGAACAAGAAAGCTTTTATTACATCGCAAACAAATTAATAAGTTAATCGGGGATACAAAAGAAGCGGGCTATGCTTTAGTTCCACTGAAACTGTATTTTAAAAATGGCTATGCAAAGGTTTTGATTGGTCTAGGTAAGGGTAAAAAGAACTATGACAAGCGTGAAACTTTAAAACGTAAAGAAGCAAATCGCAGTATTGAACGTGCTTTACGTGAAAGGCAAAAAATGTAATCCAAAACTTTACAATTGAAATACGCTCCAGTTATGTTATAATAATTTATGTCGATAAGACAACATAACTTTAAGCTCCTATTTCAGAGCTTCCGAAACGTTAAGCTTAAATGCTAAGAATCTTGTAATGTAACAATTACTTGATTTTATCCTATAATGGGGACGCTACGGATTCGACAGGGATAGTTCGAGCTTAGGTTGCGAGTCGAGGGGATCGGCCTCGTTAAAACGTCAAAGCCTATAACTGGCAAACAACAAAACAACTTCGCTTTAGCTGCTTAATAGCGCTTAGCGGTTCCTCCCTCCATCGCCCATGTGGTAGGGTCAGGGACTCACTTTAAGTGGGCTACGCCGGATTCCACCGTCTGAGGAAGAAGGAAGAGAACAACCAGACTAGCTTATCGGACGCCTGTCAACAGGCAGAAGAATAAGCGAAATGCGAATATGTTGACTACACTCGTAGAAGCTTAAGTGCCGATATTTCTGGACGTGGGTTCGATTCCCACCGTCTCCACCAAATACATATTTGGTGGTTTTTTATTTTTTATTAAATACTAGATCTAATGGAAATGAATAGACTTTTCATTTCCCATTTATTTTTGGTCCAAAAAGACAGTGATTTCTGTACTATAGGAATCCTGTCTTTTTGTTTTTGTTAAATAGGAAAGGGCTTTTAATTATATTGAGTGGAAGTATAGATTCTAAAACAAGTTTCCTCTAGTTATTAATGATAACACTCCTGTGCGTTATCATTCTTTTCTTAGACTCCTCTTTTTAATCTTTTCCATCAATGCTTTTCGATTCAATTCACTAATGACAAATGAACCAGCAGCTAAAACATTTGCACACAAAGTTTCATTGTAACTATCATTAAAGTTTGCCATTATCAATAGGAAAAGTTTTGTTGTAGTCTTTCATTTCCTTACTAATAGGAAAAAGAACAAAATAGCGTGAAAATGCTTTCTTTTTTATGATGTAGATACAGGAGGTATTCACTATGAGAGACAGATATACCAAGCTTCTTCACATACTTCAAAATTCAGATGGGTTTGTAACAGGAAATGATATTAGTGAACAGCTAAATATTAGTTCCAGAACGGTGAGAAACGACATTAAAGATTTGAATGATAACTATCTCATTGGTGCACGCATTATTTCAAATAAACGCCAAGGTTATCAACTTGAAGGTGAGTTAGTTGGTTTTAAACAGAGACATCATATTGAATTTGAGGAGCGTGCATTTTATATTGTAAAGGCACTTCTAGATACAAAGGAATGGACAACATACGAACAATTATCCCAAATGATTTATTTCTCTCCACAAACGATTCGGTCAGATATTCAACGAATCTCTCAAATGATTACCTCCCAAAAAAGAAATTTATCCGTGGAAGCATTAGTTTTTCAAGGGATTCGATTAGAGGGGGATGAATTTGACAAAAGATTACTACTTGAGAGTTTAGTAGAAAAAAACTTTATGACAATAAAAGAGCTGTATAAAGAATTACTAGTTCGCTTCGGTGGCTGGGTTTTAGAAGAAGAATTAAATTTACTGTCAGCAGTGGTGATTGAGAATCTAAATAAGTATATTCACGATATTCCCACAGGGAAATTAAGTAGTTTGTTAGTGCATTTAATTATTGCGATATACCGTATCCGACATGGATATGAGATCCGCGAAGGAAAGGAAGTAGAGCAATCTTTAGATTATGAAGAATTTGAATTGGCATCTAAGATTTTAGAGGATGTTCAGGAGATATTTCAAATAGATATTGGAAATCAAGAGAAAATGTACTTTAGCCTACACCTAATAAGCCAGCGTATAATAGTTAGTTTTTATAATAATGAAACCAATATTCCTCAGGAACTGAAACGAGAGTTAGAAAAAAGCTTACATGATCTTGGAAAGCAATACGATTTTCGCTTTAATGAAGATCGCCTACTTGTGTCAGGATTGCTTTTTCACTTAGCAAAAGCCCAATATCCTCTTCAATATCAGCTTTATGTAGAAAATCCTTATATTTCTCATATTAAGATGGAGTACTTATTGGCTTATCACATTGCAGTTCTCTTAGCACATCGTTTGGAGAAACATTTAACCTTTGTTGTGCCAGAAAGTGAAATCGGATACATTGCTCTTCATATTGCTGCACATATTGAACGAACAAAAAGAAAAAAAGTAAGAGTCGCAATCGTTTCTGGAAGTGGAATTGGTGCTTCGATGATATTGAAGCAGAAAATTCAAAGACATTTTTTAGATATTGAAATTGCAGGAGAATATTCTTTACAAATGTTAGATCAAATAGAAGAAAATATTTCATTAATTATTTCAACAATGGATGTGAAGAAGAATGGTATTCCCATTATTCATGTTAATGAGTTTCTTGATGAACAAGACTTAAAGAAAATAGCTGTAGCTATTAATCAAGGCTTTCTTGATCGGACTTTAAGTGAAAACCGATTCATTCTTTTAGATGAAAACAACAAACATGACTTCTTATTAAGATTAACAGAAAAAGTGAAAATGGAATATTTGCTAGACGGTATTTTAACAAGAGAAGAGATGTCGTCAACAGAAGTTGGGAATTATGTAGCTATGCCACATCCTATTGCAAGAACGGAAAATGAGGAAACGATGATTTATATAGCTATCAATCATAAACCTATCCCATGGGGAAAAACAAATGTGCAGCTTGTCTTTTTGATTTTACCAAGTGAAGTAGATCGAGAAAATCACTATAAGGTTTTTAAACAACTTTATCAATTGGTTAAATCTAAAGATAAAGTTCAAGAGTTAATTCAAACAAAAGATTTTCATTCATTTATGGAGGTGCTGCACACTAATTAATAATTGGATTAACACAAGTGCTTATTATTTTCATTAGAAATGTGAAATGTGAGGAGACAATCATGGTTTTAGACTTAGTAAAAGTAAAATTAAAAGTAAATAGCTCTGAGGAAGTAATTAAGATTTTGGGAGAGATGTTATTAGAATCTGGTTATGTTACGGACACTTACATTGATGCAGTGCTTCAACGAGAGCTGTCTTTGCCTACTGGTCTGCAAATAGGCCACATTAATGTTGCTATTCCACATACAGACTCAACACATGTAAAGGAATCAACCATTGCTTTAGCTACTTTAGAAGAACCGGTCAGTTTTCAATTAATGGCTGATCCTGCCCAGGAAGTTGATGTGAAACTAGTTTTTTTACTAGCAGTTAAAGAACCAAAAAAGCAAGTGAAATTATTAAAGCAGCTAATGGCTATATTTCAGAACGAAGAGCTTTTAAATAGAATGGAAAAGGCTGAAGATAGTCGAGTTATCTCTGCTATTTTAAGTAATGCTTTAGCTTAAATAAATTTGAATTGGGGGGCTTTTAATGAAAAGTTACAACATATTGTCCGTATGTGGTTCAGGAACGGTTACGTCATCGATGGTAGCTGAGAAGCTGAAAGAGGAAATGGAGACTAGAGGCTTTCATGTTAGAACTACAGAAGCAAAACCAACAGAAGCTCTAAATTATGCTCAAAGTGGAAATTATGACTTAATTACACATACTAGTCCATTGCCAGTTGAGGATTATAGTATCCCAACCATTAGTGCTAGCAGCTGTTTAACTGGAATAGGAGAAGAGGAGTTTTATGAGGAAGTGGAAAAAGTGCTTAAAGCACTAAATAAATAATAGACTGGGGGAATGGGAATGTTTTTAGAAACGTTGAAAGAAGTTTTTGATACGTTTGGCGCTCCAATTATAGTTCCAATCATTATTTTTATTATTGCATTATTACTTAAAGTATCGATGAAGAAAGCATTTATTTCCGCTCTCTATGCCGGTATTGGATTACAAGGATTTACAATGGTTTTAGGTGCCTTTACGCCAATTATTTCACCTGTAATTCAAAACATGGTTGATATTACTGGAATGGAATTAACGGGTTTTGATGTGGGATGGCAAGCCACAGCAATAGTAGGTTTTTCTACCGAACCTGGAATGATATTCCTAGCGGTTGGCTTAATTCTGCAGACGGTATTATTCCTGGTGAAATGGACAGATGTTTTCCAGCCTTCAGACTTATGGAATAATTATTCCTATGTTATTTGGGGATCAATGGTTTATCTTGTCACAAATAATATGCTTTTATCGATTGGATGTATGATTGTTCTTAACCTCTATAGCTTATTGAATGCAGAGTTGATGGCAAGAAGATGGTCAAAATATTACAATTATCCAAATGCAACAATTATTGCGATGCATAATATTGAACCTACTATATTTGGAGTTTTAATGGATCCCCTTTTAAATAAACTAGGATTCCATAAAATCAAATTAAATCCAGCAACCTTGCAAAAGCGGTTAGGATTTTTAGGTGAACCTATTACTTTAGGTTTGTTTCTAGGAATATTCATTGGAGTATTAGGTAATTTAACTACATTAAACAGTTTGGATGCTTGGGGATCCATTGCTTTGGTTGGAATTGCAACAAGTGCGGTAATGGCAATTTTCCCACGCGTTGCTGGACTTTTTGCTCAAGCATTTAGTCCAATTACAGAGGCTGCTAGAAAAAATACAGTCAAAAAAGAAAAGGGCTCTAATCGGGAATGGTATTTAGCGGTAAATGATGCTGCTGGTTTTGGGGAACAAGCAACTTTAATGACGGGAGTGTTACTAATACCAGTGATGGTATTCCTAGCAATGGTTCTTCCAGGGAATAAAGTGCTTCCAGTTGTTGACTTATTAGCTATTCCCTTTATGGTTCAAGGTCTGGTAGCTATTTCAAATGGCAATATCGCTAAGATTATGGTCAATGGAGCTATCTGGTTTGGCCTTGGATTATACATGTGTACGTATACAGCTCCTCTATTTACTGAAATTGCCAAAGATGTCGGCATTGCTTTACCAGCTGGAGCATTGTTAATAACAAGTTTCAATATACTAGGAAAGCCATTAATGGGATTAATTTTTTTAGCATTTTTAAGTCAGAATCCTATTTTTATTGGATTAACGATTGTCGCTTATTTCATTCTATGGTTCTTTTTTAGAAAAAATAAAATGGCGATTTATGATTATTTAGATCGTCAAGCTGAAAAAAATTCTCAAGACAGAGAAACATCTTCCGCAGCATAGATAGAGATTTCTGCATCCTATTGTGTGGCTAGTCAGCACGGGAGAATAAGGGGGAAGTTTTCAAATCGAGTTGACTGGTATACCGGATAAATGGTTGGTAATTACAATCTTATATAATTACAGAAAGTGTTCATACAAATTGAGAAAGGAGTTTGAAAATGCAACAAAAAATGCAAGCCGCAGTTTTACACTCATTGGGAGATATCAAAACAGAGTTAATAGACATACCGCAAATCAATGAAGATGAAGTTTTGATCAAGGTAGTTTATTGTGGTATTTGTGGTTCTGATGTACCGCGTTCTATGGTAAGTGGAGCGCGGACATATCCGCTTATTTTAGGGCACGAATTTACTGGGAAAGTCGCTAAAATTGGTGGAAATGTAATGAATGTAAAACAGGGAGATAGAGTAGTAGTTGCTCCACTTGTACCTTGTGGGGAATGTAAATTTTGCCAGGCAAGTGATTATGCATTATGTGAAAATTATAAAATAATTGGAACGGGAAGTAATGGAGCTTTTGCAGAATATGTAAAAGTACCCCAAAAGCATGTTCTGCAAATCGATGATCGGCTAGATTATGAAACGGCAGCAGGAGTGGAACCTGCTACTATTGGTTATCATGGCTTACAAAAAGCACAAATTCAACCGGGTGAAACGGTAGTCGTGATGGGGTGTGGACCCATTGGACAATTAACAATACAATGGGCAAAAATCTTTGGAGCATCTACTGTGATTGCGGTAGATATATTTGAAGAAAAACTGGAACTTGCTAGAGATTTAGGAGCAGATATTGTAATAAATGCAAAAGTATCTGATGTTGTTCAACAAATCCACAAGTTTACTGATGGAGGAGCAGACGTCGTTGCTGAAACTGCCGGAAGTAAAATTACACAGCAACAATCCATATTAGCAGCCAAGAAAAAAGGACGTGTAGTTTTTTTGGGTATTGCACATTCAAATCTTCCATTAGCAGAAGAGGCAATAGAGCATGTTCTTCGAGGTGAGATAAAAATTCAAGGTACATGGAATTCATATACAGCACCCTATCCGGGAATTGCTTGGAAAGCAACTTTAGATTTCATGACAAAAGGCACTCTGAAATTTAAACCAATGATTTCTCATAAGATTACTGTTGATGAAGTTGGTGCATATTTAAAAAAAATGGCAGGGCGAACATTGAAATACAATAAGGTTTTAGTATCTTTTGATGATAACTAGTAGATTGATAGATAAAATTTTCGCAAAGTCGTAAAAATAGGGAATCATTAAGGAGAGGTGGAAAAGCTATGCTTGAAAAATTAAAAGAACAAGTCTTAGAAGCAAATCTAGGTTTACCTCAACATCATTTAGTGACATTCACTTGGGGAAATGTAAGTGGTATTGATCGTGATTCGGGACTAGTTGTTATTAAACCAAGTGGAGTGGAATATGAGAGATTGAAAGTAGGTGACTTAGTTGTAGTTGACCTTGAAGGGAAAGTAGTTGAGGGTCATTTAAAACCTTCATCTGACACTAGTACTCACATAGTGTTGTACAAAAACTTTAAAGATATCGGCGGAATTGTTCATACACATTCCCCATGGGCTACTATTTGGTCTCAAGCAACTAAGGAATTGCCTGCTTTAGGTACTACACAAGCAGATACATTTTATGGTTCTGTTCCATGCACCCGAAGTTTAACAGAAGAAGAAATCAAAGGGGACTATGAGCGAGAGACAGGGAATGTCATTGTAGAGACATTTTATAAAAACGGAATAAATCCCAATGAAATTCCATCAGTTTTAGTATCTAGTCATGGCCCATTTGCTTGGGGAAAGAATGCAAAAGATGCACTTCATCATGCTGTTATTTTAGAGGAAGTATGCAAAATGGCATATCACACACTTAATCTAAATCCAGCTATTCCTTCTATGGATCAGCATTTATTAGATAAGCACTATCTTAGAAAACACGGAGCATATGCTTACTATGGCCAAAATTAACCTATAAAGAGAAAAGCTTCCAGTCGAAGAGATTCCGAACAATTTTACAGAGAGCCAATATGCGTATAATTGTTCGGTTTTTTTTTAATATATAAATGTTTGTGCATTTAGTAACTGCTGCAAATTGAAATATACCTTCTCTTCCATAGAGTGAGTGTCCAAAATTCCCTCTCCAAATATCCGTGCGAACTAGTTTCAAATAATAGTTAAAGGAGGAAATGTTCGCCTTTACAGACAAACTGCTTAGTCCTTATTCATCTACTTTTCACAAAAAAGTAGTTTTTTTAGATTAATCCCCTACTAAAAAGTGTATAAGTTAATATAGTGTTACTGTATTTCAGTTATAGGGATTATTAGTCTCTCAAGAAAATCTATTTGTTTTTATCGTTTTCACTGTATATACCTAAACAACCTAATTCATACTAATGAAGTAAAATAGTTACTGCAAGGAGGATTCGGAATATGCAAACAGAACCAATTACTATACATGCCATTATCAATGGAGAGAAAGTACCAACTGAAAAGCAAGCTCCACGTGAAAATCCAACACATCCGGATGAGATTGTAGGATATGCACCTCTTAATACGAAAGAAGAAACGGTACTAGCGATTGATGCAGCTTATGATGCGTTAAAAGACTGGGCTTGGACGGATGTAGATGAGCGGATCGAAAGAATGGAACGAGCTATTCAAAAATTAAAGGATGCAACACCTGAAATAGCTACTTTGTTATCTCGGGAACATGGGAAAGCTTTATATGATTCCAAAGGTGAAATAGCAATCTCTATCATGTGGATGGAATTTGCATGCAAGAATGTAAAGAAAGTTGTTGCTCCCCAAGAAAAAGAGCATGAAAATGGGAGAACAATCATTACATTTGATCCAGTAGGTGTGGTTTCCGCTATTTCTCCATGGAATTATCCTATTTCTTTATCCACTATTAAAATAGCACCAGCCTTGTTAACTGGAAATACAATGGTTGTAAAACCAAGTCCCTTTGCTCCTTTAGCTGTCAGTAAAGTAGTAGAAATTATCGCAGAAGAATTTCCTCCAGGTGTGCTCAATCTTGTCCATGGGGATGCAGAGGTAGGGGTAGAGCTTACATCGAATCCAAAAGTTGCAAAGATTGCTTTCACGGGTGGAACGAAGACAGCTAAGAGTATTATGAAGGCTGCTTCGGAAACGATTAAAAAGATGACGCTGGAGCTAGGAGGAAATGATGCCGCGATCGTGCTAAAAGACTTTGATGTAAATGATGAAAAAGCGATGCGAAGAATGGTAATTTCAAACTTCCTTACCGCAGGACAAATATGTATGATAGCGAAACGCATTTATGTTCATCGATCAATCTATGATGCTTTCGTAGAGAAATATATCGAAGCAGCGAATAAGTGGATTCGCGTTGGCGATCCTTTTCATCCTGATGTAACAGTAGGACCAGTAAATAATAAAAATCAGGTGAAATATGTTAAAAGTCTTGTAGAAGATGCAAAAAGTAAAGGGGCTAAAGTGATTCCATTAGGGGAAATTCTCAATCCCGAATTAATGGATAATGGATATTTTCTGCAGCCTACATTAGTATTAGGCGCTGATTTTCATGATCCAATTGTTGTAGAAGAGCAATTTGGACCGACTGTGCCAATTTTGCCTTTTGATGATGAAGAGCAAGTAATTGAGTTACACAATGAGAGTATTTATGGTCTAACAAGTTCTGTTTGGGGCGAAGAAGAACATGCAATTAAAGTTGCCCGTCGCATTGAGGCAGGCACAACAATGATTAATACTGCAGCTGTTCAAGGCTTGGATGTGCGATTCCCATTTGGCGGGGTGAAACAATCTGGAGTTGGAAGAGAGTATGGAGAAGAAGGATTAAAATCTTATGTAGAGACCCATGTAATTAATATCCCGAAAACACTTGAATTACCATATATTCCAGAGTAACAATTTCTTAGCAAGCATAGCATAGGCATGAAAAATAGAAAAAGGATGCTTTCTCTCAAAAGTATGCATCCTTTTTCTATTTGTTATTTAGTTCTATTCTTCCCTATCTCTATATCCTCGCCATCCACATCATCAATTACAGCGCCAATTTCTCCTTCTGTATATGTATCAGTAGCTTGTTCATGAGTAGTTGCCAAGCCAGAAGAAAGTTGGTCTTTTTTTTCATAATCACTTGGGTTATAGTAACGTCCTGCAAGTTCAGTACTTTGATCGGAATTCTGTTTTTTCATTTCAATCACTCCTTGTTTAAATTAATAGTACAGGTTTATTTTTTTCTTAATGCTAAAAATTACTCATGGAAGTTTTATACTTGTGAAAAATGGAATATAATATATCAATTATTACTATCTGTATTGGATTCTACCTAAGTATTTTATCCATTCAAAAATTCGCAATTGTTGACTTAGAGTTAATGTCAAATGCAGTTGCTGAAGAAGTCTTATTTAATGAAAAATATCAACAATAACCATTGGAGTGAAGAGAATGTCAAAGAAAATGAGGTACTAGACTAACCTAAATAAATGAGATGCATAAAATACCTTCTAAAATGGCACGATTAGACAAAAACTAATTCAGGGTGTTAAAAGTGGTCAGTTTACGAATAAGGAAATCATGCAGAAATATGGGATTAAAAATGTTTCTCAAATTAAAAAGTGAATGAAAGCTATCATGAAAATCAATTTCATAGATTCGACCAACTAATTGGAAAACAGTATTCATATGGGGGTATCACAGCAGCTATCTCTATTCGCTTCCTAACTAAAAGTTAAAAATAACAAAAAAAAGACGGGGGTCTAAAAATTAATGAACACATCCCATCTTAATTATCCTTGCTAAACTTCTAAACGAATTTAACTATCCTTTTACTGATTGATTTACTTTCTTTTAGACTTATTTTTGCCAATCTAAGATTTACAGCCTCTGGACTTATCCTTTTCTCCGTGAGATTTACAGCCTCTGGATTTATCCTTCTCTCCATGAGATTTACAGCCTCTGGATTTATCCTTCTCTCCATGAGATTTACAGCCTTTAGATTTATCCTTCTCACCATGAGATGTGCAGCCTTTAGATTTATCCTTCTCACCATGAGATTTGTAGCCTTTAGATTTATCCTTCTCACCATGAGATGTGCAGCCTTTAGATTTATCCTTCTCACCATGAGATTTGCAGCCTTTAGATTTATCCTTCTCACCATGAGATTTGCAGCCTTTAGATTTATCCTTCTCACCATGAGATTTGCAGCCTTTAGATTTATCCTTCTTGCCATGAGATTTGCAGCCTTTAGATTTATCCTTCTTGCCATGGGATTTGCAGCCTTTAGATTTATCCTTCTTGCCATGAGATTTGCAGCCTTTAGATTTATCCTTCTCGCCATGGGATTTTTTATTATTTGTTGTAGCTTCATCCTGTTCAATAGGATTGTTATTTAGAAAAATATCTAAGCCATTCACAATGGCTTGTTTTATGGCTTCTTTTACCAATAGATCTTCACTCAAGAATCCCCACCACTTTCAAAAAGTTTAATACATCTTATGCTTTAAATGAAAGTACTGTTTAGACTTTTGACTGCATTGCAAAGATTTATACTAGCCTTTTCTGCAACTTTAATAAAGATAGTACATATTTTATTTAATAAATAAATTGAGAGAAGGTTAGAATGATGAAAACATACAACATTTACATTCATCCTAATGATTATAAAAATCTGAGAAAAGATATCTGGAGTGATGACTATGTGTCCGGTTATCTCAAAGAAGGAAAGAATAAATATTTAATTGGAATATCTTATCGTGGTCATTCCACTAGAAATCATACAAAAAAATCTTACAGCATTGTTTTTCAAAATCCCTCTACTGTAAATGGTACACACGAAATTCATTTAAATGCGGAGTCTAAGGATCCTTCTTTAATACGCAGTAAACTTTCTTTGGATTTCTTCAACAGCATTGGTGTTCTTTCCCCACAGACTCAGCATGTTCTCTTGACTATTAACGGTCAATACAGAGGAATATACCTACAGATAGAGTCCCTTGATGAATACTTGTTGAGAAAGAGAAATCTAGCAGATGGAGACATCTTGTATGCCACAGATGACGATGCCAATTTTTCATTATTAACAGTTGAGGGAAAACCAAAAAAAGAGATACTTCAGGGATACACTCCCAAATATCAAATAGGTAATAGCAATCAATTATTCTCAGATCTTTTATTTAAAATCAACACATTACTAAATCTTGAGTTTGAACAAATAATTCCTAAAATGCTGGATATCGAAAAATATCTAAAATGGCTTGCAGGAGTTGTCTGTATACAACATTTTGATGGATTTGATCATAACTATGCAATATACTTCAATAGTTCAACCAATTTATTTGAGATATCTCCGTGGGATTGCGATGGAACATGGGGTAGAAATAGACATGGAAAAGTGTTAAATTACGATGTTGTATCTATAGAAGGATATAACACACTTTCTGCGAGGCTCATTCATATCCCAGCATTTAGAAAAATCTATAAGAATATATTAGAGGAAATATTAAATGATTCCTTCACTGCTAAAACACAATCTCCTATTATCGAAGAACTATTTACCAAAATAAAACCTCAAATAGAAAAAGACCCCTTTTCATCGCGTCTTGCATCTTTTTTTGATAAGGAAAAACAATTTATTCTCTCCTATATCCAAAACAGAAACAGGTACTTATCTAATCAGTTAAAAAATCTGACTTAATGCCGTGGAATTTTAGCGGTTTTTTTTCGGGAATTTCATTTCCATTTTCACTTATTATTTTTAGCTAAATGCTGTTTTTATCCATAAAATAGGCAATTGCAATAGTACAATATCTTTCCTGCACACATATACATACAGGGAAAACATCATTAGGAGGGAAATGGGAGAATGAATGTTGAATTATTACAAACATTAGTAGGAAAAGTTGTAAAGATTGATAGAGGTGGCCCCAATTCTAAAGTTGGATTGCTGCTTGCAGTAGGAGATGATTTTCTAACAATCTTAATTGAAAATGATGGGATTGTATATTATAAATTACATCATATAAAGAGTATTACCGAAAATGCAAAGAAAGGACTTCCTTTTGAACTTGTAATCCCTGAAAGTTTTGAATATAAGGAAGCTTCAACTTTTGCAGAAATACTTGATTCACTTGAATACTACTGGGTCAAAATTAATCGCGGCGGCAAAGATAGTATTGAAGGAGTTTTAGAAGCCATCAACAGTGATTATGTTACAGTTGTTTCAAATGAAGAAATTATTAGACTGTCTTTGTTCCATATCCACAATATTAGCTATGGGGCAGTAGTTGAAAAGCCTGAGAAAGAAAAGGAAGAGAAGGAAGAGAAGCAAGAAGAACAAAAAGAAGAAAAGATAGACTAAAATGGATAATCATCTCATAAGGGTTGATCTCAAAAGGATTATTAATTGTTAGAAAGTTATAACGGAACTTTTTTAACTTTTCATTTTTCATCTTTTAGAGAAGACCCTTTTGAGATTTCCTAATAGGGTGAGGAGGTTATGCAATGAAGGAGCTTAGTTTTTCCCAGGCTCTAGAACAATTAAAGGGTTATAAGATTAGGATTTTTTTGAATAGCACACGAACTATAGTTGGAATTTTGCTTGATGTGAAAGAGGACCATATTGTATTACAATTAGACGATAAGATATTTTATTTTGCCTATGATCAAATTCACGCCATTACAAAAAATGCAAAAAATATTTCTCCACAAACCTCTTTATTATCTCACGAAAATAAGAAAAGTTTGCTTGATTTGCTGTACGATTTTAAATATAGCTGGATAACAATTCAAAGCATTAACAACCAGCTTTTTGTTGGGCTATTAAGCCAAATAACTGAAGACTATGTCATGCTCTTAAATGAGGATGACCAAATCTATATACAAAGATCCTTTATTGTCGGTATCTATAATGGAATCTATAATGAGAATGAATCTACCCTTTCAGACAGTAGTAATCTATCAGCAGAAAGCCCAATTTCCAACGAAGAAGTTCATGATGAGAAAGACAACGCTAAAAAGGAAGAAAAGGAATCTCTCCATGTAATAAACCATATACCAGCCATTGAGCAAAAGGAAGATATTCAGGCAAAAGACTATATTGAACATAAAGACGATAAAGATCTCCCTTTGACAAACAATCAATCTCCCCAATTCCAAATTCTCGAAGAAGAGATTATACATGTGAAAGATAACGATGTTGTGGAAGACAATCAATCACAGTATTTGATGGATAATACACCAGCACATAACCTGATTCGCAAAGAAGATAATGATAATGAGAAAAATATTGCAACCCAGGAAGCTGTTTCTTTTCCTGAAAGTTTAAGTTTCCCCAATATTACAGACACATCTTCATCATCTACTAGCAATGATACTATTAATGAATTGTACGCTGCTTCAAGAGATAAGGAAACTGTTACCAATTATAATGCGAATCCCTTTATAAATTTGATTTCAGATAGCAAATTAGAAAATCCCATTTTAACTATTAATCAGGAAGCAGCTATAGATCCTGATACTCATTACCAATCGGAAAATGGTGGGTATGATGATTCTTCAACCATAAAAGATTTTAGCAAGCCAGCTATAGAAAAAGCCCCATTAGAAAATGCTAAGAGAAAAAACTATAGCAGTATTCCAAAAATGGAAATGGCTCCTGGCTATATCAGCCACCCATTAAATGAATTGGGTAGACTTTATAATTGTAAAAATAAGAAAAAAAATAAAAAAACAAAACTTACCTCTGGAACAAAAAAAAACGTCAAACCAGTCGAAACTAATGAAAAAAATTTAGACCCTATAGAGCAGAATTTTCTATTAGAAAAACAATATTATTCTCTAATGAAACATGCTGAGTATATGTATAAAAAATTAAGAAATGAACGATTAAAGAAGTAATTCTCAAGAGTCACCTTTATATTATCTTAGTTTTTCGCTCTTATCAATCCGGCTGAAAATTAGAAAATCCTCAAACCGTTTGAAGGATTCCAATCATCGCTATCCAAGACAATTCCAGAATGCATTTGGTTATCTTTAAAAAAAAGAGTACTAATAGTGATTAAGATAATAGGTACTCTCTGATATGAGCACAATGTAAAGGAGCTAAATCAATGAATAATTTCAAGGATTTAATTGACGAAGAAGTTGATATCGAGATTTCCGGAAAAGCTTATTTCTCTGGTATTTTAATAGATAATGGTTTAGACATTCTAGTGCTGTACAATGGGCGGAAATACATGTATATCCCATTACTACACCTTCATAATATAAAAAAAAGAAATAATTCAGAGGATTCACTTGAGAAGCCTTATTCTGAAATGCCATTTCTGGAGGAGTCAGAACCAATATCTTTTCGAAAAATATTAATGAATGCAAAAGGTCAATTTATTGAACTATGTGTTACAGGAAATAGGTCTATACACGGTTATATCACTAGTGTTTTAAATGACTATATCGTATTTTACTCTCCTGTGTTTAAAACCGTTTTTCTATCTATGCAGCACATAAAGTGGCTTATACCATATAGTACAAATCTAACCCCTTACACACTAAGCAATACCGATTTACCTGTTGTTCCTTCTACTATTCCACTAGCTCGTACTTTTGAAGAGCAATTGAAAAAATATATCGGCCATTTGCTTGTTTTTGATTTAGGTGAGAATCCAAATAAGGTTGGTTTAATACAAAACATTTCAAACAATATTGTGGAACTAGTTAATGCAGAGGCAAATATAGTTTTCTGGAAACTTTCCCATATAAAATCTGTTCATTTGCCATAACATATCATTAAAGTAAGATATTATATCTGGTTAAAAGGCATTAAATCTTTATCAAAAAGTTAATGCCTTTAGTTATATTCTTTTTTAAGTGCTTTTGGATAGAGCGCTATGTTTTCAAGTACAATCTCAAAGAAGCATTCTATTAGTAAAAAAATAGTTCTATCCACATATAAAGAAGGGCTAGTGTAAACAATACAGTTGCTGGAATTACAAGAATGGTAACTTTAAGATATTGCCCCCAAGATATATTTACTTTATTCCGCTTTAAGATGTGCATCCAAATCAAAGTAGCTAATGTTCCAGAGGGAATCAACAATGATCCTATATCGCTTCCAATGATATTTGCTAAATATAAAGTCTTTAGAACGACAGGCTCTAAATTCATTTCAGTTAATGTAAATGTTCCAATCATTAAGGCGGGATGATTATTAAATATATTCGACATTACAGACAAGAGTAATCCCATTGTTATACTTCCTTTAAACAAATGCTCCCCCATGGTTGGTTCAACCAATTGAACTAAGAAACCTGTTAGTCCAATGTTATGGAGTCCATAGACAACAATATACATAGAATAAGCAAAGAGAAAAATATCCCAAGGTGTTTTTTTCAACATATCATTTGGAGTTACTTTCAAGTAAATCCATCGCCAGCTTAACAGAAGAAGAGAACTAGTTACGGCAACAATGGAGATGGGGATATGATAATAAGAGGCTACAAATAGAAGAATTCTTACCATAAAAATGAACACAAATACACCAACCATTAGTTTTGTTTGTCGCTTTGTTTCTTCTGTATTTGGATCTGAAAGTAATGGATGCAAGGAAGAGATATGTCTATAATCTATATTCTTGGTAACAAGTGGTATTTTTTTAGGCAGTTGTCGATAAAATACTCCCAGCAACATAAAATAGAGGAATGCTAAACCAATTATTCCTGGGACAAACATCATAGCAGTTTGCATATAAAGATCCAAACCAATTATTTTTAAAGAGATTAAATTAACAATATTACTTACACCTATAGGAACACTAGAAGCAGTTGCAATAAGTGCTCCACTAATTAAATAAGGAAATTTTTCCTTTTGCTTCATACCAATTTTTCTAAACAGCATCAGTAGAACAGGTGTAGTTATTATGATACTTCCATCGTTATTGAGAAATAGTGTCATAAGAAAGCAAAGAAGGTTAGTCAGCCAAAAGAGTTTTTTTCCAGATCCCTTTGCGGCTTTTAATAATCGGGTAGCAGCCCAATGGAAAAAACCAATGCTTTCCATTGTTAATGCCATAACCATTGTAGCAATGATAGTTATAGCTGCCTCAGTAACCTTTGAGCCAATATCTGCTAGATCAGAAAATGTTACACTTCCACTAATTAAGATTAACACGGCACCAATGGTTGCTGCAGTTGCTTCGTTCATTCCCTTAGGACGCCAAAAGATCAAAATCATCGTAGTTAGGAATGAAGCAATGGTAAATATTGATGCAAAATCAGTCACTTATCGCACCTCCAAGATACTGAACTATGAATCATAATTTCACGCTCCTTCATTTATCTTTTATCGATGCCTGTACTATATATATACGTTAACTACATCAGACTGCTATAAACAATAATCTATTTATGATAAAATCAGCTAGTATCTCTGCAAGATATATAACTTATTAAGATAGTTGCACGTATTTCATAGAAGCCAATGATACAATTCTTTACTATAAAAGAAGACTGCATATACCCTGGATCAGACAGAGTCTGCAGTCAAGTTTTACCATATAACTAAAAAAAGGAATGAAATATATTATATTAATTATAACAACATGATTCTCTACACAAAGTCATTTTAAGGGCATCCGATTATTTCATTTTTAATAGGAATTATAGGTCTGTTATAATAACAATCATTTCTTACAACAATCTCTCCTACAAAAAAAGAACTTGAAATCTCAAGCTCTTTCGATTTATTATTATTTCAATTTCCCACTAAGAAATGCTTTTGTACGGGCAGATTTGGGGATTGAGAATAGACTTTCTGGTGGACCTGATTCTTCGATTACTCCATTGTCCATGAAAACCACTTTGTTTGCCACTTCCTTGGCAAATCCCATTTCGTGTGTGACGACAATCATGGTCATTTTTTCTTTTGCTAAACCTTTCATCACTGCTAAGACTTCCCCTGTTAGTTCGGGATCTAAAGCGGAGGTAGGTTCATCAAACAGTAGAATTTCTGGTTCCATCATTAATGCTCGAGCAATTGCCACACGTTGCTTTTGTCCTCCAGATAGTTTGGCAGGATAGACATTAGCAAAATTAGATAGACCAATTTTTTCGAGGATTGTCATACTTCTTTCTTGAAGGGAAGAAGCAGATTCTTTCTTCACTAATTTTGGTGCAAGCTGAATATTGTCTATTACAGTAAGATGTGGAAATAGATTAAAATGCTGAAAAACCATTCCCATTCTTGCAGTAATTTGTTTGACTTTTTGCTGCGGAGCATATATTCCATCTTTCACTAACTCGTCTCCAGAAACACGAATCGTTCCTCCATCGATTTTTTCTAAATCGACAAGACAACGGAGCATTGTGCTTTTACCAGAACCAGAGGGACCAATAACAGCCACAACATCATTGTTATCGACATCAAAGGTTATCCCCTTCAATACTTCGACCTTATCGTATGATTTTTTTATATTCTCTATTTCAATGATTGCCATAAGTATCCGTCCTTCTTATTCAAATTTAAATCTGCGCTCCAGCCATTTAAATAATGCTGTTAATAGCAGGGTCATGATAAGATAAATAATCCCAGCAATAAAAAAGGGCATAATCGTAAAATCTCGGTTTACCGCCGTTTGGGCAAAGTGCAGTAACTCGGGTACAGCAACAGCATACAGCAAGGCTGTATCCTTCACTAATGTGACAGATTCATTTGCCACAGCAGGAAGGGCAATTCGAAACATTTGTGGTAAAACAACCCGTGTGGTTGTTTGCCATTTACTTAAACCAAGCACTTGAGAAGCTTCATACTGACCTTTATCAATTGCAAGCAGACCTCCGCGGAAAATTTCGGCAAAATAGGCTGCATAATTCAAAATAAATCCTAAAGAGGCAGCGACAAAACGATCTAGGACTAAATATTCTCCTATTTCTGGAATCATTGGTAACCCAAAGCATATAAACAATAATTGCAGTAAGAGCGGGGTACCGCGCATGATGTAAACATAACAGCTTGCCAGCCATGCAATTGGCTTGATGGTAGATCGGATTGCGAGTGTTAATAGGAAACCTAATGGAATGGACACTACAATAGCAATAAGAAATAAAAGAACGGTTGCTTTGGCCCCTTCCAACATTGGTTTTAGTATCGATATAATATAATCAATTTCCATTTCTATTCCTCCAACAAAACAAAACAGGGTTTCGGAAAGAAATCCTGTTTTGTTTATGATTCATTTGCGATGTTACTTTAATACTTTATTTTCACCAAACCATTTTTCGGAAACTTCAGCGGCTGTGCCATCTTCATTCATCTCATCAAGTGCTTTTTGAAGCTTCTCTAATAATGCTTCGTTCCCTTTTTTAACCCCAATTCCGTATTCTTCTGGGGCAAGTGATTCATCAAGGATTTTAAAGGAATCTTGTTCTTTTGTCATATAGTAATCAATAACAATTTCATCTATGACAACTGCATCTAAACGACCAGATTTCAGATCATTTAATGCTAATACGTTATCGGAAAACTCGGTAACTTCCTTAATTTTTGATTTAATAGGACTACCATTTAATGCATCGGATGCAGAAGAAAGAGATTGGAGACCAACAACTTTTCCTTCTAAATCATCTAATTTGGTTATTTTTGAGTCCGCTAATGTTACGACAACTTGTGCATTTTTTAGATAAGGCTTTGTGAAAAGAACTTTTTCTTTTCGTTCATCTGTAATAGTATAGCCATTCCAAATTAAGTCAATCCGGCCGCTGCTTAATTCTGATTCCTTTGTTTTCCAATCAATTGGTTGAAATTCAACTGACATATTCATTTTTTTAGCTGCAGCTTTTGCATAATCAATATCGAAGCCGACAATTTCATTATTGTCATCCCTAAACCCCATTGGAGCGAATTTATCATCAATACCAATGACTAATGTATCTTCCTTATTATCTTTAGAATTGTTGGAACATGCCGTAAAAATGAAAAATACAGATGCCAAAATAACTAAATTAATTGCTAAACGTTTCATGTTGTGAAAGCCACCTTTATAAATTATGTTTTCAGTACAAAAAATCTATAAAACTAAAATCCTTTAGTTCGATAATATATTAGAGTGATAAACTAATGTATAAAATTTACCATACCAAAAAAGAAGTTGTCAATAAAATAATTTAACATATTAGTAGAGTAAAGGATTTCGTGGTGAAATATGTAAAAAAAATTATGCGAGCTTTTTTTAATCTAATGGAAATTATAGAGATCAGATTTGAGGTTTAATAGAAGCAAAAGGAGGCAGTGAGGAATGGAGATATATGGGAAGGAGTAGGAGCAATTATTAAAGACTGTGATTGCTCCTACTCCTTTAAACGATTAATTACGTATCAATCAAGTTCAATTGTCGTCTTTTTCATAAAAGGGTGTATCTGTTATGTATTTTTTTGATGAAATAAGCTTATCATCTTTTAAAATATAAGGATGAGTCTCGTGCAAGGTAGTTTCTAAGACACTTGGCACTTTCCATTCTCCATAAGCACAAATTAATGGAAAGGAAACGTGGTTGGCAGCGTTATTAACTATTTTCTCAAAATTTCCGATTAAATGAAAAGGCTCTTCCATCGTTGCCCATTCTACATCGAAAGGGAATACTTTGATCTAGATAAGGCTGAACCATTTTATTAAAATAATCTGTAATAGCTGGTGGATGATAACTTCCACTTGAAAAATAAAAATCTAAGCTATTTACATAATGGATCTGTTTCAATTGCGAAGATGTAAGTTTGTATTTTAATTATTCGAATATCCTTTTGCAATTTCGATCATTGTCGATAAGGATTACATATTCTCTTGCTTCGATACCAGCATAAATAAAGCGCAGGACTTCTTCCATATAGTTTCGCATGCCTGTATAAAAGAAGAAAACATGTAATTTTTCTTTCCCTTCAAGAAACAGCTTTTTTTATTTTCCAATTATGCACCTCTTTATTAAATAATAATTCTATTATAGAGTTTTTCCATGGAAAGATAACTAGTTAAATAAGGAAGAGAGTTAGATAAATAATACACTAAGAAAAATATAATTCCTAGTTGACTTATAAGAGAAATGAGTATAAATTAATAATAATAAATTTATTGAAAATATTTAATATTCCAATTGGAAGAATGCTGATCAGATAAACTGAAGGCTGTTACCTTAAATAAAGAGGGTAACAGCCTTTTTTATTGCAAAAGAGGGGGAGTTATTTTATGAAAAAACAGGTCAAATCATTTGTTAAGATGTTTACCATTCTCTTAGCTGCATCACTAGTACTCTCTGGATGCAGTGGCGAAAAAAGTAGTGGAGAAAATACTAATGCTTCTAAGATAGAACTATTGAATGTTTCCTATGATCCCACGAGAGAACTTTACCAAGAATATAACAAAGCATTCACAAGACATTGGAAAGAAAAAACCGGCCAGGATGTAGCGATACAACAATCTCATGGCGGATCTGGAAAGCAAGCTCGAGCAGTAATTGATGGTATCGAAGCTGATGTAGTTACACTAGCATTAGCAGGTGATATTGATGCGATTGTAAAGGAAAGAGGAGCTATTCCAGAAGATTGGCAAACAAAGTTTGAAAGTAATTCTACACCTTATACGTCAACTATTGTGTTTCTTGTCAGAAAGGGAAATCCCAAGAATATTATGGATTGGGATGATTTAATTAAAGCTGATGTCTCTGTTGTTACACCTAATCCTAAAACCTCCGGTGGAGCAAGGTGGAATTATCTAGCTGCATGGGCTTATGCTGCCAAACAGTTTAATGGCGATGAAGAGAAAATCAAAGCATTTATTAAAGCACTATTTCAAAATGTAGAAGTTCTTGATTCAGGAGCGCGAGATTCTACGAACACATTTGTTCAAAGAGGAATAGGTGATGTTTTAATAGCATGGGAAAATGAAGCGTATTTAGCAATTGATGAGTTAGGAAAAGAAAAGTTCGAAATTGTTAGTCCATCTCTTAGTATTTTAGCGGAGCCGCCAGTAGCGGTTGTCGAAGGAATTACAGAGAAAAAGGGAACAACAGAAGTTGCCAAAGAGTACCTTCAGTTTCTGTATAGTGAGGAAGGACAGGAAATTGCTGCAAAAAATTATTATCGTCCAAGGAATCCAGAAGTGTTAAAAAAATATGCAGATCAATTCGAAGAGATAGAATTAGTTACGATTGATGATGATTTCGGCGGCTGGACAAAGGCACAAGAAAAACATTTTAGTGATGGTGGGACATTTGATCAAATCTATATACCTTCTAATTAAGTGAACGAGAAAAAGGGCATTTTTATGAGAAACATATTTTTACATCATCATTCCCTTTAATACAGTTATATGGGAATGATGATGAATTTGTGTAAAACAATTTAATTTACAAGCTAAAGAGGTGAAGAAATGAGGAACGGAAAAAAACAAAAAAGAAGGATTAAAATGAATAATGCTCTTCCTGGCTTTGGTTTGTCCTTGGGATATACTATGCTCTATCTAAGTATATTGGTCATTTTGCCATTAACGATGATTTTCTTTAATACAACCAAAATGGGCTGGGAGAGGTTTTGGGATACGGTCCTAGATCCAAGGGTAGTTGCCTCCTATAAATTAAGCTTTGGAGCTTCTTTTACGGCTGCTTTAATAAATGTAGTATTTGGTGTGCTGCTTGCATGGGTATTAGTTCGCTATCCCTTTCCAGGCAAGAGAATGGTGGATGGATTAGTTGATTTGCCTTTTGCACTTCCAACTGCTGTGGCAGGGATTGCACTGACAACACTTTATGCTCCAAATGGATGGATAGGCAGTCTCCTTTGGTTTAAGGTTGCCTTTACGCCTATTGGGGTAACTATTGCCTTAACCTTTATCGGATTGCCTTTTGTCGTTCGGATGGTTCAGCCGGTTTTGCAAAATTTAGATAAGGAGATAGAAGAGGCATCAGCAAGCCTTGGCGCATCACGGCTCCAGACATTTATTAAAGTAATAATTCCAGAGCTGCTGCCGGCAATTCTTGCAGGATTTACGCTGGCATTTGCACGATCGTTAGGAGAATATGGCTCTGTTGTTTTTATCGCGGGAAATATGCCGATGAAAACAGAAATTACGCCATTATTAATAATTACGAAACTGGAGCAGTATGACTATGCGGGTGCCACTGCGATTGCATCTGTCATGTTATTTATCTCCTTTATTTTGCTTTTCTGCATAAATCTATTACAGTGGTGGACAAATCGAAATATGACGCCAAATTAAGAAAGGAGGAGTGAAATATGGCAGGAAATGTGCGATTACAGCAAGTATCCACACCAATTCAAACTACATCAAATACTTCAGAGCCAAAATGGCTGCGTTGGGTACTCATTAGTGCTGCACTTTTATTCTTGGCCTTGTTTTTGTTACTACCTTTAGCGACTATTTTTATTCAAGCATTTGATCAAGGGGCTAAGCTATATCTTGCAGCAATTACTGAACCTGATGCTTTAGCTGCAATAAAGCTTACTTTATTGGTAGCAGTGATTGCAGTACCGTTAAATGCGATTTTCGGAGTTGCTGCAGCGTGGGCTGTATCAAAGTTCCATTTTAAAGGAAAGAATCTATTCATTACATTAATTGATCTACCTTTCGCCGTATCGCCAGTAATAGCTGGATTGGTATTCGTGCTGCTTTTTAGTACCCATGGTTTGTTTGGGGAATGGCTTTTAGCCCATAATATAAAAATTATCTTTGCTGTTCCAGGTATTGTCCTTGCAACTGTTTTTGTTACCTTACCGTTTGTTGCAAGAGAATTAATTCCCTTAATGCAAGCACAAGGAACTTCAGAAGAAGAGGCATCACTGACACTCGGAGCAGGAGGCTGGAAAACGTTTTGGTATGTAACATTGCCGAATATAAAGTGGGGATTATTATATGGAGTTATTCTATGTAATGCAAGAGCAATCGGAGAATTTGGAGCTGTGTCTGTTGTCTCAGGCCATATTCGTGGATTGACAAATACCATGCCTCTGCATATAGAAATCTTGTATGGGGAGTATCGTTTTGCCGCTGCATTCGCAGTCGCAACACTTATGTCGATATTAGCTATTATCACGTTAATTATTAAAAGCTTACTAGAGTGGAAGACCAAAAAAACAGCTTATGAATAATTAGTCATATGAGAGGAGGAAATAGGGATGAGTATTTTAATAAAAGATGTTTCCAAAGCATTTGGTTCTTTCCAAGCATTAAAGGATATACATTTAGAAATTAATTCAGGGGAATTAGTTGCCTTACTAGGTCCTTCAGGATCCGGAAAAACCTCTCTATTAAGAATTATTGCTGGATTGGAGACCGCGGATCAAGGAGTCATTTACTTTGGAGAAAATAATATGACGGAAATAAGCACAAAGGAGAGAAATGTTGGGTTTGTCTTTCAGCATTATGCTCTTTTTCGCCATATGACTGTTTTTGATAATATTGCTTATGGACTAAAGGTAAAACCAAGAAAAGACCGACCTGCAAAGCATGATATCGAATCAAAGGTAAATGAATTATTACAATTAGTGAAACTGGAAGAATTAAAAAACCGCTATCCTTCCCAATTATCTGGAGGCCAAAAGCAACGAGTCGCCTTAGCACGGGCATTGGCAGTGGAGCCTAAGGTGCTATTGCTGGATGAGCCGTTCGGTGCGTTAGATGCAAAGGTTAGAAAGGACTTAAGACGGTGGTTAAGGCGGCTACATGATGAGTTTCATATTACAAGTGTGTTTGTTACCCATGACCAAGAAGAGGCACTGGACGTCGCTGATCGAATAGTTGTTATGAATGAAGGGAAAATAGAGCAAATTGGTTCACCGGAAGAAGTGTATGAACACCCAAATAGTCCGTTTGTATATGACTTTCTCGGCAATGTAAACTTATTCTATGGCAGACTTGAAGCTGGAAAGCTTATTCAAGGAAAGAGTAGTTTTTCTGTTCCAGAGTGGAAGCATGAACATAACAAGCAAGCAATAGGATATGTTCGTCCCCATGATATTCATATAAGTAAAGAAGAACAAGGAGATGATTCAATTTTAGCCTCGATTCATCATATTCATATAGTCGGTCCGATTGTCCATTTAGAATTAAAGAGAGAGGATTCAGATGAATTTTTAGAAGCAGAAATTACAAAAGAAATGTATCGGTCACTTTCTATTCATTTAAAAGACCAGGTTTACGTGAAGCCCAATCAATTAAAAGTATTTATTCCAGAAGATTTCTCCATATAAAAACATACTAAGACATAAGTATTTCAATTAAATTTAATCCCGAACAATTATATGTGTACACTAAAAAAAATCGTATAATTGTTTGGGTTTTTTATTTATTTTAAGAAAGAAGGTTTGTGGTAATCGCCGCAGACTGAATACACTGCGCTTTCCGAGCGCAGTGTATTCAGTCTGCTCCGTTTTATTTTCTTTTGAAAAAAATGCTAGAACTAAATAATCTTTAAAAACGGAGTGAAATGGAGCGGAGGACACTCAACTCCTGCGGGAAGTAGAGCAAAGCCTAAGACCCCACAGGCTTAGTTTGCTCACTGGCGCATAGAGTGTCTGTAGCGTAATGGAACGAATTGGTTTCCCTACTAATTTAGAGATTGTTCGTCTTTCTCCAATAATTATTTTGTTATGTCCCACTCTCCTTTTGGTTGTATGTGAAATTATCGTACTTTTTTCCATTTAAGAGAACCGCAGCCATTATGTGGATGTGTGCTGGGGTAAACTTTGTTTAATGTTTCTTTTAATTCAGGAATAGAGAGAGTTTGTAGCATTTCAGAGGAGAGACCGCTATTGCAAACAATCTTTTGGATCAATATATTTTTAACGGTTTTCGATTTATCATAGTAAACCATTTTACTTCCTCCTATTAATAAGTGAATTTGAGTGCACTAGAATAATAATTATTAAGTTTGCCGAAGCTTTCTTTTATTATACAACAAATAATTGACTATTCATAGTGGTTAAGAAGGAATTAAAATAAACAATCATATTTTTTTGTATGGCAAAATTTCTATTGAGGCGAGGGGAACCATTCGTTATAATAGGGCAAAAGGATGAGAAGATTGAGAATTTTGAGTTTTTTAGTATAGAAAAAGAGGTGTCTTAATGGGGAATTATCAAATAATATTATTTGACTTAGATGGTACGATTTCAGATCCTAAAGAAGGAATAACAAAATCTATTCAATATGCACTACAAAAGCTTGGAAAGAAAGAATCTGATTTACGTAAACTAGAAAGATTTATTGGACCACCTCTACAAGAATCATTTATGGAATATTATGGTTATAATCAAGAAATAACGGATCAAGCGATTTCCTATTATAGAGAGAGGTTTACGCAGTTAGGAATGTATGAAAATGAACTATATCCTGAAATTATTCCATTACTTGAAAGCTTAAGAGCAAAAGGCTGTATTATGATTGTGGCAACTTCAAAACCAACTATATTCGCAGAAAAGATTTTGAAGTATTTTCAAATAGAAACGTACTTTACCCACATAATTGGAAGTAATCTGGATGGCACTAGATCATCGAAAACAGAAATAATTCAATACATATTAGAATTGTATCCTGCGTATAAGCCTGAAGAGTTTGTGATGATAGGAGATCGGGAACATGATATTATTGGAGCGAACAATGCAGGAATAGATTCAATCGGTGTTACTTACGGCTATGGGTCCTATGACGAGCTGAACAAAGTAAAGGCAACATTTATTGCAGGCAGTATTTCTTCCTTAAAGGGTATCTTAATAGATAGGAAGCGAAAAGAGCGGATAAGGCTTGTGACAGAAGAAGATGCTCCGATTGTTCATAGACTAATGCTAGAAGCATTTGAAGATTACCGTTATAGCGAGGTACCTTCTAGTGCACTAACGGAACCAGCTGACAAATTCCTTTATGCTCTTAAAAATGGAACAGAGCAAGCAATCATATGTTGGATAGATGATGTTCCCCTTGGTTCTTCTCGTCTGCAGCTTCAAGATGATTCTCTCTATTTTTCCAGACTTTCTGTCATTCCGTCAGCAAGAGGGAAAGGAATAGCTAAAAAACTGCTAGCTTGGATAGAAGAATATGCCATCCAAAATGGCAAGCAGAAAGTAGTGTGTAAAGTAAGAGCGAATGTCCTAAAAAATATCCAATTATACGAAAAAATAGGATTTGTCATCACAAAAGAAGAGACAGCTCCTAATCCTAATGGGCTGTCCGTCAAAGCGGTAACGATGGAAAAAAGGATAAAAAAAATCACTCCAACCAAAATATAATTTTTCTTTAAAAGGCTATTCTCTATGGAAGAGAATAGCTCAGACTGTAGACAAACTCCTGTATGTTGGAAATAGAAGTTTGAGTAAAGTATATTTATTAATCTCTTTGAATTTAGACGTTACTTTCCGCTCCGGGGGTTCGCTTTCCGTGGGGCTCGCGCTGAGCCGCGGTCTGCTTACAGCCTGCAGGGTCTCAGACTGTCTCGCTAATCCCACAGGAGCATTCCTGTGGGATTAGTTTCTGTGGTATTGCACAAAAAAAGATCCTCCTTTATGATGCTTATATTGAGACCAATCAACACAGCGTCAGAAGGAGAATCTATTATGAATAATACCCGTAATCACCGTTTAAATCAAGTGTCTACTTCCACTTTAATCATTGGAATTGACATTGCTAAAAATACACACTATGCATGTGCGGTGGACGATCGAGGGGTTGAGTTAAGTACCTCTTTTTCTATCCACCAGTCTCATCATGGTTTTCATCAATTTTATCTCAAGCTTCAAAATCTAAAGGCCATTCATCAAAAGGATGATTTATTGATTGGATTCGAGCCTACTGGGCACTATTGGATGAATTTAGCTGCTTTTCTTACCCAAAATGATATTCGTTTTGTCATGGTCAATCCTCTACATGTGAATCGTTCCAAGGAGTTGGATGATAACTTACAAACGAAGAATGATAAGAAGGATGCGAGAGTCATTGCTAAACTAATAACCAATGGATACTTTAGTGATCCTCGTCAAATAGAAGGAATAGAAGCAGAGCTTAGAGAAGGTTCCTCTATTCGGTGGAATCTGAAAAAGGACATTTCGAAAGTGAAAAATCGTATCATTCGCTGGACGGATCGTTACTTTCCTGAATTTAAAGTAGCATTTAAAGATTTAGGGCTGAATGCATGTGCCATATTAAAACATACCCCTTTACCAGTAGACTTAATGGAAAAAGAAATCGAGGAGTTAGTCCTTTTATACTTGGAAAAGGAAAAACTAAAGTATCCAGCAAGACCTAAAATAGCACAACTAAAGAGAGTGGCGGTACAATCTATTGGATTAACAGAAGGCTCCAATATGGCTCGTATAGAAATTTACTCTTTAATTACTCAATACGAACTTCTGACAAAGCAATTAGAACAGGTAAATGAAAGTTTAAAGACACTAGCAGAGCAACAAGCGGAATATCATTATTTATTATCAATCCCTGGCATTGGGGAAACTACCGTTATAGATTTACTAGCAGAAGTGGGTTCTCTCAAGCATTATAAACATCCACGCCAACTTATTAAATTAGCGGGATTAACCTTACGAGAGAACTCTTCTGGAAAGATGATTGGACAAAAGCGAATCTCCAAAAGAGGGAGAAGAAAGCTGCGAGCCCTTCTCTATCGTGCTGTCTTGCCTTTGATTAGAAATAATGAAACCTTTTATGATTTATATCAGTATTATATCTCTAGAAAAGAAAACCCTTTGAAGAAGAAAGAAGCATTAGTCGTTCTATGTAATAAAATGTTAAAAATTTTTCATGGACTTTGTCAGCAAGAAGTACTGTTTGATAAGGAGCGAATGAGACAAGATCTCTCTATCCTCCAACCCAAATAAAAATCTATAAGACGGTTATATTCAAAAAGATGACAGGAAAGCTGGCTTTTAGAGAGACTTACGACTTAGAGTCCATACAGGAGCATGATACCAGCCTCTGCCTTATGATGAGACCAAACGAAGGAATGTAAGCGCGCGACGCTAAGAGACATGGGAGGGTACGTCCTCATAAGAAGAGTAGAGATACCGGATGCATCTAATAGTGTATATTTGTCAATAAATCCCTATTGGCTCTAGCGTCGCGTCCACTTACTTACCAAATATTATAATTAATGGAATAGTTAGTTAAAATATGATTCAAAGAGTTTTCCTAAAAAAATATTGGACTAAAAAAATAACGCTGTAAACGTTGGTATATCAACTTTCCTCGAGGGAGTCTCACCCCCTCCACTCCAAGCAACGCATGAAAATGCATTTTTACTTCTCCAATATCCTTTTGTCGACAAGCTGGGCTATTCTCTATGGAAGAGAATAGCTTTTATTTTGCCATTATCCACTCATATCTTAAAAAATAATATTTCCAAGATTGAAACATTACCATATAATGAATAAATATACTGAAAATTCCGCCTACAATAAAAAGAGGGGAATAGACATAAGGAGGACAAAATGAAATATAAATTTGCTAATCGAATAGAAAGAGTAAAGCCATCAGCTATCCGCGAATTATTAAGATTAGGTGGAGATCCAGCTATTATTTCATTTGGGGGCGGATATCCAGACCCGGAAATTTTTCCTATTGGAAAATTAAGGAAGGTGTATGATCAGGTTTTGCAGGAAGAAGGAAAATTAGCGCTTCAATACACAGGGACAGAGGGGCTAATGTCATTAAGAGAAAAGCTTGTAAGTCGAGTAAAAACGATTGGGATAAGCTGTAGTGTTGATAATCTTTTTATTATTCAAGGAGGTCAGCAAGGTTTAGACCTTACAGCTAAAGCATTTATCGATAGAGGAGATATCATAATTACAGAGAATCCGACTTTTCTAGGAGCACTTGCTGCGTTTAACCCATATGAACCGGAATATGTAGGTGTTTCGATGGATGAAAATGGGATGCGTATGGACGAGCTTGAAGCGGCATTACAGAAGCATCCCAATGCAAAGCTTATCTATACGGTTCCTGAATTTCAGAATCCTACAGGTGTGACAATGAGCTTAGAGAGAAGAAAGGCCCTAGTAAGCTTAGCCAATAAATATAATGTGGTTATCGTAGAGGATAGTCCATATCGGGAAATACGTTATGAAGGGAAGGATTTACCAGCGATTAAAAGTTTTGATACAGAGGGAAGAGTGATTCATATTGGCAGCTTCTCAAAAATTCTTAGTCCAGGTCTCCGCCTAGGTTGGTTAATTGCTAATCGTGATTTGGCGGAAAAACTAAGCCTATTAAAAATGGCTTCCGATACACAAAATTCTACCTTAAATATGTATGCAGTGAACCGATTTATGGACATGTATGATTTAGATGAACATATTGCCCATATTCGTGAAACGTATAAACAGAAAAAAGAAGTAATGTTCCAAACCTTACGCGATACTTTTCCTAATAGTATTACCTATACAAATCCACAGGGAGGATTGTTTACATGGCTTACTTTTCCACAGCATATCGATACAAAAATACTCATGCAGGAACACAGTTTACCAATCGCTAAGGTTGCCTATGTTCCTGGAGAGAGTTTTTTCCCTAATAAGCAAGAGAAAAATCATTGCCGAATAAATTATTCTTATATGTCAGAAGAAAAGATTATAAAGGGAATTACAAATTTGGGGGAAATAGTCAAGGACGTTTGTTAGAACTCTTAAATAACATAAGTACAAGTTAGTTACTTTTAATAACGTTTTGAATAATAGTAAGTGTTTTTGCTTGCAATTAAATAATCTCAGTATTAGGATAAAAAATGTAATAATATTTTAAAAATTTGGAGGTTGGATGATGAAAATTGGAATTATCTTAGGCAGCACTCGTCAAGGAAGAGTAAGTCCACAAGTTGGGGCATGGGTAAAGGAAATTGCTGACAAGCGTGGCGATGCCGAATATGAAATCGTTGATATTGCCGAATTTAACTTACCATTTTTAGGTGCAGCTGAAGGACAAGAGAATGTTGCAGCATGGAATGAAAAGTTAGCAAGCCTGGATGGCTTCGTATTTGTTGTAGCGGAATATAATCACAGTATTTCTGGCGCATTAAAAAATGCATTAGATTCTGCAAGAGAAGCATGGAATAATAAAGCAGCAGGAATCGTAAGTTATGGATCCACAGGTGGTGCACGTGCAGCAGAACACTTAAGAGGAATTCTGGGCGAATTACATATTGCAGATGTTCGCGTTCATCCTACCCTTTCACTATTTACAGATTTTGAGAACTTTACAACCTTTAAACCAGCACCTCTACATTTAGAAAATATGAATGCGATGCTTGACCAAGTAGTCGCTTGGAGCACTGCATTAAAAACCATTCGTGGATAATGCAGTACAGAGAGTAAGCCTTTTAAAGATTACTCTCTTTTTTGAGAAATATCGAAGAGATAAAGCCTTGTAAAATTTTTTAGAAGTCATTTTAAGAATAAGACAAATGGGTAATATTATAGAAGAAAAAATTTTTTACTGGAGGAAAAAATGAGTGCATTTTTAGAAGCAATAAAAAATCGTCGTTCCTATTATGGTATAAGCAAAGAAGCTGTTGTGTCGGATGAAAAAATCCAAGAAATAGTAGATGAAGCTGTGCTACATACGCCTTCTTCTTTTAATTCTCAAAGTTCAAGAGTGGTGGTTTTATTACAGGAACAGCATGATAAACTATGGGATATGACAGCAAGTGAGTTAGAAAAAATTGTTCCTGCTGAGAATTTCTCTTCTACAAAAGAAAAAATAAATTCTTTTAAAGCAGGATATGGAACGATTTTGTTCTTCGAAGATCAGGAAGTGATAGAAGGACTACAAAAACAATTTGCCCTATATGCTGAGAATTTTCCTGTTTGGGCTAATCAAACAAATGCCATGCATCAATTAGTCATTTGGACTGCTCTGGAGGAAGTGGGATTCGGAGCTTCTTTACAACACTACAATCCACTTATTGATGAGGCAGTACAAGGAGAATGGTCGATACCCTCTTCTTGGAAGCTTGTTGCCCAAATGCCATTCGGCAAGCCAATAGCAGAACCAGGAGAAAAAGAATTCAAACCATTAGAGGATCGCGTGAAAATATATAAATAAACAAGATAACCAGAAGGACTCCTGTAACAGGGGTTTTTCTATTAGTAAGAGATGGGCAGCATTACCTAAAGCAAAATAGAAGTAATATTTCTGTTGGTGTGATAGGATTATAGGATCATTATGAAGAAGGTGAAATGATGAAAATTGAAGTATGGTCAGACTTTGTGTGTCCATTTTGTTATATAGGAAAACGCCGTTTAGAGATTGCCTTAGAGCAATTTCCTTATAAAGATCAAGTGGAAGTAGAATTTAAGAGCTTTGAATTAGATTCAAATGCTGAAGTTTACAGTGGTAAAAGTATTCATGAAGTACTTGCTGGTAAATACAGAATGAGTATTGAAGAAGCAAAAAATGCTAATAACAATGTAGGAAGTCAAGCTGCAAGCACAGGCTTGAAATATGATTTTGATAATATGAAACCTACCAATACATTTGATGCCCATCGACTAACAAAGTATGCGAAAACGGTTGGAAAAGATAAAGAGCTAACCGAGCAGTTATTGCATGCCTACTTTACAGAAGGAAAACTAATAAGTGATCCAGATACTTTGGTGGAAATAGGGAAATCAGTAGGGTTGGAAGAGGAAGCACTAAGACAAGTATTGGCTGATTCCACAAGCTTTGCTAATGATGTCCGAATAGACGAAGCGCTTGCTAGCCAAATCGGCGTAACTGGTGTCCCATTCTTTGTAATCAATCAAAAATACTCTGTTTCTGGTGCGCAGCCTACAGAGACTTTCAAACGTGTGCTTGAACAAGTGTGGCAGGAAGACCATCCAGCCCCTAAATTTCAAGATCTTTCAGGAACTGATGCAGAAGGTGCTATTTGTACAGATGAAGGCTGCGAAATTCCGAAGAAATAACCCATATTTGATAAGAATAAATAAAAAAGAGCAAGGGATAGTCGCATGAGAGATGGCTATCTCTCTTTGTTATTTTTTTGAAAGCGTTTTTAAAAAAGTATACGATTTATAAGAAAATGTACTATACTATAAATAGATATACTAAGGGTTGGTTTTTAAAGTATAGACTTTTAAAGATAAATGTTTATAATTAAAATAACAAATAACATATTTAGAATTATTTCTTCTTAATTAAGGTGGCTCGTGTATGAACAAGTATGAAGCAATTGCAGTCGAAGTAAAACGTCGAATTAAAGAAAATTATTACCCATTGGATCATCCAATACCGGATGAAATATCATTATCTAAAGAGTTTTCTTGCAGTAGAATGACAATGAAAAGAGCATTGGACAAACTAGTGATGGAAGGGCTGCTCTATCGAAAAAGAGGGCATGGAACCTTTATAGTTCAATCCGCTTTGCATGCTAGCAGAGTAAATGTGTTAACAAATGAAATAACTGGACTTTCCAAGCTATTGGATGGCGAAAAGATTGAAAGCAAAATTATTAAATTTGAAGTCCATTTTCCTTCCGAGGAGGTTGCAGCCCACTTAGCGATAGATATTAAAACACCTGTATATTATTTAATCCGATTAAGATCTGTAAAAAGTGAACCATATGTTTTAGAAATTACTTATATGCCAACGACAGTTATTTCGGGATTAAATGATGCAGTGTTATATGGATCGGTTTATGAGCATATTACCAAAACATTAGGGTTAACCATAGCTGGTTCCCATCGAAAAATAAGAGCATGTAAATCAACAGAATTGGACCATGAACATCTGGAATGTGAATTAAATGATCCAATTCTAGAAGTAGAGCATGTAGGATATTTAAACAATGGCGTTCCATTTGAGTATTCCTTTTCCCGTCACCGCTATGACAAATTTGAAGTAACAACTGTAAATTTAAAAAGATAAATTGGTGGCTCAACACTATAGGGAAAATTCATTTAGTCTGTTTTTATATCATTGGATACAAACAAGGTGGAATGACGAAATCTTTTTCCTTAACTAATTAAATGAGAGATTGATTGTCTTTAATCAAAAAAGTAGTTATCCTTCGATGTGATAACTGCTTTTTTGTTCAAGTATGAAAAAAACAATTTGCATTAACGTTACGTTAATCTTTTATGATGGAATAGTCAGGAGATGAAAAGATGGAATATACCGTACAGTCATTAGGAAAGTTAGCTGGAGTAAGCACACGAACATTACGCTATTATGATGAAATTGATCTTCTCAAGCCGGCGAGAATCAATTCATCAGGATATCGGATTTATGGACCAAATGAAGTAGATAGGTTACAGCAAATTCTTTTTTACCGCGAATTAGATGTTCCATTAGAAACAATAAAAAAAATGATGGCTTCTCCTTCTTTTGACGTCAAAGAAGCGTTAAAGGAGCATCACGAAAAACTTCTGGCAAAGCATAAACAGTTAATACAATTGATTGAAAATGTTGAGAAAACGATGAAAACATTAGAAGGGAGTATGACAATGTCTGATAAAGAAAAGTTCGAGGGCTTTAAGAATAAGCTGATTTCTGATAATGAAGCAAAGTATGGGAAAGAACTGCGAGAAAAGTATGGCGAAAAAATTATCGACCAATCTAATGCGAAACTAATGAATATGTCTGAAGAGGATTACCGCAATATGATAGAGATAGAAAATAAGCTTTTTTCCACTCTTAAAGAAGCGCTAAAAGAAGGTAATCCTGCTGGGAAAGCTGCTCAGAATGCTGCTGATTTACATCGCCAATGGCTAACCTTCAATTGGCCAGAATACAAGAAAGAGGCACATGCAGGACTTGCTGATATGTATATTGCTGATGAACGATTTACGGCATATTATGATAAGGTGCAAGTAGGGACGACAGCGTTTTTACGCGAAGCTATTTTAATTTATACCGGTATGGATTCTGATTAATAGCTAGTTAATGAAAAAGCTCCTTGATGAAAATCAAGGAGCTTTCTTAACAAGTTATCGATTAAGAAGCGTTTCGAACTTTTTTTTCATCCGCTTTGTGCGATGCAGCATATCTCCAGCCGGTGAGAAGCAAACCAATGAAACAAAGGCTGCTGGATACAAGAAATACTACATGCATACCGCTTAGAAAAATATCAGGTCTACCAGGAATCAGGGCAGTTACTCGGTATCCTGCTTTCATGCTCATCACAGAGAATAAGATGCTTGTAGCAAGAGAAATACCAACAACCATTCCTAAGTTTCGAACAAGTGAATTAATGCTTCCAGCTATTCCTAACTGCTTTCGCTCTACGGTTGACATAATTAGCGAATTGTTAGGGGATTGGAAGAGACCCGAACTCGCACCAAGCATAATAATCCACAAGGCAAGGTGAGTTATAGAACTTCCTTCATGAAGGAATGTTAGTCCAATTTGAGCAGCAATCATTACTAATAATCCAGCAAAAGTAATGGCCTGACCGCTAATTTTGTCCGATAACGAGCCGCTTATTGGAGCCACAATGGCCATCGTAATCGGAAAGAGCATCAGAATATATCCTGAATGTAATGCAGACATCCCAAGAATGTCCTGTGTGTAAAATGGTGATAGGATATTAAAGCAGAAGTTCGCAATAAAAACGATAAATGCACAAAAAATACTAATAGAAAAAAGTGGATTTTTAAAAATCGAGAGCTCTAACATTGGGCTTTCTCTTCGATATTCCACCATGACAAAACTGATGAATGTAATCAAACCGATTAGGATAGAAGCAATAATCATCCAGTTGTTGTAGCCATATTGCTGACCAAGCAGTAAGCCGCCGATAAGGAGAATAATCGCAATGCTGAATAATAAACTTCCTGCTACATCGATTTTTGTCTTAGTTAGTGTTATATCCTTAGGCAGGGTCTTCCATGCTAGTGATATAGCAATAACGCCAATGGGGAGGTTAATCCAGAATATGTATTCCCATCCTAAACTTGAAATAATAATTCCTCCTAAGCTTGGTCCAGTAATACTTCCTAGAGAGACAAAGGTACCAATAAGTCCTAGGGCTTTTCCTCTTTCTTTAACTGGAAAAATTTCTGTCACAATCCCTTGGCTATTTGCCATCGTCATAGCTGAACCAATTGCTTGGATAATTCGAGAAAAGACTAAAAAAGCAAGCGAACCACTCAAGCCACAAAGAAAAGAACCAATAATAAACAGAACAGATCCCCATTTAAAAACTTTGATTTTCCCAAATATGTCTCCCAGTTTTCCGAAAAAAAGGATAACGGTACAAATGGTTAGTAAATAACTAATCACAATCCATTGAGAGTTAGCAAAAGCAAGACTTAATTGTTTAGATATAGTCGGAAGCGCAATATTGACAATACTCGCATCGAGCGTCCCCATAAATGTGAATATATTTAAAACAATAAAAATGAGCCATCGGCGCTGATGACCTTCGTTTTTATTTTCAGTTACAGAAGTATGCAAATAATCACCTCATTTATTTAGTTGCATGAGCAACTATTATTGCTTTATTTTAAAATAAGTTAGTTGCGCAGGCAACTATTATTTTGTATGCTACAATCAGTGATTTTAGTGTTCGCTTTCCGAAGCGAAACTATCCGAGGGGGGGAGGAACATAATGAGCGATATACCAATTGGAAGGATTGTATCGATGATTCACAGGCAGAATCAGAAATTCCTTTCCAAGGAATTAAAACCTTATAAATTAGGAAATGGTGGGCAGCAAGCTTTTTTGAAAACAATTATTGCGAAACCAGGAATTAATCAAGACGAACTTTCCTTTGTTTTAAAATTTGATAAAGCAACAACAGCTAGAGCGGTAAAACATCTAGAAAGCGTGGGATATATTGTTAGGCATACAGATGATAACGATCGGCGTGCCTATAATTTATATCCAACTACAAAAGCATTGAACATTTTTCCAGAAATACAAAAAGTGCTAGAAAGATTAAATAAAGAGATGACGAAAAATCTAACGGAAGAAGAGGAGCAGCAATTACTTTCCTTACTATTTAAGATTTATCCAGAATTAATGAGTAATATGGTGACGGTAGAGAAGGAAAAATGAAAGTAGGAGGGGAATAAAAAATTCCCCTCCTACTTTCATTTTTCTGCTAAATATTCGACCAAGCTTAGCCAATTATTCTCGATTAAGGTTGGAAGCAGGGATTTGTTTCCCTTTTCAATACATGTAATAATCTCGTGATGCTGTTTGATCGACTTTTTCCCATCAATAGTATTAAATTTTAATAATTCTAAACGCCGAATTTTAGGGAGAAGTCGTTCTAGAGCGATAACTATTTCTGGATTTTGAGATGCTTCTAAAATAACGGCATGAAATTGGTCATCTTTTTGAATTGCTTTATACTTATCCTCAGATTTGAGTGCTTCACCAAATTCGTTATTAATGGCCTTCATTTTTTCGACATCGGTAGAAGACAAAGTAATAGAAGCTAATTTAGCTGCTAATGCATGGAGCGCGGCAACGACTGTTAAGGCATGCATTGCTTGGTCTACTTCTATTAGACTGACAATGGTTTCTGAACCTGGAGAAGTTACAATTAATCCTTCATCCTCCAATTTTTTGATTGCTTCTCGTACAGGGGTTCTGCTTACACCAAATTGTTCAGCCAGTGCCTTATCGTTAATTCTTTCCCCTGGTGTTAATTCAAGATGAATGATTGCTGATTTTAACTGTTCGTATACTTGATCTCTTAATGATTGACGAGGAATATGCCTAATATTTTTCATAGCAATAATATATCATAATTTGGTTATATTAGGGAAAAAGAGTATTTTTCACTATTTTGTCATACTTTATTGTTTACATTTATACGATACGGGGGTATGATATAAATATAAGGTGGAATATGGAAGAAGGGGGGAGACTTATTGGAGAAGAAGGAACAAGGAATAGATAATTGCCATTTAACGAGTGACCGAAAAAGTCATCATTCAGATAAAGTAAAGCAAAACTTAGTTACTAGGCTAAATCGGATTGAAGGCCAGATCAGAGGCATAAAAGGGTTAATCGAAAAAGATACGTATTGTGATGATGTTATTACACAAATTTCTGCGACTCAATCTGCTTTAAATAGTGTAGCAAAGATTTTATTAGAAGGACATTTAAAAAACTGTGTTGTTGAACGTATCCAAGAAGGCGACATGGAAGTAGTCGACGAGGTTTTAACAACTATTCAGAAATTAATGAAAAAATAAGGAGTGTTTTAAATGGAAAATGTAACATTAACAGTAGAGGGCATGTCTTGTAATCATTGTGTGAAAGCGGTAGAAGGAAGCGTAGGAGAGCTTAATGGAGTTTCTGCTGTCAAAGTTCATTTAAAAGAAGGATTAGTTGATGTTTCATACAATGCAAATGAAGTAACTCTAGACATGATTAAGGAAACAATTGATGAGCAAGGTTATGATGTAAAGTAATTTAAAGAGGAAATGTGCTGTTTTTTTGCACATTTTTATTTTCAATAAAATATACCCTATATAGGTATAAGGAGTTTTGTGATATGGCGGAACAAAGTGTTATGAAAAGGAAAGAGCAAGTAAAAGAACAAACCTTTGAAATTACGGGAATGACTTGTGCTGCTTGTGCAACTCGTATTGAAAAAGGATTAAATAAAATGCAAGGTGTAGAGAATGCTACTGTAAATTTGGCGCTGGAACAAGCGACAGTTAAATATAGGGTGGATGAACTCTCTCCAAGCAAGATTAAAGAAAAAGTGGAAGGGTTAGGTTATGGAATTGTTACGGAAAAAATTGAATTAGACATCTCAGGAATGACCTGCGCAGCATGTGCAACAAGAATTGAAAAAGGACTTAATAAAATGGCTGGGGTGAATAAAGCAACCGTTAATCTGGCTTTAGAAAATGCCACGGTAGAATATAATCCAGCAACTGTGGTACCTGAGGAACTAATTAGTAAAGTAACAAAGCTTGGTTATGGGGCAACGAAGAAAGAATCCAAACAAGCATCCATCAATCAAAAAGAAGCAGAATTTAAGAGACAAAAACGCAAATTTATCTTCTCGATGATTTTATCACTGCCTCTTTTATGGACAATGGTGGGCCACTTTTCCTTTACTTCTTTTCTATATGTCCCAGATTTATTGATGAATCCATGGGTTCAGATGGCATTGGCAACTCCTATTCAATTTTTTGTCGGGAAGCAGTTTTATGTAGGGGCATATAAAGCATTGAAAAATAAGAGCGCTAATATGGATGTTCTAGTTGCGTTAGGAACTTCCGCTGCCTATTTTTATAGCGTTTATTTATCCTTTGAAGCATTGGGACATTCTGGCCACCCTGCAGGGCTTTATTTTGAAACAAGTGCAATCTTGATTACCTTAATTCTATTAGGTAAATTATTTGAAACCAAAGCAAAAGGAAGATCCTCTGAGGCGATAAAAAAATTAATGGGGCTTCAAGCAAAAACAGCGGTTGTTATTCGCCACGGAGAACAAATGGAAATACCGCTTGAAGAAGTTGTGGCTGGTGAGATACTGCTTGTAAAACCAGGTGAAAAAATTCCTGTTGATGGAGAAATTATCGAAGGACAGTCTGCCATTGATGAATCCATGTTAACGGGGGAGAGCATTCCAGTTGATAAACAGGCTGGGGACACTGTTATAGGGGCCACCATAAATAAAAATGGCTTTTTAAAAATAAAAGCAACAAAGGTTGGCAAAGAAACCGCACTGGCACAAATCATTAAAGTGGTCGAAGAAGCACAAGGTTCGAAAGCGCCCATTCAGCGTTTGGCCGATCATATTTCTGGTATTTTTGTGCCCATTGTTGTGAGTCTTGCGCTGATTACTTTTCTTTTCTGGTATTTTATCATTACACCTGGTGATTTTGCGGAAAGTCTCGAAAAGCTGATCGCTGTTTTAGTTATTGCTTGTCCTTGTGCATTAGGGCTTGCGACACCGACATCTATTATGGCTGGATCAGGAAGAGCTGCAGAATAT